>CAWHZA010000031.1:0-156270 GCA_963833665.1 uncultured Alphaproteobacteria bacterium | reverse complement strand
AAGTTCGGCAAGGACGGCGGCGAGGCGGGCTACCTCAGATGGCTCGCCGCAAACCACCCCGGGGTATTCGGAGCGCTGTACGGCAAGCTGATCCCGCTCGACATAAACGCGAAGGTCGAGGAGAAGAAGGTCGTCCGCTACGAGACGGTCGAAGAGCGGCGCGCGGCGATGATCGCCAAGGGGTGGTCGCCCACGGTGCTGGCGGCGATGAAGGAGGCGATGGAGCCGAAATTCCTTCGCGACATGCGGGAGGAGAACGAGGGGCCGGGCGAGGCTAATTGAAGCGCCGGAGAATGATTTATGGACGCAGAACAGTCCCTTCCGGTCGTCTTTTCCAACCTCGGAATTTCCGAGGTCGCCTCAAGCTCCGCCGCACCTTGGCGACGGTCTTGTCGTCAGCCTTGGTTTGCTTGGCGACCGTGGCCTTGGACACCTCTGGCCGAGCACTACGCAACAATTGAAGGATGCGTTGCTGGAGGCAGCTGAGCGGCTCGGGTAACCGGACCGAGAGATCAAGGTCGACGATAAGGGCGAGCCGACAGTGGAGACTGAGCTGGTCCACACCGGCAAGGAAGGAACGGTTGGTTGCCTCATATGGCTGGGTAAGAATAACCCGTCATTCGCGGCAATGCTGGGCTGGGTTATGCCGCTTGATGACAGCGTGGCCCGACGCCAAGGAAAGCCCAGCTTACCTTTTGCTTATGGCTAACGGCTCATAAGTCATAATTGACAGCACGCTTGACAACGTCTATCTGCCCCACCGATGCAGACCCACGAGAAAGCGGGCCGCCCGCGCGTGAACACGGACGGCACCGTCACGACGATCATCGCGGAAGGATGACCGCCATGACGATCGACACGATAAAACAAACCGACCTGACTGTCAGCGAGCGTCAGGTCCTCGATGATGACCGTGATCGCTGGCGGCGTATGGGCAGCGGCGCGCACCTCGACGACTGGCTCGCGTACGGTCCCGGTCTGCTGATCCGGCGCCGCTTGGCGATGCGGATCGCGTACGTCAATCGGCCCGAGGGCAAGGGATATGCCCGGGCCTTCGCGAAACTGATGGAGCACGATGGCCTGGACACGATGGACAAGACGTCCATCTCGGCGGTGCTCTGGCTGCACGACGCGCCGGAGCGCTTGTCGGTCCTGCGCGAGATCCGGGAGACGATGACGGTCGGGCAGCGCGCGCGGCTCAACTCGCCGATCTCGGCGCGGCAGCGGGTGGAGAGAGAGCTAAAAGTCCGTGCCGGTGGCAACGAGGCGACCTCGCCCACTTCGCCCCTGACCGTCCTGAAGCGGCGCCTTGTCGAGCAGACGCAGCAGATCGCGCACCTCGAAAAGCAGCTGGCGGCGGCGGGGAATGGCTCGCTGTTCGACCTGAAGCACGACACCGCCGACGACATCGGGCGCGTCATTGCCGACAGCGTGTCCGAGACGAAGGCGCGGGGCATCGCCGAGGCGATCACCGACAAGCTGCGCGTCAAGCAGCAGTGACCGGCGGGGTGAGGCAGACCATGAGTGAACTTCTGAAAGAGCATCGGATCGTCTCGACCGAAGCCGTCGTGCGCGTCGGCGAGGGGCGCGAATACGAGTTCGTTGACGACGACACCGTCGCCGCCCTAAAGGCGCGCCTCGCAAAGGCAGCAGCTTCCGGCTGGGGCTTGGATTGACGACGCGGCGTCACTCCTCCGGAGAAGTCGATTGGTCCGGATCTTGCTCGCCCCGATCCCTGGCGTACACCTGACGCTCAGCGTACGCGATTTGAGCGCCATTAAAAGCTTTTTCAGCCAACGTTGCCGATCCCTTGTCGTTTACGGCGCAAGCAAGTGCATGTACCCGCAATGCGCGCGCAGCGCGACTTAGGTTTTCACCTTAGGGCCAGTTTTCTTTGCCGAAAGCCCCAGTTCAATGAGCCGCCTGAAGGCCTCCGCCCTCGACGGCAAGTCTTCTTGCTTCCGGCGCCAAGCGTCGACGCGCTCGATCATTGTAGTCTCTAGGCGCATTTCGAAACGCTCGGTTTTAGGGGCCATTGACATGTCCGTAGGTTACGTACACTGTTCCGTATTGTACGGAACTTAAGCAGGCCGGGCAAGAGGTGGACCCTTGCGCTACTGTCAACGCAGATGCATGGAAATGCAGGCTTTTCCCGAGCGTATCGTTCATTTTTGCGATCGTGCCGGTCCGCGAGTGGCGGCGAACATCAATCAACCCTGTGCGATTTCGGCCAAGCAAAGACGGATTAGTTCAAGAGGTTAGTTGCTCATGAGCATTGACGAGAAGGTGCTCGATTTCCCGAGGGTCGAAGTCACACCTGAGGAAAATGCTAGGCGCGTGACGGTCGAGGCGACGCGCCTGGCCAGCCTAGCGCCCGGAGAGTGGCGGCTGTGGATCGACCGCAGCGCTGAACGGCTCCGCGTACCGCGTGCCACCCTGCAAGGCTTGATCGTAGCGATCATCAAGGACAGCGAGAAAAAGGCGCGGGACGCAGAGACTGCAGCCCGACGGCAAGAACTTGCGGTTCGACGTGAGCAAGAGCGCAAGCAACGCGAACAGGAGCGAATCGACAGGAGGGCCGAACGCAAAAGCAAGGAAAAACAGAAAGCATTCGAGCACCTGATCAGTTTGCCGAGCGGGCAGCACCAGACCAGGCTCGCTGAACTGGCGAAACGATTTGATGAGGACGTTGCTGCCATTCGCGATGATTTCACAGTGTTTGTTGGCATGGAGAGCAGGGCTGCATCAACAGATCCATGGGATGTCGAACCCTGGCCCGATCCGGTCGAGACTCGTGTGCTCCTTCAGGAGATCAGCGCTAAGACTAGCAAGTACATCGTCATGCGCCCTGAAGCGGTGACCGCGACCGTGCTGTGGACGACGATGGCGTGGGCACAGGAGGGCGCGACGCACTCCCCTATTCTGGCCGCAATTTCTGTCGAACCCGATTCCGGCAAGAGCACCCTCCTTGGTGTTCTACGTTTTCTGGTGCCGAAACCGTTTGTCAGCGTCGAACCGACTGGCCCCAGCGTATACCGTACAGTCGATCGCGAACACCCAACCCTGATTATCGATGAGGCCGATGATCTGTTTTACCGAAAGTCCGACCTACGGGCGATCGTCAATGCCGGTTGGAGCCGTGGCACGAGAATTCCCCGGCAGGGGCGCTGGTACGATCCGTTCTGCCCGAAAATTCTCGGCATCCTGGGCAAGACTAAATTGCCCCGCACGATAGCAAGTCGAAGTATTATTCTCAGGATGTGGCCCAAAAAGCCCGAGGAAAAAGCTGCGGACTTCGCGTACGCAGATGATCCCGCGTTCTCAACGATTCGGCGGAAGCTTGCACGGTGGGCTGCCGACAACGTCAGTGTCATCAAGGAACTGAAGCCGCCGCAACCGCCAGGTTTTAACAATCGGCTGAGCGCCAATTGGAAATTACCGTTGCAAATTGCGCAGCTTGCTGGTGGTGGTTGGCCCGAGCAGGCGCGTCGCTCTGCGATTTACCTCTCTCGCACTCCATATGAACCCAGCATAGGAGTCCAGCTGCTTGCAGCACTGCGGGCGATGTTTGCCAAGAATCGCACGCAGATAACATCGGAGCAGGTGGTGCAGGAGCTTCTCGCCGATGCAGACTCGCAGTGGCACGAATATCGCGGCCGAGGTCCAATCACCAAAAACCAAGTCGCGGCATTGCTGAAAGACTTCGAGATTCGCCCTGTCGTCGTTCATCCGACCAAGCGAGCAGATCTCTCGCGACACGGTTACAGGGCGGCGCAATTCGAGGACGCGTTTGCGCGTTTCTTGCCACCCGAGCCGAACATCCGAACACTCAAGCGTGGGGGCGGCGAAAAGACGTGAAAGTGTTCGGATGTTCGGATGATTGCGCTAGATGGGGCACTGCGAAGATTGACCGTATGCCAACTAACGCGTGATCGCGCGGAAAATGGCGGTGGCCTTCGGCCGCGGGTGTGGCTTCGCCTCAGGGCGGCTGCTTGGGGGCAACTGGACCCCGGATGGAATCTTACAATTGGAAGGCGAAGCCGATTTCTCCTTGTCTTGGGGCACATGAAGCGCACCCAAAAATTACTTTGTATGGGGTTGTTTTCCAAGAATTGAATGGGCCCCTGCTTACGTCGATCCCGGGGGCCCGACGCAAAGCGGTTTCGAGCGGGCCGGGGGCAGGCTGACGGAGGGAGGGCGTAGCCCGACCGTAGTCAGGCTACCCCGGCGGCGCGTTTTCCCCAGGGGGACCAGACGCGGTCTGGCTTCTCGTGATGAAGAATCAGATGCTGCGCCCAACCGCTCCAACCGGGATCAGCGCTTGCCGGTGGCGCAGTGCCTTGAAGTCATTTCAGAGGCCTCACGCCGATTGTCCGACGAACTGAAGGCGCGGCATCCCGAGATTGCATGGAAGAGCATGGCCGGCGCCGGAAACGTCTATCGGCACGACTATCACGACGTTGCCGCGCTGCGTATCTGGGACGCCGTGCAGTGCGCCTTGCCGCCGTTACGCAAGGTCATCGAGCAAGAAACAGGGTGTCATGGGCAGTGCGGGCGGCTTCGGCGCATGCCGCCGACCCGATCAAGATCGGCCACGTGGCGGCGCTCTCGGGCGCTTCGGCGCAGTCCGGCGAGGCGATTACGCGCGGGTTGTCCCTCGCGATCGACGAGATCAACGCCAAGGGCGGGCTCCTTGGCGGCCGCATGCTGGAAGTGGTGCAGCGCGATGACGAGTTCGAACCCGCCCAAGGGTTTGATCGCCGCGCGCGAGCTTGTCTCCGCCGACGTGGCGGCAGTCTTCGGCGGCATCGACACGCCGGTGTCGCTGGCCGTGGTGCCGCTGCTCAACAAGGAGAAGCGCATCTACATGGGCGTGTGGGCCGCCGGCACCGGCATCACGCGCAACGGCGCCACTCCCAACTACGCCTTCCGCGTTTCGGCGGTGGATGCCCTGGTCGACGTGCGGCTGCTCGCCTATGCGCACAAGAAGTTCGGCGCGAAGAAAGCCGGCCTGATGCTCATCAACAATCCCTGGGGACAGGGCAACGAGAAGGGCCTTGTCGCCGCCAGCAAGGCCGATCCATCGGTCGAGATCGCCGGCATCGAGAAATTCGAGAACAATGACGTCGACATGGTGCCGCAGCTGGCGCGGCTCAAGGATGCCGGCGCCGACGCCATCATCCTCGTCGTCAATGCCCTGCCCGGCGCGCAGGTGATGAAATCGCGAGCGCATGGGCTGGACGGCGCCGGTGGTGTCGCATTGGGGCATTTCCGGCGGGCGCTTCCCGGAGCTCGCCGGTCCGACCGCCGGCGAAGCGCACTTCATCCAGACCTACAGCTTCTTCGGCAAGCAGGGGCCGGTCGGCCAGCGTGTGCTGGCAGCGCTTATGAAGAAATACCCGCAGATCAAGGGACCGGAGGACGTGTTTGCTCCGGTCGGCACGGCGGACGCCTACGATGCCATGCACATTCTCGCGCTCGGCATCGCCCAGGCCGGCTCGACCGACGCGGATGCGATCCGCACGGCGCTCGAAGACCTGAAGACGCCCTACGAAGGGCTGATCAAGACCTTCGCGCGGCCGTTCGCGGCCGAAAATCATGATGCGCTCGGCCCTGACGACTACATCATGGTCCACTACGAAGGCGAGCAGCGACTGATGACCTGGCGTGTGGCCCGGCGTCGAAATGATCACAGCGGAACCGTCGCCGAACACATCACGGTCGCCCTCGAGCGAGGACACCGGGTGATTGGGATTGAAGCGCGGCGCGGCTACGTCCTCGACTGCGGCCACATGTCCGCCGCCGACCAGTCGCGCTGGTCTCCGGGCGTCAATGTCGGGGTGCCGATCGAGCTTTCCGACAATTGCTACCTGATCCATCACCCCCAGGGCTGGTTCCTCTGGGATACCGGCCTTCCCGACGCGCTTGCCGCGACGCCGGAGGGCACGACCAGCGCCAACGGCACACTCCACGTGAAACGGCCGAAAACGCTCGCCGGCCAGCTCGACGAACTCGCCGTCAAGCCCGCCGACATCAAGGCGATGGCGATCTCGCATACGTCGCGGCAATCAGCTCGACTACGGCCATGCGATCGACGAGTGGTCGCCCACGCCAAGTCTGCGTGATGTGGCAGAACAGGCGGTGCTCGATCTTATTCCACTTCGACGTGCCGGGCGGATAATGTGATTCCGGTGATTGGGCTCGCACTCGCCGCCGGCCTGCAGGCGTTCTTTGCAACGTCGCGGCACGGCAAGGCGCTGCTCGCCGTGGTGCAGAACAGGGATGCCGCGCGGTTGATGGGCATCCGCGTCGAGCGCGTGGTCGAGGCGGCGTTTGCGCTGTCGGGATTGCTCGCCGGCGTCGGCGGCATTTTGGTCGCGCCGCTGTTCACCATTTCCTCCACCATGGGCACGCTGTTCGGCATCAAGGCTTTCGCCGTCGCCATCCTCGGCGGCATCGAAAGCGCCTGGGGCGTGGTGCTGGCCGGGCTCATCTACGGCGTCGCCGAGGCGCTGATCACCGCGCTTCTCGGTTCGACCTATACGCAGATCGTCACCTTCGCGCTCGTCATTCTGGCTCTGGACAGCGCCCGCTGGATCGCCAGCGCCGCCTGCACTGCCCGCTCGGCATCGTTCTCCTGCGCCACCGGATAGCCGAACAGTGCCATCAGCCCGTCGCCGAGCTTCTTGGCGACTTTGCCGCCCATTTCCACGACCGCCGCGGAGGCCACATCGAGATAAGCGCCAACCAGAAAGGCCGTGCTCGGCAAAGCGCCGCCGCCAGTCGCTGACAATGCGCGGCTGGACACCCACTTCCTCGGCAATTTGTCGGCAACGACGCTTGGCTTTGCAAATCCTGGGGCGGTCGATCTCATCGGCGTGACGGCTCACCTTCGCTGCAAGTGGATGATTTTGCTGGGTTGTGCCGCTGTGTCAGCTATCGGGCAGTAGCGAACCCACGCCTCCTGGAATTGAGCGCGGAAATAGCCGCGTGTGCTTTTGTTACCCGGTCGTCGTTGCTGCGGCCAGACCGTCCTCGACCGGATGTGGAACGGCCGCAGCAGTTGTGCCAGTTCTGGCCCCGTGAGCTTGTGCGGTGAACCGTTATCGTCCTTTCCCCGCCACTCGGCCCAGAAGCCGTCTTCAAGTCCGGCGAGCCCTTCGATCAGTCTATCGCGAGTGATGCGATCCGTCCCCCAGCGCGACGGCGGCAACGCGTCGAACACGGTTCGGATGCCGGCGAGTACCGTGACGCCTGCATCTTCATCCGGGCGCTTCGCGCAAAGCGCAATTGCCGCCGCTCGTGCATCTTCGCCATGCCCGAGAGCATCGGCGATGGAGAGCAACGGCCGCCAATTGTCCGCCGCCCGGTCGCGGAGTTGCGGCGGCATTTCCGGATCGCGATTGAGCCGGCACCTCGCGGCCCAGTTCTGGGCCATGTCACGGGCGACAGCAAAAGCCCGAGGAGGATTGGTTTCATCGAGCCGCTCGATTTGTACGTCAGCGGGCCGTCGCTGCATGTTGATGACCACAGCACGGTGCAGCAGCGGCAGCGGCAACGTGCCGATTGCCGCGATGGCGAGCGGAGCGAACGTCGAGAACCTCTGGGTCCAGCCGCCAACAAACCGGCTGATATTGCCGCCACGTCTATGTCCGGAATTGAACACGGCGCGCAGCGGGCCATCTCGGAAAATATTTTGATTGTCGCCTTCGTCCAGCAGCAACGGGCTGCGTGGCCGAGAACGCAGATGATGGTAGATCACCGCCGCAGTCACGTTGTCTGAGCGGAAAGCTTCGGCACAAAGCAACTCGATCAATATCAGCAACAAGGTCTTTCCGCAGCCGCGCACAGGCGAAAGGAGCGCCAGCCTCGGCGTGATCGGGAATTGGTCGAAGATCCAAGTGTGCAACACCCAGAGCGCGATGGCGATGCGCTCGTCGTCGCTGACCGCGACGTACTTCTCAATCAGGCGGACGATCAGATCGAAGATGTTGATGTGCGTGGCCATCGCGTCTGCCGCCGTGCCTTCTGGCTGCGGGCTCGTCGCGTCGTTGGTGGTGGCGGGGTCGTTGGTGCGGACGGCAGCAAGAATCTGCGGCAAGTCGTTCCAGCTGCAGCAGTGCTTGGTCAGCAGCTGGACGAGTTTTTCGCGTGCGTTCTCGGCTTCCTTAGCAGCGGGCGAGCCGATCAAGGCGTGCAATTGCGCGATTAGTCGGCAGACGTTGGGAGGCGGCAGGGTCATCGGTCATCGCCTCTGGCCACGGAACCCGACACACCAGCACACCCGAGCAAAATCAGAGGGTTAGACGCCGACTTGGCCGACCCAGGACCGCCGATCTGGCTGCAGCTGGGTTGTGGCTGCGTTGGTAGGGGGTGCCGCGCGCCCCGGCGGAAGACCACACCTACTTTTGATGTCTCACGCCACTGTTCTTCGACCTCCGCTATCGGGCGCGTTCGACGACGTCGCCGACATGCAGCCCCAGCCTGCTCGCGACCCTGACCATCGCCCCGACAGTCTGCGCATGCTGGCTGATGCGCCCCGGTTGCCGTCCCCTCGGCACCGGGGCTTCTGCCTTCGGGCGGCGGGCAATACCTCGACCGCCTCGGCTTCTCGGTTGGGAAATTGTTTATAACGTCTTGACGCAACATGTGCGCTTTTCTCCTCGGTTGGGAGAAAAGCGTAATTAGATCAAGCTAGTGGGACGATTTTTGATTCCGCCATGCGGAGGTTCGAATCCTCCCGCCCCAGCCAACCAGTGCAGTCTCTGTGGCGCATGTCTCTGAACCGTCGGAAAGTGCCAGATATTTCCGCAACTTAGCGGGTCCCCCGACGGGGTCGCTATCGCGGATAGGTTTCCGTCGGCGCCGCCGACCTGGGCGAATTCGGCCCGCTGTCTCCGCTCTGGACTTTTCAATATCCGATTTTTAGTTGACGGGACACGAGTTCGAATGGACCGAGACCGGTTCGACATTCCGCTCAATATCCGGATTTTGTGAACGGAGACTCGGCTCGTAGCGCTTGAGACCGGTCCGCATTTAAGTGGCCGTCATCATGTCCGCGGGCGCGGAGCCTGCCCTCTGGTCTATCTCGTAGGGCGCTGCGATACGTCCACCGATAATCCGAAACCAGCCGTTGGCGATCGCTTCATCGAAGCTTGGCTCGCCGGGATGTTTCGCCAACACCGCGTCACAACTGGCGCGCTCGACCGGCATCGCTTTCAAAGACGGCCGCAGACTTAAGAGAAGCTTATGAAGGAGGGCTGGATGGCGCGGATCTCTCGGCCGCAGTCGCGGACGGCGAAGTACAAATAATGGAATTCAGGATGTAGCGTGTCCTCTACGATTTCGTAGTCGCGGCTGTCCTTGTGCTGCGACGCGAACGCCCGCTGCCACGGCTGGCACTGCTGCAACTCGCGGCGCGAGATGATCTCAACGCCGGCCTTCTGCTCAGTGACTGCCCCTGCCTCGGCTTGTTGCACTCGCTAGGCTCGCGTGTCGGCAGTAGACGGTCGCCCGACGCCCGGACGCGCTCTGCTGGATCAGATACGTCCCCGAATCTGCTGTGCAAATTATAAATTAGTCAGTTACTGACACCTCTGTCAGTTTCACCCGCAGAGGCAACACAATTGCTCACACCTTACGGAACTCTCCGTCGGTCCCTTAGAAGCTGACCTCCGCTTGCGGCGGCGGCGCGTCTTCGAGACAATCCTGCGGCGCCGCATCCCCGAGGGACCGGTCGGGGGGAGCCTTTGCGATCGATGCCAGTCTGATCAAAGGCGGATGCCAACCGGCAGAAAGGGATCGAACGCGAGAGGGGCTGCCGCCAGAGGCACCGGCCGGGCGGTCGAAGAATATGTAGCTGTGCTCGACGATGCGGCCTTTGGCGCTGCGACCAATGTCGTGCCCGAGTTCGTCTCGCCGGCCGATCCGGCGGCGCGATGGACCGGTGCCCACGGCGGACAAGCATTCGCCTATTCCACCGACTCCCTGATCGCTGTCGACCTATTGGCAGCGGGGCCAACCGCAGCAATAATTGATGGCATTTCAGCGCTGCAATCCGGGGAGGTGATCGTGTCGACTGTTATCCAGTCAAATACACAGAATGGGCACTTCCCACATTGGAAGCTGAAGACCGGCGGAGTGATCATGCCGGATGAACGCCTGTCGTGGGTACAAACTATCGTGTCTGGCCTCCAACACGGCGTCGCGATGGCGGGTGGAACGATCATTGCTCCCCTCATCATGGGGTTTGATCCGAACCTTGCGCTGTTTTTCTCGGGAGTCGGTACCCTGATCTTTTTTCTGGTGGTCGGCGGCCGCGTTCCGAGCTATCTCGGATCGAGTTTCTCATTCATAGCGGTCGTGATCGCCGCGAGTGCCTATTCGGGCCACGGACCAAATCCAAATCTTGACGTAGCGCTAGGCGGCATAGTGGCAGCTGGCGTGCTGTATGGCATAATTGCGCTGATCGTTATGCAATCGGGCGTCGGTTGGGTTGATCGCTTGATGCCGCCGGTAGTGACCGGTGCCGTGGTCGCGGTCATAGGGCTCAATCTTGCTCCCGTGGCGGTCAAGGCCGTGAGCGGGAGCCAGTTCGATGCGTGTATCGGACTGATCACCGTGGTCATTGTTGGTCTAGTCGCGGTATCGGCTCCTGGGCTGTGGCGGCGGCTGCCGGTTATTATTGGTGCCATTGCCGGATACCTGCTGTATCTGCTGCTTGCGAACGTCCTAGGATTGGGAAAGCCTATCGATTACGCTGCACTAGCCGCAGCGCCATGGATTGGACTCCCGAAATTCACCGCTCCCTCGTTTCACGCCAATGCCGTTTTCTTGATCGCGCCCGTGGCAATCATTCTGGTGGCTGAAAATCTCGGGCACATCAAGGCGATCGGCGCAATGACCGGGCGAAGTCTCGACCCGTTTCTTGGCCGAGCGTTTCTGGGAGACAGCTTAGCAACCATTGTTTCCGCTCTGGGCGGCGGACCCGGGGTGACGACCTACGCCGAAAATATCGGGGTTATGGCCGCGACGAGGGTCTACTCGACCCTCCTCTTTGTGGTGGCCGCCGTAGTTTCGATCCTGTTAGGATTTTCGCCCAAGTTTGGTGCCTTGATCCTGTCAATACCCGCCCCAGTCATCGGCGGTCTGTCGCTGGTGCTGTTTGGGTTGATCGCGGCGATGGCCGGCCGGATCTGGGTGGAGAACCGAGTCGATTTCTCAAACCCACAAAACCTGATCGCCGTCGCGACGGCGCTCACGGCGGGTGCTGGCGATCTGACTCTCAAGTTCGGCAGCTTTACCATGGGCGGTATTGGCACCGCGACGTTCGGTGCGATCATCCTTTATCAAATCTTCGGCTGGAGCAAAGCAAAGGATTAGGTTTTTGCGCACGCCAACGGCGGGAAAAACACCGGCGGCTCGCCCGCAGCCCATTGCTGACGTCGCCACAAACTTTGGTGCAATCATGTCTCGAGAATTCGACATCGCAATTCGCAGGGCTCGGCTGCGGCGCAACGGCGATCGGCTCATCGAGATCGGGATTAGAGACGGTCACGTCGTCGCGATTGCTGAGAGCCTCGGCGCCGCAGCGACGAACGAGATCGACGCCCGCGGCAATTTAGTGACTGAGTCCTACGTCAATCCGCACCTTCACCTCTGCAAGGTGTGGACGCTTCCTATGATGGAAGAAGAAGCGCTGAAGACTTATCACGGCGAGACGATGGGAAAGGCCATGGCCAGCATCGAGCTCGCCAGTAAGATCAAGGAGAAGTACGCAGAGTCGTGGATCACCGAGAACGCACGACGCGCGGCGGCGCTGGCGGCAGTTTACGGGAATCTTCATATTCGCGCTTTTGCGGACGTCGATAGCAAGGCGCGTCTCGAAGGTGTTCGGGCGCTCATCCGCGTGCGCGACGAGTTCCGAGGCATTCTCGACATTCAGGTCGTGGCCTTCGCCCAGGACGGCATTGTCCGCCAGCCGGGCACGTCGGACTTGATGCGAGAGTCCCTGAGGCTTGGCGCCGACGTGGTCGGCGGCATTCCCTGGATTGAGTTCTCGAATGCCGATGCGGCAGCGCACGTGAAGACTTGCTTCGACTTAGCTGAAGAATTCAACAAAGACGTTTCCATGCTGCTTGACGATGCCGGCGACGCCGGCCTGCGCACATTGGAAATGATGGCCCTTGAGGCGCTCCAACGAGGCTGGCATGGTCGCGCCCTTGCCCATCATTGCCGCGCAATGAGCCTCTATCCAATGCCCTACGTGCAGCGGCTCGCCCGTATTCTGAACGAAGCGCGCATCCCAATCGTTACCGATCCGCATACCGGTCCATTGCACGCTCGCGTGAAGGAACTACTTGCAGAGAAAGTGCTCGTGTGCCTCGGGCAAGACGATATTTCCGACGCCTATTATCCATTTGGCCGCAATAACATGCTGGAAGTGGCTTTCCTCGCATCACACCTGCTATGGATGATGACTGGGCAGGAAATCGATAAACTATATGACATGATCACGGTCGATGCGGCCGCCGCGATCAATATCCCACGCTTTGACCTTGCCGAAGGTGCCGCGGCGAACTTGGTGGTGCTCGATCAGCCCGATGTAGTCGAGGCGTTGCGGTTTCACGCCGCTCCGGCGTATGTCATCAGTCACGGCAAGCTTGTCGATCAGGCTAAGATGCGAACAATCGCGTCTGCTTGTCGGCACGCCTAGTACCCACTATCGCTGATGAATGAGTCATGATTTAAGGATGCATGCGAGGCATCCCTGAAGCGACGGTTATCATTCTGATGGCGGAGGAGCGTGCGGAGCTTGAGGGCTTGGCGCGTTCGACGAAGGCGGAGCACCGGCTGCGGCAGCGGGCGCGGATTGTGTTGCTGGCGGCGGACGGCGTGGCGAGCCGAGCGATCGGACGGGCGGTTGGATGTACAACCGGCACGGCGTCGAAGTGGCGGGTGCGTTACGCCGAGAAGCGGCTAGCGGGTCTCGACGAAACGGGCGAGCGGGGCGCTGAGCCGAAGTACACGACCGCGACGAACAAGCGCATCCTGGCGCTGCTGGATCAAACGCCGCCGGAGGGTTATGCACGCTGGACAGGGCCCTTGCTGGCGGCCGCGCTCGACGATGTCGATGTCCAATATGTCTGGCGTTTCCTGCGCGCGCAGAAGATCGACCTCGCCGGGCGCAAATCCTGGTGCGAGAGCAACGATCCCGCGTTCGTCGCCAAAGCCGCCGACGTGGTCGGGCTCTACATGGCACCGCCCGAGAACGCCATCGTCATCTGCGTTGATGAGAAGCCCTCGATCCAGGCGCTGGAGCGGGCACAGGGCTATCTCAAGCTCCCGAACGGCCGGGCATTGACCGGCCACAGCCATGATTACAAGCGCAATGGCACCAGCACCTTGTTCGCTGCCTTCGAGGTGGCAACCGGCAAGGTCACCGCCGCGCACAAGACGCGTCGGCGGCGCATCGAATTCCTCGACTTCATGAATGATATCGTCGCCGCTCACGCCGACACGGCCATTCACGTCATCCTCGACAATCTCAACACCCACAAGCCCAGGAACGATTGCTGGCTAAGGCGCCACCCCAACGTTCATTTCCACTTCACGCCAACCCGGGCCTCCTGGCTCAATCAGGTGGAAATCTGGTTCTCAATCCTGCAGGGCCAGTCGCTGCACGGCGCTTCCTTTACCTCGGTCAAACAACTCAGGGAGCACATCGATGCCTTCATCAAGGCTTACAACACCACTGCCGCTCCGTTTGCCTGGACCAAGTCAGAGGTCCATCAAAAACGCCTCAAACCACGTTTCGCGCATCAATGATTCCGGGTACTAGTTAACAATTCTGATGTGCTACAGGACGCTGCTTAATTGCGGAATCAGCGACAGCAGTTCGTCTACCTGAAGCATGCTTCTGCCCTGCGAGTGGGCAAGGCAAACAGATTAACAACCACGAAGCCAACGCCGCCAACTGTTGGCGTCATAATTTCTCTGGCGCTAATGCCGGGACGCGGCGGATTCGCTCTATTGGTTGACGCCATCGGTGGGCTTGGCAGGCGCCTGCGTCGGATCGCCGGGTTTGGTAACGCCGTTCTTGCCTGAGTCGGTTCCGCCGCCCTTGCCGACTACTGCGAGAACGGCTGCGAGCACCTGGCTATGCAGACGCGGCGACTTCTCGATATTCAGGTGGTCGATGCTGGGGTCCCTGCTCACGTCTACATTGGACAGCGAACCCTGAAAGCCGGCCCCGCGCGACATATAGCCATATCCCGTGTGGGTCAGGTTCAAGAGACGGCCGACGTTGCTCGGCGTGGCGTAGGATTGCTTGGCATCGAACGGCACTGCGAGAGCGACTGGAACACCTTTCCGGCCCAGGTAGGCCGACATTTCCATCACCGCATCAGCGCCAAGCGAGTGCCCTATAATGATGATCGGGCCTTCCTTGCCGGCGTGATAGGCGGCGGCAGCGTGGTCGGCTAGCGTCTGCCATTCCGAATAATTGTGTACCGTTGCGTAGATACCGTGGCGCTGAATCTTCTCGGCAAGGGTATCCATACCAAGCGAGAATATGTTCATAAGTCCGCGCAGAAGGTATACGTGCGCGCGCGATTGCGCCATGCCCGGGCTGGCGCCAAAGCCGACCATTATTAGGACAAAGAGGACGCCGACCACCGGGAATAGTCGTATGTGTCTCATAGCCGCTCAGGGGGTAGTTTCGCGAGAAGCAAAGAAGCCTCGACCGTTTCGCAGCGGTCGAGGCTGAGTAGTTCTTGCGGTCGCGGGGAAGAGGCCCCCGCGTCGTGTAATCCTACCTGATCCGTTCGGTTTGGCAAATAGTGCATGCCGCGAGCCTCGTCTTTTCGTTTTTGGCAGCAGTATCGCGCCACCGCCGAAACCCCTCCACGACAGTAGCCCGGCTGGCTAAGCGTTCAATAGGATTCAACACCATTGAAGGTTCATCGGAAGGCCCCGCCTGTAAATTGCGCGCTTGCAATTGGGGTCACACTAAGACCCATCGCAGGGCGTGGCAAAATATCGCCGAATTCAACCTCGACAATATAGGCCATACTCACCCGCAACATTCGGGCGGTTTCCGGCCGTCTTCAAGGCGCCGCACCTTTGGTAAACCTCCCATGTTAGTGTCCGGCCGCGGGTTGGCTTCGCTCACTATCGCGGTCACGGTACTGACGTGCGGCCTAGCCCGCGCGCTGGATCTCGACCTGGACAAGTCGGGCGCGCAACTATTCGCGGCGAATTGCACTACCTGCCATCATAGTCCAAGGGGCCTCGCCAAGAAGAGGTTTAGCTGGACGCTGCAGAACTTTCTGCAGCAGCACTACACGACCAGCACCGCCTTGGCGCAGACACTCACTGCATATCTTCAGTCGATCACGCCCCTCGCTCAAAGCCGCGGTCCGCCGTCCACAAATGGGGGTCGTCCAAGACTAACGCTTCGGAGTTGCCGCCACGCCCCCCTTTGTCGATACCGAAGCGATAGATTTTGGTTGCCGAGAGAGGTGGAGGAGCGGACTGAGGTTAGTTACCAAGCCATGTCCGCCTGATGTCTTTTCGCAGCGATCGATTAAAACGCGCCAGCGGCCAGCGGTGTCGCTCAGACAGCGCCAGGCATCGGCCGCGAACGCCCCTGACCCTCCTGATGCGCGCAGCCCGCCGCCAGGGTATGTTGCGGGCCGTGGATAGCCCTTACGGTCTCGGCGCTCGTCTCGCAGACGCCTCTACGCATTTGCCGGGGCTTGCGTCGTGGCGCACGGCCGGATGTGCGGCTGTCTAACCCAGTGGGAGGCCAAACGCTGAGGGTCGCTCTTGAGGGGTGTTCCGAAAACCCTCCAACACTCCGCCGATAGGCTCGCGGGGTACATCAATGGTGAGCGATGTACGCGTCGCGCAAAATATTGGCTTCAAGTTCCAGGTCATCCAGCCGGTGTTTAACGACATCGCCAATGCTGATGATCCCACACAGCTTCCCGTCGCGAAGCACAGGCATGTGGCGCACGCGGTGGCGGGTCATTAGTTTCATCACGCGGCTGAGATCGTCCTCAGGAGCCACTGTGACCAAGCCGTGCCTCATGATGTCTTTTACAGTCATCGAAGCCACTTGCTCGCCGAATTGAGATAGCGCGTGAACGATCTCGCGTTCGGAGATGACCCCGAGAATTGAATTGCCGCTCGTCACCACAACAGAACCAATGTTCTTTGCACGTAACCAGTCCGCCGCCCTTTTTACGGTGGCCTCGGGCGCGATAGTCGTGACTTCTGTTCCTTTCAGTCTCAAAATGCTCTCGACGTTCATGGCCTCTCTCCTGTACTTCCGCGTCGATGCCGCAGATGCCGATGCGACCATTTTACACTCGAGTATGGCGAGCGCGCGGCCTGCCTCTGTGTCAAAACGGCGCTGCTCTCGTGGGTCGGCTGTTTGACGCACAAATTTTGCACTCGCCGAAGTAGTCAATGCACTCAATGCCGTTGCAAAAGAGTGGACAAAAGTGCAGCCGCAAGAAGCCGAAATGGTCCCGTTGCTGTTCTGCCGCGCATTGCTGGGCACGATCATTCAGATGCCAAGCGGCTTCCCATGGTCTCCTGAAGCAAGTTTCTCAGCGCGTTGGTATTAAAGGGCTTGTGCAATATTCTCAAATCTGGAGGGGTCGCTCGCGCAGCATCGCTGTACCCCGTGGTCAGGATCACTTGCAGGTTTGGATAGCGCGCCCGGACCTCACTCGCGAGGCCAACTCCGTCGATCGTCCCGGGCATGACGATGTCGCTAAAAATAAGATCTATGTTCGCCCCTTCCGCCAAGAATTGCAGCGCCGCTTCAGCCGAGTCGCGATAGACCGTATCATAGCCTAGGTGCTCAAACAGAGACGACGTTACCTCCGCAACCTCGACACTGTCGTCAACAACAAGGACCACCGGACGCTGCGAATGGGTCGCGTCGATCGTGGAAGTCTCTTCCTGCACAAGGTCCTCGCCGGTACAGCGGGGCAAATAAACGCTGATCGCCGTTCCGTGTCCGACTTTGCTTGCCGCCCGTACAAACCCGCCGGCTTGGTGGGCAAACCCATATACCTGAGATAAACCTAGCCCGGTTCCCTTCCCGACCTCCTTGGTCGTGAAAAACGGATCGAATATCTTGGAAAGCAGAGCCGGAGGAATGCCCATGCCGGTATCGCTGAACTCCAGTGCAACAAGTTCTTCGTTCCCCTGCTCTCCGAGGCGCCCATCGTTTGCCTTTATGTTGCCGGCGGTTAACGTGAACACGCCGCCGTTGGGCATGGCATCGCGGGAATTGACGGCAATATTGACGATTGCCAGTTCGAGCTCGGCAAGATCAACTTTGACGGGCCAGATGTCAGGCTCGATCTTTTCATTGTAGACTAAGTTGCCCCGTAGCGAACTTTCAATCAGCGTCCGCATATTCCTGATACTAGCGGTCAAATCGAGAACTCTGGGGCTGAGATGTTGGCTGCGGGAGAAGGTCAGCAGTTGACGAGTTAGGCCTTCTCCGCGTTTGGCCGCAGTCTGTATCGCCTCGAGGGCTCGTGGCAGCTTCGGATCAAGCAAACGCCTGAAAGTTTCAGCGTTACCGCCGATGATCATCAATAGGTTGTTGAAGTCGTGCGCGATGCCGCCCGTCAATTTGCCGATCGCCTCCATTTTTTGCGCCATCGCGAGCTGTTCGCGCGCCTCGACCAGCTTCTCCTGCGCGTCGCGCCCCTCTGTTGCGTCACGGATGATATTGGCGAAGCCGATCAGTTTCCGATCATCGTCACGTATTGCAGTAAGCACACCGGTCACGTAAAACGGCGCGCCGTTCTTCCTAACACGCCACCCCTCCACCTCGTGCTTACCCTTCTGAATCGCCAATTCGATTGCGCGATTCGGTTCACCGGCACGGCGCTCGTCCGGGCGGTACAAAACGCCGAAGTGCTCGCCGACGATTTCATCCATCTTGTAACCGATAACCTTCTGTGCGGTGCTGCTCCAGCTCGTAATGCGTCCGGACGTGTCCAGTAGAAAAATCGCATAATCGGCTACCCCCTCAATGAAGAGTTGAAAGTGCCGTTTGGCGTTTTTGAACGCCAACTGGGTCTGATCAAGCTGAATGCTTAGTAGGCGCTGCGCTGACAGCAAATGTGCCGTTGCGTCGCCGTGCGAGGCGATCGCCGCGCCTAAAATGAGAGATGCCACGGACGTGCTTGTTGAGAGCGCGAACAAGAGCAGAAACGCTCCACTCGATTCCGCCGCCGGCAATGCGTTGGCGCCGGTCGAGAGCCCCCACCCAGCAAGGCCGCAAAAGACGAGTACGGCTGATGCTGAATCCCGTTGGTTGCCGCGCAAACCAGCCCACATCAAAGGGAGCAAAATGAAAAATCCAATTAGATCCCGATTAGGAAGTACCTCGCTGAGTTCACCGCCAATCGCAGGACCGTAGGCGGCCATGCCGATTGCGCCGGCCACGACAACGACGGCGGCTGCTTCCACCGCGCTCGATTTGGAAAACGGCGTGGTCGCCCAGAGCAAAGTGACAGGGGCAGTGATTACAATCCCGGTGGCGTCCATGAGCCACCACTTTGGCCAGGTAACGATCGAAACCGCGACTGGGTCGGCAAAACCAAGAGCATTGGCGACGCCCGGCCCGAGCAGAGCGAGGCCGGAACTAATTATCGCGGTCGGGGCGAAGGCGATGAGTACAAATTTTGCGACGTTGAGTGGAGATGCGAATCTATCGTGACCGTGCACCCAATGCTTGATGAGCCAAGCTCCAGAGAGCGCCGCGACCGTGGTCGCGACCGCAGTTGAAGCCGATTCGAAAAGCGTCGTCGGACCAGGAGAAATGGCAATGGCGCAAAATGATCCTGCGAGAATCGCAGGCCAAACTCGATTGCCCCGTAGCAGGACAAGGCTGAGCGCGACGCCAGTCGGCGGCCACACCGGTGTTGAGGCTGCATTGAGTGCGGGTAGCAACAAGGCGGCTTCGGTAAGGCCGAAATAGCTCACGGCGACGACCGCAAGTTCGTAAAGACAATTTGCGGTGCTCAGACCGGAAAGGATAGGAAATCTCGCTTCGCCAGTTTCTGCTCTTGTCATGGAAGAGCCTCGCTGGGGAACCGAGGAAATGCTCAATAACGGGAGCTGACTATGTTAAAGCGGAGGCTGGCGAAAAGTGGACCACAGATTGGCGACATTGCGTTATCACTTGGCGGAAGTGAGAAGCGGAGTCTTTTTAAAGAGCGCGACTTAACGAGCGTAGCGCTCCGCCATCCGACGCCGCCGCCGGGAGCGGGTGCGCCCCTGGTCGTTGACGTAAGAAGGCTAGATCTTTCGGTTCCCAAACGCCCTTGACGTTCACTGCACAGCCGGCGACTGCGCTGGAGTTTGTGCAGGTTTGTGACGCGGGATTTGTACCGTCCCCGGCGGAGGTACCGAAGAAATGTTTTGTCTGAGATCCCGTTCGACTGCTTGTAGAGTTGCGATATCCTGAGCTATGTTTTCTTGCTTGACGGCAAGCTGCCTTTGATCGAGAGCGAGTTGCTCTACGCTGCGCCGTACAAGGGCAAGATCGACTGCTAAGGGCTTAAGCCTCTCTCCCCACTCAGACGAGGTTTCAGTCGAGGCTGCCGATGGCGGTAACAGCCAGCCAAGCGGCGGAACCGAGGTCCTGAGCAGCTCCTTTGCCTCTTCATTGTAAGACTGCCACGCAAGCGTCGCGACCACACCAAGGAGGACCACTAACGAAAAGCGGGCAACGGTGCGTAAAGCTCGGCTGGCAATTGACGGCCCGAGAGCCGTCAACTGCTTGCTCCTTAAATCAGGAGAGTGCTGGGGTGCGCCGGCTCTTGGCCGCAGCCGAGTATCGTAGTCAGATTCGTCGGTAGCGATCCGAGTGCGCTGAAAGAATGAGCTGTTTCCGCCGTCTGGATCACGCTCGGCGACGTCGCCTTCATAGTGCTCATCGTCCCGAGGTGCGGTCCGCGAAAAAAACATGGCCCCCCCGTTTCAAGTCGCAGAAGTCGCTTGCTCGACTGAGTTTGGTTAGGTGGCCATGGGGCTGTGACAGAATGAGGGCGCACAGGTGGAAAACATTAGGCTGCGGTAGTTTGGCCATAAATTCCGCTCGACATAGCGGCGGCCGCCAAAGGGTCCCCATTCGACCGCGTCAAGATCGCTTCTGCGCCGCACTTGTAAGCTTAGATCGCGGCGCTCGTCGGATTGATTTGAGGAGGTCGCAATGGAAATCATTCAGGATCACCAAAAATGTGCCGAGGAGTGCGTGATGATAGCGCTGTCGTCGAAGCGCTACAGCGACAAGGCGCTGTGGCTTATCTTAGCGCAGTCATGGGCGCGATTAGCCGAGCAAGTCGCGTTCACCGAAGGAAGAGATGATCTATCGAGGGCCGAATTCAGCGCTGCCGCGCTTCCAATTCACTACGAGATTCACGGATCGAGGTGATGGTGGCGACCGGCAACGAGCTAGTGGGGGGCTCGACCACCCGTAAGCGAAAAATCGTCTTGCTCGCGCTCGGCGCGCAGTGGTCTGTCGCGCCGGTAGTCTCAAGAAGTTTGCCGGAATCTCTAAAGACTACGGTGACACACAGTGGCTAAATCCGTAGACGACTGGCGCGAGCTGTTGCGTCGCTACATCCTGTACGTCCACGCCCGTGAGGGTGCTGATCTTTTGGACAGAGACAGCCCTTTCGCCTGGGATGAGCGTATTAAGCTGCGGCGGCTCGCCGGTGATGCGACGAGTTGGAAAGTTTACGGCAACGGTGACGAGCAACGGCACCTTCGACGATAACTGTTTTGCGTCATAGTTCCCCTTGGCGCGGGGGCCCCTTCTTTAGTTTGAGCAAATGCGCGGCCGGCAAGGCGCACGCGTCTACCCGCAGCGCATGCACGCGCGGTGAACCGGGCCTGCCATCCAGCAACGCGTGCTAAGCGAAGGCGCGTCTACTCGCCCCGTTTCACAGCGTCCTTGTAGTTGGCGGCGAGAAATCGCATTGCATCGTCTACGAGCGTCGGTTGGTCTCTTATTCCCTGCTGCGCCATTTCTATTATGCGCTTGCTGATCACTTCACGCATGACCCGCGAGTAGGCAGGTCGAGCAAATTGACTTCCAGACTGTTGGATCCTCCGCCACGCTTCATCTAGAGCAGACACAAGTACTTGAATAGATTCAGGATCAAATGCTGCTTCGAGCGGGATCAACTCACAAACGTCAACCATCGTGTCCCCCCTTCTTTACAAAAAACAGGGAGCACGGACACAGCGGAGAAACGTCGTGGTTCGAACGACCCTCGCAGATAACGTCAGCAATGTCTGGCGTAGCTTTATTCGGCCAAGCCACCGGTTTAATCGCTATGCCGACTGCAACGCTAACCAGCCAAGCGAGCGTTTGCTTCCCCAGCGCTTCTACCTAGTCGCATGTGCCCCCGCACACACCCCCAACGATCCGCCGCACGCAGCGCGTGGGCAGTTCGCTCTATCTTCCACCCGACAAGTCATCTTTCAGGACAATGATGGCAACCAAGAGGCGGTCGTATATTTTTGCCCGCTCGCGAGTGATTGAGCTCCCGCTCACCGATCGGGATTCGGGACGGCTCCTTCTTCGATGCCCGTCGACACCAGGCGTCAAGGCCGGCTGAAAATAAATTATTCACCCCTCGGGTGGTGCTCGGTGCACAGCATCTCGATCGGCTTCGTACCAAACCGGGGACAAGCGCGGGGCAGTGGAAAAGGCCCCGATTCGCGTCGCAGAATTTCCAGGGAGCAAATTTCGCAAACGTTTCGCGTTGGCTCTAGCCGAACCACGTAGACCACGGGCTCGTGGGTCTTGCTTCCCTGCCGTTGCCGTCGATTTCCCTGCAAGTGTTATAAAAAATCCCTGTTCCAACGCTTTGGGAATTTAGAGCTAGTCTAGGTTGCGGAAATGTGAGGCTGACATTGGCGGCGGGAGGCAAGGGAGCAAGCTTTCAACCGAATTCCATGTAAAATTCCCTATTAGCAGGGAACTTGGTGTGGAGACTGGTTCGCGATTGACTGCGTCGTCAGCCACCGCTGAGCGAACCTACCAGCCGGAGCGACGCGTCCGAAGGTGGCGCTCCGCAAAATCCTTTGTGTTTTTTGCTCTACCTTTGGCCGGGAGATAGCGCTTCAGGATCGATGCGCCGAGAGCAGTGAACTAGGGGCCTGGCAGTCGCTGATAGGTGTTCTGGAGCTCATCCTGGATAATATGCGCCTCTCCCCTCGCCGGCGCGACCAGATCAGCAGTCAGGGTGCGGCTGCGGTATTGCCATCCCTTGGGCGGTTTGAGACGACTTCCGAGCGCGGCGAGATCGGCGTAGGCAAGACTTGGGTCCACGATTTGCGAATACGACTGCATCACATAAACCTGACCCTTCGGGCTGACCAACTCGTACACCGGTTTGCCTGCCAGAAAAGTCCAGTCTGTCGTCCGGCGGATGGTCCGCTCGACATAGAAAGCTCGCTTCTCGACAAGGTCGAGTAGCCGCAGGCGCATAGTCGCGACGGGCCGCATGGCCAGGCCCTGAATGTCAGCAGGGCTCCTGCTAACGTCACCCGACGCGAGACGGTCCATGATGAAATGCCGGGGGCCGTTGCGGATCACCCGAAAGGCTCCGAACTGCGAAGCAACCTTGGCGGTATTGACCGCATCCCAGGCGGCCTGCGGGCAGTCGTTGAGGCCCAAGGTATTGTAAACGTCGGCGGAGAGACGCATGCCCTCGCGCTTGACAACGAACAGCTCGCAATAACGCCGATCCCGAACATCGTCGAGCATCTTCATTGGCGTGGTCGACGGTTGTGCGGCCGCGACCGCGACAAGAAGCACAAGGCCAGCGGCGACGAAGATTGGGGACCGGGTATTAAGCATCGGTCTCACTAGTGGCGAGCGGGAGCAAAGCAGTTTGCACCGAACGGCAACGTTCTGCCAACGGATTTTGGGCGCCTTGGCGGAATCGGAAGCAATCGGCTTTGGTTCCCGCTTGTTCCAAGTTGCCCCGTCTCTGCTGCAACCGGCCCGGCAGCGATGGCGAGCGCGCGCTCAAAATGGGTCCCCGCTGCATTCGGCTGGCAGTATGTCCAATGGATGCTGTCGTCGGCGTTGGAAATATCATTTGCATGGATACGCCTCCATCAGCTTGGCTAACAATAACCTCGGAAAGGAAACGTCGTATCGTTCGTCGAAATTGCTGGAGCCATCCTCTAAATTGCTCGCGGTATTGTCCATCTTTCGAGATGCCAGTTTCTCCGTTTTATCAATCGTAAGATCAAAATCACGTGGCAAGCAAAAGTACGGCTTGCCGCCTCCACGCCGTGATGTGTCAGTTTCCAGTTGACGGTTATAGGCGAGAAGTCCATCTCTCACCCCTTGCAAATACATCTTATGTAGCTTTTTCAATTGTTGACCTTTTTCAATTCTATTCATTGCCGCATTGGCGCTAGATGCCATGCACACCGCAGTGATTGCCGCAATCAACATCCTGGTCATTCGAAACTCCAGATTAGGGGCGTTGACGAATGGTCATACGGCGTGAGACGCCATCCCGGCTATGCGTTCGTGACGGATCGCGAGAGGAGTCCGAAAATGGTCGCGTGCCGCAAGAAGATGACCGCGGGCTGGGTCGGAACGCTGGCGGTTTATGATGGTTTCCATGTGCGGTTCGGCAGCATGGCCTGCAGCGTCGTGACCAGCAAAACGCGTTGGCCGGCAGGGAGTTCGCAAAGCTCGACGTCGGCCTACCAGTCCTCGTCGAGGGCGCTCGGAAAGCGCGGTGGGCTGAATTCGTTTTCGTGAATGAGCCGTCTCGCCCACGCGGCGATTTCCTCGCTGTCGTCACCCTCCCAATGCTACTCCTCCCCAGTAAACTGGCCTCATGTTTACGTTATGTTCCTACTGAAGTTTAGGTGCTGTCCTATCGGACAGCACCGAAGTTTACACGAGAATTCGTGCGCAAGCCTGCGGTATCGCTGCGCTCACGGCAACAGGATCGAGCTTCCGACGGTGCGTCGGGCTTCCAGGTCGCGATGCGCGCGCGCCGCGTCGGCAAGCGGATAGCGCTGATTGATCGAGATGCGCACCGCGCCGCTTTTGAGAACCGAGAACAGATCGGCAGCGCGTTCCAGCATTTCGCTTCGGGTGTGCAAATAGTCAGCGAGCCCGGCGCTGGTCACATAGAGCGAGCCCATCCGGTTGAGGCGAAACAGATCGAAGGGCGGAATCAGGCCTCCCGCCGTCCCGTACGACACGCACAGGCCGCGGCGACGCAGACAGGCGAGCGACGTCTCGAACGTGCTGCCGCCAACACCGTCGTAGACCACAGGTAATCCGGCGCCGCCGGTGAGATCGCGCACGCACGCGACCACATCTTCCTGCGTGTAGACGATCGCAGTTTCGCAGCCATGCGCCTTGGCGAGTTCCGCCTTCTCCACGGTGCCGACGGTGCCGATCACCCGCGCTCCGAGATGGCGGGACCATTGGCACATGATCAAGCCGACGCCGCCGACGGCGGCTTGAATCAGGATGGTTTCGCCGGCGCTGACGGGATGGGCGGCGCGAATGAGATACCGCGCGGTCAGGCCTTTCAAGATCACCGCTGCTGCTGTCTCGTCGTCGATGAAATCGGGCAGCTTCACGAGCCGGGTGATCGGCATGACAGTCGCCTGCGAATAGGCGCGCGGCCTGTCCGACGCGTAAGCCACGCGGTCGCCGGGGCGAACCTCGCTCACGCCCGCGCCGACGGCTTCCACCACGCCGGCTGCCTCCATCCCGATCACATGTGGAAACTGAGGCAGCGGATAGCGCCCGGTGCGATGGTGGATGTCAGTGAAGTTAAGACCGATGGCCGTGTGCTGGACGCGCGCCTCGCCTGGTCCCGGATCGCCTATCTCAATTTCCTCATGACGAAGCTCTTCGGGGCCGCCATTCCTGTGAATGCGAACGGCATTGACGCGGCTCATGCGATTTTCCTTGATGATTTAACGGAGCGGGCGCGCGACCATCCTAGTGGGTCCGATTCTAAAATTCACATCCCGGCTCCGCATGCTCTCATGCAAATGCTGGAATCAAAGGTCCACCAGCACGATTGCTCCCAGGCCTGGACAGGTTGTTTCGCCTAGCCGATGATCGTTCGTCCGCCGGGAATTAGGACGCCCTCAATGGATATCGGGGGGTGGCGGCGGAGCCTGGGCCTCGAAAGGCGGCTAAGGCAACTCAAGGGGGCCCGGCAGCGCCTCTTCAGCTTCAGCGGTGAGCTGCGCCTCATGTCGTCTCACGAAGACGGCGGCAACAACAACGAGGATTAGGACAACCAGAGCGAACACCAATACCATCCACCCGGATAATTGTTCGACCTGCCGACCTAGTGCATAGACGGCAAGCCCATAGAACGTCGCCCAGAGAGATGCGCCGATGATGTTGGCCAGCATGAAACGCGGCCACGGCATGCGATTGGCTCCGGCGAGGATTCCGGCGATAGAGCGCAAAACCGGCAGGAATTGCGCGAGAAGAATGATCTTGCCGCCATGCCGCAGGAACAGATACTGGCCGAGCTTGATCCTGCTTTCGGTGATCCACAAATAGCCGCCATAGCGGAGCAAAAGCCAATAGCCGTATTCACGACCAATGACATACCCGATCATGCGACCGATGATCGACGCGCCCGCCGCAGTCAGGATCACAGGGGCGATATTGAGATAGTGCTCGGTTCCGGCAATGACCGACGCAACAATGAGCACCGTCTCGCCGGGGAACGGAAAGCCGACGCATTCGAGACCGATGAGACCCGCGACGACGAGCAGGCCGTAGGCGTGAATGAGGTGAGCGATGGATGACATGGAGACGTGGATCAGAACGCTCAGGCAACGACCAGATCGGGCACCAGGATCTTGCCCTTGGTCTCGGGACCATAGAAAACCGCCACCGCCCAGGCGATGCAGCCGATCCACGTGCCAATAATCATTGGTTCGGCCAGTCCCGTGCCGAAATGCTCGGCGAGGAAGGTCAATATCACGGGCACAAAACCGCCGAAGATACCCGCCTGATGGTAGCAGAAGGCGCTTGCGGTCGCCCGTATCTCGGTCGGGAAGCGTTCATTCAGGTACGCCACCATCTGCCCCTGCATGCCGCCGCCGGCGCACATTCCCTGCGCGATGAAGCCTGCCGCTATCCATAGGAAATCGGTGGAGAGCAGGTAGAGCGGTGCGAGCGGTAGCGCGATCAGTGCCGGAATAATAGTCGACCAGCGTCGGCCAATGCGGTCGGCCCACCAGCCCCATCCGCACGACGCCAGGAATGTGCCCAGATTGGCGAAGAAGATCGGCGTCGCGACCAGCCCGGCGTGAGGTGCAGATCCTTTTGCAGATGCGTCGCGAACAGGGCGTTGACCGAGTAATAGGCGATGAAGCCGCCGCCCAGCCACACGCAGGCGGTCAAGGTATTGGCGAGAATCTGCTTCTGGAAGATCGCAATGAGCGGCGCACGAACCTCCCGCTGCTCAAGGCGCTGACGCCGCCGGTTCTCCAGCCAGATCGGCGGCTCCTTGACGAATTTGCGTACAAAGAAAACGGAAAGCGCGGGCAAAACACCGATCCACAGCATGCCGCGCCAGCCGATAGA
Organism: uncultured Alphaproteobacteria bacterium; assembly: GCA_963833665.1. Taxonomy (GTDB): domain Bacteria; phylum Pseudomonadota; class Alphaproteobacteria; order Rhizobiales; family Xanthobacteraceae; genus BOG-931. The sequence goes on along the minus strand of CAWHZA010000031.1, from coordinate 129,614 downwards.
GGCATAGAACAAGCCATAGACGCCGCTCGACAGCATGAAGCCGAGTCCCCATGAGCCTTGCAGGACGCCGCCCATGAAGCCGCGCGAACGTACCGGCCACGTCTCCATCGCGAGTGCGCCACCGGCCGGCCATTCGCCGCCCATGCCAATGCCGAGCAGTGCGCGGAACAGGAACAGATAGGTGAAAGTCGGCGAGAAGCCCGCCGCGAAATTGCTGAGCGAATACCACAGGATCGAGATCATCAGCGGGATCTTGCGGCCGACCCGGTCGGCGAGCCAGCCTACGGCGCCCACCAACCTCAGCCACAACGTCACCGACAGCACGAACGCCACATCGGTCAAAGGGACATGAAATTCCTGTGAAATTGGCACCATGATCAGCAAGAACATGGTGAAGTCGAAGGCATCGAGCGTCCACCCGAGCCATGCCGCAACCCAAGCCAACCACTGTTCCCTGGTCGGCTCCTTCCACCACGCAACAGATGAACCGGAGAGGTCGGCAGCCGTCGTCATGGCATTTCCTCCCAGGGTTTCGCAGGGATCTCAGGTTCGAATACTTTGGAGGGAACGGCCCGCCGACGGCAATGCTCGCTGCGCGGTATTGCGCGAAGATTTCGGCAAATCCTCCCAGGCAGCTTTGCCGCGAAGCTACATCGGTCGCTTGTCGGGAGCAACGCCGGGCAACCGCCGCTGAGTTTGGATACGCGCCCGCATGATGATTTCAACGCGTCGCCGAGCTATTTTTTTGCCTCGGCCTTCGCGTCCGCGGGTTGCGCCGCCACCTTGACCTGTTGGCCCTCCGCGATATCCGCAGGCGGGCTGAGTGCGACGCGTTCGCCGCCCTGCAGCCCCTCGCGCAATTCAAGCTTTGTGCCGTAGTCACGATAGATGCTGACCTTGCGCAGGTGCACGCGGCCTGCATCGTCCACTGTCGCCACGCGAAGACCATCGGCATTGAACAGCAGCGCGTCGGCAGGGATCAGCACCGTGGGAACAGGGCGCGGAATACCGAATTGCACGTCTACGTAAAATCCCGGCCGAAGCGCCCCGTCGGGATTGGGCACATCGACTTCGGCCAGCATGGTCCGCGATGCCGCATCGAGCGCCACCGAATTGCGCGACACCTTGCCCTCAAAGGTCCGGCCCGGTAATTCCGGCACACGCACCTCGGCCGGCAGTCCGTCTTGCAGGCCAACTGCCCCGCTTTGCGGCACATTCACCTGCACGCGCACGATGTCATCACGCTGGATCGTGAACAGCGGAGTCCCGCCGCTATTGTCGTCCGCCTTCACAAGATCGCCGTTGTCAATGTTTCGGGCGGTGATGACACCCTGGAACGGGGCCTCGACCCGCTCGAACTGCGTCATTTGCCTTAGCCGCCGCACGGTCGCTTCTTGCGCCCTGATGCTGGCCTCCGCCACCCTTACGCCGGCTTCGGCGTTGTTCACGGCCGCGAGCTTCGATGCCAGGCCAAGACGCGTGTTGTCGGCGTTCTGCTTGCTCTCCCAGCCTTGCGTCGCCAGCCGCAAGGTTCGGGTATTCGTGACGTCCGCGAGCGTCGCATCCGAGCGCGACTGTTCGGTCGCGGCGCGCGCCTGTTCCAGCGCGCCTTCCATCTGCACCAGCCTGGCCTCGGCCTCTGAAAGCTGATGGTCGAGATCGGGTGCCGCGATGCGCAGCAGCAAATCGCCTTTGGCGACCCGGCTGCCGATGTCCACGTGCCGTTCGGCGACGTATCCCGTGGCCCGCGCGAAGATCCTCGCCTGGTCGAACGGAAGCACGGTACCCGGCAGTGTCAGAACGACCGGGCCGTCCTGTCCCATTGCCACTGCAACCCGCACCTCAGGAACGAAATCGACCGTCGACTGCTGCGTCTCGATGGCCGCCGCCCGTTGTTGCCAGCGTCCGTAAGCGCCCCAGGCGAGCGCCCCCAGGACGACGACCGTGACCAGAAAGTACAAGCGCCGCGACGGCGGCCGCTCGTCGCTCAGGGGTGCGACTTTCTCGTCCCCGGTCGGGAGCGGTTCCCTAATATTCATACGTAATCCTCCAGCGGCCGCACCTCGCCTCGCCGCAGCACGGCATAGAGGAAGGGAACGAACAACAAGGTGGAACAGGTGCCCACCGCGATGCCGCCGAGGACCGCCCTGGCGAGGGCCGCATTCGCTTCGCTGCCCTCGGCAAGCCCGAGCGACATCGGCAGCATGCCGACGAACATCGCTCCGGCCGTCATCAGCACCGGGCGCAGTCGGGTCCGGCCCGCCATGATCGCCGCCTCCACCGCCGAGCAGCCCGTCGCCTCACGATGCTCGCGCGCGAATGTGACCAGCAGAATGGAGTTCGCCGAAGCGACCCCGATACTCATGATGGCGCCCATCAGCGAGGGGATGGAAAGGGTCGTCTGGGTGATGAACAGGCTTCCGATAATGCCGCAGAAGGCCAGCGGCAGCGCGGCCAGCACGACGAACGGGTCGCCCCAGTTCTGAAAGTTCAGGACCATCAGCAGGTACACGAACACGAGCGCTCCGACCAGCCCCAGCCCAAGATGCAGGAAGGCGTCGTTTTTGCTCTTCATCTGGCCGCGCAGCACGATTTGGTTGCCCGGCTTAAGTCGGCTCTGGAATTCCGGCAGGATCTGCTTGAGGTCGGCTTCGATCAAGCCGAGATCGCGGTCCTGCACGTTTGCGTAGATGTCGAAGGTTCTTTGAATGTTGCTGTGGGTTATCAAGGTTTGCATCGACTCGCGCGACAGCGTCGCAACGTTCGAAAGTGTTTCGAGCTTGGTGCCGTCCCGGCCAGACAGCCTGAGCGGCGTGTTCTCGAGGTCGCTCATGGTGCTCAGGCGGTACTCGGGCGTCTGCACGGCCACCTGATAGGGAACTCCGGTTTTCGGATCGGCCCAAAAATTCGGCGACACCTGGAAGCTGGAGCTCAGCGACGTGTTGAGGTCATTTGCGATCTGCTGCTCGGTCAAGCCGATCTGCGAAGCTCGCACCCGATCGACGTTGACGAAAAAGCTCGGGGAATCGACGATCTGGTGCAAATGCACGTCGACGGCGCCGCGCACCCCCTTGATCCGCGGCAGAAGATCAAGCGCGACGCGCCGATTGTTGTCGGCATCGTTGCCCACTACCTGGATGTCGATCGGAGCCGGGAGGCCGAAGTTCAAGATCTGGGTGATGATATCCGCGGGCTGGAAATAGAAAGTCGCGGATGGAAACTTTTCTCTCAGCACCGTGCGCAGCCGGCGCATGTATTCTTCGGTCGATCCGTGTCCCTCGTTGAGATTGATCAGGATCTGGCCATCGTTCATGGCCACGGTGGAACCGTCGTCATAGGAAAGATTGTAGTTGATCGCCGGCATGCCGATGTTGTCGAGGATCAGGTCGAGATCGCGCGCCGGAACGACGCGGCGGATCTCGTCCTCGACCGCCTGGAACAACCGCTCGGTCTCCTCCACCCGCAACCCGGTCGGGCCGCGTACATGCAGCCGCATCTGCCCGGCGCTGATCTGGGGGAAATAGTCTTCACCGACGAAGAACGTCAGAATTACCGCGCCGACGACCATCGTGCCCGCAACCGCCGCAGTAACGATTCGCCGGCTCAGGATGACGTGGAGCAGACCGACATAGGAGCTGCGGAATTTCTCGAATTGATGTTCGAACCCGGCATGAAGGCGTCCGAACAGACTTGGCCGGGTCGGCGCGCTCGGCCGGCCGTGGCGCTCGCCGTGCACGATCACGTCGATCAGGATCGGCACCAGCGTCCGCGAGAGTACATATGAGGCGATCATGGCGAACACGACCGCCAGCGCCTGCGGTGTGAACAGAAACCTCGCCATATCGGTCAGGAACACGACCGAGATGAAAGCGGTGCAGATCGTGAGCGTCGAGATCAGAGTGGGTTTCGCTATGCCGGCCGCGCCTTCCACCACCGCCTGCCGAAATGGTTTACCTTCATCGAACAATCGGTAAGTGTTCTCGATGGCGACTGTCGCGTCATCGACCAGCACCCCGACCGCCAGCGCGAGCCCGCCGAGCGTCATCAGGTTGATGGTTTCGCCGAGCGCAGCCAGAAGCGCCAGTGAGCTCAGCACCGCCAGCGGAATGGAAATCAGAACAATCAGGGTCGAGCGCCAGGACCCGAGGAACATCAAAATCATCAGCCCGGTGAGCGTGGCCGCGATCAGCCCCTCGCGCACGACATCGAAGATCGCGTTGGACACGAACACCGACTGATCGAACAGCGGCGTGAACTTCATGTCCGGCGGCGCCGCCGCCCGGATCTGCGGCAGCATCGACTTCACCAGGCTGACGACCGACAACGTCGAGGCGTTGCCGTTCTTGAGAATGGTCTGCAAGACCGCTCGCCGGCCATTGGCGCGCACGATGTTCTGTTGCACGCCAAACCCGTCGCGCACATAGGCGACGTCGCGCAGCAGCACCGGCGCACCGTTGACGATCTTGACCGGGATCCGGCTCAACGCCTCGATGGCATCAGGCGAGGAATTGAGCCGGACCGGATACTGGGTGCTTCCGAGCTTGACGAGGCCCGACGGGACAACGACGTTTTCGGTGCCCACCGCAGTGGTCACGTCCATCGGGGTGAGCCCACGCGCTTGCAAGGCCTGTTGATCGAGGTCGACCATGATCTGCCGTTGCTTGCCGCCGAATGGGATCGGCAACGTCGCGCCCGGCAATTGGGTGAGCACTTGCCGAACGCGGTAGAGGCCGTAGTCGAACAATTGCTGTTCGCTCGACTTGTCGGAGGAAAGCGCCAGCTGGATCACCGGCACCGAGGACGCGTAGTAGCGAACGACCGTCGGCGGCTGGATGCCGGGCGGCATGACGGCACGAATCCAGTTGACGGATGCCACGCATTGCGCGATCGCAAGATCGAGGTTCACGTCCGGCTGGAAATAGACTTTGATGACGCTGACGCCGTACATCGTCTGGCTCTCGATATTCTTGATGCCGTTGATGTTGTTCGAGAGCGAATATTCGGAGTACGTAGTGACGCGTTTCTCCATTTCGGGCGTCGTCAGGCCGGTATAGGTCCAGATGATCGTGACCACCGGGATGTTGACCGACGGGAATACGTCCTTCGGCATCGACACTACGGCGCCGACACCCAGAAACAGAATCACGACCGAAAGAACGTAGAAGGAAACGCGGAATTTCAGCGCGTACTTAACTAGGCCCATGGCTGTCCCGTACTGCCTTCCCCACTTCGATCCGCCGCCTGCGAGGGCGGATTGCACCACATTCTGCTAGAAGCTGCCAGCCCGTAGCGCCCCTGCCGGCGGAGCGCCTTTCGCCATCGAAGACGCCCTTGAAGGATGCCGGCTCAGAATCGGCACTGCTTTGATGACGCCCGGACTTGGAGCTGCCCACCGACGCAATGGCCGGCTGAGTGATGTAACAGAGCCAGGGACTTCCCGCTGGATCGTCTTTGCTACCACCACACGCCACCTACGGGAACACGATCCCCCCGCATTTTGAAACGCGTGACCGCGCATTTACCGTCCTTGCAGGAGACATTCTGACAGCGGTTTCCCTGACACCGGCCGACGCACCCGGAGCCGTTCCACTGTGTCCCACATAAGGCTTTGCCCTTTTCCTCCGACATCTTCCTAGAGAATAACCCGGCAGAAGCCGGGTTTGCTGCCAGACCAGCGGCAAGGAAAACTGCCGCGAAGACTATGGATTTGCGCATCGCTAACCTCACTATGTAGGACCGAACATGCAAGATGTAGGGGTTTCGATCGGCGTAGCTTTCGAACCATCAATCAGCAATGAGGGCTGCGATCGTGAGCCGATATGCAGCGCGCTCCGACCAAATGTCTCTGCGGTTTGTCAAATACCCTGAATTGGTCGGCCGGTAAGGTTAAGTCCCGGCTTGCTGAAGGCGCGCAAGCACGTCCTGCGCGAATTGCGAAAGCGAATCGTCCCGGGCGCCCATGACGACGATGCGATCGCCGCTGCGGGCCAGTTGCACCAGCTTTTCGCCGCAGGCGTTGCGATCCGGAAGCGCGAGGGCGTTACGGCCGCGGCGCACGATCTCTTTGACGATGTCGCTGCTGCCGATCGACCGATCGACGGTCCCGCCGAAATACACGGGTTCGGGCATCAGCAGCACGTCCTCGTCCCGGAGCCCGCGCGCGAAGCAATCGACCAGGCTATCGCGCATCAGGCGAAGCGGCCCGTACCCGTGCGGCTGGAACATCAGCAGCAAGCGGCCGGGAAACGCATGCACGGTTTCGAGGGTAGCCGAGACCTTTTCGGGGTTATGGGCGAAATCATCAATGACCGTAATCTCGTTTGCGGTGCCGACGACCTCCAAGCGCCGGCGAATGCCGGCGAACGTTTCGAGGTGCTTCGCCGCGTCTTCGAGATTCACGCCGGAGGCGGACGCCGCGGTGAGCGCCGCAAGCGCGTTGGCCACGTTGTGCATTCCCGGCACGTTGAGCTTCACATCGACGACCTGGCCGGTGGCACGCGTCTTCACCGGAAACGCGATTGTGCTGCGGGTGCAGACCGGCGGCCCGGCCAGCAGGTCCGCTTTCGGGTCGCACAGGCTCCAGGTTGTCGCCTGTCCTGGTTTCAGATCGGGCAGGAGCGCCGCGGTCTCCGCGTTATCGAGGTTGAGCACCGCCGTCCGACCCTTGTTGGCAAAGTCGCGGAAGAGAATACGCAATTCCTGGATCGGCTTGTGATCGAGGGAGATGTTGTTCACCACCGCGATGCGCGGTGAAAAATTCGCGATCGAACCGTCGCTCTCGTCAATTTCGCAGACGAATTCCGCCCCGTCACCGATCCTGGCGGCGGCAAACGTGGAATCAGCTGAGGTGAAGTTCTTCATCTCGGCGCCGTTCACGATCGTCGGATTTCTTCCTGCACGGTGCAGAATCCAGCCGATCATGCCGGTGGTCGTGGACTTCCCGCTGGTCCCGGCGACGCCGATCCCGCAGGCCGATGGGTTGAACAGCTCGGCGAGAAGCTTCGCGCGTGTCGTCACGGCGGCGCCGATGCGCCGCGCTGCCTGCACGTCGGGCACGGTATCCTCGACGGCTGCGGAGGTAACCAGAATCTGATCCGCCCGCTTCACGCCGCTGCCATCCTGCGGGTAGAGCCGCACCCCGCATGCGCGCAGGAAGTCGAACCTCGCGGCATTGCGTCCCTGATCGAGCGCGCGATCGGAGCCCTCGACCCGCCCGCCTCGCGCCTGCACGATCAAGGCAAGCGGGGTCATGCCGCTACCGCCGACGCCGCAAAAAAAGTAGTCTCTCTGCCCACTCATTCGCGAAATCTACGGACGTTGCCGATCCGGTGCAAACGATACTGGGCGTCGCATGACCAGCAACAGGCGCAAGATCGCCGTGGTCGCGCCGGGCTCCCGGCTGCCTGCAGATGTTACCGCCAGAGTGCAAACGCTCGCCGCAAAGCTTTACCCGGGCGGGAGACCGGAGATCTATTTTCATCCCCAGTGCCTCGAATCGCACGGGCATTTTGCCGGTGACGATGCGACGCGGACGCAGGCCTTCCTCGAGGTTGCCAACGACGAAACCTACGATGCGGTCTGGTGCGCCCGCGGCGGCTATGGTTCGTGCCGGGTCGCGGAGGCAGTGATCCGCGGGTTGGCGGAAGCCGCCCGGCACAAGGCCTATGTCGGCTACAGCGACGCCGGAACGTTGCTTGCGGGCCTCTACCGGGCCGGGTTTGGTGCCGTAGCGCACGGCCCGATGCCGGCTGACATTTTGCGGGAAGGAGGCGATGCCGCAGTCGGCCGGGCGCTCGCCTGGCTGGTCGATGCCGCCCCGGAGACGCTGGAGCCGACGGTCGGAGGCGAGCAGTTGACCGCCGCGTTCAACATCACCATCCTCAGTCAACTGCTCGGCACGCCGCTGCAACCGGACCTCGAAGGGCACGTGCTCATGCTGGAGGAGGTCACGGAGGCGATGTACCGCATCGACCGATCTCTGTTTCACATCACGAGCAATGCGCACATCCGCAAGGTCGCAGGGATCAAGCTCGGCCGCTGCAATCAGATTCCGCCCAACGAACCCGATTTCGGCATGACCGAGGAAGAAGTTGCACGCTATTGGTGCCGCCGATCCGGCATTCCATGGCTGGGCCGCGCCGACATCGGTCATGACGCCGACAATAAGGTGGTCCCGTTTGGGCGCATTGCAACTGTTGCGTATGCCGGAGCTGCTAAAAGCGCAGGCGCGCTCCTTGGATGAGCGCAAATCGCTCGGGCCGAGAACCCGGAGCGACGCTGAAAGCAGGCCCAGTGGGCGCTGACAGCATCGGTGCTCGCGACCATTTGGCGCTGAGTAAAGACGAACAGAATACCGCTGCCGCCTTGATCTTCGCCTTGCTTCCCTGGCCGCGATTGATAGGCTGGGCGTCCTTCGAGGGGGTAAGCGTTTAGCCGCGGCGTTGCGTTTCGTTGCCTTTTTGCAACATGCGAAGGATTTTTATGCGCCGTCTTACGCGCTCAGGTATTCGGACACGTTTATCCGGCTTGCTACGCGTGCGAAAATCGCGCGAGCACCATGGAGAACCGGGAATGCGTAGCGTCGGGCGCTGCCTATTGTTGGCGACGACGCCACTTGCGGTCTTGCTATTGACTGCGGCCGCGGCGCCTGCCGATCCAGCCGGTACAATCGCTGCCGGAGCCAAACGAACGTCGAAGACGGTGGGACCGTCGGCGGGAGCAGGTTCACAGCGCGTAACGACGCAGCCTGCTCGCCCCGGCCTAATGACGGGATGGCCATTTGCGCCAGCCATGACGTCGCCGACAGCGCCTGCAAAGGCGGTGGGGTCTATAAAGCAGCGGAACGCCCCCAGGCCAACAGTCGCAGCACCGGCGCCAACACCCGCTCCGGTTCAGCGGCTCGCGCTGCCCGAGATTCCGGCGCCGACGTCGAACCAGCCGGCTGCCGAGCCTTCCCCGGCAGCGGTGGCAACGCCGACGCCAGCGCCGACGCCAACGCCAACGCCAACGCCAACGCTGAATCCACCTCCGACCATAGAGCCGGAGATTGCTGGTACTGCGGAGGTTGAGCCGCCGCCTCGGGAGCACGCTACCCTGCACGGCGACGATGCCATGACAGTGTTCGTTCCGCCGGTGATGCCGGGGGCGACGCTCGCTCCTATTCCGGAGGCGATGCCCGCACCCGTGACCGGGACCACGCCGGAGGCGAAGCCGGCGCCTGTGCCGGAGGCGAAGCCCACCACTCTGCCGGAGCCGAAGCCGGCGCTCACGCAAGAGGCGAAGCCGGCGCCTGTGCCGGAGGCGAAGCCGGCGACTATGCCGGAGGCGAAGCCGGCGCCCACGCAAGAGGCGAAGCCGGCGCCTGTGCCGGAGGCGAAGCCGGCGCCCACGCAAGAGGCGAAGCCGGCGACTGTGCAAGAGGCGAAGCCGGCGCCCACGCAAGAGGCGAAGCCGGCGCCCACGCAAGAGGCGAAGCCGGCGCCTGTGCCGGAGGCGAAGCCGGCGACCACGCAAGCGGCGAAGCCGGTGACTATCCCGGAGGCGAAGCCCGCGACCGTGCAGGAGGCAAAGCCGGCAACAATGCCGGACGCGACGCCATCGCCCACGCCGGAAGCGATGCCGGCTCCTACTGCTGTCGTCGATGTCGATCCGATTGCCGAACAATTGCGCAATCTTGCCAATGGCAAATTCGATCGCATCATCGGCAATAAGAAGGAGAGGGCATCTATCGAAGCGTTCTACACCGGCCGAAATTATGCGCCGCTGTGGATCACGGACGGAAATGTCAATGCGCGCGCTACGGCCGCCATTGCCTACCTCAGCCAGGTCGGGGCCGACGGTCTCGATCCCGCCGACTATCCGGTCCCGAATTTCACTTCACTCAGCGATCCGGCCGCGCTTGCGGAAGCTGAGATCAGACTGACGACGTCAGTCATCACCTACGCGCATCACGCGCAGATCGGCCGCATACATTGGTCGCGCGTGAGTGCCGACATCTTCTACGATACCAAGGCGCCTGATCCGGCCGCGGTTCTTGCCAGCATGGTTGAGGCCAAGGACGTTGGCGAGGCGCTTGCCGCATACGAGCCGCACGCTCCGGAGTACCTCGCGCTCAAGGCCAAACTCGCGGAAATTCGTGCCGGCAGGGGAAGCAGCGGCAAGGCGCGAATCCCAAATGGACCGTCGCTCAACATTGGCATGCAAGACCAGCGGGTGCCGCTGTTGCGGCTCCGGCTCGGCATTCCGGGCGGGGCCGGTGCGATCTATGACAGGCTACTTGCCGAAGCCGTTATGAGATTTCAGCAGGAGCACGCACTCAGCGTGACCGGGACGCTCAACGCGGCGACAGTTGAAGCGCTCAACGGCGGCCGCCAGTCCGATGCGCACACCGACATCATCCTCGCCAATATGGAACGCTGGAGGTGGATGCCGCACAATCTTGGCAAGACCTACGTGATCGTCAATCTGCCGGATTACACGCTGCGAGTCATGCGGCAAGGCAAGCAGGTATGGATGGCGAAGATCGTCGCTGGCAAGACGACCACACCGACGCCGCTCATCAGCGCGCAGATGAAGTCCATCACAGTCAATCCTATTTGGAATGTGCCGGCCTCGATCACCGCCAACGAATATTTGCCATTGCTTCAGCAGGACCCCACGATATTGCAGCGGATGGGGCTGATTGTCAGCTACAATCCCGATGGCACCATTCACATCGCTCAGCCGCCGGGCGACCAAAACGCACTTGGCCGGCTTCGCTTCAATTTCCCCAACAAGTTTATGGTCTATCAGCACGATTCCAACCAGAAAAGCCTGTTTGCCAACGAAAGGCGGGCGGAAAGTCACGGCTGCATGCGCGTCCAGGATCCGTTGAAATATGCCGAGGTGCTGCTGTCGCTCGTGCGCCCGGCCGACGGCTTTACGCAGGACCGCATTCACGCGTTGTTTGGTGACAACGAAGTCGAAATCCCGTTTCCGGCGCTATTGCCGGTTCACGTGACCTACCAGACAGCTTTCGTAGATGACCGTGGCCAGCTCGAATTCCGCGAGGATGTCTACGGTCATGACGAGGCGTTGCTTGCGATGATGAAAGGGGCCGAACGCAAAGTGGCCGACATTCCCATCGAGCGCAGAGAAAGTATGGCGCGTCGGCAGCTCCTCGCCATGCCCGACAATGCGTTGAATGGCTGGGGCGCGAACGGACGCGGCTTCGGTGAGACGAATATCTTCACACGACTGTTTGGCAATCCATATGCGCAGCCAGCCCCGGTCCCGCGCAGCCCCATCGCGCAACCCAGGCAGCAGCCTTATTACCAGCGGTAACGCGTAGGACCGGCGGGTCGACCTTTCCTTGACACGCCTTTGGCCGGCTCATTGCTTCGTCGAGCGAAGAAAGCGGACCCAACGATTCCTTGAGGTTTGTCGACAGCCCGGTTCCCACCCTCTGCCATGAATGGTGATGGTGTACTCGGCTCAACAGCGTTTCTCCTTGCGGCAGGGTCCCGCTACCGAACGACCGCCAGCCTGAATCCTGTCGACATACTGCCTGTCGCGGCCAACTCAGGCACTCGGGAGACAGAACATGGACTGTTGCGGTCATCATCATGCGCTCACGCGCCGACGCTGGATGTGGAGCACGCTGACCTCGGTCGCTGCGATGGTGGGTGGCGGTTTGGAACGGCGTGGTTCGACGGCCGCCGCCCGGACCGCCGAAACGGCCGCGGCCGCGCTCGATGTTCTGCGAAACTCCATATCGGTCGACGTCCATACCCACGGCGGGACCACCGGAATCACATCGACGGCGCCTCCCAGCGATGATCTCGCGAAGGCGATGCGGGCGGGGTCCCTGGCGGTCGCCTGCCTTGCAGACGTACCGGACGCTCCCATTCTTGCCAGGAATGAGGCCGGCGTACTCACCGCCGTGCGGACACCGGAACCGGGCGCTCTCTACAAGCACCATCTCGAGCGGCTCGATTGGGTGGACGAGATGGTCGCCGCGCACGGCCTGCGCCGAGCGCTTTCTGCGGCCGATCTCGAGACGGCGCATCGCACCGGACAACCCGCGATCGTGGGTGATGTGGAAGGACTCGATTTTCTCGAAACCAAGCTTGAGCGCCTTGAGGAGGCTCATCAGCGCGGCGTCCGGCATGTCCAGCTCGTGCACTACACCCCCAACGACATTGGCGACTTTCAGACGGGAGCCGTTACGCACCGGGGACTCACCCCATTCGGGGCCGAGGTGCTCCAGGCGTGTCATCAACTCGGATTCGTTTGCGACGTGGCCCATGCGACCGAAGACACGGTGAAGCAGGCGGTCAAAGTCGCAACCAAGCCCCTGCTGCTGTCACACGCCGCGCTCGCCGGATCGCGGGCCATGGGTCCGACGTCACTCAGCGGCCGGCAGGTCAGCCGCGATCACGCGCGGGCGATCGCTGAAACGGGAGGGTCGGTCGGAATCTGGCACTTTTTTCCGAGCCTCGAAAAGTATGTCGAAGGGCTCAAGGAGATGGCCGACGTTGTCGGCGTGGAATCACGTCAGCATCGGCAGCGACCAGCAGGTCAGGCCCGGCAGCCTGCAGGACTACGCGCAGTGGGTAGAGCTTGTCGCTGCGATGCTGCGCGGTGGCTTCACGCCGGAAGAGGCCGGCATGATTGCAGGCGGCAACTACATGCGGATCTTTCGCGTTGCGGTTGGCTGACCGGGGCAGCCCGCCTGATAGCGACTGACGACAGGATAGCGCGATGAAATCGTCGCGCCTCCGTCGTTGGCAACTGATCAACAATGGGCGTGACAAGGCTCATCGACGGACGTTGTCGGGTCCGGCGAATGAGCAAGGAACACACACCGGATGGATCGAAGATTCCGATCCGATTGCGCTTCAGAACCGTCCTGGGGGGAGGCGCCCAGACACGGCGCGCCTCAATAGGCGGCTCGGTTACATCGTGCAGGCGCCAGTGAAAGTATGGCACCACTGACCGGCGTTGCACATTTGGTGTTTGGCGCTCATGGCTGCGGTCTTAGAAGCGCACACGCATTTCATTTTGGTCTGGCCCTCTGCGCACATGGCCATCATGTGCCTGGGCATCATGTGGTGGCCCTTCATCGGAGCCATCGCATTGGCTGATGCAGCCGACATAGAAACCGCAACGGCGATAATCAGAGCTTTCCGGAGCATGGCATTCCCTCCTAGGTAATATAGCGCGGAAAAATGTTACCTAATGGCCCCTGATGGCGCAAGGTCTGTCCTAGCCAAGAGGCCGGAATAGCCGACGAAGTGCCAAGCAACCGTGCCGCGACGATCGATTTCATTTCGCGGCAGGCGACCCTAGCGTATCGAACGTGCAGTCGGCCCCGCCGCCCGCTTTCTGCGCAATCTCATGCGGACTGATGGTGCACACCAGGTGCGACACCGTCTCATGAAGAGTGCCAGCCGCACCCTCGGACGATATCCCGACTTCCACCATGGTCGCGTAGAGTTCGTGCGCCTTGCGCCCGCCAATGTGGACTGTCTCGGCACCGAAGGTGAGTTTGCACGCGTGCGCTGTTATATCGACGTTGCCTGCCGTGCAATCGATGGCGCCGGCCTCGACGGAAATCTTCCTGTTGGCTGGAAAGGGCACGCTGGCATGACCCTCGAGCAATTGCTCCAAGGTCCTTCTATCGTGCCGGATCAGACCCGGCGCGTGGGCTCCGACGAGAGCCGCAAGGGCCAAAGCGCCGGAGCCGCTCGCGGTTGCCGCTGAAGCGCTGTGGCTCGTCAATAGGAGAGTAGACAGAAGAATTGCCGTCCCCTTGAAGTCAAGCGCCTGCATATTTGCTTTTCTCCCGCCATTCCACTGCACCAATTCCTAAGAAGCTCTGCCAGCCGAATTACGGCACGGTTTCGTTGAGAGCCGCGACATCGTTGAGTTGAGACGTCGGACGAACGGCCGATGGTAGAATGGACTGGTTTGGCAGGATGGCCGGCCAGTCATAAGTCGCGCATTGTGCAACGTTGAGCGCAGAGATCGGTCCTCCACCCTAGCGCGCATCGCCGACGACTGGTGCTGACGGTTGTTCGGAGATCCAGCGGTAGATGATACCGCCGAGCACTCCCCCGATAAGCGGAGCGACTATGAATAGCCAAAGCTGGCTGATAGCCCAGCTGCCGGCGAAGAGCGCAGGCCCGATGCTGCGAGCCGGGTTGACCGAGGTATTGGTCACCGGAATGCTGATGAGGTGGATGAGCGTGAGCCCCAACCCTATCGCGATCGGCGCAAAACCCATCGGCGCCCTCCCGTGCGTTGAGCCCATGATGATGAACAAGAACACCATGGTCATGACAACCTCGGTGACGAAACAGGACAGCACTCCGTAGTGACCGGGCGAGTGCTCACCGTAGCCGTTGGCTGCAAATCCTTTGGCTAGGTCGAAATCCGGAGCGCCGCTGGCGATGAGGTAAAGCAGCGCGGCCCCGACGATTGCACCAACGACCTGGGCAACGATGTACGGCCCGATCTGGCTTGCCGGAAACCTGCCGCCCGCCGCCAGCCCGAGAGTGACCGCCGGGTTGATATGGCAGCCGGAGACATGGCCGATCGCATAAGCCATCGTGAGGAGGGTGAGACCGAACGCAAAGGATACGCCGAGCAGGCCGATGCCAACATGCGGGAAGCCTGCCGCAATAACGGCGCTGCCGCAGCCACCAAAAGTCAGCCAAAAAGTGCCAATCGCTTCAGCCGTGAGCTTCCTCAAGTCCATTTTCAAGCTCCTTTGATTGAGCTCGCGATTAGGGAAACCCGCGTGCGTATGCCACGCACGGCAGGTGCCTCCTGCCAGCGCGCGCAGACGCCAGTGTTACTCTGACGGCGGTTGCGATACTCACGAAGCCCAACCAGGCAAGCCGCATTTGTGATCTCGGGTAGCAGAGGACTTCTAGCCTCAGGGCATTCTGCTCCTGATTTGACGATTCGCGTAGTATGCCCCATCGCGCGCGGTGGCGAAAACGGTGCACTCACGCCCGGTTCGTGCCGGCTCAATTCTCGGGCAAGGTGAACACCGCGCAGGGAAACGTGATCCCGCGCAGTACATGCGTTCCGAGCGCGATCAGCGGCGTTTCCGTCTGGGCGGCAAGCGCGCCCGAGACGAGGACCGTCTTTCCCAGCGGCCGGCACAGCCCCTCCAGCCGGCTTACCAGGTTGACGGCAGGACCGATCGCCGTGAAATCGAGGCGATCGGCGGCGCCGATATTGCCCCACAGCATCTCTCCCAGATGCAGGGCGGCGCCGAAGGGCAGGGGCGGCAGCCCCTGCCGCTGTCGCTCCTGATCGAGATGCGCCATCCCGACACGAGCGGCGGACACCGCCCGCAGTGCCGCGTCGCACGCGCCGCGCGGCGACTCCCCGAAGACCGGGAAGATTGCCAGCACGCCGTCGCCAATGAATTTCAGCACTTCGCCCCCGAAGGCGTGAACCGCACCGGCGATGCGATCGAACCAGGCGTCGAGAGCCGAGAGCACCAGGGCGGGAGGATTGCTTTCGGAGAGCGCCGTGAACCCGCGCAGATCGGCGTAGAGCAGCGCTGCCTGGATGGTCTCGCCGACGTCGCGTCGCAAAGGAGCAGCGAGCACCCGCGTCGCGCTGCGGCGGCCGAGATAGGCTTCGAGAGTCGCCGCCAATGTGGCGCGCGCAGCGAGGACCGCCAGTGGCGCCGCGGCGAAGCGCGCGACCTGTCGCAGCTGATCGGTCTCACGAGGTGTGAACTGACGCGGCCCGATCCAGCTCAGCGAGGGCCCGTCCGGTCCGGGCCCGACAATGTCGTCGTGCACGAGGCCGGCGGCGATTCCGGCGAGCCAGCGCCGACCGGCGTCGTTCGATGGGCTTGCTTCCGGCGCTGCCGCGGGTCCTCCCGGGGCGAACCCCACAGCCTCGATGACTTCCCCATTATCGGCGCGCCACAGCCAGGTGCGCCGGGCGATGAGCGGGTGCGGAACGGCAAGCGTCAGCGCGCCGCCGACGAGCGGCAGGCCATCCTTGACCAGACGCGCGCCGAGTTCCGCCAACAGCCGGTCGGGGCCCGGCGTCTCGCCGGCTGCATCGACGAGCCAGGCGAGCGTCGCAGAAAGCTGCATGGAGCAATCATGGGGTTGCCACACCAGCCTTGTCACTAACTAATCCCCTTGAAAACGGGCTTCGCGCCGCCATCTGCGCAGTTCAGCGAGGAGGCATCGATGGTTGAATCGCCCGTGCTCCGACGCGAGGTGCAGATCGCAGCACCGCGTGCCGCGGTTTTCGCCTTCCTGACCGATCCGGAAAAGATCCTGAGTTGGATTGGCGCTGAAGCGACGACCGAGGCACATCCGGGCGGGCTCTATCTCGTCAAAGGCATCGGCAGCCACGCCAACGTGGCGCGCGGAGCATTTCGGGAGGTGGTGCCGATCCACCGCCTCGCTTACAGCTTCGGTTGGGAGGGAAGCGAAGAGGTGCCGCCGGGATCGAGCCTGATCGAGATCGATCTTGTCGAGCGGGACGGCGGCACGTTGCTGCGCATGACCCACAGCGGTCTTCCGGACGCGACGCAGGTCGCCTACCACGACCGGGGTTGGGCGCATTACCTGGGGCGGCTGGCGATTGCGGCCGCAGGCCGAGATCCCGGGATCGATCGTGGGCCTCCGCCGCGCGAAAGTTGATCCGTCCGCGCGTAGAGCCGCGGTCTCGAGGGCGTTGCCGGCACGGAAACGCGTGCTCATCGAATATTTCGCGATCTTGACAGGCTTGCCCGTGGACACGAACATTTGCGCCGGTTGCCCGATGTCTCGATGTTGAGTGGCAACGGGGCGGCCCATGGCGACCGTCATCCGCGATGTCAGCGGCAGCGAATTGCGCCTGTTCGGCGAGATCGTCGCGCGCCTGGAACGGCTCGGCGCGGAAACTGATGCCCGCGCCGTCATCTTCAACGACGTGATCCGCCTATTGCGCGGCGATTTCGGCGCGTCCTACGTCTGGAATGCGCGCAAGAATTTGTTCGACGAAGCCGTCAGCTTCAACATGGCGCCGAGCAATCTTCGCCGCTACGAAGAATGGTACCAGTTTCGCGATCCGATGACGTTTGAGCTGCGGGCGCGCCGGCGCGCGACCTTGGTCGACGAGGTCATTCCCCGCGGCGAGCTGGTGCGCACCGAGTTCTACAATGACTTTCTGGCGCGCGACGGTTTGCACCACGGCGTCAATATGTTCATCTTCGACGGCGACCGCGACCTCGGCGATTTTCGTATTTGGCGGGCGAAGGGCCGTCCGGAATTTTGTACGCGCGATCTCGATCTGCTCGATGCGCTTGAGCCGCATCTGCGGCGCGCGTTGCTGAGTGGCGGGGGAGCTGGCGCATTGACGCCGCGCGAAAGTGAGATTGCCGCCCTGGTTGCCCGCGGCTGCACGGACCGCGACATCGCGCGCATCCTTGGCATCGGCTTCGGCACGGTGCGCACCCACATCACCAAGGCGATGAGCAAGACCGGCTGCGCCAACCGCGCTGAGCTCGCGGCGGCGATCGCGCGCCGGTGGTGAACTTTCGTCCGTCAGCCGACCGCCGGCGGTTCGACGTCCCAGCGCGCATTGCCGCTGTGGGTGACGGCGCCGAGATGCGCCGAGCCGACTTGCGCTGCGTATTTCTCCAGCGCGCCGGCAAGCGGGACGTCGCGCGGGCACGGCTTCCAGGCGGCGCGGCGGTGCGCCAGCTCGGCATCCTCGAGCAGCACATCGAGCCGGCGCGCCGCGGCGTCGATGCGCACGCGGTCGCCGTCGCGCAACAGCGCGATCGGTCCGCCGGCGGCGGCCTCGGGCGAGAGATAGCCGACGCATAGTCCACGCGTAGCGCCGGAGAAGCGGCCGTCGGTGATCAGCGCGACCCGTTCACCCATTCCCTGGCCGTAGATCACGGCGGTCGGGCCGAGCATTTCGCGCATGCCGGGACCGCCCTTCGGACCTTCGTTGCGAATGACCAGCACGTCGCCGGCGGAATAGCCGCGGGCGCGGATGACCGCCATGCACGCTTCTTCGCTTTCAAACACGCGCGCCGGGCCCTCGTGCACCAGCGAGCGCAGCCCGGCGATCTTGATCAGTGCGCCATCGGGGGCGAGATTGCCTTTGAGCACGACAACGCCGCCGGTCGGCGAGATCGGATCGGCCGGGGAGCGGATCACGGCGCCGTCGGGGAGGGGGGCACGCGCACAGGCTTGTTCGAGCGTTGCCCCGCCGGCGGTGAGCGCCGTGCCGTCAAGGTGGCCGCTTGCCATCAGTGCTTTGGCGATCATCGGTACGCCGCCGACGGCGTGCACATCCTGCGCATGATAATCGCCGCCAGGCCGCAGATTACCGATCAGCGGCGTGCGCTCGAACACCGCCGCCACGTCGTCGAGCGTGAAGCGGATGCCGGCTTCGTGCGCGATCGCCGGAATATGCAACGCAGCGTTGGTCGAGCCGCCGGTCGCGGCGACGATCGCGCAAGCATTGTCCAGGCTCGCGCGCGTGACGAGATCGCGCGGCAGCGGGCCACCGGCTTGCAGAAGCCGCATGACGAGCTCTCCGGCGCTGCGCGCTACTGCCGCACGTTCTTCGTAGACCGCCGGGATCATGGACGAACCGAGTGGCGCCAGCCCAAGCAGTTCCGACACCATGCCCATGGTGTTGGCGGTGAATTGGCCGGGGCAGGCGCCCAAGGTCGGCATCGCCGCGCGCTCGATCGCATCGAGCTCCTCCGCTGCGATGGCGCCGGTCATCACCGCGCCGGCGGCTTCATAGGCGGTCAGCACCGAGACTGGCTTGCCGTAGAGCGTGCCGGTCAGCGTCGCGCCGCCGAAGATGAACACCGACGGGACATTGCAGCGGACCATGGCCATCATGATGCCGGGCAGATTCTTGTCGCAGCCGCCGAAGCCGATCAGGCCGTCATAGGCATGGGCGCGCATCACCAGCTCGATCGAATCGGCGATCACCTCGCGCGACACCAGCGAGCATTTCATGCCCTGGTGGTTCATGCTGATGCCGTCGGAGACGGAAATGGTCGTGAACGCGCGCGGCGTGCCGCCGCCGGCGACCACGCCTTCCTGCGCGTGTGCCGCCTGTTCGGCGAGCGTGCCGTTGCAGGGCGTCGTATCGCCGGCGGTGGTGACGACGCCGATGAAGGGCCGCGCGATGGCCGCATCGTCGAGCCCCATGCCGCGCATGAAGGCCCGGTGCGGCGCGCGGTCGATGCCATCAGTGGTAATGCGCGAACGCAACGGCAGGATAGGCACGCTTGGCCTCATGAATGTAGGAGAGAGGGGATGCAACTTCCCGCATTGTTGCGGGCTTTTTGCGGCTGGTCCACATTTATGCCGATATCGCCGCACGAACGGAGACGATACACTCGTCGGCCGCGACGGCATTGAAAAGCCGCAGCAACACAGCGAATACCGTAGAGGGTGCGGCGATGCCGAAACTTCATGATCTTGGAGTGGCCGAGGCGGCGAAAGCGATCCGTACCGGCGAGACAACGGCCGAAGCGCTGGCCGATGCGCTGCTGGCGCGCGCGGCGGAGCGGGCAAGCCTCAATTCCTTCATCGCGCTCGAGCCGGACAAAGTCCGCGCCGCGGCCCGGGAAGCCGACCGGAAGCGGGCAGCAAGCGCGTCAGTCGGCCCGCTGCACGGCGTGCCGCTTGCGCTGAAGGACAATCTCAATACCGCCGACTATGCGACCACCGGCGGCACGCCGGGCCTCTCCAGCAATCGCCCGAAGCGCAACGCCGTGATCGTGCAGGCTCTGCTCGACGCCGGCGCCATCGTGCTCGGCAAATGCAATCTGCATGAACTGGCCTACGGTATCACCAACAACAACGCCGCGTTCGGCCCGGCGCGCAATCCCTACGCACCGGACCGCATTCCGGGGGCTTCGAGCGGCGGCACCGGCGTTGCGGTGGCGGCACGGCTTGCGCCCGGCGGCATCGGCTCGGACACCGGCGGATCAGTGCGCATCCCGGCGGCGCTGTGCGGCATCGTCGGTCTTCGCCCGACCACCGGACGCTGGTCGCAGGCCGGTATCGTCCCGATCTCGCACACGCGCGATACCGCCGGCCCCATGACACGCAGCGTCGCCGACTGTGTGCTGATTGACGGCGTCGTGACCGGCGGGCCGCTCGAGGTTGCGCCGGCCTCTTTGAAGGGGCTCCGGGTCGGCGTACCGCGCCAGCACTTCTGGGACAATCTCGACCCCGAACTCGGCGAGATCTGCGAGAGCGCGCTGCAGCGGCTTTCGCAGGCGGGCGTCACACTGATTGACGTCAATATGAGCGAGGAAGCGAAGCTCGACGCCGAGGCCGGATTCCCGATCGCCCTTTACGAGACGGTCACCGGCCTCAACCAATATCTGAAGGATCACGGTGCAGGCGTTGATTACGCGGGTCTTGTCGCCAAGGTCGCGAGCCCGGATGTGAAAGGCATCCTGCAGAGCCTCATCGGCCCCGGCGCCATCACGGAGGACGCATATCGGAAAGCGCTGCCGCTGCATTCGGTGCTGCGCGACACCTATCGCCGTCATTTCCGCGAATACGGCATTGCGGCCATCATCTTCCCGACCACGCCGGCGCCCGCCGTCAAGATCGGCGAAGACGAGACCTTCATCCTCAATGGCCAAGCCGTGCCAACCTTCCCGACCTTCATCCGCAATACCAGTCCCGGCAGCGTCGGCGGGATTCCCGGCATCAGCTTGCCGGCCGGAATGACCAAAGCCGGCCTGCCGGTGGGCATCGAGCTCTCTGCAGCGCCCGGGAGCGACCATGAAATGCTCGCCATCGCCGCCGCGATCGAGCCTCTGTTGCCCAAATTGCCCGCGCCGCCGGAGCGCGCCTAGGTCTCTTGGTAGTAACTTGAGAACACGAGGGAGACGTCCACATGAGCATTCGGAAGCAAGGACTGACGCGGCGAACGCTTCTCGGCGCCACCGCGGGCGGCGTGGCGTTCGGCGCCCTGCCGGGGCTCATCCGCCCAGCGGCCGCCGCCGATGAATTCAAGATCGGGCTGTTCATCGCGCTCAGCGGCCCGGCATCGCTGTTCGGGCCGACGCAAAAAGCGAGCGCCGAGCTCGCCACCGAAGAGATCAACAAGGCCGGCGGCATTCTCGGCCGCCAGATCAGGCTCATCCCGACCGATGCCGGCGGCCCACCCGCCGAATCCACCAAGTCGGCTATCCGCCTCATGCTCGACGAAAAAGTCGACATGCTGGTGGGGTCGCACGACAGCGCGACGCGCGAGGCCTTGGTCGCCACCATCAAGGGCAAGGTGCCTTACATCTACACGCCGGTCTACGAAGGCGGCGAATGCGCCTTCAACACCTATGTGATCGCCGACACGCCGGAGCAGCAGATCAGGCCGTCGGTCGCCTTCATGATGAAGGACCGCGGCGCCAAGTCGGTTTATCTGATCGGCGACGACTATGTCTGGCCGCGCAAGTGCAACGAGCAGGCAAAGAAATACATCGCCGACAATGGCGGCAAGGTGGTCGCCGAGGAATACGTGCCGTTCGGCGCGCCCAACAAATTCGAAGAGATCGTCACCCGCATCAAGTCGGCCAAGCCCGACATGGTGTTGATCACGCTCGTCGGCGCCGACAACGTCAACTTCAACCGCACCTTCGCCGGCTTCGGTCTCGACAAGGACATCGCGCGATTGTCGCTCTTGCTGGAAGAGAACACGCTGCTCGGCATCGGCCCTGATTCCAGCAACAATCTGTTCTCCTCGATGTCCTACTATGCCAATGCGCCGGGCGAGGCGAACAAGAAGTTCAAGGCGGCCTATTTCGCCAAGTTCGGCGACAAGGCGCCGCAGCTCGGTCTGATTGGCGCCGATTGCTATGGCGGTATCTATTGCGCGCATGCGCTGGCCACCAAGGCGGGCGGCACCGACGCCAAGAAGTGCATGGCCGCCTCTGAGGGGTTGAGCTTCCCGACCGCGGCGGGATCGGTTGCCATGCGCGGCCGCCACGTCGACAAGACGATGTATCTTGCCACCTGCAAGGGCACCGAATTCGATATCATCAAGACCTTTGCGGACATAAAGAGCGGCGACGAGTGCAAGGCCTAGTGCGAGACGCGGCCGCGACACTCGGCGGCTAGGAGACGTCGCAGATGGATCCGCTGATCGTCACTCAGGCGATCAACGTTCTCTACGGCGTCTCCACGCTGGCGGTTCTCGCACTCGGGCTCGCCGTGATCTTCGGTCTGCTCGGCGTGCTCAATATCGCGCATGGCGAATTCGTCATGATCGGCGCTTATTGCGCCTACGTGGCGCAAGCCGGCGGCTGGCCCTATCTTGCCGCGCTGCCCTTGACGCTGGCGGTGTGCGCGATCCTCGGTCTAGCGGTCGAGTGGATCATGATCCGTCCGCTCTACCGCCGGCCGTTCGACACGCTGGTGGCGACCTGGGGCCTGAGCCTGCTGCTGCGCAAGATCGCCGAAGCGATTTTCGGGCTCGGCTATCAGAGCGTGAACATTCCGCTGCCCGGCACGGTCAAGCTGCTCGGCACCGAATATCCGATCTATCGTCTGCTGCTGATCGGCATTTCGCTCGCGGTCGTCGCCGCGCTCGTGGTCTGGTACGGGCAGAGCCGTACCGGCAGCCGCATCCGCGCGATGGTGAGCAATCCCGAACTTGCGCAGGCGCAGGGTATTTCCGTGCGCTGGCTCGCGGCCGGGACTTTCGTCACCGGCACCTGCCTTGCCGGGCTCGGCGGCGTCATGATTGCGCCGCTCGTGCCGGTGCAGCCGTTCATGGGGCTCGACTATGTGCTGCGCGCGTTCTTTGTTCTGATCGTCGGCGGGCTCGGCAGCGTCGCCGGGCTGTTCTCGGGCGCCGCCGCCATCGGCGGTGTCGACAGCATCATCTCGGCCGCGACCAACGCCGCCAACGGCTATTTCGCCGTGCTCGTGCTTGCCATCCTGTTCCTATGGCTGAGGCCGCGAGGAATCGTTG
The DNA here is from genome assembly GCA_963833665.1 of uncultured Alphaproteobacteria bacterium. Lineage (GTDB taxonomy): Bacteria > Pseudomonadota > Alphaproteobacteria > Rhizobiales > Xanthobacteraceae > BOG-931. Next base: position 106,637 of record CAWHZA010000031.1, on the reverse strand, counting down.
CGCGCGGCTAGCCTCGTCGTTCTCATCGCCGTCGTCCTGCCGTTTCTGCTCGGGCAGTTCTGGGCCTATCAGCTCGGCCTCTACGCGCTCTATGCGGCGGCCGCGGTCGGCGTCGGCGTGTGCTGGGGGCAGGCGGGATTTCTGCCGCTTGGCCAGGCCCTGTTCTTCGGGCTTGCGGCCTATCTCTCGGGCCTCGCCTTCGTTGCCTTTCAGGATACTCCGATTGTCGCCGTTCTGATCCTGCCCCTTGCCGCCATTGCCGCCGGCCTGTTGGCCTATCTGATCGGCTCCCTGGTGTTTCGGCGTTCGGGCGAGAGCGGCGCTTATTTCTCGATGATCACGCTGGCGCTCGCCTTGCTGGCCTTCCAGATCGCCACCTCCTGGAATTCGGTCACCGGCGGCTTTAACGGGCTCAAGGGCATTCCCGGTCTGCCCGGCTTCGACGACATCTCCGACGTCTATTATGTTTCGGCCGCGATCTTGCTCGCCGTGCTCGCGTTTGCCGGTTGGCTCTACAACGCGCCGATCGGCGTACTCTGGCGGGCGCTGGCGCAGAACGAGCGTCGCCTGCAATTGTTCGGCTTCGACACCAATCAGCTCAAAGCCGTGGCGTTCGGCATCAGCGGATTGATGGCCGGCGTCGGCGGCGCGATCTATGCGCCGCAACAAGGGATCGTCACGCCGCAAGTGATCGGCTTCGGCCTCTCGGCCGAACTTGTGATCTGGGCCGCGGTCGGCGGCCGCGCGAGCCTGTTCGGCCCGGTGATCGGCACGCTGCTCGTCGGCTCGCTCACCGCGCAATTGCGCGACACCTTGCCGTTCTGGGAAGTGCTGATGGCGCTGTTCTTCATTGCCATCGTCCTGGTGTTTCCGCGCGGGGTCGCGGGATTGGCCGAACCGCTCTTGCGCCGCTTTCCGCCGCGCAGGCGGAAGCAAGCCGCGATCGTCGCGCCCGGCGATCCGGCCGCGCGGCCCCCGGCGAAGCTCGCTCTGGACGACGTCAGCGTCCACGTCGGCGAGGTCACCATCCTCGACCAGCTGTCGGTCGATTTCGAGCAAGCCGGGATTTTCTGCGTGATCGGTCCGAACGGCGCCGGCAAGACCTCGATGTTCAACGCGGTGAGCGGCGAGCTTGGCGCGGCGTCAGGCAAGATCGGCCTCGGCGGCGTCATGACCTCCGGGCTCGCGCCGCATCGGGTGAGCGCTCTGGGCGTCGCCCGCAAGCTGCAAATTCCGAGCGTCTTTCCCGACTTGTCGATCGCCGACAATCTCGCCGTCGCGCTGTGGAGCGGCCGCGCCGGCAAGCTCGCCTTGCTCGATCCGCGCCTTCGCCGCTGGACGAGCCCGATGTTGAAAGAGCTGCAATCACGCTATCCGTTCCTCGCCGCCGGCGCGCGCAAGGCGGCCGAGCTGTCGCATGGCGAGCAACAAATCCTCGAACTCGCCATGGCACTGTTGACCGAGCCGCGCGTGTTGCTGCTCGACGAGCCCTGCGCCGGTCTCTCGCCGGAAGAAACCGCGGCGGCAATGGAAATCATCCGCTGGGCACAGCAACGGCTCGGCGGCGCCATCATCATCATCGAGCACGACATGAGCCTGGTGAAGGAATTGGCGCAGATCGTCTATGTGCTGCACAACGGCGCGCTGCTGGCGAAGGGCAGCGTGGCCGCGATCCAAGCCGATCCGGCGGTGCGCGCGGTCTATGTCGGAGGCGAGAAGTGAGCCGCCCACGCCTCAGGTTTGAAGACCTCACCGGCGGCTATGGCTCGACCACGATCGTGCGCGATCTTGCCGGCGCGGCGATCGCCGGCGAAGCGTTGTGCGTGCTCGGCCGCAACGGCGTCGGCAAGACGACGCTGATGAAGCTTTTGACCGGCTATCTGCCGTGCATGCGCGGGCGCGTTCTCCTCGACGAACAGCCGATCACGGCGCTCGACCCCGCGGCGCGCCGGCGCGCCGGCGTCAGCTATTGCCCGCAAGAGCGGCCGGTGTTCGACGATCTGTCCGTGCGCGACAATCTCACGCTGATGGGCGCGAGCCGCAAGCTGGCGCCGTTCCGCCGTTATTTCGATCGCTTTCCGATCCTCGAGCGGCGCCTTGCCCAGCACGCCGGGACGCTTTCGGGCGGAGAGAAGAAGATGCTCTCCTTCGTTCGCGGCCTTGCCGAAGACCAGCCGGTGATCCTGCTCGACGAGCCGAGCGAAGGCGTACAATGGGAAAACATCCTGCATATGGAGGCGCTGATCGCCGAGAAGAAGGCGGCCGGCGCCGCGTTCATTGTGGTCGAGCAGAACCTCGCCTTCGCCGAGCGCATTGCCGACCGCTACCTGATCATGGACCAGGGCCGCACCATGCTGGAAGGATCGCGCTCCGAGATCGAGCGGAGCCACGTGCTCGAGCATCTGCACGTCTGAACAAGGTGAGAAAAGCAGTGTGCTGGGCGGCGGCACTCATTTAGACTCAACCCCGCCCAATGTGCGGGGCAATCTCGAAAGTTCAGCGCGCCGCTATTCGCCTTTGAGCGGTAGCATAGCAGCCGGAATCATATTCTGCGGCCACTTTGGGCCGGAAGGCCCGCAGGATGTTGCGCAGCACCGCTTCAGTAACATCCGCACGGGGCTGAACGGGACCGACAGATGCGACACCCGCATTCCGCACACCGGTTGTGGGGTGTTCAGCCAAATGGGCAAGGAAGTCGTCGAGCCGGGCGGCCTCACGCCGAGCATCCAGGCCGCGTGCGCGGCGCTTGTTCTCGGGGCGCCGGTCGTCGGCTCCGGTAGCATGGAAATGGGTTCCGGCTAATTGCTCGCCGCGCGTATTGTCAGCCCTCATCACCACCCATGCCAAAATGCCGGCGCCGGGGAGCCCAAACGAGAGAAAAATAAGCACCGCCAATTGCCCCATGCGCGAAGTTCCGCTCGTTCCTTCGCCAGGGCTGGCGGCACTCTCGGTCCCGGCGTTCACAGCGGCATCCGCTTCGGGACTGACCATCCGGGCGCTTTGGTCTTTCGCATCTGCCTTGCTCACTTCCGCCGGCTGGACTTCGGATACCGGGACGGGCCACACGACGCGAACGGGCGGGCGCGGCCCGGCCGCCTGATCGCCGACTTGAAGCTCGTTGGAGTTTCGAACCTTTATCAGTTCGATTGATGGTGAAGAAGCATCGTCCTGTGCGGTTCGCGCGAAGGTTTCGCCCGTTGGCGCACCCACGCTGGCCCTCGGTCGCGGTCCAACAGTTGAAGCGCCCCTCCCAAAGCCGATTTGACTGCGTCTTTGATGCAACACACGGATTGCGCGATTCCGCTCGAGCGTTTCCCGGCTTTTCGGCGTCAACGCCTCAATGGGCGTGCGGCTTTCCAGCGTGACGGCGGCCTGTCGCAATATTCACTAGGCTGCAGGTTTGGCAGGCTTCCATCTGTAGACTTCACTGAGCGTCGCGCCCATCAGCGTCGTCTTGTCGTCTGCGGACAATCGGTCGGTGAAACGGAACGCATCGACGCCCTCCCTGTAGGTCAGGAACGCAACCGCGCGGGTCCAGTCGGTGCCCCACATGCAGCGGTCGAGCCCGAACGCATCAAAGATGCTGGCGAGGGGGTCCCAAATGTCGTTGTAGGGAAAGCGTTCATGGGAGAGCGTGCAGGCACCGCTGATCTTGATCCTGACGTTGTCGTAGGCGGCGAGTTCGAGGACCTTCGGCAGCTCGGCCCAGGGTTGCGCAGGCACCGGCGGCTCGAAAGGCTGCGGCAGCCCGAGATGATCGATCACGATCGTGGTGTTGGTGTTGCGCTCGATCAGACCCTTGGCCTGACCGAGCCGCCCCCAGCACAGCAGGTTGACCGGCAGGGAGTGTCGCGATGCCGCCGCGAGAATGCGGTTCATGCCGGGATCGGCAGGATCTTCACTTGCTTCATAGGTCAGCAGGATCCGGATCGCGACGGCGCCTTTCGCCTTCGCCCAATCGGCAATGTTCTCCTCCACCGCGGGGTCGTTGGGATCGACCGGCTTGATCAGCCCAAACCGGCCGGGATGCGCAGCACCGACCTCAAGGGCGTAGCTGGCATCGTAGCGGTAGAAGGAATAGGGCGAGACCAGGAGCGCGCCGTCGACCCCGGCGGCATCCATCGCGGCCACCGTCTCCTCGCCGGTCGCCGATGCCGGCCCGTGCAGATGGCCAATCCAGGGGCGGCCTGGATGATTGCGCTCGTAGGCATGTACTTGGGCGTCGACTATCTGCATGTTGGCTCAGCTCCACCTGCTGTCAGCAACCTTTCCGGTCGACCATCACAGGAGGAATCTTACCATGTTCCGCTCGACCCGAACGCTCCGCCGATTCACCGTCGGCGCGTTGAGTGCGGCCGCTCTCGCCGGCGCATTAGGCGTTGGCGGTGTTGTGGCGCAACAGCAAACGGCTGCCACCAAGGTCACTGCGCTCATGAAGCAGGCGATCTCGGAATATCCCGGGCATGAGGTGACAATGCTGACGCTCGACATCCCGCCCGGTGGCGGGTCGCCACCCCACCGCCATCCCGGGCATCACATATTTGGCTATGTGCTCGAAGGCGCCTACGCGATCAAGCTCGATGACGGTCCCGAGAGAACGCTGACCAAGGGGGAAACTTTCTACGAAGTGCCGGGCCAGCTTCACGCGGTCTCGCGCAACGCCAGCGAAACCACACCGGCCAAGGTTCTTGTCGTCATTCTCGCGGAATCCGGCAAGCCGATAACGGTACCGGAACATCCGTAGCTCGATTGCGTGCCGCCCCAAACGTCGCTGGCAAAGTTTCGAAAGAGGCGCCGCGTCTTTTCCGTGCGCAAAACGGCCATGTTCTTCGCCGGCAAAAGCCTCGCCGCCGCACTGCGGGCGCATCGCCAAAGAAGGGCCCCGGCATTCAGCCAGGGCCAAGCTCAGTCGGCTCATCTTCCTGACCACGGTTGAGGGATGTGAGGGCATCCCGGAAAATGAGCATCGACAGCCTGCACCAGTTTCGTGGCGTGCCTTCGTCAACATTACGGCGAGGTCGTCCGCGGCATAGTTTGCCGTCCCGCTGGCACATGAACGGAGTGGCCGCCCCGCGGGTTTCGTCGCACCCCAGCGGCGCGAACGGCGAGGCAAACAATAACTGCCCAGTGCGTGCGCGGTGTTTCGTTCGGGATCGTGCGCACACCACCCGACGTCCCGAGCCGCGCCCGCCGTGGCCGGACGAGAGGAACGTTCGATCCTTGCGCTTGGCGCTGGCACTCGGAACCGGAGGTGGCTACTCTTGCGTTTCGATAGGCCCCGCACGAGGGCAGCCGTCAGCAAAAGCAAATTGTTCTGGGAGGACGAGATGAACGCTTCGCAACGTTCCGCAGTGATCGGACGTCGGACTATTTTGAAGGCAGGCGCGGCCGCTGCGGCGCTGCAAGTCACGTCGCCGTTCATCATTCGGGCCCTGGGCGACACTCCCGTGCGGATCGGCATGGTCGACCCCGTGACCGGAGTCTATGCAGCCGTCGCGCAGGGCGAGCTTGAGGGGGCGAAACTCGCCACCGACCAGCTCAACAAGAAGGGCGGCATCCTCGGCCGGCCGGTCGCGTTACTGATCGAAGACTCGGCGAACGACGTCGGCGTCGGGGTGCAGAAGACGCGCAAGCTGATCGAGCGCGATCAGGTCAGCTTTATCATCGGCGACGTAAATTCCGGCATCGCGCTCGCCATGACCCAGGTGACCAGCGAGAAGAAAGTGCTACACATCGTTTCCGGCGGCCACACCGATCCGATCACCGGCTCGAGTTGTTCGTGGAACGTCTTTCGCGTCTGCAACACCACGGCAATGGATGCCAATGCCATCGCCAGTACGATCATCAGCAAATTGGGCAAGAAGTGGTACTTCCTGACGCCGGACTATGCCTACGGGCACTCGGTGCAGGCAAGTTTTGAGAAAGTACTCAAGGCGCAGGGGGGCTCGTCGGCCGGCTCGCTGATACCAATCGGGACTGCCGACTATTCGGCCTATCTGATCCAGGCCAAGGCCTACGCCCCCCAGGTGGTCATCAATGTCATGGGCGGCGGCGACCAGGTCAACAGCCTCAAGCAGTTCGTTCAATTCGGACTGGATAAGCAGATGGCCGTCGCCGGCACGCTCTGCGAGCTGGAAAGCCTGCGCGCCATGCCGGATGAAGCGCGCGTCGGCTGGTGGACCATGGAATGGTGGTGGGACCAGCCGGACACACCGCACGTCAAAGAATTCAACGACGATATCAAACAGCGGACCGGTCGAGCGGCCACGGCGCGCAATTGGTTCGGCTATGCATCGGTGCACACCGCCGCATTGATAGCGAACCAGGAGAAGACGCTGGACCCGGTCCAGCTTGCGCATGCGCTTTCCGGATTCAAGCTGCCGCCCGAGATCGCGCTGCAGCCCGGTGCGCCGCAATATCGCGCGGAAGACCACGAGTTGATGAGCACAGTCTTCGTCGGCGAGGCGCATCCACCCAAGGGTGATCCGGATAAATTGTTTACCGTTCGAGAACTGGTGCCGGGCGAGAAGGTCGCCGGGTCTCCGGAGGATACCGGCTGCAAGCTGAAATGGCCGGCCTGACTTCGGCCTCGTCACCGGATGAAACCGGCGCGGCCGGCAGGCTGCTCCGGGTGATCGTGCGTTGCGCTTCCGCCTGCTTCTCGGGCGGAGGCGTTGCGCACTGCTCGATGCAGGTGCATCATTGCGTTGTCGCAACGCAGGAGCGGTTTTCATGCACGACATCGTTATTCGCGGCGGCACCATCGTCGACGGCACCGGCAAAGCGGCATTCACGGGTGATGTGGCCATCGAAGGCGACTGCATCGCCGCGGTTGGCGGCAAGCTCGGCCCCGCCCGGCGGGAGATCGACGCGGCGAGGCTTCTGGTCACGCCCGGCTGGGTCGACGTGCACACGCACTATGACGGCCAGGCGATGTGGGATCCGCTGCTCGCGCCGTCGTGCTGGCATGGCGTCACCACGGTCATGTTCGGCAATTGCGGCGTCGGCTTCGCCCCGGTGAAGAAACATCATCGCGGCGCGCTGATGGACTTGATGGAAGGCGTCGAGGAGATTCCCAATCCGGTCCTCTCCGCAGGCCTGACCTGGGATTGGGAGACCTTTCCCGAATTCATGGATGCCCTGGAGCGTCGACCGCACGCCATCGACATTGCGGCGCAGGCGGCGCACCTGCCGCTGCGCGTCTACGTCATGGGCGACCGCGCGGTGCGGCGCGAACCGGCGACGGCGGACGACATCGCAGAGATGCGCCGCCTGACGATCGAGGCGCTCGAGGCCGGCGCTTTCGGCTTCACCACGTCGCGGACCGATTCGCATAAGACGCCGGACGGCGAGCTGGTACCGTCGCGCAACGCAGATGCCGAGGAGCTTGTCGGCATCGGCTCGGCGCTGGGCGCAGTCGGTGCCGGCGCCTTCGGCATGAACAGCGATTTCGACGATGAGGCCTACGAGCTCGCGTGGCTCAGGAGAATTGCGCGCGAGACCGGGCGTCCGGTGTGGTTCCTGCTGACCGACCGCTACGATGACCCGGAGCGCTGGCGGCGGTTGGTCCAAGCCGTGCATGAAGCGCGCGCCGACGGCCTCTCGATGACCGCGCAGATCGCCGGTCGGCCGATCGGCGTCATGATGGGCATCGGGACCGCGCTCAATCCGTTCACAGTGCGGCCGAGCTACAAACAGCTCGAAAGCTTGGCCATTGTCGAGCAGCGAAGGCGGCTGCGCGACCCCGAGGTTCGCCGCCAGATCCTTGCCGAGCAGCCGTCCGCGGCCGAAGTCGCCAAGCTTGCCCAGTTCCGCCAGTCCGTTGTCAGCCGCTGGGACAAGTTCTTCGTCATGGACGATCCGCCCGACTACGAGCCGGCGCCCGAGAAAAGCATCGCCGCGATCGCCGCGCGCAGCGGGCGTCCGCCCGACGAGGTCGCCTATGACCACATCACCGAGGCCGACGACAGGTACCTCTACTTTCCGGTGGTGAACTACGTCACCGGCGACCATGCGCCGATCCACGAGATGATGAACGATCCGGCGTGCTTGCTGGGGCTGAGCGACGGTGGCGCGCACTGCACCTCGATCGTCGATTCCGGACTGCCGAGCTTCATGCTGGCCCATTGGGGTCGCGACCGGCAGCGCGGGCCGCGTCTGCCGCTCGAGTTTCTGGTCAAGCGCCAGACCAGCGAGACCGCGGATTTCTTCGGGTTGACCGATCGCGGCCGTCTCGCGCCGGGGCTACGCGCCGACGTGAACCTGATCGACTTCGACCGGTTGCGGCTCGCCAAGCCGGAACTCATTCACGACATGCCCGCCGACGGTCGCCGCTTCGTCCAGCGCGTCGAAGGCTATGTGGCGACGCTGGTCGCCGGGCAACCGATCTTCGAGCGCGGTGAGCACACCGGTGCGATGCCCGGTCGCCTGGTCCGCGCCGGGCGCAATGGCCTGGGCTAGCGGCGCGACACAAGGCCGCCACGTTGGTCGGTAGGTCGATCAGCGCCTCTCAGGTTTCTTCGTCCGGACGGTCGGCCAGCACGACCGAGGTCTCGATCTGTCGATCCGGAATGCTCCAATAGGTCTTCAACAGCGCGTCTTTGCGGGCCGGCGAGACCACCGTGAACCCGTGCTGCGTGTAGAAACGGATTGCCCACTCGGCCGCAGCCCAAGTGCCGACCAGCATGCGCTGTGTACTCCTGCGCCGGACATGCGACAGCAGCGCACCGCCGACACCGCCGCGTTGGCTCTCCGGCAAGACGTAAGCGTGACGAATGAGGTCGACGTCGCGGACCGACTGGAGGCCCATCACGCCGACGAGCGCGCCGTCTTGCTCACAACCCCAAAAGGCAACGCCCGCGGCCATCTCGTTGTCGAGCTCATCGGCGGCCATGTAGGGCTCATGCCATCGATCGGCGGGGATCACGCCGCGATAGGCCGAAGCTGCTGCGTTGATGATCGCGAGTATGGCCTCCCGATCGCTGTCGCGGCAGAGGCGAATGTTGCTCATGAGGCAAACCCTTGTTTGCGGCACTGTACCGTACCCGGAAAACGGCGGCGCTGGCCTTGTTGTTCGTCGGCCGTAGCGTAGTCTTCGGGAAAACGCAGATGAAGCGTGCGGCGGGCTTATGACCCCGACGAGGGGAGTGCTTTGGCGGGACAGACGATGTCGGACAGCGTGACAAAGTCCGCAATCGCTGCGGCTCCCGAGCGGCGCACGCGGGAGGGCGTCATCATAGCGCTTGCTGCGGCTGCTGCCTTTGCGCTTGCCAATACCTCGGCGAGCGTGGCGTATCACGGCGGCAGCAACGCGCTGACTGTCGCCGCGACGCGCTTCATCGTGCCTGCGGCCGCCCTCGTCGTCTGGATGCGCATAAGCGGCATTCCGCTGAGGCTGGCGAAGCGCGATGCACTTGCCGCGGCGTCGCTCGGGGTCGTTACCGCACTCTACAATTGGGCAATACTTCGGGCGTTCAGCTCAATTCCGTTCGCTCTGGCAGTATTGATCCTCTATTTGTTTCCCCTGATGGCCGCCGCGATAGTTGCCGGACTTGGCTGGGAGAAGTTCGCTTGGCGAACCATTGCAGCGGTCGTGGTTGCCTTTGCCGGGCTCGCGTTGGCACTCAATGTGCGCGACAGCAATCTCAACTTCGAAGGCGTCGCATTGGCCTTTTTTGCCGCCTTCGGGTTGGCCGTCGTCGTCGCCGTTTCCGGCCGCATCTTTCGCAAGGTCGATGCGCGGCCGGTAACCCTCTACATGGCGGCGACCGCGTGCGTGTTGCTGTTGATGCTGTGTGCCGCAAGCGGGGCGTTCACATTGCCAAACACGGCTTCGGGATGGGTGGGCTTCAGCGTCGCCGCCGTGCTCTATGGCTTCGCGATGATTGGCTTTTTCATTGCCGTCTCCATTATCGGCCCGGTGCAGGCATCGCTCCTTTCCTATGCTGATGCGGTTATCTCTGCCGGTCTCGGCGTCATCGTGCTGGGTCAAGCGCTGACGCCGGTACAGATTCTCGGAATCGCAATAGTCATTCTTGCACTGATCGGCGCGCAGCGCCGGCCGAAATCGCGATGACCAGATCGCGATCGCGAGCTGACATAGAGCCAAGACTTGCTGTGCAGCAGCCACGCACGTCGTTCGCAAACATGATATTGTCGGGCTTTTGCGACCGTTCGCGGATATGAACGGCAAGGGGGGAAGAGAATGTCGCCCACGCAGGTCACACCGAAGCCTTTTCAGATTGCCGCCGCTGTGATCGGCAATGCGCTCGAATGGTACGACTTCATCGTTTTTGGCTTCTTCACGGTGATCATCTCCCGGCTCTTCTTTCCGGCCGACAGCCAGTATGCCTCGCTGCTGCTCACCACTGCGACCTTCGGTGTCGGTTTTTTCATGCGCCCGGTCGGCGGCGTTGTGCTCGGCATCTATGCCGACCGGCGCGGACGCAAAGCGGCGCTGCTGATGGTGATCGCCCTGATGACGGTGGCCGTCGCCCTGATTGGGTTTGCCCCGACCTATGCCGCCATCGGTGTCGCAGCGCCGCTGCTCATCGTGCTGGCGCGCCTGTTGCAGGGCTTTTCGGCCGGAGGCGAGTTCGCGAGCGCGACCTCTTTCCTGGTCGAAAGCGCTCCAGCGCACCGGCGCGGTTTTTACGGATCCTGGCAAATGGTCGGCCAGGGGCTCTCGGTGCTCATTGCTTCGCTTCTCGGCGTCTTCCTGACGCGAACGCTTGCGCCCGAGACACTCGAAAGCTGGGGCTGGCGCGTGCCCTTCCTGTTCGGCCTCCTCATTGGGCCGCTCGGGATCTACATCCGTCGCCATCTCACCGAAACGGAAGCCTTCCTTGAAACGCGCCGGGCGCCAGCCGGACAGCAAGCGCTCGGCGCCATGCTCGCATCACATATCAGGAGCATTCTGGCCTGCATGGGTATCGTCATAGCGGGGACCATCTCGTTCTACGTGATCCTGCTCTACATGCCCACATTCGCCCGGGTTCAGTTGCACTTGACGCTTGACCAAGCTTTCGTCGCCCAGGCGATCAGCCTCGCCTGGATGATTGTGTTGATACCGATATTCGGCGCGCTTTCTGATTACGTCGGCCGCAAGCCTATTACGATCGCCGCTCTCGCGGTCTATCTTGCGGTGACCTATCCGCTGTTCTCCTGGCTCAATGAAAATCCGTCCTTTCTCAACCTCGTGATCGTGCAGGTCGCGCTGTGCAGCGTGCTCGCTGTTTTCTTCGGCCCGTTGTCGACGGCATTCGCCGAGCAGTTCCCGGCGCATGTGCGTTCGACGGCACTCGCGATCGCCTACAATGTCAGCGTCATGGTGTTCGGCGGCTTCGCGCCGTTTTTTGTCACGTGGCTGATCGGCGCCACCGGCTCGCCGGTCGCGCCGGCTTTTTACGTCTTGTTTGGCGCGGCAGTCGGTCTGCTGGCGGCGTTCTTCCTCAAGGATCGTGCGCGCGAAGCGCGCCTTGCCGTGACGGATGTCGCCGAGGCGAACGTCGCCTAGCACGGCCGGCAGGGGGGAGAACTACTCACGGTAAATGAACCCGCGTCGGGCGAGGTATTTCTCGATTTCGATCACAAAGAAAACGACGGAAGACAGCGCCATGCAGACCGCCAGTTCGGGCATGGTCAGGGGGGCGGTCCGGAAAATCGGGTTGAGAACGGGCACGTAGATGGTTGCCATCTGCAAGCCGAAGGTCAGCAGTACCGCGCCACAGAGCGGCAGGTTGGTGAACAACCCTTGCCGGAACAGGGACTCGCGTTCCGACCGGATCGCCAGCACGTTACCCATCTGCGACAGCGTGAGCACGGTGAAAACCATTGTCTGCCAATGCGGCAGCGCGAGGTGAATGGAATAGGCCTGCGTCGCCAGGCAAACGCCGGCCATGATCAAACCGATTGCGAGGATGTGCTGCCACATGCCGCGTGCGAATATGCTTTCGCCGGGCGGGCGCGGGGGTCGCCGCATCGCCCCCTTCTCGGGCGGTTCCGCGGCCAGCGCCAATCCGGGCAGCCCGTCGGTGATCAGATTGATCCAGAGGATATGGACCGGCAGCAAGGGAATGGGCAATCCGAAGAACGGCGCCAGAAACAGCGTCAAAATCTCGGCGGCGTTGCTGGTGAGGACATAGCTGATGAACTTGCGGATGTTCTCGAAGATGCGCCGTCCTTCGGCAATGGCCGCGACGATGGTGGCAAAGTTGTCGTCGAGGAGGACCAGGCTTGCCGCTTCGCGGGCCACGTCGGTGCCGCTTTTGCCCATGGCGACACCGATGTCGGCCTGGGCAAGTGCCGGCGCATCGTTTACGCCGTCTCCGGTCATCGCAACGAATTGCCCGCGGGCCTGAAGGGCGGAGACGATCCTGATCTTCTGCGCCGGGTCGACGCGGGCAAAGACCGACGTGCCTTCGATACGCTCCGCCAGCGCCGCGTCGGAAAGGCCGTGCAACTCGCGGCCGGTGATGATGCAGTCGCCGGGACGGCTGATGCCGAGTTCGCCGGCGATGGAACGGGCGGTCGCGGGATGGTCCCCGGTGATCATGATCGGTGTAATGCCCGCGGTCTTGCACAGCGCAACCGCCGCTTTCGCCTCGGGTCGCGGCGGATCGAGGAGACCGACAAGACCGATCAGTGTGAGGTCGCGCTCGATCTCGTCCGGCGTTTCGCCTTCCGGCGGTTTGGTCCAACGGCGCCGCGCCACGGCGAGCACGCGAAGGCCTTCATCGGCCATGGCTTCGGCGATGGCCAACGCGCGGCCGCGGTTCGCCGGCAGATCGGCTTCGCTGCCCATCTCGGTTTCGCAGCGATCGAGAACCGTTTCCGGCGCGCCCTTGGTGTAAGCGATGACATGAGGTCCGTCGCCTTCGCGGTGGACCGTGGTCATTCGCTTGCGATCGGAATCGAACGGAAGCTCCAGGAGGCGCGGCGCTGTGCGTCGTAGCGTCTCCGGCTCGAGCCCGGCCTCGGCAGCCAATCGCCAGAGGGCAACTTCGGTAGGATCGCCGATCACCTCGCCGCGCGCGCCGCGCTCAGCGTCGTTGCAGAGGGCCGCTGCCACGACCAGCGCTTTGGCCGGCGCATCGGCGCCTTGGAGGGCAACAATCACGCGCCGCTCGCCGGAGACATAGACTTCCTTGGCGCGCATTTCGTTGAGGGTCAGCGTGCCCGTCTTGTCGGTACAGATGAAGCTCACCGAACCGAGTGTTTCAACTGCGGGCAGCCGCCGCACCAGGGCGTTGCGGCGCGCCATGGCGCGGGCTCCCAGAGCCAGCATCATCGTGATCACGGCCGGCAGGGCTTCGGGAATGGCGGCGACCGCCAGGCTCAGCGCCGTCAGCAGCATGAGCAGGAGGGGCTCCCCCCGCCAGATGCCGAGGGCGAAGAAGACGGCGCAGATCGCCAGTATCGCGACGGCCAGTTGCCGCCCGAATACAGCAAGGCGTCTCTGGAGCGGCGCCTGTGCCGGCTCGACGGCTTCGAGCAGGCCGGCGATCCTGCCAAGTTGGGTCGCCATGCCGGTCGCGACCGCAATACCGCGACCGCGGCCGTAGGTGACAACGGTGCCCTTGAACGCCATGTTTAACTGATCGGCGACCGGGAGTCCGGCATCCGCCAGGGGATCCGCCCGCTTCTCCGCCGGTATGGCTTCGCCGGTCAGCGCCGCTTCGTTGATCTTGAGGCGCGGCGCTTCGACCAGACGCAGATCCGCAGGAACGCCGTTGCCGGCCTCAATCAGCACGACATCGCCGCGCACGATCTCGGCTGCCGCAATCGCGTGCCGCCGGCCGTCCCTGACGACGATGGCTTTCAGAGCAGCGAGCTGCCTGAGCGCGGCCATCACGCTCTCTGCGCGATAGTCTTGCACAAAGCCGATCGCGCCGTTCAACACGACGATGGCCAGGATAATGACCGCGTCACCTGCTTCGCCAATGGCCCCGGAGACAAAGGCGGCTGCGATCAGAACCAAAATCATGAAATCTTGAAATTGCGAAACGACCATCCTGAAGATGCTGCGCGGCCGCCGTTCGCGAATTTCGTTCGGCCCTTCCACGACAAGGCGGCGCGCCGCCTCCGCTGACGACAGTCCGCCGTCGAGATCGGAAACGAGCTGCCGAGTGACGGCAGCAGCACTCAGCGTGTGCCAGGCTGGGGTTTCTTCAATGGCTTTCAACGATGGCCCGTGCGGCTTGCTCGTCTCGCCTGCAGGCTCGGTATTGAAAAAGACCCTCGATGGTGCCCGTCGGATCATCAGTCGGCGAACCAGCGCGGATAGCGGCGTTCCATCCAATCCAGAAGGCGGGTTCGCCATGACCGCAGCGAGGATAAATCGTCGGACAGCAACACCGCCCCGAGCGGCAGCATCCACAGCCCCAGGATCGGAAGAAAGCTGAGAAGGCCGCCGGCGATCAGCAAGATGCCCGCGGGAATTCTGAGCCAAATCAACGACGGCTGGCGCAGCCAACGGACGCGCGAACGGAGAAATCGCGGCAGCCGGTCGATCAGTCGCTCAAGCCGATGGTCGCCAGCAATTCCTCCGCGCTCATCGCCGATGGGGTCGCCCTGACGCAAATTTGCATCAGATGCGGGCGCACCTGTTCTGAACGGCAAGACGGCCTCCACATATCGACGAAAACGCTCCGTCAGCACCGGGCCGGCAGCGTCTTCAACACCAGTCGCAACACCTGGAGAGCTCTCTGCTCGCCGCGGTGGATTTTCCGGTCTGCAGCAGCAACGCGCTCCGCCGTCCGCATCACGACCGACGCCAACGACAGGCCCGCCAGCGGACGAAGGGTCTCCAAAATCACGTTCGCACCGTATCGATCCTCAAGCTGTCGCACGCGGTTGTCGAAGGCGGCGGCTGCGTCCTGCTGCGAAATAGTGGGTATGAACCCTTGCCGATCGATGAAGCTCAGCAGCTCGCCTCGTTCGACCGGCGCCAATTCACCGTCGGCGAGCGCAACAAGCGCCCCCGCGGTAACAAGCGCCTGTAGCATGTCCTCGTCGGGATCACGGCGGCCAGCAGGAAGTTCAGCGATCGTGATCGAATGCGTAGGTCGTTTGGCCATGGTACTCCTTTTCGTGGCGCACCGTACAGCGCACCGCGTATGGCGCGGCAGCGGAGCTCGGATTGGCGGACCAGGAGATGAGCTGAGCATAAAATCCGGGCCGCGAATCCCAGCGCGCACCGAACTCGCGCTGAATAGCGATCCGACATCGCGAGGTTGGCCGAAACGTGCGGCGTCCTCGCCAGAGGGGCCCGGATACAGTCGTTTGTCTTGCTTGAATATGTAAATGGCACCTTTGGCGGAAAAAAGATGCTCGCGCACCGCCCTCGATGAATGCGACCGGATGCCGCGCTCAGTGGGCCGAAAGCCGGAAGCGTCGCGTTGAACGGTACCTTGCGACTCCCGCGAGCGGCCTGCTTGCCGAGATCGTGGAGGCGATGCGCTAGCATCATCCGTCGTTATTTCAGGGTCACAACGCGAGACCAAGAGTCAATCTTGGACGGCCACCGGCGATGCCGGCGTCTGGTTTTGCTTTGCGCGGGAAAGCGGAGCAACATTCGCAAGCCGTTTCAGGAAGGCGATGCGTCGAAATATGGTTCGACTGCTCGCGCATCCAACTTTAGTTCGGCGGCTCTGCGTAGCTCCGTAACGCTGGGCAATCGCTCCTGCACATCATGTGCGGCGATGCCTCAAAACTCGAGGGAACTGCCGCCGGAATCGCCTTTAGGGTTAACAGGCAAGTCCGAGCAATCGCTAAGTCGCTTCGAGCTATGCTCTGAACGCCGGCGCACAAAAAAGACACAGCACGTTCCAACAAACGCCACCAACGCCGGTGATTTGCGCCCCTGGGGAAGGACGGTTCTTCCACCACCGATCAGACCAATCGCCCGCGATCGCCGGTTCGGAATCGCGGGAGAACATCATGACTTGTGAGGGCTCATGCGTATCTCTGGTTTTGTCGTCCTAGTTGTTTGTTTGCTTTGTACCGCTACCGCGGCCAGCGCCGCATCTTCCGCCGTTGGCGCGTGCTCGTGCATCGGCGCAGAGCAAGGGATCCCGATGCACACGGGGTATTCGGGGTATCGAACGCAATATTCCCGGGCCCGCGCAACGTACGGCGTGCAGCCTCGATCTGTTGTCGTCCGACGTGCGCCCTACCAAGCGGCGCAAGCGCCGCGTTATAGGTACGGCGGGCGCCCGATCGTTCAGCAGCCGGCGGTGCAATACTGGACGTATCAGGCGCAATATCCCCGCGTCGTGCGCCAAGCGTACCGCGGGCAGCGTCGACCTGTTGTCGATCGACGTGCGCCACATCGGGAAACGCAGGCGCCGCGGTATGCGTACGGCGGCGGCCAGATTGTTCAGCATCCAGCCGATCGACGTGCGTCGAACCAGGAAGCGAAAGCGCCGCGCTATGCGAGTGGCGGCGGCGAGATCGTTCAGCATCAGACTGATCGACGGGAGTCGAACCAGGAAGAGAAGGCGCCGGGCTATGCGAACGCCAGCGGCCAGATCGTTCAGCATCCCGCCGGCTGCCCGGCGCGGTTGTTCTGCGGCTGCGGTGCGAGCATCGAGGCGTTCGGGCGTTCCATTCGCGATCTTTGGCTCGTGTCGAACTGGTACCGGTTTCCGCGCACCGCACCGGCCGCCGGCATGGCCGTATTGTGGGGTACGCGCCATGTCGCCATCATCCGGCGGTACAACGGCGACGGCACCGCAGTGCTCTATGACGCCAACAGCGGCAAGGGGCTCACCCGCGTGCATCGTGTCCGCATAGCCGGGCTTGCCGTCGTCGATCCGCACCCGGGACGCACGTTGCCGACGCCAAGCCCGCTGATGGTGATCCTCTAGCAATAGGATGTGTGCGACGGGTCAACGGAAAACGGGGAAGCCGCGCCACTTGGTGTCTGATGTAACTCAACAGGCGGTCATCAGTCGCGGCACCCCGAGGTCCGCTTGGCCTGACGCGCTCCTCGGCGCGATCGGCGTATCGGAACGTGCGCTGACGGCGGGCGTGAGCGGGTCGGATCGGTCCATGCCCCCGTTGTCCGCGGTTTCGGGCTGCGTCTCCACGGCTCAGTAGGCAAAGCGGCACGAAACGTGCCGCTTTTCCTCATATGCCGGCCTCCTGGCCGGCTGTTTCAACTATTCAACGGCGCAAATCCCGATAAAATGGGCGATCGAAGCGCTCTTCATAAGGAGGATTGCATGCGCCGGTTGCTTGCTGCGTGGCTTCCCGTCGGACTTCTCGCCGTTTCATCGACCGCCTTCGCCCAAGGCGCTTTCGACGGCCATGTCAAGGTCGGCGTCCTCAACGATCAATCGAGCCTCTACGCCGACGCCACCGGCCAAGGTTCGGTCATAGCCGCGCAGATGGCGCTCGAAGACTACATGAAGGCGAACCCAAACTCGAAGCTCAAGGTCGAGATCATCTTCGCCGACCACCAGAACAAGCCGGACATCGGCGCCAACATCGCGCGCCAGTGGATCGAGCGCGACGGCGTCGACATGCTTCTCGACGTGCCGAACTCGGCGGTGGCGCTCGCGGTCAACGAGATAACGCGGCAGTTCAACAAGGTCATGGTCAACGGCTCGGCCGGTAGCGCGCGGCTCACCGGCGACCATTGCAGCCCGAACACCGTGCACTGGACCTTCGACAACTTCGCCCTTGCCAACGGCACCGGCCGCGCGGTCGTTTCGACCGGCGGCGATACCTGGTTCTTCATCACCGCCGATTATGCGTTCGGCCACGATCTCGAGGCGCAGACCACGGCCGTGGTCAAGGAGATGGGCGGCAAGGTGCTGGGCAGCGTGCGCGCGCCTTTGAATACGCCCGACTTCTCCTCTTATCTGCTGCAGGCGCAGACCTCCAAGGCCAAGGTGATCGGGCTCGCCAACGCCGGAGGCGACACGATCAACTCGATCAAGCAAGCTTCCGAGTTCGGTATCGTCAAAGCCGGCCAACGCATGGCCGGATTGCTGGTGTTCATCACCGACATCAACTCGCTTGGGCTCGACGTGGCGCAGGGCCTGCAGTTCACCGAGGCGTTCTACTGGGACAAGAACGACGACACCCGCGCCTGGACCAAGCGTTTCGTCGAGAAGATCGGCGGTCGGCTCTATCCGACCATGAACCACGCCGGCAACTATGGCGGGATGTTGCATTATCTCAAGGCGGTCGAGGCGGCGCAGACCAGTGACGGTCTCAAAATAGTTGCCAAGATGAAGGAGCTGCCGACCCAAGACGCCACTTTCGGCGCCGGCCATGTCCGCGAAGACGGCCGGCATATTCACCCGATGTACCTGTGGCAAGTGAAGAAGCCGGACGAGAGCAAAGCGCGTTGGGACTACTACAAGCTCGTCAAGATGATTCCGGCCGAGGAAGCTTGGCGGCCGCTGGAGCAAGGCGGTTGCAGCTTTGTCGCCAAGAAGGGCTGAGCATCATCGCCCCTTTGTCCCCGCGGCCCCTGCCTTCGATCCGTGGAAAGCTTCACCGCTGGTCAGGTGGTCCGCGGGACCGCCTGACCAGCGTCAGGCTTTGCTCGCGCCCCTGACGACGAAATGCCTAGCCTTACGTTGGTCTATTGCAAGTAGCTGAAGAACGAGCGCCCAGCATGGTCAACGCCCTCGAACTTCTGACCACCAGGCGATCGTTCAAGGCCGTCGAACTCTCCGGCCCGGCCCCGTCCGCCGCGGAAATCGATACGCTGCTCACGGTCGCCGCCAGGGTGCCGGATCACGGCAAGCTCGCCCCCTGGCGCTTCATCGTGTTTGAAGGGAAGGCGCGAGGGGCCGCCGGAGATGCGATCGCGGCCGCATTCCAGGCCAAATATCCCGACGCGCAACCGGAGCAGGTCGAGGCGGAACGTAATCGGCTCACCCGCGCACCCCTGGTCGTAGCGGTGGTGAGCCGCGCCAGTCTGCACGCGAAGATCCCCGAATGGGAGCAGGTGCTCTCCGCCGGCGCTGCCGCCATGAACCTAGTTCTCGCCGCGCACGCCCTTGGCTACGGGGCGAACTGGATTACCGAGTGGTATGCCTACGATCGCGCCGTGCTCGATGCGCTTGGCCTCGCGCCGCACGAACGCATTGCCGGCTTCATTCACGTCGGGACGCCGCCGGGCCCGCCGCAAGATCGACCACGGCCCGCGCTCGGTGAAATCGTCACGCGCTTTGGCCCCGGGCGCCAGGATTAAATCCGTTCATTGGATGCTGCGCGGCCAGGCATTCTGGTAGGACTTTCGAACGCAGAAAGCAGGCCTGGTGGAGGACGGGTCATGAAAGGCGGGCTCATGAACTCGCTGGCCACGACGGCAGGCGCCCTTCCGACAGTCGGCAGCCTGTTTCGCGCCCGGGCGCAGATACAGAAATCCGCCCTCGCCATCGAGTTCGGGGAACGGCGCGTCAGCTATGGCGAACTGCTCGAGCGGGTCGACCGCGCGACCTCGATGCTGGCAAGTCGCGGACTTATGCGCGGCGACCGGGTGGCTTTGCTGTCGCGCAACAGGCCGGAATATTTCGAGATCGAACTGGCGGCTGCAAATCTCGGTGTCATCACGGCCTGCCTGAACTGGCGATTGTCGAAGCGCGAACTCACCTATTGCGTTGATCTCGTCTCGCCAAAACTCGTGATTGTTGAAGACGAACTGGCCGCCAGCCGGGAGGGCCTCGGCGGGGATGGACGCACCACCATTTTGCTCGGTGCTGAATATGAAAAGCTGTTGCAACGAGCGACCGGCCCGGCGCCTCCGATCGCGGCCGAGCCGGAAGACGGGCTTGTCATTCTCTATACCAGCGGGACCACCGGACTGCCCAAAGGGGCCGTTGTGTCGCATCGGGCCATGATCGCGCGGGCATTGGTGTTTTCCTCCGAACTGAATATCGCCCGTGACGACGCCTTCGTGGCGTGGGCGCCGCTGTTTCACATGGCATCGACCGACCATGGCCTGGCGACCCTGCTGCGCGGAGGCACCGTCGCTATCGTCGATGGCTTCCAGATCGAGCCGCTGCTGTCGGTGTTGCAGCGCCTTCGGATCGGCTGGTTTGTTTTGATTCCAGGCATGATCGAGCGGTTCATTGCCGGCTTCAGAGCGCAGCCGGCTACCGTCAAGGGTGTCAGGACCTGCGGCGCGATGGCCGATCTGGTGCCTCCGCATGTCCTGGCCGAGGTGACTGATCTGCTGCAGGCGCCTTACGTCAACAGCTTTGGTTCGACCGAGACGGGCCTGCCGCCGGCGACACGAAATCTGATCCCGATTGGCGCCGTGCCCGCGAGTTTATCGAAGGAGCAAAGCGCTTTCTGCGAGATCAAGCTGGTCGATTCCGCCGACAACGAGGTGGCGACCGGGATGCCCGGAGAACTGGCCATTCGCGGACCGACCGTGTTCTCCGGCTACTGGCAGGCGCAAGAGACCAACGAACGTGATTTTCGCGGCGGCTGGTTTCACATGGGCGATGTATTTCGCCGCAATGACGACGGCTCGCTCGACTTCGTCGATCGCGCCAAATACATGATCAAGACCGGCGGGGAGAATGTTTATCCCGCCGAGATCGAACGCGTGTTGATGAGTGATCCGCGCATCACCGAGGCGGCGGTGGTGCGCGTGCCGGACACGAGATGGGGCGAAGTGCCGGTGGCATTCGTCGCGCGGCGCGACGCCACAATTACCGAGGCGGATTTGCTTGATTTGTGCCGCCGCGACCTCGCGGGGTACAAATGCCCCCGGCGATTCCAGTTTATCGATTTCTCCGAGTTTCCGCGCTCGACCAGCGGCAAGGTGCAGCGCCACGAGCTTGAAGCGAGGCTGATGCGCGAAAAGGCCTAGCTTCGCCGCCTCTCCTTGATCTCGGCAGGTTTGAGGAGGCGCGATGGCGAGAAGGTCCAACGGGCCTTCTCGCGCCGATACAGCACCGACGGCCGTGCTCAACCCAGCCTAGAGCGGCTTATGCGTTCTACCGAGCAGCCAACCGAGGCCGACGGCGATGGCTACGGCGGTATACGGGCGCGTCTCGATGGTATTGCGGACAATGTCGGTAAAATCGCCGGCGGCATCCTTCGCTTGCCCGTAGAGGTCTTCGGCGGTGCCCTGAAGCTGTTTCGCCTGTCCTTGCACCTGGGACTTCACGTCCCCTGCAATCCGGCCGAACCCTTCTTCAATCTTCCCGCCGAGGTTCTTGGCGGTCCCGGTCACGCGATGTTCGTCCATTGGTATTCTCCATGGGTTATGTCTTCCCACCAACGACGGAGACCGCCGTTGGTTCAAAGCATGAAGCGAGAATGGAAGAGCAGTTTGGTCGGGGCCACGGCCACGACCTGCTTCACACCCGCTCGTCAAGCCATTTTTCGTTCTGGAGCGCCTGCCTGAGTTGGCGAACCGCAGCCTTCATGTCTCTTGATTTCCGGGTCTGCATGACTTCGGCCAGCAAGGCGCGAGCGAAAGTCCAGCGCGGTAAGCGGGCTAGATCGGGCGGTAGGTTGGCGTCGATCAGCTTGATCGCCTCCTCCACCGTCCTGATCACCGACGGTAGTCCCGAGGCTCGAACACGCACGTCGGCGGGAAGGTTCATCAAAGAGGGCCTTTCGGCTACCCAGTGCGGTACTGAGACTCACCCCTCCATTCAAGCCGCAGAATAGGGTTCTGTTCCGGGCGCGAAATACCTCAGTTTGACTTCGGCGGGTGCGGCAATGAAGCCAGTAAGAGCCAGATGCCGATAGAAACGAAAAGGCCAACAAAATAGGGCTGGAAGGTCGCGTTCTCCATCGCACTCACCACCAGACCCGCCGCAGTACCCAGGGACAGGGCGGTCGCCAACCAGAGGCCGCGACCGCGCTTGTCGATTGAACCCAGTACGGCGGCCCGCCCGCGCCGCATGAGCGCGGCATATTTTTCAAGCGCGGCGTCTTCGACGTTCGGCAGACCCGCAAGAATTTGCTTGTCAAACGTGGCGAGCCGGCCTTGAGGCGGCATCGGACCCGGCTCCTCCCACTTATGCGCGGGTTCTCGGGGTTCTTGGACTTCTCGCTCTTCGTCCAACCGAGGAATTGGTTGCGGAGCCAAGGGGCTCAACTCATCCTGCAGTGCGTTCACCGTTCTGCTGCTGTTGGCCAAGTCGTGTTCGGCAACACGGTTGCGCAATCGACGCATCACGGCGGCGGCCCATTTTCGAGCGTCCGGTTCGGCAAAACCGGATTCGAGCATCGCTCGCACATAGCCGCCTTCGGCCGCTTCCAGTGCCCCAACCTTGTGCTCGGGCGGGAAGGAAGCGATCACGTCGGCAACCTGCGGAATAGCAGCAACGACCTCGCGAAGAACCTTCGCCTCGTCCTGATTTAACTTCATTTCCGGTGTCTACATCTGCAGGCGGGAGCGCCTACGCCCCGCCTTGCCGCATTTTATTGACCCTCTTGCGTCTTCCCTTCCGGCAGTCCGCTAACTTAGCGGTTGGCGGTAGCCCACGACAAGAAAACCGAACGCATGTGCGAAGGCCAGGGTTGGACCACAGCCAAGGATTGCGCCGTCTGCGGCAAAAGGACAATGCCCGGCACGGGCTAAAGTCGACAACGCGTAAAGCCCGCTCGAGTGAAAGCGGCGTTCCGCGTGACGGCGCGGGGGGCCAATTGGCGGCGTGGTCGCACCGGCTGGCCCTCGCCATTGCGTTGGGCGCGCCTGTTTTCTTCGTGCCACCCCTTCTGATATTGCTGGCTCGCGCGAAATCGACTCAATCGCAAAAGGGCAACCCGAGAATGCCGAGGACGACGTGCATGAAGAAGCGAACCCAGGTTTCTACACAGCCGCAACAGGAAGTCACGGCGAGATAGAGGCGGACGGCGGATGAACATTCTCGGAATCAACGCTGTGTATCATGAATCATCTGCCGCTTTGCTGGTCGACGGAAACGTCGTGGCGGCATGCGAGGAAGAGCGGTTCAACCGGGTCAAGCATGCCAAGCAGGCGCGCGTCGACAACCCGCACGAGCTACCCGAGCAGGCGATACGCTTTTGTCTGGATCATGCGGGACTTGAGGCTTCCGCGATCGACCGGGTGGCGTACTCGTTCGATCCTCAGGTTCGCCGCGCAGAATTTCAGGCGGACTGGTGGCCGGACCCCCAGATGGAGCCGGAATTCCTTCGGTGCCTCGGCGAGGTTGGCGACGCCGCCGGCACGATTCTGCGGCGGAAGCTCGGTCGGGCAGTGAAGTTCGTGCCCCATCATCTCGCGCATGCCGCGTCGGCCTACTACCCATCCGGCTTCGATCCCGCCGCGATCCTTGTCATTGACGGCATCGGCGAGGCGGCCTGCTCGACACTCGCACGGGGCGAGGGTTCGCGGATCGAAACCATCGAGACGTTCTCGTATCCGCACTCCCTGGGATTCCTGTGGGAGCAGGCGAGCATTTATCTCGGCTTCTCGATGTACGACGCCGCCAAGGTCATGGGCCTCGCCGCCTACGGCGATCCCAACGTCTATCGGCAACAGTTGGCGTCGGTCATTCAAGTGAGTGAGGAGAGCTATGAGGTGGACCTTCGCGCGCTCGGCTTCCCGTCCTTCGATGCGCCGGGGTTCGAGCCCCTGCTTGGGCCGGCCCGGAAAGAAGAGGAGGAGATTCTCCCTCGGCACATGGATTTTGCCGCCACGCTGCAAGAGGTCACCGATGCGGCCGTCGTCGCTCTCCTGCGGCGGCTCAAGCGCTCGGTCAAAGCCGATCGTCTGTGTGTTGTCGGGGGCGTCGCGCTCAATTGCGTCACCAACGAGCTGATCAGGAAGGCAAACTCCTACTCGGAGATCTTCATTCCGTCCGCGCCGCATGATGCGGGCACCGCGATCGGTGCAGCTCTGGCTGTCTATTGCGCCGAACGCCGAACGAAGCCGCGGCCGAGCGGCGCAACCCCGTATCTCGGTCCGCAATTCGACGAGCGAAAGGTCCTGGGCGCCATCAAGGAGGCCGGTCTGGTGCCGCGGCGGAGCAAGAATGCCGCCCGCGAAGCCGCCGACATGATCGCCGACGGCAATATCGTCGGGTGGTTTCAGGGCCGCATGGAGTTCGGGCCGCGCGCCCTCGGCAACCGGTCGCTGCTTGCCGATCCGCGCCGGCCCGATACACGGCCC
The DNA here is from genome assembly GCA_963833665.1 of uncultured Alphaproteobacteria bacterium. Classification (GTDB taxonomy): domain Bacteria; phylum Pseudomonadota; class Alphaproteobacteria; order Rhizobiales; family Xanthobacteraceae; genus BOG-931. Next base: position 82,513 of record CAWHZA010000031.1, on the reverse strand, counting down.
ATCCTCAATCGCATGGTCAAGCACCGCGAAGATTTTCGGCCGTTCGCGCCCAGTGTGCTTGCCGAACGCGCCGACGAATGGTTCGAAGTCGGGCCGCATCTGGCCAGCCACGAATACATGCTGTTCGCCTGTCCAACAAAAGCGGGGCGTGGCGAACGCATTCCGGCCGTGATCCACAAGGACGGAACCGCGCGTGTGCAACTCGTGCGGCGCGAAGCCAACCCGCGCTTCCATGAGCTGATCTCGCATTTTTTCGCTCGAACCGGCGTGCCCCTCGTTCTCAACACGTCGTTCAACGACAGCGAGCCGATCGTTTGCACGCCGGCCCACGCGATCGCCACTTTCCGCAAGGCTGGCATCGATGCGCTCTTCATGGGAGATATTTGTCTGACGTCGCAGACCTGAGCCGGTGCGCCGGCGATCCCTTCGGCCGCCGGAGCTTCCAATATTTGCCCCGTGCGACTGAGATTATATGATAGACGCGAGGCAGGTTGGTACGTGGGTTCGGTGGGCGTCCCCTGATCGAAGCTTCTTTGGCTCGATGTGCGGCTGTTTTGGGCTTGCAGGCCCGTGCGGAGGAGTCTTGATTCTTGAAGATGCACGACGTTGAAGCAAAGCGGCGGCAAGGCCGGGGTAGCGTGCTGGCCAGATGACGCCTGACAATCCTTCACGGCCTTCGGAGTCTCCGCGGGTATCAGAGCGGCAGGGCAGTGGCGAGGTCCGGTTCTCGCCAAATTTTTCGGTTTATGTCCTGCCTCCCGATGTCGTCTGCCTCTATTCGGAGACCCGGAAGGTCTTTCTACACGGCGAACTCTACTGCGCGCTTGCTTCGCGCATAGGCGCCGGAGAGCGTCGCGAAGCCATCGTCAGCGTGCTTTCCCGTGAATTCCCCGCGGTCAAGATCGACGAAGCCTTCAAGCGTCTGCTCGATCGCGGCTTTGTCGTTCCCGCGAACCTGATTGACGGCATGGCGGCAGGCTATTGGGCGAGCCTCGGGCTTGGCGCCGAATCCGCCGCGCAGAATCTCGCGAAGATCGGGGTGCGGATCCTGCCAGCCACGACAGCGGTCGGAGCGAGCGAACTCGACGCCACGTTGCGGGAATTCGGCGTTCGCGTCGTCGATCACTCGGCCGAGCTGACCGTTGTTCTGGTGGACGACTATCTCGATAGAAAGCTTGCGGACTTCAACCGCGAGCGGCTGGCGCAAAAGCAGGAATGGCTGCTGGCGCAACCTTCCGGTGTTTTTCCCCTGGTCGGTCCGATTTTCAGCCCAGGAAAGAGCGCCTGCTGGACTTGCCTTGCCGATCGCATGAAATGGAACCGGCAGATCAAAGCTTTTCTCGATCGCAAGGAGGCTCGCTGCGTGGTTGCCTCGCCCCTCGGCGAGAACGTGGTCGCACGAAGCGCGATCGGGCTCGCCGCCATCGAGATCGTCAAGGCCGTCGCCAGCGGATTTCGCACCGACTTGCACCACCATGTCGTCAGCCTCGACTTGCTGGCTTCGACGGTCGTCAGGCACCATGTGCCGGCCCGGCCGCAATGCCCGTCTTGCGGCAGCCAGGAATTGCGGGATCCGGCGCGCGTGGCTGCGCCGATCAGGCTCCGTGCCGGCGGAAGGGCGGTCATGACGAGCCGCGGCTATCGGTCGGTGGCGCCGGCCGAGACGGTCGCTCGGTTTCGCAAGCATGTAAGCCCATTGACCGGCGTGGTGTCGCAGCTTGAGCGGATCAAAAGCGAGCAGCCAGGGGACTTGGGCTTTCTTGCAAGACACAACTTTGCACCGCGTCCCGAAGCCCTCGATGCGCCGCAGGCTCGCCTGATCGGCGATAGCTACGGCAAGGGGAGCACCGCGGAAGAGTGCGAAGCGAGCGCACTGATGCACGCCGTCGAGCGTTATTGCGGGATATTCCAGGGCGACGAGATCAGAACGACCCGCAGGTTTGCGGATTTCCCGGCAGGCGACGCGATCCTTCCCAACGACATTCTGCTGTTGAGCGAAGCGCAGCATGCGCAGGGCCGCGATCGCGCATCGCGCTCCGGCGAGGGATGGCGCCGCTTCGATCCGTCGGCCGAGATGGAATGGTCGCCGGTCTGGTCGTTGCGCGACGAGCGCTTCAAGCACCTTCCGACCGGCCTTCTGTATTTTTTTCACGATGCGTCCGGCGATCAGGGGATCAGTGCCGACACGAATGGTTGTGCAGCCGGCAACAGGGTCGAGGAAGCGATCGTTCACGGTTTCCTCGAACTGATCGAGCGCGATGCCTGCGCGATCTGGTGGTACAATCGCTTGCGGCGCGCCGAGATCGACCTCGACGAGCTAGGCGACGATTACCTTCGGGATGTGCGCGCCCGGTACGCCGCAATGGGACGCGGCCTGCGGGTGCTCGATGTGACCAGCGACCTTGGCATTCCGGCCGTCGTCGCCGTCGCGCACTGGCAGAAGGACGCGCGGGATTGCGTCAGGTTCGCCGCGGGCGCGCACTTCGATCTGCGCATCGCAACGCTTCGCGCGGTGACCAAGCTCAATCAATCGCTGACAGTCGATCGGATGGCGCACCGTCCCGGCGGCCAACCGGACGAAGACGGAGATGCGTTGCCGGTGCCGTTGCGCAAGACGGCCTATCTGCTGCCGCACGGCAAGGCGCCCGTCCGGCGCGCGCGGTCGTCGAGATTCGCAAGCCTCGATCGGCGCGAGCAGGTGCTGGCTTGCGTCAAGCTCGCCAGGCGCTTCGGGCTCGATTTCCTCGTGCTCGACCAGACCCGACCCGACATTCAGGTGCCTGTTGTTCGGGTGATCGTTCCGGGACTGCGGCATCTCTATCGTCGTTTCGCGCCCGGCCGGCTCTATGATGTGCCGGTCAAACTCGGCTTGCGCAAACGGCCGTTACAGGAAGCCGAGCTCAATCCCCTCGATCCGCGGACCTAGTCTCTAGATCCGCGGGCAGCAGCGCTTACCGGTGCTGAAGGATATTCCGGGCGATGATCAGGCGCTGAATCTCGCTGGTCCCATCGAAGATGCGAAACGCCCGCGCGTGCCGGAACAGGCGTTCAACCGTCGTGCCGCGAACGAGGCCGAGGCCGCCAAAAATCTGCACGGCCTCATCAATGATGTCGAAGGCCGTCTCTGTCGAGAAAAGTTTGGCGATGGCGGCTTCGCGCGAGATGCTCCGGTCCGTGGCATCGTGTTGCCAGGCAGCGCGATAAACCAGCAAGGCGGCGGCGTCTATGCCCACGGCCATGTCGGCGAGCTTGGATTGGATCATCTGGTGTTCTGAGATCGGCTTTTTGAAGGTTGTGCGGCTTGCGCTGCGTTCAACGGCCTCCGACATCGCCCGTCGCGCGAAGCCCAGCGTGGCCGCGCCAACCGTCGGGCGAAACAATTCGAGCACGTGCATCGCGATCTTGAAGCCCTCACCCATCGCGCCGATCAGGCGGTGGGCGGGGACACGGCAATCCTTGAGCGCCCACGTCCCGACGGTATGGGGAGGCAGAACCGAAAGGCGTTCCTCGAGCGCGATGCCGCGATCGTGGCCGTCGATCGCAAACGCGGCGATTCCGCCGGCGCCGACTTGCCCTTCTATCCGCGCGAACACAACATAGACGTCCGCCAGACCGCAATTTGAGGTCCAGGTCTTGCGGCCGTTGATCACGTAGTGATTGCCGTCGCGACTGGCGGTCGTCGTGATGGCGGCGGCATCCGACCCGGCGTCGGGCTCGGATAGTGCAAATGCGGGCAAGAGCCGGCCGGACATATAGCGAGGCAACAGCTCATCCCGGAGGTCCTGCGATCCGTACAGCGCGATTGGCAGAATGCCGAGCCAGGGTTCCGACAGCGCCACATCGGCCATGGCCGACGAGAAGGCGGTGATCTCACGCATGAGACTGACGTGGCGCAGACCAACCTTGTCCCGCTGCCCGGATTCTGTCGGGAGAGTCGCTCGCAGCCAGCCGCCCGCCGCGAGCAGCTCAAATATCTGCCGCGCCGCGACGCCATCCCCTCCCTCGTTTTGCTCGAACCGGCCGAGTTCGGCACACGCCCAGCGATCAAAGTTGGTTGCAAATTCGACGCAGGCGGAATCGAAGAATGGCCAAGCCAGATGATTGAGATCCATCGGCCCAGCATCGAGGGCCGGACGACGTTGGTCAATCCGCAACGAATGTCTCGTGCCGGTGAACGAAGAAGCGGCGACCAGTTCAGAGACCGCTTCAGCTCAGAAGCGCACACGCGTGCGGCGAAGCAACCGGTCAAACGCGCGCCCGTTCTCGAAAAACTTCGGACCGCGGCTACGGCTCGAAGCACCGCTTGATGCGGGCTGCCGTCATCTCGGGCATGGTCGCCCACCGCAATTCGCCGGTTTGGCCGCAGGTGGCGGCGCCCGCGTGACCGCAGGCGGCGGAGGAGGCGGCCTCACGGCAGGCGGCGGCGGCGCCGGGCGCGCGACAGCCGGCGGCGGCCGCATCACGGCAGGTGGCGGCGGTGCTGGCCGCGCTATCGCAGGCGGCGGCGGTGCCGGCCTCATCATCGCGGGTGGTGGCGGTGCCGGCCGCGTCACGACGGGCGGCGGCGACGTCACAACAGGCGCCGGCCCTCTGGGCCTCGACACCACAGGCGGAGGTGGCGGCGGCCGCCGCAGATGCGGCTGTGACGGCTCCGACGTTGGCTGATTGATCGCAGGGCTTCCGACCTTGGGTGCGCCACCCGTCGCCGGCAAAGGCTGGCCGCCCGTTCCCGGCAACGGCTTTCCGAACTGGCGCGGCGGCTGTCCCGGTTGCGTCAGGGACGGCTGGGTGGTCGGCGGGCCTCCGGTCTTGGGCGCGCCGCCCGTCGGCGGCAACGGCTGGCCTTCCGTTCCCGGCAATGGCTTTCCCAGATGGCGCGGCGGCCGTCCTGGTTGCGTCAGGGATGGCTGATTTGTTGGCGGACCAGCGGCGTTGGGTGCGCCACCCGCGGGCGGCAAGGGTGCGCCTTCCGTTCCGGGCAACGGCTTTCCGAACCGGCGCGGCGGTTGTCCTGGTTGAGTCAGGGCCGGCTGATTGGCTGCCGGGCCTCCGATCCTGGGCGCGCCGCCTGCTGGCGGCAAAGGCTGGCCGCCCGTTCCCGGTAATGGCTTTCCGAACTGGCGGGGCGGCTGTCCTGGTTGTGTCGGAGGCGCCGGGATGTTGCTCCCAGGCGCAGGCCTGTTCGGCATTGTGCTTGCCTTGTGCGCGACCGACGGTGGCAACGCCGGGCCGATCACCGGCGCGTTGGGAGCCGTACCGATTCGCCCGCCTGCTCCGCGCAGGGCCGACGGAGGCTCGCCCTTCAGCGTTGTCGTCTGGCCCGCGCGATTGGTAATTTTGACGATGTTCGTCGTGTTGTTGATCTCGACCCTGTTGTGGACGTTGACGAAGATCACGTTGTTCGGCGGCGGCACGACGTAAGCCGGAGGCTCGCACCAGATCGGAACCGGCACGTAGATCGGAATCGGCAGCACGAAGAAGTCGACCGGCGGCAGCGGCGGCGGAAGAAGAATGAAATCCGGGGAGGGCGGCGGCAGAAAGTAGACCGGCGGCGGGAGCGGCGGTGCGAACCCGAATTCTGGATCGTCGAAGGCCAGCACCGGCCGATCGACATAGATGCTCTCGTCCGGTGGCGGCGGCGGCACGTCATAGTCGATCATCGGGAACGACGGCGGCGGCTCGAGCGCAGCGGCGAGATAGGCGAGCCGCCGCTCCGCGTCGGCGGCGTGCGGCCCGCGCGGATAACGCCGCAGATAGCTCCAATAGGCGTCCGGCGTATCAACCACGCGGGTCCGGCGCCAAGTGACGGCCTCGCGTCGGGCGGCGACGATGGCGCGCACCCGCGCGGCCATGGGATCATCCGGATAGGCCGCGAGGAAATCGAGATAACCCTGCAGCGTATCGCGGTCCAACGCCTCGAGATAAGCCTGCTGCGCGTCGAGATCGCGGATCGGCCGCGAGCGCATCGAGTCCGTCTGCTCGGCGGAAACGGCGGGCGGTGGAGCGTCGGGGCCGCGCTCGAAGAACACAACCGGCGTCTGCACCCGCGAAGCGTGCCATGGTACTTCGGCTCCCTTGGTCGTGTCGTTGACGCGCAGCCGTGTGCGCTCGAACACGTCGGCGAGCGGCAAGCCGGCTTCGCGCATCATCTCGGCCAGCGCCTGGGCGTACGGCCCGTATGGGCCCTGGCCCTCGGGCGCCACCGTTCCCGGGGCGGCATTAAAGGCGATCAGCGTGCCCGGCTCCGGCTCCGCCAGCGCCAAGCCGCCCGCCAGCGGCTTCCCCGACTTCGCGAAGGGATTGGCGCGCGCGGCGTCGAGCACCACAATGCTCGCCTTCAAACCCAGGGCGGCTAGCGGCCGCGTATAGTCCGACACGCGCACCGCTTCGAGCGGCACATCCGTGTCGCGGGCAATCTTGGCATCGACGGGGACGAAATAATTCTCGCCTTCGAGCTGCAGGCCATAGCCGCTGAGATAGATGAACGCGACCGTGTCCGTCCCCGAAGCCTTGTCGAGGAAGTCACGGAAAGCGCGCCGCAGCGAATCTTGATCGAGGTCACGGGCGCCGTCGACGTCGAAACCGGAAGCCTGCAAAGTCTGCGCGACCAATCCCGCATCGTTGGCCGGAGTGTTCAGCGCTCCCATTTGGTATTCGGCATTCCCGATCACCAGCGCGATGCGCTTTTCCGCGTGCGCCGCGCCGCCGGCAAACCCGATGGGGATCAGCACAAGGAGCGCAGTGAGGAACTTGAACATCCCGGACATGGATTGAGCGAGTGAGAGTTCAACATTGGCATCAGCAAAGCACGAACGCGCTGAACGGCGCCTGAACGCAAGCTGAAGGACACCTGAACGGAATTCAAGGCGCTGCGGGTTGCATCTATCGCCTCCTCCTGAAAACAAGGCCCATTTGCTCGCCGCAACCGTATCCGAACAGCGGCGTCGCCCTGCTGTTACTCAGCCCAAGAAAACACCACGTCTCAGGCGTTGTTCCGTGAGCGGCAGAGCAGTGCGCCCTGGTTTTCGCCGGACGAGCGGTGCACGCTCGGCTTCGCCGCAAAATTTGCGCGCTGAAATGTCGCATGTGATGCTGGTCTCACGCTCTGGGAGCGGGTATTTTGGACCGGCGCCAACCGACGTTGTTTGGGACTCGATATCGCGAGCCCCAAGGAACGCTCATGCGGCGGCCATCCTCCGCCCGACCAAGCCCGTTGCCACCCGGTGTGCGCCATCCATGACCCAAGCGAAGGCTCTCATTATTCCAGTCACGCCCTTTCAACAGAACTGCACCCTGCTGTGGTGCGAGGCCACCAAACGTGGCGTGGTCATTGATCCGGGTGGCGACCTGCCTGACATCGAGCGCGCGATCGCTCAGGCCAATGTCGCAGTCGACAAGATCTGGCTGACCCATGGCCATGTCGATCACGTCGCCGGCGCCGCAGCCTTGAAGGCGCGTCTCAAGGTGCCGATCGAGGGACCCCATAGGGACGATCTGTTTCTCCTGGAGCATGTCGTCGAGAGCGCCCGCAACTTCGGCATGCAAGACGCATCGAGCGTGACGCCGGACCGATGGCTTGAGGAGAGGGACCAAGTCGAGGTGGGGGAGCTGACGTTCGCCGTCGTGCATTGCCCAGGGCATTCGCCGGGTAGCGTCGTCTTTCTCAATGCCGCGCAGCGCCTGGCGATCGTCGGCGACGTGCTGTTCGCGGGCTCGGTCGGCCGCACCGATCTCCCTGGGGGCGATCAGAGACAACTGCTCAAATCGATCAGGGACAAGCTCCTGCCCTTGGCGGACGATGTTGCGATCATCAGCGGACACGGGCCGACGACGACCATCGGCCGCGAACGGGCGACCAACCCCTTTCTTCAACTGCTGGCCGCGGCTTCCCGTTAACGCTCTCATGGCGCCGCGCCGATTGGCGGGACATAATGCGCGGAGGCGATCCGGTCTCACGAGGCCGCAGAGCGATGAGCACAAGCGAACGGTTCCAGGCAAGGGCGTCGGTGTCGACGCGGAAAAGGAGCGAAACTCATGACCATCGTCGCGATATTGATTGCTTTGGCGGTCTTGTACTGGCTCGGCTCTCTTGCCTATGCCTATTTCGCCAATTCGACCGAACGCACGCGCCTCAACAACCAACCGGGACTGCTGGTCATTGCGTTGTTCGCGGCGTTGTCGCTCGCCGTTCTGCTCATCGGCATCTATTCGCCGTACGGCAATCTGTCGATCCTGATTGGCGGGCAACAGTTTCGCATTTGGCTCGTCGGGCTGATTGGATGCGTCGTCTTTACGGTCGTTGGCTTCATGATGAGACGCCGAAAAGCCGGACCATGACCATCCGCAAGACGCCTGGGGTTTCGCTGCCCAAAGTTCACATGCAAGGCGCTGCGTAGGCTAGTGACGACGATTGTGCGTCGGCAGCATTGCGCGCATGATGCACCTTCGTTGCGGCGATCGCTTGGGAATCTCGGCCTCGAGCGTGGCGCGCCAACCGGTGTTCTCGTTTCGTGACGATCTCGGCAACCGACATCAGCGATTGGCTTGCGCTTCGCGTTCACGCGCTGGCCGATTGGGCAGGCCCCGCCCTGAACGCACCGGCGGAATGGCTGCAACGCTATGCGGGCGGTCCCGTTGCGTGGGCTCTTCCGCATAGTCGCGAAATCGCTGCCGCCTCTGGCGCAGCGCTCATCGGCGGAATTGCCCTTTGGGCGCTGCGGTCGCTGCGGCGAGGTCGGCAGCTGGAGAAATCGCTGGCCGAGGCCACGCTCGACCGCGATGCGAAGACGCACTGGTTCACGCTCGAAATCGTCATGCGCAACTTGCAGCGGCATCCTCTGCTGGTGCGTAGCGTCGAGATCATCGATCCGCCGGGAACGAAAATCTGTGACCGGTGGCAGGCATGGCGGCCCGAGACCGCGAGCGTCAAGTTCGTGGCACCGGAGCTGGACTTGACCGATTCCGCCTCGATCGAAACGACGATATTCCCGTACAATTCCAACGACTACGCCAACCAGGCGGATGAGTTGATCCGCCATTTCTATGTGCGGCCGCCCGACGCCGAGGCCGCGCCACCTTTGGCGCTGCGGGCCCGGCTGATCTGCGAGCTGCAAACCCGGCGCGGAAGGCGCCAGGAGCTTACATTCCGGCGAACGCTCACGGCCGCCTGAGCGCAGAAGGTCCGTCGGGCCGATCAAGTCTGGCGACCGAAGAGAATCCTGATCCTGGTCCGGACTGCTTCCAGCAGAACGGCGAGCACGTTTATTCGCCTCGCTGGCTGCGCCACATTGCCCGCAGTCCGGGCGGAAGTCGAAATCCGGTCTTCGAGGTTGCGGGCAAAATCGGCGATCAGCACGTTGGCGGTCTCGGTGACGAGCCCGCTGCGGCCGAACTGCGCGATCGGCCCGGGCCTCGTCTCTCCTGAGAGCGCGAAGGACGAATATGGCGTCGTCCTCTTCAAGGTCGGCCGCAAGTGGCAGGCGGATGCGGCCAAGACGGCGCAACGCCGCCGTCAACTGGCGCAGTCGCGCGGCAAGCCGCCGATGTTCGATCGCGGCGCCTATTTCGAGGCCGAGAAGCGGCGTGGGCGGATCAAATACCCTGAGGGCTGGCTTGATCCGGACGTCGGCTGGTACGCCAATTCCGTGCGCGAGGCAGACGTCGGAAGCGACCGCGCGCTAGGCGCGTGATCGTGCGGCGTAAAGCGCCTGCTCGAAGTTCACCATGGTCTCGAGCACATGCGGGTCGGCGGCCGGCAGAATTTGCATCATGACGACGGCGGTGATCCGCCGGTTGATGTCGATCCAGAAGAAGGTGTTGTGGACTCCCGCCCACGCCAGGCTCTCTGCCGCGCGGCCGCCTTGGACGTCCTGCGTGTTGATGATGAAGCTCAAGCCCCATTTCTTGACCTGCCCGGGAAACATCTCGACTTCGAGCGCCATTGCCGGGTTGTTGCTGCGCAGCTTCGGCACCTCGATATCGCCGATGGCGTTGCGCCCCATGAGCTTCACCGTCTCCGGCTTGAGCACCTGCACGCCGTCGAGCGTGCCGTCCGCGAGCAGCATGCGCGTGAAGGTGAGGTAGTCCGGAGCGGTGGAGAACAGGCCGCCGCCACCCATGTGGAAGTCGGCATCCTGCGGAAATTCAAAGGTGATCGGCGCCGGCTTGCCGTCCGCACCGCGCGCATGGGTGCCGACCAGGCGGCGCGCCATGTCGTCGCGCAACACGAAGCTCGTGTCGTGCATGCCGAGCGGCTGGAAAATGTGCCGCTGGAAATAGGACTCCAGGGTCTCTCCGCTCACCGCCTCGACGACCTTGCCGGCAAGATCGATGCCGATGCCGTACTCCCAGTTCGCGCCCGGATCGAACAACAGCGGTATCCGCAGTGCGTCATTCTTGCAGGTGACGATGCTGGGCAGTCCGGCAATCTGGATGTAGCGGCCAAGGTCCGTATGGAAGATGTCGTAACCGTAGCCAGACGTATGCGTGAGCAGGTGGCGGAGCGTAACCGGCGCCTTGGCATCGCGCAGTTGCGGCGCGCCGTCGGCATCGAAGCCGTCGAGCACCTTTACGTCGCGGACAACCGGGAGCACGTCGCCCATCGGCTGGTCGAGACCGATGCGCCCCTGCTCGACGAGCTGCATGGCGGCGGCGCCGGTGACGGCCTTGGTCATCGAGGCGATGCGAAACACCGAATCGGCCGTCATCGGCTCGGGCTTGTCGACCGCCCGCATGCCGAAGGCGGCCTTGTAGAAGATGCCGCGATCGTCGGCCGCAAGCGCCACGATGCCCGGAATGAGACCGGCTTCGATCGGTTTGCTGAGGGCCCGGTCGAGATCGAGCGGCGTGCGCGATTGCGCCGCCGGAGCCGGGACGCCCTGAGCCGCGGGAGTGCGCGGCGTCCTCCTCGGCTTCGCAGTTTTTCGCGCGACCTTCTTTACGGTTGTCGGTTTGCGTGGAGCCTTGGTGCGACGCTTTCGAGGGGTCGGCTTGGCCGCGGCGCGCTTCCCCGCTTTCCCGCGCGGGGGCTTGGCCGCTTTGCGCGCCTTACCCCGCGCCGTTGACGTTTTTCTCCGTAGGGTCTTCTTGCGTTGAGCCATGACTCTCGCCTGGTTCTGCTGGGGCGCTTGAACGATTGTGTCCCTTAGTATCGTGAACCTTGAAGAAGGCAAGCTGGGGGCACGCAGGTTGGCGCGACGTCGGCGCGGCGCACGGAAGGCTCCGCTCATCGGCGCGGCCGATGGACAATGGCGTGATGCCCGATCAGGAGCGCGACCGGTTGGGGTCATGGACTCTCCGACGCGACCACCCCCGGGGTCGCCGGTCGGGGCCGCGCTTCCTTCTGCCAAGAATTCACCACCAGTGGTGATGCCAACCCCAGTGATGCCAATAGGGGCGGGGGCCCCAGTACGGGCCACCCCAATAGGGGCCGGGTGTCCACCAACAGCGGTAAGGACCGCACATCCACCGAACGTCTTGCACGTCGCCGGCAACCTGCTTGGCCGCCGGCGCGAGCCCATCCGCCGGCATCGCCGACACCGTGCCGCTCGCCATCGCCGCGCTCAAGGCCGCGAAAGCCAAAGCAGCAATTCTCAGGCTGGTCATGACAACTCCTCCTTTCTAAAGTCCTGTAAATCGCCACCCGGACCAAAAACTCTCACACACGGAATTTACGGACGCTGAAGGTGTCGTTCAGTTGCAGTTCAGCCCGACCACACAGCGGCGCGGCGCGCGTCAAGGCGCAACGCCCTGAATGAGGAGCGGCGCTGTATTGTCTTCATCTCCTGGATGACCGTTTTTTAATGTTCCGTGGCAAGTTGCCCCTGCTGCCGGCGCGACGTTCTGCGACAGGTGGTCGCCGAAGCGCACTCAAGTTCAATGCGCGCGGCGTCGCGCGCAACTTGCGGATGACGCTCGCTTCGGGAATCCACACGGGATGGCGAACGGGGGTGACAATTCAGCCGAAGTCCTATACCTATTGTGTATCGATATTGAGGAGTTCTGCACTTTAGCTCGTATTGCTGCGGGAGAGACCGGCCGCGAGCCGGCGCCGAAGGAGCAACCGCCCCGGAAACTCTCAGGCAGATGAACCGCGCAATCGCCTAGACTCTGGAAAGAGACGCTACGCGTCCGCCGACGGGATAACGTTCTCAGGCAAAGATACAGAGGGGGCACCTGACGATCAGCAGAAGCTGATGAGGTGTCCCGATGCTGCCGACCAGTCCCGACCATTCACCGCGGAGCGTCCGGCCGGCGTGCGCCCTTGCCGGCGCGTTCGTCGTCATGGCGGGGGCGGCCCAATGACGGCGGTGACTGTTCCCACGCAGCCGGCGCTGAAGCGCACCCCGCTCTACGATCTGCACGTCGCGATGGGCGCACGCATGGCCCCTTTCGCCGGCTACGAAATGCCCATCCAGTATCCGGCGGGCGTGATGAAGGAGCATCTCCGCACGCGCGCTGCCGCGAGCCTTTTCGACGTCTCGCATATGGGCCAGATCGCGCTGCGGCCGAACGGCGGCATGGTGGCGGATGTCGCGCAGGCGCTCGAGCGTCTGGTCCCGGTCGATGTGCTTGGCCTCGCGCCAGGCCGACAACGCTACGCGTATTTCACCAACGCGCACGGCGGCATCATCGACGATCTCATGATCACGGCCCGCGGCGACCATGTCGTTCTCGTCGTCAATGCCAGCAGAAAGGAGGTCGACGAGGCGCACTTGCGTGCCGCCACGTCGCCGGTCTGCACGATGGAGGTGCTCGATGATCGCGCCTTGCTGGCCCTGCAAGGGCCGAAAGCCGAGGAAGCGCTCGCCCGCCTCGCGCCGGGGGTCGCGTCCATGCGCTTCATGGACGCGCGCATGCTCGCGATCGCCGGCAGCGCCTGCCTCGTGACCCGGTCGGGCTACACCGGCGAGGACGGCTTCGAGATCAGCGTCGCCGGTTCGGAAGCGGACCGGCTCGCGCGCCTGCTTCTGGACGATGCGTCCGTTGCGCTTGCCGGTCTCGGCGCTCGGGACAGCTTGCGGATCGAGGCCGGCCTGTGCCTTTACGGGGCGGATATCGACGAGCAGACGACGCCGGTCGAAGCGGCGCTGGAATGGGCGATGCAGAAAGTCCGCCGGCCCGGCGGCGCGCGCGCCGGCGGGTTCCCCGGCGCGGACGCGATATCGCGCGAGCTCGATGTCGGTCCGCGGCGGCGTCGGGTCGGCTTGCGGTCGCTCGATCGAACGCCGGTTCGCGGCGGCGCCTTGTTGTTTGCCGGGCGTTCCGCGGCCGAGCCCATTGGCACGGTCACGTCCGGCTGCTTCGGACCATCGGCGGCCGGTCCGGTCGCCATGGGGTATGTGCCGCACCTGCAGTCGGCGCCCGGGACGACGTTGTTTGCCGAGGTACGCGGCAACCGCGTGCCGGTCGAGGTGACGGACCTGCCGTTCGTTCCGCACCGCTACAAGCGCACCAACTGAGGAGCGATTCCGTCATGCTGAAGTTCACGCCGGACCACGAGTGGCTGCGAATCGACGGCGACGTCGCGGTCGTCGGCATCACGCCACATGCTCAGGAGCAGCTCGGCGATCTGGTCTTTGTCGAGCTGCCGCCATCGGGCAAAAGCTTCGCCAAGGGCGCGCCGGCCGCAGTGGTGGAGTCGGTCAAGGCGGCCTCCGAGGTGTACGCGCCGATCACGGGCGAGATCGTCGACATCAACCAATCGATCGTCGCCGATCCTAGCCTCGTCAACTCCGATCCGCTCGGCGACGGCTGGTTTTTCAAGCTCAAGATTGCCGATCCGTCCGAGATCGCTTCGCTGATGGACGAGAAAGCCTACAACGCGCAGATAGGATCCACGACATGAAACCGAACCGGCTGATGCGGACAAGTGCGAACGTGCCGACGGTCGAGCCGTCATTTGATCCGTTCAGCTTCGTGCAAAGGCACATCGGACCGCAGGCGGAAGACGTGACGCGCATGCTGCAAGTGGTCGGCGCGCCCAGCCTTGGCGCCCTGATTGACCAGGCGCTTCCCGCAGATATCCGCCAGGCGCGGCCGCTCGACCTCGGAGCTGCACTATCCGAGCACGAACTGCTGGCGAAAGTGCGCGCGGTCGGCGCGCGCAACCGCTCGATGGTTTCGCTGATTGGCCAAGGCTATTACGGTACGCATCTGCCGCCGGTCATTCAGCGCAATGTCCTCGAGAACCCCGCGTGGTACACGGCCTATACGCCGTACCAGGCGGAGATCAGCCAGGGTCGTCTCGAGGCCCTGCTGAATTTCCAGACGATGATCGCCGAGCTTACGGGCCTGGAAATCGCCAACGCCTCGCTGCTCGATGAGGCGACCGCGGCGGCCGAAGCGATGGCGATGGCGCGGCGAGTCACGCAATCCCCGGCGAACGCCTTCTTTGTGGACCGGGATTGCCATCCCCAAACGGTGGCGGTGATCCGGACGCGTGCTGAACCGCTCGGCTGGAGCGTCATTATCGGCGATCCGGCTACCGATCTCGACCCGGCGCGAGTGTTCGGCGCCATCTTCCAATATCCGGGCTCATCCGGAGCCATTCGCGATCATCGCGAGTTGATACAACCGCTGCATGCGGCCGGCGCTCTGGCGATCTTCGCCGCCGATCCGCTGGCGCTGACGTTGCTCATGCCTCCCGGCGAGCTCGGCGCCGACATCTCGATCGGCTCCACCCAGCGGTTTGGCGTGCCCATGGGCTACGGCGGCCCGCACGCCGCGTACATTGCGACAAAATCGGCCTTCCAGCGGGCGCTGCCCGGCCGCATCGTCGGGGTGAGCATCGACAGCCGTGGGCGTCCGGCCTACCGCCTGGCACTGCAGACGCGTGAGCAGCATATCCGCCGCGAAAAGGCGACCTCCAACATCTGTACCGCGCAGGTGCTGCCGGCGGTGATCGCGTCGATGTATGGCGTCTATCACGGCGCAGACGGGCTTCGGCAGATTGCGTCGCGCGTGGCGTATACCGCAGCGACGCTGGCCGACGGGCTTCGGGACCGCGGCTGGGCCATTCTGCATTCGCAATATTTCGATACGATCACGGTCGATGGCGACGCGCAGCAGCAGGCGATCTACGAGCGCGCCCTGGCCTGCGGCATCAATCTGCGGCGCGCCGATGGAAATCTGGCGATTAGTTGCGATGAGACGACGACGCCGGAAATCGTCGAGCTGGTCTGGGGCGCCTTCGGCCGCAAGGATTTGCCGGCAAAGAGTATGGATCGATCGTTCGCGGCCGTCGCAGAGCAGGTGGCTACTGCGATACCGGCCGCGCTACGCCGTACCACCACGTTCATGACTCAGTCGGTCTTCGTCGAGCATCGATCGGAGACCGAGATGATGCGCTATTTGCGGCGTCTCGCGGATCGCGATCTGGCACTCGACCGCACCATGATTCCGTTGGGCTCGTGCACGATGAAGCTCAACGCCGCCGCAGAGATGATGCCGATGACTTGGCCCGGTTTCGCTGATGTCCATCCGTTCGCGCCGGACGACCAGGCGCAGGGCTACGCCGAGATGATCGCCGACCTCGAGGCCAAGCTCGTCGCGATCTCCGGCTATGATGCGGTGTCGCTGCAGCCTAATTCCGGAGCGCAGGGCGAGTACGCGGGATTGCTTGCGATCCGCGCCTACCATCGTTCCCGCGGCGACCTGCAGCGCACCGTCTGCCTGATCCCGACGTCAGCGCACGGCACCAATCCCGCCTCGGCGCACATGGCCGGCATGGATGTGGTCCCTGTCGGCTGCGATGCGCAGGGCAACGTCGACCTCACCGATCTTCGCGCCAAGGCGGAGAAGTTCGCCGACCGTCTGGCTGCGATCATGATCACCTATCCGTCGACGCATGGCGTATTCGAGACCTCGATCCGGTCCATTTGCGAGATCGTGCACTTCAACGGCGGACAGGTTTATCTCGACGGCGCCAATCTGAACGCGCAGGTCGGGCTCGCCCGCCCGGGCGACTACGGGGCCGACGTCAGCCATTTCAATCTGCACAAGACGTTCTGCATCCCGCATGGCGGCGGCGGGCCCGGCATGGGACCGATCGGCGTCAAAGCCCATCTGGTGCCTTACCTGCCGTGGCATCCGCGCCTGACCGGCAAACCCGGTTTGGTCGGGCCGGTGTCGGCGACGCCCTATGGTTCGGGGTCCATCCTGACGATTGCGTGGGCGTACATACTGCTGATGGGCGGGGAAGGACTGACCGAAGCGACACAAGCGGCCATCCTCAATGCCAACTACATCGCCTGCCGGCTGAGGCCGTACTATCCGCTGCTGTTCACGGGTCAGAACGACCGCGTCGCGCACGAATGCATCATCGACATCCGGCCGTTCAAGCAGTCGGCCGGCGTCGCCGTCGACGACGTGGCAAAGCGCCTGATCGACTACGGCTTCCATGCGCCGACGATGAGCTTTCCAGTGGCCGGCACTCTGATGATCGAGCCGACGGAGTCGGAGTCGAAAGCGGAAATCGACCGCTTCTGCGATGCCATGATCGCGATCCGGCAAGAGATCCGGGAGATCGAAACGGGGCGCATGCCAAAGAACGACAATCCGCTCAAGAACGCGCCGCACACGGCGCTCGATCTTGTCGACGAGGAGTGGAAACGGCCGTATCCGCGGGCGCTCGGCTGCTTTCCGGCGGGACTGAACGGTGACAAGTACTGGCCCCCGGTCAACCGCATCGACAATGCCTACGGTGACCGTCACCTGGTTTGCACTTGCATGGCACCTGCGCTCCAAGACGACGAAATCGCCGAAAAAGAATCATGACCTTGTCGGCGATTGCCCCTGCTGCAGCAAAACGCGCGGCAAAACGAAGGTCCGCCGTCCACTTCTCAGCCGCCGGATTTTTGCTCCGAGACGCCGCGACGATCGCCGAGGATGACGCTGCGCTCGAGCGGAAACACCTGCCAGCCGAAACTCTCGACGATGAGCCCCCAAATGCCTTTCGGCGCCATCAGCATGACCAGGATCGCCACCACGCCGAGCGTCAGCAGATAGATCGTGCCCAGATCGGCCAGCGTCTGCCGCAGCGCGAAGAAGACGATGGTGCCGACGATCGGCCCCTCGATGCGCCCGATGCCGCCGATCACCGTGATGAAGATCACGAAGGCCGTCCAGTCGTTGACGCTGAACGCGGCGTCGGGCGAGATGCGCAGCCGCTGCAGGAAGATGAAGGCGCCGACCATCGCGGTGGCGGCTGCCGTGATGATATAGACCAGCACCTTTGTGCGCAGCACGTCGATGCCGTTGCACGCCGCCGCGAGCTCGCTGTCGCGGATCGCTTTGAGCGCCAGGCCGTAGCGCGAGCGCAGGAGCAGCACGATCAGAGCCAGCACCGCGACGACGAGCGCGAGCGCGATCCAGTATTCGATGAAGTCGCGCCACTGCCGGCTCGAGGCAATCGCGATCACCAGCGAGGCGGGGAGGCTTATGCCGGAGCCGCCGCCCAGAACGGACACCTGCGAGGCGAGCAGGCGGAATACCTCGGCGATGATCCAGGTGCCGATTGCGAAGTAGTGGCCGCGCAGCCGGAACACCAGGCCGGCGACGGGCATCGCCACGATGGCGGCGATGATGCCGGCAAGCGGGATGGCCCAGAGCGGCGATAGGCCGGCAAGGATGGCGAACGCGAACAGGATGTAGGCGCCGAGACCGACATAGGCCTGCTGGCCGACCGAGACGAGGCCAGCGTAGCCGGCGAGCAAATTCCAAAGGCTCGCCAGCGCCACATAAGTGTAGACCTCGGAGAGAAGTTGCAGGTCGTCGCGGCCGCCCCACAACGGCGCCACCGCGAGAGCAACCAAGGCCGCCGCGCACAATCCCATGCCGATTTGGCTCGATCGGCTGGCGAACGCGACGCGTACGCTCACGTGCGCGCCCTCGGGAACAGTCCCGCGGGGCGCACCGCGAGAATGACCAGAAAGGCCATGTGGCCGGCAAGAAGCTGCCAGCCCGGATTGATGTGGGCGCCTATTGCTTGGGCGACGCCGAGGACCAGTCCGCCGGCCAATGTCCCCCACAAACTGCCCAGGCCGCCGATGATCACCGCCTCGAAACCGAAGATCAGGCGCGCCGGCCCGATCGCCGGATCGAAGTTGGCGCGTACCGCGAGGAACACGCCGGCGATCGCCACTACCGCCAGCGATAGCGCCATGGCGAGCGCGAACACGTGGCGATTGTCGAGGCCCATGAGTTGGGCGACCGACTGGCTGTCGGCGGTGGCGCGAAAGGCGCGGCCCAGCGCGGTGCGATAGAAAACGAACTGCAGCGCTGCGATCACCGCAACGGCGACGGCAAACTGAAGCAGCGGCAGCAGCCCGACATAGACCCCCTCGAACACCCGGATTGTCGCCACCTCGATGTCGCCGGCCTGCAGCTTGCGGCTGTCGGCGGTGAAGACCGCCAATAGTCCATTCTGGATGATCACCGACAGGCCGAAAGTGACCAGGAGCGGCGGCAGCAAGTCTTCGCCCAGCGTGCGATTGAGCACCAGCCGCTGCAATGCGTAGCCGATCACGGCCATCAGCGGCACGACGAGAGCGAGCGAGGTCAGGGGGCCGACGCCCAGCGTCTCGGTGGTGACCAGAGCCACATAGGCCGCGAGCACGATGAGGTCGCCATGCGCGATGTTCACGAGCCGCATGACGCCGAAGATGAGCGACAGCCCGGCGGCAAACATGGCGTAGAGGCCGCCGACGAGCACGCCCTGCAGGATGACGTTGATCCAGTCGATCATCGGCGCTTCACGGTCCCGCTCCAATCCCCAACCGGCTCGCCGCACGCGGAGGAAAGTTCACACTCCGAAATAGGCGGCGGCGATCGCCTCTCTGGTCAAATCCTTCGCCGCGCCCGCGAGCGCGACGCGTCCCTCCTGCAGGCAGTAGACACGCTGTGTCGCCTTGAGCGCCTGCACCACGTCCTGCTCGACGAGCATCAGCGAGGTGCCTTGCGCGAGGATCATCGGCAGCCGAGCGTAGATGTCGCGCACCACGATCGGCGCCAGGCCAAGGCTGATCTCGTCGCACAGCAGCAATTTCGGATTGGACATCAGGCCGCGCCCGATCGCAGCCATCTGCTGCTGCCCGCCGGACAGCGTCGTGCTCGGCACATGTGCCCGCTCGGCCAGCATGGGAAAGAGCTCGTGGACGCGACGCAGATTCCAGTAGCCGGGGCGCTTCAGCTGGCCGCCGATCAGGAGATTTTCTTCCACCGTCAGCGAGGGAAAGAGCGCTCTGCCTTCGGGCACGAGCGCGATACCGCGCGCGGCAATGGTGTGGGCCGGCGTCCCGCCGATGGCGGCGCCGTCGAACGTGACTGCGTCGCGCCGGGTGCGGATCAGGCCGGCAATGCTGCTCAAGAGCGTGCTCTTGCCGGCGCCGTTGGCGCCGACGACTGCTACCGCCTCGCCTGCCTGAACGTCCACCGACAGATCGAACAGCGCCTGGAAATCGCCGTAGAACGCATCGAGATGCCGCACGGCGAGGAGCGGCGGCTCAGACATCGGTTTCCATTCCCATGTAGATCTCGGAAACCACCGGGCTGCGGATGACGGCGTGCGGATCGCCCTCGGCGATGAAGGCGCCGTTGTGCAGCACCAAGAGGCGATCGATGCTGGCGAGCAGGGCATGCACGACGTGCTCGATCCACACGATCGATACGCCGCCGCGCCTGATGTCGGCGATGAGGTCGATCAGGGCGTGGCACTCGCGCTCGGTCAGACCGCCGGCGACTTCGTCGAGCAGGAGTACGCGCGGACTTGTGGCAAGCGCACGGGCGAGTTCGAGCCGCTTGCGGTCGATCAGCGTAAGGCTGCCGGACCGACGGTTGGCCTTGTCGGCGAGCCCGCAACGTTCGAGGATATCCATGCAGCCGTCGTACACGTCGCGCTCGCGGTGCCCGGCGCCGAAGGCGGCGGCAACGACGAGATTTTCGAATACGCTCATGCCGGCGAAGGGCAAGGGTATCTGGAACGAGCGGCCGATACCCATGGTGCAGCGCTGCGCGGGAGAAGCCTGGGTGATGTCGCGGCCTGCATAAAGCACGCGGCCGGTATCCGGCGCCACGGTGCCGCTGACGATGCCGAACAGCGTGGTCTTGCCGGCGCCATTCGGCCCGATGATGCCGAGCGACTCGCCTTCCGCGAGCGTCAGGTCGATCTCTTCCGCGACGATGATCGCTCCGAAGCGCTTGGAGACCTTATCCAACGCCAGGATCGGTGCATTCATCGCCATCACGCCGCGGCATATCGGTCAGGCAACACTGCGGGTCCCTCCCTGCCCGGGAAGGGACCGGACGAGCTAAGAGACGCTACGACAGGAGTTCAAGCTTGCCGCCAACCGGGATTTCCTGCGCCGACGCGTTCTCCGTGATCACCAGGTCGAACTCGCTGCCTTTACGCTGCCACTGGCCGGCGACGAGCGGCGTTTTGGTGACGTTCTTGACCGGCTGGCCGGTCCACTTCACCGGGCCGACCATCGAGTGATAGTCGGTCGCGACGATGGCGTCGAGAATCGCCTTCGGATCGATGCTCTTGGCGCGCTTGAGGACATCGATCGCCACCTCGAACAGCGCGTGCTGGTAGCCGATCGGCTGCGTCCACGGCCGCTTCGTCGCGTCGATGTAGGCATCGGTGAGTTCCCGCGCGTTCTGGCCGGTCAGGCCGGACTTGAACGGAAACGTCGGCGTCCACCAGATCTCGGTGGTCAGGCCGTTGCCGCGCGGGCCGAGCGAGGCGACCACGGAAGGAAACAGCAGCGCCTTGCCGATGGTCACGATCTTGGGATGGAAATTCTGCTGCGCCGCCTGCGACCAGAAGGTAGCGAAGTCCGGCGGGATCATGTTGCCGACGACGATCTCGGCGCCGGCGCTCTTGAACGCCGAAATCTGCGAGGTGAAGTCGTTGTTCATCACCTGGTAGCGGCCGGGATCGATGAGCTTGTAGCCGGCCTTGGTGAGCGCCGGCGGCAGCCCGCGTTGCGGATCGCCCCAGGCGTTGCCGTCGGCGTCATTGGGAAAAAGTCCGCCCATGATTTTGTTGGTCGGCGCTCCGTCCCAGATCGGCAGATACGAGGCGATCACGTCCTCCAGGCCCCAGAAGAAATGATAGGTCCAGGTGAAGCCTTTCTTGGGATCGCCGTTGCGGCCGAAGAAATAAGGTTGCCACGGGCAGTTCGTGGTGACGCAGGGGACCTCGTTCACCTCGGCCTGGTCGGCGACCGGGTTGGTGGTGTCGGGCGCGGACGACGCGACGATGAGATCGACCTTGTCGCGCGTGATCAGCTCGGCGGCGACTTCCGCGGCGCGCGTGCCGCTTGACTGACTGTCTTTGCTGATGATCTGCACCTGATAGGTGTTGCCGCCGCTCTGCAGCCCCGGTTTAAGGATCTTGTTCATCTGGTCGATGATGAACCCATCGCTCTCGCCGAAACCGGCGAGCGGCCCGGTCTTTGGGCTGACGTGCCCGATCTTGATCGTCTTCGACTGCGCGTTGGCGGGGATCACGCGCAGGACGGCGGGCGCCGCGAGCGCGCCGACGCCGCCCGCGATCACCGTGCGGCGGTTGATGCCGGCGCGGGCGGCGGACTGATTTGCGATGTTCGCATTGTCACTCATGGAGATCCTCCCTTTCAGAGACTTCTGCATGGATTTGAGATGCTGCGTCAGCTTGGCGCGCAACGCCGCCTGTTGACCGGGGCTCCATTTGCGGAAGCCTTCGCCGGATTTGAAACCGAGCTTTCCGTCAGCCACGAGCCTTCGCAGATAGGGCGACGGCCCGGGCCGGCTGTCGATGGCCGGCAGCACGATGTCGTGGATGGCGAGCGTGAGGTCGGTGCCGACCAGGTCGGCATTCTCGAGCGGGCCGAGCACGGGGAGCCGGCGGCCGAACGAGGCCTTGATGACCGCATCGACCGTTTCGGCATCGCAGACACCATGCTCGACCAGCGCCACGGCTTCGCGCCAGAGCGCGTGCTGCAGCCGATTGCCGATGAAACCGGGCACGTCCTTTTTCACATGCGCGGGCTGCTTGCCCGCCGCTCTGTGCAGCGCCATGGTCCAATCCACCGCCTGGGGCGAGGTCCATTGCGTCTCGATCACTTCCACCAGCGGCACCAGATACGGCGGATTCCACCAATGGGTGCCGAGCGCGCGCTCGCGCCCGGCGAGGCCCTGCATGATCGAGGTAATCGGGATTACCGACGTATTGCTGGCGAGAATGGCATCGCTGCGCACATGGCGTTCGATCTCGGCAAAGAGCTTCTGCTTCAGCGGCAGATTCTCGGACACCGCCTCGACCACGTAGTCGGCGTCGCGCACCGTTTCGGCGAGCGTGGCGCACGGCCGTAGGCGGGCGACCGCGCCCCCATCTTCGCCGAGTTCGTGCAGGTTGGCGGCGATGCGTGATGGGGCGGTGTCGAGGCTAGCCGCGTCCACGTCCGTGATCGTCACCTCGTGGCCGGCGAGCGCGAAAACCTGGGCGATGCCGTGGCCCATGAGGCCGGCGCCGACGACGGCGATGCGTGCATTCGTTGGATCCTTGGCCATGCTCAGCCTGCCGTGTAGCCGCCGTCGGCGTAGAGGATATGGCCGGTGTAGAAATCGGACGCCTTCGAAGCGAGGAACAGCAGCGGACCGGCGAGGTCCGACGGCTCGCCTAGGCGCCCCTTGGGGACGCGCATCAGAAATCCCTTGCGCACTGCGGTCGCGCGTTCGTTGTCCTCGAACATCCACTGAGTCAGCGGCGAACGAAACACCGTTGGGCCGAGCGCATTGACGGTGATGCCGGTCTCTCCCCACTCGCAGCCGAGCGCCTTGGTGATGCCGTCGACCGCCGATTTCGACGCGCAATAGGCGGAGTAGCCGGCGGGATGGCCGAGAAGGCCGCGGGCCGACGACATCAGGATGACCTTGCCGCCGCCGCTCTGCTTGATCATCTGCCGGCCCGCCGCGCGCGCCATCAGCCAGGACTGCGTGACGTTGGCGTCGATGACTTCAAGAAAATCCGCTGCCGCCTGATCGACGATCTTGCCAACCTTGTTGATGCCCGAGGCGACGACGAGGATGTCGAGGCGGCCGAAGCGCTCCACCGCCGCTTTCACGATCGCCTCGCAGTTCGCTTCCGAGCTTGGGCGTTTCGCCAAGGCTTCGACCTTGCCGCCAAGCTTCTTGCAGCTCTCCGCGACCTTCTTCAGTTCGGCGGCATTGGCGGCAGCGATCACGACATTGGCGCCGGCGCCCGCAAGCACTTTCGCGGCGAGCGCGCCGAACGCCCCGGACGCTCCGGTCACGATCGCCGTCTTGCCGCTGACGTCGAACAGCGAGAGCGGGTTCTTGAGGAAGTCCTCGGACACGGCGTCTCCTCTTTGTGCCCGGCCCTGTGCCGGGCATGCACGCCTTCCGCGCCTCCTCAAGAGGTGGATGGCCGGGACCAGCCCGGCCATCCCGCCCGCGGCATCACTTCGGCGCCGACGCGATGGCGACCAGGATCGAGCACATCTCGTTGCCCCGGTTGACGATTTCGCGGTTTTCGTTCGGACCGATGAAGCAGGAATTGTTCTCCTTCAGCACGGTCTCCTTGCCGCCGGCGATCACCGTCAACTCGCCCGAAAGCACGAAGTAGACTTTTTCCGGCGGCGAAGCGTCCGGCCCGGCGCCGCCGCCGGGCAGGAAATGCGATATGCCGACGACGAGGTTCCGCGTGCCGCCGGCCTCTGCACCGAACAGGCGCAGCGGCGCGCAACCGCGGTGATTGGGGGCATCATAGGTCTTGGCCTCGGAGAAACGCTTCACCTGCATCAGAGTTTCTCTCCCTTTTCGATCCGGTAGCTGCCCTTCGGATCGACGATCGCGACCAGGCGGATGATGCAGCCGTCGCCGCGCTCCCAGTTCCAGGGGAAGAACGCAAAGGTGCAGCGCCGGCCAGTGACCTTGTCGATGTCGCCGCCGACGTTCTCGATGCCGAGAATGCCGTTCTTGAACAGGATGCGGTGCACCGGCTCCCAATCCGGGAAGTCGTTCTTCCAGTCGCGGCCGCCGGACCATTGCTTGTATTCGGCAGCAAGATGCGGATGCAGCGGCCCGTTGCGCTGCGGCCCGATGGCCGTCGCCAAGGGATGGTCGTTGGCCTGCGTGTCGTGGCCGACGACCTTCACCTGCTTTTCGACGAACCACTCGCCGGCCGAGGGGACGAAGCCGGGCGCGTAGCAGAAATAGTCCTCGCTGTCCTCGTACTTCTTGTGCCAGCCGGTATTGACGATCACCACGTCGCGCGGGCGCACCACCTTGCCCGCAGCCTTTTCCAGGTCGTCATAGGTGATCGATTCCCATTTCTTCTTTGGCAACGCGACGACAATGCCGCTGCCGAAGAAATGCGGCAGCGGCACCTCGTCGATGAACGGCGTGCCCTGCACGACATGGGCCGGCGCGTCGATGTGCGTGGTGTTGTGCATGCTGGTCGTGATGCGCTGCGACAGCACGCCCGATTTCGCCATGTAATGGATGCGCTCGATCTTGACGTCTTCGAAGTACGGCCAGTTCGGAGACTGATAGCCGAAACGATGGGAGAGGTTGTAGAAGGAGAGCCCCATGGCGTTGTTCTCGTTCTCCTCGAACGAGACGCCGCGAATCTTCTTCGCCACTCGCGCCTCCCACCTTCCTGCGGCCCGCCATCTTGCGGCGGCGTCCGGCCCGCTATGTACCAGGATATGGTACAACTGTATCGAATTCCGGTAAGTGGAACAAGCCGCCACGCCGCTGTCACGCCGCGGCTGCCAGCAGGCGCCGCTCCAGGGCCTCCTTGGTTGCGCGCAGCTGCGCTGCGATGTTCCGCTGGTGCTGATAGAAGCGTTGCGCCGGCACCGGCACCGAGATGGCGATGACATTGCCGAGCGGGTCACGGGTGGCGACGCCGGCAGCGCAGATGCCCTGCGTGTGCTCCTCGCGGTCGAAGGCGACCCCGGTCTTGCGCACCGATTTCAGATCCTTGAGCAGGTCCTCGAGCCGCGTCAGCGTGCGCGGCGTGCGCTGTTCGTAGCTGGCGCCGATGAGCCGGGCGATGGCGTCGGTCTCGAGTTCGGCGAGATAGGCCTTGCCGTTGGCCGTGCAGTGCAGCGGGAAGGTTTCGCCGACCGCCGAGACCGCACGCAGCCGGTGCGAGCCGATCACCTGGTCGATGAACACGAGATGATCCTTCTTGACCACGGCGAGGTCGACCGTCTCCTTGAGTTCGTTCGACAGCTGCACCAGGAACGGCCGCGCTATCGCCACGAAATCGGTGCGCGCCGAGGCGGCGAGGCGCAGGATGGTCGGCCCAAGCCGCACCCGGCCGTTGGGCGACGCCGCGATCAGAAATTTCTCCGCCGCGAGCGCGGCCACGATGCGCTGCACCGTCGAGCGCGCAAGATTCACGCGCTGCGCGATCTGCCCGAGACTCAAGCCGTCCGCCTCGTCCTCGAGCGCATGCAGGATCGCCGCGGCCCGCGCAATCACCTGCACCTGGGTCTTGTCGTTCAAACTTTGTCCGCCAACCGCCTGCATGCGCTGTCCCGCCGTTTGCTCCGCGATCTTGCTGCCTGGTTTACGGTTTGATACAGGATCGCCGCGATGCGGTACAGAAGGACGCGCCATCAAAGCCGCCGCCAACGAAGCCGGCGCATCGCCCGGAGCTGATATGATCAGCAAGATCGCGCTCGAAGAGCACTTCCTGTGTCCCGGGTTCGAGGATTACTGGCGCGCCACGACCGGTAGCATTGATCCCGCGGTCGCCAGCAGCCTGTTCGCGCGCTTGACGGACTTCGGCGAGACGCGCCTGGAGGCGATGGATCGCGCCGGGATTGCGCGCGCCGTCCTGTCCATCGCCGGACCGGGCGTGCAGAGCGAGCGCGATGTGGCGGTCGCGAGTCGGCGGGCGCACGAGGCCAACGATTTCCTAGCGCGCGAGGTCGAGAAGCGTCCCGACCGCTATTCCGGCTTCGCGCATCTTGCCATGCAGGACCCGCAGGCTGCAGCGGATGAGCTGGAGCGCTGCCTGCGCGAGCTGAAGTTTTGCGGGGCGATGGTCAACGGCCACACCAACGGCCAGTATCTCGATCACCGGGCGCTGCACCCGTTCTGGGAACGGGCCGAGGCGCTGCAGGCGACGATCTACATTCATCCGGCGGACCCGATCACGCCCTCGCCGGCGCTCGACGGCCATGACGGCCTGCGGCGCGCCACTTGGGAATGGGGCTTTGAGACCGGCTCGCATGCCTTGCGCCTGGTCTTTGGCGGCGTGTTCGATCGCTTCCCGCGGGCGCGGATCGCCCTCGGCCATCTGGGCGAGACGCTCCCTTACCTGCTGTGGCGTTTCGACAGCCGCGCCAAGCTCTACCGCGTCGCCCTCGAGAAGCGGCCGTCGGACTACATCAGGCAGAATATCGTGGTGACGACGTCCGGAATGTGCTCGCCCGAGCCGCTGAACTGCGCGCTCGCCGCACTTGGAACCGACCACGTGATGTTCGCCGCCGACTACCCGTTCGAGTTGGCGCAGGAAGCGGGGCAGTTCCTGGACGAAGTACCGCTCGCGCACGGTGTGCGCGAAGACGTCGCGTTCCGCAATGCCGTCTCGCGCCTCGGACTGCCGACCCCTTAAAGCGGAAAGCGTTTGCCTGCAGATTGGGGGCACCGCGAGAAGCGCGGAGCGCTGTCAATTGGACGCCAGGCAATTGCGCGCCATTGCGACCGAGACCGCTGCCGCCTCAACAAAAAAATTCTCGGCCGCGCCGCGCGCGGCCGAGATTGTTGTTTGCCGCGAAACCTCAGTTGTAGTTCTTCTCGCAGGGCGGGTTGTCGCGTCCGGGTGGAATGAACTTGTCGTACACCGCCTTGGAGAAGCCGAGCCGCTGCTGCACGTTGGGTACGGTCTTGACGAGCTTGGAGACCAGTTCACCTTTGTCGTCCTTAACGACCTCGGTGACGAAGCTGGTGCCGATCGCCTGGCGATTTTCGTCGAGCTTGATCATTCCGTTCGGCGCGTCGAGCACCATGCTCTGCAGCGCTGCGCGGAACTTCTTGTTGCCGTCGCTGAGTTCGCCTTTGACCTCGTCGAGCGCCTTGAACACGGCGTCCGCCGAGTTGTAGTAGCTGATCGCCAGAAGCGATGGGCTGCCGAACGGATTCTTGAAATACCCCTCTTTCGGCATCTGCTGGTAGGCCTTCACGAAAGCCTGCCATTTCGGGCTTGGGTCGGCGTCAGCCAAGCCGCTTGCGGCAGGCGTGCCGATCAGAGCGTCCTTGGCCTTGCCCTTCGACGACAGCACGGTCTGGTCGACCATGATCGAGCCGCCGATGAGGTGGGCATTGCCGCCCGCCTGTTGGTACTGGTTGAGGAAGTTCACCGCATCGGCGCCGCCGAGGCCGAGATAGATCGCGTCCACGTCGTCCGGGAGCGCGGCGATGGTCGAGGCGAAGTCCTTGGTGCCGAGCGGCACCCAGAACCGCTTGCTGATCTGACCGCCGGCCTTGCAGTATTCCACCGTGAGGCCCATCACCTGC
The DNA here is from genome assembly GCA_963833665.1 of uncultured Alphaproteobacteria bacterium. Classification (GTDB taxonomy): domain Bacteria; phylum Pseudomonadota; class Alphaproteobacteria; order Rhizobiales; family Xanthobacteraceae; genus BOG-931. The sequence goes on along the minus strand of CAWHZA010000031.1, from coordinate 54,976 downwards.
GTGTAGGTGAACGCATAATCCTCGGCGACCGTCGCGATCTTCTTGTAGTGCTTGACGTTGTAGACGTAATCGCCAAGGCCGGCGTGCCACTGCGCGCCATCCATGTTGAAGCGGTAGAAGGTCGGCGACGGTGTTACGCCGGCCGACGGATCGCCATAGGTCGTCTCCACGGCGCCGGACGAAGCATTGATCACGGTGATCTGCGGCTGGGTCTTCGAATAGTCGCGGACGGCGATGCCCTCAGCGCCTGACAGCGGCGAAATGAGGACGTCGACCTTGTCCTGCTCGACCAGCTTCTTGGCGGCGCGAATGGCGGAGTCCGGGCTCGCGTCCGTCGATCCGACAATCGTCTCGATTTCCCTGCCGCCCGCCTTGCCGCCGTGCGCCTTGACGGCAAGCTCGTAGCCGCGCATGCCGTCCTCGCCGAGGACGGTGTATGTGCCTTCGAGCGTGGCAGTAACGCCGATCTTGATCTTGTCGGCGGCATGAGCCGTGCCGACCACCGCGGTTAACGCGACCGCGGTCGCGAGTCCAAAGCCCTTCTGCATCGGGTTCCCTCCTGTATCGAGCGCCGTTAGACGCTGTCGTTGCGCCGGCCGAAATGCGCAAGCGTCCTTGGCCCGGAGTGAGACCGTCACCCCGCGCGGGCAAATCGTAACAGCGGCTGGGCTCGCGCCACAACCCGCCCCGGCCTCAGGCGGACCGAATCCCCGTGTCTGCCAGTCTGATTCTTTGCTTTACGACGATTCTGGATCGACGCCGGGCCGGCCCGCCCGCGCGCCCGGCGCCACTTGTCAAGGGCTGCCTGCCGGCGTTTAATCCGGCAAACAAAACAATGACGTGCGTCCTGGGAGAAGCGTCTTGGGAGTGAGCCGATGAGCACCGCTTTGGCGGTCTGTCACGGATCGTTCGGCCGCGTGACCGTCTACCAGCTCGACAAGCCGATGCGCACCCACGCCCATCGCGAGGGCCATTTGACCTTCCATCTCGGCGGCCCGCCCGCAATGGTGACGATTTGCGACATTCCGCACTTGGTCGACGAAAGTGCCGGAGTCGCCATCAACCCGTGGCAGCCGCATTCCTTTCATCCTTGCGGCGGGGACAAACCATCGGTTTTCCTGGTTGCCTATATCTGCGACCAATGGCTCGACCGCGATCATGAGGGCGGCGGCAGCCTGCGTTTCGGCGCCAATGCCATTCGGGTCGGAACGACGCTGCGCTCGATCTGCGCCAGTTTGGCGCACACATTGGTGACCAACGCCAGCTATCGGCTGGTGCATCGCTATTTGAATCAGCTGTTCGACGCCTGTTTTGACGAGTTGTGGGCCAGCGGCGGGCGGCCCAGGCGACCGCTGCCGCCGCAGTCGCCGATCGACTTTCGCGTCCGCAAATCGCTGCGCATCCTGGACGATGGGCTTGCCCAGGGCATCGAACTTGACGCCGTCGCGCGTGACGCGGGTCTGTCGCGGCCGCATTTCTTCAAGCTGTTTCGTGAAAATACCGGGGTGACCCCGGCGCTTTACGCCAACACCATGCGCGTCGAGCGGGCGCTCGATCGCCTGACGCGCTCGCATGACTCGGTCACCGACATCGGTTACGAGCTCGGCTTTTCGTCGCAGAGCCATTTCACTCATTTCTTTTCCGCGCATGTGGGCATCGCACCCACGCTGTATCGAACCGTCGCGCGGGTGGTGAACGAGTAGGCGGGGTCGCCAACGCGGCAAACATCGCGGCACGACAAGGCGCCACCAAGAAATTAAGAAATTTGCCCTGACCGGCCCCTCGATCGCTTCGAAGGCGTTGCGGCCCAGGTGCAAAAATCAGACTAGCAAGCATGCCTCGGTGCCCTTGCTCGGGTAGTTTTCGGCGCAAACCGGAGGGCAGGAGGTGACCACAGCCTTTGGCGATCAGGGAGCAGACCACGCTCCGGGGCGCGGCGGTGGCGCGCTGGCGCAGTGGATCGGGCGCAACCCTGTGGCCGCGCTGGTCATCGCCGTCGCGATCATATTGGCCCTTTGGCTCGTCCTCGCCCCCTGGCCGGCCGGATTCGAGGAGGTGTTCGGTAAAAAGCGTCTGTTTATCAACGCGCTGTTCAACGGCATGACCCTCGGCGGACTTTATTTCCTGGTCGCCACCGGCTTCACGCTGATCTTCGGGCTGATGCGCAACGTCAACCTGGCGCACGGCTCGCTCTACCTGTTCGGCGGCTATATGGGCTACGAGGCCGGTCAGTGGACCGGCTCCTGGCTGTTCAGCTACGTCGTCGCGTTTGTTTGTTGTGCCTTGATCGGCATCGCCATGCAGTTCCTGATCTTTCGCCGCATGGAGGGCCAGGATCTGCGCCAGACGCTGGTCACGCTGGGTCTTTCGATCATCTTCTCCGACCTCATGGTGTGGGTCTGGGGCGGGAACGCGATCCAGATCGACACGCCCGACTATCTGGCAGGCCCGGTGCCGACTCCGATCGTCGTCGCGCTCAAATCGAGCGGCGAGGCGGTGTTTCTTCAGTATCCGCTCGGGCGGCTCGTCATCTTCGCCGCTTCGGCCCTGATCGGCATCGCCATGTGGCTCGCCCTCCACCGCACGCGGATCGGCGTCATGATCCGCGCCGGAGTGGACGACCGCGACATGCTGTCGGTCCTGGGCTATCGCGTTCAACTCCTGTTCGTGGCTGTTTTTGCCTTCGGCGCTGGACTTGCAGGAATGGCCGGAATTGTCGGCGGCACCTTTCAATCGATCTCGCTGGGCGAGGATTCCCATTTTCTGCTGGCCTCGCTGGTGGTGGTCATTGTCGGCGGCATGGGATCGATTCCGGGCGCGGCGCTTGGCGCCCTCATCATAGGATGCTCCGAGCAATTTGGTCTGGTCTACTTCCAGAACTACGCGACCGTCCTGAGCTTCCTGATCATGGTCATCGTGCTGGCCATTCGCCCGCAAGGGCTCCTGGGGAGGCGCTAAATGGCGTTGGCGCAGACCACGGAGACCCCACTCGGCATCGGCGCGCAGCGCGGGATCGCACCGTGGATCGCGAACCAAGCCCCGAATCCTGATCCTCGGCCTCGTGCTGGTCTTCCTTCCCGCAGTCGCCAACGATTTCCTGCTCGACCAGACCGTCGGCTGGACCTTGATCCTCGGCATGATCGCGCTGTCGCTGATGTTTCTCGCCGGCTACGGCGGCATGGTCAGCCTGGCGCAGATGACGGTTGCGGGCATCGCCGGCTACATGATCGCCGTGCTGGGGGCGAGTTCGTTGCCCAAGATCAGCCTGTTCTGGCCGTGGTGGGTGGCGGCGCCGCTGGCGATCGCGATCGCGGTCGTGTTCGGGACCCTCGTCGGCGCGCTCTCCGCCCGCACCGAGGGCATCTACACGATCATGATCACGCTGGCGCTGGCGAGCGCGTTCTTCTACCTGACCCTGCAAAACTGGCCGATTTTCAACGGCTTCAACGGGTTTACGACCATTCCGGCGCCGCATTTCCTCGGCATCAACTGGAAGGATCCGATCCCGCTCTACTATTTGATCCTGTTTTTTGCAGCTCTGAGCTACGCCGCGGTCCTGTACCTCTCGCGGGCGCCGTTCGGCCTCGCCTTGCAGGGCGTGCGCGACAATCCCCGCCGCATGGAGGCGATCGGCTACAACGTCACCGCCCACCGCATCGCCGCCTACGCTTTCGCCGCCCTTATCGCGGCTGTGGGCGGAATCCTCATGGTCTGGCTGAACAATCAGATCTCCCCCTTCTCGGTGGGAATCGACGTGGTGATCAACATTCTCGTCATCGCCGTCGTCGGCGGTCTCAGCCACCCCATCGGCCCGTTCATCGGCGCGCTCATCTACGTCATCCTGCGCACCTTTACCCTCGACGCGCTGGTCGCAGTAGGCCTCGACGGACGCCGTTTCCAGACGCTCATCGGGCTCGGCTTTCTTGTCATCGTTTTGTTTTCCCCGGACGGGGTCATCGGCATTTGGCGGCGATTGTTGGGACGTGCGCGCGCTCCCGGCGGGAGGGACGGCGCGTGAGCACGATCGCCGAACGTTTAGCCGCGGCGGGTACCGGCAACGCGATCGAGCTGAGGGGAGTGAGCCGTTTCTTCGGCGCGCTCGCCGCGTTGATCGATATTACGCTCAGTGTGCGGCCCGGCGAGCGGCGCGCGGTGCTGGGATCGAACGGCGCCGGCAAAACAACGCTGCTCAACTGTGTGACCGGCGACTTTCCCCCGACCTCGGGAACGGTGCGTTTCTTCGGCGAGGACGTCACCCTGTTGCCGCCGCACGAGCGCATTCGCCGCGGCCTGCGCCGCACCTACCAGATTTCACTGCTGTTCCAGAACCTCTCCGTGCGCGACAACGTCTATCTCGCCTGCCGCGGCTGCTCGCGCGGCCGCTTCTCGTTCATCCGCACGCGCGCCACCGACGCCATCATGCAGTCGGTCGCCGACCTCATTTCACTCGTCCATCTGGAAGCAGTGACCGATCATCTGGTCGGGGAATTGGCGCACGGCCAGCAGCGGCAGCTCGAGATCGCGCTCGCGCTCGCCGGCGCGCCGCGCTTTATTCTCCTCGACGAGCCGGCAGCCGGTCTCTCGCCGCACGAGCGCGGCGATCTGGTCGCGATCCTCACCGCGCTGCCGAGCCACATCGGCTACATCATCATCGAGCACGACATGGATGTCGCGCTTCGCGTCGTCGAGAGCGTGACGATGATGCACAACGGCCGCATCTTCAAGGAAGGCGCGCCGCGCGAGATCGAGGCGGATCCCGAAGTGCAGCAATTGTATCTCGGTGGCGGCCATGCCTGAGCGCCGCCCCGCAGACCTTCTGGAGATCAGGGGACTCAACATCTTCTACGGCGGCAGCCATGCGCTGCAGGGCGTCGATCTGCGGATCGAGCACGGCGTGCTGTCGCTCGTCGGCCGCAACGGCATGGGCAAGACGACTTTGTGCAAGGCGATCGTCGGCCTGCTCCCGGTGGCCAGCGGATCGATCCGGTTCATGGGCGAGGAGCTCGTCGGCCGCACCCCGGCGGAGATCGCGCAGATCGGCCTCGGCTACGTGCCGCAGGGCCGCCGGCTCTGGCCCTCGCTCACCGTCGAGGAGCATCTCCGCCTCGCTGCCGGCAACGACCGGTCGCGATGGACGATTGCCCGCATCTACGAAACATTTCCGCGGCTCGCCGAGCGCCGCAACAACCGCGGCAACCAGCTCTCCGGCGGCGAGCAGCAGATGCTCGCGATCTCGCGTGCGCTGCTCCTCAATCCACACTTGCTGGTAATGGACGAGCCGACCGAGGGGCTCGCTCCGCTCATCGTCGAGCAGGTCGAGGAGATTTTGATCGCGCTCGGCGACCAGGCCGATATCGGCGTCCTTGTCGTCGAGCAGAACATCGGCGTCGCTACCGCGGTCGCCGAGAAAGTCGCGATCATGATCAACGGCCGGATCAACCGGGTCATGGAAGCGGCACGGCTCGAGGCCGACCGTGAACTGCAGCAACGGCTGCTCGGCGTCGGCCAGCACGGCGAGGCGGAGCCGCCGGAGGAGGCCGAACCGACGTCGGCGCCTGAAGGCGACCGGCGGCCGGCAAGAGCCCGCGGCCCGATCCGCGTCTATATCTCGAACCCCGCCATGCCGACGCGCTGGTCGCAGCCGGTGCCGGCCGCGCAGATCGAGACCGCGGCGCGCACGCGCACGATAGCCCCCGAGCCGGCGGCGACGGCGACCGCGCCGGCAGTCGAGCTACGCCCGATCCATCGCGGCGGATCGGCGCCGGTGATCGTCGCCGGAACGCTCGATACCAAGGGCGACGAGCTGCGCTTTATTCGCGACGAGATCGCCGCCGCCGGCGTGCGCGTGGTCCTCGTCGACCTCTCGACCTCCGGCCAGCCGTCGCCGGCCGACGTGCCGCCACACCATATTGCGACGTATTTCCGCGGCGGCCCGAACGCGGTGTTCACCGGCGAGCGCGGCGCCGCGATCACGGCGATGGCGGAAGCGTTCGAGGCGTGGGTCCGCCGCCAGGAACTGGTCGGCGGCCTGATTTCCGCCGGCGGCTCGGGAGGCAGCGCGCTCGTCGCCCCGGCGATGCGGTCATTGCCGATCGGCGTACCCAAGGTGCTCATCTCCTCGGTCGCGTCGGGCAACGTGGCGCCCTATGTCGGGCCCTCCGACATCATGATGCTTTACTCCGTGACCGACGTTTCCGGGCTCAATTCGGTAAGCCGCCAGGTCCTGGCCAATGGCGCCGCGGCCATGGTCGGCATGGTGAAGGCGCGCGCCGCCGCCAGCACCGATCGCGAGGCGGCGCGGCGCGGCAGCCGCAACCCGGCGGTCGGGCTGACCATGTTCGGCGTGACGACGCCGTGCGTGCAGGCGGTTACCGCCGCGCTCGAGGACGATTTCGAATGTCTGGTCTTCCACGCCACCGGCGTCGGCGGGCAGTCGATGGAAAAGCTCGTCGATTCCGGCGCCCTGTCGGGTGTGATCGACCTCACCACGACCGAGGTCTGCGATCTCCTCTTCGGCGGCGTATTGCCGGCCACGGAAGACCGGTTCGGAGCGATCGTGCGCGCGCGGATCCCGTATATCGGCTCGTGCGGCGCGCTCGACATGGTCAACTTCGGGCCGATGGAGACCGTCCCCGAGCGCTACCGCGGCCGCACCCTCCACGTCCACAATCCGACGGTGACCCTGATGCGCACCACGCCCGAGGAAAACGCACGCCTGGGGCGCTGGATCGGCGAACGGCTCAATCTGATGGATGGGCCGATGCGCTTCTTCCTGCCGGAGGGCGGAGTATCGGCGCTCGACGCGCCGGGCCGCCCGTTCTCTGATCCCAGCGCTGACGAAGAGTTGTTCCGCGCGCTTGAATTGACCGTTCGGCAAACCGGCTCGCGCCGGCTCGTCCGCATGCCGGAGCACATCAACGATCCGCGCTTTTCGGCGGCGATCGTCGCCGAGTTCCGGCGGCTGTTCGGCGGTCGGCTCGTCCGGCGGCGGGCCAAGGGTTAGCGACATGCCGCGCGTCCCGCGTTCCGACATCCTCGCCCGTTTCCGCGCCATGAAGGCGCGCGGCGAACCCATCATCGGTGCCGGCGCCGGGACGGGCATTTCGGCCAAGGGCGAAGAGGAAGGCGGCGCCGACCTGATCGTCATCTACAATTCCGGCCGCTACCGCATGGCCGGGCGTGGATCGCTCGCCGGCATGATGCCGTTCGGCGACGCCAACGGCATCGTCGTCGACATGGCGCGCGAGGTCCTTCCGGTCGTTGGCCGCACGCCGGTTCTCGCCGGCGTTTGCGGCACCGACCCGTTCCGCCAGATGGACGTTTTTCTCGACGAAATTTTGCGACTGGGCTTCAGCGGCGTGCAGAACTTCCCGACGGTCGGGCTCATTGACGGCCGCTTTCGCGCCGGTCTCGAGGAGACGGGCATGGGCTACGCCCGCGAGGTCGAGATGATCGCCAAGGCGCACGAGCGCGATCTTCTGACCACGCCCTACGTGTTCGACCCGGCTGAAGCGGTCGCGATGGCGCGCGCCGGCGCCGATGTCCTGGTCTGCCATTTCGGGCTTACCGTCGGCGGCTCGATCGGAGCCGCCACATCGACCAAGCTCGAAGACTGTCCGGCGTTGACCGACGTGATGGCGGAGGCGGCGCGTGCGGTGAACCGCGACGTGCTCATTCTCGTTCACGGCGGGCCGATCGCCGAACCGGCCGACGCCGAATATGTGCTGGCGCACGCCCGCCACTGCGACGGCTTCTACGGCGCCTCGTCGATGGAGCGCCTGCCGGTCGAGCGGGCGCTGTCCGCGCAGGTCGCAAAATTCAAATCAATCCGGAAAACTGTAAATCAGAGTGAAGAACAAGCCCGCCGCGGACCACACGGTCGGCGGGCTGGGAGGGAGTAAGATGTCCGTCGCCATCCTTGGTAGCCTGATCATCTGGCTGATCCTCGCGGTCATCGTCATCGCGATCGTCGTCTATTTCGTCAACTGGCTCTACCGCCGTTCGTCGAAGGAGCTCTCCTTCGTGCGCACAGGTCTGTTCGGCGAAAAAGTGGTGATCAACAGCGGCGCCTTCGTGCTCCCGTTCATTCACGAGGTCACGCCGGTCAACATGAACGTCCTGCGCATGCAGGTCGTGCGCAACCGTGACGACGCCCTCATTACCAAGGACCGCATGCGCGTCGACATCGAGTCGGAGTTTTATGTGCGGGTGCCGCCGACGCCGGAGGCGGTTACCATCGCCGCCGCTACGCTCGGCCGGCGCACCACGAACGTCGCCGACCTCGATGCGCTCCTCTCCGGCAAGTTCGTCTCGGCGCTGCGTTCGGTCGCGTCCGAGATGACGATGGTGGAAATGCACGAACGCCGCGGCGAGTACGTCACCCGGGTCAAGGAATCGGCCCTGGAAGGGCTGGCGCAGAACGGGCTCGAGGTCGAGTCGGTGGCGATCACCGATCTCGACCAGACCGACCTCGAATTCTTCAACCCGTCAAACCGCTTCGATGCCGAGGGCCTGACCAAGCTCATCGAGGACATCGAATCGCGGCGCAAGCTACGCAACGACATCGAGCAGGACTCGATGATCCTCATCCGCACCCGCAATCTCGAAGCCGAGAAGCAGGCACTCGATATCGACCGCGAGAGCGAGACCGCGCGCCTTAATCAGGAGCGCGACATCGAGGTGCGGCGCGCGGTGCAGCGCGCCGAGCTCGCGCGCGAACGCTCGCTGCGCGACACCGAGGCGGAGCAGGCCCAGATCGCCGCCCGCGAGGAGGTGGAGAAGACGCGCATCGCCCACGAGCGCGCCCTCGCCGAGGCGCGCATCATCTCCGAGCGCGAGATCCGCGAGCGCGAGATCGAGCGTACCCGCCAGCTCGACGAGGCGGAGATCGCCGCGCGCGAGCGCGTCGAGCGCGCCCGCATCGCGCAGGAGCGGGTCATCACTGAAGCGCGCATCGCCCGCGAGGAGGAAGACCAGCGGCGCGAGATCGAGAAGACGCGCGCGGTCGAGCAGGCGGAGATCACCGCACGCGAGGAAACCGAGAAGGCGCGCATCGCCCAGGAGCTCGCGGTCACCGCGGCGCGCATCGCCAAGGACGAGGAGAACCGCCGGCTCGAGATCGAGCGGATGCGCAATGTCGAGCAGGCAGAGATCGCCGCGCGCGAGACGACCGAGCGGGCGCGGATCGCGCAGGAGCGGGTGGTCACCGACGAGCGCATCGCGCTCGAAGAGGAAATCCGCCGCCGCGAAATCGCACGCAACCGCGCGATCGACGAGGAGGAGATCGCCGCGGGCAAGGCCACCGAGGAAGCGCGGATTGCGCGCGAAAAGGCGCTCGCCGCGGACCGCATCGCCTCCGAGCTCGCCACGCGGACGCTCGAGATCGAACGCACGCGCTCGCTCGAAGAGAGCGACATCGCCGCGCGCGAGGTGATGGCGGCGGCGCGCATCAAGCACGAGGAACGCGTTCGGGCGCTTGACATCGCCCGGGGCCGTTCGACCGAAGAAGCGGAGATCGCCGCCCGCGAGGCGGTCGAGGGCGCCCGCATCGCCCAGGAGAAGAAGATCGCGGTCGACCGCATCGTCTCCGAGGAGGAGACCAGAAGCCGCGAGATCGAGCGCATCAAGGCCATCGATGCCGCCGAGATCGCCGCCCGCGAATCGACCGAGATCGCGCGTATTGCGCTCGACAGGAAGATCGCCGCCGACCGCATCGACGCCGATCGGGAGACGCGCGGGCTGGAGATCGCCCGCAACGAAGCGATCGAATCCGCCGAGATCGCGTCGCGCCAGATCGTCGAAACGGTCCGCATCCTCGAGGATCGCAAGATCGCCGCGGAACGGATATCGCGCGACGAGGAGGTGCGCTCGCTCGAGATCGCCCGCAATCGCGCGGTCGACAGCGCCGAGATCGCGGCGCGTGAAGCGGTCGAGATCAACCGCATCGCGCAGGAAAGGCGGCTTGCCGCCGAGCGCATCGCCGCCGACCAGGACACCAGATCGCGCGACATCGCGCGCGAGCAGGCGATCGAGGACGCCGAGATCAAGCGCCGCGAGGCGATCGAGGTCGCGCGCATCGAGGTCGAGCTGGCGCTCGAGCGCGAAAGAATCGAATCGTCGAAGACGCGCGACGTGCTCGACGTCGAGCGCCGCAAGGTGCTGGAGATCGCCGAGCAGAATCGCTCGATCGAAATCGCCGGCAAGCTCACCGAGCGCGCCGACGCCGACCGCCGGGTGAAGGAGGCCGACATTGTCGCGGCCCAGCAGGTCGAGCGCACCGACGTTGTGCGCGAACAGATGCTCGACATCGCTCGGCTGGAACGCCGGCGCGCGGTCGAGCAATTCGAGGTCGCCCGCAGCCAGGCGCTGCAGGAAGCCGAGATCGCCGCCCGCGAGGAGGTCGAGCGCGCTCGCATCGCCTCGGAGCGCGGGATCGACGAAGCGCGCATCCTGCGCGATCGCGAACTACGCCAACTCGAGATCGCCCGCGAAACGGCGGTTGAGACCGCGCGCATGGAGGGCACCATCGAGATTCACCAGAAGTCGCGCGAGCAGTCGGCGGCCCATGCCGAGGCGGAGGCGGCGCGCGCCCGGGCGGTCGAGGCCGAGGAGCGGGTCAAGACCGTGCGCGAAGGTGAAGCGGCGCGGCGCCGGCGCGAGGTCGAGGTGCTCATTGCCGAAAAGGAGGCAGACGAAGTGCGCATCGCGGCGGCCGCCGAACAGGTGCGCGCCACGGTACAGGCGGAGGCGCAGCGGCTGCTCAACGAAGCCGAGAACGTGCTGTCCGACGCAGCGCGCACTTCGATCTTCCGCCGCCGGCTGCTCGAGCGGATCGAGGGCATCGTGCGCGAAAGCGTCAAGCCGATGGAGAAGATCGAAGGCATCCGTATTCTGCAGGTCGACGGCCTCAACGGCGGTGGCGGGCGCGGCGGCAGCCGCAGCGCCACCGACGAGGTGATCGATTCGGCACTGCGCTATCGCGTGCAGGCGCCGATGATCGACCAGATCCTCGCCGAGATCGGCATTGAAGGCGGCAGTCTCTCGCGCATGCCCGGCCTCATCCGCGAGGCGCGCGACATGCAAGGCATCCGCAAGGAGACAGCGCCGAAGCGGCTACCTGAAGACGGCGGCAGCGGTGGCGGAAGCGGCAGCGGTGGCGGCGGCTCATCGTCCGAGGGGGCCCCTGGCGGAGGCGGAAGCGGCAGCGGGCGCCGCAAGAAGGAATGACGCCCATGGCCCGCGTCTACGTCTCGAGCGTCATCAACGGCCGCTCCGACCGCGTCTGGGCGCGGGTCCGCGATTTCAACGGATTGCCGTCCTGGCATCCGGGAATCGCGGAAAGCCGGATCGAGAACGGCGAACCGTCGGACAAGGTCGGCTGCGTGCGCGACTTCCGCCTGCGCAACGGCGATCGCATCCGGGAAAAGCTGCTCGGCCTCTCCGACTTCGATCTGTTCTGCACCTATTCGATCCTCGAATCGCCGATGGGGGTCGAGAACTACGTGGCGACGCTGCGGCTCACGCCGATCACCGACGGCGACCGCACCTTCGTCGAGTGGACGGCGGAATTCGACTGCGCACTGGAACGCGAGGCCGAGCTGGTGTCGAACATCGGCAGCGGCGTTTTCCAGGGCGGCTTCGACGCTCTGAAAAGGCAGTTCGGAGGATGAGGCCGTGATCCGCATCGTCCGCTCGACCGTCATCGATGCGCCGACCGATCGCGTGTGGGCCCTGCTGCGCGATTTCAACGGGCATGACCGCTGGCATCCCGCCGTCGCCAAGAGCGCGATCGAGCGCGGGCAGAGTGCGGACAAGCTGGGCTGCGTGCGCCGTTTCTTCCTGCGCGACGGTTCCGAGCTGCGCGAGCGCCTGCTGACGCTCTCGGATCTTGAACAGACTTTCAGCTATTGCCTGATGGACACGCCGGTTCCGCTGTTCAACTACGTCGCCCATGTGCGCCTCGCGCCGGTCACCGACGGCGACCGCACGTTCTGGGAATGGCGGTGCTCGTTCTCCACGCGCAAGGGCGAGGAGGAGGAGATGACGCGGATGGTCGGCGAGGACATTTATGAAGCGGGCTTTGCCGCAATTCGTTCCCGGCTTGCCGCATCGGCGGGATTGGAGGGCCGCGCATGAGCGTAACAGTAAAGACTTTCGCCCGCTTGGCCGATGCGGCCGGCGCGTTGTCGAGCGAGCGCGGGGCGCGTTTTCTCGCCGGCGGCACGCTGGTCATGCGCGCGGTCAATGAGGCCGATCCGGCCATCGAAACGATCGTACGGTCGACCGATCCGACGTTCTCCCATATCTCGGCGTCGTCCGGCCGCGTGGAACTCGGCGCCGGTGTGACCATGGCGGCGATTCTGGCGGAGCGCGAACTGGCGTTTCTCCATCCCGTGGCGCGCGCGGTCGGCGGCCCGGCCGTGCGCGAGGCGGCGACGGTGGGCGGCAATTTGTTCGCGCCGTCACCCTACGGCGATTTCGCGGCAGCGCTGCTCGCCCTCGATGCGACGGTCGTGTTCGCCGGCGGCTTCGGCCAGCGCGAAGTGCCGCTCGAAGAATTTCTCCGCAGCCGCGATCGCGGCGCGACTCTGGTGGCGAGCGTCGCGTTCAAGCGGCCGGTGGCGCAGACGTTCCGGTTCGCGAAAGTCACCCGCGTTCATCCCAAGGGCATCTCGGTGCTTTCGATCGCCGCCCAGCTGCCGCTCGCCAGCGGCAGGGTCAACGGCGCGAGGATCGCCTATAACGCCATGGACAAAACTCCGGTTCGTGCCAAAGCTGCGGAGCGCGCTCTCGAAGGCCGCACGCTCGACGCCGCCGGCCTAGCGCCCGCGCTTGCCGTCGCCACCGATGGTACCTCGCCGGTCGACGATGCCATCGCCAGCGCTTGGTGGCGGCGAGAAATCCTCCCCGTCCATTTGCGCCGACTGTTGCTCGGCGCCAGCCAAACGTGAACGCCCGATGAAGACGCCCATTCAATTTCGTCTCAACGGCGAGGACGTCGCCGCCTTCGTCGACAGCGGCGCCAACTTGCTCGACGTTCTGCGCGAGTCGGTCGGCGATCTCTCGGTCAAGGGCGGCTGCTGGCAAGGCACCTGCGGCACCTGCACGGTGCTGATCGACGGCGCGCCGCGCGTTTCCTGCGTCACGCTGGCAGAAAGCTGCGCCGGCAGGTCGGTCGAAACCGTCGCCGGGCTGCGCCGCGGCGCCGATCTGCATCCGCTGCAAACCGCCTTCATGGAGCGCTTTGCCGCCCAGTGCGGCTATTGCACGCCGGGCATGCTGATGGCGGCGAAGGCGCTCCTCGACCGCAACCCGGCCCCCACGCGGGAAGACGTGGTTGACGCCATCTGCGGCAATATCTGCCGCTGCACCGGCTATGAGCCGATCATCCAGGCGGTGCTCGATGCCGCCAGAAGCGACAACCGTCGCCGCGCCTGAAGGACAGAACCATGCTGGAATTGCGCAAGGACATTTTCGCCGACGAACGTGACGACAACCTGAAAGAGATCGGCCAGCCGACGCAGCGGCAGGACATCCTCGGCCACGTCACCGGGACCTCGCCCTATTATGACGATCACCGTTTCGCCAACCTCCTGCATCTGAAGCTGCTGCGCAGCCCGCACGCCCATGCGCGCATCCGCTCGATCGACGATGCGGCGGCGGCGCGCGCGCCCGGTGTCAAGCGGATCATTCGCGGAGCGGACGTGCCGGTCAATCTCAACACGCTGTTGAGTCTTCATCCAGTTCGGCAAGGACGACGAGCCATCGCTCGCCACCGACGTCGTGCGCTACAAGGGCGAGCCGATCCTCGCTATCGTCGCGACCAGCGAGCGCGCCGCTCAGGAGGCGCTGGCTATGGTGCGCGTCTCCTACGATCCGCTGCCGGCGGTGTTCGATGTCGAGGAGGCGCTGAAGCCGGGAGCGGTCTCGGTCAATGCCGCCTACCCGAAAAACACCTTCGAATACTACGGGAAGTACGATCATCAGAAGCTGCGCTTTGGCGACGTGGACGCGGGTTTCGCGCAGGCCGAAATCGTGCTCGAGGATCGCTATCAGATGTCGCCGATCGAGCACGCTCCGACCGAGACCAACGGCTCGATCGCGGTGCCGGACACCAACGGCCGCTTCATCGTCTACACCTCGACGCAGGCGCTGTTCTTCTCGCTCGACACCTCGGCCAAGATCAACGCCATGCAATCGAACCAATTGCATTTCATCGGCGGCACCGTCGGCGGCGGCTTCGGCGGCAAGGTCGACACTTTGACCGAGCCGCTCGCCATTCTCGCCGCGCGTTTGACCGGCGCGCCCGTGCGCCATCGGCTGAGCCGGCACGAGGAAATGCAGTTCGGCTCGCCGCGCGGCGGCGAGCGCATCTACATCAAGGACGGCGTCATGCGCGACGGGCGGATCGTCGCCCGTAAGGTCACGGCGTATTTCGACAGCGGCGCCTATACGCGCCTCTCAAGCTACGCCGCGGTCAAGTGCGCCGCCCACATCCCCGGGCCGTACACGATCCCGAACGTCTCCGCGGACGTGTATTGCGTGTTCACCAACCGCACGCCGGCAACGGCGATGCGCGGCTTCGGCGTCACCGCGCTCGACTTCGCGCTGGAGTGCCAGATGGACAAGCTCGCCATCGCCATCGGCGTGGACCCGCTCGAATTCCGCATCCTCAATGCCTATCGCGATGGCGACATGAAGGCGCACCGGCGCGAGGCGAAGAACTGTGCGCTGATCGAGTGCGCGCAGGTCGCCGCGGAAAAGGCCCATTGGCCGCTGCGCGACGAATTCCGCCGGATGTCGTCGCGGCAGGGTGGCGACGCGGCGCGCACCGTCGGCGGCGCGGACCGTACGCGGGCGCCAGCGCCTGCCGCGCCCGCGGCGACGGCGCGGCCGAGCACCCCGCAGCGCGTGAGCTACGAACGGCCGGCCGCCGCTGCGCCTGTCGCACCGCCGGCGCCCCCGCCGCGAAGCGTACCGCCGCCACCGGCGGCGTCGCCCGCCGGTTCGACGCATGGCGCGCCGCGCTTCTCTTCAGTCTTCGGCACCAGGAGGCGCTGATCATGGCCAAGCACCGCGGTCGCGGCGTTGCGACCATCAACTATCCGATCGGCATGAATCTCGGCGGCGATCCGAGCCAGGCGCTGGTCCACTCCAATCCGAGCGGAAAATTCACCGTCGCTCTTTCCTCGATCGACCTCGGCCAGGGCATGAAATCGGTGACGCGGCAGATCTGCGCCGAGACGCTGGGCGTGCCGGTCGAGGACGTTTACGTCGACACCGCCGATTCCGATACCGGGCCACATTGTATGGGCTCGTTCGCCTCGCGCGGCACGCACCGCGTCGGCAATGCGGTGATGGTGGCGGCACGTGAGGCGCGTGCGGTGATGATGGAGGCGGCGGCGGAGGAACTCGAGGTCGATCCCGGCGACCTCGAGACCGATGGCAAGGGCTCGATCCGTGTCAAAGGCGCGCCGCACCGCTCGATCTCGGTGCGCGACGTCGCCATCGCGGCGCAGTTCCGCCAGGGCCGCACCATTTCCGGGCGAGGCATTTTTCTGGTGCCGCTCTCCGACGTCGATCCGGAGACCGGCGAGATGTCGCCGGCGACCTGCTACGCCCACGCCTGCCTTATCGCCGAGGTGGAAGTCGACGACGAGACCGGCGATGTGACGGTGCTGAAGATGACCAGCGCCTACGAGGTCGGGCGCGCGCTCAACCCCAAGCTCGTCGAGCAGCAGCTCGTCGGCGGCTCCTGGATGGGCATGAGCCACGCGCTCTATGAGACCCCGGAGCCCTATTATCCGGATACGCGCGAGGGGCCGCGCGACTTCAACGAATATCTGATGCCCGGTCCGGGCGACATCTGCCCGCACGACATCCTGGTGCTCGAGCGTCCCGCTCCCGACGGTCCGTTCGGCGCCAAGGGCCCCGGCGAGATGTGCGCCAATCCAGTGCTGCCGGCTGTCGCCAATGCAGTGTTCAACGCCGTCGGCGTGCGCATCAACGACCTGCCGATCACGCCGGAAAAGATCCTCAGGGCGCTGAAGGCGCGCGGCGGCGCGGCCCCCGCGGCGCGCCCGCGGTAAGCGCGCATGGCGGTGCGCCGTACCATCGTCGGCATCGGCAGCCCGCGCGAGCTCGAGGACGCGCTGCGCGCCGCCTATTACCTCGCCGACGAGGAGCTTGCGACCGCGGCGTATCTCGCGCTTGCGCTGGGCAAGCCGCTGCTGCTGGAAGGCGCGCCTGGCGTTGGCAAGACCGAAGCGGCCAAGGCGATCGCCGGCGTTCTCGGCCGCGCCCTGTTGCGGCTCCAATGCTACGAAGGCATCGACGCCGCGGCGGCGCTCTACGAATGGAATTTTCCGCGCCAGATGCTCGCACTGCGCCAAGAGGCCGCCGCCGGCGGCCACATCGACATCTACAAGGACGAGTTTCTGATCGAGCGGCCGATGCTCGCCTGCCTTCGTCGTCCCGAAGAAACCGTGCTGCTCATCGACGAGATCGACCGGTCGGACCAGGAGTTCGAGGCTTTCCTGCTCGAGTTTCTTTCCGACTTCCAGATATCGATCCCCGAGCGCGGCGCGATACGCGCCTACGAGCGGCCGGTCGTGATCCTCACCTCCAACCGCACGCGCGAGCTGCACGAGGCGTTGCGCCGCCGCTGCGTCTACCACTGGATCGAATACCCTTCGCCGGAGCGCGAAATGCGCATCGTGATGATGCGGGCATCGGGCGTCGGCGAGCGCGCGGCGCGCGCCGTTGTCGCCGCCGTCGGGCGACTGCGCCGCGAACCGCTGGCGAAGCGTCCCGGCATCGCGGAAACCGTCGAGTGGGCCGAGGCGGCGACGCTTGCTCAACGAGCAGGGCGCGCGCTGGCCGGATGCGTTCCGCCGCTCGCTCGGTGTCGCGCTCAAGGACGAGGACGACTTCGTGCATGTGGCGCCGAAGATCGACGCCATTCTCGCCGAGGCGCAGGCATGAGCGACGTGGTGCGCACCATCGCTCCATTCCTTGCCTTCGCTGCTCTGCTGCGGCGTTCGGGTTTTGCGGTCGCGCCCGAGCAGATCATGGCCTGGCTCGCCGCGATCGAAATTTTGGGACCGAACGGGATCGGCGATATCCGCCGCTCCGCCCACGCTACACTGGCCCCGCCGCCGGACCGCTTCGCCGAATTCGATGCGCTGTTTAACGCGCATTTTCTCGGCGCGCTGGTCCCAGGATTGGAGGCGGAGCCGAGCGACGAGGAGCCGCCGCGCGCCGCCGACGATTCGGCCGGCGGGCCGGAGCCGATCTTCGGTGAAGACACGCATGAATCCGGCGCCAAGGCGACCGGCGCCGAGAGGCTTGCGGCGCGCCGCTTCGCCCCCGGCAGCGAGGACGAGACGCTGCGCCGCTTCGCTCGCGACCTGCCGGCGCGCGTGCCGCGGCGGCGCGGGTACCGATGGCGTGCCGCGCGCGGCGGCCCGAGGGCCGATGTGCGGCGGATGTTTCGTGAGGCCATGCGCAATGCCGGCGAGTTCATCCACATGCGCCGGCGCCGGCGCCGGCTGCGGCAGCGCCGGATCGTCCTCCTCATCGACGTCTCCGGCTCGATGAAGGAGCGCACCGAGGCGCATCTCGCCTTCGCCCACGCGCTGGTCCGCGCCGCCGATTTGGTCGAGGTCTTTACCATCGGGACGCGGCTCACGCGCATCACCCGGGCGCTGCGCCTGAAGAACCGCGCGCAGGCGCTCACCGCGGCCTCGCTGCTCGTCCCCGACTGGGACGGCGGCACCCGCATCGGCGAGGCGCTCGGCGCCTTTCTCGCCGTTCCGCGCTTTGCGTCGCTCGCGCGCGGCGCGGCGGTCGTCGTGCTTTCGGACGGCCTCGAGCGCGGCGACCCGAGCGCCATGCGCAATGCGGTCGACCACCTGTCGCGGCTCGCCTGGCGCACCGTATGGCTGACGCCGCTCGCCGCCGATGCCGGCTTCGAGGCGCGTACCGCCGGTTTGGTCGCGGCGCGGCCTTTCCTCGACGAAATCGGCAACGGCGGCTCGATCGACAGCATCTGCGCCCACGTTCTCGGCCTGGCGAAGGTGAGGGCGGCATGAGCGCCGTTATCGACGCCCATCACCACATCTGGCGGCGGGCCGATCTGCCGTGGCTCGAAGGGCCGATGCAGCCGCGCATCTTCGGCCCCTACGAGCCGATCCGGCGCGACTATCCGATCAGCGAATACCTTGCCGATATCGCCGGCTGCGACATCGTCCGCTCCGTCTATGTGCAGGCCAATTGGGCCAAGGAGGCGTTCGCCGACGAGGTCGCCTACGTACAGCGCGCTGCTGATGAGACTGGCTACCCGCAAGCGATCGTCGGCTACGCCGACTTCCTCGCTGCCGACGTGCGCCCGCAGCTCGACCGGCTGAGCAAATATCCCGGCATGCGCGGCCTGCGGATGCAGCTGCACTGGCACGAAAACCCGCAACACCGCTTCGCGGCGAAGCCCGACCTCGCGCGCGACCCGACCTTGCAGAAGAACGTCGCCCAGCTTGCTGACTACGGCTGGAGCTTCGATCTCCAGGTCTTCGCCGGCCAGATGGCCAGCGCCGGCGAACTCGCCGACAGCTGCCCCAAAGTGACTTTCGTGTTGCAGCATGCCGGCATGCTGGAGGATCTTTCCCCCGCGGGCTGGGCGCAATGGAGCAGCGGCATGCGCGAGCTTGCCGTGCGGCCGAACGTTGTTTGCAAGCTGTCGGGGCTGGGCACCTTCATCCATCGCAACGACCCCGACCACATCGCGGCGATGGTGAAGGAGACCGTCGGCATGTTCGGTCCGGCGCGGTGCCTGTTTGGTTCGAACTTCCCGATCGAGAAACTGTGGACCCGTTATTCCGATCTCGTTGCCGCCTACCGGCGTGCGCTCGAGCCGTTCGGTGAAGCAACGGCCCGTGCCGCGCTCCATGACACGGCGGCAAGGGTTTATCGGCTCAATTGACCTGGGACAATTTGATCCCGGGCGGGGGAGGAACGCATGGCGCTTGAAATCAAGATCCTCGACTACGGCGATATCGAACTCGAATTGAGCTTTCTGGTGCTCGGGCGCGATTGCGGCCGCACGCGGCGGGTGCCAACGCTGGGCTTTCTCGTGCTCGGCGGCACTTGGCCTGTGGTGATCGACACCGGCTACCGCTCCAACCAGATCATGGAGACGCTCGGCATGCGTGGCATGCAGTCCCATGAGAACATGATCGAGAACCAGCTCAAGAAGCACGGACTGCGGCTCGGCGACGTGCGCTACGTCCTGCACACGCATCTGCACATCGATCACGCCGGCAAGGACGATCTCTTTCCCATGAACACCGCGGTCGTCCTCAACCGGCGCGAGCTCGAATATTCGGTCTCCGGCCTGATGCATCCGCAATATCCCGCGGTCGACATCAAGCATCTGATCGATCGCCTCCACACCAAGGGCGCGCTGCGCTTTCTCGATCTGGAAATCTCCGGCCCGACCGAATTGATGCCCGGACTGATCTGCGAGGCGGCGGGCGGCCACACCGAAGGCTCGATGAACGTCATCGTCAAGACGGCGGAAGGGGTGGCGACGATCTGCGGCGACGTGCTCTACGACATCAACGATCAGCTGGTCGAACCTTTCCGCGAAATCAGCGACATGGAGCCGCGCGTCACCGGCAACCACGGCACGACCAAGCGCCAGGAGAAAGCGGCGATCAAGAAGGTGGTCGCCTCGTCGCGCTTCGTTCTGCCGGTCCACGACCGGCCGGCGCTGATCGAAGCCGGGCAGGTGGTCGGCCGCCTGCAGGACGCGGTGCCCGGGCCTGTGGTCCAATCCTTGCCCCGGCGCAATTGGTTTCCGGCATAACGAGGGAGGTTCCGATGAGTCACACCGCGCTGCGCCGCGAGTTTTCCGACCTGATCGATCTCGAGGCCATCACGAGGAAAGCCGAGGACGGCAGTGAGCCGGACGCCCGGTTCACCTTCGCCAACGAGCGGACCTTCCTGGCGTGGAGCCGGACCGCGATCGCCCTGGTGGTCGCCGGGCTGGCCGCCATCCAGCTGCTGCCGCCATTCCCGGGCGTGCCCTGGGCCGGCACATCATCGGGACCCCGCTGATCCTTCTCGGCTCTGCCGTCTCCGTGATCAGCTATCGCGAATGGAAGAGCAACCAGCGGGCGCTGCGCCGCGGCGACCCGCTCGGCCGGTCGCGTCTGCCCCGTTTCCTGGCGTTCACGGTCGCGTGTATTGGCCTGGTCGCCGCGGCGCTCGCCCTGCTCTCCGCCGTAAGCAGGCACTGATGCCCCCCGCTGACGACATCGAGGACATCGATCCCGGGCTTGCCCGCGAGAGGACCGAGCTTGCCTGGCACCGCACGGCCATCTCCGTCGCCGCGCTGGGAAGCGCGATCCTCAAGATCCGCCCCGCGGCAGGGCTCCCGATCCTGATCATCAGCGCCCTGGTCTGGGAGCTGGGCCGACCGCCCCGCGTAGCGGGCGCGGGGCACGCGCGGGACCGGCGGCTCCTCTTGATCACTGTCACCATCACCGGCGTGTCAGTTGTCGCGCTGATCATTTCCTTCCTCGGGCCCGATACCGGCGGACTCCGCTGATCTCGCCGACGGTCTGGGCTCGTCCCTGTACTGGAAACCTCATGTTCCGCGGCCGTGCCTAACGCGGCCCGCAGGTAGCACAACCGGCCGCGCCTCTGGCGCGGTCCAACCGCGACCCGGTGCAGCCAGGTACGCAGGCGCGTCGGCAGATCACCTTCACCCGAATAGGAGAAGCACGGCAACTCGCCGCAGCACTGCTCACACAGGCGGCCACGTGCGGCGGTGCCCGGGCCGGTGCTCGATCTGCCACCCGGGGAAGAGGGCGGCAGATACCGTAATGTGCTCGCGGCAGGCGATGTCACACTAGCGGCATGGGCTTGTACGCAGATCAGATCCTTCCCCGGGCCATCGACCTGGCCCTGCGCGGGGGTGAGTTCGCGCGCCCGCGGGCCCGGGTCGCGGCCGGGCTGGAGGGCGAGGTGCTGGAGATCGGTTTCGGGTCGGGCCTGAACATCCCGCACTACCCGGCCGGGGTCAAGCGGGTCTGGGCTGTTGACCCGGCCGCCGCGGGCCGCAAGCTGGCCGCGGGAAGAGCCGCCGCGTGCGCCGTGCCGATCGAGTACGTCGGCACCGACGCCCAGGTGCTGCCCGCCGGCGACGCAAGCGTCGACAACGTGCTGAGTACCTGGACGCTGTGCACAATCCCTGACGCGAACCGCGCCCTGGCCGAGATCGTCCGGGTGCTGCGGCCCGGCGGTGTGCTCCGCTTCGTGGAGCATGGCCTGGCCCCTGATGCGATGGTCGCGCGCCTTCAGCAGCGGCTCACCCCGCTGCAGCGCCGAGCGTTCGGCGGCTGCCACCTCGACCGCCGGATCGATCAGCTGGTTGCCGCAGCCGGGCTCGAGCTCACCCGGCTGGACACCTATTACATGAAGGGCCCGCGGGCGCTCGGATACACCTTCGAGGGAGTCGCGATCCGGCCCTGACGGCCAGCGCACTACTGACCGCCTTGCTACGAGGGGCGTACGCTATTCGGGCTGCCGTAGAGAGTGCCGGGACGAGCTGACAGCGAGTCGATCTCCTCTGATCCCCGCGTGCGGCTCCACGCCCAGGCTGACAGGAGCGCCGGGAAACCGGCCAGGGCCGCGATCGCCTCCCCGGCCGGATGCCCGCCTTCGACTGGCACTCTCCGCAGCCGCGCGAGCCAGGCGTCGGCGCTGTTGCCCACGAGGTTCCCGAAGGTATCGCCGTGATGTAAGCCTTGATCTCGGCCTGCTCATCCGGAGTCCAGGCACTCGCAAGCGCCCGCCCCGCGCCCGGGTCAGCATCACCCTGCCTGCTGGCGACATGCTGGGCGTACAGATGGCGACCTCGTCGGGCGTGCTGTCAGCGCTGAGGGAACCGCTGTCGAGGGTCTGGCGCAGCGCAGTCAAGTCCACGCTATTGCGCAGTGCCAGGGCAGTGTGTCCCCAATTGCAGTATCGGCAGTCGTTGACCGAGGTGACGGCCAGCATGATCTGCTCGCGCAGTGCAGGTGAGATCCGCGGCCGGCTGAGTGCGCGCACCAGCACAGGGCTGGCAGTCATCAAAGCGGCGAGGCAACGGGCGTACTGGAGCAACGAGAACGTGCGCTTGCGGAAGGGCGCGCCAGATGAGGGTGCGTACATGGGATCTCCAGGCCGTGGCCTTGCAGCCTTCAGTATCTGCGATACGGCCGGGAGGGGCAAGCTTCCCGCCGGGTGGCGGCGGCGCTGGAGGCAAGGCGGTGGCTGATATCAGCCCTAGGGCGACGGCTCGTCATGGCGGGAGGGCCAAGCGTTCCCGGCGGCAGGCGAGCGATCCCTGAGCGGTCAGCCAGGACGCCCGGCCAGCCGAGTCCCGAGGGGACGTGCTTGTCCAGCTGTCCAGTCGGCTCGTCACTTCGCGGCATCTCGGTGCCCGCCGACTCCGGTGCACAGCGCGCGTGTGCCCCGTCCTGCGATTGGACGCGGCGTTCTTCGCGGGAGCGCTGGCGGCGATCCCGGAGCCGGGGGCCGACCAGGCGCGCGGTGAGGTAGATGGCGAAGCTGATGCTGGTGATGAAGACGCTCGCCTTGACGTTGCTGGCGCCGAAGCTGGCCAGCAGCCCGCCGTCGGCCGCGGCCACCGCGAAGATGACAGACAGCGCTGCGACGACGAGCGGCCTGGCCGACAGGCGCTCGGCGGCGGCGGCCGGGGTGATGGCCAGGCTGAGCACGAGCAGGGTGCCGACCACCTGGGCGGCGCCGGTGACAGTCAGCGCGAGCACGACGAGGAACATCAGCCCGAGGCGGCGGACCGGGACGCCTCGGGCCTCGGCGGCCTCGGGGTCGATAGAGGCGAACAGCAGCGGCCGGTACCAGGTGGCCATGACGGCCATCACCACCACGCCGATCGCGGCCAGGATGAGCAGCTGGCTGCCGGAGACGCCGAAGATGTTGCCGAACAAGATGTTGGTCGCGGCGGTGGCGAAGCCCTGGTAGTAGCCGAGCAGCAGGACGCCGATGCCCATCCCGAACGCGAGGATGGCGCCGATGGCCGAGTCGCGTTCGCGCTGGCGGGCGCCGAGGGTGGCGATCAGCGCAGCCACGACGAGGGACCCGGCCAGGGCGCCCGCGACCGGGTTGCCCGCGATGACCAGGCCGGCGGCGGCGCCGGTAAAGGCCAGCTCGGCGGTCCCGTGCACAGCGAAGGCCATCCCCCTGGTGACCACGAACGGGCCGATCAGCCCGCAGGTGACCGACACCAGTGCGGCGGCGAGCAGCGCGTGCTGGGCGAACGGCTGAGCGAGCAGGAACCCGATGCTCATCGGCGCTCCTGCCCGCCGGGCGGGTCCCCGGCGCGGCTGCGCCCGGCACGGTCGATGCGGCCGGGAAGATGATGGTGCCCTGCGGGGTCATCCCCGCCGACGACGACGATGCGGCCGTGGACCCGGATCACGTCAATGTGCGTGCCGTACAGGGTGCTGAGCGTCTGGGTGGTCATCACCGCGTCGGGGGTGCCCGCGGCCCAGTGTCCGCCGGCCACATACAGGACGCGATCGACGAAACCGGCCACCGGGGTGATCTCGTGGGTGACGAACACGACCGTGGTCCCGTGCTCGCGATGGTAGGCGTTCAGCAGCACGGTGACCGAATGCTGGGAGGACGGGTCCAGGGACAGCAGCGGCTCGTCACACAGCAGCATCCGCGGCCGTCCGGCCAGGGCCTGGGCGATCCGCAGCCGCTGCTGCTGCCCGCCGGACAGCAGCCCGACCGGCACGTCCGCGTAATCCCGCGCGCCGACCGCCTCGATGGCGGCGTCGACCTGGCGGGCGCGGGTGACCGGCAGGCCCCGGCGGTGCCCGTCGACGCCGAACTGGACCAGGTCCCGGCCCCGGATGGGCAGGTCCCGGTCGAAATCCCGCTGCTGCGGCACATAGCCGGTCACCGGGCTGCCGCGGCGCGGTGCCCGCCCGTCGATGGTGACCGTGCCGGCCGACAGCGGGAGCAGGCCCAGCAGCACCTTCAGCAGCGTGGTCTTGCCCGCCCCGTTGGGCCCCAGGACGGCCAGGCACTCCCCGGGAGCGATGTCGAGGTCGAGACTGTCCCAGATCACCTGATGGCCGAACCGCAGCGTCGCGCCGCGCAGCGCCGCCGCTGCTCCGCCATTGCCGGTCATCTCATCCTCCCAGTGCATCGAGCAGGGCCTTGGCCTGGGCGAGCTGCCAGGCCTGGTAGCTGCGGTAGGCGGGCGGCATGGTCTCGGTGACCGGTACCACCGGAACGCCAGACCGCCGGGCCAGGGCCCGCACCTGCTGGGTCACCGGGCTGGTGGCCTGGGCGTTGTACAGCAGCGCCTTCGCCTTGTGCCCGGTGATCAGCCGGAACATCCGCGCGGTGTCGCCGGGGCTGGGGTCGTTGCCGTTCTCGATGGCGGCGGCGAACCCCGGCGGGGACACCACCTCGAGCCCCGCGGCCCGGAGCAGGTAGCCGGGAACCCGCTCGGTATAGGCGACCGGTGCGCCCGGGTGCTGGTGGCGGACGGACGCGAGCACAGCCTCGACGGGCCGCAGCGAGGCGTCGAACGCCGCCAGGTTCGCGGCGAACACCGTCGCGTCAGCCGGGTCGAGCCGGGCCAGCGCGGCCTCGATGGCGGCGGCGACCCGCGGCATCCGGGGGATGTCGTACCAGAAGTGCGGGTTCACGCCGGGCCCGGACGCCCCGAGGACCGCCTGGGCCGACAGCGCGACCCGGCCCGCGTTGACGGTGGCCCCGAGCAGCTGGGACACGAAATCGTCATAGCCCGCCCCGTTGGCGATGACCAGCCGCGCCTGCGCCACGGCCAGGGCGCTGGCGACGTCGGACTCATACAGGTGCGGGTCGGTGCCCGGGCTGGACAAGATCGAGGTGACCTGGACATGAGGGCCGCCGATCTGCGCCGCGATGTTCCCCCAGAAATTCTCCCCCGCGACCACCTTCACCACACCGGGAGTGACCGGAGCCCGCGCAGTCCCGCACCCGGCCAGCACGGCCACGGCCGCCAGCAGGCCCGCGACGAGCCGACGTGCCACGCTGGCTCACCTCCGCTCGCACGCCGTCAGCCTCATGAGCAAGGTCGCGAGCCCGCCCGTGTTCATCCTGCGGTTTCGGCCGGCATCGCCATGTCGTGCCCGGCGGGCAAGGCGGGGGAAGCGGGACGGAACCGGCGCAGCCGCAGGCTGTTGGAGACCACGAACACGGAGCTGAACGCCATCGCAGCGCCAGCGATCAGCGGGTTGAGGAACCCCAGGGCGGCGAGCGGGATGACGGCGGTGTTGTAGCCGAACGCCCAGAACAGGTTGCCCTTGATCGTGGCCAGCGTGCGGCGCGACAGCAAGATCGCGTCGGGGACGGCGAGCAGGTCGCCGCGGACCAGGGTCAGGTCGGACGCCTCGATCGCGGCGTCGGTGCCGGTGCCCATGGCCAGGCCCAGGTCGGCCTGGGCCAGGGCGGCGGCGTCGTTGACCCCGTCGCCGGCCATCGCCACCACCCGGCCGCGCGTCTTGCAGCTGCCGGACCACGTCGGCCTTGCCCGCCGGAAGCACCCCGGCGATCACCTCGCCGATGCCGACCGCATCGGCCGACGAAACGGGCGGCGCGGTCGTTGTCGCCGGTGAGCAGCACCGGCCGCAGTCCCATGCCGCGCAGCCTGGCGACCGCCTCCGCCGAGGTGGGCTTGATCGTGTCGGCGACCATCAGCACGCCGCGGACCTGCCCGTCCCAGGCGGCGAACACGACGGTCTGCCCGCAGCTTCCGCGCTGGCAGCGCGGGCGGCCAGCTCCGCCGGGACCTGCAGTGCCCACTGCGTCTCCAGCCAGCCTGGCCGGCCCAGCGCCACGGCATGCCCGTCGGCGACGCCCGAGACGCCGAGCCCGCGGACGCTGGCGAAGCTCTCCACGCCAGGTAGCTTCCCGCCGGGCAGGACGTCCCGCAGCCGTTCCCGGCGCCCGCCGCGATGGCCGCGCCGACCGGATGCTC
Source organism: uncultured Alphaproteobacteria bacterium (assembly GCA_963833665.1). GTDB lineage: Bacteria > Pseudomonadota > Alphaproteobacteria > Rhizobiales > Xanthobacteraceae > BOG-931. The sequence goes on along the minus strand of CAWHZA010000031.1, from coordinate 28,914 downwards.
GGAGGCGTCCTCGACCGCTGCGGCCAGCCGCAGCAGCTCGCCGACGTCTACGCCGGGCGCGGCGGCCACGTCCGCCAGGCTCATCCGGCCGGTGGTGATGGTGCCGGTCTTGTCGAGCACGATCGTGTCGACGGCCCGGGTGGACTCCAGCACCTCCGGGCCGGAGATCAGGATGCCGAGCTGCGCGCCGCGGCCGGTGCCGACCAGGATCGCGGTCGGGGTGGCCAGGCCCATCGCGCACGGGCAGGCGACGATCAGCACCGCGACCGCGGCGGTGAACGCGGCCCCGGCGGGCTGCCCGGCCGCCAGCCACGCGGCCAGCGTCACGACCGCGACGGCGATGACGACGGGGACGAACACGGCGGAGATGCGGTCCGCCAGCCGCTGCACCGGCGCCTTGCCGGCCTGCGCCTCGGTCACCAGCCGGGTCATCTGGGCGAGCTGGGTGCCGGCCCCCACCCGGGTGGCGCGGACCACCAGCCGCCCGCCGGCGTTCACGCACCCGCCGGCCACCCCGTCGCCCGGGCCCACCTCGGCCGGGACCGGCTCACCGGTGAGCATCGAGGTGTCCACCGCCGAACTGCCCGAGGTGACGACGCCGTCGGTGGCGATCTTCTCCCCCGGCCGGACCACGAACTCCTCCCCCACGGCCAGCTGCCCCACCGGGACCCGCACCTCACGGCCGTCGCGCAGCACGGCGGCGTCCCTGGCGCCCAGCGACAGCAGCGCCCGCAGCGCCGCGCCCGCGCGCCGCTTCGCCCGGGCCTCCAGATAGCGGCCGAGCAGGATGAGCATCGTCACCCCGGCGGCGACGTCCAGGTAGATGGCTCCCGTCCCGCTGCCTCGCGCCGCCAGCCAGGCGACGCTCATGTGCGCGCCCGCCCGGCCCGCGGCGCCGAAGAACAGCGCGTACACCGACCACAGGTACGCCGCGGTGACCCCGACCGAGACCAGCGTGTCCATGGTCGCGGCGCCGTGCCGGGCGTTGACGACCGCGGCGCGGTGGAACGGCCACGCTCCCCACACGGCCACCGGGGAGGCCAGCGCCAGGCAGGCCCACTGCCAGTTCCGGAACTGCAAGGGCGGGATCATCGCCAGCGCCACCACCGGGATGGCCAGCGCCAGTGACACCAGCAGCCGCTGCCGCAACGCGGATGTCTCGCCGGCGCCGTCCTCTTCCGCCGCGCCCCGGCCGGCTCGCCGGGCGGCGCGGGCAGGGCCGCGGTGTAGCCGGCCTGCTCGACCACCGAGATCAGGTCGGTGGCGGGCATCGCGGCCGGGAAACTCACCCGGGCGGTCCCGGTGGCGAAGTTGACCGTCGCGGTGACGCCGTCGAGCTTGCTGAGCTTCTTCTCCACCCTGGCCGCGCACGAGGCGCAGGTCATCCCGCCGATCGCCAGCTCCACGGCGCGCACCGCACCTTCCGGCGCGGCGGCCGGGCTCACGCCCGTGACCATGCTCATCCGCGCATCGCCCCCTTCCTTACGCTGTCGCGTGCACCACGGCCGTTCGGGAAAAGATCTTCGGGCCGAACGGACCGGGTGTCACGCCCGGCCCGAGGCTTGACCTGGCGGCCGGCATGGCCGCCCGGCGGCCTGTTCAGCTCCCGGCGAGCTGGTAGTCGCCGGCTTCGTCGAGGGCGTCCGCGACGGCCTGCCGTGCCAGCGGCCGGTCGCTGGTGACCGTCACCGCGGAGGCGCCGCCGGGGACCAGGACCGCCGTCACGTCGCTGACGCCGTCCAGGGCCCTGAGTTCACCGGACACCGCACGCCCGCAGTGCTCGCAGGTCATCCCGGTGACCCGGTACGTCACCGATGTCATGAGCCGCCTCCCTTCCTGCACCCCTGCCAGACAGCTTTCCATACCCCGGCACGGTATCCATCAGGCCGGACGGCCCCCATGGCCAGGACCTTCGTAAGTACTGCCAGCCGTGCTTCAATCCCGGCTGGAAGCGGAGTGCGCAGGTCACCCGGCTCCAGCTGCGCCAGGCGGACGCACGAGCCAGCGCAGGTGCTCGACGTCTCCTTGCAGCTCCAGCCGCCGCCAGAGCGGCGCTCCGGGCGAGACCTGGCTGGCATGCAGCAGCGCGGCCTGCCGCTGCCGGGCCCGGCTGACCCGGATGACGAAGTCGAGCCGCCCGGGTGCCTGGCCGGCGAACGGCTGGCCTGTCTCGGCTCGCAGGCGGTCGGCGATGCCGGCCGGCAGGGCCCAGGCCAGCACAGGCAGGCTCAGCGGTCCGGCGGTTCGGACGGCCGCGGCTGTGGCGGCCCGGTGGTCAGGATGACCGGTGATGCCGGTGTCGTCGAAGACCAGCAGCCCGCTGGGATGATACCGGCCGGCCAGCCCGGCGGCGTGCGCGGCCAGCTCGGCGGCAGGCACCGCGGCCAGGCGGCCGTCGGGATAGTCAAGCAGCGCCACGGTCGAGACACCGAGCGCCGCCCCGGCCTGCCGCAGTTCCCGTGCCCGCTGCCGGATCAGGTCGGCGCCGGCCTGGTTCAGCGTGGACGCTTCGCCGCGGGTGTAGCACAGAACGTGCACCGCAGCTCCGGCCGACGTCATCTTGTCGATGATGGCGCCGAGCCCGAACGACTCATCGTCGGGGTGGGCGACGACCGCCAGCACAGCAGGCCAGGGCGGCAGCAGCCCGTGTGGCTCGCGGGCAGGGCTGCCATGCAGCCTGGCGGACGATCGCGATTGGCCTGCGCTCATCCTCGCCAACCTCCTGTCAGGCCGCCCGGCCGCGGGAAGCACCGACGCCTGTACCCCCTATACCCCCAAGGGTATGATAAGGCCTGAGACCCGAGAAGGAGGCGGCGATGGCGGCCGCTGAGCAGACGCCGGCCTGGCCGGACTCCCCGGTGCCGTCCGGGGTGGTGACGTCGCCGCTGGTGGAGCGGATCCGGCGGGGGAGTCATCGGCGAGGGCGAGCTGATGGACGGCCCGTTCGGGCCGCGCCGGGTCACCTACGCGGACTACACGGCCTCGGGCCGGTCGCTGGACTTCATCGAGGACTTCATCCGCGACGCGGTGCTGCCCCGGTACGCCAACACCCATACCGAGAGCTCCGGCACCGGCCTGGCGACCACCCGGCTGCGCGAGGACGCCCGGCGGATCATCCGTGACGCGGTCGGCGGCACCGCCGATGACCTGGTGATCTTCTGCGGGTCCGGGGCGACCGCCGCGGTGAACAAGCTGATCGGCATCCTGGAGCTGCGCATCCCGGCCGGGCTGGACGAGCGGTACCAGCTCGCCGCGCGCATCCCGGAAGCCGAACGGCCGGTGGTATTCGTCGGGCCGTACGAGCATCACTCCAACGAGCTGCCCTGGCGCGAGTCCATCGCCGACGTCGTGGTCATCGGCGAGGACGCCGACGGCCACATCGACCTGGCCGACCTCGACCGCCAGCTGACCCGGTACGCGGAGCCGGCCGCTGCTGATCGGCAGCTTCTCGGCCGCCTCCAACGTGACCGGCATCCTGACCGACACCGACGCGGTCGCCGCCCTGCTGCACGCCCACGGCGCCCTGTCGTTCTGGGACTACGCCGCCGCCGGGCCGTACCTGCCGATCCGGGTCGCCGCCTCCCGCCCGGGCGCCGGCGATCACAAGGACGCGGTGTTCCTGTCCCCGCACAAGTTCCCCGGCGGGCCGCAGACCCCCGGCGTCCTGGTCGTGCGCCGCGACCTGGTCCGCAACTCCGTGCCGACCGCGCCGGGCGGGGGAACCGTGGCGTTCGTCGACCCGATCGGCCACCGTACCTCGACGACCCGGTGGCGCGCGAGGAGGGCGGCACCCCCGCCATCGTCGAGTCCATCCGGGCCGGGCTGGTCTTCGCCCTCAAGCAGGCGGTCGGCACCGACCTGATCGCCGCCCGCGAGGAGCAGCTGTGGCGGCACGTGCTGCGCCGCTGGGCCGGCAGCCCCGGCATCGAGGTCCTCGGCAGCCACCAGGCCGCGCGGCTGTCCATCATCTCGTTCCGCATCCGCCACGGCACCCAGTACCTGCACCACAACTTCGTCGTCGCGCTGCTCAACGACCTGTTCGGCATCCAGGCCCGCGGCGGGTGCTCCTGCGCCGGCCCGTACGGGCACCGGCTGCTGGCCATCGGCCCGGCCCGCTCGCACGCCCTGCGCGAGGAGATCGGGCACGGCTGCGACGGGGTAAAGCCCGGCTGGACCAGGGTCAACCTCAACTACTTCATCTCGGCGGCCACGGCCGGCTACATCGCCGCCGCGGTCGAGCTGATCGCCGCCGACGGCTACCGGCTGCTCCCGGACTACCGGTTCGACCCGCGCACCGGCCTGTGGCGGCACGCCGCCGGGCCGCCCCGGCCGCAGATCACCCTGGCCGACGTCAGCTACGGCCCGGACGGCGAGATGGATTACCCCCGGCAGCGCGGCCAGGCCGGCGAGGAAGCCTTCCCCGGCTACCTGCGGCGGGCCCGCGCCATCCTGGCCGCCCGGCCCGCCCGCCTCGACGACGGGACCACCGGGCTGCCGCCGGACTTCGAGGCGCTCCGCTGGTTCCCGCTGCCGCCCGGCTGCCTCCGCGCCGGCCAGCCGCCCGATGCGACATATACCCTGCGGGGTATCAGCTGATCACCATTCCGGCCCGGTGAGAGCGCCCGAGACCACCATGGTCTCCGGGAGCGGCCAGTTCGGCGTGCCGGGATCCCGGTGGCGGCTGTCCGAGGCGAGGCGGTATCCGGTGCGGGCGGAGAACTCCGCGAGCAGCGAGAACCGGTCGCCGCGGATAAGGGTCCGGCGCCATTCCACCGGACGTCCGGCGGCGAAGCCGAGCCGGCGGATCAGCAGCGCGCCGGTGGACGGCGGGGTCCCGAGCAGGCGCTGCTCGGCGGCGGTCGGCGCGACTGCGCGGATGTGCTCTTGTCCCCCATCCACCCGGACACCTGTGTGCGCTGCGAGTTCGTCATAGAGGGCGGTATGGGTGAAGTCGGCTTCCAGGAGCGGTGCCCCCAGGTCGCCGGGCAGCCACACGGTATCGAGCGCGAGGGGCTCGCCGCCGGCGAGCCGGAGCCGCTCCATCCAGAACAGCGGCGTGGATGCCTCCAGTCCGAGCCGGTCCGCGATCACGCCGTCGGCGCGCAGGTCACGGCCGCGGATGATGCTCGTCTGGCGCAGGCCAGCCGACTCCACCGAGGCGAACAAGGAGTACAGCGCCCCGAGCGGCTGGGTGATCACTGCCCGGTCGGCGATCCGGGGACGGCGGCCCCGTTCGGCGAGCACCACGCCGTCGGCGCGTAGCTCACGCAACGCGGCCCGGACGGTCTGGCGGCTGACCTGGTAGTCGGCCGCCAGTGCCATCTCACCGGGAAACTCCTCATCGAATGCGCCTGCGTCCAGGCGCCGTAGCAGGTCGGCGCGCAGCTGGGCCCACAGCGGCAGCGGGCTCGCCCGGTCTAGCGGCCTGGCGGCGGCCGCCGAGCGCTTTCCTGACACGAGAACCCCCTGGCCTGTGAGCGTATGTCCGTACATCCGTGACGGTACCCCCGCCAGCCCGCTCGTCTCCAGCTCGGGCAGGAAACATCCATCTCGGCCTTGTTCTCCGGTACGAATGATCGTACATTTACCGAATCGGATGCGTCAGTACCCATGGCGCGGGAGGCGATCATGGCCGAGGTCCTGCCGATCGAGACACCGACCCTGGGCGACCGGAGCTACCTGGTCCATGACGGTGAGGTCGCCGCGGTCATCGACCCGCAGCGGGACACCGACCGCATTACCGCGCTGGCCGGGCGCAACGGCGTCCGGATCACCCATGTCGCCGAGACGCATATTCACAACGACTACGTCAGCGGCGGGCTAGCCCTGTCCCGCGCGACCGGCGCGGCCTACCTGGTGAACGGAGCCGACCCGGTCCGGTTCGACCGCCAGCCGGTGGGTGACGGCGATGTGATCCAGGTAGGCGCGGCGATCCGGTTGCGGGTGGTGGCCACTCCCGGCCACACCTTCAGCCACCTGTCCTACGTGCTGGCGGTGGCTGGGGAGGTGGCCGGGGTGTTCACCGGAGGATCGCTGCTGTTCGGCTCGACCGGGCGGCCGGACCTGCTCGGCCCGGACAACACTCCGGTGCTGGCCCGCGCGCAGCACGCCTCGGCGCAGCGGCTGGCCCTGGAGGTGCCGGACTCGGCGCAGATCTTCCCCACGCACGGGTTCGGCAGCTTCTGCGCGGCGACCCAGACGCAGGCGGTGGCTTCCACGATCGGGCGGGAGAAGCAGGTCAACCCCGCGCTCACCCTCGGCGAGGACGCCTATGTCAAGGCTCTGCTTGCCGGGCTGGACGCGTATCCGGCGTATTACGCCCACATGGGTCCGGCTAACCTGGCTGGGCCCGGTCAGGTGGACCTGTCTCCGCCCGAGCGGGCCGACCCGGACCAGATCCGCCGCCGGATCGCCGCGGGTGAGTGGGTGGTCGACCTCCGGGACCGGGTCGCGTTCGCGGCGGGCTTCGTGCCCGGGTCGTTCTGCTTCTCGCTGGACGGCAGCTTCGCCAGTTACCTGGGCTGGGTCCTGCCCTGGGGCACGCCGCTGACCTTGCTCGGCGAGACGCCGCGGCAAGTGGCTCAGGCCCAGCGGGAGCTGGCGCGGATCGGCATCGACCGTCCGGCCGCCACGGCGACCGGGCGGCCGGAGCAGTGGTCCGGCGGCCAGCCGCTGGCGGCCATGCGGCTGGCGACGTTCGGCGACCTGGCCGCGGCCGACCAGGAGAACGCGGTGGTGCTGGACGTACGGCGGCCGCTGGAATGGGCGAGCGGCCATGTCGCAGGAGCCGTGCATATCCCGTTCCACGAGCTGCCGCGCCGGGCCGGCGAGATCCCGCCGGGCGAGGTCTGGGTTTACTGCCGGACCGGCTACCGCTCCACGGTGGCCGCCTCGATCCTGGCGGCGGCTGGCCGCCAGGTGATCAGCATCGATGATGAGTTCGGCCACGCCGAAGGCGCGGGGCTATCCCTCACCAGGAACGACGGTTAGTCAAAGGAGACCATGCGATGAGCACAGCCGCCGCAGAGCACCACACGATCGTGATCGTCGGCGGCGGGACGGCCGGCATCACTACGACAGCCCGGCTGATCCGCGCCGGGCAGCGCGACATCGCCGTGATCGAGCCGTCGAGCCAGCACTTCTACCAGCCGCTGTTCACCGTGGTCGGCGGGGGCCGGGCGCCGCAGAGCGCCACCGTGCGGCCGGAGGCCGACGTGATGCCCAAGGGCGTGCGCTGGATCCGCGAGGCCGCCACGGCGGTCGACCCGGACGCCCAGACCGTCACCACCGGGCCCGGCCGCGTCGTCGGCTATGACTACCTGGTCATGGCGCCCGGGATCCAGCTCGATTTCGGCAAGGTCCCCGGCCTGAGCCAAACGCTCGGGAAGAACGGCGTGTCCAGCAACTACCGCTTCGACCTCACGCCCAAGACCTGGGAATTCATCCGCGACCTGCGCGGCGGCACCGCGATCTTCACCATGCCCGCCGGGCCGATCAAGTGCGCCGGCGCCCCGCAGAAGATCGCCTACCTAGCCGCCGACTGGTGGCGCAGCCAGGGCGTCCTGGACAAGACCCGGATCATCCTGGTACTGCCCACCGCGGCCATGTTCAGCCAGCCCGACTGGGCCAAGGTCCTGGAGGGCATCGCGGCCGGCTACGGCATCGAGGTCCGCAGGGAATCCCAGCTCACCGAGATCGACGGCGAGGCCAGGCGGGCCGTCATCGCGGACACCAAGGCGGGCACCAAGGAGACCATCGACTTCGACCTGCTGCACGCCGTGCCGCCGCAGAGCGCGCCGGACTGGGTCAAGGGCAGCCCGCTGGCCGACCCGGCGGTCCCCGCCGGGTACGTGGCCGCCGACAAGCACACCCTGGCCCACCCCCGCTGGCCCAACGTGTTCAGCCTCGGCGACGCGGCCAACCTGCCGACCTCCAAGACCGGGGCCGCGATCCGCAAGCAGGCACCGGTGCTGGTCGCCAACCTGACCGCGGCCATGCGCGGCCAGAGCCGCACCGCCCGCTACGACGGCTACACCTCCTGCCCGCTGGTCACCTCACGCAACAGGATGCTGCTGGCCGAGTTCGACTACGACCTCAAGCCCAGGCCCAGCATCCCGTTCATCAACACGATGAAGCCCCGCTACGACATGTGGCTGCTCAAGCGGTACGGGCTGCCCGCGCTGTACTGGCACCTCATGCTCCGCGGCCGCGCCTAGCCGGGGGCTGGGGCGGCGAGGTGGAACGTGGTCCCGACGCTGTTCTGGATGAAGGCGCCGGGCAGCCGGCGGGCGATCGCGTGCGTGGCCTTCCAGCCGGTGCAGTGAGCGGGAACGATCACCTCGGGGGCGAGCTGCTCCAAGGCGGTGACGGTGTCCCCGATGACCGGCTCGAACAGCGGGCCGGTCAGGTGGAAGCCGCCGATGACGGCGTGCAGCTTGTCTACCCCGGTCAGGCGCCGGGCGTAGCGGCAGATGTTGATGACACCCGCGTGCCCGCACCCGGTGAGCACTACCAGGCCGCGCCCCGCGACGTGAGCGATCAGCGCCTGGTCGTCCAGGATCAGCGGGTCCGGCTGCCAGCTCCCGCCGCGCCAGGCCTGGTGGACCGGGAAGCCTTTCTCGAATCCGGTGGTGCGGTCCACCTCGCCGGTGATGAGCACCGACCGGTCGTACAGGAACGACGGCTGCCGCTGCTCGATGATGCCGAAGCCGGCCTCTTCCAGCGCGCGGCGGCTGGTGGTGGGCAGCTCGACCGGCTCGCCGCCGGGAATGGCCAGGCGCCGCCGGGCCCAGAACTCGGGGTGGATGAGCACCGGCATGCTGGTGCGGCCGAGCCGGCCGATGAGGCCGGACAGCCCGGTGGTGTGGTCGAAGTGGCCATGGCTGCAGACGATCGCCTCGATATCGGCCGGGTCCTTGCCAAGGCGGCGCAGGTTGCCGGCGCACCCGTCCGGCGTGACCCCGGTGTCGAACAGCAGCCGGCGCACCCGGCCGCCCTTGCGGATCTCCACCAGCGCGGAGAACCCGTGCTGGGCCACCGGCGCGTCAGCCGCCTTGCCCCCCTCCAGCGTCGGCGCCTCGACCATCTGTGCCTGCCGGGTCATCCCGGCCAGGGACAGGCGCTTCGCCGGCCCTTGGTCCGGCAGCAGCAGGTCCATGACGTTGTCGCAGACCGTCAGTACCGACAGCTCATCGACCGGCTCGAGCGGAAGTACCTCACCCTTCCACTCGGCGCTGGCCAGCACCGCTTCGACCGGCGCGACGTGGGCGGGATTACCGGTGTCACACATCGACTGCTCCTCACCGACCGCACGGGAGGATCGGCCGGCAACCCGGGAAGGCGCTCACCGCCAGGCCGGACTCGCCGACCTGCCGATCAGGCCACGGACATGAGCAGAAGGCTATCCCGGCAGCGTCGGACGCTCAAGCAGCCGAAGCGTGAAGACGCGCGCTCCGGAGCCGGCGAGCGGGGTGCGCCGGGGGTGGCCGCGAGGGCGGTGCTGGTCAGGGTCGGCGGCAGGTGCACTGTTTGTCTTCGGGGACGCTGGCGAGGACCTGGGCGGCGTGAGCGCCGCAGCCGGCCCAGGTGACCTTCTTGCAGCGATCGCAGACGACAGGACTGCACATGTGGGTTCTCCGCTTCTGCCGGGATACTAGTTACTTGGGTTCTGCTTGCTGCCGCTGCGTGGTGATGGTCACTTCGCTGCCATCGGCGACAGCAGGCCGCCGGTCGGCAGGCCCGCGCGGGCGGCACGATCGTACTCGTCGTCGACCGCGACGACCGTCCGGCCCGCGGCGTCCAGGAACGAGGCTGCGATCGAGGCCCGGTATCCCGCCGCGCAGTGCACCCACACCTCGCCCCCGGGGACCTCGTCCAGGCGGGCCGGCAGCTGGTGCAGGGGAATGTGCACCGCGCCGGTGATATGTGAGGCGTCCCATTCGGAGTCGCGGCGCACGTCCAGGATCACGACACCGCGGTGACGGCGGACCGCTTCCAGGTCAGCGAAGTCCGCGACGGGGTAGCTGCCCAGCGGGCGCCCGCCGGACCAGTCGGCCGGGCGGCCGGTGGCGGCCGCGGCGGGGCGGTCGATGCCGATCCGGACAAGTTCCCGCTGGGCCTCGGCCACCTGCTCCGGCGTCTGGCCCAGCAAGGTGAGCGGGGTGCCCCACGGGATCAGCCAGCCCAGGTACGTGGCGAAGCTGCCGTCCAGGTCGAAGCTGAGCGTACCGGCCACGTGCCCGGCGGCGAACGCACGCCGGGCGCGCAGGTCCACCACCCACTCCCCGGCCTCGATCCGCCGGGCGATCTCGGCCGCCTCCGCGCGGCGCGGCGGGGACAGGTCGGGGCCGGCCGGGCCGGCGGCGTTGGCCGGGCCCATGTGCGCGTAGTAGGCGGGGTAGGCATCCAGCCCGGCCAGCAACTCGCGCACGTACGCCCGCTCCTGCAGAGTGAGCACCGGGTTGACCCGCATCTCCCGGCCGATCGTCGAGGAGGTGCCCTCGGCCTGAGTGGCCGAGCAGAAGCTGCCGAACCCGTGGGTCGGATAGACGTCAGTGTCCTCGGGCAGCTCCGCGGCCAGGCGATGCGCGGAGGCGTACTGGGCGTGCGCCAGCTCATCGGCGTGCGCGCGGCCCAGCAGGTCCGGGCGGCCGGTGGACCCGTACAGCAGCGACCCGCCGGTGAACACCGCGTGCGCATGACCGGCGGCCTCCAGCACGTAGGACAAGTGGGTGAACGTATGACCGGGGCTGGCCACCACCCGCACCCGCATGACCGGGCTGACCTCGATCAGGTCCCCGTCGCTGACCGCCACCCGGTCGAAGCCCACCTGGTCGGCCGCGTTGACGTAGTAGGCCGCGCCGGTCGCCTGGGCCAGCGCCAGGCCGCCGGTCACGTAGTCGTTGTGCAGGTGCGTCTCGAAGACATGCGTGATCCGCGCCCCCCGGGCCGCGGCCAGGGCCAGCACCCGGTCGATGTCCCGCTGCGGATCCACCACCAGCGCGACCTCCCCGTCATGGGCCAGGTAACTCCGGTCACCCAGCGCGGGCGTGTCTATGGCCACGATCTCCACGCCGGACCCTGCCGTGGTGCTCATGCGGCGCGCTCCTTCCGCCTCTCAGCCACTCCAAGATACCCGTAGGGGTATCCGAATAACCTCTACTGTAGATCCACGGCGGGGCCGGCGCAAATACCCCGGCGGGTACCCCCTGCCGTGCGTACGCGCTGGGCGGCGGGGTCACGCTGCCGCACGCCACCGCGCACCCCCCTGGCCGCGTATGAGATGACCGGGGCAAGCACCACCGCCCGTTCTGGATGAAGAACGAACCCCGGCCGCCGCGTCTCGGCCCCGCCGGGGTACCCGGCGACCAGATCCCTGACCACCACGAAGTTCCGGCCGACTTGGCCATCGCGGCGAACCGGTCATAGAGCGAGCCCGCGCTGCTGGCCGTCCGCAGCATCCGGCCGATGGTCATCCAGGCCATGGACTAACGCCCCTACCTGCGGTCCCAGGATCGACGGCACATTTGGGGACCATGAGGCGGATCGTGCTTCCGCTTCAGCCTCTAGCGTCCCGGTCCTGAGTTGTCACGGCTCGGGCCTGAGCCCGCGACGCGAGGAATCCGGGCTGATGGACGCGCTGGTGTGGCATATGACGTTAGTCCCCGTCCAGCTGATAAGAGGCTCGCAATGGCACGTTTCTTGTTCGTCACCCGGGACAGCGGCGGCAACCGGCTCCCAGCACAGCGCATCGCCGCAGAACTGGACGCCCGCGGTCACCAGATCCGCTGGCTGGTGCTGCCCAGGCAGGCGATCGACATGGCCGCGGTCGCCCCCGCCGAACGGGGCGCGATCACGTTCGGGCAGATCATGGCCAATCCGGCTGCATCCGGAGGAACTGCGGCCGACCTCGCCGCCGCCCCGGCCGACGTCCTGGTCGTGGACTGCCTGCTGTTCGGCGTGCTCGCGGCCGCGCAACCCCTCGCTGTCCCCGCTGTATGCCTGGTCCCCACGCCATGGCCACACGATGTCCTCTGGCTCAAGAACTCACGGCCCGTCCGCCTCTCTCGGGTGGGTGAGGACCTTCCCCTTGGGCGCCTGCGCGAGCATCTACTGGGTGGTCTGGCAGGTTTCCGGGCATGGCTCAAGCCCGAGCAGCGCAGGTCATGGCCCGGACAGAACGGCCCCGGTGACCGTGGTGGACACGCAATGGACACGCCAAGCCGGGACCAGCAGCCCGCCCGGACCGACTTTTCCGGGCGAAACTGCTGGTCAGAGCGGAGGATCGGGGATTGAACCCCGAAAAATGCCCGCCAAACCGCATTCGCCGTCCATGCCTCGCTTGCCAGCCCTGTCTGCCCGTAATGACCGCGATTGTGTGAAATCGCAGGCCAGGGTGTCCGGAAAGGCCCGCATTACGCCGGGCTTAACCGGAAATGCCGGGAACGTGCTGCGCGTACGGACACGCAATGGCCACGCACGGACACGCAGTTTCCGTAACCCTGTTCGAGCTGGCCGGGTTGCATCTCCGTGCCGTCTTCAGCCAGCTCCAGGCGCACCCGCCGAGGACCCTCGCCGGGAACGCCCCGGGCCGTGACCGTAGGTCGTGGCGGCCGCCAGGCTCGCGCGGTTTTCACCGTGCCCTGCCTGATCCGGGGCGGCCGAGCGGCCCCCTCATCCCGGAGCCAGGCGGCCGCTGGCAAGCGCCCGGAGCCGGGATGCAGGAAACGGTCTCCCCGGCGGTGGGGCTCGCGCCGCCGTCCGCCACCACCCGCGGCGGCAGCGCCTTCCGCAGCGCACCCTAGACCATGTCCCTCACCTTAGCTTAAGTTTTAACCTTTTCCCTGGTCAGCGTCGTGTTCGCTGTGCGCGGCGTTCCAGGCGGCGAGCCGGACCAGGACGTGGACCGGGCAGCCGAGAAGCCCGTCCGTGAGCGCGGCGGCGCTATACCCGGCGTCGAAGACGAACAACGGCGCGGCCTTCCTCCCGTGCCCGGCGGCGCGCAGGCGGCGCAGCACGCTCTTGACCTGCGCGATCGTCTGCGCTGTCCTGGTCGCGGGTGTGGTCCGTGCCACGTCGGCCAGCGCGGCCCACGCGGTGCGCAGGTGCCCGATGGCCGCGGTGAGCTGGTACTCCCAGCCGGGCGCGGTCTTGCTGGAGCCCTTGCAGTGGCAGGCGCCGTTGTGGACGTGCTCCCGCCCCGGGGAGCACCACGCGTCCGGCCTGGGGTATGCAGTTGCGCGTCGACCGCGAACCGCAGCCGGGCCCACCGGGCGCACGCATCCCGCACCTGCGCGGCATCGCCGGCGGGCAGCCCGGCCAGCGCTTTGCCGAGCAGGCCGTGATCGATCACGTCGTGTTCCGCGATCCACGCGCGGGCCTGCGGCAGTTCCGATGCCAGCAGGCAGAAGAACCGCTCGTCGTCGATTCTCCCGGCGGACAGAGCGTCGTACAGCGCGCCGTGGCCACGGGTGAACTCCGGCTCCAGGCACAGCTGCACCAGCGACGTCACGGCATGATCAGCGCACAAACCGTGTCAGCCAGCTCGAACAGGGCATCCGCCCGCGCGTCCAGGCATTCATATAGCGACTGCCGGAACCCGCGCAGCCGTTCCAGCGCCCGCCAGCGGGCAACCGCGTCCGCGAACACCGCCGGGTCCGGCGCGCCCGTGAGCGCTGATAGCGGGGCCGGTCCGGTTCCCGGGACGGTTTGCAGCCCCGGACCGGGCCGTGGCAGGGTAGCAAGCACGGCCGTTTCCTTATCGTGATGCGGGATGTGTGGTAACACCCAGCATCGGGGAAACAGCCATTGCCTCCACACACCGCCCGGACATATGAGCGAATACTCAGCATATGATCTGATATGAATAGAAATTAGGTTAAAACCTAAGCTAAGCCGTCATCCTCGTCACCTCCGCCGGGCAGGGACCGGCCAGGCCCTGATCCGCCACCCGGACCTGGGTGAGGGCGGCGCGGACGCAGGGGAACAGACACGGGCCCGGCTCGCCGCCGCCAAGGCCGCACTTTGCCAGACCGGCTCGCTCGCACCCGGGGGCCGGGCGGACGACCAGCAGCAGAACGGCTCCGCGACTTCTGCCAGTTCCGCAGACATCGCCTCGCCGCCCGCACCGGCCAGGCCGATGACCAGGGCTACGAGGACCGGCCGACCGCGCTCAGCGCCACGGCACCGCCGGTGCCGCACCGCGCCGGCTCCGGGCTGGGGATCGTCGAAGGCTGGCAGGGCAGCACCGTCCACCGCGTCGAAGTCGGCCTCTCGGGCGCGCTGGCCCGCTGCAAGATCGTCGACCCCTCGTTCCGCAACTGGCCCGCGCTGTCCGTCGCCCTGGCCGGCGCCGACGTCCCCGACTTCCCCCTCGCCAACAAGAGCTTCAACCTCTCCTACGCCGGCAACGACCTGTAGCCCGCTCAAGACCGGCCTGGCCGCCCGTGATGATTATCTGGCCACCCGCGCCCGCGCGCATGGCGGCGTGCGGCGCCGCACCCGCCCGGCGCGCCAGGGCTCCGCCCCGCACGCCACCCCTCCCGGTCCCGGCGAGCCGGCCGCAGGGCGGAACCTCGGCTCCCGCGCAATTGCGCGGAGCAATGGCGCGCCGGCGTCACCGGCGCTAAACTCCTGGTAGGGGAGGACGACCACTGATCAGCATCCGCAAGGACATCCTCAGCGGCGCGGCGGCGCAGCAGATCCGCGACCTGACCGGCGGGCTCGCCCGGGCCCCGCTCCGCGATCTTGCCGTCAGCCTGGCCCAGGACCCCGACCTGACCATCGCCGTGATCACCTACGACAGCGGCGCGCAGGAACTCGAAGTGCTCCACACCGGCCCGCCGCGCCACACCGAGCACACCATCGACCAGCGCAAGTTCACCCGCGAGCCCGGCGCGGCCCCGGCGCGGACCATGCCTGTCACGTCCCAGCCCGCGCTTCAGGACGCCGTCGAGGTGATCCGCGCCTTCCTGCGGGACGCCCAGCACGCCATGGGCTAAGCCGCCCGCAGGACCCCGCCGCCTGACGGCGGGAACGGCAGGGTCCCGCCGTCTCGCCATTCTTCCCGGCACGGCCCGCGCAGCGGCCCCGCCCGCAGAACCCCGGCCTGCCGGGACCGCAGCCCTCGCAGGCCCGGAAATGGGAACCGCAGGACCCCAGCCCAGGGGACGAGGCCCGGACCCTGCCCTGGGTTCCGCGTAATTCTGCTTGCATAGAGTCACGGATCGGGTTCTGACCTTGGGGAATGGCGTGCAGCCCGGGGGAGTCCGGGCGCTGGTCGTCGTGTTCTTCTGGCCGCCGGGCGAATGGCGGGGGCGGCGGAGATGCGTGGGTCCGCGCGGTCCCGGGGAGCAGCGCCGCATCCCCTGCCCGGCAGGCTGCCTGCGAACCAGTGCCCCTGCGGCGCGGCGGAAGCCGGTCCCGGGCTGCGCGGAACAGGCCGCTACCACGACGTCCCGGGCGCGGAGGAAGGCGGCTGCCCCGGAGGTGCGGCCGGTCCGGACCGGCGTCCGGCGGCGGCGTCGGGCGTGGCGAGGGCGCTGGCGACGTCTCGCAGCAGGATACGGATCGTCGCTGCCGCGGCGCGGTTCAGGGCCGCCCGGTCCGGGCTGATGCCGGGGTGACCTGGCGGCGGCCGGTAGGAGCCGGACAGCGCCAGCCGGGTCGCCTGTCCGCCTTGAGGCGTGAGCCTGAAGTCCGCGTCCAGTACCGGGATCAGGCCGCCGACGAGGTTCGGCAGCCTCCCAGCGCAGGCCGAGCGTCATCGCCTCCTCGCGGTGGACCGGGTTGAGGAAGCGGACGGCGGCGAGCTCGGTGATGCCCTCGACGTCACCTGGCGGGCCGGGGAGAAGCAGGCCGGCCAGCCCGCGGCTGTACGCTGCCCGTGATGCGTCCACGAGTTCTGGGCCGCGGGCCAGGCTGGTAAGCCGGGCCTGCGCGACGGCGAAGCTGACTGTGACCGGGCGTTCATGGGAGACGAACACGACCTGTCACCGCCTTCCGCCGTCCATGCCGGCCGCAGTACCCTGCAATCCGGGGCCGCGGCCAGGGTGACAGAACTGGCTGACCGCCACGTCAGGGCACCCGCGGTCGTTGTCGAATTCGGCATCGGCTGGCCGCCGCGGGCTATGTGCCGCTCCCGCGGAGGTGGCAGGCATTGCCTTCTCACGAGTGATTGCTAAGATTGACAATTGCTAAATCCGATGATACGAGCCGCGCCGGGGCCTGGCACGCGATCACGTGAAGCGGCAGCGCGGCGGCATATCTGATTCGCCCTGACACCCGGGAAGCGGCCTGATATGGACGGCAGCAGCGAGGCTCCTGGCGCCGCTCCGGGGCCTGTGCCCCGGCACGGGCAGCGGCGGGCCGCGGCGCGGGCCGGCGGGCGGCGAGGATGGTGACCCAGCAGTACCTGGCCGGTGAGCTGTCGGTGCTGCTCTCGCACCTGCAGGCGGCCGCGACCACCGAGGCCGCGGGGCGCGACGCCTCGTCGCTGCGGCACGCGGCCGAGACCGAACCGGTCCAGCGATTGCCCTGGGTGACCGTGCGGGCGCTGGCGCTGACCGAGCGCCTGTGCTGGGACTCGCTGACCCAGGGTGACGCCACGGCATTCACCAGGCAAGCGGCGGTCTGCGCCGAGCTGTATGACTTCGGCGTCTGCGCGAGCATGCTCCGAGACGCCTAGCGGGCGGCCGCCCCACAAGCACCGAGGTGATCCTCAAGGAGAGGACGAGGCCATGGCCGAAAGCCAGGAACCGCAGGGTTCCGAGGCAGAGGTTTCCGAGGCGCGCAGATCGCGGTCCACTGACGCGAGGAGGAGATTACCCGCCGCCCGCGGCGTTCAGCAGGCAGGCCAATGCGGCTGACCCGGCCATTTTCGGCCGGTTCGGCGAGGGCAAGTTCCCGGACTGCTTTGGAAAGTACGCCGACCTGCTGGATTGGGATGAGCCCTGGCCAGCTGGCCGACAAGGTTAAGGCCGACGAGGCGGTGGCGGCGGCACGCCAGGAGGGCTAGGAGGTCGACACGGTGCTGGTGCCGCGGCAGCTGACCGAGGCCGAACCGAAGGAGATCAGGAAGTTCGGCGCCGAATCGCTCCGGGAAGGGGTCAGGAGCGGGGCTGGACGCGGCGGGCGAACCAGACGGCCTTGCCGGGCATGCCCAGGCAGGCGTCGGGGTACCAGCCGTGGGCGTGCGCGCATGACGTTACGATCACGAGCCCCCAGCCTCGCGGGCCGTGCTCTTCCGCGGCCGGGGCGCGCAACACCGGCGGGGCCGGGTTACCGTCGTGCACGGCCACCGTCAGCCACCGCGTGCCGTCAGGAGCCTGCCATAGCCGCAGGGTGATGGCGGCAGTGGCGGTGAACCCGAAGGCCACCGCGTTGGCTGCCAGTTCGGACAGGCCGGCCGTCGCCGGGCCGGCGTGGCTGGGCATGTCCCAGCCGCCCAGGACGGCGCCGGCCCACCGGCTCGCGGCGCTGACCTGCCCGGGACGTGCCGGCATGAGCTGGCAGGCGTGGCGCAGTAGCTCGCCCCGGCCAGGCCGGAACAGCTGGCGCTGGCGCATCCGGGGCAGCCGCCGCGGCCAGCTCGCGCCGTTCCGGGCCGCCAGGACGGCGGGCACGTCCGCGAACACTTTCAGCGAGGCCAGCCGCGGCTCGGTGCGCTGCAGGTGGGCGCCCACCGCGCTGAGCACCATCTGCCCGCCGCGGGCGGCCAGGTACGCCGCGACGCCGGCGAGCTCGCGCTGCCCGCAGTCGTCCCAGCCTCGCAGCCCGGCCAGGTCGGTGACCAGCAGCTGAGGGTCGGCGGTGAAGGCGTGCCGCAGTGGCACCGTCAGCCGGCACGCGCTGGCCCCGGTCAGGACGCCGCGCAGCCGGACGACCGCGATACCGCGGCGCGCCAGTCCCGGCATGTACAGCCCCATCGCCGCTCCCTCCGCTCCGGGTGATCCCTGGCAGGTGCCCGGGCTGCCGGGATTGCGCTATTGCTAAAGCTAGCAACTGGCCAGCGGGGCCGCCCGGCCGTGTCCCCGGGAGGCTCACAGGTCGTTGCCGGCGTAGGAGAGGTTGAAGCTCTTGTTGGCCAGCGGGAAGTCCGGGACGATGGTGCCGGCCAGGGCGACCGACAGGGCGGGCCAGTTGAGGAAGGAGGGGTCGGTGATCTTGGAGCGGGTGAGCACGCCCGCGGGGCTGATCTCGACCCGGTGGACGGTGCTGCCCCGCCAGCCCTCGACGATCCCGAGCCCGCTGCCGCCGCGGCCAGGGCCCGGCGGCGCGGCGGCGGTCAGCGCAGTGGCCTGCCCGGCGCAGGCGGCGATCAGGCGCAGCGATGCCCGTGCCTCCTCGGCGCGGATGGTGAACCGGGCCAGGACGTCCCCGCCGTGGTGGCGGGCGGGGCGGAAGCCGTCCGGCGGCTCGGTGAACGGGTGGGCGAGGCGGGCGTCGAGGGGGAGCCCGGAGGCGCGGGCGACGACGCCGACGGTGCCGATGCCGGCCGCGTCCTGCGCGGACAGCGCGGCGGTGCCGGTGAAGCGGTCCATGACGACGGTGCTGGCGGCCGCCAGGCCGATGATGTCCTCCAGCTGCTGCCCGATCTGGGCGAGCTCGGCGGCGGCGGGCAGCTGCAGGACCTGGGTGTGGCCGGGGCGGATCGCGCCGCGGAGGAGCCGGTGGCCGACGACGGCGGCGTTCAGGCGCAGCAGCCGTTCGCGGAGGATCAGGGCGCGGGCCTGGGCGAGCCCGTAGCCGACGTCGTTGCACAGCGCGCCGATGTCGGCGACGTGGTTGTAGAGCCGTTCGAGTTCGAGCAGCATTGCCCGCAGCCGCGCCGCGTCCTCGGGGACCGGGATCTGGCACGCTTCCTCGACGGCCAGGCAGTAGGCGAGGGTGTGCGCGACCGCGCTGTCGCCGGAGACGCGTTCGGCCAGCGGGACCGCGGCGGCGGGGTCTCGTCCCTGGAAGAGGCGTTCGAGGCCGCGGTGCAGGAACCACAGCCTGGCCTTCATTTTCAGGATGGTCTCTCCGGCTACGGAGAACCGGAAGTGGCCGGGTTCGATGAGCCCGGCGTGGACCGGGCCGACCGGGATCTCGTACACGCCGGGGCCGTCGACGGTGACGAACGGGAACGGCCCGGCATCGGTGCGCACCGGCGGCATCGGCCCGGCGTCGTGTCGCATCGGGTGCCATCCTTGCGGCCAGTGCTGGTGCAGGACGAGGGGCCGCAGGAACGGGTGCCCGGCGGGGATGATGCCGAACAGGTCGTGGAATCTCGCGCTCGAACCGGCTGGCCGGGAAGGACTGGCCGGCCAGGGAGGGCACTTCGGGGCGGGCCTGGTTCAGGCGAACCTCGAGTTCGGCGCGGCGGTCCGGCGGCCCGGCGCAGAACACGTACACGACGCGGAGCAGGTCCTGGTCGTCGTGCGCGGCGGCCATCGCGAGCCGGTACCCGCCGCCGAGCAGCCGGGCCGCCTCGGCGGGCAGCTCGGCGGCGCCGATCTGGCGGGTCTGGCGCTGGCCGTGCCCGGTTTCGGTGTCCGCCGCGGGGCCGGTCATGCCGCGACCACCCGAGCCGCGGCGTGCAGCAGCGGCTGCAGCGGCCAGGCGGAGATCCCGATCAGGGCGCAGGCGGCCAGGCCCGCTGCGAGAGGGATCGTGACCGCCCGCGGCGTGGCGTGCGGCTGTTCGCCGGGCGGCGCGGCGCCGAGCAGGAGGTGGCGGCCGTGGCTCATCACGGCGGCGAAGATGACCGCCATGCAGGCCAGGGCGATCGCCGCCGCCCAGCCCAGCCCGGCGGCGGCCTCGGCGCGGATCATGTTGAGCTCGCTGGCGAACAGGCTGAACGGCGGCAGGCCGAGCAGGGCGATCAGGCCGATGCCGAAGATGCCGCCGAGCGCGGGCCGGCGGGACAGCAGGGCGGGGACTTTCTCGATGTCGCTGGTGCCCTCGGCGAGCAGGATCTCGCCGGAGGCGAGGAACAGCACCCCCTTGGCCAGGCCGTGCCCGAGGATGTGCAGCAGCACGGCGGCGATCGCCAGCGCGGAACCGGCCGCGGCGCCGAGGGCGATCAGGCCCATGTGCTCGATGCTGTGGTAGGCGAGCATCCGCTTGTAGTCCCGCTGGGCGAGCAGCAGCGACGCGGCGACCAGGAGGGAGGCCAGCCCGGCGGTGGCCAGCAGCGCCCGCGGGAAGCCGGGGCCGAGCGCGGCATCGGCGATCGCCTTGAAGCGCAGCAGGGCGTAGAAGGCGACGGTGAGCAACACCCCGGACATCAGCGCGGAGACCGGGGCGGGCGCCTGGCTGTGCGCGTCCGGCAGCCAGCTGTGCATCGGGACCAGGCCCACCTTGGTGCCGTACCCGAGGACGAGCAGCGCCATGGCCAGCCGCATGACGGCGGGGTCGAGGCGGGGCGCGGCGGCCAGCAGCGACGTCCAGTCCAGGGCGGCCGCAGAGTGCCCGGCTGCGTGCAGGCCGGCGTAGTAGACAAGCGCGGTACCCAGGAACGCGAGCGCGATCCCGACCGAGCAGATCACCATGTACTTCCACGAGGCCTCCAGCGCGCCGTTGGTCCGGCGGTGGCCGACCAGGAACGTGGTGGTGATCGTGGTCGCCTCCACCGCTACCCACATCACGCCGAGGTTGGCCGCCAGGACCGCGATCAGCATGCAGACGACGAACGCCTGGACCAGCGCCGTGTACAGTGCGGCGTGGCGGGGGCTGCAGGCACCCCGGCTGGTCTCGGCGGACAGGTAGCGGGCCGACTGGCAGGAGGCCAGCAGGGCGATCGCCCCGATCACCAGGACCATGAAGGCGCTGAGCGCGTCCGCGCGGAGCACGCCGCCCGCGCCGCCAGCGGCGGATGCCGCGTGACCCGGACAGCGAGCACCGATCCCATGACCAGGACCGCGCCGTTAGCCGCCGCCGCGAGCCAGCTGAGCTGGCGGCGCCATGGCGTGACGGCAGCAGCGGCGCCAGCGGCTGCGGGCACGGCCAGGATGAGGTAGATGAGCATCAGTCGTGAAGTTCCCTGAGCTGGTCGAGGTCGACGGGGCCGAAGCGGGCCCGCATCGTGGTAGCGAGAACCCGGAGCACCACGGTGACGAGCAGGACGTCCAGGGACGCCCCGAACTCGACCAGGAGCGGCACGCCGGCGGTGAGCAGGAACGTGGCGAGCGCGGCCCCGTTGTCGACCAGCAGCAGCCCGGTGATCTGGGAGACCGCCTTGCGCCTGGTCGCGAGCATGAAGAAACCGAGCAGGACGGTAGCCAGCCCGGCCGGCGCCAGGCGCGACGCCGGGCCCGGTGCCAGCGCGGTCACCGGCCCGGCCGCCAGGTACGCCAGGACGATCAGCGCCGCGGCGGCGACCAGCGACGCCGGCACGTTGACCAGCGGCGCTGTTTCCCTGCTGCCGGGATCGCGGCGCACGACCCGCCGCAGCAGGCCCGGGATGACCAGCCCCTTGGCCGCCAGGACAACCGCGGCGGTGACCGCGAGGCCAGCGTCGCGGGAGTGCGCGGCGAGCACGGCGGCGGTCACGCCGAGGGCCGCCCCCTGGAGGGCCAGGACCGACACGATCGCGTTCAGGTCGCGGCGCCACAGCGTCACCACCGCGCAGGCGAGCACGGCCCCGGCCGCCAGGCCGAGTACTCCCGGGATAGGCGGATCCGGTCACGGCACGGCCAGCCCGGTGACCACGGCGAGCACCGCGAGCACGAACGCGGCGGACAGGATCTCCGGGACGCGGAACAGCCGGAGCTTGGCCATCGCGACCTCGTCCGGCCGCGATCGCCGCGGCGATCACGCGCCGTCTTGGCCGACCAGCACGGCCAGCCCCAGCAGCAGGTGCACTCCGCCCGCCGCCGCCGGCAGATGCCCCACGGGAAGAACAGGTTCGCCACCAGCGACAGCAGCAGCCCCAGCCGCATCTGCCCGCCGAGTGTGACCAGCGCGAGCTCGGGACCCGCGTACTCGAGCACCATCGCCTCGTGGATCATCGTCAGCTCGAGATGGGTCGAGGGGTTATCGACCGGTATCCGGCCGGTCTCGGCGACCACCACGATGACCAGGGCGGCCAGGGCCAGCACCCGTGCCGGGCTGGCCACCAGCTCCGGGCGGGCCAGGGTCGCCGTGACGATCCCCGGCAGGTTGGAGGTCCCGGCCTGCAAGGACAGGGCGAGCACCGCGACCAGCAGGGCCGGCTCGGCGAGCGCCCCGATCGTCATCGCCCGGCTCGCCCCCATCCCCCCGAAGGCCGTGCCGGCGTCCAGCCCGGCCAGCGCCAGCGCCACCGAGCCCAGCAGCAGCAGGAACGACCACGGCGAACACGTCCGCGGTGCGGCCGAGCGCCGGGCGGGTGGTGATGAGCGGCGCGATCATGACCGCGACGGCGGCCGAGGCGATGAGCACCAGCGGGGCCAGCGGCAGCACCACGCTGGAGTGCTCGGCGTGCACGCGTTCCTTGCCCATGAGCTTGCGCAGGTCGAGCAGCGGCTGGCGGACCGGGGCGCCCGACCCGTCCCTCCGCCCGGGCCCGCACCTTGGCCATCAGCCCGTACAGCAGCGGTCCGCCCGGCGCAGGCGGCGACCAGCTGCATGGCCGACGCCGCCGCCTGGGCCGCGAACGCGGCGGTCACGACAGCACCACCAGGATGACGACGAGCGCGGCGAGCCCGTAGCCGAGGTAGCGGTGCAGGCTGCCGTTCTGCGCGTGCCGCGCGACCTGGCCCCAGCGGCGGACGGCGCCGATGACCGGCCGGTAGCCGCCGCGCTCGATGGCGTCATCGACCCGGCTGTGATACGTGATCGCGTCCTCGAAGTACCGTGACTCGGCCAGATGGCTGACCTCCAGGTCATGGCTGGGGCGCAGCACGTCGTCGAAGACCCGCTGCAGCGGCTCGGCGAACGATGTCGCGGTGTACTGCATCCGCGCCGTCTGCGGATCACCGCCGCAGCCCCACGCCTGCGCCCGGCGTGCCCTGGCCCGGGTCCGGAGCACCACCCAGGCCAGGGCGAGCAAGGCCAGCAGCACCGCGGCCAGCAGCGGACGGCTCGATCACGTCGGTAGCGCTGGCGGCCTCGGCCCCGATCCCCGCGGGCAGCGCCGCTGCCGGAGCGGAACCCAGTACGGCCGCAGCCGCCTTGGCCAGCACCGGCAGCACCAGCCCGGGGAACCACGCCGAGGACCAGGCAGGGTACGGCCAGCAGCGCCGTGCCCGCCACCATCGACGGGGCGACCTCGGCCGCGTCTGCGGCGCCCGGCGTGCGGGGCTGGCCGAGGAACCCGATCCCGGCCGCCTTCACGAATGCCGCGGCGGTCAGCCCGCCCGTCAGCGCGAGCGCCGCGACCCCGGCGAGCAGCACGGCCGCGACCGCGGCGCCGTGAGCGGAAAAGCCGCGCAGCAGTCCCTGCAGCAGCAGCCACTCGCTGGCGAACCCGCTGAACGGCGGCAGCGCGCAGATCGCCGCCGCCCCGATGCCGGACAGCGCCGCGGTGGCCGGGAGGCGGCGCGCCAGCCCGCCCAGGCGGTCAAGATCGCGGGTGCCGGTCGCGCGCTGGACAGAAGAAGCCCCCAGGAACAGGCACCCCTTGAACGCCGCGTGGCTGGCCAGCTGGAACAGCGCCGCGGTCATCGCCAGGGCCGCCAGCACCTGATGCCCGGTCACCGCGAGGGCGCCCGAGGCGCCGACGCCGGTCAGCACCAGGCCCATGTTGTCGACGGTCGAGTAGGCGAGCAGCCGCTTGAGATCCGCGCTCGCCGCCGCGTGCAGCCCGCCGAACAGCGCCGACACCACGCCGAGGCCGAGACCGCCAGCCACCACCACAGCACCCCGCCGCCGAGAAGCCCCGCACCGACACGCACGATGCCGTAGATGCCGAGGTTCACCATCGCGCCGGACATCAGCGCGGAGACCGGGCCGGGTGCCTCGGGATGCGCACGGGGCAGCCAGACGTGCAGCGGCACCGCGCCCGCCTTGGACGCGAAGCCGGCCAGGGCCAGCAGGAACACGGCCGAGCGGACCGCGAGCGGAAGCGCGCCGGCATGGTCGCGGATCGCGGCGAACGACTGGCCGCCGGCGTGCGCGCCTGCGATGACCAGCGCGAGCAGGATCGCGGCCGCCCCGGCGTGGGTCATCGCCGCATACCACTGGGCGGCGGCCCGCGCCTCGGCCCGGCGGTGACCGGTGAGCAGCAGCAGCAGCGACGACAGCGCCATCAGCTCCCACGCGGCCATGAACGTCGCGATGCTCGCCGCGGCCGGCACCAGCAGCAGGCTCGTGACAAAAAGCGGCAGCAGCGCCGCGACAGCCCGGCTCCCGTGGCCGCGGGCCAGGTAGCCGGCCGAGTAGCAGCTCGCCGCCGCGCCGATGACGGCAGCCGTCGCCGCGAAGACCGCGCCGAACCGGTCCAGCGAGATCACCACGCCCGTCAGCGGGAGGATCGCGGCCGACCCTGCGGTGACCGGCACCCCCGAGGCCAGCACCCGCGCGGACGCGGCGAAGACCGCGGCGCATCCCGCCGAGGTGAGCACGGCCGCCGCCGGCGCCCTGACCCTGCCCGGCAGCACCAGCCCGGCTACCGCCCCGCCAGCGCCCAGGCCCAGGCCGGCCAGGAAAAGGACGGCGCTCACCGCCCGGTCAGCGCGCGCAGCGCCTGCGTGATCGCCGCCGGATCGGGCGGGCACCCGGGAATCTCAAGGTCAGGATCGGCGACCACCCGGACGCCGCCCGCGCAGCCGTAACCGGCCCCGAACACGCTCGCGCCCAGCGCGCAGTCCCCGCACGCCACCACCACCCGCGGCCGCGGCACCGCGTCGATGGTCCTGGCCAGCGGGACCGCCATGTTCCGCGTCACCACGCCGGTCACCAGCACCCCGTCCGCGTGCCGGGGCGAGGCCGTCAGCCGGGCGCCGAACCGCTCGGCGTCATAGACCGGCCCGAACGCCGAGGCGATCTCCAGCTCGCAGCCGTTGCAGGACCCGGCATCGACGTGGCGGAGCTGTACTGAGCCCCGGAACCGTGTCATGCCCGGCAGGCCCGGCGGGCGGGGAAGCCGCTCAGTCACCGGGCGTGCGGCAAGTGATCGCAGGACGGACAGCAGTTGCACGATTGAGAAAGTTATCATGTCGGCAGATCGGTACTTGCGCGGGGAAGCGGCCCGGACGCCGAGGCGCCCCGTCAGGACGACGGCATGGACTCAGGCGGCCGGCGCCATGGCGCCGGCGAAGGCTAAGGAGCGGGCTGGCATGACATCTACCGGGCGCGGGAACGCGCCGGCTTCCCCGGACGGGGCGCCCCAGCGCCCGGCTGAGCCTCTTCGCGCCAGTGAGCTGATCGACAGGTCACTCGCCGCGGCGCTCGGGCCGGTGGACGCGGCGACCGGCGAAGCGATCGCCGGGATCTGCAACGACGCGCTGCGCGACGTCCTGAGCCCGGCTGTCATCGGTGCGGTGCTCTCCGATCACCGGCTGCTTCCCATCGTCGCGCCCTGGGTGCTGGACCTCGCCCGCGGCCTGCAGTTCCGCGGCCGGGAACTTATCCCCGAGCCCGCCACGGCCGACCTGATCACCCGCCTGGGCGCCCCGGGCGTCTCCGCTGCGGACGCGCGGCGGCTGGCTGAGACGGCTGACCTCGCCGCGGTGCTGATCCTCGGCCGCGTCCTGGAACAGGTACTCGGCCCGGACGCGAGCGGCCGCGACCCGCGGGCCAACGAGGCGGCCGCCCCCTGGCTGCCCGGGCTGAAGCTCGGCTTCCGCATCTACCTCGTTCAGGAGATGCTGCGGCTCCTGCCGCCGTGGGGCACGGACACGCCGTTGGGCACGGACATCTGCCCCTGACGCGGGGAGCTGCCTCCCGGCCCGGTCATCCCGCGGAGGCGCGCAGGTCGTCGAGCAGCTCGGCCTGCCCCGACAGCACGCCGGTGAGGATCACCCGGGCCACCGCCAGCAGCTCGGCCACGTGCGGGCTGGTCAGCGCGTAACGGACGCTGGAGCCTTCCTTGCGGGCGGTGACCAGGTTGGCGCGCCGCAGCACCGCTAGCTGCTGCGACAGGTGCGCCGGCTCGATGCCAACCTCCGGGAGCATCTCGGCCACCGCGTACTCCCGCTCGCTGAGCAGCTCCAGCACCCGGATCCGGGCAGGGTGGCCCAGCGTCTTGAAGAACTCCGCCTTCAGCTGGTACAACGGCGTACTCACCCGGCAGCCTCCCTAACCCGGCGCCCGCATGGCACGCCAGCGCCCGGGCGCCTGAGGGCCGGCGGAAGCCCGGTCCATTTATCACACCCGGCAATTGACAATGTTAGCAACGAGCCAGGAGCCAGGCCGCGCAGCGGACGGCGGCGCCTCGGGCGCCGCCGGGCTTCCCGGGCGCAGCAGCGGAGCCGGGCGGGCTGTGATCCCGGTACCCACCGCTCATCCGCCCCGCCCGGCGCGGGTGAGCGCCCCGCCCGTGCCGTCCCCGCCCGGCACGCGGGCCGGGGCCGCAGGCACGTCGCCGGGATGCCTGCGGCTTCCGGCTGGCTGGCGCGCCCGGGATCGTCCCCGCCCGCCGGGCGCTGCCGCCCCCGGGCTCGCGCGCCGCGAAAAAGACCGCTCCCAGCCACCCGGCCAACAAGACGAGGACGACCACGGCCATGACGATGACGGCCGTGAGTGACATGGACGAACCCGGGTCGGTCATAAGGCACCTTTCTGTAGCCGCCAGCCGCGATGACGCCCGCCGGCCCGGGGGACAGCCGGTGCCTGCCCGCCGCCACCGTGCGCCGGGTTGTGTCAAGAGTCACAGCCCGGATCGGCTCCGGGCGGGACAGCCCGGCAGGCAATTGCTTAAATTATTAAGTCAGTAGTTTACTAGTTCGTCAACAGCCGGACGGTGACGTGCGGGCTGCCGCCGACCCGACCGAGGAGGCCGTGCTGCGCCGCGCCGGCGTAGAGCGGGCCGCCGGGCTGCTGTGCGCGGTCGACTCCGACGCGGTCAACGTCTACATCACCCTCACCGCCCGCCCGATGAACCCGAAGCTGACCATCGTCGCCCGCGCCTCCAACCCCGAGTCGGTGGACAAGCTGCGCCGGGCCGGGCCGACCAGGTGGTCTCGCCCTACGACGTCAGCGGCAGCCGGATGGCGGTGCTCGCCCTGCACCCGGCGATCGTCAGCTTCCTGGACATGGTCCGCGTCGCCCCCGGGTGGCGGCTGGAGGAGATCGAGGTCCGCCCAGGTGCCCGGCTGGACGGCACCACGATCGGGCAGATCCGCGCCGCCCATCCCGAGGTCAGGATCCTCGCGGTCACCCAGCGCGGCGCCGGCTACTCCGCCTTCCCCGCCCCCGAGATGACGCTGGGCCCCGGCGATCTCGTCCTGCTCCTCGGCCCAGCCAGCGATGTCCGGACGCGGCCGGCTGAGCCCTCCGGAAACGACGTGCGACGGGGATGGCAGCCGACCCGGCGACTATCCGCCGTGCTGCCAGGGATGCGCCAGGCAGCGGCGCAGTAGTTGCGAGATTTGTTAATTGCATAAATAATAGTTCTGCTAGGCCCTGAGTGCGGGCCGGGCGGAAAGGCGCCATGGCAGGTTTGGCCGGCGAACTGCGGGCGGGCATCGACGAGGCTGCCCGCAAGACGGCCGAAGGCGCGGCCGGCCGGCGATGACTACGGCGCAGGGGCCTGGCGCGAGCGGCTGGCGTACTTGCGGCGCGTCGCCCGGCGCCATGGCGTTGCCAGCTCGCGCCCGGGCCTGCCGCACGGCGAGGCAGCAGAACCGCGGTGACGCTGCCGGCGGACGGAAGGAGAACGAGTGACCGAGGGGATCCCGGGCCTGGATCAGGCCCTTACCAGGCACGGCGGGCTGATCGCATGGGTGCGGGAGATCGCCGCGCTCACCCGCCCCGCCCGCGTCCAGTGGTGCGACGGCTCACAGCCCCGAATGGGAGCAGCTGACCGGCCTGCTCACCGCGCAGGGCACGCTGATCCGGCTCAACCCGGACCTGCGGCCCGACAGCTTCGCCGCCTGCTCGGATCCCTCGGATGTGGCCCGGGTGGAGGACCGCACGTTCATCTGCTCCGAGAAGGAAGAAGACGCCGGCCCGACCAACAACTGGATCGCGCCGGAGCGGATGCGCGCCACCTTCGCGTCCCTGTTCGCGGGCTGCATGGAAGGGCGGGTCATGTACGTGATCCCGTTCTGCATGGGCCCGCTCGGCTCGCCGATTTCCCAGCTGGGCGTGGAGATCACCGACTCGGCGTACGTGGCGGCCTCGATGCGGATCATGACCCGGATGGGCACCGCGGTGCTGGACCAGCTGGGCGAGGACGGATTCTTCGTCCGGGCCGTGCACTCGGTCGGCGCGCCGCTGCCGCCGGACAGGCCGACGTGCCCTGGCCATGCAACCCGGTCAAGTACATCTCCCACTTCCCCGAGACCCGCGAGATCTGGTCGTTCGGGTCGGGATACGGGGGGAACGCGCTGCTGGGCAAGAAATGCTACGCGCTGCGGATCGCGTCGGCGATGGCCCGGGACGAGGGCTGGCTGGCCGAGCACATGCTCATCCTCAAGATCGTCCCGCCTAGCTCCGGCAACGGCGGGACCAGGGCCCGGTATATCGCCGCGGCGTTCCCGTCCGGATGCGGGAAGACCAACCTGGCCATGATGGTCCCGGCACTGCCGGGCTGGCGGGTCGAGACGATCGGGGACGACATCGCCTGGATGCGGTTCGGCCGGGACGGCCGAGCTCCGCGCGATCAACCCCGAGGCCGGGTTCTTCGGCATCGCGCCGGGCACCAGCGTGTCCACCAACCCCAACGCCATCAAGATGCTGCACAGCGGCACCATCTTCACCAACGTCGCCCGCACCGCCGACGGCGACGTGTGGTGGGAGGGGCTCACGGCGGAGCCTCCGCCGCAGCTGACCGACTGGAGCAATTGGTGG
>CAWHZA010000030.1:0-130641 GCA_963833665.1 uncultured Alphaproteobacteria bacterium | reverse complement strand
CCATGCCGCAGCCGGTCATCGCCGCCGTGCAGGCAATCGCCACCGCTGCCGGCTGCCAATTGGTCGCGAGCTGCGACCTCGCGGTCGCCTCGCGGACCGCCAAGTTCGCCACGCCCGGCGTCAATCTCGGCCTGTTCTGCTCGACGCCGATGGTCGCGCTCGCGCGCAACGTGTCGCGCAAGCACGCGATGGAAATGCTGCTCACCGGCGAGATGATCTCCGCCGAGCACGCCGCGCGGATCAGCCTCGTCAACCGCGTGGTCGCGCCCGGCGCCGAACGCGACGAAGCCCTCAAGATCGCGGGGACGATCGCCGCGAAGTCGGCCTTGACGGTGAAGATCGGCAAGGAGGCGTTCTACCGCCAGCTCGAGATGCCGCTCGCCGAGGCTTATCGATACGCGTCAGAGGTGATGGTGGAGAACATGCTCGCGCGCGACGCCGCCGAAGGCATCGGCGCCTTCATCGAAAAGCGCGAGCCGAAATGGGAAGACCGCTAAGGTAAAAACAAGAAGCGGCACCTTTCATTCGCTGCGCGGCGCGACTATCTTCAATGGCGCACGTTGTTTCTCTGGCATTCGCGATGGATCACGATTCCTATTCCGACAGCTACATCCGCGGCATTCTCAACAGCGTGAAGTCGATCGCGATGGTCGGCGCCTCGGAGCGGGAGAACCGGCCGAGCTATTTTGCCTTCAAGTATCTGCTTGAGCGCGGCTACACGATGATCCCCGTCAATCCGGGCCAGGCCGGCGAGACCATCCTCGGCCGACGGGTCTATGCGCGCCTTGCCGACGTGCCCCGAGCCCATCGACATGGTCGACATCTTCCGCAATTCGCGCTACGCGCCGGCGATCGTTGCGGAAGCGCTGGCGTTGAAGCCGCGGCCGCAAGTCATCTGGATGCAGCTCGGCGTACGCAGCGACGAAGCCGCCGCGCTCGCCGAAGCCAACGGCCTCAAGGTCGTGATGAACCGCTGCCCGAAGATCGAATACGGCCGGCTGTCGTCGGAGATAGCCTGGATGGGCGTCAATACCCGAACCATCACCGCGAAGCGGGCGAAGATCGGCGGCGGCATCCAGCGTCTGTCGCTTGACCGCACCTCCGGACGCGGCGGCTCGACCGACGCCGCCACCGCCGCCGCGCGCGCGCAAAGCGACGACCGCTGAGCCGGGGGATACGGCGCTATCTCAGCACGAGCAAACCTGAAAGTCAGTTCAGCGTGGTTCCTAATCGTCCAAACACCCCAATCTTCTATTTCGCCCCAACCATCACGCATGAAGCCGTGCGAATTGAATGCATCGCTGAAATCTACTTCTTCCCCCAATTGATAGATTAGCTGCATGTCTGGTTTCTGCCGACTCGATGCGATCATTCGTTCAATATATCGTTCACTTGAATTCGCGTGCCGGACGTGAAGAGCGAGCGAGCAAGCAAGTGCGCCGAGCCGGTGGGAATCACGGAGCGCCTGCAGGAGCGCCGTCACGACCGAGTCCGCTGTCGGCTCGGAAAAAGTTGTGCCGACACCGCCGCCATTTGCCATCTGCTCCGCCATCCACGTGGCGCCTGGTGCAACGACCACCTTGCCCAGTCCTGCGGCTTCTACAAAAACCCCCGACGTTGAAATCTTATATGCTTGTGCCTCGTAGGCGAGTAAAACTATGGTGCTTCTGGAAATATTTGCAAAATATTCAGCGGTATCCTGCTCGGCAGGAAGTAAATCAACGAACGAAGCTAGCTGCGATTCTAATGAAATTCGAGCCTCGCCAGATAACTCCATGGAATGGAGAATGAAACTCGTCGATGGTTCAGCCATGCCGACTCGGCGGATGATCTCGTACAGTTGAGCAGTCAGTCTACCGGAATATCTGTTGAGATGTACGTAGACGGTTTGAGAAGTATTCGAAGCTGACGATCCGCGCGCTGGCAAAGCATGGTATATTGGTGCCGATATTGGAAAAGCGCGTCGACAGCAAACGCGCGTCATCATTTGACTAAGTGGCATAGTGTCGGCGAGCAGAAAGACACGGTCCTGTCCGTGCCGCCTGTTAAGGTCGGAGCAAGCCAACCGAAAAAGGGCAGTTGTGGAGTTGGTCTGCCCTGTCGGCCTGTCAACTAGTTCGCCGCCGGTGAAGCGGAAGAAGACATTTGGCCGTCGGCGCGATGCGCGACGCGCAATCCACGCGCCTACGCGGACAATGATGAGAGGGCGACTGATGGGGAACAACACCATGTCGCGCGAGCCCAGGTCACAATCATCCAGCGCCGACCAAAGCGACGCGAGGTCTCCCTGTTCGTCGGCGAAGGCGACGAGTTGATCAACAACATTCGGCGGGTGGATGCCCCACGTGTGAGGGCGCCTTGCGGATACGTCGACTGTCGGAGTTTCGCCCCCGCACCCGCCCCGGATGTTTCTATCGGGCCGGCATTCGCCGCCCCGATAGAACTCAGCCAGAATTACGCGCCTGGCATCAGCTTGGTCAAAGCCACCGGCTTTGTCCAGCCGCGTCCCAAGGGGCTCGGAGCCACGCTCCGACATCAATTCCGCTGCTGGTCATAGCTCATGATTGTGCAAGCCATGCAGCCATCTGAGTGTGTAGGGCACTCATAGGCGATCAGAGTCAGCACGGGTCATCCGTCTGGCCCGTATGTTCGCTACTGTGCAGGCCAGACCGCGGCACCGTGCGGTGGATGGTCAATAGCGGCTGCTCGCGCGGCGACCATAATGCGGTATGGAGCAAAACGGCCTGGAACAACTTAGTTAGATCCTATAAACCGGCGATGGGCGCTTTTCCCAACAGCATGCTGAGGATTGGCCGATGAACGACCGCATTCCGGGCTTCGCCACGCTCGCCATTCACGCCGGGGCGCAGCCCGATCCCACGACCGGCGCGCGCGCGACGCCGATCTATCAGACCACCTCGTACGTGTTTGAAAGCGTCGACCATGCCGCCTCGCTGTTCGGGCTGCAGACCTTCGGCAACATCTATACGCGCATCGGCAACCCGACCAATGCGGTGCTGGAGGAGCGCGTCGCCGCGCTCGAAGGCGGCACCGCCGGGCTTGCGGTCGGATCCGGCCACGCGGCGCAGGTGCTGGTCTTTCATTGCCTGCTGCAGCCCGGCGATGAGTTCGTCGCGTCGCGCAAGCTCTATGGCGGCTCGATCAACCAGTTCAACCACGCGTTCAAGAACTTCGGCTGGAACGTGGTGTGGGCCGATCCCGACGACATCGGCTCGTTCGAGCGAGCGGTGAGCCCGAAGACCAAGGCGATCTTCACCGAGTCGATCGCCAATCCCGGCGGGGTCATCACCGACATGGAGGCGGTCGCGCAGATCGCGCGCCGCGCCGGCGTGCCCTACATCGTCGACAACACGCTCGCTTCCCCGTATCTGTGCAAGCCGATCGATCACGGCGCCGACGTCGTCGTGCATTCGCTGACCAAATTTCTCGGCGGCCACGGTAACTCGATCGGCGGGCTCATCGTCGATGCCGGCACCTTCAACTGGTCGCGCGAGCGGCGTTACCCGATGCTCTGCGAGCCGCGGCCGGAATATCACGGTATCGTCCTGCACGAGACGTTCGGCAATTTCGCCTTTGCCATCGCCTGCCGGGTGCTGGCGCTGCGCGACATCGGTCCGGCGCTCTCACCGTTCAATGCCTTCCTCATCCTCACCGGCATCGAGACGCTGCCGCTGCGCATGCGCCAACACTGCGACAATGCGCTCGCGGTCGCCGAATGGATCGCCAAGCACCCGCAGGTGGCCTGGGTGAGCTATCCGGGCCTGGCGGGGGACCGCTACCACAACCTCGCCAAGAAATATTGCCCGAACGGAGCCGGCGCCGTGTTTACGTTCGGCCTCAAGGGCGGCTACGACGCCGGCGTCAAGCTCGTCTCCAACGTGAAGCTGTTCTCGCACCTCGCCAACATCGGCGACACCCGCTCGCTGATCATTCACCCGGCATCGACCACCCACCGCCAGCTCAACGATGCGCAGAAGGTCGCGGCCGGCGCCGGCCCCGACGTGGTGCGGCTGTCGATCGGCATCGAGGACAAGGAGGACATCATCGCCGATCTCGAGCAAGGGCTGGCCGACTGAAGTCACCCGCCGCGCGGCTAAGGGCGCGAGCCGGCGTCGATAATTTCCCGCCGGTCGGCACTCCGCGGTTACGCGCCGAGCGTCCGTTCTCCGAATTCGGTCATCGATTGCGGCGCGGCTGCGTTCGACCGGGCGCCAGAATGACGGCCGCCGCGGCTAACGCTCGCCGCGTGCATGGTCGCCGCGGTCAAGACCAGCATCGCCATCGCCTGGTGCAGCAACGCCACGGGAAGCGGCGCTGCGGCGAACAGCGTCCAGATGCCGAGCGCCGCCTGCAACGTCAGCGCCACCAATAATGCGACGGCGCTGGCAAACGCTGGCCCTCTTCGCGCGCGCCCGACATCGATGGCGTGCGCGAGCGCGCACAACCAGATCGCATAGGCGAGCATCCGATGGTCGAACTGGACAGTGAGCGTGTTCTCGAAGAAATTCCGCCAGAGCGGCGCGTCGGCAAACAGCCGCGACCCTTCGGGCACCAAGGCGCCATCGATCAGCGGCCATGTGTTGTAGACGTACCCGGCGCGCAGTCCGGCGACGAGGGCGCCGAGATAAATTTGCAGGAGCACGAGTCCCAGCAGGCCGGCGGCGCTCGCGCGAAGCCGGGCTGCTCCCCCTCCCTGCCACGCTGCCGGTGCGGGAGGAAATATCGACGTCCCCTCCCCGAGGCGCTGCGCCGTCCACACCAGCGCGACATAGATCGCGCAGGCGAGCACAAGATGCGTTGCCAGCCGATATTGCGAGACCTCGACACGATCGGCGAGGCCGGATGCCACCATCCACCAGCCGACCGCGCCTTGCAGCGCGCCAAGAGCAAAGATCAACCAGAGCCGCGGCCGCAACTCGCTTGCGATCGAGCCGCGCCACAGAAACCAGAGGAACGGAAACAGGAACGCCGCGCCGATCAGCCGGCCAAGGAACCGGTGCGCCCATTCCCACCAGAAAATGGTCTTGAACTCAGCCAGGCTCATGCCGCGGTTGAGTTCGCGGTACTGCGGAATGGCCTGATATTTCTGGAACTCGGCCTGCCATTGCCCCTCGCTGAGCGGCGGCAACGCGCCGGTCACCGGCTGCCACTCGGTAATCGAGAGGCCGAACTCGGTCAGCCGCGTCGCGCCACCGACGAGCACCATGACGAGCACGAGCGCGGCGACAGCATAAAGCCACAGCCGGATCGCGCGCGTGCGAAAATCATCGGCAAGTGTCGCGGTCATTCTCGCCCGATCATTGAGGAGGCGGACACCTTATAACCCCCTCCCCCGTGCGGCAATGACGCGCGATGTCGCCTGTGATAGCACCTCCCCCATGTCTCTCAGGCTGCGCAAGTTCATCGGCGCCATTGCGCTTCTGGTGCTTGTCGTCGTGTGGGCGCTGGTGGCGATGGCGCTCGCGCAGGCTCCGGCCATTCGCGAAAACGCCCTCGCCGCCACGCTCTATTACATCATCGCCGGACTCGGATGGGTCGTGCCGGCGATGCCTCTGGTGCGGTGGATGAGCCGGAGGGCCGACGACGGAAGGCGGCCGACCGACGACGGACGATAGAAGCAGGAATACAGGTGAATACAGGCGAAAGACTTTTACTTGTCGTTCGTTGCCCGTCCACTGTCACCCGCTCACGCCGCCTCCAGGCCGCGCAAGCCGTTCCACATCGCGGTCGCCGAACCCGAGAGCAGCACGCGCACGTAGCGCAGGCGCTGGTATTCGCCGTTCAGCGAGAGCCGCGGCAACGCCGTCAGGGTTTTTCTGTGCCCACGAAACACCACGCCGGGCTGCGTCGTCACTGCGGTCTTGAAGCCAAGCTCGGACGCGATCTCGAATTCGCGCGGCCCGGCCGAGCTGCGGTCGCCAAACGGATAACACAGATGCTGCGGCCGCACGGCAAGCGCCGCCTCGATGACCGAGCGGCTCAGATCCATTTCCGCGCGCACGGCGTCGGCCGGCAGCTTCGCCAGCATCGGATGATTGACCGTATGGGCGCCGATGGTCACCAGCGGGTCGGCGGCGAGCTCGCTGAGCTCCGCCCAACTCATGCAGAGATCGTTGCAGAACCCCGCTATGTCGACCTGATAGCAGGCCGCGAGATCGCGCACGACGCGCCGTACCTCGGTCTCGGTGCGCCGGCGGCGCAGCCACCAATAAAGCTCGTTGAAGAGCGCGCGCTTGTCGGCCACATCGGCGCAGTCGAAGGTGCGGTTGCGGCCGTCAACCTCAAGGCCGATGCGGTTGTTGCGTGCGATCACCGCTTCGAGCGCGAGCCACCAGAGTTCGCCGAGCCGGTCGGGAAAACTCGTGGCCACATAGACCGCGAACGGCACCTCCGCCTCCTTGAGGATCGGATAGGCCCACTCCAGCGTGTCGCGGTAGCCGTCGTCGAAAGTAACGCAGACGAAGCGGCGGGAAAAATCGGCCTCGGTCAGGCGGCGGTGCATCTCGTCGAGGCTGACGAGGTCGACGCGCGAGCGGCGCAGCGAGCGGATCACGCGTGCAAAGAATGCCGGCGTGATCTCGAGCAGGCGGTTCGGCTGGAACCGGTCGGGCCGGGACGGACGGACGTGGTGCAGCGTCAGGATGGCGCCGACCCCGCCGACAAAACGCTTCAGCGCGCGATGCGCGCCACTGAAGTAGAGCCCCTCCAGCCCGCTGCGGATGATCGTCTGTTTGAGCCCGCTCACCGATAGTTCCCTTCTCGGACGCACACTATTCCGTCCTTCACTCCCGATCCTTTGCCGCCGTCGCGGCGGGGTCAACTCCGTGCTCTCTGTCCTCCCCGGTTTCCTCACCTTTGGCGGGTCGAGCAAAAGCGCGTCACGGTGTCAACGCGGCGCGAGCTGCAAGGGCCACGTGTGCCCTGCGACCGTATTTCGCGCGGTCTCGCTCCACGCCGAGGAAAAGCGCTAGGCCGCGGCTGCTCCGGCCGCGGCAACGCCGGCGCGCGCGCCGACGAGCACGGTCACATCGTCGAAGCCGGCGTCGATCAGGCGCTCCCGCCCCGCGGCGGTTGCCGCGCCGGTCGCCGTCTCGGTGAGCAGGAACGCGTGCGGCGCGATCTCGGCGATGGCGGTCATCTCCGGTCCGCCGAGTGCGCCGGCATCTAAGACCAAATGGTCGTAGCTGCGCGCCAGCGCGGCAAAGGTCGGGGCCATCCCGGGCGCCGATAGGATCGTAAGCCGATCTGCCGGCATCCGCCCCGACGTGATGAGATTAAGCGCGGACTGCTTGTCCTTGGTGATGATGCCGCTGAATGATGCCGTCCCGGCGGCAAGTTCGGCAAGGCCGCCGGCCGATGGGTCGCTGGAAATCGCCTTGATGGCCTCATCGCCCGAACCGAGCTCGACCAGCACCACCCGGCCGCCGTTTTCCGCCAAGGCGCGCGCGAGCTTTATGGCGATGCCGGTCGCATCCAATCCGCGCGCGACGCCGAACACGGCAATCGGGCCGCCGCCGCCGTCCACGTCGGCGGCGACTTCCTTGATCGCGGCAACAGGAACGCCGGCGGCCGGGAGCGCCCGATCCGGCAGCGAAGCGAATCTCGCGGGCGCGGCATCGGCGATCGCGGGCGCGCGCCGGCGGCGGCCCACGCCGATGCGGGAGGGGCGAGGCGCGGTGGCGACGGGAGCGGCGAGAAGCTCGCGGGTAAGCACCCAACCGGAACAGAGCACCATCACCGCCAGCGACGCGATCAGCACGGTCGGCAGCTTTTTCGGATAGGCGGGAACGTTCGAGACCGTAGCGCGCGAAATCACGCGGGCGTCGGCCGGCGCCGAATTGATGGTGTCGCGCGCGGTCGCCTCGCGGTATTTGGCGAGATAGGATTCGAGCAGTTCGCGCTCCGATTTGGCGTCACGCTCGAGCGCGCGCAGCTGCACGTCCTGCTCGTTGGTTCCAGCCGCCTGGCTCTTGAGCTGATCAAGGCTTGCGGCAAGCGTATCGACGCGCGCGTCGGCGAGCTTGGCATCGTTTTCCAACGAATGCGCCAGCATGTCCGCCTCGGCCCTGATCTGCTTGTCGAGGTCGGCGATCTGCGCCTTGAGCTCCTTGATGCGCGGATGATTGCCGAGCAGTGACGACGACTGCTCGGCGAGCTGCGCGCGCAAGGTGACCCGCTGCTCGGAGAGCCGACGGATGAGCTCGGAATTGAGAATGTCCGAGGATTCGAGCGGGCCACCGGAACGCAGCATTTCCCGGATCAGCTTGGCCTTGGACTGCGCGTCCCCCTTCTGCGCGCGCGCGGCGGCGAGCTGCGCGTTCACGTCGCCAAGCGACTGCGCGGAGAGCGTCGTATTGTTGGGGCCGACCAGGAGATTGGAGTTGGAGCGAAACGCCTCCACCTTCGCTTCGGCGTCGGCCACCTTCTGACGCATGGTTTCGATCTCGCCGGCGAGCCATTCGCCTGCGGCGCGTGCCTGCTGCTGCTTCGCCGCCTGCTGGCGCACCAGGTAGGCCTCGGCAATGGTGTTGGCGACTTCGGCGGCGAGTTTCGGGTCCTCCGACAGAAAGTCGATGACGATGACGCGCGACTTCTCCACCGGGAAGACCTGGAGACGGTCGTAATAGGCATCGAGCACGCGCTCTTCCGGCGTCATCCGCATCGGGTTCTTGATCACGCCGATGATGCCGAGCACCTTCTTGAGCGGCGAGATCCCGGCAATTGCCGGATCGAACTCCGGCCGTTCGCCGAGCTTGAGCTTGTCGATCACCTCGCTGGCGAGATCGCGCGAAAGGATGAGTTGCACCTGGCTGGTCACCGCCTCCTGATCGACGGTGCCACGGTCGATGAGATCCTTGTCGGCGTTCGGACGCAGGAAGACATTGTCGCGCCCTTCGATGAGGACGCGGGCCTCCGACAGATATTTGGGCACGATCATCTCGACCACGGCGATCGCGATCAACGCCGCGAGCACGGTCGGGCGCACGATCTGCCATTTGTTGCGCCAGAGCGCCGCGCCGAGCGCCGGCAGGTCGGACTCCGCATCGCCGAACTGGTTGCCGCCCCCGGGCCGCGGCGATTGCGACGCCATACTCATTTCGCGACTCCTACGAACTTAAGACACGCCGTCGCCGATAACAGTCGATTAAGGTTGCCATCCGGTTAAGGGGCCGAGTGCTGCGCGCGACCGAGGCAAACCCGGGCGCGGGTGAAGCTTTGTTAACCGCCGCGCGTGTCTATCAGCTTAATTCTCTGACGCGAGTTTTCGAGGATTTGCTCGATGAGCGATCTTTTGCGGCCCGCGGCGTCACGGCTGGCCGCCACTCTTGCCGCACCGGCCGACGGCGCGCTCAGCCCGGCCGCATCAGGACCGCCGCAAGCCGGATTCGATCCGGCGAGCCTCAAGATCCTGCATATCCTGCGGGCGCCGCTCGGCGGACTGTTTCGCCACGTGCTCGACGTGGCGCACGGCCAATCCCAGCGCGGCCATCGCGTCGGACTGATTGTCGACAGCACGACCGGCGGCGCGCGCGCCGAAGCGATC
This sequence comes from uncultured Alphaproteobacteria bacterium, assembly GCA_963833665.1. GTDB lineage: Bacteria > Pseudomonadota > Alphaproteobacteria > Rhizobiales > Xanthobacteraceae > BOG-931. The sequence goes on along the minus strand of CAWHZA010000030.1, from coordinate 121,076 downwards.
CTCGCCGACCTTGCGCCGAGCCTGGAGCTCGGCCTCGAGCGTACCGCGATCGGGCGCGAGCTCGGCCCGTCGGACCTGCCGGCGCTGCGGCTGATTTCGCGGCGAGTGAAGCTTCTCGCGCCCGACGTGCTGCACGGCCACGGCGCCAAGGGCGCCGCATTGGCACGACTGGCGCTGAGCGCGCCACAGGCCATCCGCGTCTATACGCCACACGGCGGCTCGCTCGTCTACCGGCCCGGCACGTTCATCGGCAGCTTCTATCGCTCCCTGGAGTGGCTGCTGAAGTGGCGCACCGACCTCTTCCTGTTCGAAAGCAGCTATGCCGCCAGCCTGTTCCGCACGCAGATGGGCCGGCCGCCGGCGATGGTGCGCGTCGTCCACAACGGCGTCGGCGATGCCGAGTTCGCACCGGTTGCGCTTCGTGCCGATGCCGCGGACATCGTCTGCGTCGGTGAATTGCGGCCGGTGAAGGCGATCGATGTCCTCATCGAGGCATTGGCGCTGCTCAAGCGATCCGGGCGCCGGGTGAGCGCCGCCATCGCCGGTGAAGGGCCGGAAAGCGCGCCGCTCAAGGCGCAGGCGCAACGGCTTGAAGTCGCCGACCAGGTCCGCTTCATCGGCTACTGCCCGGCGCGCGAGGCGTTCGCCCTGGGACGGATGCTGGTCATCCCCTCACGCGCCGAGTCGCTGCCCTATGTGGTCCTGGAAGCGGCGGCCGCTGGCGTGCCGATCATCGCGACCGCGGTCGGCGGCGTGCCGGAGATATTTGGGCCGCAGGCGGACGCCCTGATCCCGCCGGAGGACGTTGCCGCGCTCGCCGGTGCGATCGCCGCCACGCTCGACGATCCGGCGCAGACGCACCGTGTCGCCGCGGCCGTGCGCACGCGGGTGCGCGGCGAGTTCTCCTCGACGACGATGGTGGAAGCCGGACTGGCCGCGTATCGAGAAGCACTCGCGATGAGAAAACTCGCTCAATTCACATAACCAATTTTTGAATTTTGTTCACTATTTTGCCGGCGCGTCTGCCGGCCGGGACCACGGCCCGGCCGGCACGGCAGTTGACAAGGCAAGAAGAGCAAACACAGGCGGCAAACACGTGTCGATCATCTCCAAGCCGGGAACCGGCAAGATCTTTGAGACACCCTCTGCGGTAGCGGCGGCAGTGACGGCATTGCCGCGCGCCGATTCGCCGCCGCTGTCGCCGTCGACCGCGGCGCAGCCCTACGAGCGCGCCTATTCGCCGATCGTGCTCGCCGGCACGGTGCGGTTGATCGAATTTGCGCTCGTCGGCCTCGTCGGCTTGATCGTTTATTTCAGCTACGTGGTGCCCACGGACGGCTTCGCCTGGCACTACATCGCCGCCATTCTCGGCATCGAGCTGCTCGCCCTGCTGGCGTTCCAAGTCGCCGACATCTATCAGGTCCAGGCCTTCCGCGGGCTTGAAAAGCAATACATGCGGCTCGCCTCGGCCTGGTCGGGCGTGTTTCTGATCGCCATCGGCGTGTCGTTCTTCGCCAAATCAGGCGACCAGTTCTCGCGGGCTTGGCTCGGCAGCTTCTACGTGCTCGGCCTGTTCGCACTGATCGCGTTCCGGCGCGTGCTGTTCCTGCTGGTGCGGCGCTGGACGCGCCAAGGCCGCCTCGAGCGCCGCACCGTCGTGGTCGGCGCCGACGCCAACGGCGAATCGCTCATCCGCTCGCTCGCCGCCCAGCGCGATTCCGACGTCCACGTCGTCGGCGTGTTCGACGACCGCGGCGACGAACGCAGCGCGGCGAGCTGCGGCGGCGTGCCCAAGCTCGGCAGCGTCAACGATCTCGTCGCGTTTGCCCGCGGCACCCGGGTCGACCTGGTGATCTTCTCGCTGCCGATCTCCGCGGAAAGCCGCCTGCTGCAGATGCTGAAGAAGCTCTGGGTGCTGCCGGTCGACATCCGCCTCTCCGCGCACAGCAACAAGCTGCACTTCCGCCCGCGCTCCTACTCCTACATCGGCGCCGTGCCGGTGCTCGACATCTTCGACAAGCCGATCGCCGACTGGGACGTCGTGATGAAGTGGCTGTTCGACAAGATCGTCGGCTCGCTGGCCCTGATCTGCGCCGCGCCGATCATGCTCATGGTCGCGATTGCGGTCAAACTCGACAGCAAGGGGCCGGTGTTGTTCAAGCAGAAGCGCTATGGCTTCAACAACGAAAGCATCGACATCTACAAATTCCGTTCGATGTACGCCGATCAGGCCGATCTGACCGCGAGCAAGCTCGTCACCAAGGGCGACCCGCGGGTGACCCGCGTCGGCCGCTTCATCCGCAAGACCAGCTTCGACGAGTTGCCGCAGCTGTTCAATGTGGTGTTCACCGGCAGCCTTTCGCTGGTCGGCCCGCGCCCGCACGCGGTGCATGCCAAGGCCGAGAACCGGCTCTATGACGAGGCGGTCGACGGCTATTTCGCGCGCCATCGGGTCAAGCCGGGCATCACCGGCTGGGCGCAGATCCACGGCTGGCGCGGCGAGACCGACAGCCAGGAGAAGATCCAGCGCCGCGTCGAGCACGACCTCTACTACATCGAAAACTGGTCGATCCTGCTCGACCTCTACATCGTGGCGCAGACGCCGTTTGCGCTCATTCGCTCGGAGAACGCCTATTGAGCGCCGGCCGCGCCGCAGCGGCGAGCCTTGCCGCCGAGGAGGGTTACGCCCCCGCCGCGGCATTGCCGCAGCGGTTGCTGCACTTTGTCCTGTTCATCACGGTGCTGACGAGTTCGCTCGCCTTCATCGAGCCCTCGCCCCACGACGGCCTGATGCTGGTGCTGCTCGTCATGTGCGTCGCCGCGCGTGTACCGTTCGACCGCAAGCTCGCGCCGCTCTTGGTGCTGCTGACGGTCTGGCTGGTCGGCGGCTGCCTTGCGCTCATCCAGGTCGGGGACCAGCAGCAGACGATCCAGTACGTCGGCACGTCGTTCTATCTGTGCCTCGCGGCGATCATGTTCGCGTGCCTGTTTGACGGCGGCGATCCGGCGCGGCTTTCGATTCTGCGCCGCGGCTACCTCCTCGCGGCGCTGATCGCCACGACGGCGGGCTACATCGGCTTCTTTCACCTGCTGCCGGGCTCCGACCGGTTCCTGTTCAATGACCGCGTCAGCGCGACCTTCAAGGATCCGAACGTCTACGGTCCGTTCCTGATCTTTCCGCTGCTCATGTTGATGACCGCGCTGATGACGCGGGGCATCCGCATTCTGAATCTGGCCCTCGCCGCCTTCCTTCTCGGCGGCCTGTTCCTGAGCTTTTCACGCGGCGCCTGGATGCATTTTGCCGTATCGGCCGCGGTCGCGGTCGCGATCCTCGTCGCCGCCTCGCCCGATCCGCGCCTGCGCGCGCGCATTCTGCTGTTCGCCGCCGTCACCGCGGTCGGCACGGTGTTGCTGGTGGCGGCGATGATGTCGATCGACACGGTGCGCGACTTGTTCCTCGAGCGCGCCAAGGCGATCCAACCCTACGACGTCGGGCCGGGCGGCCGGTTCTGGGAGCAGCGGCTCGCGCTCGGCGTCATCCTCGATCATCCGAACGGCATGGGCCCGTTCGAGTTCAGCCGCGTCTTCGGTATGCAGCAGCATGACGTCTACATGCAGGGATTCCTGGTCTATGGGTGGCTGGCGGCGCCGCCTACCTGACGCTCGTCGCCGTCACCTTGGCGATCGGGCTCGCAACGGTCCGCGTGCCGGCGCCGTGGCAAAACTATCTCATCGTTGCCTATGCGACCTTCGTCGGCGAGGCGGTCGAGGGGCTGATCGTCGATACCGACCACTGGCGCCACTTCTTCCTTCTGCTCGGCCTGATCTGGGGGCTCGCCGTGGCGACGATCAATCTCCGTCGCCGCGTGGCTTGGGAGCGGCGCGCCGCCGCCGGCGACGCCCCGGCGGCAAGCTGGCGCTGAAAATCAGAGGAGCCCGAGGCGCACGGCGATCGCCGTGAGCCAGACAAGGCCGGCGGGGCAGAGCGCGCAGAACACCGCGGCCGAGCCGAAATCCTTGATCCGGCGGATGGCGGGCAGCTGCTCGCGGGTGACGTGGTCGGCAAGCTTCTCGACCGCGGTATTGAGCAATTCCACCGCCAAGACCACGAACAGCGTCCCGATCATGGCCACGTACCAGGCCGGGCTTGGCGCCACGACGAGGCCGAGCGGCAGCGCCAGGGCGAGAACGATCGCCTCTTCGCGCAGCGCGGCTTCATGCCTGATACCGTAGGCGAAGCCGCGCAGTGTGTTGACGGTCGCGCTATAGAGCCGCTTCACGTGATGCAATCGTGCGGATCGGATAGGGGGTAAGGCAAGTTACGTAAATTATTGCGGCATGCCCTCGATGGCAAAGGTGCGGAATTTCGCGTACTTCTCGCCGATCTTCCGAGCATCCACGAATGCCGCCGACTTGCGATAGGTATTGTAATGCTCGGCGCTTTCCCACTGTTGAATAGAAGCGCGCTTCGGCGGTGTCCCTTCGATCGGAGTTATATTTTGGCCTACGGCCAGAATGCGCCCACCGGCTGCTTTGATCGCGGCCTGGGCAAGCGGCACGTATTCCTTCAGGTAAGCATCGAGGTTTGAGACATCGATCTCCGCGACAACATAGATCGGCGGCTTGGCTTGGGCGTGAAGACCCTGGACCACGAAAGCGCCAAGGGCGACGCCCGCGAGCATTGCCACTGCAACTTTGTAATTCGACTTCATGTCAGCTCCTCGATGTAAAGTGGGGTTTCACCAACGAATACGCGGGCCCCAACAAGTCAGCGAAACGGTGCTCTCTTCACCGCAGACGACGGCCCGATTGTTACTGCAAACGTGCTGCTGTGCGCAGGTCATTACCCCGCCCATGCAGGCTGAGCAAAGACTAAGCCGGGTCGACTTGCAGCGATCCGGACATGGTTCAGCAGTGACGCGGTAGTGCCTAGACGATCGATTCCATGAAAGTTGTCAGTTGTCATAAGGGGGATTCATCTTGGTTTTCGGATTCCCACATATGTCGCGCGTGCCCACAAGAGAACGGGATGAGAAGTCATGGCAGCGTGGCGGCGGGCGATTGAGTTGTCGCTTGGAGAAGCTGATACGGCGAAGTTGAGATCGATAGCGCAGTCGCGCACTGAACCGGCGAGCCGGGTGGAGCGGGCGCGGATATTGCTGGCCTATCGAGAAGACCCCTCGTTTTTTGCGGTCGGCCGGGCACTCGGGCTGCATCATCAAACGGTCCAGCGCTGCGTCGAGCGCGCCGTGGCCGAAGGCCCGCTGGCTGCGCTGGATGATCGCCCTCGCCCCGGTAGAGAGCCGACGATCACTCCCGAGGCCAAGGCATGGCTGGTGTCGTTGGCATGCCGGAAGGCGAAGGAACTTGGCTATCCCCACGAACTGTGGACAACGCGGCTTCTGGCCCGCCACGCTCGCGAGCATGGACCCGCGGAGGGACATGCGTGCCTCGCCAACCTCGCCCAGGGCACAGTGTGCAAGATCCTCGACCAGGAAGAGGTGAAACCGCACAAAGTGCGATACTACCTGGAACAGCGCGATCCCGACTTTGCTGAGAAGATGGCCGAAGTGCTGTGCGTTTATCGCCAAGTGAGAATCTTGAAGCAGGCCGCAGCCGTCTCGAAGAAGAAGCCGAGCGACGCGATGGCGATCATTTCCTACGACGAGAAGCCCGGCATACAGGCCATCGCAACGACCGCCCCCGACTTGCCGCCCGAGCCCGGCGTGCATGCGACCTTCGCACGTGAGCATGAATATAAACGTCACGGCACGATCAGCTTGCTGGCCGGCATCGACCTCGTCACCGGCAAGGTCCATGCGCTGGTCAAGGATCGCCATCGCAGCCGCGAATTCATCGAATTCCTCAAGCTTCTCGACGCCGCCTATCCGGCCCACACAGCGATCAAGTTGATCCTCGACAATCATTCCGCGCACATCTCCAAAGAGACCAAAGCTTGGCTCGCCGATCAACCCGCGCACCGCTTTGAATTCACCTTCACTCCCAAGCACGGCTCCTGGCTCAACCTCGTCGAGGGCTTCTTCTCTAAACTTGCCCGCTCCGTCCTCCGCCACATCCGCGTCGCGTCCAAACAGGAACTCAAGGATCGGATCATGGCTGCCATGGACTATTTCAATCAGGAGCCCGTCGTTCACACCTGGGCCTATAAGCTCGACAAGGCGGCCTGATATGATTCGAACTTCGAAAACGCTGGTCTAGCCCACGCAATGCTCGACGCAAGTAACAACAAACACAGTAACAAGCCGAGTACTAAAGCGTGCGCACTTCTCTGCATTGCCGTCGGCCCCTTTACCACAACGGAGATCATATCCCACCAAGTGGCCGTGCTCCAGCAACCTCGCGAGGGTATAGGCTTAAGGAGTTCACACAAAATTCTCCTGGCCCCATTGCGCGGCCGAGCCCAAGCGACTTTGGGGGCCCCCCCCAAGGCCAGGGTCGATTGCCCCCGGGGCACCGCACGCGAAGCAAAACAAACAATCGTCGCTCGTCATGGCAAATTTATTAGGATGACCACGCACACGGTCTGATACGATAAAGCGCCACCCGAAGCGTTCACGGCGCCTCACGGGAAGCGTAGTCTCGAACCGGAATCAAAGAAATATCCATGTTATGGGCATAATTTTGCGGTCATTGCGAGTTTAAACGGTTGCCATTATAGTCGCTGTCTGGCTCGGAGCGTAGCGCAGCCCGGTTAGCGCACCAGTCTGGGGGACTGGGGGTCCCGAGTTCAAATCTCGGCGCTCCGACCAGAAACTCGAGACGGATCGCAAGCATCTCGACCGTCGAGAATAAACTGCAACGCAATTTTCCGATAAGCTGCTGCGGCGGCCGCCGGACGGAGTTGTCTTCAACGAGCACTACACCGGCGATGGCGCGATCATCTACAAGGATGCCTGCGCGCTCGGCTGTAAGGGCATCGTGTCGAAGCGTCTGGGTTCGCCTTACCGGCCCGGCCGCGCCGACTGCCGGATCAAAGTCAAGAACCCGGCGGCGCCGACGGTCACGTGCGAGGCCGAGGAGGAGTGGAACTAAAGCCAAATCGAAAACCGGAGCAAATCAATGAGACATTTTGTGCGCCCGATCTTCGCCCTCTCGTTCGCCGCCTTCATGGTGGCGAGCGCTAGCCTTTCGTCGGATGCTGCTCCCGCTGCGCGCCAGGGAAGCGCCAACTTTGATGGCTTGTGGAGTGTGGTGATTGTAACCCTGCAGGGCAGTTGCGACCGTTCTTATCGGTATCCATTGCGCATCGTGGGTAGCCGGGTCATGCAGGCCAATGCCGACTCAAGCTATCGCCTGTACGGTGCTGTGAGCCGCAGCGGGGCGATCCGCGTGATCGTCGTCCGTAGTGGTCAATGGGCGGACGGCCGCGGTCGGTTGACCGACAGTCGCGGTGCGGGAAATTGGACGACGTCGGCCGGCCAATGCGCCGGCCAGTGGACCGCCATCCGGCGCGGTTGACTACGCGAGAGAGGGGACCGCACCGCTTTGCGCCACCATGGACCGTCGAGGAAACGGACGCCTGTTTCATCGTGAAGGACGGCACCGGCCACCAATCGCTCGCCTACGTCTATCTTCGAGGATGAGCCGGGGCGCCGAGGGGCGGCTTAGCGCTCATCATGCTCGACCGGGTTTTCCGCGTTGCCGCCGCTGTTCTGTCACACCGTGGCCGCCCTCTTTCCTTTTGATCAAGCGAACAGAAGGCCGATCTGCGACTGAACTGGGGGGCCGGATCATGAGACAACGCATTCTTTTTGGCCTATTGCGCACCTGCACATTCGCACTTCTGCTCGCCAGTCTTCCATTGTCCGTCGGCGGTGACCGACCAGTAGCAACAACGGAGGCCCATGCCGGTGGCGGCGGAGGTGGCGGGGGCGGGGGCGGCGGAGGCGGGGGTGGCGGAGGCGGAGGCGGAGGAGGAGGGGGTGGCGGCGGTGGAAGTGGCGGGGGTGCTAGTGGCGGGGGCGCTAGTGGTGGGGGTGCTGCGGGCACCGCGCTGCAATCAGCACCGATGGCACGAGTGCCGCAGCAGCCAGCGCCGTTGTCATCAGTGCCGCTCGAACCAGCGCCTCGGCCGCCGGCGCGGATACCTGGCGCGCTCGTAGCGCCCGACGAGATCACTGCGGCGCAGACCGCCGCTCACCATCGGGGGGCGGCAGCATTGCCGATGCCACGTCAGCGACCTGCGCAACTTGCACCGGCCCCTAATGCGCCAACTAGGGCGCTGTTGCTTATTCCAGACTGATCCACCGCCTATGAGGCCGGGCGGCTTGCCGCCGCCAAGTTGCCGGAGTTGTCGAAGCGACGCTGAGCATCGGGGCACGATGAATCCGAACTCGACATCTTGTGCTCGCGATCACATGCGACCGCGTCCGGCCGTGGCATGTTTCGGGCGCTGAAGAAGGGAGATGGCTATGAAAAGGTTTCTCGTCCTTACCGCTCTGGGCCTGTTCCTGGCAGCCCACGGAGCCGTGGCACTCATGACCGTCTATCCGCAGCCGGCTCTCGCTGATTGCGCCAGCGGCAGTTGCTGAGCGTCCAAACCGAGAGGGGGAAATCACATGAGGAAGATGGCAGCGGCGCTCGGCTTTTTTTGCGCAATCCTACTTGTGTTGATGGCCTCGGTCCCGGAGGCGAGCGCGGTGGTGCCGGGTGCTCGCGGCCCAAGAGGACCGGTTAAGGTCGACCGCCCCGTGGGTCACTGCGGTTGGGTGCGCGGCGTGTGGGTCTGCCGCTGATAGTTATCCGCGCTAGCAGAAAATGCTGACGGTTCGTGCAGCGGCAGCGGTTGCTGAATCGCGCACAGCCACACCGGCGGGTACCTAGGGGGCGAGGCGCGGCCGCAAGTCAGAGCGCCGGGCGAGCGGTTGCCGGCCCGGCGGTCGAAGCGGCTGGGATCCCCGTACCGCTCCGGGCGCACTGATTGTTGGAAGGTAAAGAATCCGGCGGCGCCCGCGGTCACGCGCGAGGCCGAGGAGGATTGGAATAGCTGATGCTCTGATGGCGCCAGCCGCGCCCGCCACGAAGACCTGCCGCCGACCAGGCGCGAACAAGGATATGAGCGCACGCGAATTCCCAAAAGACGCTGGGCAACGCGCGATAGCTGAACGCGCCCAGTCAATCGCCGCTTCCGGGCGTCGTGAGGTGACGTGGAAGCTGAATGTGGAACACAAGCTGAAGCCGCCGGTGCGATTTTACGAGACAAAACCACATCCGACCAAGGCAAGCGCGTTGAAGCGAGCACTTGCAATTTATCGGAATGCGGGTTGGGGCCTGCGTGTGCTCTTTATTGAGGGAACGAATGGCGAGCGCATCGAGGCTGCAGAGATCAACGACTGGTGCAAGCGCTCGCCCCCGGACGAGTAGGCCAACCAAAAATCGATGGATACCCGTGCTCCCCGCCGAATGCCAGGTTCCACTACGCATAGCGCGCATGCGTCGGGAACGGCCCGATCAATCAGCCAGTTACTTCCTACATGGAACCGTCAGCTCAATACCGCGAGTTTGCATCGCTATGCGAGTGGCTGGCCAATCAAGCCGGAACTGAGCGTCATCAAAGTGTTCTTAACGAAATGGCGGAGACTTGGAGAGAGCTGGCACATGAGACTGAGAGGGAAGGCCAACGCTAGTCGGCTTCGTCTTTTTCAACCTCTTTTGGTTGATTCGCCGCCAGCCGCAACCAGACTTGCGCCATATGCATCAGCGCTGCCTTGATCTTATCATCTTTGGCAGCGCTCGCGATTTCCAGGCACGCTTCGGCGAAACGCTGATACTTTTCCGCCTTTGACATGCAGGTTCATCCAGCAATTCTCTTGCAACGCAAAAAGACCGTTCGCAGTTCCCCGGCTGTTCTGGGGATCGCCCATCCTGGCGCACTGACATAACGCGCCGCTTCCCGCCGCCCCGTGCCAGGTGTGCGAACGACGTCGGCCGGGTCTGCGAGAACCATGGCGATCGTCCAAGCGACTGTGGCGATAGCAAGCCGGCATGCACCTGCGGCGGCGCCGGCATGCCTCGTCTGCAACGTGCGGGAGCCAGGCGAGCGACCACGCCTGCCGGCCGGCTTCGTCCCCGCGAGGACGCGGATAAAGGTTCGGTGCACCGAGGGCCGAAAACGGCCGGTGTGCAAAGGAACGCGAAAATGGTAGCTTTCTATGTTGCCTAGTTTGTGGAGACTGCCATGCGACGCTTTACGATCCTTGCTGCCGCAGCAATGATTTGCTCCAGCGCTTGCAATACACTTGCGCAGACTTCCATTCCAACTGTCACGCCGCCCCTTACAGGTCTTGCGACTCCGCTCACTTCGACGACCACCAATTGCATGATGACTTGCAATTCGCAGGTGGCCAACTGTCGAACAGCCTGTCTTATCCCCGCCGTGTCGTCTGGAACGGCGTCGTCTGGAACCACGACATCGAACGCTACGGGAAGTACAGCGTGTTTGTTAACGTGCTCTAGCACTCATCTCACCTGTCAGACTGTATGCGCGCAGGTTTCCCCTTCGCGATAGCTTAAATTGGGCCCGCGCGGGCATGAACCGCCGCGTCCCCCCGCCGTGGAGCGACGCCAATGGGCGCGCTGGCGTATGTCTATTTCGAAGATGAGCGGGGCGCCGAGCGGCGGCCAAGCTGCTCACCTGCGACGGGACCCTGCGCATCGCCGGCAACACCGAGAAGCTGCCGAAGCTGTCAGAGGCAAGGCATGATGGGCAGGCGCCGCTCACGCGAAGGCCGCCGCGCAGCCTCCGATCCGCGTGGCATAGCGGCTTATGCGGGACGTTGCGTACTAAGCGGCAACGGTGCTGAGGAAGCCCTCGACTTCCGCACGGAGTTTCACGGTCGCCTTCTCGACCTCCTCGGAAGCGGCAAGGACGGTCTGCGCCGAGCTGCGCGTCTGCGTCACCCCGGTCGCGACGTCGCCCAGCGCGGCGACCACCGCCTTGCTGCCCGCGGCGGCACTGGCGACGTTGTGCGAAATCTGCCCGGTCGCCAATTCCTGCTGCTCGACGGCGCCGGCAACCTCGGAAGTGTGGGCATTGATCTCCTGCATCCGGCGCGTGATCGCGCCGATCGCGGTGACCGCAGCCTCGGTCGAGCCCTGGACTAAAGAAATCTCCCGGGTGATTTCCTCAGTCGCCTTCGCCGTCTGCACCGCCAGCGACTTCACCTCCGAAGCTACCACGGCAAAGCCGCGGCCGGCGGCGCCGGCGCGCGCCGCCTCGATCGTGGCGTTGAGCGCCAGAAGATTCGTCTGCTCGGCGATGTCTTGAATGAGTTTCACCACGTCGCCGATCCTCTGCGCGACGCGGGCAAGCGCTGCGATGTCGTCGTTCGTGACGGTCGCGTCAGCGGTGGCGCTGCGCACGATTTCGTTCGCCTGCACGAGCTGGCGGCTGATCTCCTCGATCGAAGCGGAGAGTTCCTCGGCCGCCGCAGCGACGGTCTCGACGTTGGCCGATGCCTCGTTGGAGCCGTGCACCGCTCCCTCGGTCCTCTGCAACGTATGGTCTGATGTCGCCAGCAACGACTTGGCCGCGGCCTTCATGGCCGCGGCACTCTGCCCGACCGTCGTGAGCATGCTCTCGATGCGGGCGCGAAAATCGGCGATCGCCGCATCGACGGCGGCGCGGCGCTCCTCGCGTTGACGCAGCGAGTCGCGCTCCCGCTCCGCGAGCCGCTGCTGCGTAACGTCGGTATGCGTCGATACCCAGCCGCCGTCGGACAATGGTCGCACGATCAACGAAATCGTGCGGCCGTCCGCCAGCTCGAAGGTCTTTGTCTCGGTACGGCCCGCGGCCGCTTGTTTGAGGGCGTCGGCGACATATTGATCGGGGTCGCCCGCGAATTTGCCGTCCCGCGCGCGGCGAATAAGGATCTCGCGCAGCGGCGTCCCCTCGCGGAAATTCTCGGGCGGCAGCTGTGACATTTCGATGTAGCGGCTATTGCAGAGGACGAGCCGGGCGGCGCCGTCAAACATGCTCAGCCCCTGGGTCATGTTGTCGATCGCGACCGTTGCCGCCCCGCCGTACTGGCGTTCCCGGACAACGGCGAAGACAGCGGCAATCGCCAAACCGGCAAGCGCCAGCGTCACGGATAGGCCGGCACCCACCGCCGCAGCGGGGAGATCGTTCAATATTCGGAAGATTCCGTCGAGGCCGAGCCGCGCAAAACCGGCGATGCCGATCGCGAAACCGATGGCGCCCGCGGCGGCGATCACGCCCCATCGGCGAACGGGGTTAGTCAGAGTGGGACCTCGAAGCATCGGCGGCGTCCGTGCGAGCGAATTGAGACTATTCGGGCAAATATTGTTTTGACGTTAATAAATGCCGACCGACCGCCTGCCGTCGGTTAACGGCGGAGGACCTTTCCGTGTGTGAGCGCGCCGAACCAGCTCCCATACAAACGCCGGCGGACAAAGCCGCTATTCGATCACCTCGTCGGCGGTGGCGAGCAGCATCGGCGGAATCTCGACTCCCAACGCCTTTGCGGTCTTGAGGTTGATCACCATCTCGAATTTGGTCGGCTGCACGATCGGCAACTCGGCGGGTTTTTCGCCTTTGAGAATGCGGCTCACGTAGATGCCGGCCTGCCGGTAGCCGTCGGCAAAATGCGGCCCATAGGAGATCAGTCCGCCGGCCGCGACGAACTCCTTCTGGAAGTAGATTGTCGGTATGGCGTGACGCGCCGCCAGCGCCACGATCTGCCGTCTCAGCGCGGCAAACTCGACGTCCTCGCCGACCAGCAGCGCGCCGGCGCCGCGTTCAAGGAGTGTCGCGAAGGCGGTGTCGATCTCGGCTGCGTTGCCGGCGCGGAGCGTGACCAACTCAACGCCGACGCGGGCCGCCGCGGCCGCAACCTCGTCGACCTGCTTTGCGCGTCCGCATAGTTCGGGTTGATGAGCGCGGCGACGGTCGAAGCGCCGGGCGCCACTTCGTGCAGCAGGCCCAATTTCTTGGCTTCCAAGGCCGAGCCGATCAGGCTGACGCCGGTGACATTGCCGCCAGGACGATTGAGGCTGTCGACGATGCCGGCCTTGACCGGATCGGCAGCGCTGATGAACACGATCGGGATGGTGGACGTCGCCGCCTTTGCTGCCTTCGCCGGAGTGGTACCGCCGCCGGCGACGATCACCGCGACCTGACGAGCAACCAATTCCGCCGCCAAGGCCGGCAGGCGGTCATAGTGACCTTCCGCCCAGCGGTATTCGATCGCGACGTTCTGGCCCGGAGTGTACCCGGACTCTTTCAGGCCTTGCGCGAATGACGGGGCGAGTTGCGCAAAATAGCTCGCCGACGCGGCGTGAAGCAGACCGATCACCGGTCCGGGCTGCTCGGCGCGCGCGGCGAGCGGCCACGCCAGCGCCCCGCCGAACACCTGCAGCAATTCGCGACGCCGCATGCGCACCTCTCGAGCCCGACACGCACGAGCATCGTAACCGTCAATTCGAGGACCCTGAAGGGGGTTGACGCGCGCGACGGAACGAGGTGTCGCGTGGAGAGCCGCACGGCACGCTTGGGGCCGCGTGCAAGTCCAAACGACGCCGGATGGCGCGGGGCTCCTGGCGTTCTCGCGGAGCTTGCCGTAATTTTTTCGCCGCGATCCGGGGCGGCAAGGCAGCGGCAGAAGCCATGCACCGCCCGTCGGCCTCCGGGAGGAAACAGCGATGAGGCAAATGAAGCTGATCGGCTTCCTGCAGGCGCAGAATTGTTCGAACTACCCGGCGTCGTGGCGCCATCCGCTGGCACAGGCGAATTGGGCGTCGCGCGAATATTATGAACACATCGGCCGCACACTCGAAGCCGGCAAATTTCATCTTGCCTTCTTCGATGACCGGCTCGCCATTCCGGATCGTCTCGGCGATGACTTCAGCGAGACGGTGCGGCACGGCATACGCGCGGCAAAGCTCGATCCGGTGGCGGTCGCTCTCACCATGGGCCTCGCCACCGAGAAACTCGGCATCGGGGTGACCTATTCGACGACCTACTACGAACCGTTCCACGTCGCGCGCGTGTTTGCCACGGTCGACCTGCTGCTCAAAGGCCGGGCTGCCTGGAACGTCGTCACCTCGTTGAACGACTCGGAGGCCGCCAACTTCGGCCTCGCCAAGCATCTCGAACACGATCTGCGCTACGACCGCGCGGACGAATTCATGGAGGTCGTGCTCGGGCACTGGGACACGTGGGAGGACGACGCGATCGTGTTCGATCGCGAGAGTGGCACCTTCGCCGATCCCGGCAAGATCCATCGCCTCGATCACAAGGGAAGGTTCTTCAGTTCGCGCGGACCGTTCACCGTGCCGCGCTCGCCGCAGGGCCATCCGGTCATCATCCAAGCCGGGCAGAGCGGGCGGGGCAAGGAATTTGCGGCACGCTGGGGCGAATTGCTTTTCGTCATCCACCCCCATCTCGCAACCGCGCAGAAACACTATCGCGAGTTGAAGGAGTCACCGGCCGGCCGGGGCCGGGAGATCACCATCGCGGCCGCCTTCTATCCGGTCGTCGCGGAAACCCAGGCCGAAGCCGAAGACCGCTTTGCCCTCGTCGACGGGCTTGCCAAGCCGATCGACTCGCTCGTGCTCCTTTCGGAAGTGCTCAACTTCGATTTCGCCGCGAAAGCGCCGGATGAGCCGCTGTCGGACGAAGAGCTGCGCGCGATGACCGGGATTCAGGCGGTTCGCGACCGCGTGATGCAGTTCAGCGGCAAGCCGAATCCGACAGTCAAGGATTTCCTCGCATACAGCGGTCGCGGCACGCTGCGCGAACTCCCGACCTTCGTCGGCACCCCGACCAAGATCGCCGATCAGATGGAAGAATGGTTTGCCGGCGGCGCCTGCGACGGATTTGTCATTGCCGCGACCCACGTGCCGGGAACGTACGAGGACTTCGTGCGGCTCGTCGTGCCCGAGCTGCAGCGGCGCCGCCTGTTCCAGCGCGAGTATCAGGGCGATACGCTGCGCGCCAATTTGGGCCTGCCGCGACCGCAGCGTGGCTATCTGCTCCAACGTGATCCGGCAAAGCTCGAGGCGCTCGGATGACGCGCCCGCCCGCAACCGGCAACGCGTGGCGCAGCGCCGGCGTCGGCCGCTTCACGCCCCGAGCTCCGCCATGATCTGCTCGCGCATCACGAATTTCTGCGGTTTGCCGGTCGCCGTCATCGGGAATTCCGCCACGAAGCGGATGTGCCGCGGCACCTTGTGGTGGGCGATCTGTCCCTGACAGAAGAGGCGTATGTCTTCCGCCGTCGCCGACTGGCCGGGTTTGAGCACGATGAACGCGCAAACCTCCTCGCCGAGGCGCTGATCGGGTACGCCGAAGACCTGGGCGGCCTGAACCTGCGGATGGCGGATCAGAAATTCCTCAACCTCGCGCGGGTAGATGTTTTCGCCGCCGCGGATGAGCATGTCCTTGAGGCGGCCGACGATGCTGCAATAGCCCTGCCCGTCGATGGTCGCGAGATCGCCCGAATGCATCCAGCCCGAGGCATCGATCGCCTCGGCCGTGCGTTCGCGATCTTCCCAGTAGCCGCGCATCACGCTGTAGCCGCGGGTGCACAATTCGCCGGAGGCTCCGAGCGGTACGACGTCGCCCGCCGCGTCCACGATCTTGACCTCGACGTGCGGGTGGATGCGGCCGACGGTCGCGACCCGCCGCTCGAGCGGGTCGTCGGTGCGCGACTGGAACGAGATCGGGCTCGTTTCCGTCATGCCGTAGCCGATGGTGACCTCGCCCATATGCATGCGCTGGGCAACCTGGCGCATCGTCTCGACCGAGCACGGCGCGCCCGCCATGATGCCGGTGCGGAGCGTGGACAGGTCGTAGCTCGAGAAATTCGGATGCTCGAGCTCGGCGATGAACATCGTCGGCACGCCGTGGAGCGCCGTGCAGCGGTAGCGCGCGATGGCGGACAGAGTCGCCTCGGCATCGAAGCTTTCGCCGGGAAACACCATGGTGGCGCCGACGGCTGTACAGCACAGCACGCCGAGCACCATGCCGAAGCAGTGGTAGAGCGGCACCGGAATGCAAAGCCGGTCTTCGGCGGTGAGCGCCATTGATTTCGCGCTATAGCGCGCATTGTTGACGATGTTGAAATGGGAGAGCGTCGCCCCCTTGGGCGACCCGGTCGTGCCGCTGGTGAACTGGATGTTGATCGCACCGTCGGGATCGAGCGCCGCCGACAGTGCCTCGAGGCGGCTACGGTGGCCGGGACCGGCGAGCGAGACGAGGGCGGCGAACGACCGGGCGGCCCGCGGCAGCGGCCCCTCGCCGAGCACGACGACGTGTCGCAGGTGCGGAAGCCGCGCCGCCCGCAACGTTCCCGCGCCGTCGTCGAGCTCGGGAGCGAGCGTGCGCAGCATGTCGACATAGTCGCTCGACTTGTGGCGGCGGGCGAGCACCAGCGCCTTGCAGCCAACCTTGTTGAGCGCGTGTTCGAGCTCTGAGGCGCGATAGGCGGGATTGATGTTGACCAGGATGGCGCCGATACGCGCTGTACCGAATTGCACGTAGAGCCACTCGGCGCGATTGGGCGCCCAGATGCCGACGCGGTCGCCGCGACCGATGCCGAGCGCGAGGAGGCCGGCAGCAACGTCGTCCGCGCGCGCCCGCAGGTCGTACCACGACAGCCGCAGGTGGGCGTCGGCAAAGATCGCCGCCGGACGGCTGCTGAAGCGGGCGCAGGCCCGGTCCAGCAATTGCGGGATGGTCATGAACTTCAGCGGATCGTCGGTCGCGCCGGCAACGTAGGAACGCGTTCCCGGCGGCCGCAGCCGGTCTTCGGCATTGCCGCGCAAGAAATCCGAGCTGAACGGGTTGTGGCTGTTTGCCGGCATCGGCGGCCTCCGTCCCGGGCCGACTACAGGTCAGAAATTCCGCCAGTCTCCGAGTTGCTCGAAGGCATGCGCCGCACGGTAGATCGTGGTCTCTGCGTAGTGCTTGCCGACCAACATCATGCCGATCGGCAACCCATCGCTCATGCCACAGGGAATGTTCATGGCCGGATGGCCGGTCACGTCGAAAGGACAGGTGTTCGGCAGCATCTCGAACCCGCGCTGGCACCACAACGCGAGCGGCGCATTGGCCGGCGGCAGCGGCGTCGCCTTCATCGGCAAAGTCGGCATCAAAAGCAGATCGTGGCGCGCCAGCACGTCGTCGTAGGTCTTGCGCAGCAGCCGCCCGAGGTTCTGCGCCTTGGCGTAGAAATGGCCGCGGTGATGCTTGATGAAATACTCGCCGGCGAGCATCGATATTTTCAGCGTACGTGAAAGCTCGTCGGCGCGGGAGCGCCAGTTGGCGTGGGCGTCAAGCAGGCTGGTCGTGTAGAGACCCTTCCAGTTAAAGCCCATGCCGTTGCCGTGCATCATCTGCGCCATCAGGCCTTCGAGCGCAATCGGCGTCCAGATGGCGCCGCCGTCGCGGTGCATCGGAATCGATACCGGCTCGACGATCGCTCCGGCGGCGCGCAGGCGCTCCGCGGCCTCGCGCACCTTGGCGTCGACATCGGGTTCGCTCGACGGCCAGCCGAAGCTCTCGGTGACCATGGCGATGCGCATGCCGGAGACGCCGCGGCCGAGCCCGGTCGTATAGCTGTACTTCTCGACCTGCACGTCATACTGGCGCGGATCGAGGCCGTCGGCTCCGGCGATCACTTCCAAGAGCAGCGCGTTGTCGCCGACGGTCGCCGTCATCGGTCCGGTATGGTCGATCGTGGCCTCGATGGGCATGACGCCGGTATAGGGGACGAGACCGTGCGTGGCCTTCATGCCGTAGCAGCCGGAATAGGACGCCGGCATGCGGATCGAGCCGCCCTGGTCGCCGCCGATCGCCATCTCGACCTCGCCGGCGCCGACGAGCGCCCCGCAGCCCGACGAGGAGCCGCCGGCGGAGTAGCCGTATTTGTAAGGGTTGTGCACCGGACCCAGCGCCGAGGTGTGGCTGCCGCCGGACAGGCAGAAATACTCGCAATGCGCCTTGCCGACGATGGTGCCGCCGGCGTCGAGGATGCGGGTAACGACCGTCGCATCGATGTCGGGCACGTAGCCTTCGAGCGTCGAGGCGCCGTTCATCATCGGCACGCCGGCGAGGCAGATATTGTCCTTGAGGACGACGCGCTTGCCCGATAGCGGTCCGTGCGCGGCGCCGCGCACTTCGGTCTTGACCGCCCAGGCATTGAGCGGGTTTTCGTTGGCGCCCGGCCGGTAGCCGGGTGTGCGTGGGTAGCGCACCGGCGGCAGATAGTCGGGCAGCTCATTGACCCGATCGTAGGCCTGGAAGGTCCCTTCCAGCACCTCCAGGTATTCGGCGACTTCGCCTTGCGACATGCTCAAGTGCAATGAACCGACGATGTCGTGCATCTGTTCGAGCGTGGGCCGTCTGACGGTGGACATGGGACCCCCTAATGATGTGGCGCTGGCCGGCGCGGCAGGCGCGGATTTTCGCGATGGCGCAACGCGTGGGCCGTTCGCCGCCGAAACCGGCGCCCGCCCGGCGTTCGCGGGCGGCCGGACCGCGCCGTTGCTTGGCGAAGCGAGGGGCAGCGGACCGTTCGTACGCGGGGCTCTCGCCGTGGCCGGCGGCGGCGCCAGCCGCGAATTGCCGAGACCGACCAGATCGGCAATGGCGCCGGCGCGCACTGCACTGGAGTCGAGTTCGCGGATAATGCGGCCGCGCTCGACCAGCACGATGCGACTGGCCACATCGAGCACGAGTTCGAGGTTCTGCTCGACGATGAGCATGGAGAGACGGTGCTTTTCGCGCAGCGCCGCCAGAAGTTCGCCGATCTCCTGGACGATGGACGGCTGGATGCCCTCGGAGGGCTCGTCGAGAACGAGCAGCCACGGCAGCGACACGAGCGCGCGCGCGAGCGCCAGTATCTGCTGCTCGCCGCCCGACAATGCGCCCCCGCGCCGATTCAGAAGCCGGTTCAGGCGCGGGAAAATCCCGACCACGCGCTCGATCGCACGCTCTTCGGTCTCCCCTGAGTCCGGGGTCCAAGCGAGGCGCAGGTTCTCGTGCGCGCTCAGGCCTGGGAGGATGCCGCGACCTTGCGGCACGTAGGCGATGCCGAGGCGGCTTCTTTCATGGGCCGCCCACGTGGTCACATCGACGCCGTCGACCACGATCTTGCCGCCGGTTGACGGCAATAAGCCCATGATCGTGCGCAGCAGCGTCGTCTTGCCCATGCCGTTGTGGCCGACGATGCCGATGGCTTCGCCCTCGTGGAGCTGCAACGACACGCCGCGCAGCACCGGCACTTCCCCGTAGCCGCCATGCAGGTCGGTGATCTCGAGCACTACGCCGTCGGTATCGGCATCCTCGCCGCGAACCGCCTCACGGCTATCCGCATCGTCCGTCTGGCGAATGCTCATGCGCGGTTTCCCAGATAGACTTCGCGCACGCTCGGATCAGTGAGGACCTTGTCGGCGTGACCCTCGACGAGAATGGCGCCCTGGTGGAACACGGTAATCCAGAGAATCGAGCGTGCGCACGAAATGCATGTCGTGATCGACGACGATCAGCGTCGCCGTCTGGTTGATCCTCTTGATGATGGCGACGAGCCGGTCGGTCTCGGCATTGGTGAGGCCGGCCGCGGGCTCGTCGAGCAGAACGAGCCACGGCTTGTTGGCGAGAACGGTGCCGATCTCCACCAATTGGCGTTGCCCGTGCGCGAGCTCGCCCACAAGCCGGCGGGCGATGCCGTTGAGTTCAAGCTCGGCGACGACCTCCTCGACCGCGGCGTCGGCGCCGTCGTGCCCGGCGGTGCGCCGGGCCGACAGCCAGAGGTTTTCGAGCACGGTGAGCCCGTTCATCACCGAGGGCACCTGCGTCTTCACGCCGATGCCGAGCCGCATGATGTGACGCGTCGCCCAGCCGGTCACGTCCTGGCCGCGGATGAAGACCCGGCCGCTGGAATTGGCGCTGCGGATCTGGCCGGTGATCGACTTGAAGAACGTGCTCTTGCCCGCCCCGTTGGGGCCGATCAGGCAGCGCAGTTCGCGTTCGCGCAGAATGAAGTTGACGTGGTCGACCGCGTGCACGCCGCCGAACTGCACGGCGAGATCCTGGGTCTCGACGACGGGCTCGGTCACTGCTTGGCGTCCTGCAGCGCAAGGCGGCGCCGGCGGGTGCCGCGGGCTTGACGGCGGTGAACCTGGGCCTGGGCGAACAGCCGCCGCCAGGCGGCGAAGCTCGGCGCAAAACCGCGCGGAATGAGCAGCACGACCAGGATCAGGATCGCGCCGAGCACCAGCGAATTATCGATGGTGGTCTGGTGTCCGAGTCCAAGCTTCAACGAGCCGAGCGCCACCGCGGCGATCATCGGACCGATCAGCGTGCCCAGCCCGCCGACGATGACCCAGATCAGCACCTCGGCGGTCGTGCCGAGGCTGAACACGCTCGGCGTCACGATCTCCGCCCAGTTGGCGAACAGCGAGCCGGCAAGACCCGCCATCGCGCCGCTGACTGAGAAGATCGCCGTCTTGTAGCCGGCGACATCGTAGCCAAGGAGCTCCATGCGCTGCTCGTTCTCGCGGATGCCGATCAGCGTTCGTCCAAAGGCGCTCGACAGAATCCAGCGCCCGATCAAGTAGGCGGCGAGGAGACAGACGATGACCACGTAATAGTAGGCCGTGCCGTAGATTGCCCAGTTCGGATCGCCGGGCACGTTCAGTGTCGGGAAAGCGGGAATGCCGTTGAAGCCGCCGAGCCGCGCATTGCCGATCCTATAGGCGTCGCCGGCGGTCGCATTCATGAAGCGGTTGAGGATCAGCGTGACCACGAGGGTCATGACGCCGAGATAGACGTCGCTGATGCGGCCGTAGAACATCAGCGCCCCGATGATCGCCGCGACGATGGCCGGGACGACGAGCGCCAGCAGAAGCGGCACCGTGCTCTCGCCGATGTTGAACGAGGCGATGGCATAGGTGTAGGCGCCGAGGCCAAAATAGGCGGCGTGCCCGAAGCTGAGAATGCCGGCGTAGCCCCACATCAGCGCGAGCGAGAGCGCAAACAGCGCCCAGATCGCCAGCAATGTCGGGGTGCTGGTCTCGTACACCAGCGGCAGCGCCGCAAGCAGGACGGCGAGCGCGCCTAGCCAGTTCCAGCGGATGCGCCCAATGCCGAACCCGGAGCTGGTCATGTCGAATTGCGGAAGAACTGGCCGGTGATGCCTTGCGGCATCAGTCGCAGCAGGATCAGGGCGAGACCGAGCATGGCGATTTCGCCGACCACCGGCGTCGAGGCGAACGACACGAGCTGGTCGACGGTGCCGAACAGCGCCGCGGTCGTCAGCGTTCCGGCGATGACCGCAGCACCGCCGGTGATCACGGTGATGAACGCTTTGGCGATGTAGGCGCCCCCGACCGAAGGCAGCAGCCCGGTCAGCGGCGCCATGACCCCGCCGGCCAATCCGGAAAGCGCCGCCCCGACCATAAAGGTCAGCATGTAGATCGTATTCGGGTTATAGCCGAGCGCCGAGATGATTTCCCTCCCCTGCATGGCGCCGCGCGCCACAAGGCCGATGCGCGTGTAGCGAAGCGCAAACCACATCGCGCTCATCAAGATAGCGGCGACGGCGATGACAAACAGATTGTATCCGCCCATCTGGTAGTGGCCGATCTGGTAGCCCGGGATCGGCGCCGGCACGCTGACTGCGGTATTGCCGAAGATCAGCGTCACGAGGCCGATCAGCAGCAGGCTCAGTCCCCAGGTCGCCAGCATCACGTCGATCATGCGCCCGTACAGGAAGCGCACGATCAGCCGTTCGACGATGAGCCCGATCACCCCGACGACGATCGGGGAAATGACCAGCATGGCGAGGTAGATGTTGATGCCCGCCTTGGCCGAGGCAATCGTCGCATAGCCGCCGAGCATGACGAATTCGCCGTGGGCGAGATTGATGACGCGCATCATGCCGAACACGATCGCCAGTCCCGCGCTGATCAGCGCGAGAAAGGCGATCATGTACAGTATCTCGAGAACGACGATCGCCGCGTAGTCCATTCCCTCGCTTCCCCTAGAGCATGATCCGGAAAAGTGGAAACCGGTTTTCCGAAAAGATCATGCTCCACCAAGGAAAACCAGAGCGCAATCGACTCGACTTGAAACAATTGCGCTTTTGGCGATGGCCCGACCGGATCGCGGCGGGCTGCCTCTCTAGATTTTCACCTCGTATTGCTTGTTGTCGTCCGGATTCTTCAGCAGATCGCAATACTGGGCGGTATCGGCCGGCGGACGCTGCTTGGCCGTGTCGATGATCGTGAGCTTCTGGTCCTTGACGACCATGAGGTGGATATCGAGCGACGCATGGTGTGTCTTCGGATCGACGGCGACCGTTCCCGCCGGACCTTCGATCTTCAGTCCGGTCTCGAGCGTCTTGATCAAGGCCTCGCGCTCGACCGTTCCGGCCTTCCGCACCGCCTCCGCCCACAGCATGATTCCCTGATACTGCGAAACGGCAAGTTCGTGCACCACCTTGGCGTCGCCGTAGCGCTTCGCCCACGCCGCCAGGAAGTTCTTGTTGGCCGGCGTATCGAGTTCCGGGCTGTAGTTGCCGGCGATGAGGATGCCGTCGCCCTCGGCCGCCGAGAGCGCCAGGTGCTCGTTGCCGACGCCGAAGGTGGTCGAGGTCAGCGGGATCTTCTTGTTCATGCCCGAGGCGGCCCACTGCCGGAAGAACGAGATGTGCGCGCCGCCGACCAGCGCGGCACAGATGAAGTTCGGCGCCGCGTCCTGGATCTTGGCGATCGTCGAAGCGAAGTCGGACACGTCGAGCGGGAAGAAATCGGTCTTTTGCACGGTGCCCTTGCGCTCCTCGACGTAGTGCGCGATCCACTTCGCGGTGATCTGCCCGTAATTGTAGTCGGCGGCGAGCACATAGGTCTTGTTGCCCCACTTCTTCATCGCATAGTCGATGATCGGCTCCACCGCCTGCGCCGGCGTGGTGCCGGTGACGAAGCAGTTGCGGTCGCACACGCCGCCTTCGTAGAGGATGTTGTAGAAGTAGAGCGTGTTGGCGCGGCGGTATGTCTGCCGCATGGCTTCGCGCGAGGCCGAGGTGATGCCGGCGTGGGCGACATCGACCTTGTCCTCGCGGACGAGTTGCTGCGCGTATTTCGTATAAAGCGCGATGTCCGACTGGCTGTCGTACTGCTTGAGCTCGAGCTTGCGGCCGAGCAGGCCGCCGGCGGCGTTGATCTCGTCGATCGCCAGCGCATTCGCCATCACGATCGGCTTGCCGTAGATGTCGAGAACGCCGGAATTGTCCTCGATGCACCCGACCTTGATCGGGCCGTCGGCGGCGTGCGCGTGCAGGAGCGGGAAGCCCGCCGTCAAGGCCGTTGCACCTGCGGTATTCAGCAATGTCCTGCGGGATATGGCCATGACGTGCTCCTTGGTTTGCGTGGCCGTCCGTTACAAAGGCGATTTCGTTACTTCTTGCCGCGATCGGGATCGCTGCCGGGCTTGCGCTCGGCGACCGCGGTCGGCGGCGAGTTGATCGTGGACGAAAAGTCGAGGCCGATCGAATTGCCGATGCTTCTGAGCGCGGGAAGCTGCAGCGCCATGCCGAGAATGCTGTCCATCACCTGATTGATCGGCGTCTTCTGTCCGGCGTCGCCATTGGCGGTTGCCGTTCCCGGCGCTCCGCCGAGGCCGCTGATCTGGTGAATGCGGATCGAGTTGATCTTCTCCGCCGGCTTCATCATCTGGGAAACGATCTCTGGCAGGCGATCGAGCCGGTACTGCTCGAGCTTCATGCGGATCAGCGCCTCGCTGCGCGAGTTTTCGGCGTCGATGACCGCGCGCTCACCCTCGGACTGTGCCAAGAGCCGCAGCCGCTCCGCTTCCGCCTTGGTGCGGACCGCCTCGGACTCGGCGCGGATGCGCCGCAGCAGCACATCGGCGTCGGTCTCGGCCTTGGCCTGCTCGACGGCGCCCTGCTCGTTCACGCGCTTGAGCGCAATCTCGTGCGAGCGGTCCGCCACGGCGCGGTCGCGTTCGGTCTGCACGTGCTCTTCCGCGAGCACGACCTCGGTGCGGGCCAACTGCGCCTGGGCCTGCGATTTCGCCTCCTCCACGTGCTTGGCGGCGAGCCGGATGGCGTTGTCGACCTTCTTCAGCTCCACCGCGAGCTGCGACTCGAGCTCGATCTTGCGCACCTCGCTCTGCTTGGCGAGCTCCATCGCCCTGGTCTGCCGCTCGCGCTCGATGCGCGCGTCCTCCGAGGCAATCATCGAGCCCTCGCGCGCCTTGGCGGTCTCGGCATTGCTGGCCGCCCTCATCTTTTCGATCTCGAGGTTCTGATTGATCTGCGCCTCTTCCTCCTGCTGAGTGAGCAAGAGCCGCTGCTTGGTGGCCTCGAGCTGCGTCTGCCGCACCGAAACGTCGGCGTCGGCCTCGATCTCGGCGCGCTTCTTGCGGTTGACGGCGATGATCTCCGCAAGCTTGCGCAGGCCGACGGCGTTGAAGGCGTTGTTCTCGTCGAACGCGGAGAACGCCGATTGGTCGAGCCGCGTCAACGAGACCGAATCGAGGAGAATGCCGTTCTGCTTGAGATTATCGCGCAGCAGCTCGGAGATGCTGGCGACGAATTCGGCGCGGTGCTCATGCAGCCCGTCCATCGTGTGGCGCGCGGCGACCGCCTGCACCGCGTCGATGAAGCGGCCCTCGAGCAGGTTGCGCAGGCCGTCGGGCGTGAACGATTTGGCGCCGAGCGCCTGCGCCGCGGTGGCGATGCCCTCCGCCGATGGCATGACGCGCACGTAGAATTCGAGTTCGACATCGACGCGCAGGCGGTCCTCGGTGATGGCCGATTTCTCCGCCGCGCGCCGCACCTCGATGCGCAGCGTGCGCATATTGATCTCTTCGACCTTGTGCAAGAACGGCAGCGCCAGGCAGCCGCCGGAGATCAAAATGCGCTGGCCGCCGAAACCGGTGCGCACCAGCGCGATTTCGCGCGTCGATTTACGGTAGAAGCGGTTGAGGAACATCACCGCGATCGCGACAACGACTACCGCGATCGCGATGGCGAGCAGCCATGCGAGGACGACCATGTTGCCCCCTTCCCATTTCAGGCGCGAGCCTGAATTCCTACAATCCCGGCTTGGATTTATTTGACATGTGAAGCGTCGCCCCTGTCAATAGGGAGACGCCCGCGCGCGAGCGACAAATCGCGCTTCTCGCGCCGCGGCGAGCGGAACCGACCGCCCGTAACCGGTCAGGCCGCCACCGCGCTCCTTTGCTCGTCCAGCTTGCGGATCATCGCCGCCGTATTCTCGACCTGAGCGAATGCAGCCTTCATTGTTGCCAGCACGACCGGCTGAATCTGGTCGGCAGATGCCTCCGGCGTGTTGAACGTTGCCGTTGCATCACTGATGAAGAACACCTTGTAGTCCCTCATATTGGCTTCGCGCGCGGTCGTTTCGCAGCACACATTGGTGCAGATGCCGGTGATGATCACCGTGTCGATGCCGCGATTGCGCAGGATCAGGTCGAGGTCGGTGCCGTGGAAGGCGCCGTACCGCGGCTTCTCCAGCACGATGTCGTGCTTGCCGACGATAATCTCAGGATGCAGTTCCGCCTGCTTGTTGCCTTTGTTGATAAGGCCGGCGGCGATCGCCGGAATGATCACACCCATTACGCCGGTGTTGCTGCCGTCCGGCCGCACAACATGCACGGTATGGATCACGAGCGCGCCGCGTTTGCGGCAGACCTCGGCGAGCTTGTTGATCCGCGGCAGGATTTCCCGCCCGCGCGGCGCGGCGACCGGCGAGTTTTCGACGAAGCAGTTCTGCATGTCGATATTGAGGAGAGCGGTTCGGCGCGGATCGAACTTGAAGTCGGTCATGGCGATCAGGTCTCCCCATCGTGTGGCGCGGAGCCGGCTCGTGCCCGTATGACTGCCCCTGTTACGCGCAGCTGCGGCGGCGCGCGCGACCTGCCGATCAGCATAGGGGTGGCCGCCACGGCTGTCCATCGCGCCCGGTAAGTCTGCTAGTCTTGACGAGTGTCGGCACCGAACTGAAGGCCGTACGCGCCGGAGACGACAATGACGTTCGACAAGGGTCACAAAGAGTTTCATACGCTGGACATGCAGGGCGGCTGGCAAGTCCCGCCCGGCTATCCCCCCGGCTTCCAGCAGAAAATCATCGCCGGTGCGCTCGACGAAAACAGCAAGCGCGGCAATCGCACGCGCCTGCTGCGCATCGCTCCTGGAACGTTCTCGACCGCACCGTTCGTGCATGATTATTGGGAAGAGGTTTTTCTGCTCGCCGGCGACCTGATCGTCGGTAACGATGCGAACGGCAAAGGCGGCGAGCAGTTTCGCGACTACACCTACGCCGTTCGTCCGCCCGGGGTCCATCACGGGCCGTTCAAGTCCGAGACCGGATGCCTGCTCCTGGAGACGCACTACTACGATTGAGGCGTCCGCGTTCGATCCTCGCGGCGTCGGTCGGCCGGCAGTCCGCAGGGCGGCAGGAGTCCGGCTTGGTATCCGATAGGCGCAAGGCTAGCATCAGTCCCCAGGCGGGCAGTCCCAAGTGATGCAATTCGCGTCCCGGCATCATTCAGACGGAGCAGACCATGGCCGACTGCAAAACCGGCGCGGAGCATCTCAAATCATTGCAGGACGGCCGCACCGTCTATCTCGACGGCGAACTGGTCGGCGACGTCACCACTCACAAGGCGTTCCGCAATTCAGTGCGCTCCGCCGCCGCGCTCTACGACTTTCAGGCGCGGCCCGAAAATATCGAGCTGATGACCTTCCAGCCCGAAAGCTCCAACCGGCGGGTGAACCGCGGCTGGCAGATGCCGCGCAGTTACGAGGAGATGCTCAAGCGCCGCAAGGCGCTGCAGGCTTGGGCGAAGTTGTCCTGCGGTTTCATGGGGCGCTCGCCCGATCACCTCGCCTCCTCGCTGGTCGGCCAGCGCATGGGCATCGACGTCTTCCGCCGCCACAGCGAAGCGCGCGCCAAGGCGTTCCAGGATTATTTCGATTACGCGGTCAAGAGCGACCTGTTCCTCACCTACGTGATCATCAATCCGCAGGCCGAGCGCGGCAAGGCCTGGAGCGAGCAGGAAGAGGATCTCGTCGCCCGCGTCGTCGACGAGGATTCGACCGGAATCACCATCCGCGGCGCGAAGATGCTCGGCACTTCCTCGATCATGGCCAACGAGGTCTTCGTCGCCAACATGCAACCGCTCAAGCCGGGCGAGGAAAGCCTCGCCTTCTCCTGCGCCCTGCCGATGAACGCCAAGGGTCTGCGCGTGCTTTCGCGCAAGTCCTACGAGGCGCACGCGGTGTCGGTCTACGACAATCCGATCTCGTCGCGCTTCGACGAGAACGACGCGCTGATGTATTTCGACGACGTGAAAGTGCCGTGGGAGCGGCTGTTCCTCTATCGCGACACCGACATGTGCCGCGCGCAATTCCATGATACCCAGGGGCACACCTATCAGAACTACCAGGCGCAGATTCGCCTGACCGTGAAGCTTGCCTTCCTGGCCGGGCTCGCCCGCCGCCTGACCGAGGCGATCGGTACGACCAAAATGCCGGCGGTGGCCGAGCAGCTTGGCGTGCTTGCGGCCCAGGTCGGCGGCGTCAGCGCCATGCTGTCAGGCATGGAGGCATCGGGCTCGCAGCTCGGCGAGTGGTGGGTGCCGAACAAGAACTTCATGTATTCGGCGCAGGTCCTGACGCAGGAGCTCTATCCGCGTCTGGTGCAGACCATTCGCGATCTTGCCGGCGGCGCGTTGATCATGCTGCCCTCCTCGGTGCTCGATTTCAGCAACCCGGTGATGGAGGCGATCATCAAGAAGACGCAGCGCGCCGCCGCCATGGAGCCGGAGCAGAAAGTGAAATTCCTCAAGGCCGCCTGGGACGCCATCGGCTCGGAATTCGGGTCGCGCCACACCCAGTATGAAATGTTCTATGCCGGCGCGCGTTTCGTCACCGCCGGCCACAGCTTGCGCACCTTCGACTGGAACTACGCGACCGGCCTCCTCAACTCGCTGCTTGCCTCCTACGATTTGCAGGATGCGCTCAGGCAGGCGGAGCATTGATGGCGGGAGCGCACGCGGGTGAAGGTCGCAATCGTCAATCTCGGACAGATCATCTCCGGCGACTGGCGCGCACCGTTTGCCGCAGGCGACACGATCATCAGCGAGGGTGACCGCATCACGCTCGTCGGCACCGCCGCGGCCGCCGCCGTCGAAAGCGCCGATGTGGTGATCGATGCCGGCGGCATGACCGCGATACCGGGATTGATCGACTCGCATGTCCACATCACCTTCGGCGACTACACCCCGCGCCAGCGCACGGTCGGTTACCTCGAAAGCTACCTCCACGGCGGCATCACAACGGCGATCTCGGCGTCGGAGGTGCACGTGCCGGGCCGCCCCAGCGATCCGGAAGGCATCAAGGCGCTGGCGCTCGCGGCGCAGCGCTGCTTCGCGACCTACCGGCCGGCCGGCATGCGCGTGATCGCCGGCTCGGTGATCCTGGAGCCGGGATTGCAGGCGTGCGACTTCACCGAGCTTGCCGAGCTGGGCGTCACGCTCGCCAAGGCCGGCTTCGGCGCGGTCAAGACCGCGTACGACTACGTGCCGCTGGTGCGCGAGGCCAAAGCCGCGGGCCTGATCACCACATGCCACACTGGCGGCTCGTCCATTCCCGGCTCGGGCGCGATCACCGGCGACCACCTGCTTGCGATGCATCCGCATGTATCGTTCCACATCAACGGCGGGCCGACCGCGATGCCCGACAGTGACTTCGAGCGCGTGATCAAGGAGAGCGATATCGCGCTGCAGGTCTGCACCGCCGGCAACCTGCGCACCACGCTTTTGTGCGCGCGGCTCGCCGAGGAACACGGCGCCTTCGACCGCTTCATCATGGGGACCGACACGCCGACCGGTTCGGGCGTCATGCCGCTCGGCCTGCTGTACACGATCGCGCATTGTGCGAGCCTGACCCGCATGGCGCCGGAGCGTTTCGTCTGCGCGGCGACCGGCAGTAATGCGCGCGTGTATCGCCTCGATTCCGGCTTCCTCGCCGCCGGCAAGGCTGCTGACATCGTGCTCCTCGACGCGCCCGACGGCGGCACGCAGCGCACCGCGCTTGCCGCCATCAAGAACGGCGACATTGCTGCGATCGGCGGGGTGGTGACGGCCGGCGTGCCCCGCTTCATCGGCCGCAGCCGGAATACGCCGGCCGCCACGCGCAAGGCGCGGGTGTTGCGTTCAGCGGTGATGCAGGATTTTTCAGCGGCGGCGCATTAGCCCAAGGCGACAGTCGCGCCCAACATTAGGAGCGGTAATGGAGCGCGAGCCCGAGCAACTCTTTCTTGACGATTTCAGCGCCGGGCAAACCTACCCGGGACAGCCGCGCACGATCACCAAGGATGACATTCTTTCGTTCGCCGCCCTGACCGGCGACGCGCATCCGATCCACTACGACGATGAATACGCCAAATCGACGCGATTTGGCCGGCCGATCGTTCACGGGCTTCACCTCATGGCGCTGACTGCGCTCGGCGCGACGCCATTGTCCGCGCAGCTCGCGGATTCGATGATCGCCATGCTGGAGCAGCAGGCCACTTTTCGAAAGCCGGCGTTCAAGGACGACACCTTGCGGCCGCAAATCGAGATCGAGGCGATCGACCGTCTGCCGGGCAAGGATTGGGGAAAGCTGGCGATGAAAGTACGCCTGATCAACCAGCGCGAGGAAATCGTGCTCGAAGGCCGGCACGTGTACATGGTCCGCTGCCGCACCGAATCAAAAAAGTGAGCCCCGACGCTACTGCGTCGGGGCTCTCTCTGGCCCGGGCCGAATGTCATGACGAAGATGAAAGTAAGTTAACCCGATCCAGCGAGCTTGCTAATCTTGCACGTTTATCGCTGCGGGGTCGTCCCGGGCGCCGCACCCCCGACACCAGCGCCACGGGACCACCGCCGCCCCCGTCTCATTGGACTGCACTGTACTCATTGCCGAGCGCGGCGGCTGTAACGCAAAGGTCACAGTGGACGAGGAACGTTAGGTCTGGGACCGGACGACGCCCCCTGTGCTTGCCGAGACACAGCCTACTCGGCCGCAATCGGCCGCGCGTAAAAACCTTTGGGCAGCTTGGCCTTGGCGATCGCTCCTTGCAGCGGAACGTTCGGCAACGCCCGCTCCAGGATCGCACGCACGGCGATCAGCCGGTCGATGTCGACCCCGGTCCGCAGGCCCATCCCCTCCAGCATGAATACCAGGTCTTCCATCACGATGTTGCCCGACGCGCCTGGCGCGAACGGGCAGCCGCCGAGACCGGCGAGACAGGCGTCGAAGCGCGTGACGCCGGTGTCGAGGGCGGCGAGCGCGTTGGCAAGGCCGAGCCCGCGCGTATCGTGGAAGTGCGCGGCGACCGGCAGCGGCTTGACCGCGGCCTGGACGGCCGTGAAGAGCCGGCGCACCGACGCGGGATCCGCATAGCCGACCGTATCGGCGAGGCAGATTTCGCCTGCTCCGGTTTCGGCCAGCGCCGCCGCATAGCGCACCACGTCCTGCTCGGGAATCTGCCCTTCAATCGTGCAGCCGAATGCCGTCGACAATCCGGCGGCGAGCCCCGGCCGCTTCGACGGGTCGAGGCCGCGAATCAGCGTGGCCACGGTGGCGAAGTCGGCGAGCAACTCCTCGCGCGAGCAGCGCACATTGGCGCGGTTGTGCGAAGCGCTGACCGACATGACGAAGTCGAGCTTGTGCACGCCGGCGGCGATGCCGCGCTCGGCGCCCTTGCGGTTCGGGATCAGCGCGGCGACGGTCAGGCCGTCGATCGCAAGCGCACGCGCCGCGACTTCGGTTGCGTCAGCGAACTGCGGTATCACCTTCGGCGGCACGAACGAGCAGACCTCGATCTCGCTCATCCCGGCGCGGGCTTCGGCCGCGAGCCATTCGAGCTTGGCGGCGGTCGGCATGAACGCCGAAATGTTCTGGATGCCGTCGCGCAACCCGACTTCGCGCACGCTCACGTCAATGCCCGGCTTCATCGCGCTTGTCTCCGTCTCCGCCAGGGCGCCGGTCAGCGGCCCTTGAACGCCGGCTTGCGCTTCTCGTTGAACGCACGGACGCCTTCCAGGCGATCCTCGGTGATGACCAGACGGTTGTAGGCCTCGATCTCGTAAAGAAGCGCGCTCTTGAGATCCATGTCGAGGCCGTGGTGGATCGACTTCTTCGCCTGGCGGATCGACAGCGGCGCATTCGCGGCGACCCCGCGGGCGGTCGATACCGCCTCGGCGACGACGGTTGAGGTTTCGCACAGCCGGTTCGCCAATCCCCATTGGACCGCATCATCGGCCGTGAACGGCTTGCCGAGAAAGATGATCTCCTTGGCGCGGCGCTCGCCCGCCGCACGCGGCAGGAACTGCGTCCCCCCTGCCCCCGGCATGATCCCGAGCGTTACTTCGGTCAGCGCGAAGCGCGCGGTCCTGGCGGCGTAGAAGAAGTCGCACGCGAGCAGGAGTTCGAGACCGCCGCCGAACGCATGCCCGTTCGCGGCGCCGATCACCGGCACCGGGCAATCGAGCAGCATCCAGTATTGTCGTTCGAAAATCTCATGCTGCGCCTGCCACTCCTCCCTGGTCATGCCGTCGCGTTCCTTGAGATCGCCGCCGGCGCAAAAGGCGCGGTCGCCGGCGCCGGTCAGCACGACCGCCCGCACATCGCCCGGCGCCGCGACCAGTCCCGACCAGAGATCGAGCAGATCGCGGCCCATCTGCGTGTTGAGCGCGTTGCTGACTTCCGGCCGATTGAGCGTCACCAGCAGCACATGGCCGTCAACGGTTTCTGTGAGGAGCGTGGTGTAGTCGCGTGTCATGCCTGCGCCTTTTGCGGCGTCTTCGTCTCGGCCGTGGTCTGCGCTCTTCGCGTCGCCGCCCAGGATCTCCGCGGTCTGCGCTCCAAGCGCGGGCGGCGAGAGCCGGAACGGCAGGCGCACGCCGTCGAACGACAGCGGCGATCCGATCAGGGCGATCTTGCCATCGGGACTTTGCTGCAGGATGCCGAGCGCCTGGGTCTGCTCGTGGGCGAGCGCCTGATCGATGCTCTGCATCGGCGCGTTCGGCACGCCGGCCGTATCGAGCGCCTGCTGCAGTTCGGCGGTCGTGAACTTGCCGACGACTTCTTCGATCATTCGGTAAAGCTCGACACTGTTGTGGACCCGTTCCGGATTGCCGTGGAAGCGAGGGTCCTGCACCCATTCGGGATGGCCGAGAACTCGCGCGAACAACGCGAACAGCTTGTCGTTTCCGACCGCGATGAAAATGAAGCCGTCGCTCGTGTAGTAACCGCGGGAGGGAGCGACCTGGGCCACGCCCGAGCCCTGCCGCTGCGGGACTTTCGCGGAGGCGAGGTAGTCGGCGGCGTGATGCCCCATCCAGGCCAGTGAGGTTTCGTAGAGGGAAGTGCCGACGATGCAGCCGTCGCCGCTCCGCGTGCGCGCCAGCAGCGCCGAGATGATGCCGATCACCGACCACATGCCGGTGCCCATGTCGACGATGGCGGTGCCCACGCGCACCGGCGGGCGTCCCTCCTCGCCGGTCACGCTCATCAGGCCGCCGAACGCCTGCATCAGCGGGTCGTAGCCGGGCCGGTCCTTGTAGGGACCGCTGGCGCCGAACGCGCCGATGTTCGCGTAGATGAGTTCCGGCTTGCTGCGGCGGAGGGTCGGGCCGTCGAGCCCGAGTTCTTCCACCAGTCCCGGCCGCATGTTCTGCAGCACCACGTCGACACGCTCGAGGATGAACGCCTTGAGTCGCGCGTTTTCGTCGGCATCGCGCAGCTCGACCGCAACGGAGCGCTTGTTGCGGTTGAAATTCTGAAAGATCGCCGACGTGCCGTGCCAGTACGGCGGCGCCCATTTGCGCGCATCGTCGCCGCCGTCGCGCTTCTCGACCTTGATCACGTCGGCGCCAAGGTCGCCCAGGATCTCGCCGGCGAACGGCGCGGCAACGCTATTCCCAAGCTCCAGAACCGTAATTCCCTCGAGCGGCAGATGGTTCTTCATTGGCCCTCGTCAGCGCGTTCGCGGCCTCGTTTGCGCGTTTACCAGGATCATCATAGCCGATGTTTTTGCGGGGAACGAAGGGCATTTGCGGGTCGGCAAAATGCAAGCTTCTTGCTGAATACGTTGCTGATACGGCAGTATGGCGACGCCGCCGGCTTCGGGTTGCGCGGCTCGCATCTGCCGCGCCGCGCCCGGGCGAGTGAGTAACTGAAACGTTCATGCCGATCATAGAGAGCCGCGTCGATCCCAACTCCGCAACGTTTCGCGCCAATCGCGAGCAGATGCTGGCGCTGATCGGCGGCTTCCGCGCGCTCGAGCAGAAGGTGCGGGATTTCTCCAACGCCAGACGCGACCGGTTTCGCGCCCGCGGCCAGCTTCTGCCGCGCGAGCGTGTCGCGCTGCTGATCGATCCGGGTGCGCCGTGGCTCGAACTGTCGACGCTCGCCGGCTTGCGCATGCACGACGATGACGGCGCCGAGGGCATCCAGGGCGGCGGCGGCATCTCCGGCATCGGTTACGTGTCGGGCATCCGCTGCATCGTTTCCGCCAATGACAGCGCCATCAAGGGCGGCACTTCGACGCCCATGGGCGTGAAGAAGCACCTGCGCATTCAGCAGATCGCACTCGAAAACAAGCTGCCGTTCGTGCGCCTCGTCGAATCCGGCGGCGCCAATCTCCTTTATCAGGCGGAGATGTTCGTGGAAGGCGGGCGCGGCTTCGCCAACCAGGCGCGCATGTCGGCCGCCGGCATTCCGCAGGTCACCGTGGTGCATGGGTCCTCGACCGCGGGCGGCGCGTATCTTCCCGGCCTCTCCGACTACGTGATCCTGGTGCGCGGTCGCGCCAAGGTCTTTCTCGCCGGCCCGCCGCTCTTGCGCGCTGCGACCGGCGAGATCGCTACCGACGAGGAACTCGGCGGCGCCGAAATGCACGCGACCGTATCGGGGCTAGGCGAATACCTGGCCGAGGACGATGCCGACGGCATCCGCATCGCGCGCGAAGTCATGGCCAAGCTTCCGTGGAACGAGCAGCTCCCGCCGCGCCCGCAAAAGTCCTTCAAGGAGCCGCGCTATCCGGCCGAGGAGCTAGACGGCGTCGTGCCGAGCGACTACCGCAAGCCTTACGACGTGCGCGAGGTCATCGCCCGCATCGTCGACGAATCCGATTTCCTCGATTTCAAGGCGCTCTACGGCCCGCACACGGTATGCGGCCACGCCGAGATCGAAGGGCACGCCATCGGCCTCATCGGCAACAACGGGCCGATCGACGCCGACGGCGCGGCCAAGGCGGCGCAGTTCATCCAACTCTGCTGCCAGGCCAACATGCCGATCGTCTACGTGCAGAACACGACCGGCTACATGGTCGGCCGCGAGGCCGAGCGCGCCGGCATCATCAAGCACGGCTCGAAGATGATCCAGGCGGTCGCCAACGCCACGGTGCCGCAGCTCACCATTCACGTCGGCGCCTCGTTCGGCGCCGGCAATTACGGCATGTGCGGGCGCGCCTACGATCCGCGCTTCATCTTCGCCTGGCCGAGCAACCGCATCGCGGTCATGGGCGGCGAGCAGGCGGCGAAGGTCATGGCGATCGTCACCGAGGAGAAGCTCAAGCGCGAAGGCAAGCCGGTCGACAAGGCCAGGATCGAGGTGATGGAAAAGGCTATTGTCACGCGCATGGAGGGAGAATCCACTGCGCTTTACGCCACGGCCCGGCTGTGGGACGACGGCTTGATCGATCCGCGCGACACGCGCAGGGTCTTGGGCTTCTGCCTCTCCATCTGCCGCGAGGCCGAAATTCGCCCGCTCAAGCCCAACACTTTCGGCGTCGCGCGCATGTAACGAGGAGCAACGACGATGGCGTTCACGCCCGAGCATGACGAGCTGCGCCGCAGCCTGCAGAAATTCATCGCCGCGGAGATCAACCCGCACGTGGACCAGTGGGAGGAGGACGAGATCTTCCCCGCCCACGAGGTATTCAAGAAGATGGGCGACCTCGGTTTCCTCGGCCTCACCAAGCCGGTGGCCTATGGCGGGCAAGAGCTCGACTATTCCTACGCCATGGTGATGGCCGAAGAACTCGGCAACATCACCTGCGGCAGCGTGCCGATGGCGATCGGCGTGCAGACCGACATGGCGACACCGGCGCTCGCCCGCTTCGGCTCCGACGAGGTCAAGCGCGAATTTCTGGCGCCGTCGATTTCCGGCGACTTCGTCGCCTGCCTCGGCGTCTCCGAAGTCGGCGCCGGCTCCGACGTCGCCTCGATCAAGACCACGGCGCGGAAGGACGGTGGCGAGGGCGGCGACTACGTCATCAACGGCGGCAAGATGTGGACCACCAACGGCACCCAGGCCGACTGGATGTGCCTCCTCGCCAACACGTCCGACGGTCCGGTGCACAGGAACAAATCGCTGATCTGCCTGCCGATGAAAACCAAGGGCGTGCAGATCGCCCGCAAGCTCGACAAGCTCGGCATGCGCTCCTCCGATACCGCGCAGATCTTTTTCGACGACGTGCGAGTGCCGCAGCGCTATCTGATCGGGGAAGAGGGCAAGGGCTTTATCTATCAGATGCTGCAGTTCCAGGAGGAGCGCCTGTGGAGTGCGGCGGCATGCCTGAAATCGTCTGAGCGGCTGATCGAGCAGACCATCGACTACACCCGCAACCGCAAGGCCTTCGGCAAATCGATCCTCGACAATCAGGTGGTGCATTTCCGGCTGGCGGAGCTGTCGACCGAGATCGAGCTGTTGCGCTCGCTGGTCTATCGCGCTTGCGAGCTTTATGTCGCCGGCACCGACGTGACCCGCCTCGCCTCCATGGCCAAGCTCAAGGCCGGGCGCATGCGCCGCGAGGTGAGCGACGCCTGCCTGCAATATTTCGGCGGCATGGGCTTCATGAACGAGACGCCGGTGAGCCGGGCCTTCCGCGACGGGCGGCTCACGTCGATCGGCGGCGGCGCCGACGAGGTCATGCTGACCATCATCTGCAAGCTCATGGGAACGCTACCAGGCACCTCGAACGCTCCGGAGCAGAAGGCAGCCAATGCCTGACCTGCCGCGGACGTCGCACATCAAGCTCGAACGGCGCGGCCCGGTCCTGCACCTCTGGCTCGACCGCCCCGAGGTCCGCAATGCGCTCAGCGCCCAGATGGCGCGCGAGATTCTGGCGACCTTCGCGGCTATCGCTGACGACCGTTCCGTGCGCGTGGTGGTGCTGCGCGGGGCCGGCGGCACGTTCTGCGCCGGCGCCGATCTGAAGAACCTCGCGGTCGCGGGCGAACCGACCGCGGCGGCTGCCGCGGGTGCAGCCGACGAGCTCAAGGAGAGTAACCGGCGCTTCGGCACGATGATGGAGACGGTGAACGCCGCTCCGCAGGCAGTCATCGCCGCCGTCGAAGGCTACGCCATGGGCGGCGGCTTCGGCCTCGCCTGCGTTGCCGACATCACTATCGCCACCGTCGACGCCCGCTTTGCCATGACCGAAGTGACGATCGGCGTCGTACCGGCGGCAATCTCGCCGTTCGTGGTCAAGCGCATTGGCCTTACCGCCGCGCGGCGCTTCGGCGTCTCCGGCGCGCGCCTCACCGGCGCCGAGGCGTGCGCCATCGGCGTCGCGCATCTCGTGGTGCCGGATGCCGCCGCGCTCGACGCCGCCGTGCGCGACGCGAGCAATCAGATCCTCAAATGCGCCCCGGTCGCCGTCGCCGCCACCAAGCGGCTGATGCTGCGCGCCGCCGGGCCCACCCCGCTGTCGGAGCTGCTCGACGACGCGGCCGACTGCTTCGCCGCCGCTGTTCGCAGCGACGAGGGCCGAGAAGGCACGAAGTCGTTCGTCGAGAAGCGCAAGCCGTCCTGGGCGGTGCAGGTGGAGTGATTGAAGTGGCACGCTCACTAGTTCTTCGTTCATTCCCGCGCTAACGGGAATCTGGAGAGGCACTAACTTCTGGGCGGCAAGCCTACGAAGAGCGATAGCCGGTGTGAGCGATCATGATATCTGCGACAATGCGCGCGCGCCGCAGGTGCTCCGGGTCGGTGGGTTCAAGCCGACCATCCGCGGCGATCATCAGGAGCCCATTGTCCGGCGATCGCTCGGACTTTATTTCCGGCGGGAGTTCGATGCCGGCGGCAAGCGGTGCTGAAAGATAGGCAAGCCACGGGATGTGGAAGCGCGAATAGGGAAACAAAGCGGCGCCGGGGAACAGTGGCACCTTGTCGTAGTCCATCCTGAAGGCATAGGCGCAGGCCCAAGCGGAAGGCCAAATCGCGTTGATCGCGAGCAGCGCGGCCTTGAAGACTGGATACGTCACCACCGCTGGATCGGGGAACATATCGTACTCTCCAGCCTCCAGATCAGTCTCGCCCGCGTTCTTTCCGCCGGCGCGTATCCTCAGATTCATCCCACGCGGGCTGAAGCTATGGCTGGTATAGGCACCAGCGCTGTAACCCCCATATGGCTCCGGTTGGCCGAAATCGTCGCGACTGACATTGTTGTCGATTATGGCAGCGATGCGCGGTCGCGCTGTCGCGAGTGGCAGTGACTCGATGGCAGGAAAATCCATCACCTCCCAATTGGGGAAAACCATCGGATCGATGCGGCTCAAAGCCTCGAGTGTGTCCACGAACTTCGCGCCAATGGAGGCCGGGCTTTCCGGATGGGCTGGAAGGTTGGAGCGAATGGAATACCTGAAGTTTAGACTACTCATTGCCTTTTTCCGGCCAGGGTAGGACCTTGATGTCGATCGTCTCGCGACCCTGATCTGTTGTCCTGAAAAGATCCTCGGCAAAAGCCGCCGTCGCCGGCTCGGCGAAGTACCAGCACAGCCGGCGCCAGCCGCGCGCAGCGACCTGCCGCCCGGATTGATTCGACCAGTCTTTGGTGATCGACTTTCTACCCTCCGGGAACTTCAAAACCCCCGCATATCCCCCTTTGGCTTCGACCATCATGCCGGTCGAACGCTGGCAATCGTCGTAGAAAACCAAAGCGCCGTTTTCCGCGGGGTTGGCGAGTTGCACGCCGTAACCGCTTGGGGTCCTGGGCTCCGGATTGACGAACTTCTTCACATAGTCCTCGTATTTTCGGCCCATTTCGCTCCCGCCAGCCTTGTCTGGTCCCGGTTCGGGACAAAGTCTCGGCTCGTTCTCATCCACCAAATCTGGCGAGACCGCTGCCCGGTCGATGGCGATGCTCCCTCCGGGAAGCACGCGCCCAACGACCCGGCCATGCGGATCGCGAAACAGATCGTCCTCCAATTGCGCAGTGAAGGCGCGCCGCCTCCCGTCAGGGCTGTCGTACGTAAAGTGAAGCAATGTCTCGTCGCGATTCCAACCGTATCGCAGCCCGGGCAGGCCGGGCACTTCGCCTTCAACACCAAGGTTGTTTATGGATGGGACAAACAACAGCCCGAATACTGCCGCCCACGCGCTGAAGCGCGCCGCGAACACATCGAGTTCCGCAGCCTGCGCGGCTGTGAGATTGCCAAGCCAAGAGAGAAGCCGCGTCCACTCGCCGTTATCCTGCCGCTACCGGCCGGCAAGCGAGGCTCTGCTGGGTTGTAGCGCTTCTCAAGGGCGTCGATGAACGCGGCGTCGAGATCGAGAATTTCAAAAATCGTCCGCGGCTTTCCGCCCGCCTTCATCAGTTCGTCGGCAAGGAAGAGCCGCCGTGCCGCGTTGCGCGGCTCTTGCAGTTCGGGCAGACCCGCATGCGCAAGATGGATGTAAGCCAGCGAATCGTCGCCTTCCCTCCAACTCTTAGCGGCGCGTTCGATATTGCCCAGCACTGAGGGCGGCACGGCTCGATTGTAAGCCGCGGACAACAGCGCCAGGACGCGTGCTTCCTGACCTCTCAGGCTGCTCAGTCCTCGCGCCACATCGGCCGCGACTAGCAATGTGCCAGCCCCGAGCACCAGGCCCTCTGAAGTAAGGTGCAGCACTGTGCTGATAGGGACGATGCTCCCCGGCACACGGGCCGCGTCACCCAGCTGGCGGTCCGGCAAGCGGTTTCCTCGTTATGTTGTCTCTGAAACTGTGACGGTCACCATATCAGGGATAGGAAAATAGTCAAGAACAAAGGAGGAAATGACCGATTGTCATATTCTCCCCAGTCTACCCCGTCTATCGTATTGATATTATTGTCAATTCCTCTTGCGGGCGTGCGGTCGGAGCTGCTATGGCTTTGTCCGCTGGCACAGCGGCCGCTACAATGATTGCTTTCACGAAAATCCTCATCGCCAACCGCGGCGAGATCGCTTGCCGTATCACGCGCACCGCGAAGGCGCTCGGCTACCGCACGGTTGCAGTTTTCAGCGATGCCGATGCCGGCGCCCTGCATGTGCGCGCGGCCGACGAAGCCGTGCGCATCGGCCCGCCGCCGGCGCAGGAGAGCTACCTCAACATCGAGGCGTTGCTGGCGGCCGCAAAGCTCGCGGGCGCCGATGCGGTACATCCTGGCTACGGATTCCTGTCCGAGAATGCCGCGTTCGCCGAAGCCTGCACCAAGGCGGGCCTCATCTTCATCGGCCCGCCGGCGGCAGCGATCGACGCCATGGGCAACAAGGCGCGCGCCAAGGCCTTGATGGAGGCGGCCGGCGTTCCGGTCGTGCCCGGCTATCGCGGCGCCGACCAGTCCGACGAAACGTTGATCGTGGAAGGCCGCCGCATCGGCTTTCCGTTGATGGTCAAGGCCGCGGCGG
The DNA here is from genome assembly GCA_963833665.1 of uncultured Alphaproteobacteria bacterium. Taxonomy (GTDB): domain Bacteria; phylum Pseudomonadota; class Alphaproteobacteria; order Rhizobiales; family Xanthobacteraceae; genus BOG-931. The sequence goes on along the minus strand of CAWHZA010000030.1, from coordinate 81,340 downwards.
GCGGCGGCGGCCGCGGCATGCGGCTCGTGACTGCTGCCGAGGACCTCCCGCAGGCGCTGGCGCGCAGCCGTTCCGAAGCGGCAAGCGCCTTCGGCTCGGACGAACTGATCCTGGAGCAGGCGATCGCCGGCGCCCGCCACGTCGAGATTCAGGTTTTTGCCGATCGGCACGGCAACGTCATCCATCTCGGCGAGCGCGACTGCTCGATCCAGCGCCGGCACCAGAAAGTCATCGAGGAGACCCCCTCCCCGGCTGTCTCGACCGAACTGCGCGAGCAGATGGGAGAAGCCGCGGTCGCGGCGGCACGCGCCATCGGCTACGTCGGCGCCGGCACCGTCGAGTTTCTGCTCGATCAGTCGCAAAAATTCTACTTTCTGGAAATGAATACGCGGCTGCAGGTCGAGCATCCTGTGACCGAGGCGGTGACCGGTCTGGATTTGGTTGCCTGGCAGTTGCGCATCGCCGCCGGCGAAAAGTTGCCGCTGACGCAGCAGGAGGTTCGCTTCGACGGCCACGCCTTCGAAGCGCGCCTCTACGCCGAAGACCCGCTCCAGAATTTTCTGCCGCAGAGCGGCGTTCTCGTTGATTGGCGTCCGGCCTCGGGCGAGGGCGTGCGCATCGACCATGGACTTGCGCGGGGCCAGAATGTGAGCCCGTTCTACGATCCGATGCTCGCGAAGGTAATCGCCCATGGGGCGACGCGCGAAGAGGCGCGACGGCGGCTGATCGCGGCGCTTGAGGATACCGTTGCGCTCGGACTGACTACCAACCGCAGTTTCCTGATCGACGTTCTCCGCCAACCGGCGTTCGCCGCCGGCGAGGCGACGACCGCGTTCATCGACCGGCATTTTCCTGCGGGAAGCGACGCCATGCGCCGCGCGGCGCCGGACGCACGCCTGCTCGGGCTCGCGGCGGTACTGATGTTCGAGGCGCGCGCACGCGCGACGGAGGTTTCGAGCGCGTCGGCGCGCTGGTTCTCCACCGGCGCAGCCGCTTGGCCGTTGCGGCTGACGCTCGATGATACGCCCCATGTCGCGAACATCGCCACCGCCGGGATCGATCGCTACGCGGTGACGCTGAACGATCGCACCATCGACATCGCCGTCGTCGAGCGTCAAAACGGCAACGTCCGCTTCACGGCCATGGGCCTGCAGCAGACCGCACGCTTTGCCTTGAGCGATGACGTGCTGCATCTCGACCTTAACGGCACGACGATCGCAGTGCGGGAGACGCCGCTCGAGGCCGCAGGCGCCGCCCGCCGCGAAAGATCGGGGCGGTTGGTGGCGCCGATGAACGGCGCGATCGTCGCGGTGTTCGCCAAACCGGGCGATCGCGTCAGCCGCGGGCAGCGTATCGTCGTGCTCGAGGCGATGAAGATGCAGCACGAGATCGGCGCCGAGCGCGACGGCACGGTCGGCGAGATTTTGGTCAAGCCGGGCGACCAGGTGGCAACGCGCCAGGTCCTTGCCGTGCTCGCGCCGGAGCCGGCCACGGCCCAAGAACGCCGGACGGAGGAAACGCCATGAACGACAAGGCCGTGATCACCTGCGCGCTCACCGGCGTGCTCACCGATCCCAAGCAGCATCACGTGCCGGTCACCCCGGAAGAGATGGCGCGCGAGGCGAAGGCCGCGTTCGATGCCGGCGCCGCGGTGATGCATGTGCACTTCCGCCAGCAGGGCCCCGGCAAGGGCCATCTGCCGTCCTGGGAACCGGAGCTTGCGGTCGCCATCATGCAGGCGATCCGCGACGCTTGTCCGGGCGTGATCCTCAACGAGACGACCGGCACCATGGGGCCGGACATTTCTGGCCCCCTCGCCTGCCTGCGCGCCGTCAAGCCCGAGATCGCGGCCTGCAACGCCGGCTCGCTCAATTATCTGAAAGTACGTTCCGACGGTTCCTGGGCGTGGCCGCCGCATCTGTTCGACAATCCGGTGGAGAAGGTCAACGCCTATCTCGACGTGATGCGCGAGACCGGCACGCAGCCGGAATTCGAATGCTTCGATGTCGGCATCGTGCGCTGCGTCGGCATGTACGCCAAGAACGGCATGTTCGCGGGCCGGCCGAAATACAATTTCGTCATGGGCGTGGAATCCGGCATGCCGGCTGATCCTGATCTGCTCCGGATCCTGCAGAAGCTCACCATCGCCGACGCCCCGTGGCAGGTCACCGCGATCGGCCGCGCCGACATCTGGCCGCTGCACCGCCGGGCCGCCGAACTCGGCGGCCATCTGCGCACCGGCCTCGAAGACACCTTCTATCTGCCCGACGGCAGCAAGACCGGCTCGAACGGCGCGCTCGTGGACATGCTGGCGCGCTATGCGCGCGACGCCGGCCGTGCCGTCGCGAGCCCCGACGAGGCGCGTGGCCTCATGGGCCTTGAGGCTGCCTGAACAAGAGCTCCGCCCGCTTTCCCCGCGAAAACCGGAACGCGGTTCAGAGAATCCGGACAATCCGTCGTCATTACGGGGCGCGGCCGCAGGCCGCGAACCCGGAATCCATATTCACGGATGCTGGTTATGGATTCCGGGCTCCTCGCTTCGCTCGGCCCCGGAATGACTTGATTCCGCTTTCGCGGGAACGAGCGGATGAGCCTAATGAACCTGGCGCTCCTGCCCGGCCCAATACGGCTTGCGCAGCTCGCGCTTGAGGATCTTTCCGGTCGGGTTGCGCGGCAGCGCATCGACGAAATCGACCGAGCGCGGCACCTTGTAGCCGGCGATGCGCTCGCGGGCGTACACCATCAGCGCCTCGGGCGTGAGCTCGACGCCGGGCTTTCTCACCACGACCGCCTTCACCGCCTCGCCCCATTTGTCGTCAGGAACGCCGATCACCGCCACGTCGGCGACGGCGGGGTGGCTGAACAAGGCGTTCTCCACTTCGGCGGGATAGATGTTCTCGCCGCCGGAGATGATCATGTCCTTCACCCGGTCGTAGATGTAGAGATACCCGTCGCGGTCGAGGTAACCGGCATCGCCGCTGTGGAACCAGCCGTTGCGGACCGCCTTGCCGGTTGCCTCAGCCTGGTTCCAGTAGCCGAGCATGATCTGCGGCGAGCGGCAGATGATCTCGCCCACCTCGCCGACGGCGACGTCATTGTCGAGCGCGTCGACCACGCGCAGCTCAACGCTGGTCATAGCCTTGCCGCAGGACTTGAGACGCGCCGGCACGTGCTCGTCGTGGTCTTCCGGCGGCAGATAGGTGATGGCGCCGGTGGTCTCGGTCAGCCCATAGACCTGCGCGAGGCCGCAGCCGAACACCTTGACCGCGTTGCGCACCAGGTCGACCGGCGCCGGGGACGCCCCGTAGACGATGAGTTCGAGCGAGGAAAAGTCAGTCGCGCGGAATTGCGGCGACTGCAGCATGAACAGGATGAGCGCCGGCACCACGAAGACCTTGGTGATGCGAAACTCCGGAATGAGCCGCAGAATGGCGGCAGGGTCCGCGTCGCGCATCAGCACGCTTTCCACGCCGCGATAGAAGCCGATCAATCCCCAGCCGCTGCCGCCGATATGAAAGAGCGGCATGCAGACGAGATTGACGTCTTTCTCGTGCCAATCACCAAACTGGCGCAGCGCGCCCGGCAGCAAGGTCAAGAGGTTGGCGTGGCTCAGCTGCGCGCCCTTGGGGTGACCGGTGGTGCCGCTGGTGTAGAGCTGAATGGCGCAGTTGCCTGCCGCCACCTCGACCGCAGGGTCACGGTCCGATTGGCGCGCGACCCAGTCGGTATAGGTTTCCCAGTCGCCGTGCACGCCGTCGAGCGCGATGATGCGGCGCACCGATTTCAATTCCGGCGCGACCTTGTCGACGAGCGGATAGAAATCGGCGCCGACAAACAGGAGTTCCGCACCGGCATCCCCGACCACAAAGGCGACCTCGGGCGGCGCGAGGCGGAAATTCACCGGCACCAGCACCACGTCGACCTTGGCCGCGCCGAACCAGAGCTCGAAGAAGGCCGGCCCGTTCTTGGAGAGGATGGCGATGCGCCGTTGCCGCCCGATGCCCTCGGCGATCAACCCGTTGGCCACCTGATTGGTCCGGCGATCAAGCTCGCCATAGGTGAGGCGCTGTCCCTCGAAATGGATGGCCACCCGATCGGGACGGGTTCTGGCGTGCTGGCGCGTGATGTCGCCGATCCGGGAAATGTCGGCAACGCCGGTGACATCGTGCATGCGTTTCTCCTCGAAAGCGCTGCGGATTTGCGTGTCGCGGGCGCCTGTGGCGCCTCGTGGTTGTGGCACGATGGTAGGTATTTTCCGAACTGATGGGAAGCGCGAAGCCCCTCGCGCGAGCTGGAGTTCCAAGGAGGGACGCCCCCGCGCCCGAGTTCCGCGACAGTCGCCTCGGCGCCTTCACCCGCTCATCGTCAGGCCGCCCGAAACCGAAATGGTCTGCCCGGTGATGTATTCGGCATCGCTGCTGGCGAGGAAAGCGACGAGCCCCGGATAGTCTTCAGGCTGGCCCAGCCGGCGCAGCGGAATGGCCTGCTGCAACCGGTCCACGAGCTTCGCGCCGCCAGACATGCCGTCGGCGAAGGACGCAAAAAGCGGCGTCTGCGTCGGTCCCGGGCAGATGGTGTTGACCCTGATACCGTGCCGCGCGTGCTCGCGGGCGATCGTCTTCGCGAAGGCGATCATGCCGCCCTTGCAGGCCGAGTAGACCGCCTCTCCGCTCGAGCCGACGCGGCCCGCGTCGGAGGCGATGTTAATGACGTGGCCCGAGCGGCGCGCGACCATGCGCGGCAGCACCGCATGATGCAGATTGAGGTGACCGACCAGATTGATGTCGATGACCTTGCGCCAGAACGTCGGGTCGGTGTCGACGAAATTCATCATCCGGTCCCAGCCTGCGTTGTTGACCAGGATGCCGATGCCGCCGACTTCGTTTTCGACGCGCTCGACCGCGGCCGTGACCGCGGCATGGTCGGTGATGTCGACCACGAAGGCGGCGGCTGTGCCGCCGGCAAGGCGAACGCTTTCTTCGGCGCCCGCGGCGTTGAGATCGAACACGGCGAGCCGGCAGCCCTCTTCCGCGAGCCGCAGCGAGATCGCCCGGCCGATGCCGCTGCCGCCACCGGTGACAAGGGCGACCTGATCCTTCAATCCGCGGAATGCCATGCCGTTCGCTCCGCAGCGGACGCGTCAGCGCACGAACTTGCGGAATTCGGGCTTACGCTTCTCCAGGAAGGCGCGCACCCCTTCGCGCGACTCCTCGGTGTCGTAGTAGAACGACAGCGTCTGCATGCCCATCCAGCTCAGCGCGCGAATGCTTTCGGTATCGGCGTTGAACGAGCGCTTGGCGATGGCGATGGCCGAGGGGCTGCGTTCCAGAATCTCGGCGCACCATTTCGCCACTTCGGCGTCGAGCTGATCGTCGGGCACCACGGTATTGACCAGGCCCATGGCGAGCGCCTCTTTCGCTGTATAGCGCCGGCACAAATACCAGATCTCGCGCGCTTTCTTCTCGCCGACCACGCGCGCGAGATAGGCGGTGCCGAAGCCCGGATCGACCGAACCGACTTTCGGCCCGACCTGGCCGAACACCGCGCTCTCGCTGGCGATGGTGAGATCGCAGATCGTCGCCAGCACATTGCCGCCGCCGATCGCATAGCCGTGCACGCGGGCAATTACGGGCTTGGGGACGTCGCGGATCAGAGATTGCAGCGCCTCGATCGGCATGCCGATGGTGCCCCGGCCGTTGTATTTGCCTTCGTGGGCGCTCTGGTCGCCGCCGGTGCAAAAGGCCTTGCCCGTGCCGGTCAGAACGATCACCCCGATCGATTTGTCCCAGCCGGCCCCGTCGATGGCGCGGATCAACTCCTCGACGGTCTCCGCCCGCATCGCATTGAGGACTTTCGGGCGATTGATCGCAACGGTCGCGACGCCACCTTCGCTGGTGACGATCAGATCCTGATAGTCGCTCATGGCACCTCCGACATTCGCGCCCCTCGTCCCGCGGACCATACGCCCAACTTGCCAACGCTTCGGCTAGGCTCCACCATGGTCGCATCGGAAATTCGTGACGGCAACGGCAATTGCCGTCGATGGGATGGAACGGAGCCAAGTAGGAGTCGTGGCCGGCGAAGAGAGCCATATCGTTGCCGAAGCAGCGGAGCGGATTCTTGCCGATCTCGCCGATCCCCAGAGCATCAACCAAGCGAACAACGGGGCGTGGAAAGAGCCACTGTGGGGCGCACTCAGCGAGGCGGGGCTGCCGCTCGCCTGGGTCCCGGAACATCTGGGCGGCTCGGGGGCAAGCCTCGCCGACGGCTTTGCGGTTCTCGGTGTCGCCGGGCGCTTTGCGCTCGCGGTGCCACTTGCCGAAACGCTCGCGGCCGGCTGGTTGTTGGCACGTGCCGGTCTCGAGGCGCCGGCGACGCCGATGAGTGTCGCCCCGGCGCGGCCGCACGATCGCATCACGCTCGACGCCGGCGGCAGGCTCAGCGGTCGCGCGACCGGAGTGCCGTTCGCGCGCGATGCGCAACATATCGCCGTGCTCGCCTATCGCGGCAACGAGCCGATGATCGCGCTCGCCGAGACCAAGGACTGCCGGCTGGCCGACGGCCGCAACCTCGCCGGCGATGCAGCCAATGTTGTGATCTTCGATGGCGTCAAACCGCTCCGCAGTGCGCCGGCGCCGGCTCACTTCGAGCAAAAATCCACGCTGCTGATGGGCGCGGCCATTCGCAGCGTCGAGACCGCGGGCGCGCTGGAAACGGTGCTGTCGCTGAGCGTCGCCTACGCCAATGAGCGCGTCGCCTTCGAGCGGCCGATCGGTAAATTCCAGGCGGTACAGCAGAACCTGGCGCGGCTCGCCGGCGAAGTCGCCGCGGCGCTCGCGGTTTCCGGCTCCGCCGCCGATACACTGGCGCAGGCCGGCACTGACGATGAGGCGGTGTTTCTGGAAGCCGCTTCCGCCAAGATTCGCACCGCTGAGGCGGCGGCGGAAGGATCGGCGATCGCGCATCAGGTGTTCGGCGCCATCGGCTTCACCAAAGAGCACGTGCTGCACCGCTTCACGCTGCGCCTGCTGTCCTGGCGTGACGACTTCGGCAACGAAAGCTATTGGGCAGCCGAACTGGGCCGCCATGTCGCCCGCCGCGGTGCCGACGATTTTTGGCCGCTGGTGGCGTCGCGATGACGGCACATCTGCAATTCGATCCGATCCGCCTGCCGCCAGAATGCGACGCGCTCCGCGCGGAGGTGCGCGCGTTCCTGGCGGAGGAGAGCGCGGCCGGTACGTTCGATCCGCATCAGGCGATGGATGGCGATGCCCACAGCCGCGCCTTCAGCCGGCGCGTCGGCGCCAAGGGCTGGATCGGCATGACCTGGCCGAAGCGCTACGGCGGCCATGAGCGTACTTACCTGGAACGCTACGTGGTCACCGAGGAATTCCGCGTCGCCAACGCGCCGGTGCGTGTCCACTTCGTCGCCGACCGCCAGAGCGGCCCGATCCTGCTCAAATACGCGCCCGAGCACATCAAGCAGGATATTCTGCCGCGCATCTGCCGCGGTGAATTGTGCTTCGTCATCGGCATGAGCGAGCCCGGGTCCGGCTCCGACCTGTTCGCGGCCAAGACCAAGGCGACCAAGACCGACGGCGGCTGGCGCATCAACGGTTCCAAGATCTGGACCAGCAATGCCCATCATGCCGACTACATGCTCGGCCTGTTCCGCACCTCGCCGCCGACCAAGGAGAACCGCCGGCACGGGCTCACGCAATTCCTCGTCGACATGAAGACACCGGGCATCACCGTCAACCCGATCTATCAGATGACCGGGCTGCACGATTTCAACGAGGTCGTGTTCGAGGATGCGTTCGTGCCGGACGACCACGTCATGGGCGAGATCGACGGCGCCTGGAAACAGGCGACGAGCGAGCTCGCCTACGAGCGCAGCGGACCGGAGCGCTTCCTCGAAACCTTCTACGTCCTGCTCGAGCTGATCCGCGCGCTTGGACCCGAGCCCGACCTGCGCAGCGCCGAAGGGCTCGGCCGTCTGGTCGCGCAGCTGCACACGTTGCGGCGCATGTCGGTATCGGTCGCCGGCATGCTGCAGGCCGGAAAGGAGCCGGTGGTGGAAGGCTCTATCGTCAAGGACCTCGGCACCATGTGGGAGCAAAAGCTGCCCGGCCGCGTGCGCGACCTGGCCGCCTTCCTCGAACCCGAGGTCATGAACCGCGCGACGCTCACGGAGCAGCTTGCCTTTGCCACAATGATCGCGCCCAAGCTCACAATCCAGGGCGGCACCACCGAGATCCTGCGCGGCATCATCGCGCGCGGGCTCGGCTTGCGGTGAGAGGCGCGGCGGCCGTGCCGGACATCGGCAAATTGCTGTGGCCGCGCTCTGTAGCGGTGGTCGGCGCTTCGTCGAACACGCACGGTCTGCGCGGCCGGATTTTCGAGATCATGCGCAGCCATCCGTTTGCCGGGCAACTCTATCCGGTGAGCCGCAGCGCGGCCGAAGTGCAGGGTGTGAAGGCCTACCCATCGGTCGACGCGCTGCCGCAAGCGGCGGACCTCGCCATGCTGATCGTGCCTGCCGAATATGTGCCGGCCGAGCTTGAGCGTTGCGGCCGCGCCGGCATCAAAGCCGCCGTCATTCTCAGCTCCGGCTTTGCCGAGGAGCCGGGCGGCGCCGGCGCGCACATGCAGCGCGAGATCATCGCGACTGCGCAGCGCTACGACATGGCGGTGGGCGGGCCGAACACGGAGGGTTTTGCCAATATCGCGGCCGGACTGTGCGCCAACTTCAGCCCGGCCATGGACAAAGATGCGGGGCCGCTCCTGCCCGCCCGCCCGCTCGGGGACGGCCAAGTGTCGATGATCTCGCAGAGCGGCGGCCTCGGCTTTGCGTTCTTCGACCGCGCACGGCCGCGCAATTTCCGGTTTCGCTACATCGTCACCACCGGCAACGAAGCCGTGCTCGAGAGTGCCGACTTCATCGACTATATGCTGGACGAAGGCGAGACCGACGTCTTTCTGCTGCTGGTCGAAGCAGTCAAGACACCGGAAAAATTCAAACGCGTCGCGGAAAAGGCGCTCAAGGCCGGAAAACCGCTGATCGTGCGCAAGATCGGGCAGTCGGCGCCAGGGAGCCGCGCGGTTGCTTCGCACACCGCCGCACTCGCCGGCTCGCAGGCCGCCTACCGCGCCATGTTCGAGCGCTACGGGTTGATCGAAGGCGGCGATTTCGAGGAGATGCTCGATCTCGCCTCAGGCTTCCTCGCCTGCGGCGACCGCATGCCGGCCGGCAATCGCGTCGGCATCTGCACTTCCTCAGGGGGCGCGGGTGTTTGGATGGCCGATGCCTGCGCCGCGGCAGGGCTTGAAGTGCCGGTGCTCGATGACGCGACGCGCGCGACGATCGACGTTCACCTGCCTTCCTACGCCACCTCGCAGAACCCGGTCAATTCCACCGCCCAGGGCGTGCAGAAGCTCGGCTATGCGACGTTCGCGCGCCTGGTAGCGCACTCGCCATCGGTCGACGGCGTCGTCGTGGTGATCACGGCGCGCCGCTCAGCGTTTCTTGAAGCCGATCTGCCGAAGCTCAAGGACCTTGCGCGGGAGTCGCGCAAGCCGGTGTTCATGTGGACTTACACGTTGCCGTCCCCGCGCACGGTCGAGATACTCAACGAGGCGGGCTATCCGCTGTTCACCAGCGCGCACGGTTGTGCGCGCACGCTGCGCGCAATGGCCGACTATCAGATTTTGCGCGAACGTTTGCTGCGCCCGATCGAAATCGTGCCGGCGGGCCGGGAGGCGCATGCCAATGCGCGGGCCATGCTGGCCGAGCCTGGCCCGGTGCTATGCGAGTACCGGGCGCGGCCCTTGCTGGCGGCCTATGGCATCGGCAGCGGCGATGCGGGGAAGCTCGCTCACTCGGCCGAGGAGGCCGTTGCAACCGCTCAAGCAATCGGACGTCCCGTTGCGCTCAAGGTTCAATCCGCCGACATCCCGCACAAGACCGAGGCCGGTGCGGTCGCGCTCGGTCTTACCGGGGCTGAAGCCGTGCGCGCGGCCTATGATCGCGTGCTCGCCGCAGCCAGGCAGCACGCGCCGAGGGCGCATATCGATGGCGTTCTGGTGCAGCCGATGGCGCCGTCCGGTCGCGAGGTCATTCTCGGCGTCAACCGCGATCCCACCTGGGGATTGTTGCTGATGGTTGGCCTCGGCGGCGTTCTGGTCGAGGCGCTCGGCGACGTGGCGCTCGCGCCGGTGCCGCTCGATCACCCTGCCGCCCGCGCGCTCATCGACCGCCTCAAGGGCGCGCAGGTGCTCGGTCCTTATCGCGGGCAGCCGCCGGCGGACGCCGAGGCGCTCGTCGACCTCATGGTGCGGCTGTCGCAGTTCGCCGCCGATCATGGCGACGCGCTCGCCGAAATCGATCTCAACCCCGTCATCGTCCATCCGCGCGGCGAAGGCGTTTCGGTCGTGGACGCGCTGATCGTCAAACGCAGTGCCGAGCCGGCACAACGGCGCGGCGCGGCCGAGTAGCAACAGGCGAGGAAACTCCCATGGGTCCGTTCAAGGATATCGCCGTCGAAAAATCCGGCCACGTGGCGCTGGTGGAGATCAGACGCCCCCCGCACAACTTTTTCGATGTCCCGCTGATCAAGGAGATCGCCACGGCCTTCGAGGCGCTCGACGACGACGCCGATTGCCGCGTGCTGGTGCTGGCGGCGCAGGGAAAGGCGTTCTGCGCCGGCGCCAATTTCGGCGACAGCAGCATTCTCGACCGCGAGGGCGCCCGCCCCGGCGAACGGGCCCCCGGCGTCGCGCCGCTCTACGTCGAAGGCAACAGGCTCTTCCGCACCAAGAAGCCGATCGTCGCGGCGGTCCACGGCCCTGCGGTCGGCGGCGGGCTCGGGTTGGCGATGGTCGCCGATTTCCGCGTCACCTGCCCCGAGGCGCGCTTCTGCGCCAACTTCACCCGGCTCGGCTTTCATCCGGGATTCGGGCTGACCGTCACTTTACCCGCGGTGATCGGCCCGACCAAGGCAGCGCTGTTGTTCTATACCAGCCGCCGCGTCCCTGGCGACGAGGCGCATGCCATGGGTCTCGCCGACGTGCTGGTGCCGCAGGACCAAGTTCGCACCGCCGCGCTGTCGCTTGCCGCAGAGATCGCCGAGAATTCACCACTCGGGCTTGAGGCGACACGAGCGACCTTGCGCGGCGATCTTGCCGACCGCGTCCGCGCCGCGACCGATCACGAGCTCGAGGAGCAGAACCGGCTGCGCAAGACCGACGATTTCAAGGAAGGCGTCAAGGCGATGGCCGAGCGGCGGGTGCCCGTGTTCGCGAACCGCTAGCGGCTCAGTGGATAGCGGATGTCAAATCCGCTCCGCTAGAATGTTGCGCTACGAAGCCAAAGAAAGCGGGAGGAAAAGCAATGGCGCTGCCACGGCTGAAACATTTCGGATGGGGCCGTGAGGGCGAGGGCCTGACCGCCGACGAAACGGCCTTCGTGCTCGGACGCATCCAAGCGCGGTTCGGCCCGGGGGCGGAGCGCGAAGTCAAACCGCCACCGCTCGAAGACATCAAGCTCGAACCGCCGCGGCTCAAGGTGCCGCCATCGCTGCCGTTCTGCACCACCGAACACTATGATCGCGCGGCGCACGCTCACGGCAAATCGTTCCCCGAATACGTCCGCGGGCTTCTCGGCGACTATTCCAGCGCGCCGGATGTCGTCGCCTATCCGCGCACCGAGGCGGACGTCGCGGCGGTGCTCGATTGGGCCGGCGGTGCGCAGGCGAGCGTGACACCGTTCGGCGGCGGATCGAGCGTCGTCGGTGGCGTCGAGCCGGTACGCGATGCGGTGCGGCACAAGGCGGCGGTGACCGTCGATCTCCGCGAGCTTGGCCGCGTGCTCGAAGTGGACAAGACCTCGCGCGCGGCGCGCATCGAAGGGGGCGCTTTCGGACCGGCGCTCGAGGCGCAGCTCAAACCGCACGCGTTGACGCTGCGCCACTTCCCGCAGAGTTTCGAGTGCTCGACGCTCGGCGGCTGGATTGCGACCCGTTCGGGCGGTCATTTCGCAACGCTCTACACCCACATCGACGATCTCGTGGAATCGCTGCGCGCCGTCACGCCGAAGGGCGTGATCGAGACGCGGCGGCTCCCCGGCTCGGGCGCGGGACCGAGCCCCGACCGTCTGCTGATCGGCTCGGAGGGCATTCTGGGCATCATCACGCAGGCCTGGATGCGGCTGCAGGATCGGCCGAAATTCCGCGCCGGCGGTGCGGTGCAATTCCCGGATTTCTTCACTGCATCCAAAGCCTTGCGAGCGGTTTCGCAAGCGGGGCTTTATCCGGCGAATTGCCGCATCCTCGACGCCGAGGAGGCGTTTAACACCGGCGCTGCCGACGGCAGTGTCGCGATCATGGTGCTTGCCTTCGAGTCCGGCGACCATCCCCTCGAGCCGTGGATGGCGCGCGCCCGCGAATGCTGCGCCGCCCACGGCGGCAAGGCGGGCGCCGGCGATGCCGCCGATGCTCATCGCGCGGGCGCGGCCGGCGCCTGGCGCAACGCGTTCATCCGCATGCCCTTTGCGCGCGAGCGCACCATCGAGCGCGGCGTCATCAACGATACGTTCGAGACCGCCATCACCTGGGAGCGGTTCGAGGCCTTCCACGACAACGTCAAGGCCGCAACGGAGCGCGCTATTGTCGAGGCGACCGGGCGCACGGGGCAGGTCACCTGCCGCGTCACCCACGTCTACCCGGATGGGCCAGCGCCGTATTTCACCTTCCACGCGGCCGGGCGGCACGGCCAACTGAGCGCGCAATGGGACACCATAAAATCGGCCGGCCTCGATTCCGTGATCGAGAACGGCGGCACCGTTACCCATCACCATGCGGTCGGACGCGACCATCGGCGCTGGTACGACCGCCAGCGGCCGCCCTTGTTCGCCGCCGCGTTGAAGGCGGCCAAAGCGACGATGGACCCGCAGGCGCTGCTCAATCCGGGCGTGCTGATCGATCCTTAGACCGACAGCCCGCAGCCTCGAATTGGGTTTGCAAGACTGGCCAGGGCCTTAGCCCATGCTCCCCAGCCCCCAACCTTCCCAGAAATGGCACTTGGGAAGGCTGTGGGAAAGTAGAAAGCCTCCCGGAGCCACAGAGAAGGCTGCTGGCTGGCTAGGGGTGCCATCCCCGGCTACCCTCTGGCTGAAGGCCATTCCTTGAGCTTCCTGCCAAGCCCTAGCCCCATGTGCATATCTGCCAAAACCCTATTACTTCTGGTTTTTCAATGGTATAGTAGGTTACCTAGTCCACATGGACTAAGCGCCGCGACGGGGTGTTACGAGCACCCCGCCGCGACTTGACCAGGCGGTCCCGAGAGAACCGCGCATGGCCCAGCCTCGGCATACACTGCCATGTTGCCCCCTGCACTCTCGGACCGCCCAGACCCGAGAGGTTTGCAATGTCCTGCGATAAGACCGAACGTGAAATGCAGCGCCAGCAACAAATGCTGCGCGCTTGGCTCACCCCTCGCCCACAAGCCCACGACGACGACGCTCGGCCCTGCCGCTTCGAGACTTTCAGTGGCGAATGTCTCGTGTGTGGCGCTGGCCTCGGCGAACCGTGCGAGGGCCAGTCATGAGCGCCCGCAGCAACAAGAGCAACGGCGGCCACATGGCCCCCGCCATCACCGGGCACATCGTGGGCTATGCGCGTGTCAGCACTGACGGCCAGTCGCTAGACACTCAGCTTGCCACGCTCAAGGCTGCTGGTGCCGCAACCGTGTACCGCGAGAAGATATCGGGCGCACGCAGCGACCGGCCGCAACTGCAACGACTGCTCGTCGGGCTCAGGCCCGGCGATGTTCTCCTCGTCACCCGCCTCGACCGCTTGGCTCGCAGCACACGCGACCTGCTCAATGTCCTCGATACCGTCGCCAAGGCGGGCGCGTCCTTCCGCTCAATCGGCGACGCTTGGTGCGACACGACGACAGCACACGGACGCCTCATGCTCACCGTCCTCGGTGGCCTCGCCGAGTTCGAGCGGGAGCTTATCCGCGAGAGAACCGGCGAGGGGCGCAAGCGCGCGATGGCTGCAGGCGTCAAGTTCGGACGACCGCCAGTGCTATCGCCGTTCCAGAAAGCCGAGGCCTACAAGCGGCGGGCAAGCGGTGAGCCGCTGTCCCTGATCGCCCAGGCCTACCGCGTCAGCACCAGAACCATCGCAAGGCTATCGCCATGAGCAAACGTGCCACGTCGAAACGTCAGTGCCTGCGCCTGCTGGTCCTGGCCATCCGCGCCGAGAAGCGGTCGAGGCAACCCATCGTTCGGGTCCGCCGGAGGAGGCGATAGAATGATCCGCCTCGTCCTCGCTATCGGGCCGGGCCGTGGCGGTGGCGACTCACTCGCGGGCCCCGCCGCCTCCCGCCACCGCCGTCGGTCGAGGACAAGGCCGCCCACTTTACGTGAAGGCTCAGGATGGCAAGTCGGTGGTGTATTCGCTGCCCTCGGCGCTTCTGCGAAGGGTCAAACCGCTTCTAGCCTAATTACGTCGGCATCTATTGCCTTCAACGTCGCCAATAAGAATGTTGCCGAAAACGTTACCCGATTGATCTTAGCCTCAATGCTGGCGTCAGTCTCCTTCAGCCCGTACTTCGCTAGTCGTTCCGCCAGCTCCCGGTATCCTATATCGGCGCGAGCCAATTCAACCTTCAAGAATTGCTTTACGCGCGTCTCCCAAGGGGAGAGCGGGTAAGGTTTGGTTCCCATCGTCGTTCTCCCCGCTACTAAATAGATCATGCCTATACGATATTCTCCTGTTGAATCATTGCACTGCGGGCGGACGATGTCGATTCCGGCATTATTGGCAGGGCACCCAGTCTGATCCTTTTTTCTTGGGGAGTGTGCCTCGAAGGTCACAGCATCCTGGCGTGTCTTCGGCTATGTTCCGGCAGGGTTGGCTAGGAAAGGGAGGCGCGTATGAAGCGCGTTCTATTTGTTTTGGCGACGGGACTGCTCTGCGGGCAGGCTCTCGCAGCTGATCTTCCCATGCCCGCCCCACCTCGGGCGCCGGCTGCCTTCATACCGGTCGCGCCGCCATTCAGTTGGACCGGCATCTATATCGGTGGAAACGCTGGCGCCGCGTGGAACCGGGGCAGCTTTTCCGACGCCGCTGGCAATGGATTCAGCCTTCCGTCCTCAAACGCTGTCTTTACCGGCGGCGGCCAAGTTGGTGGCAATTGGCAGATGGGCGCCCTCGTCCTCGGCGTCGAAGGACAGTTCGATTGGCTTGCAAACCAGAACAACGCGAGTGCCGGAATTGTCGAGCCAATTAGCGGCAACACCCTTCAGGGGATCTCGACAGATAGATGGCTTACAACTTTGACCGGCCGTATCGGTTTTGCTGCAGACCATTGGCTGTTTTACGCCAAGGGTGGCGGCGCCTGGGTGGGCAACCAAAGCTTCACGGTCAACAATGTGACAACCGGCCAGTCCTTCACCACTTCCAGCGGCGGTTGGAACACTGGCTGGACAGTGGGCGGAGGCATCGAATGGGCTTTTGCCGGACCGTGGTCGGCGAAGATCGAATATGATTACATAAAGCTGTCGAGCAACAGCTTCACTGTCCCAACCCCGTCGCCCTTAGGGGTCCTACCTGGTGATGTCTTTACCACCGCTAACCGCAACATCCAGACCGTGCTGTTTGGGATCAACTACAGGTTTGGCGGCTGGTGAGGGTCAGCGATCCGTGGGATGACGATTGAGGAGCTACTCGGAGCACTCAAGCCCTTCGATAATCTGCGCGGTTGGATACCAGTACGCTACGTCACTACGTTCCTGATGGTTGCCCTCGATGAGGGCAAGTGGCCTAGTGCCTACGCGCGGGCCGCCGGCATGGATCGTATGTCCATGTCCCGATGCCTGCGCGATATTGGTGAGAGGTCACGCACTGGAGGTCCGGGACTAGGCCTAGTTAAAGCCGTACGAGACCCGTCCAATTTGCACCGGCGAAAGGTGTTGCTGACCGAGAAGGGGCGCGATCTCCTGCTACTCGTCACGGGCTCTCTGAGTACTATCGAAAACGCGCCTTACCACGCTGTCGAGATCGCGCCGGGTGTCCGCCTCACCTGGTGGCAAGTGGGTGATGTCTGGAACGTCCGCATCGAAGGCCCAGCTGCGGGGTTATGGCGCGATGATGGTCTAAGTCCTCGTGCTACAGCAGGCGAGGCAGAAACGTAATTTCACGGCTGCATAAAGTCTAGACTAGTGGCATGCAGCGGAAACCCTTGGTATATGGGCATTTCCCGCATGCCAAATGTTAGGGACAAATATTTTCCGAGGATTTCGCCTACTCCATCCACGAGTGGGGCTTCGGCGGGCGGCCATCGTTCGGCGGGGTCTCCTCCCAGACGCCGAATGGATTCCGGCGCATCTCGTGAGGCGGGGGTAAGGGGCAGGATCGGGTTCGGGCTTCTTCCCCGGAACCACAAAAGTCGCAAATCTTGTCGATGGCTTCGAAACACCGTTCGGGATGGAACTACTTTCCACCGTCCACTGGGTAGCAACGCGGGAGGGGGCCGCTTGTCGAGCCGAACTCCAAATAATCCCCGCCGGGATAAGTCGAGGCCACGTCAAGCGCGCACTCGGATCGAGCGCGATAGGCGTAGCTCGTCGAGGCGTTCATACAAGCTCGTTTTCGACTTTTTGCTTGACGTGATCGGCCCCGAACGAATGTTCATCTATCTCGACGAATATTTCATCGACGCACAGCCATCAGTCCATGTGCTCTACGAGAGTTTTTGCGCCGAAGCAAAGCGGCGGCACAATCTCGACAGCCTTTACATGCGCAACGCGGCGGGCTGCGGAGCGCTGTTCAGTCTGATGCCTACGCGAGACTAGCGCCGGACAGTGCCAGCCGCCACGGCGCATCGCCGCCAACATCGCCAAACTGGCCGAAGCTGCTGCGGCGGAAGTCCAACCGCACATTGAGAGCAACGAGGGCACAATGGGCCTTCTGGCGACTAGACGATCGATTCCATGAAAGTTGTCAGTTGTCATAAGGGGGGATTCATCTTGGTTTTCGGATTCCCACATATGTCGCGCGTGCCCA
Organism: uncultured Alphaproteobacteria bacterium; assembly: GCA_963833665.1. Lineage (GTDB taxonomy): Bacteria > Pseudomonadota > Alphaproteobacteria > Rhizobiales > Xanthobacteraceae > BOG-931. The sequence continues at coordinate 64,271 of CAWHZA010000030.1, read as the reverse complement.
CAAGAGAACGGGATGAGAAGTCATGGCAGCGTGGCGGCGGGCGATTGAGTTGTCGCTTGGAGAAGCTGATACGGCGAAGTTGAGATCGATAGCGCAGTCGCGCACTGAACCGGCGAGCCGGGTGGAGCGGGCGCGGATATTGCTGGCCTATCGAGAAGACCCCTCGTTTTTTGCGGTCGGCCGGGCACTCGGGCTGCATCATCAAACGGTCCAGCGCTGCGTCGAGCGCGCCGTGGCCGAAGGCCCGCTGGCTGCGCTGGATGATCGCCCTCGCCCCGGTAGAGAGCCGACGATCACTCCCGAGGCCAAGGCATGGCTGGTGTCGTTGGCGTGCCGGAAGGCGAAGGAACTTGGCTATCCCCACGAACTGTGGACAACGCGGCTTCTGGCCCGCCACGCTCGCGAGCATGGACCCGCGGAGGGACATGCGTGCCTCGCCAACCTCGCCCAGGGCACAGTGTGCAAGATCCTCGACCAGGAAGAGGTGAAACCGCACAAAGTGCGATACTACCTGGAACAGCGCGATCCTGACTTTGCTGAGAAGATGGCCGAAGTGCTGTGCGTTTATCGCCAAGTGAGAATCTTGAAGCAGGCCGCAGCCGTCTCGAAGAAGAAGCTGAGCGACGCGATGGCGATCATTTCCTACGACGAGAAGCCCGGCATACAGGCCATCGCAACGACCGCCCCCGACTTGCCGCCCGAGCCCGGCGTGCATGCGACCTTCGCACGTGAGCATGAATATAAACGTCACGGCACGATCAGCTTGCTGGCCGGCATCGACCTCGTCACCGGCAAGGTCCATGCGCTGGTCAAGGATCGCCATCGCAGCCGCGAATTCATCGAATTCCTCAAGCTTCTCGACGCCGCCTATCCGGCCCACACAGCGATCAAGTTGATCCTCGACAATCATTCCGCGCACATCTCCAAAGAGACCAAAGCCTGGCTCGCCGATCAACCCGCGCACCGCTTTGAATTCACCTTCACTCCCAAGCACGGCTCCTGGCTCAACCTCGTCGAGGGCTTCTTCTCTAAACTTGCCCGCTCCGTCCTCCGCCACATCCGCGTCGCGTCCAAACAGGAACTCAAGGATCGGATCATGGCTGCCATGGACTATTTCAATCAGGAGCCCGTCGTTCACACCTGGGCCTATAAGCTCGACAAGGCGGCCTGATATGATTCGAACTTCGAAAACGCTGGTCTAGGACCGGATCGAAGTCCCGCTGCGCTCAAAAAAAGCCCCGGCGCCGACCAAGCCAACATGGCGTGCCCCGTGGTCGGCGCGCGCTGACGCCCAGACCCGCATGCAGCGCCTCTGTACGAGCTTAGCTTAGCACGCGGGTCGTTTGTGGATTGGCGTCCGGGCTCGATCATCATCTGCGCGGTGTCCCGGCACAACGAACTCCACGAGCACGCTCACCGGCTTGTCGCTGGACGGCTCGACATCAGGCGGCGGCTCCGGGGGGCCATCAAGTCGATTTGCGATCTCGCGCGCAGCGGCGGTTTCTTTGCCCCCGCGCTCTAGCAGTCGACGCGCAATCCAGCGCAGAGACGCTTTGGGCGCTTTGCTCAGTTTGCCTTCTGCTGCCAGCGCCGCCTCTGCGAGCAATGCCTCACGAAACGGCCTTTGCTTTGGTCGGCCGCCGGGATTTCCGCTCCTGCCCTTCTCGAAGCCGCCTATGCCGCACGGGTTTGGCATCTTTTGATCCTGCTCTGAGGTTCAATCATCGTCCATATACAGGTGATCGCAATCGCATTTGAACACCGCTATACGCGTCGCCTTGTTGCCTGGCAGTTTCCCCACGAGAGCGGCATTCCAATTTTGCTCGATCATTCTCTCAGTGCCGGGTGGTGAAAGGCTTGAGCAAGGGGCGCAGGACGACCAGCCCCTCGACGTGCGAGAGGTTGGTCCGCGCCCTTGCGATCGTGCCGGTATGGAGCCAGGCCGTCGCTTCGGGCGGTGATCACGCGACGCACGGATCACCTTGGCACCTACTTCACAGAGCCATCGTCGCTCTGGCGGTCGTCCCTCGCGCCTTTCGGACCGGGATTTGACTGTGACCGCGCCCCGCAGTAGTCAGATCAACAACCGAACGCTGCCGTCTGTGAACCGACCGTTCGTTTGCTGCTCGCCCTTGCCCCGGCGAGGGTTGGTTTTTTCACTTCGTTCTAGGTTCTAGGTTGGAAGCCTCGCGCAGAAGCTTCGCTTCGGCGGGGCTTCCTTCTTTTTGCGATCCACTCTTCGAGCTCTATCCTTGGCCGCTTGGGCTCGCCCTTGTCCTGCGGCCGCGGCCATATGCCGAAGATTTCTTTGAAGGCGCATGCCGCCCATTCGTCTTTCCAAGGACGATGCGGGCCATTGCGCGCGTACCAGAGCAAGCCGCAATAAACCTCGCGCGGCGACCTTCCGGCGAGCGCGAGCAAAAGATCCGCCATACGCGTGAGTTGCTGAAAGCGCCGCTCGCGCCGATACTCGGATGTACCGCGAATGAGGTGCTGATCACTCTCCACCTGGCGGCTCCATCATCGCGTCAGTCATCGACTGGATCATTGTCTGCCGGAAGGCGATGCGCTCGGGCTGCGTCATTTTCCGCATCAGGTCGATGATCTCGGCGCGGTGCTTGTGGGCGAGGGCGACAAACCCGTTGCCGAGCGCAGGCTTTGGCGTCGGCGCAGGCGCGGTCGGCATGAGTGCTGTTTCCTGATCAGCCTCCGCCTGTTCTGGCTTGTAGGAGGGAAGCCGAGGCTTCCGCGCCTTCGCTTCCTTGATTGTGGCCTTAACCTCGCTGACGGTGAGCTTCTCCCCGGCGTGGACCTTCTCGACGACGGCCTCGATGGCTTCGGGCGGTGTTGTTGACCGGCCGAGCGCCGCGAGGGCGGCGAGCGGGAGGGCTAATTCTGCAACGTGCGGAATTTGACGCTGCAATGCGTAGATGGCGATGAGCCGCTCCGCCGTATCTTCGCTCCACGCAAACTCCCGCTCGATCCACGGCAGGAAGTTGCCATGACCGAGCATCTTCTTCGCCTCCGCCAGCCGCCGTCCGATCTCGATAACGTCCTGCACGGAGCGCTGGGCGTAGGCACGGATCGCATCTGCGTGCTTGTTGAGGATTTCTAGTGCTTGCAGCGGCGTCATCGGAGTCGCCGCGCTCTCGGCGCTGACGATCTCCGTGGGTACGGTCTCAGGGACCATGAGCTTCGCGCCGCCCTTCTTCGAGGCGGGCTTGCTCAGCTTGTCGTGCAGCTCGTCGAAGTCCTCCTTCGTCATGCCCTTGGTGCGGTCGAGTGCCTCGGGGATGCTCAGGTCTTCCTCGCGCGCCGTCATGACACCGCCCCTTCCGCCTGCGCCTCCAACCAGAGGCGAAGATCAGACAAGCGGTAGCCGACGCGGTGGATGCTTAAACGAAGGCGTTTTGGGCCGTCACCGGCCTTGAGGCGGCGGCGCAGAGTGTAAGTGGAAATGCCGCAAAACTCGGCGGCTTGCCGTTCAGTGACGACCTGGTCGTCAGGATGGATGATCATGATTGACCCACGAAAAGACCGATGCGCGCCGTTATCGCTGGCGCACTTCTCGGTCCCTGGGTCTACAGACGGCCCCGTAGGACTTGCCCGTCGAACCCTCCGGGGATTGGGCTGAACCCCCGTGATGCCCGACCAAACGGTCGACCCTGACTAATGCGGGGCTCATACTCCCCGCCAGTGGCTGCATTCCCGAGGAGAACGCAACTGCCAGCGCCTAACTCCAGCCCACCGTGGCATTCAGCCAACCGTGGCACGCTGACAATCGTTGTTCGACACTCGCGCATATAACCGCACTTAGCCGCGTACGCAATACTTAGCCGCGTGCGCAACTACCGGATGGAAACAACCTTCCGCTCGCCGCACTCGACCAGCGCCCGGACATGATCGGCCCACATCGCCAGCGCGACCTTTATCTGCGCCGTGTACGGGCTTCGATTGTAGACGCCGCTGACGCCTGCCCGATGGCCGCTGTAGTGGTTCAACACGGCTTCGACGTGATGGGGCTCGATCCCGAGATTGATCATTCCAGTCGCGGCGCTTCGTCGAATATCATGCAATGTCCAGTGCGGTAACGTCAGATTGCTGCCCAGTATCTGCTTGCCCTTGTGGAAACCGATGAAACCCCGCTGGCCGCCGCGACCGAACAGGTGATCGATACCGGCCCGGTGCGGCACCGCCTCGATGATCCGCCAGGCCATCGGCGGCAGCGGCAGCACATGAGCGCGACCGTTCTTGACGCGCTCGCTCGGAATGACCCACACGCCACGCTCGGCGTCCAGTTCGGACCAGCGCATTCCACCGACCTCCTGGCGGCGGCATGCGGTGAGGGTCAGCAAGCGGACGATCCGCCCGAAGTCGTCCTCGCCGCACGCCCCCCACACCTCGACCAGCTCCGCGTCGGAAAGGACGCGCTCCCGTGAACGCGGGGTCGCTGGTTGGTTCGTCCCGACGACCGGGTTAAACTCGGCCAGCCCCTGGCCGATTGCCCACGCACACGCCGCCGACAAGGCACCACGGGCACGCACAGCAGCGACCGGGCCACTCTCCTGCGCCAACTCACCGAGCCGAGCGGCAACGTCACGGCGTTCGATCTGATGGATCGGCAACCGATGAAGGGGCCGCCAGTGCTTCTCAAGATAGCGCGTCAGTTCGCGGAAGCTGTTGGGGCGCAACTCACTCTGCTTGGCCTTGAGATAGTTCCCCACCACCATTCCCAAGGTGATCCTCGCCTCCGCGCGGGCGATCCCCCTTTCACGCTGCGGGTCCTGCCCGAGCCGCGCCTTGGCTAGACACTCGCGGGCAATCCTGCGCGCCTCCTCCGGGCTGAACAGCTCCACACCGCCGATTGTCACCCGCCGCTGCTGATGCCCGCCAAGTTGATACTGGACTATCCAAACACGCTTGCCACTGGCGCGGGATGCGGTAGCCGAAACCGCGCAGCTCGCTGTCGAAGAAGATTGCATCCTGCTCGCCGGGGGGCAGCGTCAACGCGCTGATGGTTGCCTTGGTGAGCTTCATGGGGTGATCCCTGGGACGGTGTGGGGAAGCAGCTTTCCGCCGATCCCGGCATGCCCGTGCCATTGCACGACAGAGCGTCCAGCCGTAATCAGCCCTGAAAATGCTACTGCTGCACCTTCCCGATTACCACTGCGCAGATGGACACCCTAGTCGATCCGTAGAGTTTTTGCGGACGTGAAGGCGAGTAGGCGCTGCGCCGGTCATCCGATACTGCGCTCGTCGGCGATGATTTTTCCGTCGTTCGGCAGCGTACCAGGCGCGACCAGCTGAACGCGGCCCCTGAGCTTGGTCACGGACTGCAGGCTCGCCGCCACCGCGTCTTCCAAGCCGCCGGGGCGCGCGGCGCACTCGGCGGCAAGCGTCATCACGTCCTGCTCCGCTTCCCGCGTCACCGAAAGCCGCACGCGCCCAAGCTCCGGATGGCGCTTGGCCACTTCGGCAATTTGCCCCGGGTGCACGAACATGCCCTTGACCTTGGTGGTCTGGTCGGCGCGTCCCATCCAACCCTTGATGCGCATGTTGGTGCGCCCGCACGGCGAGCGGCCGGCAAGGACCGTGGAGAGATCGCCGGTGGCGAGCCGGATCATCGGGTAGTCGGCATTGAACGAAGTGACGACCACCTCGCCGACCTCGCCCTCGGCCACCGGATCGCCCGTGCCCGGCCGTACGATCTCGACGATGACGCTCTCGTTGACGACCATGCCTTCTAGCACCGGCGTTTCGTACGCGATCACGCCGAGTTCGGCGGTCGCGTAGCACTGCTTGACCGCGACGCCGCGGCCGGCAAGATGCTCGCGCAGCGAGGAGGGCAACGCCGCGGCGGAAACGAGCCCACGCTTGAGCGAGGACACGTCCTTGCCCGCCTTCTCCGCGGCATCCAGCAGGATTTTGAGGAAGTCGGGCGTGCCGGTGTAACCGCTCGGCTTGAGATGGACGATCGCCTCTACCTGTTGCTCGGTATTGCCGATACCGCCGGGAATGACGGTGCAGCCGAGCGCATGCGCCCCCGCCTCGAGAATGAATCCGCCGGGCGTGAGATGATAGGCAAAGCTGTTGTGCACAATGTCGCCGGAGCGAAAGCCTGCGGCAAAGAGCGCGCGCGCCGAACTCCACCAGTCGGCGCCGTGGCCCTCCGGCTCGAAGATCGGGCCCGGCGACATCAACAGCCGCTTGAGCTTTCCCGGCGCGGTCACGGCGAAACCGCCGAGCGGCGGTTTTGCTGTCTGCCGGTCCTTCAGCTCGGACTTGCGCAGTACCGGCAGAGCGGCGAGCGCGGCGCGCGAGGTGACGGATCTTGCCTCGACGCCGGCGAGCTGCTCGGCCCAGCCCGGCGCACTCATCGCCCGCGCGATGAGCTCCGGCATTTTCGCAAACTGCTCGCGCTCGCGCAGGTCCGGCGCGCGCGCTTCCGAAGCGTCATAGAATTCCTGCATGGCTCGATCCTGGGCCAGAGTCAGACGATCCGTGTCTTGCGATCTTTCCAATAGCGGTCGCGCAGCACGCGCTTGTAGAGCTTGCCGGTCGGCAGTCGCGGCAACTCGGCCTCGAAGTCGATCGAGCGCGGACACTTCTGCCGCGCCAGGTGCTCGGCGCAGAACGCGATCAGCTCCTCCGCGATCGCCGGTCCGGGCGCGATGCCGGGCATGAGCTGGATCGCAGCCTTCACCTCCTCGCCGAGATCCTCGTTGGGCACCCCGAACACGGCGGCGTCGGCGACCTTCGGATGCGTGATCAGAAGATTCTCGCATTCCTGCGGGTAGACGTTGACGCCACCGGAGATGATCATGAAACTCGCGCGGTCGGTCAGATAGAGGTAGCCGTCATTGTCGACGTAGCCGACGTCGCCTACTGTGCTCATCGAGCCGTCGCTCGAGCGCGCCTCCGCGGTCTTCTCCGGATCGTTGAAATACTGGAACGGCGTCGCAGTCTTGAACCAGAGCGTTCCCGGCGTGCCGGTCGGACAGGGCTGCATCGCATCATCGAGAACGTGCAGCTCGCCGAACAGCACCCTGCCCACGGTACCGCGGTGCGCCAGCCATTCGGCGCTGTCGCAGGCGCTAAAGCCCACCGCTTCGGTGGCGCCGTAATATTCGTGGACGATCGGCCCCCACCACTCGATCATCTGCTCCTTCACCTGCACCGGGCACGGCGCCGCGGCGTGAATGACGACTTCGAGCGAGGAGAGATCGTAGCGCCGCCGCACCGCCTCCGGCAGCTTGAGCAGGCGCGAGAACATGGTGGGCACGAGCTGGCTGTGTGTCACTTTGTAGGTCTGCACCAGCTCCAGATATCGCTCGGGATCGAAGCGTTCCATAATGATCGCCGTGCCACCCTGGCGGATGGTGAGATTGACCGCCGCCTGCGGCGCCGAGTGATAGAGCGGGGCCGGCGACAGATAGATCATGCGGTCGCGGTAGCGCCAGAGCCGGACCAGAAAGTCGAACAGAGCAAGCTGCTGTGACGGCGGCTGCATCGGCAGCGGCCGCAAAATCCCTTTCGGCCGCCCGGTCGTACCCGAGGAATAGAGCATCGGCGTCCCGAGCGCCTCGTCGGCGATCGGCGTTGCCGGATAGGGCGCCGTCGCCTCGTCGAGATTCCGCACGCGCTTGCCGTTGCCGCGGCCGTCTACGACGAGACAAAGCTCGATCTTTGGGCAGCTTCCGAGAGCGGCCAAGGCCACGTCGCGCTTCGCGTCCGAAGTGACCAGGATTTTCGCTTCGCTGTTGTTGACGATATAGGCCAGCTCTTCCGCGGTAAGATACGAGTTGATGCAGGTGTAGTAGAGGCCGGCGCGCTCGGCGGCGCCGCACGCTTCGAGATAGCGCGGGCTGTTTTCCATGAAGATGGCATAGTGGTCGAGACGGGAGAGGCCGCGCGCCCGCAGAAGGTGGGCCAGGCGATTGGTGCGCGCCTCGAGTTCGCCGTAGGTCACGACGGCCCCGGCCTGCGCCATGATGAAGGCCGGCCGCTGCGGATCGGTGGCGGCATGCTTGCCTGGATACATCGGCCCTCCCTATTGGCGGCGCATCGCGCCGCTGCGGTCGCGCCCGACGCTCACAGCGTGCGCGCGATCAGTATCTTCATGATCTCGTTGGCGCCGCCGAAGATGCGAGCGACGCGGGCGTCCTTGTACATGCGGGCGATCGGATACTCGTCCATATAGCCGTAGCCGCCGTGGAGCTGCAGGCACTCGTCGATGATCTTGCCTTGCAGGTCGGTGATCCAATACTTCGCCATCGAGGCGGTCGCAGCATCGAGCTTGCGCTGCAGGTGCTGCTCGATGCAGTGATTGACGAAGATTCGCGCGACCGTCGCCTCGGTCTTGCATTCGGCGAGCTTGAACTTGACCGCTTGGTTGTCGATGATCGGTCGGCCGAAGGTCTTGCGCTCCTTGACGTAGTCGATAGTGACGGCGAGCGCGCGCTCGATCATGGCGATGCTGTGGACGGCGATGATCAGTCGCTCCTGCGGCAGTTGATCCATGAGCTGATAGAAGCCGCGGCCTTCCTCGGTGCCGATGAGGTTGGCGGTCGGTACCTTGACATCGTTGAAGAACAGTTCGGAGGTATCGGCGGCCTCCAACCCGATTTTATGCAGATTGCGGCCGCGTTCAAAACCCTCCGCCTCGTCGGTCTCGACGACGATCAACGAGGTTCCCTTGGCGCCCTGCGCCGGATCGGTCTTGCTGACGACAATGACGAGATTGGCGGTCTGGCCGTTGGTGATGAAAGTCTTCGACCCGTTGATCACGTATTGATTGCCGCTCTTGCGGGCGCTGGTCTTGACCGCCTGCAGGTCGGAGCCGGTGCCGGGCTCGGTCATGGCGATGGCGCCGACATAGTCGCCGCGCGCGAGCTTCGGCAGCCAGCGCTTTTTCTGGTCCTCGGTGCCGTAGATTTCGATGTACGGCATGACGATCGCATTGTGCAGCGATGCGCCCCAGCCCTCGATGCCGCGCTTGGCCGCCTCCTCGATCAAAATGGTTTCGTGGCGGAAATCGCCGCCGATGCCGCCATAGGCGGTGGAGGTGGACAGCCCCAACAGTCCGGCCGCGCCGGCCTTGGTCCACAGGTCGCGCTCGACCACCTTGGCCCGGCGCCAGCCCTCGAACTTTTCCGGCGGCGCGTTGTCGTCGAGGAAACGGCCCACGGAATTACGGAACATCGAAAATTCCTCGTCCGCCAGATAGGCCGGCGTCGGGACGTTCAAAACCTGCATGGCCTATCTCCTGAGTTTTGCTTCAGTGTGTGTGCCGTTTGCCGCTGAGCGGCGGACGCCGCGGATGGTACCGCATGCTTTGCGGCTGTCGCCATCGCGGCCTATTCGCCCGCAGCGGCGGCGCGCTGGTCACCGACCCAGCGTACCGCCTCATCGAGCGAGGCGCGGTCGGTGCGAAAGCCGTTGGCCTTGTGCGAGCGATCCTCATAGCCGAAGGAGATGCCGCAGACGACGAGACGATCCTCGCCGATGGCAAAATAGTCGCGCACGAACTTCGAATGCGAAGCCAGCGCCGCCTGCGGAATCGACGCGACACCGAGGCTCTGGGCGGCGAGGAGAAAGGTGCTCACGTAGGCGCCGCAATCGACGGCGCCATAGGTTCCAAGCGCCTCGTCCGTGGTGATGATCGCCACGTGCGGCGCGCCGAAGAATCTGTAGTTCTCAAGCATCTGTACCGCCGAAGCGCCGCGGTCGCCGCGCTTGACGCCGACGGCGTCGTAGAGCGCGAAACCGCAGGCGCGCCGACGCGCGAGATAGGCGCCGCGGTATTCGCGCGGAAAAGCAATATCGGGCGCGGCCGGCGCGCTGGTCACGTGCGCGTGGAGCGCTGCGCGAAAGCGCTCGGTCGCCTCGCCCTTGGTCACAATCACCTGCCAGGGCTGCGCATTGCACCAGGATGGCGAGCGCTGCGCCATGGCGAGAATCCGCTCGATCACCGAGTCGGCAACCGGTTCGGCGAGAAAGCCGCGACAACTGTAGCGGTTCGCCAGCAACCGTTCGAGCGTCTGCGCATCGCTCGTCGCTGAAGCCTCGATATTCACAACGCGCTCCTCGTGCGATTGGAAAAATTCAAAATGGCGCCGGGCCGTTTGGAGCGGGAAGATCGCCATGACCGCAGATTGAACCGGCCAACCAGCGGCTTCGCCTCAATCGTCGTCGGCCGGCGTGTCCGCGAGCGCGGCGTCGATGAGGCGGCGGCAGGTGACGAGTTCGTCGAGCGCCGCCTGCAGCTGGTGCCGATCGGCGTCGTTGATGCGGCGGCGCGGCGCTGACGTTGGCGAAGGCGTCATCGCCGGTTCACGCCGCGCGGTTGCGGCCTCGTCCGGCTCACGCCCCGCCGATGGCAAGGGCAGCAAGCCGAAGAACTCAGGTTCTGCAGGCGGCCGCGCACCGCCGCTGTCGGCGCCGTCCCGCTCCCCTGCCCGGTCCTGCTGCGCTTCCGGCGGCGGCTGTTGAGCCCCGGTCCGCCAGACGTTCTGCACGAAGGAGATGCCTTCTTCGCGCAGGATGCGCTGTACGCCGCGAATGGTGTAGCCCTCGCCGTAGAGAAGGTGTCGCACGCCGCGCAACAGGTCGACGTCGTCGGGCCGGTAGTAGCGCCGCCCGCCGCCCCGTTTCAGCGGCCGGATCTGCGCGAAGCGGCTTTCCCAGAAGCGCAGGACATGCTGAGGAACGTTGACCTCCTCGGCCACCTCGCTGATCGTGCGGAATGCGTCAGGCGCCTTTTCCAATTCCCCCGCTCCCCGATGGTCACGTGATCGTCACTTGCCCGCGTCGTTGCTGCTGCCGTCAGGATCGGAATTGATCCGCTGCTTGAGAATGGCGGAAGGCTTGAACACCATGACGCGGCGGGGCGAGATCGGCACCTCCTTGCCGGTCTTGGGATTGCGGCCGATGCGCTGGCCCTTCTTGCGCACCACGAACGAGCCGAACGATGACAGCTTCACCGTTTCGCCGCGTTCCAGGCAGTCCGTGATTTCCTTGAGTACAAGCTCAACGAGTGTGGCGGATTCGGTACGCGACAAGCCGACCTTCTGATAGACCGCCTCGCACAAATCCGCTCGGGTGACCGTTTTGCCCGACATACTCAGCCCCAATCTCAGCGATCGCACGTTAACGATCAACGTATCGTGCTGAATTATCAACGATATTAGCTTGGGCCGGGTCGGTCAACGCCCTTGTGAGGGGGGCGCTTTTGCTCACCAGCGCACGAGTGCGGCGCCCCAGGTGAAGCCGCCGCCCATCGCCTCGAGCAGCAGGAGGTCGCCGCGCTTGATGCGCCGGTCGGCCACCGCATCGGCAAGCGCGAGCGGAATCGAAGCCGCGGACGTGTTGCCGTGCCGATCGACCGTGGTGACGATCTTTGCCGGGGCAATGCCGAGCTTGTGCGCCGAACCGTCGATGATCCGCTTGTTGGCCTGGTGCGGGATGAACCAGTCGATATCGTCGGCGCTGTAGCCGGTCGCCTCGAAGGCATCCTCGACCACGTCGGTGATCATCGCCACGGCATGGCGGAACACCTCGCGGCCTTCCATGCGCAGGTGTCCGACGGTGCGGGTCGAGGACGGCCCGCCATCCACGTAGAGCTTCATCTTGTGGCGGCCGTCGGAGCGCAGGCGTACGGTGAGAATGCCGCGATCTTCGCGCGTGCCCGCCAGCTCTTGCGCGTCGACGACAACGGCGCCGGCGCCGTCACCGAAGAGAACGCAGGTGCCGCGATCGCTCCAATCGAGAATGCGCGAAAACGTCTCCGCGCCGATCACCAGCGCCCGGCTGAAGGCACCCGATCGCAGGAGTCCATCGGCCGTCGCCAATGCATAGACGAAACCGGAACAGACGGCCTGGAGATCGAAAGCGGCGCCGTGGGTGATGCCGAGGTCGGCCTGCACCGAGACGGCGCTCGCCGGAAAGGTATTGTCGGGCGTCGAGGTCGCCAGCACGATCAGGTCGATCGACTCTGCATCGACATGCGCGTGTGCGAGCGCCGCGCGCGCCGCGTGCGTGGCAAGTTGCGACGTGACTTCCCCCGGGGCGGCGATGCGGCGTTCGTGGATCCCGGTGCGCTGCACGATCCACTCGTCGGAGGTGTCCATCTTGCCGGCGAGGTCGGCGTTGGTCATGACATGGCTCGGTAAATAGCTGCCGCAGCCGAGAACGACCGAGCGGCGCGCCGTCATGATGCGGCTCCGCCGAGGGCCTGCCGCGGCTCCCGCATCCGCCCGAGCGCCGACGTGATCTTGGCCAGGAGCTCATCGCGCACAACGCCATAGCCGACTTCGATCGCGGCGGCGAAACCCTCGGCATCGGTGCCGCCGTGGCTCTTGATGACGATGCCGTTGAGGCCGAGAAAGACGCCGCCGTTGGCTTGGCGCGGATCCATGCGATCCTTCAATTCCTGGAACGCCGAGCGCGCGAGCAAATAGCCGATCCGCCCGCTGAGCGAGCGGCCCATGGCGGCCCGGATGTATTCGCCGATCTGCCGGGCGGTCCCCTCGGCGGTCTTGAGCGCGATGTTGCCGGCAAAGCCTTCGGTGACCACGACATCGACCTTGCCGCGGCCGATATCGTCGCCTTCGACGAATCCGACGTAGTCGAGATCGGTCCGTTCCGCCTCGCGCAATATCCGGCCGGCTTCACGTACCTGTTCGAGACCCTTGACCTCCTCGACGCCGATGTTGAGGAGCCCGACGCTCGGCCGGGCGACGCCGAGCAGAATGCGCGCCGTGGCGGCGCCCATGACGGCGAGATCGGCGAGGTGCTCGGCATCGGCACCGATCGAGGCGCCGACGTCGAGCACGATCGACTCGCCGCGCACCGTGGGCCAGATCGCCGCGATGGCGGGCCGCTCGATCCCGGCAAGCGTCTTGAGTTCGAATTTGGCCATGGCCATCAGGGCGCCGGTATTGCCGGCGGAGACGGCGACATCGGCCTGCCGTTTCTTGACCGCGTCGATCGCGAGCCACATCGAGGATTTCCAGCGGCCGTAACGCAACGCCTGGCTCGGCTTGTCCTCCATGCGTACTGCAATCTCGGTGTGGACGAGACGGGAGGCTGAGCGGAGAGCCGGCCGCGCGGCGACGAGCGGCTCGACCGCCGAGCTGTTGCCGAACAGAAGGAATTCGCTCTCGGGATGACGCGCCAACGCCAATTCCGCGCCGGCGACAACCACGGCAGGGCCATGGTCTCCCCCCATCGCGTCGAGAGCAATGCGGACCTTTTGCGACATTCAATGACCTTGCGGCGTCAAGTCCGCAAGACGGGGAGATGTGACCGGTGGCGAGAATAACGGTTCGGTGCCGGGACACAACTGCGATCAGTGGCCATGTCTCCCCCTCTTGAGCTCGGCGAGGGCGGCGAACGGGCCTTCGTCGGAAGATGCCTCGCCTGGAGGTTGGAAGACCGCCCCGGGCTTGCGGGGATAGGGATCAAGCCCGAGGATGAGAAACTCCGTCGCGAGCGCGCCGAGATCGACCGTGCCGCCGATCAACGGCTCCGGCTCGCTCCAGCTTTCGGCCGGGTTGCGCTCTTCCGCACCGGCTCCCTCGCCGTCGCGCTTGATTGCGGATGGCGGTGCGAACACGAGGTCGATCGCCTCCTCGACATCGTTGGCGAGCGGTTCGAGCGTGACGACGCAGGCCTGGCCGACGGTGGCCGACACACGGCCCCGCACGCGTAGCCCGCTGCCGTGCCGCGTCACCTCGAAGCTCGCCTGCAGACGCGGCAAATCGCGGAGCCCCGCCATCCGCGCCACGCCGGCGCGCACTTCGGCACTGGCAACGAGATCGAGATGCTGCCCGGTCTCGGGGACATTCTCCAACGCGAGCGGCACGTGCCACGGCGTCCGGCCCCCGTTTTCGGATCGAGGCTCACGCATGGGCAAAGGCCTCAGGGTTGGGAAAAGTCACTGTCCCGGCCATCAGAGCGCCATCCTCCTCGGCATCCAACTGGCTCGCCGCGGCGCGTGCGTAACGCGCGAGCCGCGCGGCTCGCTCGTCCACGCCGACCACCTCGAAGATATTGCGTGCGAGCGCCTTCTCAAGCTCCTGCGCGCCGGCGGCCGCAAGCGCGGCGCCATAGGCAGCCCGGCGGCCGTAAAATGCCTCGCCGAAACGCTGCATCCGTTTTGGCACCGCCAAGTCGCCGACGCCCATCTCGCGCAGGTTGTCGTCGAGATCCTGGCAGAACGCGTCGAACAGCTTCTGTCCGAGGCCGCGGTCGACACTTCGCTGACGATTTCGCCCCGGCCCGGCGTCACCCTCCCCGTCGAGGCGGCGCAGGAGGAGCACGAGATGGAGCACGATCAGGTCAAAACGGCCCTCGACGGTGTCCGGCACGCCGTAGCTCGTGTAAAAGGCCGCGGAGCGCGCCTGCGCCACGATCATGCCATAGAGCGCGCGAATGATGCGGGTGTTGGAATCGCGCCGAAATGGGGGGAGTATCATAGGGTTAGCCCGGACCCGCGGCGGCGGTGCCAAGGCGCCGTCACGCGGCGGATTGTCATTTCCTGGCTTCGGGCGTAGGGCAGACGCGGGTTGGACGCAAGGTGGATGGGGATGAGGGGCGATCTTGGGCAGCGTGGGCGCGGACGGGCAGCGGCAAGCTGCACGCTGATTCTCGGGCTCGCTCTCGCGCTCGCCGGGTGTTTCGGCGAAACGTTTCAGCGCGGCTATGTGCTGCCGGACGGCGCGCTCGAGCAGATTCCGCTGGGGGCGTCGCAGGAACAGGTGCTGATTGTGCTTGGCACGCCTTCGACCGTCGCGACCGTCTCCGGCGAAGCGTTCTACTACATTTCGCAGCGCGCCGAACGTGCCATCTCGTTCATGCCGACCGCAATTACCGACCAGCGCGTCATTGGGATCTATTTCGACAGGAACCGGCGCGTGCAGCGCGTCGCGGCCTACGGCATCAAGGACGGCCGCGTCTTTGATTTCATCAGCCGCACCACGCCGACGGCCGGAACCGACTACAACATCATCAGCGGCCTCATGCACACCCTCGAAAACAGCCGCATGGGCATCCCGGGGATGTGAGGCTGGTAGAGCCGATTTGATATTCGCTACCCGCGCAGCCGGGATGCGAATGTTAGACTCGGACCACTACTGCCTCAGTGCGCCAGCACCGCGAGCAGCAGCAGCGCCACGATGTTGGTGATCTTGATCATCGGATTGACCGCCGGTCCCGCCGTATCCTTGTAGGGGTCGCCGACCGTATCGCCGGTGACCGCGGCCTTGTGCGCGTCCGAGCCCTTGCCGCCGTAATGGCCGTCCTCGATGTACTTCTTGGCGTTGTCCCAGGCGCCGCCGCCCGAGGTCATCGAGATGGCGACGAACAGACCGGTTACGATGACGCCGAGCAGCATGGCACCGAGCGCGGAGAATGCGGCGGATTTGCCCTGCGGGCCGCCGCCGGCGATGAAGTAGATGATGAAATAGCCGACGATTGGCGAAAGCACCGGCAACAGCGACGGCACGATCATCTCCTTGATCGCAGCGCGCGTGAGCATGTCGACGGCGCGGCCGTAGTCGGGCTTGTCCTTGCCCTGCATGATGCCGGGCCGTTCGCGGAATTGCCGCCGCACCTCCTCAACGATCGAGGAGGCCGCACGGCCCACCGCGGTCATGCCCATCGCGGCGAAGAGATACGGCAGCATCCCGCCGAACAGCAGACCGGCGACGACGTAGGGGTTGCTCAGCGAGAAGTCGAGCGAAACGCCCTGGAAGTAGGGATGCTTGTCGGCTTGGGAAATGAAATAGTTGAGGTCCTGGTTGTAAGCCGCGAACAGCACCAGTGCGCCGAGGCCGGCCGAGCCGATGGCATAGCCCTTGGTCACCGCCTTGGTGGTGTTGCCGACGGCGTCGAGCGCGTCGGTCGATTTGCGCACCTCTTTCGGCAGACCGGCCATTTCGGCGATGCCGCCGGCATTGTCGGTGACCGGGCCGAAGGCGTCGAGGGCGACAACGATGCCGGCAAGGGCGAGCATCGTCGTCACCGCGATGGCGATCCCGAACAGGCCGGCGACATTATAGGTGAACAGGATGCCGGCGATGATGACGAGCGCCGGAAGCGCCGTCGACTCCAGCGAAATCGCCAGCCCCTGAATCACGTTGGTGCCATGGCCGGTGACCGAGGCCAGGGCGATCGAGTGCACCGGGCGATAGTCGGTGCCGGTGTAGTACTCGGTGATGACGATGAGGAGCGCCGTTACGACGAGGCCGGCGACGCCGCAATAGAACAGTCGCGCGCCGGAGAAATCCACGCCGTCGAGCTTATCGAAGCCGATCAGATAGTAGGTCACGAAAGCGATGCCGACCAGCGAGAGGATCGCGGTGGCGATCATGCCCTTGTAGAGGGCGCCCATGATCGACTGATTGGTGCCGAGCCGCACGAAGAACGTGCCGATGATCGAGGCGATGATGCAGACGCCGCCGATCGCCAGCGGGTAGGTCATCATCCGCGCGACTGCATCTGTGCCGACCGGAGCGAAGAAGATCGCAGCCAGCACCATGGTGGCGACCGTCGTCACCGCGTAGGTCTCGAACAGGTCGGCCGCCATGCCGGCGCAGTCGCCGACATTGTCGCCGACATTGTCGGCAATGGTGGCGGGATTGCGCGGATCGTCCTCGGGGATGCCGGCCTCCACCTTGCCGACCAGATCGCCGCCGACGTCGGCGCCCTTGGTAAAGATGCCGCCGCCGAGCCGCGCGAAGATCGAGATCAGCGAGGCGCCGAAGCCGAGCGCCACCATGGAATCGACCACGGTGCGGTCGTTCGGCGCGAGACCGAGGCCGTGGGTGAGGACGGCGAAATAGATGGTCACCCCGAGGAGAGCGAGCCCGGCCACGAGGAGCCCGGTGATCGCTCCGGCGCGGAACGCGAGTTCGAGGCCGCCCGCCAGCGAGCCGATCGCCGCCTGCGCGGTGCGCACGTTGGCGCGCACGGAAACGTTCATGCCGATGAACCCGGCTGCGCCCGACAGAATGGCGCCAACGGCAAAGCCAATTCCCACCAGCCAGCCGAGGAAATAGCCGACGATGAGGAAGATCACGATGCCGACGACGCCGATCGTCGCGTACTGGCGCCGTAGATAGGCCTGCGCGCCCTCGCGTACCGCCGCAGCTATTTCCTGCATGCGTTGGCTGCCGGGATCGGCCTGCATCACCGAGAACGTGGCCCATATGGCGTAAGCCAGAGCCAGTACGCCGCAGAGAATGATGAGCCACAAAGTCGTCATGGAAGAACCCCGGCTGATGGGGGCCAGAGGTCAACCCGGCCCGGAAGGAGAGCGCCGCGCGCGAATGCAACCGCGCGTCCGGCACAAATCGGCGCGGACATTGCCAAAAATGACCGCAACGTGCAACGGCTGCGACCGTTTCACGACAACGCCGCCGAACGATGCTTTTTGACCGTCCCCTAACCCCTAATAGAGGCCGGTCACGTAGTTCTCGGCGATAAAGGTTTCCGCCTGTTCGACGGTCACGTCCTTCGGCTTGGTCTGCTCGACGATCATTCGCCCGAGCGAGGGGAACGACTTCTTGTCGACGCGGTAATCGTCGTGCCACAGGCGCGAGCGCTTCAGGGCCTTGCCGCAATGCAGGAAGGCCTCGCGTACCGTGACGAGAATGACGAGGCGCGGCTCGCGGCCCTCGACCGCAGCGGCGGCCAGAAGGTCGGGGTCGCGCGACAACTTGGCGACGCCATTGACGCGCAGCGTCTCGTCGATGCCGGGAATGAAGAACAGCAGACCGACCTCGGCATCCGTGACGATGTTCGACAGCGTATCGAGCCGGTTGTTGCCGGGCCGGTCGGGGATAACGATGGTGTGGTCGTCCAGCACCCGGGCAAAGCCCGGCGCGTCGCCGCGCGGGCTCACATCGGTGCCGCGCCCGGGCCGCGTCGAGCCGATGACCACGAATGGCGAATGCGCGAGGAAATTGCGGCAATGCGCGTCGAGCCGATCGAGCTGCTTGAGGACCGCAAGCCCCATCGGCTGCTTGTAGAGCCCGCGCAACCCGGCTTCGTCGTCCACCGTTGCGTCGCCCACTGCAGCCACCGCAGCGGGACCCGAGGTTCGATCATCCATCTCACTCTCCGCGGTCGAGAAAAGCGACAATGCCTAGCTAAAGGCCGGGGAAGCGGAACGCAAGCGCGCCCTTCCGCGCTGAGAGTACGCACCCTATAGTGCGGAACAGCAAAATAGCGGGTGTATGTGCGCTGCCATCGGCGCCGGCGAGCAGCGTGAAATTCGCCAACGGCAACAACAGCCAACGCTCATTGCGCCGAGAGGAGGAAAGCATGAACGTCACGCATGGCCTGCGGCGGGCGCTTCAGCTCAATCCGCTGGGCATCGCCATTCTCGAGGGCGAGCGGAAGCTCACATGGGCCGAGCTTGGTGAGCGGGTGAGCCGCCTCGCGGGCGCGCTCCGGCAGAACGGCGTGGCGAAGGGCGACCGGGTCGCGGTGTTGATGTTGAACAGCACGCGCTATCTGGAACTTTATCTTGCCGTGGCCTGGGCCGCCGCCATTATCGTGCCGTTGAACGTCCGCTGGAGCGTCGCCGAGAACCGCGATGCGCTCGAGGATTGCGGCGCCCGCCTGCTCATCGTCGACGACGCGTTCATGGAAGCGGGCAGGTCATTGGCGGCGGCGATACCCGGGCTTGATCTCGTTCACGCCGACGAGGGCGAGCCTCCTCGCAGGCGTCGCCCGCTATGAATCCCTGCTCGCTGCGGCAACGGCGATCCCCGACGCGATGGCGGGCCGGGACGATCCCGCCGGCATCTTCTACACCGGCGGCACGACCGGCCGCTCGAAAGGGGTCACGCTGAGCCACGGCAATCTGACCTTCGCCGCGCTGCAAAGCCTGGCCGAGGGGCTGTTCCCGCCCGACGGAATCTATCTGCATGCGCCGCCGATGTTTCACATCGCCAACGGCTGGTGCATGTACTGCACGCTGCTCAACGGCGGCACCAGCGTGGTCATCAAGGGCTTCGCACCGGAGACTGTCGCGCAGGCGATCGAGCGCTTCCGGATCACCAATACGCTGCTCGTGCCGACCATGATCCAAATGTTCGTCGATCATCCCGGCATCGACAGATACGATCTCTCCTCGCTGCGGCAGATCCTGTACGGCGCCTCGCCGATCTCGGAGGCGCTGCTCGACCGCGCCATGGCGCGCCTTCCCGGCGTGCGTTTCATCCAGGCCTACGGGATGACCGAACTGTCGCCGCTCGCGACCGTGCTCGCGACCGAGGAGCAGATCGGCGCCGGCCGGGCCAAGGGCCGCCACCGTTCTGGCGGCCGCGCCGCGCTTGGCGTCGAGGTGCGGATTGTCGATGCGAACGACCAGCCGGTGCCGCCGGGAACGATCGGCGAGATCGCGGTGCGCGGCGACAACGTCATGCTCGGCTACTGGAACCGGCCAGACGAAACGGCCAGGGCGATCATCGACGGTTGGATGCACACCGGCGACGGCGGCTACATGGACGCCGACGGCTTCGTCTACATCGTCGACCGCATCAAGGACATGATCATAACTGGCGGCGAGAACGTCTACTCCACCGAAGTAGAGAACGTGGTCGCCCAATACCCCGGGGTCCTGCAATGCGCGGTGATCGGCATTCCGCATCCGCAGTGGGGTGAAGCGGTCCACGCGGTGGTGGTGGTCAAGGAGGGCGCCAGCTTCGATCCGGCGGATCTGATCGGTTTCTGCAAAGAACGCATTGGCGGCTACAAATGTCCGCGCAGCGTCGATGTGCGCACCGAACCCTTGCCGATGTCCGGCGCCGGCAAGATTCTCAAGCGCGAACTGCGCCGTCCGTTCTGGGAAAATCAGGACCGGCGCGTCGCCTGAAGCGCACAGACTTGGCCGACGAGCTTAAAAAGAGAGCGCGACGTTGCTGAAACTAGAGGGCCGCACGGCCGTCGTGACGGGGGCAGCCTCGGGGATCGGGCGGGCGATCGCGACCTCGCTCGCAAGGCGCGGCTGCCATCTTGCGCTCGCCGACATCGACGATGACGGCCTGCAGCACACCGCTGCGGAAATCATCGCCGCAGGGGTGCGCATCAGCCGGCATCATCTCGATGTATCGGATGCCGGGGCGGTCGCTGCGTTCCCGCCGCGGGTGACGGCCGAGCACCCGGGCGTCGATATTCTCGTCAACAATGCCGGCGTGGCGCTCGGCGGCGCGTTCGAGCAGGTCGCGGACGCTGACTTCGACTGGCTGTTCGCGATCAATTTTTGGGGCGTGGTACGGATGACACGCGCCTTCCTCCCGCTCCTGCACAAGAGCGAGGAGGCGCGCATCGTCAACATCTCCAGCGTATTCGGCCTGATCGCCCCGCCCGGCCAGACCGCCTACTCGGCGAGCAAGTTCGCCGTGCGCGGTTTTTCCGAATCCCTGCGCCACGAACTCGCGCGCACCAACATCGGCGTGACCGTCGTCCATCCCGGCGGCGTCGCCACCTCGATCTCGGAGAGCGCACGGATGGCGCAAAGCATCTCCGAGGAGGAGGTCGCGGAACGACGCGAGCGGGCCAAGGCGTTCCTGCGGCTGCCGCCGGAGGTCGCCGGCGAAGTGATCGTCCGCGGCATCGAAAACCGCCGGGCGCGGGTCCTGGTCGGCGCCGACGCCAAGAGGATGGCCATCGTCGAGCGTCTGATGCCGGTCACTTACTGGAATTTGCTTGGACGCGCGTTTAGGAGATGAGTATCGATCGGCACGCCAGAAGGCCGGCATCCCAGGCATCACCGGAAAGTGGAAATTTGTTTGCCGAAAGGTCATGCTTCCTTATGGAAGACCTGAGCGCAATCGTTGAGCCCTGAAACGATCGCGCTCGGCACCGCAGAGGAGACACGGACATGATCGTCTTGGCGTGGATCATCGTCATTACCTTCGTACTTCTCGCCTTGGCGGTCGGAGCGCTCGCCGTCTCCAATGCACGCACGGCACGGCAGGTCGAGAAGGCGCTGCCGCCGCTCGGGCGCTTCATCGACATCGACGGTTCGCGCATCCACTACCTCGACCGGGGTTCCGGCCCGACCATCCTCTGCATTCACGGGCTGGCCGGCCAGATGCGTCACTTCACCTATGCGCTGCTCGACAAGCTCAAGAGCGACTATCGGGTCGTGATCGTGGACCGGCCCGGCAGCGGCTATTCCACGCGGCCGCCGCAGGCATCGGCCGCGATCTTCGCCCAGGCGCGCACGCTCGCGAAATTCGCCGCAGCGCTTCGCCTGCAGCGGCCGCTCGTCGTCGGCCATTCATTGGGCGGCGCCATCGCGTTGGCGCTGGCCTTGAACCATCCGGAGCAAGTGGGGCGGGCTCGCTCTTCTGGCGCCCTTGACGCACCCGCAGGATGAACTGTCGCCGGTGTTTCGGGGGCTCGCCATCAAATCGCCGCTCATGCGCTGGATCATGGCATGGACGCTGGCGATACCCCTGTCGATCAGGAACGCCGTAACGGTGCTCAACGCCGTGTTCGGTCCGCAGCCGGTACCGGCCGATTTTCCGACCAAGGGCGGCGGCCTGTTGGGGCTACGGCCCCGCGCCATCATCACCGCGTCGACCGACCTCGTCGCCGTCCCCGAGGACCTCGAAACCATGCCGGGCCGCTACAAGAGCCTGACCCAGCCGGTGGGCATTCTGTTCGGGGCCGGCGACCGCATCCTAGACCCGGCAGCGCACGGCGAAGCGTTGGCGGCAAAGCTCCCCGGCGCCGACCTGGAACTGATCGAAGGCGAGGGCCACATGGTGCTCATCTGCTCCGCGGAGCGTTCCGCCACGTTCATCGCCCGCATGGCCAAGCGCGTTGCCGCGGCGGAGGCCAAGCTTGCGCCGGTCGCCTAGAATGTGATGATGAAAGGCGGGGACCGCGCCTTCGCCCCATGCCGAAGAGATACGAGCAATGACGCAGGAATATTTCGACGTGATCATCGTCGGTGGCGGGCTGTCCGGCATCGACGCCGCCTATCACTTGCAGACCCACTGCCGCCGCAAGTCCTACGTCATTCTCGAGAACCGTGACGCCGTCGGCGGCACATGGGATCTGTTCCGCTATCCCGGCATCCGTTCCGACTCCGACATGTACACGTTCGGCTATTCGTTCCGTCCGTGGCAAAAAAACTCCTCGATCTCCGATGGCGAATCGATCCGCACCTATATCCGCGAGACGGCGGAAGCGTACGGCATCGACCGCCACATCCGCTTTCGGCATCGGGTGAAGAGCGTGTCCTGGTCTTCGGCCGACGCGCTGTGGACGGTCGAGGTGGAACGCGGCCCGGAACGGGAACCGGTGCGCCTGACGTGCAATTTCCTCTTCGCCTGCACCGGCTACTACGACTACGCCGCCGGCTACGCACCCGCATTTGCCGGCGTGGAGAAGTTTCGCGGCCGCCTCGTCCATCCACAGCACTGGCCGCAGGATCTCGATTACACCGGCAAGCGCGTGGTGGTCATCGGCAGCGGCGCCACCGCGATCACCATCATCCCGGCCATGGCGGAGACCGCTGCGCAGGTGACGATGCTGCAGCGCTCGCCGAGCTACATTGTTTCGCGGCCGTCGCAGGATGCTTTCGCTCTTTGGCTACGCCGCCGCCTGCCGATCAAGCTCGCCTACGCCATCGCACGCTGGCGCAATGCCCTTTACGGGCTTTATTTGTACAACCGCTGCCGGCGCCAGCCGGAACTGATAAAGCGCTGGATCGTCGGCCAGGTACGTCAGCAGCTCGGCCCCGGCTACGACGTCAAAACCCACTTCACCCCACGCTACAATCCCTGGGACCAGCGCATGTGCCTGGCCCCGGACGCTGACTTCTTCCACGCGATCAAAGGCGGCAAGGCGGAGGTGGTCACGGACGAGATCGAGGCTTTCACTGAAACCGGAGTAAGGCTGCGGTCGGGCCGAGAGCTTCCCGCCGACATCATCGTCACCGCGACGGGGCTCAAGCTGCAGATGCTCGGCGGCATAAAAGTCGCCGTCGACGGAAAGCCGGTCAACTTCGGCGAACGGATGAATTTCAAGGGCGTCATGTTCAGCGACGTGCCCAACCTCGCCAGCGTCTTCGGCTATACCAACGCCTCGTGGACGCTCAAGAGCGACCTGATCTGCGCCTATGTCGGCCGCCTGATCAAATACATGGACCGGCGCGGCTATGTGCAATGCACGCCGCGGCAACATGATCCTGCGGTGAAGCCCCAGCCATGGGTCGATTTCTCCTCCGGCTACATCCAGCGCTCGCTCGACCTGTTCCCGCGCCAGGGCTCCAAAAAGCCCTGGAAGCTCCATCAGAACTACCTGCTGGACACGGTCACCCTGCGCTTCGGCGCGGTCGATGACAGCGCGCTCGAATTCACGCGCCGCGAGGAGACGCGCAAGGCGGCGTAAGGACCTCCGCGGCGCTCATGCCGGGTCCGGCCGCCGGACGAGCGACCCCCAGGCGAGGAGCAGACCGGCCGCGATGAGGACCGGGAACACGACCTGGTTGACCGCTCCCCAGCCGTAACGCGTCAGCAGCAGGCCTGACAGGAACGATCCGAACGCCATCGAGCCGAACACCAGGAAATCGTTGAACGCCTGTACCTTGTTGCGCTCGCGCGGGCCGTGACATTCGGTGATGAGCGTGGTCGCGCCGATGAATGACAAATTCCAGCCGACGCCGAGCAACGCCAGGGCGAGCCAGAAATTCCACAGCGCGAGGCCGAGGAGACCAATCGAGGCGGCGCCGGCGATCAGGAGCAGGCCCGTCGCCATGACCGTACGCACGCCGAAGCGCATGATCAGCGTGCCGGTGAAGAAGCTCGGCGCATACATGCCGATCACGTGCCATTGGAGGCCGAGCGCGGCATCGCCGACCGAATGGTTGCACATCACCATGGCGAGCGGCGCCGCGGTCATCATCAGGTTCATCAGCGTGTAGCTGGCAAGCCCGCAGGCGACGGCGACGATGAAACGCGGCTGGCGGACCACTTCGGCGAGGGGACGGCCGTCGGCAAAGGGACGAACCGCCGCCGGCTTGGGAAGCCTCAGCAGCATCAGCACCGCGCCGGCGATCACGGCGCAGGCCGATTGCGCCAAATAGGTGCCGGCGAACAGGTACGCCGGCCACGCGTCCTTGGTGAGGATAACGAGCTGCGGCCCGATAACGCCCGCAAACACGCCGCCGGCGAGCACCCAGGCTATCGCCCGCGGGCGGAAATGCGGGCTCGCGGTATCGGCTGCCGCAAAGCGATAGGATTGATGCGCCGCGGCGTAGAGACCAGCGCAAAGCGTGCCGACAAGGAGAAGCCCGAATGAGCCCGACAGCACGGCGGCGCAGGCGATGAGGCCGGATAGCACGCCGAATATCGTACCGGTCTGCAGCGCGAAGCGGCGTCCGAAGGCCTTGGCCAGGATGCCGACCGGCAGCGTGCCGATCCACATGCCCACCGCCATGAAGCTGATCGGCACCGTCGCCAGCGCAGGATCGGGCGCCAGCATGGTGCCGACAATCCCGCCGGTCGCCACGATCACCGTGTTGTTGCCGCCGGCAAGCGCCTGAGCCGCCGCGAGGACGAGCGCATTGCGCGCCGCCAACCGGTCGTCGGTAACGTCGGTGACTGTTTCCGCCAGCGTCGCCATCGACAAAAATCCTGCTCCGCCCCCCTTCTAGCGGTCGCGCCGACTGCGCACTAGGCGGGTTCGCCTCACACGGTCGCGATCGGGGTCACCGGCGAGCCGACCGCTCCGGGCAGGCGCAGCGGCGGCGCCGTCAACAGGAAGCGCGATCTTGCGTGCTCGCGCAGCCAGTTTGCCAGCGGCGTGAGCCGCCAGAGCTCGCCGAGCGGAATTCCGTTCTTGAACAGACAGTGCTCGTGCAGCGGCAGAATGGAGCAACAGGGCTCCGCCCCGGGCAGGGAGGGAAAGGCTTCGACCGCATAATTGTCGGCAATCAGGGCTGCCAGACCGCTCGCGGAGATCCAGTCGAGGAGCCGCTGATCGCGCCCATTGAGCACGGCACAGGCGCCGTGCAGGAATTCCGGATCGGGCTTGCGGTCCATGGAAAGGATGCGCTCGGCGAAGCCGGTGTGCAGACAGACCATGTCGCCGGGCTCCACCGTGGTCTTGTCGGCGGCCATGATGCGCATCAGCTCGTCGTAACCGACGAGCTGCCGTTCGTCGCCGAAATGGGCGCGCAGGTCGATCATGACGCCGCGACCCTGGACGCCATGTTCGGCCATGCGCTCGATGCCCAGCGCCAACGCGCGCGAGGTACTTTCAGGCTTTATCGGGCCAGCGATGCCGGCGTCGGCCGCCTCGCTCGGCCCGACGATCTCCGTGCCGGCGCGGAAGCCGTTGTAGAACACTCGCTCTGCAACTCCGTCGCCGTTCGCGTCGAACAACCCGCCGACGTGACACAGGCTGTCCCACTGCGTCGAATATTGCAGATAGATGATGGCCAGATCGTCGTTGATAACGTCGGTGCTTCCGGTCCCCTCAAGCGTAACAATGAAATTCGGCCGCCCGTCGCGCACCGTCGGCCGCAGCAACGGCGGGTTGCGGCGCGGATTGAGCGCGTTGCCGCCGGGATAGTCGAGCGGCAGGCTGAGACAGAAGGCGATGCCCTCGGTCGCCTCCGCCAAACCCTGGCGCAGCTTGTCCCGGGTGATGAGATTGAGCCGGCCCAGTTGGTCGTCGGCGCCGAAATCGCCCCAGTTCGATCCCGGCGGTCTCTGCTTCCACCGCGCAGTGTTCATCGACGCGCCTCTCCAAGGTCGCCTGCTGCCGATCCGAGCTCTGGCCGCGGCCGCCGCGCCGCTCAACGCGGATCGTATGCCCAGGTCAGATAGATGCCCGCCCAGGTGAAGCCGCCGCCGAAGGCCGCAAGCAGCAGGCGGTCGCCGGTCTTGAGCTTTTCCTCGTACTCCCACAGGCACAGCGGGATCGTGGCCGCGGTGGTGTTGCCGTATTTGTGGATCGTCACCATCACGCGCTCCGGCGGCAGCTTCAGGCGCTCGGCCGTGGCTTCGATGATGCGCTTGTTGGCCTGATGCGGCACCAGCCAGTCGACCATGCCGTTGGTCAGCCGGTTGCGCTCCATCAATTCGACCGCGACGTCGGCCATGCGCGCGACGGCGAATTTGTAGACAGCGGCTCCTTCCTGATGGACGTAATGCAAGCGCTTGGCCACGCTTTCCGCCGACGGCGGCATGCGGCTGCCGCCTGCTTTCTGGTGCAAATGCTTGGCGCCGGAGCCGTCGGAATGGATCACTGCATCCATGATCCCATATTTTTTGCTCGGCTCAATCAACACCGCTCCGGCGCCGTCGCCGAACAGCACGCAGGTCGCACGGTCGGTATAGTCGATGACCGCCGACATCTTGTCTGCTCCGACCAGCACGATCTTGCGGTATTTGCCGGTCTCGATGAATTGCGAAGCGACGGTGAGCGCATAGACGAAGCCGGAGCACGTGGCCTGCACGTCGAAGCTGCCGATGCCGTGGATGCCCGCCATGTCGCTGACGAGATTGGCCGTCGAGGGGAATACGAAGTCCGGCGTCGTCGTGGCGCAGATCAGGAGGTCCACCTCGCCGGGAGCGGTGCTGGTCTTCTCCAGGAGTCCGCGCACCGCTTCCGCGCCCATATGCGAAGTGCCCAGTCCCTTGCCCTTGAGGATGTGCCGCTCTTTGATGCCGGTGCGCTCGACGATCCACTGGTCACTGGTGTCGACCATCTGCGCGAGCTCGGCGTTGGTAAGCACGTCGGGCGGCACGTAGCCGAACACGCCTGTGATAGCCGCGCGCACGGCGGAGTTGCGCGCAGTCGTCTTTGTCCCGCCGGTCTTTTTCGTGCCTTTCGTCATGCCCACGCGCCATGGTTGAATGGCCCGCAAAGCTCGGCCGGAGCTACCGGCCTGCCCGGCCGCGAAACGGCGCGCAGCCCTGCACGCGTTCTGGCGCGACGGAAAAGCCGCGCGAAGGAGAACAAACGGGGAAAGCGGGGATCTCTCAAAGCGAACTCAGATCGTGCGGGTAGGCGGTTTGGTTAGCAGGGTGGGTGCGAAATTGATAGGGCGCTGAGGGCGCTGAGGCCTCTGCGGCTAACGCCGGCGCGAGGCGCTGACGGCGACATCGCGGCGGCCGCGGCGCGCGACGTCGAGCACTGTCGCGGCGGCCTTGCCGCTTGGCGCGGTATCGACCGCCATGATGTGATCGAGCTTAGCGAAGCCCTCGATCTGCCGCGACCGCTCCGGGGTGTCGGTAAGCAGCGGCGCGAGCGCGTCAGCGAGCCTTTCGGGTCGGCAATCCCGCTGCAGGAATTCCGGAACAATTCTTTCCCCGATCACCAGATTGGCGAGGATCACGGTTTTGAGCGGCGAGTGCAACCGCATGACGATCTCGGCGAGGAGCGAGACCTTGTAGGCGGCGACCGTCGGCACTCCGGCAAGCGCGAGTTCGAGCGTGACCGTGCCGGATGCAGCAAGCGCCGCGCGCGCGGCGCGGAACGCGGCCCACTTTTCCGCAGGCTCGACGACGACGCGCGGAACGACCGGCCAGCCGGCAACCCCCTGCCGCACGCGCGAGGCGAGGTGCGGCACGGTCGGCAATACAAGCTCCATCGGCCCGGTCCGGGCCGCGAGCCGCCCGACCGCGGCGCCAAAGATGGCCAGCAGGCTTCCGATCTCGCTCGACCGGCTGCCGGGCAGGACCAGAACAAGGGGCGGATCGGAACGCCGGCGCCGCGCCTCCTCGGCGTTCGGACGCAGTTCGGCGAGCCGCTCGACCAGCGGATGGCCGACATAGAGGCAGGGCGGGCCGTCGAGCTCAACATAGACGGCCGGCTCGAACGGCAGGATGGCGAGAACGCAATCGACATAGGCGCGCATGGCGCGTGCGCGCCATGGGCGCCATGCCCACACCGTCGGCGACACATAGTCGAGGATCGGGATTCCCGGCGCCCGCCGCCGCACTCGGCGCGCGACACGATGGGTGAAATCGGGGCTGTCGATGATGACCAGGGCGTCGGGCCGCGCGGCGGCGACGGCATCCGCGGTTTCCCGGATGCGGCGCAGAATGGTCGGCAACCGGCGCGCCAAGCCGGCGATGCCGATGATCGAAAGGTCATCGATCGTGAAGGGGCTGACAATACCCGCCGCCGCCATGGCGCGGCCGCCGACGCCGGCGAGCTTCACCTCCTCCCCGCGCGCCGTGAGGGCACGCGCCAAAGCCCCGCCGAGCGCATCGCCGGATTCCTCCCCGGCGACGAGATAGATCGAGAGCGGTCGCCGCGGCGGCGCATCGTTCATCGTGCCGGGACCTCGTCAACACCGGTGAAGAAAATCTTCGCGCGATCGGCGGCGGCAATGACCGCGCCCGCTTCGGCGATGATCGTGCTGCCCGCGGCGACGGCCAATCCGGCAAGCCCCGCGCCCGCGACGTTCTCGATTGTTCGCGGGCCGATCGCTGGCAGATCGAAGCGACGGTCCTGGCCGGGCTTCGGCGCCTTCACCAGAACGCCTACGCCGGGCGGCGTCACCACGCGCCCCTGCCGCCGCAGGTCGGCGATGCGGGCGAGCAGATTGTCGGTGCCTTCCGCCGCTTCGAGCGCAAGCACGTGATGGTCGGCGACGACCGCAGCCTGACCCACGTCGAACGAGCCAAGCACGGCAATCAGCTTCAACGCATAGGCGATATCGGCGCGGTCGCGCGCCGATGGCTGACAGCGGCCAAGTACGCCCGATTGCACGATGATTTCCGGCGCCGCTTCCTTGATGCCGATGATGCGCAGTCCGCCGTCCTCCATCAGGCTGGCCAGGCCGGAAAGGAGGCGATCATCACCGCCGCGGAAGAAACGCACGACGCGCGGCATCAGCCGGACAGACTGCCAGTCGAGGCGAATCTGCGTAAGCGGCGGCCGCAGCATCGTGCCGATGAACAGCACGTCGCGGCACTGCTCGGAACGGGCGAGGCGGAAAAAACGTCCGGCCTGCCCGATGGCGATCCAGTGGTGCGCATAGCGCTCGACGACCTTGGGATCGGCCCAGCCCCTGACGCCGAACATCACCGGCCGCCGGCCGCGCCGCGCGATCGCTTCGGCGACGGCGCCGGGAAAGCTGCCACCGCCGCAGACGATCGCGATCGGCTCGCCGACGGAGGCTGCGCCGGGGGCCTGCGGGCCCGTCGCCGCTCGTTCCTCAGCCGGCATCGCCGCCCCGCTCATCGGCGGAATACTTCGCGCGCGGCCGCATCAAGGGCCGCCGGCCGCCGGCGCGGATGAATGCAATGATCTTTTCCACCAACGGATCGCCGGCGAATTCCCGCGCGACCGCCTCGATGCGCTCGACCAAGCGTCCTTCGACGAGAAACAGGCTGCGATAGGCGCGCCGCAGCTGATGCATTTGCGCCCGCGTCGCGCCGCGCCGGCGCAATCCGACCATGTTGAGCCCGACCAGCGCTCCGGTCTGGCCGTAGGCGAATCCGAACGGGATGATGTCATCGCGCGCGGCCGACATGCCGGCCATCATGACGCCCTCGCCGATACGGACGAATTGATGGATGGCGACATGGCCGCCGAGAAACGTGTGGTCGCCGATGCTGACATGGCCGCCGAGCACGACGTTGTTGGCAAGGGTCACGTCGCTGCCGACCGCGCAATCGTGCCCGACATGGGAGCCGACCATGAAGAAGCAGCGCTCACCGACGCGGGTGATGCCGCCGCCCTCCTCGGTGCCGGTATTCATGGTGACGCTCTCGCGCAGCTCGCAGCGCGCGCCGATGATCAGACGGGTCGCGCCGCCGTGATAGTGCACCGATTGCGGCGGCGTGCCGAGCGAGACGAACGGATAGACGACAACGCCTTCGCCGAGGGTGGTCGCGCCGGTGACGTGGACGTGGGCGAGGAGGCGCACCCCGCGCCCGAGCTCGACCTGCGGCCCGATCAGGCAATAGGGTCCGATCTCAACGCCCTCTCCAATGCGCGCGCCTTCGGCCACGCGCGCGGTCGGATCGATCGCCATCTAGGTCTCGGTGATGATGGCGCCGACTTCGGCCTCGGCTATCAGCACGCTGCCGACCTTCGCCTCAGCGCGGTACCACCACATGTTGCGGCGCTGGGCGATCTTGTCGACGTGATATTCGAGCGTATCGCCCGGCACGGCCGGCTTGCGAAATTTGGCTTTGTCGATGGTCAGGAAGAACAGGGCGCGCCGCCCATCCGCCGGCGGCATGTTGCGCAGGCACAACACGCCCGCGGTCTGCGCCATCCCCTCGATCATCAGCACGCCGGGCATGACCGGGTTCTCCGGGAAATGGCCGAGGAACTGCGGTTCGTTGGCGGTAATGTTCTTGATGCCGATCGCGTGCTCGTCACCGCGCATCTCGATGACGCGATCGATCATGAGGAACGGATAGCGATGCGGCAACAGCCGCAGGATGTCGTGAATGCCGGCAGTGCCGAGGCTCTCGCCGGTCATGCCTCCTCCCCATCGGGCTTGCCGGCGTTGCGCACGAGACGGCGCAGCACCGCCACTCCCTTCATGAAGTCGCGCACCGGCTGGGCCGGCGAGCCGATCCAGCGCGCTCCCGCCGGAACGTTCGACATGTAACCGCTCTGCGCGCCGAGCATGGCCCCGGCGCCGATCGTGACGTGGTCGGAAATGCCCACCTGACCACCCATCATGACGAAATCTCCGACCTGCGAGCTCCCTGAAATGCCGGTCTGCGAGGCGATCAGGCAGTGGCGTCCAAGCGAGACGTTGTGCGCAATCTGTACGAGATTGTCGATCTTGGTGCCCTCGCCAATCACCGTGTCGCGCGTCGAGCCGCGATCGATCGTGGTGTTGGCTCCGATCTCCACATCGTCCTGGATAATGACGCGCCGGGCCTGCGGAATCTTCTGGTGCCCCTTCGGCGAGGGGAGGTAGCCGAACCCGTCCTGGCCGATGCGGGCGCCGGGATGAATGATCACACGGTCGCCGATCATGGCGTGGAGGACGCTCGCACCCGCCCCGATCGCGCAATCTCTGCCGATACATACCCCCGGACCGATCACCGCGCCCGCCGCGATCAGCGTGCCGGCGCCGATCTCGGCTCGCGGCCCGATAACCGCCAGTGGATCGACAGTGACGCCGGACTCGAGCCGCGCGGTGGGGTGTACCTGCGCGCCCGCCGCACGCCCGCTCGCCGCGAACAGAGAGGAAGGCCGCAACGCGGCCGGGAACAGCGCCCGCGCCACCGCGATGAAGGCGCGATACGGCTGATCCGTCGTCAGCACGGCAAGCGCCGCCGGCGCCGTGGACTCGAACTGCGGCGCCAACAGGCAGACCCCGGCGCGCGTCGTGGCCAGCTCCCCGAGATATTTCCGGTTTTCGAAGAAGCTGAGATCGCCGGGGCCGGCGGCGTCAAGGGGCGCGATGTTGTGGATGCGCCGGTCGAGCGGGGTATCGGCGCGCGGCTTGGCGCGCGTGAGGCCGGCGATGTCCCCGACCGTCAGCTCGCGGCTTGCTGGAAAGAAGTCCGGCACGGTTCCTCCCTACCCTCCCGCGCGTGCGAGGGAGAGTGGGGAGGGTGTCGCCACGCGCCTGATCAGAACCGCGCTCCGCCGCCGAACTGGAACCACTGTAGGCGGTCGTAGCTCTGTTTCAGGAGCGGGTAGGCGAAATCAAACCGCAACGGGCCGAAGGGCGAATCCCAGATCAGGCTCGCGCCGACCGAGGCGCGCACCGCGGCGCTGTCCGCGAACTGCATCGCACAATTGCCACAGACGTAAGAACCGCCGGTCCCGGCAATGACGCCGTTGATTTCTCCCGTCGCCGGGTTCGAAGTCTCTCCCTTGTAGTCCCAGACCGAACCGGAATCGACGAACACCGCGCCGCGCAGGCCGGAATCCTTCGGCAGGAAGAAGAACGGGTATTGGAGTTCGACGCTGGCGCCCCAGTACAGCGTACCGCCGAGCGCGTCGCCCGTCGTACCCGGTGTTATGTCTCGCGGACCGATGCCCGCGGGCTGAAACCCGCGAACCAGATTCGGCCCCATCTTGAAATCGTCGAGCATCCGCACGGTTGGGCCGCTCAGGCCGATCATGTTGCCGCCTTGCAGGTGCACCACGCCGACGAGATCGGAGACGACCTCGTAGTAGGTGCGGAAGTCGGCGACCGTACGCATATAGGCCACGTCGCCGCCGAGACCGGCGAAATCCTGGCCGAAGCTGAGCAGCAAGCCGCCGGTGGGATGCTTGTTGTTATCGAGCGTGTTGTAGGTCAATCCGTAGCCGGCGAGCGACGTCAGGAAAGCCCCGTTTGCCAGCTCGAGGCGGATGGGCAGCGAGGCCTGGCCGGAGGCAAAGCAGCCGATGCCGGTGCCGTTGTAGCCCGGCCATAGCTTGCCTTGCGCCGTGGCTGCGCTAATCGCGTTCGGGGTCGGGAAGGTGTTTACGAAATCCGGGTTGATGTTCTTGCAATCGTTCAGGTACGACGGCAACGTGATCTTCTGCGAGAACAGCGAATAACGCAGTTGCAGCGACAGATCCTCGCGCAGGGGAACGCCGAGCTTGAGACTGCCGCCATACGTTTCCGTGCCGTAGGAGAGGTACGTGTTGGCGAGCGTCTGTCGGGCAAACAAGTCGATGCCCCCCGACATGCGCTGGTCGAGAAGATAGGGCTCGACGAAGCTCAGTTCGGCGGCGCGAATGAACTGCCCATAGGTGACCGAGGTCTTGGCGTAGCGGCCGGTGCCGAACAGGTTGTGCTCGGCGACCGAAGCCTGCGCCATCCAGCCGTTCGCGGTCGAAAAGCCGCCCATGACCGAGAACTCGCCGGTCGACTGCTCCTCGACGAGGACGTTGATCACCACCCGGTCGGGCGCCGAGCCCGGCTCGTTGGTGATCTTCACCGTCTTGAAAAAGCTGAGATTCCTGATCCGCCTCTCGGCGCGATCAATCAAGGCGCGGTTGTAGGCATCGCCCTCGGAGATATCGAACTCGCGCCGGATCACATAGTCGAGTGTGCGCGTGTTGCCGCGGATGTTGATGCGCTCGATGTAGGCACGCACGCCTTCAT
The DNA here is from genome assembly GCA_963833665.1 of uncultured Alphaproteobacteria bacterium. Classification (GTDB taxonomy): domain Bacteria; phylum Pseudomonadota; class Alphaproteobacteria; order Rhizobiales; family Xanthobacteraceae; genus BOG-931. The sequence continues at coordinate 31,207 of CAWHZA010000030.1, read as the reverse complement.
CCACGACGTAGACGACGCCGATGGTGCGTTGCTGTGGATTGCGATCGCCGCGCGGCCGCACCGTGGCGAACGGATAGCCGTGCCTGGCGATTTCGACGGTGACTTCTTCGACCGTCTTTTCGACCGCGTCGCCGTTGTAGATTTCGCCTGCTCGCGTCCGCAGGACGGACCGCAGCGTCTGCGGGTCGACGGCGCGGATATTGGACTGCACGTCGACAACGCCGAAATGATAGAGCGACCCTTCCTCGATGGTGAAGGTGATGATGAAACCCTTCCTGGAAGGGTCGTATTCGCCGGTCGCGGAGACGACCTGCACGTCGGCATAGCCGTGGCTCAAATAGTAGCGGCGGATGAGGTCGCGGTCGGCTTCGATGCGGTCGGCGTCGTAGACGTCGGTGGTCTGCAGGAAGCTGAGCCAGTTCGATTCAGAGGTCTTGATCACATCTCTGAGCCGGTAGTCGGAATAGGCGTGGTTGCCGACGAAGATGATGGACCTGATCCCGGTCTTCTCGCCTTCCTTGACCTCAAAGACCAGATCGACGCGATTGTTCGGCCGCTGGATGATCTTCGGCACCACCGTGACGTCGAAACGCCCGTTGCGATGATAGACCTCGATGATGCGCTGGACGTCCGCCTGCACCGTGGCGCGCGACAGGGTGCCGCGTGCCTTGGATTGAATCTCCTGCTGCAGCTGCTCGTCCTTGATGCGCGAGTTGCCCTCGAAGGCGAGCCGGTCGATGACCGGCGCTTCCACCACGGTGACGATGAGGCGGCCGCCGGATTGGGAGATGCGGACGTCTTCGAACAGGCCTGAGGCATAGAGCGCCTTGAGCGCAGCGTCGATCTTGGCCGCGTCAAGCCGCTCGCCAGGCACGACCCGGAAGTAGGAGCGTACCGTCTCGGCTTCGACGCGGCGATTGCCTTGCACGACGATGGCGGTCGCCGTCACGCCCGATTCCGGCTGCGCCGCAACGACGACGACGCCAGCGAGGCCAAAGAAAGCCACGCCGAAGAGCAAGCCGATCGCGACGAGCCCCCGCCTTACCCGCACACACATGCCCATGCGCAAAGCGCCCTTATCCCCTCGTGCCGTCCAGGGTAGTGCGATGCTTGGAGCTTTATGCGCTAAGGCTCGGCCCGGCGAAAGCTCGTTCCCGCATCCATACCCCGGATTGCCCTTATCCCCCACCCTTTACCCACACCCCAGCCGCGGTCGCTCTAAGACGTCGTCAAGTGGATAATGTCATTAAACGTCGCAAATATCATCAACATCAGCACGATCGCGAGACCGATGCGGAAACCGACCTCCTGGGCCCGCTCGGAGAGCGGCCGGCCGCGCATGGCTTCAATTCCGTAGAACAAAAGGTGACCGCCATCGAGGAGCGGAATGGGAAAGAGATTGAGCAGCCCGATCGAGACCGAAAGCACCGCGGCCAGGTGAAGGAGCGCGACGAAGCCCATCGTCGCCACCTGTCCGGACATCTGCGCGATGCGGATCGGGCCGCCGAGCTGGTCCGCGGCCTCGCGCCCGACGACAACGCCGCCGATGTAGCTCAGCGTCCGCTCGACCACGAACCACGTTTCCTCGATGCCCATCCAGACGGCCCGCGGCGGCGGGACCGGTTGCAGCTTCATGTCCGCGGCCGCCATCGACCGGCTGATGCCGAGAATGCCGATGCGATGGACGTTGCCGAAGGTGTCCTTCACTTCCTTGAGCGCCGGGACGGCCTTGAGGGTAAGCGTGGCGCCGTTGCGTTCCACTGTGACGGCGAGGGTCTCGTCGGCGCTGGCGCTGACGATGCGCTGCATATCGGCAAAGCTTTCGACGGAATGGCCGTCGATGGCTAAGACCAAATCGCCAGGCTGAAATCCCGCCGTCGCAGCGGCGCTGTCGGGCTGCACTGCATCGACACGCGCACTCATCGTCTGCTTGCCGTAGAGCATGAAAATCCCGGCGAAAATCGCTATCGCCAAAATGAAATTCGCCAGCGGCCCGGCGACGACAATGGCCGCGCGCTCGCGCACGGGCTGAAACACGAAGCATTCGGCGCGCGCGGCCTCGTCCATGCCGGCGAGACGCGCGCTGCTCGAAACGCTCGCGACGTTGTCATCGCCGAAAAACTTGACGAATCCGCCGAGCGGGATCGCGGAAATCTTCCAGCGCGTCCCATAGCGATCGTTGAAGCCGATAATTTCCGGGCCGAATCCTATCGAAAACACGAGGATGCGCACGCCGCACCAGCGTCCGACCAGAAAGTGCCCGAGCTCATGGAAGAAGACCACGAGGCTCAGAACGAACAGGAAGGGGATGATGTATCCAACAACGCCACCGCCAAGCGTATGCAAATGCGAGAAAATATTGGACCCCATGATGCTGAATGCCCCGCCCAGATGATGTCCCCGCCCGGTTCCGACGTTACGATGCCATTGCGGCAATTTCGGGCAAGAGGTGAGCCGCTATCCTTCTCGCATTATGGTCAATATCGAGCGCGTCTTCAATGGATTGCGGCTCATTGACCATGCCATCTTTTGCCGCTGCATCGAGCGTCGCCTCGACGAGCGCGGGGATGCCGCCGAAACCGAGCCGGCGGCCGACGAACTCTCGTACCGCGATCTCGTTCGCGGCATTGAGGATGGTCGGGAATGCGCCGCCGGCTGCCAGGGCCCGCCGCGCGAGCGCCAGCGCGGGAAAGCGGGCGAGATCGGGCTCTTCGAACGTCAGCGTGGCGATCCGGGCGAGATCGAGCCGTGGCGCTGGCGTACCCATGCGGACCGGCCAAGCCAGGCAGTGCGCGATCGGGATGCGCATATCGGGCGAGCCGAGCTGAGCGACCACGGAACCGTCGCGGAACTCGACCAGCCCGTGGACGACCGATTGCGGATGGACGACGACGTCGAGCGCCTCCGGTCCGAGCGCGAACAGGTGGTGCGCCTCGATCAGTTCGAGGCCTTTGTTCATCAGCGTCGCCGAGTCGATGGTGACTTTCGGCCCCATCGACCAAGTCGGATGCTTGAGAGCCTGCTCGACAGTTACCTTGCGCATCGCTTCGAGCGGCCAGGTGCGAAAGGGTCCGCCCGAGGCGGTCAGCATGATCCGGCGCACATCCTCCCGCCGGCCCGCGCCCAGCGCCTGGAAGATGGCGTTGTGCTCGGAGTCGACCGGCAAGACCTTGGCACCGGCCGCGGCCGCCTGCCGCATGAACAGCGCGCCGGCGCAGACGAGGCATTCCTTGTTGGCAAGCGCAACGGTCGCGCCGCGTTTGGCGGCGGCCAGCGTCGGCTTGAGGCTTGTCGCGCCTGTGATCGCGGCCATGACCCAATCGGCCGGTCGCTCCGCCGCCTCGACGACGGCGTCGGCACCGGCGCCTGCTTCGATCCCGGAGCCGGAAAGTTCGGCCTTCAGTTCGCCGTAGGCGTCCACATCGGCCACGACAGCAAAGCGCGCGCCAAGCTCGCGCGCGAGCCGCGCCAGCGCGGCGGCATTGCGATAGGCCGTCACCGCTTCGACGCGGTAGCGGGCCGGGTCCTGCCGCAACAGGTCGATCGTGCTCGACCCGATCGAGCCGGTGGCGCCGAGAAGCGAGATCGCCCGCGGAACAGGCGCGAGCTCCGCCCGCGCCAATGGCTGCGTCTGCATCATCGGCCTACCATAGCAGGAAGCCGCGCGCCGGGGCATCCATTCCCTGCCGCGCGATGCCGATGAGGAGGGCGGCAAAGGCGGCGACCAGGAAGCCATCGAGACGATCCATTAGACCCCCATGGCCCGGAATGAGCCGGCTTGCGTCCTTGGCGCCGAAGCGCCGCTTGACCGCCGATTCGAACAGGTCCCCGGCTTGCGCCAGGATCGAAAGCAAAAGCCCCATGAGGCCGGCCGCCGCCGCGAAGCGGACACCACTCGCGTAGGCGACCGCGACGGCAGCGGCAATCCCCCCGGCAAGACCCCCGATCGCCCCCGCCCAGGTCTTGTTCGGGCTCACGCTCGGCAAGAGCAGCGGACCGCCCACAGCCCGGCCGCAGAGGAAGGCGAAAATGTCAGTCGCCCAAACAGTTGCGAACAGGAACAGCAGCCCTATGAAACCCCATTGCGGGTCGCGGCGCAACAGCGCCGGGCTCAGGAAAGCAATCCCCGCATAGACCACCCCGCCGGCCGCCCAAAGGCCGCCGTTGCGCACGGCCGCGCCAAGCGACCGGGCGCCTAAGGCGCCGGCGAGCACCGCCCCGGCAGCGATCGCCGACACCGCCGCGCCGGGCTGGCCCGCACCGGTCAGCGCGAATGCCGCTAGCAGTGCGGCCAAGCCCACCGCGAGAACGCGCGGCCCGCCGCGGTCGGCGATCAGATGTATCCACTCCCACAGGATACCGCCGGCGGCGACGGCGCAGAGGGCCAGAAACAGCCAACCGTCGGCATAGGTGAGAACGAGCACGATCGGCGCCAGCACGGCGGCGGAGAGCGTGCGCAGCGTGAGATTGCGGGCGCCGCTTCCGCCCGAAGGGCCCGCTCCGCGCCCGCGACCGTTGCGATGGTCTTGCGTGGTCACGATCCGGTCTGGGTGACCAATCCGCCAAACCGACGCTCGCGGCGGCGATATTCGGCAATCGCGCCTTCGAGCGCGGCGCGGTCGAAATCGGGCCAATTGATCGGAACGAAAACGAGTTCGCTGTAGGCCGCTTGCCAGAGCAGGAAGTTCGAGAGCCGTTGCTCGCCACTGGTGCGGATGATCACGTCGGGATCGGGAATATCGGGGGCGTGGAAATAGCCGGCGAACAGCTCCGGCGAAATGTCGTCGGCCGACAGCCGCCCTTGCGCCACTTCGATCGCCAAGCGGCGCGCGGCACTAGCGATTTCCTGGCGTGCCCCGTAGTTGAAGGCGACGACGAGCGTCAGGCGGTCATTGCCGCGCGTCAAATCTTCCGCCTCCTGAAGAAGCAGGAGGACATCGCGCTCGAGGCCTTTGCGCTCGCCGATGATGCGTACGCGCACGTTGTTCTTGTGCAGGTCGGCGAGATCGTTGCGGATGAAACGGCGCAACAGGCCCATCAGATCGCGGATCTCCGAGAGCGGCCGCGACCAGTTCTCCGAGCTGAACGAAAAAATCGTCAGCACGGCGATGCCGAGGTCGCCGGCAGCGCGCACGGTACGCCGCAAGGCCTCGACGCCGCGCCGGTGCCCTTCCACGCGCGGCAGGCCATGCGCCGCGGCCCAGCGCCCGTTGCCATCCATGATGATGGCAACGTGCCGGGGCGCGGCAAAGCCGTCGCCTGCCACCGTCGACGGCGGCGCCGCCTCGCTTCTCGATCGTGCAGGGTCGCTCAAACCGTCATGATCTCCTTTTCCTTGCCGGCGAGCAGCTTCTCGACCTCGCCGATACTGGCGTCGGTCGCCTTCTGTACCTCGCCGGCCTGGCGCTCCTGCTCGTCCTCGCTGATCTTGTGCTCCTTCTCCAGCTTCTTGAGCAGGTCGAGGCCGTCGCGGCGGACATGGCGCACCGCCACGCGCGCAGCCTCGGCGTATTTGTGTGCGACCTTCACGATTTCGCGCCGCCGCTCTTCATTGAGCTCGGGAATCCGCAGCTTGATGACTTGCCCGTCGGTCGAAGGGGTCAAGCCGAGATTGGCGGCGGAAATCGCCTTCTCGATCGGATGAATCATCGACCGGTCCCAGACCTGGACGTTGAGGAGCCGCGGCTCGGGTACGCTGATCGTCGCCAGCTGATTGAGCGGCATGTGGTTGCCATAGGCCTCCACCTGCACATGGTCGAGCAGCGCCGGCGAGGCGCGGCCGGTGCGCAACCCGGAAAGCTCGTGCTTGAGCGATTGGATCGCTCCCTGCATGCGGCGCTTGAGGTCATTGAGGTCGAATGTGGTCGCTGCCATGGCGTCCTCCGCAATCGCCGTTCCGGGCTTTCCAGGCGCCCGCCTCCACACGGTCATGCCGGCGCTTAGCCGACGGTGGTGAAGTGCCCCTTGCCGCGCAAGACCGTTTCGATGGCGCCGTGTTCCCGGATCGAAAAGACGATGATAGGCATCCGGTTCTCCCGGGCAAGCGCGAACGCCGTCGCATCCATGATCTTCAGGTTTCGATCCAGCGCCTCCTGATGATCGAGGCGTTCGTAGCGCTTCGCTGCCGGATCCCGCTTGGGATCAGCAGTATAGACGCCGTCGACGTCGGTCGCCTTGAGGACGGCGTCGCATCCCATCTCGGCGGCGCGCAGGATCGCCGTGGTGTCGGTGGTAAAGTACGGATTGCCGGTCCCGCCGGCAAAGACGATGACGCGGTCGTCCTCGAGGTGCCGCAGTGCCCGCTGGCGCTCGTAGGTCTCGCAGACCTGCGGCATGGCGAGCGCCGACATGGTGCGCGCGCCCACCCCCGCGCGCTCGATGGCCGCCTCGAGGACCAGCGCATTCATCACCGTCGCCAGCATTCCCATTGCGTCGGCCGTCGGCCGCGACAGGCCGTCTTCGGAGATCTGCGCTCCGCGCAGAATGTTGCCGCCGCCGACGACGATGCCGAGCCCGATCCCGAGCGCGTGCGAGGCGACAAGGTCGGCGGCGAAGCGGTCGATGGTCGGCTGATTGATCCCGAACTTTTCCGGACCGCTCAACGCTTCGCCGGAGAGCTTGACGATCACCCGTCGGTATTTCGGCGTGGCCATCGACGTTGCTTCGTTGCTTCGGTCCTGCCGCCGCCTGCGGTCACCGGCGGCGCGATTTGAGTACCGCTGTCAGTACGGCAACACGCCACAACCGTTCTGCGCGATCATGCGCTAATGCGCGCCGGCAAGAGCGGCGACTTCGCCGCCGAAATCGCCTCCAGGCCGGTCGATGCCTTCCCCGAGCGCATAGCGCACGAAACCGCGGACCACAATCGGAGCCCCCGCCCTGCCCTCGCTCTCCTTGAGCGCCTGCGCCACGCTCTTCTTGTCATCGAAAATGAACGGCTGATCGAGCAGACAGACTTCCTTGTAGAAGGTCTTCAATCCCGATTCGACGATCTTGTCGATGACTGCGGCGGGCTTGCCCTGTGCCTTGAACTTCTCCGCAAGCACATTGCGCTCCCGCTCGATCGTCGCGGCATCGAGCCCCGAGACGTCGACCGCCTGCGGATTCGACGAAGCGACATGCATCGCCAGCATGCGGCCGAAGGCCTTGAGTTCGTCGCCCGTGCCGGCGGATTCGAGCGCGACGATCACGCCGATCTTGCCCAGCCCATCGGCGACCGAATTATGCACGTAGCTCGCCACCACGCCCTTGCTGACCGAGAGGCCGGCGGCGCGGCGCAGCGTCATGTTCTCCCCGACCTTGGCGATGGTGTCGGCGATCGCCTCGGACACGGGCAGATCGCCCAGGCGCGCGGCAAGGATTTTTGCCACGTCCGGGCCGACGTCGAGCGCGACGTCCGCGATCATCTTCACCAGGCCCTGAAACAGGTCGTTGCGGGCGACGAAGTCGGTTTCCGAGTTCACCTCGACCACGATGCCACTCGTTGGCGCAAGCGCGACGCCGATGAGCCCGTCGGCGGCGATCCGTCCCGCCTTCTTGGCGGCCTTCGCCAGCCCCTTCTTGCGCAGCCAATCGACCGCCGTTTCAAGGTCGCCGCCGCTCTCGCCGAGCGCCGCCTTGCAATCCATCATTCCGGCTCCGGTCTTGTCGCGGAGCTCCTTCACCATGCTCGCGGTGATGTTCGCCATAACTGTCGATCCTTGTTACCCAATGCCGCCACTGCGAGATGCGCAGCGCCCAAAGCGCACCGCGCCGAAGCCGCCCAGCCCGTGATGCCAGCCCTTGATCCCAGCCCTTGATCTAAGTGCTTCCGGATCGCTTCGCCGCTACGCCACTGGCGCGACGGAGCCATCACTCCTGGCTTTCGGTCGCCACCTGTTCCTTGGCCCGGGCAATCCACGCTTCGATGCGTCCGGGAAGGCCGACCTCCTCGCCGATATTATGGGCGGCGGTCGGCGAGAATTCCGCAATCTGCCAAGCGTGGAAAATACCGAGGTCGTTGAGCTTCTTCTCGACCGTCGGCGACACGCCCGGGAATTTTTTCAGGTCGTCCGCCGTGCCGCGCGGCCCGGAGAGCGCCTGGAAGCCGAGCCGGTCGGTCTCCGGCGGCAATTCCTCGACCACCTCCGGCTCGGCCAGCGCGCCGATGTCGAGGCGCTCGCCCTGGGCCCTGGAAATGCCGTCGATCACCGCCTTGGCGACAAGATCGCAATAGAGCGTGATGGCGCGGCTGGCGTCGTCATTGCCGGGCACGACGTAGGTGATGCCGTCCGGATCACAGTTGGTGTCGACCACGGCGGCGACCGGCACGTTGAGGCGGCGCGCTTCCTTGATCGCGATATCTTCCTTGTTGGTGTCGATCACGAACACAAGGTCGGGAAGCCCGCCCATGTCCTTGATGCCGCCGAGCGCTCGGTTGAGCTTGTCGCGCTCGCGCTGCAGCGTCAGCCGCTCCTTTTTGGTATAGCCCTGCGCTTCATTCGAGGCCAGCATCTCGTCGAGCGTGCGCAGCCGCCTGATCGAGTTCGAGACCGTCTTCCAGTTGGTCAGCGTGCCGCCGAGCCAGCGCGAATTGACGTAGTATTGCGCCGACTTCTTGGCCGCGTCGGCGATTGCGTCTTGCGCCTGGCGCTTGGTGCCGACGAACAGGATGCGTCCGCCTTGCGCCACGGTGTCGCTGATCGCCTGCAGCGCCCGGTGCAGCATCGGCACTGACTGCGTCAGGTCGATGATGTGGATGTTGTTGCGGGTGCCGAAGATGTACTCCGCCATCTTCGGGTTCCAGCGGTGGGACTGATGGCCGAAATGGACGCCAGCTTCCAAGAGCTGGCGCATGCTGAAGTCGGGCAGCGCCATAGAAGATTTTCCGGTTGATCCGCCGCGGACCGAAGAGCCTGCCCCTGGCTATCCTCCCGGTTGGGGAGACATTCGCGAGTGGCGGGCACCGGACGGCCCCTTCGGGCCAAGATCCGCGTGTGAAGTTGGTTGCCTTATATAGGCACATCCCCCGGCCACGCAACTTTGAACGTTGGCGCCTCTACCAGCGGCCATTGACTGCGCTCACAGGCCCCGGCGCCGGCGCTTTTTTGCCGCCTTCCTGGCGGCAACGCGCGCCGCGGCGGTGCTGTCTTGGTCCCCTGGTATCGGGCCCGACGGCGCTAAATCGACCTCCGGCGAGAGCGAAACCGCAAGCTTCGCACGCTCCAGAATGAAGCGGGCATAGTCGTCCATATCGCCGGCGAAGGGCTTGATGCGACCGTCCGCGGTCAGCCACAACCGGTCGGCGACGAGCTCGATCAGGGAGCGGTCGTGGGTAATGAGGATGACGGCGCCCTCATAGTCATTGAGCGCATCGAGGAGCGCGCGGCGGCTGTCGATATCGAGGTGGTTGGTTGGCTCATCGAGGATGAGCAGATGCGGCGCCGCCATCGCCACGAGGTTGAGCAACAGCCGGGCGCGCTCGCCACCGGATAGATTTGCGACGGTGGTTTCCTGCTTGTCGAACGAGAGCCCGAACTGCGCGAGCCGCGATCGCCTTGAGGATTCGTCGTCATCCGGCCGTTCGCGCCGCAGAATGTCCAACGGCGTATCGGCGGGATCCAGCGCCTCGATTTGATGCTGATGAAACCAGCCGACGCGGATGCGCTGCTCGCGCTTCATCTGGCCAGCCAGCAACGGCAGCGCACCGGCCACCATCTTGGCGAACGTCGTTTTGCCCGCGCCGTTGACGCCAAGGAGCCCGATGCGGTCGTCGACGTCGAGCCGCAGATTGAGGTTGCGCAGTACCGGAGCGCCGTTGTAGCCGACCGCCGCCCCTTCAAGCTGGAGCAAAGGCGGCGCCAGCGGCCGCGTCGGCGACGGCAGCACGAAAGGCGCGACGCGCGCCTCGACCACCTCGGCGATTGGTTCGAGTTTTGCGAGGCGCTTGATGCGCGACTGCGCCTGCGTCGCCTTGCTGGCCTTGGCCCTGAACCGGTCGATGAACCGCTGCAAATGGGCGCGCTCGGCATCCTGCTTGGCTTTGGTCGCGGCTTGCAGGCGCGACTTCTCCGCGCGCCGGGTTTCGAAATCATCGTAACCGCCCGTATAAAGTTCGAGCTTGGCCGCGTTCAAGTGCAGGATCGCCTCGACCGAATTGTTGAGAAGCTCGCGATCGTGGCTGATGATCAGAGTGGTGTGCGGATATTTCTTGAGCCGCGCTTCCAGCCACAACGCGCCTTCGAGGTCGAGGTAGTTCGTCGGCTCGTCAAGCAGGAGCAAATCGGGTTGCGCGAACAGCGCCGCCGCCAGTGCCACCCGCGTGCGCCAGCCGCCGGAGAACTCCGCGAGCGGGCGGTCGAGATCGGCGTTGGCAAAACCGAGCCCGCTGAGGATTTCGGCCGCGCGTGCCGGCGCACGGTCCGCGTCGATCGCATTCAGGTGCTGGTAGATATCGGCAAGCTGTTCGGGCTCGGCGGTTTCCAGCTCGGCGTTGAGTTGCTCGCGCCGCGCATCGGCGGCGAGAATCGTGTCCAAAAGCGAGACGGGCGTCGCCGGGTGTTCCTGATCGACCGATCCGATCGTGGCGTTTTTCGGCAGCAGGATTTCACCGCCCAGCGGCACAAGGTCGCCGAGGATCAGCCGGAACAGGGTCGATTTCCCGACCCCGTTGCGTCCCACCACACCGACTTTCGTTCCCGCCGGTATGGCGACACTGGCAGCGTCGAAAAATCGCCGGCCCCAGGCGTCAAAGACAAGATTGTCGATCCGAAGCATATCGCGGCCGCTCAAGTCGGACTGTCGGGAAGGCGAAGGGCCGGTTGTTTAACGCGCGACGCCTGAGATGGCGAGAGTGATGTAGTCGGTGTCGTCACGATTGCGAGGATCGCAACGACTACGCCGATTAAACCGCTTCCACCGTCACCACGCCGGAGACGGCCTTAATGGCGCCGGCGATCTGCGGGGACACCTTGAAGCGGCCCGGCAGCTTCACCTCGACCTCGTTGCCGTTCTCGAGCATCAAGACCATGCTCACTTCGCCGTCGCCGTGGTCCGCCCCGTTGCGTCCGGACCGGCTCGGCATCGGCTCGAGCCGCCGCGCCACGCCCTCGATCGGGGCCTGATTGCGCAAGAACACGCGCAATCCCTTATGCATCTTCGCCGCCGCCTCATCGAGGGGCTCGACCGACTGGATGCGGGCGCGCACTTCGTCGCCCTGCACCTCGGCGGTGAGGAAGAGCAGCACCGCGCTTCCCGGCTCGAGCAGATCGCGGTATTGCGCCAGGCCTTCCGCGAACAGCACCGCCTCATATTGGCCGCTCGGATCGGAGAGGCCGATAATGCCCATCTTGGTACCGTTCTTGGTCCGCCGCTCGGTGCGCGCCACGACCGTGCCGGCGACGCGGCCGGCGCCGGCGCCGCCCTTCACGGCGCGCGCGAACTCGGCCCAGGGCTGCACGCGCAGCCGCTTGAGCGCGGCGGCATAGTCGTCGAGCGGATGGCCGCTGAGGAAGAAGCCGACCGCATCGTATTCGCGCTGCAAGCGCTCGGCCGGCAGCCACGGCTCGAGCGCCACCAGAACGATCGGCTCGCGCGCCGCCGGGCCGCCGAACAGTTCCGATTGGCCGAGCGCGGCATCCTCGTGCGCGCGCTGCGCGGTGGCGAGCATGGCATCGACGGCGGCGAAAACGCGCGCCCGGTTCGCTTCCATGCCGTCGAAGGCGCCGGCGGCAGCCAGGCTTTCGACCACCCGCTTGTTGACGGCGCGCGGGTTGATGCGGCGCGCGAAGTCGGCAAGGTCGGCGAAAGGCTCTTCGCCGCGCGCGGCAACGATCGCCTCGACCGCCTGCCGGCCGACGCCGCGCAGCGCCGCCAGGGCATAGTGGATGGTGTTGCCGGCAACCTCGAACTCGACGCCGGAACGGTTGATCGAGGGAGACTCGACCTTGATCGCCAGCCGCTCCGCCTCGGCGCGGAATTCCGCGAGCTTGTCGGTGTTGCCCATGCTGAGCGTCATTGACGCGGCGAGGAATTCGACGGGGTAGTTCGCCTTCATGTACGCCGTCTGATAGGCGACCAGCGCGTAGGCTGCGGCGTGGCTCTTGTTGAAGCCGTAGTCGGCAAACCGCTCCAACAGCTCGAAGATCGCGGCCGCTTGAGCCTGTTCGACGCCGCGCTCGACCGCGCCGGACACGAAGCGGTTGCGCTGCGCCTGCATCTCGCTGCGGATCTTCTTGCCCATGGCGCGGCGCAGCAGGTCGGCCTCGCCGAGCGAATAGCCCGACAGCACCTGCGCCGCCTGCATCACCTGCTCCTGGTAGACGATCACGCCATACGTCTCGCGCAGGATCGGCTCGAGTTTCGGGTGAAAATAGTCCGGTTGCTCCAGCCCGTGCTTGCGCGCGCAGTAGGTCGGAATGTTCGCCATCGGCCCCGGCCGATAGAGAGCGACGAGCGCAACGATGTCCTCAAAGCGGTCCGGCCGCATGTCGATGAGCGCGCGGCGCATCCCCGAACTTTCCACCTGAAACACGCCGACGGTTTCGCCCCGCGCCATGAGGTCGTAGGACTTGGCGTCATCGAGCGGCAGATTGGAGAGGTCGATCTCGACGCCGCGCCGCCGCACCATTTTGGCGGCAAGATCGAGCACGGTCAGCGTGGTCAGGCCGAGAAAATCGAACTTTACGAGCCCCGCCGGCTCGACCCATTTCATGTTGAATTGCGTAACCGGCATCAGCGATTTCGGATCGCGGTAGAGCGGCACCAGCTCAGTCAGCGGCCGGTCGCCGATGACGATGCCGGCGGCATGGGTCGAGGCATGCCGGGTGAGGCCTTCGAGCTTTTGCGCAATATCGAAGGCGCGCCGCACCACCGGATCGCTGTCGCGCGCCGCCTGCAGGCGCGGCTCGCCCTCAATCGCGCGGCCGAGCGAGACCGGATTGAGCGCGTTCTGCGGCACGAGCTTGCACAGCTTGTCGACCTGCCCATAGGGCATCTGCAACACGCGTCCGACGTCGCGCAGCACGCCGCGCGCCTGCAGCGTGCCGAAGGTGATGATCTGCGCGACCTGGTCGCGGCCGTATTTTTCCTGCACGTAGCGGATCACCTCGTCGCGCCGGTTCTGGCAGAAATCGATGTCGAAGTCCGGCATCGAGATGCGCTCGGGATTGAGGAAGCGTTCGAACAGAAGCCCGAAGCGGATCGGATCGAGATCGGTGATGGTGAGCGCGTAGGCAACGAGCGAGCCGGCGCCGGAGCCGCGGCCCGGCCCGACCGGAATGCCCTGCGCCTTGGCCCACTGAATGAAATCCGCGACGATAAGGAAGTAGCCGGCGTATTTCATGCTCTCGATCACGCCGAGTTCGAAGGCGAGCCGCTCGTGATAGGCCTCGCCGCTGTGACCGGACGCGAGCGGATGCCCGGCCAGACGGTACTCGAGCCCTGTTAGCGCGGCGCGGCGCAGCTCCTGCGCCTCCTCGGCCTCGCGAGCGGCCTGCGCCGCTTCGGTCGCACCGGGATCGCTTCCGCTGCGGCCGGCGGAAAAACGCGGCAGGATCGGCGCCAACGTTCGCGGCCGAAAGGCGCAGCGCTCGGCGATCTCCACGGTCGCCGCGAGCGCCTCCGGCAGGTCGGCGAACAATTCGGCCATTTCAGCGCGGGTCTTGAAGCGGTGCTCCACCGTCAGCTGGCGGCGTTCGCCGTCGGCAATGAGGCGGCCTTCGGCGATGCAGAGCAGCGCGTCGTGGGCCTCGTAGTCGTCACGGGCGGCGAAGAACGGCTCGTTGGCGGCGACAAGCGCGATGCCGCGCGCATAGGCGAGCTCGATCAAGGCCGGCTCGGCCAGCCGTTCCGCCGGCATCCCGTGGCGTTGCAATTCGACGTACAGGCGATCACCGAACAGACCCTGCAACGCTTCGCAGCGCGACAGCGCGAGCGCGCTTTGGCCGCTGCCGATCGCGACGTCGAGCGGCCCGCCCGGACCGCCAGTGAGCGCGATCAGGCCATCCGCTTCGGCCGCCACCCAGGCGAGCTTGATGTGCGGCTGCTCGGTCGGCGCCGTTTCCAGATAGGCGCGCGAACTCAACCGCATCAGGCTCCGATAGCCCCCCTCGCGCGCGGCCAAAAGCACGAGACGCGGCCATGCCTCAGCCGCTGCGCCGCGCTTTTCCTGGTCGCCGAAATCGATGCCGAACGCACAGCCGATGATTGGCTGGATGCCGGCGCTCGCCATCTTCTCGGAGAATTCGAGCGCCCCGAACATGTTGTCGGTGTCGGTCAACGCCAATGCCGGCTGGCGGTCCTTTTTAGCGAGCTCCGCCAGCCGCGCGATGGTCAGCGCGCCTTCCAGCAGCGAATAGGAGGAGTGCACGTGCAGGTGCACGAAGCCGGGTTCGGATACGGCGGGCATGCCCATAGATACTCGCGTGTGGCGATTCCGAAAGGAGCGAGCATGCGTGAGGGCCCGCGCTGCTGTCCATTGCCCGGCGAGCTTCGGGCGCCCGCCACGCACAGGAAGTTTGCTTCGCCGTCCGACCCACACCACGGCCTCGGGGACGGCGCAGGGTCGGGGGCGGCGAAGCCGCCAAGCAGCTCGGTCAGATCACTCCAAGCACCTGCGCCCAGACCGCGACCATAGCCATGAACAAGGCGATAGAGGCGAGCGCACCGGCCTCCTCGACGACTGCGCGAACCATGATGCTTCCCCATTTCTCTAGGAACGAAAAAGGAACATAGTTCACTTAATGTTCCGGAGTCAACGGGGGGTAATGGGTCAGACCCACTACCCAACTGGGGGGTACTGGGTCCGCCCGGAAACGCGTCCCATGATCCCGACGACGGCTAAGAAACAGGGCGGCTTCCGACGATAGGCCCGGCCGCCGTGCGGGAAGCGAGGGCGCACGTTCGACCGACTGCACAGCGAGGATCGAGCACCCGCCAGAGCGACCGCGGCATGAAAGCAGCCTGCTCTACAGATGAGAATTGCTAAAACCCAGAATTGCTAAGACGGGCGTGAGAAGACTGCGAACGTTTGGCGCGCGCGGCCAAGCGACCGATTCGCTCCCTGCGCAACCGCCACGCTACAGCTTGCGTGGCGAGTTTCTCGATCTGGTCGACCGTTGGGTCGGCATTGTTGCAGGGACGTCGAACCCTCTGCGCGACCTTTCATTGCTCGACGTCGAAGATCGGCTTGGCCGCGCGCTTGCGCTTCTCCCGGCCGCGAACGGTCGCTTCACCCTTTAGCTCGCCACGATCCAAAACGGCGTGATTTGTCGCACCCGGCAACTGCCGCGGCAAAACGCCGTCGCTCGGAGCGCCGGAACAGTCCATAATGCTTCGCGTCGTTGTCGTGCTGCAATGTTTTTCATTGTATCTCCGCGTCCGATCCGAAACGAGGAAGGTCTTATGAGGAGCCTCACGATCACCTTGACCGCCATAGCGTTCGCGCTCGGCACGACGGCTCTGGCATTGACCGCCCACGCGCAAACGCAGGGCGCGGCCACGATCCAAGCGCAAGCGCAGAACGCCACGCCAACCCATCAGGTGGCGTGCGGCGGCTGGGGCCGCTGGTGCCCGCCTGGAAGCCACCGCGTCTGCAGCCCGATGCGCTGCTGGTGCGCCCCCTGCTGATCACCGGCGCGTCCCCTTCGCGACGATGCCGCAGGGCCGCCTCTTCGGGCGGCCTCTTGCTTTTGCACGCAGCCGTCACGGCGCATGCAGCGGCTTCGCCGCCTCCGCGGGGCGGGCTTGATCGTGGCGCTGCGCCAGCGGCGACGCCCTTCGGCCGTCGCGTTCAGGTGACCTCGACGACGGCGCCGTCGCGAATGGTCACCCGCCGGTCCATCTGCGCGGCAATGTCGAGGTTGTGGGTGGCGACGATGGCGGCGAGGCCGGAGGCGCGCACCAATTGGTTGAGCGTGGCAAAGACGTGCGCGGAGGTGCGCACGTCGAGATTGCCGGTCGGCTCGTCGGCCAGGAGGATGCGCGGAGCGTTGGCGACCGCCCGGGCAATGGCGACGCGCTGCTGTTCGCCGCCGGAAAGCTCCGCCGGGCGGTGCACCAGACGCTCCTTGAGCCCGAGATAGGTCAACAGCTCCACGGCGCGCGCCCGCGCTCCACGCCGCCCCAGGCCGCGGATCATCTGCGGCAGCATCACGTTTTCCAGGGCCGAGAACTCGGGCAGCAGGTGGTGAAACTGGTAGACGAAGCCGATGTCGGCGCGGCGGATTCGGGTGCGCTGCATGTCGGAGAGATGCGAGGTCGCGACCGCATCGATGTAGACTTCACCGGCGTCGGCGTGCTCCAGGAGCCCGGCGATGTGCAGGAGGGTCGATTTCCCGGCGCCGGATGGGGCGACCAGCGCCACCGACTGCCCCGCCCACAACGCAAGCTCGGCGCCCTTGAGAATGTCGAGCGTGGTGTCGCCCTGGCGAAAGCGCCGGCTGACGCCGTGCAGGAAGACGATCGGATGATCGTCAGTGGCGGCGCTCGACGCGGCGGGCTCCTTTTTTGTCGTGGTGTCGTCCATCGCGCGCGGTCACTCGTAGCGCAACGCTTCGACCGGATCGAGCCGCGCCGCGCGCCACGAGGGATAGAGCGTCGCCAGCAGCGAAAGCGCCAGCGCCATCACCACGACCGCCGTCGTTTCACCGCCGTTCATGTCGGCGGGCAGCCGCGACAGGAAATAAAGCTCGGGCGAAAACAGCTCGGTGTTGGTGAGCCACGACAGGAAGTGCCGGATCGATTCGATGTTGAGGCAGATGATCGTGCCGAGCAGGAAGCCGACCAGCGTGCCGACCACACCGATCGAGGCGCCGGTGATGAGAAAGACGCGCATGATCGCGCCCTGCGTGGCGCCCATGGTGCGCAGAATGGCGATGTCGCTGCCTTTGTCCTTCACCAGCATGATCAGGCCGGACACGATATTGAGCGCCGCCACCAGCACGATCAGCGTCAGGATCAGGAACATCACGTTGCGTTCGACCTGCAGTGCATTGAAGAAGGTGGCGTTGCGCTGGCGCCAGTCGATCATGTAGATCGGCCGCGCCGCGGCGGTAGCCACGAGCGCCCGGTAGCGGTCGACCCGGTCCGGATCGTCGGTATAGACCTCGATCGCGGTCACGTCGCCGGCGCGATTGAAATAGGCCTGCGCCTCGGTCAGCGGCATGAAGACGAAAGATGCGTCGTACTCCGACATGCCGATCTCGAAGACGGCCGCGATCTTGTAGGCCTTGATGCGCGGCGTGGTGCCCATCGGCGTCACCGCGCCGCGCGGCGCCACGAGCGTGAGATTGTCGCCGGCGCGCAGCGACAGCTGCTCGGCGAGACGGCTGCCGATGGCGATGCCCTGCGACTGGTCGAAGCCTTCGAGCGTGCCCTGCTTGATGTTTCGGGCCACCGAGGTGAGCTTTTCGAGGTCGCTCGCGCGCACGCCGCGCACCAGGACGCCGGAGGCGTTGAACGGCGACGACGCCAGCGCCTGTCCCTCGACGATCGGCGCCGCCAGGCGCACGCCGTTAAGCTTGGCGACGCGGTCGGCCACGGCATCCCAGTCGGTCAGCGGCAATTCGAGCGGCTGGATGAGCAGGTGGCCGTTGAGGCCGAGAATCTTTTCCAGAAGCTCCTGGCGGAACCCGTTCATCACCGCCATCACGATGATGAGCGTGGCGACACCGAGCATGATGCCGAGAAAGGAGAAGCCGGCGATGACCGAGATGAATCCTTCCCTGCGCCGCGCCCGCAGATAGCGCAGCGACAGCATCCATTCGAACGGCGCGAACGGATGGGTGCCGGACGGCTGTGGCATCAACGTGTGGTCCCCACGGATACCCGAGTTTCACACGATTCTGGCGGTTTCAAGCCCCCAAAAATCTAGCGGCAACGCGGCCCGCACAGGTTAGGCGTCTGGCTTGGCGCCGAGCCGCGCTAGCGCATCCGCCGGGCTGAGGAGTTCCCGCGCCCCGTCGGAACGGCGTTTCAGCTCGACCTTGCCTTCGGCTAGCCCGCGCGGCCCGACCAGGATCTGCCAGGGAATTCCGATCAGGTCGGCGGTAGCGAACTTCGAACCGGGCCGCTCGTCGAGGTCGTGGTAGAGCACGTCGATGCCCTTGGCGGCGAGCGCGGCATAGAGCCGCTCGCTCACCTGATCGGTGTCGCTCGCCCCCTGCTTGAGATTGAGGATCGCGACCGAGAATGGCGCGACCGCTTCCGGCCAGCGGATCCCCGCTTCGTCATGGAAGGCTTCGATGATGGCGGCGACCAGCCGGCTCGGGCCGATGCCGTAGGAGCCCATGTGTACCGGCTGCTCCACCCCATCCGGACCGGAGACCAGCGCCTTCATCGGCGCCGAATATTTGGTGCCGAAATAGAAGATGTGGCCGACCTCGATGCCGCGCGCCGAGACGCGCTTTTCTGGCGCAAGCTCGGCGAAGCTCGCCTCCTCGTGCTTGTCCGAGGTCGCCGCGTAGAGGTACGTCCATTTGTCGACGATCGCCTGCAGGCCAGCGACGCTCGTGAAATCCACGTCGGCGCCCGGGACTTCAAAATCGAGGTAGTCGCGATGGCAGAACACTTCGCTTTCGCCGGTGTCGGCGAGGATGATGAATTCGTGCGAGAGATTGCCGCCGATCGGCCCGCTTTCCGCCACCATCGGGATGGAACGCAGTCCCATGCGGGCGAAGGTCCGCAGATAGGCGACGAACATGCGGTTGTACGCATGCTTGGCGCCGCCGTAGTCAAGGTCGAAGGAATAGGCGTCCTTCATCAGGAATTCGCGTCCGCGCATCAGGCCGAAACGGGGCCGCACCTCGTCGCGGAATTTCCATTGGATATGGTAGAGATTGAGCGGAAGGTCCTTGTAGGAACGGACATACGAACGAAAGATCGCGGTAATCATTTCCTCGTTGGTCGGACCGTAGAGCATGTCGCGCCCATGGCGGTCCTTGATGCGCAGCATCTCCTTGCCGTAGGCCTCATAGCGGCTGCTTTCCCGCCACAAATCGGCCGGCTAAATCGTCGGCATCAGCAACTCGACCGCGCCGGAGCGGTCCTGCTCCTCGCGCACAATGCGGCATACCTTTTCCAGGACGCGCAAGCCGAGCGGCAGGAAGCTGTAGATGCCGGCGGCCTCCTGACGCATCATGCCGGCGCGCAGCATGAAGCGATGCGAGGCGATCTCCGCCTCCTTGGGTATTTCGCGCAGGAGGGGCAGGAAATAGCGGGAAAGGCGCATGAAACTTGGCTCGGCGGGCCGTCAGGGTCGGACGCAGTGAAGCCGCAAGAGCGGCGGAAATACAAGGGGTCGGCCGCGGGCTGCCGGAGGGGACAAAAGCTGCGATTGGGGGCAAAAACGCGGGCGCCACAAAATTTTTTTGTCATCTACGGGCGGTAAGATGATGACATCGGCTGTAAGATCGAGTACGAGCGATAAGTCCGATCCCACCGCCGCGTATTGTTGTTGTTGGCGTCCGGGAGAGCGGTCCAAGTCTTGGGAGGATGGTCTAACGGCGCACGCAACGCCACCGCCACGCCGACAAGCAAATCCCATAGGGACGAAGGCGCGGATCGGGGACCACGACAAGTTTTCGGCAGGGCCGTTGCCCTGCTCTTTTTTTGCGGCAATCGGCCTCGACGTCGCCTGGCGGTCGATCTCACGGTCCGCCTCTAAGATATTGACTCATCAATACTTTTTAGCGCGCGCCGAACGGCGCCATAAGGCCTTCAAGCGTGACCAGATGATGGACGTAGATCTCGTAGCAAGCGGCAAAGATCAGGGCCGAGACGAGTGTCGTCCATAGGAGCTTGCGCTTGAGGTGCGGGATCGCCGGAGCGCCGGGATCGGTCCCCGGGCTGATCTCACCGCCCTCGTGCTGACTGCGGACGCCCCACGGCAGCACCGCGAACAGCACCACCCACCAAATGAGAAAGAAGATCGCAACGGCCGTCGTTATCGGCATGTCAACGCTGTTCGAGCTCGACCAGGGTGCCGGAGAAATCCTTGGGGTGCAGGAAGAGCACCGGCTTGCCATGCGCGCCGTTGCGCGGCTCGCCGTCGCCCAGCACGCGGGCGCCGGCCGCCTTGAGCGCGTTGCGGGCGGCACGGATGTCTTCGACCTCGTAGCACACGTGGTGCATGCCGCCGTCCGGGTTGCGTTCGAGAAACTTGGCGATCGGCGACCCCTCGCCGAGCGGCTCGAGCAGCTCGATCTTGGTGTTCGGCAAGGTGATGAAGACGGTAGTCACGCCGTGGTCCGGCTGCGGCACCGCCGCTGAGACCTCCGCGCCCAGAACATCCCGGTAGAGCGCCGCCGCCTTGCCGATGTCGCGCACCGCGATCGCTACGTGATTGAGCCTGCCGATCATGTGTTCGGTCTCCATTGCCCAGCGCCACCCGTTTCCGGGAGGGGACTGTTCGCGGCCACGCTGCGCGCCGAATGAGGGCCAGGGGTGAAGCCGACCGCCCGCGCCCGCGTCGGTTGGCTCGCCGCCTGGCGCAGAACGGCGGACGTGACGTTACACCGAAAGCACGTGAACATGGCAGATCGGCTTCTTATTCCAGCGCTCGGCGATGGCCGAGCGGACGGCGCGCCGCACCGCCTCGGCCACACTTTCGGGATCACGGCGGCGCGGTTTTGGCAGCGCGGCGAAAGCCTCCTCGACCGCCGCAAGCGCGATCTCTGCCATGGGCTCGCCGGACGCGTCGCTCTCCGGAATGCCGATCAGTTCAAGCTCGGGGTCGGCCGCGAGCACACCATTGTCATCGACGGCCAATGCGACCGAGACCATGCCGGAGAAACCGAGCCGCCGGCGCGAGGCGACCGTGCGCGCCGCCGCATCGACGAGGAGCGCGCCGTCCTTGTACAGGCGGCCCGATGGCAGCTCGTCGATGATTTCCGGTCCCTCCGCGCCGAGACGGACGAGATCGCCGTTGCGGCACACCAGCACGTGCGGGACCCCGGCGCTGCGGGCAAGCTTGGCGTGCTCGGCAAGGTGCAGGGCTTCGCCGTGGACCGGAATCACGATCTTTGGCCTGACCCAGCCGATCATGTCGATGAGTTCGGCGCGGCGGGGATGTCCTGATACGTGAACCAGATGGGAGCGGTCGGTGATCACCTCGACGCCCTGGGCCACGAGCCCATTGATCACCCGACCCACGGCCTTCTCGTTGCCGGGGATCGCGCGGGAGGAGAACACCACGCGGTCGCCCTTGCCGAGCGCGACCTCAGGGTGCTCGTTCTCGGCGATGCGCGCCAGTGCGGCGCGCGGCTCGCCCTGGCTCCCGGTGCACAGTGCCAGCACCTTGTCCGGCGGCAGATAGCCGTAGGTCTCGGCGCCGCGAAACTCCTGCACGCCGTCGAAGTAGCCAGTCTCGCGCGCAACCTGGACCACGCGATCCATAGCACGGCCGATCACCACTACCTCGCGGCCGGCAGCGAGCGCCGCACCGGCCACTGCGCGCAGGCGTCCCACATGGGAAGCAAATGTCGTGACGGCGACGCGGGCCGGCGCGGAGAGGATAAGCTCGGCCAGCGTCTTTGCCACCTCCGCTTCCGAGGGTGAGCGGCCGTCGCGGATCGCATTGGTGGAAATCGCCGACGAGCGCCAGCACGCCGGCGTCGCCCAGCGCGGTAAGCCGCGCCGCGTCGGTCGGCGCGCCGATCACCGGCGTCGGATCGATCTTCCAGTCGCCGGTGTGCAACACGGTGCCGTGCGGCGTGCGGATCGCCAGCGCATTCGATTCTGGAATCGAATGAGCGACGTTGATGAAGTCGATCGCGAACGGACCGAGCGTCAGACTGCCGCCGAGCGGCACCACGTTCACCGGGATCTTCGGCGCGCCCGGCTCGGACAGGCGGCGTGCTTCGAACAGAGCCGCCGTGAACGGCGTGGCATAGATGGGCGCCTTAAGCCGCGGCCACAAGTCGATGAGCGCGCCCATGTGGTCCTCGTGGGCATGGGTGAGCACGAGGCCGACGATGTTGCGCCGCTCCGCGATCAGATGGCGGATGTCCGGAAGAATGCGATCGACGCCGGGGAGGTGCTCCTCGGCGGCAAAGGAGACGCCGCAATCGACAATGAGCCACTCGCGCCGGCGCTCGTCACCGACGCCGTAGAGCGAAAGATTCATTCCGATCTCGCCGACGCCGCCGAGCGACGCGAAAACGAGTTCGCCGCGCGCCATCAGTCGGCCCGCCCCGTCGCCGGCGCCTGGCCGGCCGGCTCGTTGCCGAGCGGGAATACGTCGCCGGCGGTGACCGTTCGCAGGCTACCGTCGGCTAGGCGAACGAGCAGCCGCCCGCGTTCGTCCATTCCCTCGCCGCGCCCGGAAAATTCGCCGCTCGGAAGCCGCACCCGCAGCTCGCCGCCGATCCCGGTCGCCCGTTCGAGCCAGTCGGCGCGAATCAGGTCGAAGCCGCCGCCGCGACGCCATTGCGCGAGCCGCCGCAGCATCATGCCGGACAACGCGGTGAACAGGCCTTCGGCCGACACATCGGCGCCGGCGGCGGCGAGATCGGTGGTCGGATGGTTCACCGGCGGCGGATGATGCCGGCAGTTCACGCCGATGCCGACCACGACGACCAGCCTTCCCTCGATGCTCTCCCCTTCGATCAGGATACCGGTGAGCTTGGCATCGCCGCAGAGGATGTCATTCGGCCATTTCAGCGCCAGTTTTCTGCGCAGCGCGGGAGCGCAATCGAGGATCGCATCATACGTGGCCAATGCGGCGACGAACGACAATTCGGGCGCATGGTCCGGCGGCGCCGGCTCGTCGAGGAGAAGCGTGGCGTAGAGATTGCCTGGCAGCGACGTCCATTCGTTGCCGCGGCGGCCGCGCCCCGCGGTCTGCTGCCGCGCCGTGACCCAGAACGGGCCGCGCTCGCCGCGGCGTGCCGCCGCCAGCGCTTCGGTGTTGGTCGAAGCAAGCGTCTCGTGCGCCGCCAGGCGAACGCCCGCCGCGACCGCCGCGGGATGAAGCCGCATCAGAACAGCGAATGGGCCGCCGCGCTCGCAACTCCGACGAGCGGTGCCGGGTAGAGGAAGAAGAGTATATTGAATAGTCCGCAAACGGCGAGCACCACCTTGAGCTCATCGGGCATGCCGACGAAGCCTTCCGCCGGCTCGTCGAAATACATGACCTTGACGATCGACAGATAGTAGTAGGCGCCGACGACGCTTGCGAGCACCCCGATCACCGCAAGCACGTAGAACCCGGCCTTGATGGCGGCAAGAAACACGTAAAACTTGGCGAAGAAGCCGGCGAGCGGCGGTACGCCGGCCATCGAGAATAGCAGCATCGCCAGGAAGAACGCCATCGTCGGATGGGTGCGGGCAAGGCCGGCGAGCTGGTCGATCAATTCCACCATTCCGCTCTTGCGCCGCATCGACAGGATCACGGCGAACACGCCGAGAAGTCATCGTGACGTAGATCGCCATATAGACGAGGACGCCCTGCACGCCTTCGGCGGTGCCGGCGGCAAGCCCGATCAACGCAAATCCCATGTGGCCGATCGACGAATAGGCCATCAGCCGCTTGATGTTGCGCTGGCCGATGGCGGCGAAGGCGCCCAGCAGCATCGAGGCGATGGCGACGAAGACGACGATCTCCTGCCATTGCCCGGCGATGCCAGGGAAGGCGGCAACCGCGGCGCGGACGAACATGGCCATGCCGGCGACCTTCGGCGCGGCGGCGAAGAACGCCGTCACCGGCGTCGGCGCGCCTTCATAGACGTCCGGCGTCCACATATGGAACGGCACGGCCGAGACCTTGAAGCAGAAGCCGGCGAACAGAAAGACGAGGCCGAAGATCAATCCAGGGCCGCCTTCGGCGGCCGATTGCGCGATGCCGGCAAAGTTCACCGTGCCGGTGAAGCCGTAGACCAGCGAGGCGCCGTAAAGCAGCATTCCCGACGAGAGCGCGCCGAGGACGAAATACTTCAGCCCGGCTTCGGTCGAGCGCAGCGAAGACCTATGGCTTGCCGCCACCACGTAAAGCGGCAGGCTCATCAATTCGAGGCCGAGATAAAGCGCAATGAGATCGGCGGCCGAGATCAGCATCAGCATGCCGAGCGTCGACAGCAGGATGAGCACCGAGTATTCGAACCGCTCCTCCCGCTCGCGCCGCGCGTAGTCGAGCGACATGACGATGGCGGCGGCGGATCCGAACATTGCCAGGATCTTGAGGAAGCGGGCAAAGTCGTCGACAACGAAACTGCCGTTGAAGGCGACCAGCCTGCCCTCTGGCAGCACCAGCACGATGAGGCCGGCGATCACCAGGAGCGCGACCGACGCCGCATCGATCAGCCGCCCCGCCTCCTCGCTGCGGTAGACGCCGAGGATCAGGAGCGTCATGGCGCCGACGCCAAGCAGCAACTCGGGCAGCAGGGGAACGAGCGCCGACGCGGTCAAGTCAGGATTCATCGCCTCACCTCGCCAGCGCCGCCGAGTGAACGCTGCCGACCGCATGATTGAAATTGTCGATCAGCTGCGCCACCGAAACCGCCGATATGTCGAGCACCGGCCGCGGGTAAAGGCCGAACACGATGGTCAGGACCACGAGCGGCGCCAACACGACGATTTCGCGCCAGCCGACGTCGGTGATCGCCGCGAGGCTCGGCTTCTCCAGCCTGCCGAAGATCACCTTGCGGTAGAGCCACAGCATGTACGCGGCGGACAGGATCGTCCCGATCGTCGCCAGCGTCGCCACCCAGTTGTTGACCCGGAAGGTCCCGATCAGGGCGAGAAACTCGCCGACAAATCCCGATGTGCCCGGCAGCCCGATATTGGCCAGCGCGAACACCATGAAGACGAAGGCGTAGACCGGCATGCGGTTGACGAGCCCGCCATAGGCCGCGATCTCTCGCGTGTGCATGCGGTCGTAGATGACGCCGACGCACAGGAACAACGCGGCCGACAGATGCCGTGCGAGATCATCTCGTAACTGACGCCGGGCCCCCTGCGCCGTCGTCGCGAACAGCCCCGTGGTGACAAGCCCAGTGCGCGACCAGATCGGCGATGAGCTTCTTCACGTCCTCCTGCATCAGCGCGACCAGCGAGGTGTAGACGATGGCGACGACCGAGAGCGCGTAGATGAGCGGCGCCAGCTCGACCGAGGCTTGCGGGAACATCGGCAGCGAGAAGCGCAGAAACCCGTAGCCGCCCATCTTCAGGAGGATCGCGGCGAGGATCACCGAGCCGGCCGTGGGCGCCTCGACATGCGCGTCGGGCAGCCAGGTATGGACCGGCCACATCGGCAGCTTGACCGCGAACGAGGCGAGGAACGCGAACCAGGCCCAGATCTGCAGCGAGCGCGGAAACGCATGGTGCAACAGCGCCGGGATGTCGGTCGTGCCGGCTTCCCAGTAGATCGCCATGATGGCGAGCAGCATCAGCACCGAGCCGGCGAACGTGTACAGGAAGAACTTGAAGCTGGCATAGACCCGGCGCGGGCCGCCCCATACGCCGATGATCAGGAACATCGGGATCAGGCCGCCCTCGAAGAACAGATAGAACAGCACCAGGTCGAGGGCGCAGAACGTTCCGACCATCAGCGTCTCGAGCACGAGGAAGGCGACCATGTATTCGCGCACGCGGCTCTGGATCGCCTGCCAGCTCGCCAGGATCGAAATCGGCATCAGCGCCGTGGTCAGGATCACGAACGGCAGCGAGATGCCGTCTACGCCCATGGCGTAGGTGATGGTGCCGCCGAGCCAGGGGCGCCGCTCGACGAACTGGAAGTCGGCCGAGGCGGAATCGAAGCGCCAGACGAGAATGAGCGAGATCGCGAAGGTGATGAGGGTGGTCCACAGCGCGACCCACCGCGCATTGCGCGCGCCGGTCTCGTCCTCGCGCAGCAGGGCGATCAACAGCGCCCCGGCGAGCGGCAGGAAGGTCACGACCGAGAGGATCGGCCAGCTCGCCATCAGTGGCCTCCCGCGAACATGAACCAGGTGATGAAGGCGGCAACACCGATCAGCATGGCGAAGGCGTAGTGATAGAGATAGCCGGTCTGCAGCCGCACGACGCTGCGGGTCACGTCGACACGCGGGCGGACACCCCGTCGGGGCCGAACCCGTCGATGATGAACCCGTCGCCGCCCTTCCACAGGAGCCGGCCGAGCCACAGCGTCGGGCGAACAAAGAGGAAGTCGTAGATCCGGTCGAAGTACCAGGCATTGAGCAGGAAGTGGTAGAGCACGCTCTGTTCGCGCGCCAACCGCTCCGGAATCTCCGGGCGGCGGATATAGAACTGGAAGGCCACAAGCAATCCGCCGGCCATCATCACGGTAGGAATGACCCTGACGGCGAACGAAAGGTGCTCCATTTCCTCGAGCACCTTGTTGTCCGATCCGATCTTGAGCAAGTCGCGGAAAAACTCGACGGCGCCGTCGCCGGTGAACAGGTGCAAGAAGGGCCAGCCGGCCCCAATCGATCCGATTGCGAGCAGAGCGAGCGGAACGAGCATCACGATCGGGCTCTCATGCGCCGCCTCGTAGTGATGCCGATCATGCGGCGCGCCATGGAAGGTCTTGAACATGAGCCGCCAGGAATAGAACGACGTGAGCGCGGCGGCAGCAACAGTCATGGCGAAGCCATAGCTTGCGGCGGCGCCGCTCGCCGCGTCGGCCGCCTCGATGATCGCGTCCTTTGAGTAATAGCCGGCGGTGAAGGGAAATCCGGTCAGCGCCAGGGTGCCGACGAACATGGTGGCATAGGTCAACGGGATTTTGCGCCACAGTCCGCCCATGTGGCGGATGTCCTGCTCGTGGTGCATCGGCGAGATCACCGAGCCCGAGACGAGGAACAGGAGCGCCTGAAGAAGGCGTGGGTGAACAGGTGGACATTGCCGACCGGCTAGCGCCCGTGACACCATGGCCAACGAACATGTACGCCAAGCTGCAACAGGTCGAATAGGCGACGTCACACGCTTGATGCGTTCTGCACGAGGCGACGACCGCACAAAGAACGCCTTCTCGCGCGACGACGATCACGACGGCTCAGCGCCGACGGCGCCGGTGAGAACACAGCGAGCGCCACGCCACATGAACACGCCGGCGGTCACCATCGTCGCCGCATCAAGATGAGCGCAGACACCAGGTCAGCCCCTACCATCGCGTCGGAAGCCAGTTCTGCAGCAGAACTCGCCGACTTGCCCATCGCCCCATGAACAGCAGCCAGGCAGATCAACGTGAGGGCATCGACGTCGACGCCGACAGTGATCCGTCTTGCCGACGATCCGGCGCCGCGGAACGCCCGTGTCAACGTTACCACAACCGGTCAGCAGAAGACGGCGAATATCCCAGCACGAACCAAGATCGCGACACGATTGACGACGAAAGCCTTGATCGCCGCGGCAATGGCATACACGCTCGTGGAACCAGAAGCCGATCAGGAAGAGAGGACGCAGGCCGACGCCCTTCCCAGCCGAAGAACAGCTGCGCCAGATTGTCGACCGTCGCCACGCCGGCATCGCCGAAGGTGAAGAACGACGGATAGAGAAGAAGCGCGGCTTGCACGGATCCTCCCACCATGTCAGCCGATCGAATCGAGATGAACCAGCGCCAAGATCGTCGTCACCACCACCAGCATGACGGCGGTCGAGCGTATCGATGCGCAGGCCCAGTCGACGTTGAGTTCCGCCGGGTGATGAAGTTGAACAGCGGGACGCGGGCGCGTGCCCTTAACGCCACGCCGACAAGGCAACGTAACCGCTCCCGACAGCGACCACCGTAGGATACGAACTCGGCGGCTTGCGACCGACGGTCGAACTGGCACCTCTGCCGCGTCGAGGCTCGCGTGGTCGATTGACGAGTGAGCGTCATTCGGCGCCGCGCTGGCGCCGGGATGCGGCCCGCCCGCCGACCAGCGTGACCAGGCAGCCAGACGGCGCGAGCAGAGAGAAGAAGACGATCAGCCTCATACATCCCGCCGCTCATCCGTCAGCCCTTCGAGCGAGTGACGTCTTCGACACGATCGAGCCACGGTTGCGGAAATAGGCGACGAGGATCGCCCGGCCGATCGCGGCTTCCGCAGCCGCAACCGTCAGCACGATGAGCGCAGAGACACCTGGCCGATTCAGTTCGCCCGAGAAACGCCAAGAACGCCACAAGGTTCATGTTGACGGCGACAAGATAAACTCGACCGACGTCGAATGATGATGATGCTTGCGGTTGAGAAAGATGCCGAAAATCCCGATTGTGAACAGGATCACGGCGACCGACAGATAGTGACAACAGCCCGATGGTCATGGCAGCCCCTCCTATGCCGCGCACCAGACCTTGACGCACCTCGATGGCGCGGCGCCGGATGCGCGCCACCTGCTCGCGATCTCCCGCATGCACGCCGGACGCGGGCTTGCGCTGCAGGTCATGACGATCGCCCCGATCGTCGCGGTACAGCGGATCGTGCCGCCGCCTGGAAGAGACGAAGACGTAACGGGTATAGAGTACTTCGCCGGCGCCTGCGTGCTTGCGACGTCGCCGGCGACAGCGCAGGTCACGCGCACCGCCTCGGGCTCGGTCACCCAGGCCCCGACCACGAACAGAGCTCGGCGAGCTGCACGGCGCCGAAGGCGTACCCGATCGGCAGATATTGCAGAAGCCCTGGCGCAGCTCGGCGAAATCGACGTCGAGCATCATGACGACGAACAGGAACAGGACCGCGACGGCGCCGACGTAGACGACCACCAGCATCATGGCGAGGATCTCGGCCGCCGCACGATCCCGCCTCGAAGCGAGGCCACGCGGAACAGTGAATCGAACAGGTTCCGCGCCAGGATCGCAGCGAACGCCGACCGACCAGCGCGCCGGATCGCCAGGATCGACGAGGACCATGACCTCGCCGAGCTGTCGATCGCCCGATCCTGTTCCGTCGCCGGAAGAGATGGACACCAAACCGACCTGCAGCAGCCCCGCCGCCGGCGTCTCTCCGGTACGGCGCGACGAACGCGATCTGCTTGCTCGACGTCACGATCACGCGCGTCCTTTCCAGGTTCGCCGTTGTCGCGCCTCCCGACGTGCCCGTTATCCAGGAGACGTTCCTGTCGTGATCAAGCTCCTCGCGTCGGCAGAGTTCGAAGTTCGGCCCCTCGACGATCGCATCGACCGGACACGCCTCCTGGCGCAGCCCGCGATCGGTGCGTTTGACCATGTGGATGCGTAGCGGGTGGTGCGACCACGTGCCGTCGTTGAGCGCGGGCCGGCCTCGATCATGATCGCCTGCGCCGGGCAGATCGCCTCGCACAGCTTGCAGGCGGTGCAGCGCTCCTCGCGTTTCGGATAGCGGCGAGCGCGTGCTGGCCGCGGAGGCGCGCGACAGCGCGCTCTTCTCAACAGATAGTTCAGCGTCGCCTTCGGCTTGAAGAAGTAGCGCATCGACAGCAGGAAAGCCTGCACGAACTCCTTGAGGAAGATCGAACGCGCGGCCTGATCTAGTCCCATCTCAGCCTCGAACGATTTCGAGCACGCCGGCGACGATGACGATCATCGCCAGCGACACCGGCAGAAATACCTTCCAGCCGAGCCGCATCAGCTGGTCGTAGCAATAGCGCGGCACGAAGGCCTTCACCATGGCGAACATGAAGAACACGAACCCGGCCTTGAGCACGAACCAGACGACGCCGGGGACCCAGGTGAACGGCGGCACCGGGAACGGCGGCAGCCAGCCGCCGAGGAACAGGATCGTCGCGATGGCGCACATGCTGGTGATCGCCACGTACTCTCCCAACTGCAGCATCATGTAGGGCGTGGAGCCGAAATACTCGACCATGTAGCCGGCGACCAGCTCCAACTCCGCCTCGACCAGGTCGAACGGCGGCCGGTTCGTCTCAGCCAGCGCCGAGACGAAAAAGATCACGAACATCGGCAGGAGAGGCAGCCAATACCAGCCGAGGAGGCCGAACAGCGTAATTCTGCGCATCGACGACGGCCGTAAGATTCAGCGAACCCGCCCAGAGCAACACAGTGATGATGACGAAGCCGATCGAGACCTCGTACGCACCATCTGCGCGGCGGACCGCAGCGCCGACAGGAACGGATATTTCGAATTGGACGCCCAGCCGGCCATAATGACCGTAGACGCCGAGCGAGGAGATGGCGAAGATGTAGAGCACGCCGACGTTGATGTCGGCGATGACCCAGCCGGCACTGACGGGAATGACCGCCCAAGCGGCGACCGCCAGAGTGAAGGTGACCAGCGGCGCGAGGAGAAACACGCCCTTGTTGGCGCCGGCCGGGATGACCGGCTCCTTGAGCACGAAATTCATAAGATCAGCAAACGATTGGAACAATCCCCAGGGGCCGACCACGTTCGGCCCGCGCCGGATCTGGACGGCGGCCCAGATCTTGCGGTCGGCATAGATGACGTAGGCGACGGCAATCAGCAGGATGACGAGCAGCAGCACGCTTTCCGCCACGATGACGGCGAACGGCCAGATGTAGTCGTGGAAGAACGCTTCCATCCTGTCCTCAAAGGGCCGCCGCGGCGGCCGCGTGGCGTTCGGCCAGCGCCGAACACTCTGCCATCACCGCCGAGCAGCGCGCGATCGGATTGGTGAAGTAGAAATTGCTGACGCTCGCGCGGAACGGCGCGCGCTCGGGACTGCCGCCCCGCGCCGCGAGCTTGTGCAGATCGGCCGGATCGCCCGGCGCGATCTCCCCGATGCGCATCAGATATGGATGCGCCTGGTAGAGCGCCTTGCGGAGCTGCGCCAGCAATTCGTAGGGAAGCCGCTTCCCGACAACGTCCGAGCGCGCGCAGAATGGCCGATCCTCGCGCGCGTCGCCGGGGGGAAAGGAGGCGCGCGTCGCCATCTGGACGCGGCCCTCGGTGTTCACGTAGATCGCCGATTTCTCCGGATAGGCGGCGCCCGGCAGCACCACATCCGCGCGCAACGCGCCGCGGTCGCCGTGGGTGCCGATATAAACCGCGAATGCGCCCGGCCCGATGTCGATCTCGTCGATCCCGAGCAGAAAGACGAGATCGAGCGTGCCCGCGGCCGCCATCTGCCGCGCGCTACGCCGCCCTCGCCGACGGAGCGATCAGCGCGCCGCACGAGGCGCCGTGGTGCTAACCGGTCCAGCCCTCCTTCGCGGCGCCAAGATCGTCCTTGGCCGCCCAGCGCCACGACGGCCGGTACGTCCATCCGCGAAGACTTGCGCGCCGATGAGGATGAGTGGGCGCTCGGCATGGCGCATGACGTCGCCAAAGCTGTGCCGGGTGATAGTGGCGAGCGTCTC
>CAWHZA010000029.1:0-175690 GCA_963833665.1 uncultured Alphaproteobacteria bacterium | reverse complement strand
CCTTTCTGCAGCCCTCGCCCTTGGCGAAGAGCCTAGCTCGGCATCGCGCTGGCGTACTACACGGATTGGCCCGTGAGCTTCTGCATCGCTCTCCTAAGCGCAGTCGCCTATTTCGGTTCCATCGCAACTTCGCGACGGAGTAACGGATCGAAGATCCAGCCAATTCCGGAGCAAGGTCCATAGGATTGGCATGGACCGGGTCCATTCTCGCGGGATGATTGCGAGCATCGACCTCTTTTTGGCGTCGCGTCTCGGCCGCGATCACTCCTGCTAGGCCGACTGAACGGCCCCATGGTCGTCGCAATGATCGCCGTGCGGATGATGCAGCCGTCCGTTCACGAGGTAATCGACGTGGTCGCTGTGCGGGACAGCTTCGTGACCGCACCCAGGGCCGTGCGTATGCCCCGAACATCGCACGTCCGGCGTGCATTGCGACGGGTTTGTCTTGCTGACCGGCAGCACATGCTCATCGACGTGGTCGATATGCATGTGGTGCAAGTGGCCGTCATGCAGATAGTCGACGTGTCCATCGTGGCGGATCGCGGTATGCCCGCAATTCGGTTCATGCTTGTGATGGTGATTGGGGTGGTGCGGTTCGTTGCAGGTGGCCATGGTTTTCTCCTTCACGGTTTGACAACGTTTGTTCGTATTGGTCACCGGCGCTCGGTTGCGTGTTTGATAGCACTTTGCACTAGATCGAGAACGTGGGCGTCGGCCACCGCGTAGTAGACATGCTTTGCCTGCCGCCGTCGCTTGACCAGCCTAACGGCGTAAAGCGTTTTGAGCCGGGCAGAAACAGTTGTCAGCTTCTCCTCTTCCAGGTCGGCCAACTCCGTCACGCAGATTTCCCCGGCGGCGAGACGCGTCAAAAGACGAAGGCGCGCCGCATCGCCCAGCGCCCGAAACATCGCCGAAGCATCCTCGATGGCGGGACCCCGCGGCGGCTCCGGAAATGCGCGCAGCGGATGGTGGTGGTGCCTGCTTGCGCCTTTCTGGTTGTCCATTCGATACGTCATTCCAACGCCTTGTCGCGAGTGGGTATCGGATGACACGCGAGGAGCGCTCGCAGTCCTTGTGGGAACTCAAACCCGCCCATATTGATGAAGCAATGCGCCTCGAATGGAGTGGTCATGATATGGCCCGCGGGCCTGCACGGCCTCCAGGATCGGATGACATAAGCCAGAAATTCGAATAGGTTTCCGGCCGCCAATCGAGATCAGCAGTGCCTCGACGAGTTGCATTGGTATCCTTCCCGTTGTCGTCGAGCTTGCGCTTTCGTCAAACGTGCAATGAGGCTTTTTCATCGCCTCGGCTCGGCTGCCTTGGGTTCAGTTCACGTGGCACCAATCCACACTTGCGTCCAAGAGGCGCCGCTTGTCACAGCACTAGAAACCTACTAGCCGCTCGCTGGCCATGAAGCCGGTGAGCAGCAGCACGCCGAACGCGGTCACCATGAGCGCAGCGCCGGCCTCGAGGCCGCGCAGAACGAGCGCGCCGTAGCCGGCGCTCGCAGTGGCAAAGCGCTTCGCTACGGCCCTGGCGGCGACCGCGAGGGTCGCGATGGCGGCAACTGTGATCGCGGTGCCTAGTCCCATCACCATAGTGGAGGCTACCCCCGCCCAGAACAGCCCCTGCGCCAACGCGAAGACGAGGACGAGGATCGCGCCCGAGCATGGCCGCAGCCCGACGGCGACAATCGCCGAGAGTCCGCGGCCCCAGCCGCCCGGCCCGGCCAGTTGCTCCGGCTCCGGTCCGTGCGCGTGGCCCCAGGGCAACGCGCTCCCCTCGTCGTCGTGGTCGTGAGCGTGCGCAGGCGTGTGATCGTGCCCATGGTGCGAGTGCTCTGCCGGAGCGTGATCGTCGTGGCGGCGATGGGCGTGGGCGTGCGTATCGTCCACGTCGTGGACATGACCGGGCGCCGTCACCGCCGCCGGTTCGGTTTTCGATCCGACCTCGCGCAGGGCATGCAGGAAGCCGCGCCCTTTTACCCAGAGGAGCCGCACGCCGACCAGCACGATGAGTGCGTAACTGACGAACTCGATGACGCGCACCGTCTCGCCCATCATCTTCGCGGTGGCGCCGATCAGCACCGCGGCGATCGCGACGAGGGCCACGGCAGTCGCGGCCTGCAGCAGAGCCGAGGCGAACGAGAGCACGACGCCACGTCGCCAGGTTTCCTCGTTGGCGAGCAAATAGGACGAAATCACCGCCTTGCCGTGGCCGGGACCGGCGGCATGGAAAATTCCGTACACGAAAGAGATGCCCATCAGTCCCCAATAGGCCGAACCGTCGGTCTTGGCAGCGCGGATGAGGC
This sequence comes from uncultured Alphaproteobacteria bacterium, assembly GCA_963833665.1. Classification (GTDB taxonomy): domain Bacteria; phylum Pseudomonadota; class Alphaproteobacteria; order Rhizobiales; family Xanthobacteraceae; genus BOG-931. Next base: position 173,376 of record CAWHZA010000029.1, on the reverse strand, counting down.
CGGCCAGGGCGCGGTAGAACGTTGCCTGCTTGGCCAGGAGCCAGCCGGCGAAGCCGGAAGCTTGCTGTCCTCGGATGTCGCCGAACGGCCCGGCCTGCGCCCAGGCGTCGGAGAACCAGCTCGCCAGCGCGCTCGACATCAGGAGCAAGACCGCGATGACCGCTACCAGCGCCAGCCGGCGAACCACTTGCGCCGAACCCTCGCGCGTCAGCGGCAAGTCACCGAAATCCTGTTGGAGAAACTTGCGCCCATGCCTTTGTTGGCTTCCGAAGTCAGCAAGGATTGATCGAACCGCAGCGTTGCCGGGAAATTCTCATCGTGCGGCTTCTCGATCGCGGCGGTGCATTGCGCGGGCGCGCTCACCAGCCTCACCGGCTCTTTTTCCGCGAAGCCGAAATCGATGAAGAACTGGGGATCATAGACTTCGATGTCGAGCGCCTCGGCTTTGACCGGCTTCTTGAACGGAAGCGTGAAATGCAGCGTGAGCACCGCGTCATTTGGATCGTAGCCGAGCCAGTAGTCGACCGGCTCGGCGAACGCATCCCGGTGCCGATTTCCGTTCACCTTGGCGTAGGTGAAATACGCATAGTCCTTGAGCGATTCGACGTTGACCTTGGCGAGCGGTGCGAGCTCCTCGCGCGTGAACGTGCCCTTGGTCTTCTGCTCGAGCCCCTGCGTGGCGAAGGCGGAGAACATATCGTCGAAGGTCCAGGCGTGGCGCACGCCGGTCACCGTGCCGTCGGCCGCATAGAGAAGCTCTTCGGTCATCGTCACCCAGACGTGCGGGTGCGCCTGAGCCGCTCCCGCCGCAAGGCAAACGCATGTTGCTGCCAGCGCGAGATAGCAAAACGCAACCCTCATCGATCGCCTCCGTATAATCGCAAAATTGCTGCGCCCCGAATGGAAACGCCGCGTGATGCCGGTCGGCATGCAAAGACACCACGACCGGGGAAAATCTGATTGACCTAGAGGACGGGCGGAGCGCGGGCCTGAAATGACAGTGCCAGTTGCGTCGCTACGACCTGTACCGGCGCGGGTACCGACCAGACGCGGCGGACTGGCGCTGGCATACAGGTGGTCGGCGGCAGCGATGGAGCGCCCGCCGCGAGAAGCGCGATGCTGGCGCAGATCGAACAAGGATTGTTCGATGCAGGATAATGGTCCCGATCGTTAGGGGCTACCGGCGCAAGCGTTGCGTCGGAAGCGACATGTGTCTGATGCGCGGGGGCCAAAGGCGGCAACCCGAGATCGTCGCGATGCATATGGCCAAACGAAATGGCAAACTGCGCCGCCAGCGCGAGCAGCATCAGCCGCGCCCACCGCCTACTCCTTGAGCGAAACCAATCCATAGAGCTAACCGCCCTGACCCGTTCGCCAACATTGTTTAGCGCAATTGCGTCGCTTTTTCCACAGCGAATTGGAGCGCCGCCGCGTTACCATCGCCAACGACCTTAGTCAGTTCTTCAGCATACCGGCCTTGAGCGTGACAACGTCGTGGCGCAGCATGCGAATATCGGCCTCACCGCCCGGCTTCGACAGCGCATCGCCATAGAGAGTGCCACCGATGGCCGCGCTGGTCTCCTGGGCGATCCGCTGCATGATCCGCGGATCGGTGATATTGTCAAGGAACAGCGCGCGCACATGATCCTGCCCAATCTGCCGGGCGAGCCGCGACACCTCGGCCGCCGAGGGCTCACTTTTGTTTGTCCAGCCGTAGATCGATATCAGCGTAATGCCGTAGGCCTTGGCGAGATATTCCATCGGGGTCGGCCTCCTCGACGGACCATGGCGGCGGGAAGCGGCGCTCGGGCAAGCTCAACGCTCCTGCCGGTCGATGATGCTGAGTACCATCTTCAAGTGCTCTCCGATGCGCGTTCCCCTGCGGCGCTGCAGCTACTCGGCTACGCGAGCACGGCACAGCGCGCGGCAGGCGTGAGCAGCTTGGTCCCTCATGCGCTTCTTCGACTCCTGCAGCCGGAAGATCGCTTCGCACTTGGCGAAGGCGACCCGCACCCCCTCGCGGATCGCGTCAGGGTTTTCGTCCGCGAGGGCGAGAACGTCGGCCAGGAAGGATTCAATGCGCTGGTCCATCGGGTTTCCCCGCCGTACCGCCTGTTAGCTTAGCGGGTAGCCCTTCGCCGTCGAAGGCCCCGCGCCGGGCCAGAGAAGGCCGCCGGTGGTTTCTAGTGTCTCACGGCTTGCACCAGCTTGGCGATATTGGCGGCGATCCGCCGGGCCTCATGACGAGGGCGCTTCGAGGGGCTGATTAAGCCTAAGACTTGCAATTCCTAGCCCTGGAAAGTCAGGAGGAAATAATGGCAGACGAAAACTTCAGCGACAATTTGTTGCGGGCAGTAGCCGCCGAACTGCATTTGCTAAACCGGGTGGCTGCCGCGCGCGAGATGTTTTCGAAGGCGACCGTAGACCAGACCGTTACGAGCATGGTCGGAGGCAATTACCAAAGTGTCGCGCCTGAAGCGCTTGCGAGTCATAGAGCACATGAACCGGCCGGTTGAACCGGGGTAAACGGTTTTGCAGAGCGTGCGGGCTGTCCCAGGCTGTCCGCGTTGGGGCAGGGGAGTGTTGATGTATCAGCGCTTTTCGCCTTGGTCGTCCCGCCCAATCCCTCGCCCTGCCACCCAGTCCCGGATAATTGGGTGGCAAAGTCGGTGGCAAACTTCAGCAATTCGGTTGTATGCTGAGGATGATGCACGCCCGCGCGAAGGCTCGAAGGGGCGCTCACGCGAACCTCGCTGCGCTCGGAAAGGCTTCGCTCATAACGCTGCGCGATGCGCGACGCCCCGATAGGAACCTCAGCAATAAGAAGGCGCTTCGCGAAGGGGCTGCGTTTGGGCCTTAGCCCCGCCCCTTCGGCTTCCGCGCACGGCGCGATTGCCCGAACCGGCCGGTCGGGATCGACTATTTAGGGCAGCTTGCGCCCAAACCCCGGCAAGCTCCAGCAAGTCCTGCTTGTCCTCGCTGGTTTTGGCGTCGCAGGCCGAAAGCATCGCCTCTCTAGCGTATTGCCAGAACTGATCTGTTTCCGACATGAGCACCCTCCCGCGTGCCCCGACATCCTCGTGTGCACTTCTTCGGCAGAAGCCGTCTGTCCAAAATTGCTCACTAGGTCGCGACCGAGGTGCCCCAAAAGAAAAGCCCCAGGGGGGCGCGCGCGCGGCGCGGGAGGCGAAGGTGTTGATAAGTTTGAAAGTGAGCAATCTTGACCAGACGGCCACTATCTAAGGAGCGCAGGTTCCTCCGTGTTAGGCGGACCGCGCGGCACCCCCATCCCCTCCGACACCCCGGCCGCCCGGTTAAAAGAGCCTAAGTCAAAGACAACTGTGTACAACCCCGAGTGCGTTCGACTGCTCGGGGTTTTGTTTTCATTTTTCTGAGCCGTCGAAGTGCCGCGCGAGCAAGTCCATCACGCCCATTGGCCAGAGCAAACCCCACGCCAGCTCCGGCCTCAAGGCGCATCGATTGATCTTTGCTATAAAAAAGCGAGCCCGCAGTCCGCGCAAGATGAAGCGCGATCACCGGGGCTCGCCGAGGAGGCAACTAACAAAGTTTCTCTAGGTCTTCCCGACACTCCCTTCCCCATATGAATTATCGCTGCCCGAATAAGGCACCAACAGGGCTCGGCTGAGGAAATCCTGCGGCGCAAAATTGGCTCGATCCCCGCCCGCAGCTAAAAGTACAGATCGCCGCATACCAAGGTGTAGTTGTATTCCGAGGAGAAAGTCCTCATCAAAAGCGCACTGGCCGATTGGGCAGCATCCCCGTCCCCCGACGCCCCCTGCTGCCCGGTCAGAAGCCTAGTTGTAACAAACTCCCCCGAACCCTAGGCACGCGTAGACTGCCTGGGGTTTCTTTTTGTGACAACGCCCTAATTCCCGGAACGCCAAAAAAGAAAATGCCTCGCCCGCCAGGGGGTCGAGGCAAGTGAGGGTCATTCAACACGATGCGGGGAGCCGTCCCGCCCAAACGCACCGTTTGTGAAGAAATGACGACAGCTCCGGCCACGCACCGCCGCGACAACAGCCCCGACTGGCCTTAGGGCATCAGTCTTCCTGCGACTGCCGCAACACTTACAAAGACGATGAGTAACTTGAGCGCCGAGGCAAAGCGGCGATTTGGTTCGACGGCGTTAACAGCCACAAACAACATGGTGGCAACGACCCAGATGCTGAAGACGTAAATGAAAGCCAGCATCTCGTTCCCTCCCTTCTTCGGTAGGGTGAGGCCAGAGCAAGTTTCCCACTACCCTAGCTCTGGCCTCAAGTTGCCCCACCGAACCCACTCACTCAAGACAGCCCGATGGAGGCTCCCCAGACGCCCAAGGTTGAGGGCCCGTGGGCGGGGGCAACGGCGCAGGCTAGCGCAGTTTCGGCCTTCAAAATCGTACGAATGCGTACGCAGGCGAACGTTGGCGTCGGCGGCATCTTCCTTGGTTTGCCTTGCGCTTCTTGTGGTGCCGTACACAAGATGTAGCGGCTTGTTGAGCGAATGACGAAGGGAGAAGTCCTTAGGTACGCAATTGCCTTCGCACTGAGACGCTCCCGCAAGATCATACGTGGCCTGAAACAAGGGCTGACTTAAGAGGAGCGTTACGCGGTGGCTGATCACGCCGTCGCGCAGCTAAAGGAGCGCGGCGATCCTTGGCGATTGAATGAAGAGGCGCCCATGGCAGGGCCGCCGTCAACGTGAAGAGGCTCAGATTTTGGTTGGATGGAAGGCACCCCCCCGACACCCCCACCCCCCCTTCCGTCCTTAAAGCCCCGGTCTCCCCGGCCGGGGCTTTTCATTGCTTGAGTGCAAACAGGTGATTGCACTCAACGCCGGTACAAACAAACGTCCACACCCCCGCGATCTCAGTCCTCGTGCCAGCCGCCTCCACTGCCTCGTCGGAGATTTCGCAGATGAGGACCTCTTCTTCAATCTGGTCGATGGTCTTCTCATTCATGGCATTGATCCTTTGTGCGGTCTTTTCCACGGGAACGGCAAAAAGCCCAGATCGGCGCGCCGGTTTCCAAATCCCGCGCCGATGTCGGTTGGGTTGGGTGTTTGCGGTTGGTCATTCCGTCACGGCACCCCATCAATAAAGAGAGGGGCGAAGAGGCACAAAGAAAGGGAGAGAGGGGAAGAGGCAAGCCTCGCTGCCTCTTCGGCCGAACGCAGAGCCTAAATGAAACGCTCCGGATAGGTTAAATGCTTGCAGACGTTTAGGGCATGCAAGGGGGCATTTTGTTGGCGGCTGTGGCAGAAATGTCGCGTTGGTTTCCAGTATCATTAGGACTATGTCGGGCAAGACGGTCACGCGGGCGGATTTATGTGAAGCGGTCTGTCAGAAGGTCCGCCTGTCGCAAATCGAAGCCGCCAAGCTCGTTGAGCTTGTGCTCAAAGCAATCACGGACTGCCTGGAGCGTGGCGAAACGGTAAAGCTGTCGTCGTTCGGCTTGTTTGTCGTGCGCAAGAAAGGCCAGCGCATGGGCCGCAATCCCAGGACCGGTGAGGAAGCGCCGATCTCACCGCGCCGCGTTGTCGTGTTCAAGCCTTCAGCGATCCTCAAGCAACGGATCAATGGCCCACGTGGCCGCAAGTGACGGCCTGCGACTGACGGCCCGCACCCAAGTTGCCGCGCGGCTGCGCCAGCGGGTGCACTGAGTCAAACTGCCGCACGGGGCCGTAATCGGCTTAGGGAGGCCGCCTCAGGGGTTAGGCCCCTAAGCATCGTTAGCAGCCTCATCTCGCCAAGGCAGTTCATTGAAGGGCGGTTGGTAGCCTCTTTCCCGATAACGATCCTCTGGCAGGTCAAGCTCTTGGTGCCGTCATATTTGACGCGGGCGCTGTGTTGGTTGCCCCAGCCGTTCCGTTCTCGATAGAGGCCGCGCGGTTCCACAAAGTCAGAATATCGACCCGCAAGCCCGGCCGCCACACCTGTCAAGCCGGTGAAATTTCAGCGGTCGCCCGGCTTTTATCGCCAGACCCCGGTCCTACTTCCTCCGAAAGGTCTCCCGAGCTGCTTTGGCCGAGCTAGAGCTTGCGGTGAGCTGGCTCTGATCGGCATCAGCAAAGGAGGTCGCGGCGTGGAGTGCGTTGGCGGTAGCGTTCACCGCCTCCTTAATCAAACGAACTGTCGGTTGCGGCATCGACAAAACCACTTCGGCCATTTCGAGCGCCTTCTCCACCGTCCGGCCATCATCAGCCAACTCATCGACCAATCCCCAATCGAGCGCTTGAGCAGCGGGCATTTTCTCGCACATGATGGTAATGCGTTTGGCGCGTGCTGGGCCGACCAGCGTGATGAGCCGTGGCAAGGCACCCCATTGCAGGTTCAGGCCGATCTTGACCTCTGGTACGTACAGGTAGGCGTCCCGCGCCAGCACCCGCCAATCGCACGCCAGCGCTATGGCGACGCCCGCACCAACGGCCAGCTTCTCCATGGCCGCGATGGTGATCTGCGGCATCGCCTCCCAGGCTTTGCAAAGCCGCACCCCGCCATAGGCGCGCTGTCGCCGCTTTAGATCGTCGGTCTCGCTGGGCCAGCTATCTGCGGCTTTCAGATCGAATCCGGCAGAGAAGGCATTGGAAGCGCCAGCGAGGATAACAACGTGGGTCTCTAGATCGTCGAAGAAACCACGGGCCGCGCGCGTCAGTTCGACGACGAGCTTCTCGTTAAAGGCATTGAGGTTCGCCTTGCGATCGAAGCGCACGATGGCGATGCCACCACGCTCCTCGATGCTCACATAGTCCAGCTTCACAGAGCCTTCCTCCTCCCCAGCCCCGGCTGGGGCTTATACCTCATCGAGCAGCGCCTTCGCTTCCTTTAAATCGAGCGTGTCGAAGCCCTCGGTGAACCAGCCGTAGACCGGAGCGAGAACATCGCGGGCCTCTTTGCGCTTCCCCTGATCGCGCCAGAGCCGCGCCATGCTCATTGCGGTGCGGAGTTCCCAGGACTTTGCTTGCTGTTGACGGGCGACTGCGAGAGCGCGCTCGAAATACGCTTCCGCCTTCGCCGCATCGGGCTCGGGCGACATCAGCGCAATTTCCCCGGCAACTCGGCCTCATGCCACTTTTCCTTTGTTGTTTCCACCATCGTCATCGCTTCATTAATGCAGCGCCAAGCGTCGTCGAATTGGTCGAGTTCCGCGTAGGCACTCGCTAAAAATGACAAGTGCCACGGCATCCACGTTGTTGATCCCGTTGACCGATATCCGGCGATCCCGGAGTTCATCATTTGGACAGCGTCCGAGGCTTTTCCCGTCAGGATCAATAGGAGACCTTGGTTGAGTATTCCGATCGGTTTCCACTGCGCGGCGCCCTTTTCGACCGCCAAAGCGACAAGCTCACCGGCTTGCACGGTTGCTGCCGCGTAATTTCCGCATAGGCTAACGATCCACGCTCCGGCCCCGCCGAGCGCGAATAAGATATTTGCGGCTTGGCCGATCTCGCGCGCATCCCTGAGCGCATGCTCGGCGTCGGCGAGCGCGGAGTTGGGATAGCCAAGCGTCCACAGGGCCAGCGACCGATAGGACAAGATTGCCACCGCAGGCCTTCGATCAGGCAGCGCATCGTGACGCTCTGGGCGAATATCACAATCTGCCACGCTGACGCAGGCCTTTCTTCTCCGATTTGCTGATAGTCGCGGTAAACGTCATTTCACATGCATGGGGGCCGGGCGCATGCATTCGCGGCCCAACTCCGAAGGAGGCTGTATCTACAGCTTGGCCGCACATTCCCCTCGCGGCGCGTTCGTCCGGGTTCGGGTTTGTATTCTGGGGTCATTGGCTCGCATCGGCGATGGGTCTCGCCCGCCATCGTGCTCAGCCCAAGTGCGTCGTCGAGTTCGTGATAGGTCAACAATCCGGCATCGGAGGTCACCACAGAGCCGCGAAACTGCAGCATCACCCGGCGGTCGAAATCGAGTTTGAGAGCCTCGTCCTTTGACTCACCCGCCGGATTCGTCATGATAGCCTCGCTCGATCCAGAATAAGCTGCTGATGCCTATATCTGAATCGCGCCGTCTGTACCGAAACTCAGTGCGTCATCTGGCGAATGCGGGTTTCTAATGTGTCGTAACCATGAAAGTACAGTTTGAATTTGAGGCGCCGCGACCGGGTCGATATCGAGCTTCTTCTTGATTTCGCACCTCGTTTCTCGGCCTCAACCAGCCTGTTGCCAAGTGGCGCCATTGATCCCATCTGCTGGGGCGTCTTTTCACCATCTAACCAGCCTAGCGCCGCTCTGGATATTCGTACGATCGTCTTCGCGGCGTCGCGGAGCGTCCTGCATCATTGAGCAAAATAACGTCACACTGTTACACGGGGTACACGCAAACGTCAGGCTCAGCTGTGACAACGGCTTTCCATTTCCAATTGTCATACCTATCTCGCCCTTGCCGAATATGCGTGTATCTCTTTAAGCTGGTCCAACTACGATGGCCTGAAACAGCGCCTACCTGCGGAATTGTCCTCTCGATTTTGAACAGACGCGAAATCCCTTCATGTCGAAGATCGTGAAATCGCAGATCTTCGATTTCCAAAATTCGACAGGCGCGCGTGAAGGGCGCTGATCGCGTCTGTCGAGTAGGGGAATATTTCAGGCTTGTCGCGCGGCATCAATTTGATGATCGCTTCTGCATAGGGATTGAAGAGGGGCGGCGAGCACGGACGGAAGTGCTCCATCAGTCGATCGAGTTCTTCAAGCGTCGGTCGGCGACTAAGCTCGGCGCCTTTTCTGATCAGCCCGGGTTGGCATCGCTCGTCTCGTAGCCGGCTTGGGCGACGATCGGGATCGCACCGGCGAGCGAATCCTTCCTGGGCGCCCCGATAACGCGGCGCGACTTTCTCAACGGCGTGGCCGTGGCCGTGAGCGGCAATGTCGCCGGCGGCTTGCTACCCGGGCTTGCCGCGACGGGCCGGGCGGCGGTGCCGGCGCGGCAGGACAGCGCCGGCTACTATCCGCCGACGCTGACCGGCGATGAAGCACGCGTCGGTCTCCTCAACGGACCACGGCGGCGGGAAGCGGCGGGACGGCACGGTAGGTCCGTTTGACCCCCAAAGGAGATATAGGTGGCCGCATGAAACCAGCCGCGGCCATCATGGATGAAATCTCGGGTGACCGACGAGCCAATCGAACACGCAACATCAACGGAACTGACCGGCGGTGCGGGCTTCACTTACGAGGACACCGTCGTCGCCTATTACCTCGCGGCGCTTCTGCGGGAAGAGGGTGCCGCACCTCTGAACGGGATCGTCAAGACTGTGGCTGTTCAGCAGGCTGGGCACGGCCATCCTATGGACGACATCATCGTCGAGCTCGACGAGGCCGGCTCGCGCCAGACGCTAAGCCTTCAGGTCAAGCGCAAGATTTCAGATTAGCGCTGTCAACAAGGACTTTGCAGAGATTATTTCGCGAGCGGTTGCGACCCGGGCCAACGACAAGTTCAACGCCGAACTCGACGCCTACGTCCAGCTCGGATGGCTGCCGCGGCTGCAGATCACGCAAACATCCGAACGAGGCTACGGTCAGATCTATGTCGGGGCCGTCAACTGGCTATTGATGATCGTGACGCTCACCTTTGCGGTCATCGCTTCGCGCTCGGGCTCGTCTGCCGCGTATGCTCGCTTGCGCCGCTCCGTGCTGGCCGCCGGGTCGGCGTCGACTTCGGCAGTCGTCGTCCTGACGGCCGTGTCGGCACCCTTCTGGCGGGGCTTGCGGGCCTTGGCACTTACTTTCTCGCCAGCCCTGGCTGCAGTCGCGAGCTTGCGCTGCTCGCCTTCGGGAAGCTTGCCGAGCGCGTCGATCTCATCGCCTTTGTCGAGACTGGTGCCGGCGATTCTGGGACCGCTTTTCTCGCTGTCGTGAACCGGCGAGCCGTTCTTGGCTCGTATACCGCGGTCGCCACGTCGACGAGGTTATCGCTACTTATTCGCAAGCTGATACGTGATGCTGCTGAGGAAACCGGGTTTATACAGCGAGTCCCCGTGTTTGACGTTGCCTCGTTCGCCGTTGTCATCGGCCGCGCCAGAAACGGCCCGAGGATGAACGTGGACCAGCAACAGGCCTCTGGGGGGCCGCTCTTCTCGCTATCGTGAACCGCCGAGCCGTTCTTGGCACAGGCGCGAGGCCGTCTCGCCGTCGATGACCGTCGCAGCGACTGCACCCAGGTGGCCTCGCAATGCCCATGCATCAGTGTTGGGACGCCACATCTCGATCACGGCGTCGGCGGGATGACCTTCGACCAACAGCAGGCGAGCTGAAGTGATGAATGGCGACGTGCACCGGCAAAGCACGCGGTCACCGAGACGCGCGATCCATTTTCGGCCGCTGGCTGTTGGATCGATGACGATCCGCAATGGCGCTGCTGACGGCGGCGAGAGTCTTGAGTACCGTTTCTGTCCCGATAATTGTCCCGGTGAGCCCTTGCAGGCTTCTGTCCCGGTGGGGCAAGACGCTGAATTGTCGGCGGAAAGATTGGTCGGAGTGGCAGGATTTGAACCTGCGACCCCCTCGTCCCGAACGAGGTGCGCTACCAGACTGCGCTACACTCCGCCAAAGTCCGTCAAGTGGCGGCGGTTATACGATTGGCCTTGCCGGGCTGCAAGCGGCCCGCCCATTCGCTATCTAGGCACACGAGGAGTTCAATGACAGCCCTGTCGGCGACACGCATGGCGAAAGCCGATGCGGCGGCGGCCGCCGATGCCGCGCGCGTGCTGGCGGCCGGCGGCCTCGTGGCCTTTCCGACCGAGACCGTTTACGGCCTCGGCGCCGACGCGACCAGCGGGCCCGCCGTCGCGCGCCTTTACGACGCCAAGGGCCGGCCGGCCTTCAATCCGCTCATCGCCCATGTCGCCGACATCGCGGACGCGGAGCGCCTCGCGCGCTTTGACGCCGACGCGGCCCGGCTGGCGAAAGACTTTTGGCCGGGGCCGCTGACGCTCGTCCTGCCCAAGGCTGCCGGTTGTCCGGTGGCCGAGCTGGCGATGGCCGGGCTCGATACGATCGCCGTACGCGTGCCCGCGCACGAAGTGGCGCGGGACATCCTCGCGGCATTCGGCAAACCGGTTGTGGCGCCGTCCGCCAATCGTTCCGGCCATGTTTCCCCGACCTGTGCGGAACACGTCGCGGCCGACCTCGCCGGCCGCATCGACCTCATCGTCGACGGCGGCGCAACGCCGGTCGGCGTGGAGTTCGACGATCGTCGCCTGCCTTGGCGAGCCGGTCCTGCTGCGGCCGGGCGGCCTGCCGCGGGCGGCGATCGAGCGCTCGCTTGGACGCTCGCTCGCCGATCCGGCTCCGGCCCGCGACACGGCCGGCCCGATCGCGCCCGGCATGCTCGCCACTCACTATGCGCCGCGCACACGGCTGCGGCTCAACGCCCTTCGCGTCGCTGCCGGCGAAGCGTTGCTTGCCTTTGGGCCGCTGCCGGCCGAAGGCGCCGAGCGCGCGGCGTGCGTGCTCAACCTCTCGGCGCGCGGCGACCTCGTCGAGGCGGCGGCTAATCTGTTCGCGCATCTGCGCGCACTCGATGCGGCGGGCACCGCCACGATCGCCGTCATGCCGATCCCAGGCGACGGCCTCGGTGAGGCGATCAACGACCGGCTCGAGCGCGCGGCGGCCCGCTAGCGCCCGCTACCCCCCGATGGTACCTAGACCAGCGTTTTCGAAGTTCGAATCATATCAGGCCGCCTTGTCGAGCTTATAGGCCCAGGTGTGAACGACGGGCTCCTGATTGAAATAGTCCATGGCAGCCATGATCCGATCCTTGAGTTCCTGTTTGGACGCGACGCGGATGTGGCGGAGGACGGAGCGGGCAAGTTTAGAGAAGAAGCCCTCGACGAGGTTGAGCCAGGAGCCGTGCTTGGGAGTGAAGGTGAATTCAAAGCGGTGCGCGGGTTGATCGGCGAGCCAGGCTTTGGTCTCTTTGGAGATGTGCGCGGAATGATTGTCGAGGATCAACTTGATCGCTGTGTGGGCCGGATAGGCGGCGTCGAGAAGCTTGAGGAATTCGATGAATTCGCGGCTGCGATGGCGATCCTTGACCAGCGCATGGACCTTGCCGGTGACGAGGTCGATGCCGGCCAGCAAGCTGATCGTGCCGTGACGTTTATATTCATGCTCACGTGCGAAGGTCGCATGCACGCCGGGCTCGGGCGGCAAGTCGGGGGCGGTCGTTGCGATGGCCTGTATGCCGGGCTTCTCGTCGTAGGAAATGATCGCCATCGCGTCGCTCAGCTTCTTCTTCGAGACGCCTGCGGCCTGCTTCAAGATTCTCACTTGGCGATAAACGCACAGCACTTCGGCCATCTTCTCAGCAAAGTCAGGATCGCGCTGTTCCAGGTAGTATCGCACTTTGTGCGGTTTCACCTCTTCCTGGTCGAGGATCTTGCACACTGTGCCCTGGGCGAGGTTGGCGAGGCACGCATGTCCCTCCGCGGGTCCATGCTCGCGAGCGTGGCGGGCCAGAAGCCGCGTTGTCCACAGTTCGTGGGGATAGCCAAGTTCCTTCGCCTTCCGGCACGCCAACGACACCAGCCATGCCTTGGCCTCGGGAGTGATCGTCGGCTCTCTACCGGGGCGAGGGCGATCATCCAGCGCAGCCAGCGGGCCTTCGGCCACGGCGCGCTCGACGCAGCGCTGGACCGTTTGATGATGCAGCCCGAGTGCCCGGCCGACCGCAAAAAACGAGGGGTCTTCTCGATAGGCCAGCAATATCCGCGCCCGCTCCACCCGGCTCGCCGGTTCAGTGCGCGACTGCGCTATCGATCTCAACTTCGCCGTATCAGCTTCTCCAAGCGACAACTCAATCGCCCGCCGCCACGCTGCCATGACTTCTCATCCCGTTCTCTTGTGGGCACGCGCGACATATGTGGGAATCCGAAAACCAAGATGAATCCCCCCTATGACAACTGACAACTTTCATGGAATCGATCGTCTAGGTGATCTCGATCATTTGGACGCGGCCATTCGGCCGCGTGATGGACGCACCCCGATGCTCGACAAGCCGCCGACCAAGACCGATCCGTCGCTGCTGGCGCGTTTCGCCGCGATCGTCGGCGACAAATACGCCATCACCGACCCGCAGGCGCAGGCGCCTTATCTGATCGAGCAGCGCAACCTCTATCACGGACGCACCCCGATGGTGCTGCGGCCTGCTTCCGTGGCCGAGGTCGTGCGCATACTCAAGCTCGCGAATGAGACGGCGACGCCGGTCGTGCCGCAGGGCGGCAATACCGGCCTCGTCGGCGGGCAGGTCGCCTTCAACGATGAGATCGTCCTGTCGCTCACCCGCCTCGACCGCATCCGCGAGGTCGACCCGGCATCGAACACCATCACCTGCGAGGCCGGCGTCACGTTGCAGCGCACACGCGAGGCGGCCGCCGCGGTCGATCGCCTCTACCCGCAATTGCTGCCGTCAGAAGGAACCTGCACCATCGGCGGCAATCTTTCCACCAATGCCGGCGGCACCGAGGCGCTCGCTTACGGCATTGCGCGGTCCCATGTGCTCGGCATCGAGGTGGTGCTCGCCGACGGGCGCGTCCTCGACAATCTCAACAAGCTGAAGAAGGACAACACCGGCTATGATCTGAAGAACCTGTTCATCGGCGCCGAAGGCACGCTGGGCGTGATCGCCGCGGCGGTGCTGCGTCTCGTGCCGCGCCCGCGCTCGTTCGAGACCGCCTTTGTCGGCCTGCCCTCGGTGGAAGCGGCGCTCGGCCTCCTCGGCATCACCGCCGAGAGCGCAGGGAGCGGCCTGACCAGCTTCGAGCTGATGGCGCGTTCGGGCGTCGAGCTGGTGCTGCGCCATGCCGCCGGCTGCCGCGATCCGCTGGCCGCGCCCTACCCCTGGTACGCTCTCATCGAGCTGTCATCGCCGCGGCGCGAGGCGCTGCGGGGCATGCTTGAGGATGCGCTGGCGCGCGGCGCGGAAAGCGGGCTGGTCGGCGACGCGGCCATTGCCGACAGTCTCGAACAGGCGAAGGCGTTCTGGCGCATCCGCGAGATGTTCGGCGAAGTCCAGCGCCATGCCGGCGGCTCGATCAAGCATGACGTGTCGGTGCCGGTCGCGGCGGCGCCCGCCTTCATCAAGGAGGCCGACGCCGCGGTCGCCGCGCTCATTCCCGGCGCGCGCCCGCTGCCATTCGGCCATCTCGGCGACGGCAACATCCACTACAACATCACGCAGCCCGACGGCGCCGAGATGCAGGACTTTCTCAGCCGCTGGAAAGAGGTCAACGCGGCCGTCTTCGCGGTGGTGAAAAAATACGGCGGCTCGATTTCGGCCGAGCACGGCATCGGCGTGATGAAGCGCGATCTGTTGCCGACGGTGAAGGATCCGGTCGCGCTCGACCTCATGCGCGGGCTCAAGCGCATGCTCGATCCGAAGAACATTCTCAACCCCGGCAAGGTGCTGTAGCGTTTAGCTGTTGCAGACTCGGCCCGAGTTGATGGCGTCGGTCTTCGCGCGGCGAACTACAGCCGCGCGCCGCCGCCGTCGCAGACCAGAACCTGCCCGCTCACATAGTTCGATTCCGGGATGCAAAGGAGATAGACCGCCCCCGCGGCTTCCTCCGCCGTGCCGGCGCGGCCGAGCGGGATCGTCGGCGTCAGCGCGTCGATCATCCGCCCGTCGAGGCCGACCTTGTGCTGCTGTCCCTTGACATCGATGGTGGCCGGCTGGCCCTCGAAACGCTGCGTGAGCCGGGTGTCGATGTAGCCGAAGGCCACGCAATTGACGTTGACGCGGAAGCGGCCCCATTCCTTGGCGAGCGTGCGGGTCGCGCCGATCAGCGAGGCCTTGGCCGCGGAATACGCGAACTGCGTCGCCGCTCCGTAAAGGCCCGACACCGAGGAGATATTGACCACCTTGCGGTATTTGGGCGTCCCGGCTTCGTCCTCGCGCTTCGCCGCGGCGCGGAAATGCGGCTGCGCGGCGCGCAGGATGCGGAACGGCGCCGTGGCATGCACGTCGATCATGGCATACCACTGCGCGTCGCTCATGTTCTGGATCGCGCTGTTCCAGATATAGCCGGCGTTGTTGACGATGATGTCGAGATCGCCGAACGCCTCGTGCGCCGCGGAGACGGCGCGCTCACCGAAGTCGGAACCGGCAACGTCGCCGACGAGCGTCACCGCGTGGCCGCCCCGCGCGGTAATCGCCGCCGCGGTCGCCGCCGCGGGATCGGGGTCAAGCTCGCTCACCACGACTTTCGCCCCGCTGTCCGCGAGCTTGCGCGCAATCGCCGCGCCGATGCCGCGGCCGGCGCCCGTCACCAATGCGACCTTGCCCTCGAGCGTCCCCATGTCAGATCCTCCCGGTCCCATTTTTGCTCCGGCCGGGCGTGATCGAAAAAGCAGACGAACAGGCCCGGCAGCGCGGCGCCGCCAACCTCGCCAGCCCTGCCCCGCCTCGACATCGCGCCCACCGGCGGATAACAATACTTGCAAAGGGGATGAAATGCGCTTCGGAGTTTTCTACGAGTTGCAGCTGCCGCGGCCCTGGAACAAGGGCGACGAGCACACGCTGTTCCATCAGGCGCTGAACCAGGTGGCGTTGGCCGATCGGCTCGGCTTCGATTACGCCTGGGAGGTGGAGCACCACTTCCTCGACGAGTACTCCCATTCCTCGGCGCCCGAAGTGTTTCTCGCCGCCGCGGCGGCGCGCACGAAATCCATCCGTCTGGGCCACGGCATCCGGCAGGTGATCCCGAACTACAACCACCCGGCGCGCACGGCCGAGTGTCTCGCCACCCTCGACATCATCTCCAACGGCCGGGTCGATTTCGGCATTGGGGAGGGCGCCACGCGCATGGAGCTCGGCGGCTTCAACATCCCGGCCAAGGAGAAGCGCGCCATGGCGCTCGAGGCCGCGGAGCAGGTCGCCAACATGATGGTGCTGGAGCCTTATCCGGGCTTCCAGGGCAAGTATTTCACCATGCCCTGCCGCAATGTCGTGCCCAAGCCGGTGCAGGCGCCGCACCCGCCGATCTGGATGGCCTGCACCAATCGCGACACGATCAAGATCGCGGCGCAGAACGGCGTCGGCGCGCTCGCCTTTTCTTTCCTCGATCCCGCCGAAGCGCGGCTGTGGGCCGACATCTACTACGGCATCATCAAGTCAGACGCCTGCGTGCCGCTCGGCCATTCGGTGAACGCCAACATCGCCATGGTGTCGAGCTTCTCCGTGCATCGCGACCGCGCCGAGGCTATTCGCCGCGGCCACGAAGGCTTTGAGTTCTTCGGCTTCGCGATCAACGCACTGGTGGCGCGGGACACCGTGCCCGGCCGCACCAATCTCTGGGGCGAGTACATGCAGCTGCGCGGCGACCGCACTGAAGCGGTGATCGCCGCGATCCAGCGCGTCGGCGCCAATTCTTCCGGCATCGGCACGCCGGAGGACATGCGCACGCATCTTGCCGGCTTCGTCGAAAGCGGTGTCGACCAGGTCATCTTCCTGCAGCAGGCCGGCCGCAACCGCCACGACCACATCTGCGAGGCGCTGGAGCTGTTTGCCGCCGAGGTGATGCCTGCGTTCAAGGCCGAGGCGCCGGCGCGGGAGGCGCGCAAGGCCGAGGAGCTCGCGCCCTACATCGCCGCCGCGCTCAAGCGCAAGCCGTGGATGAAGCCGCTCGCCGACCACGAAATCCCGGTGATCAAGGCGTCGGTCGACCGGGCGCAATTTGCGCGCGGGGCGCCTCCGGCCGGGTCGCAGGCGCCTGCCGGCAAAGAGCCCAAGGTCCAGACCGGATAGCGGTTCGAACCTGATCACGCGGCGACTACCGCCCGATCCCTAGAACAACGAAAGCTCATCGTCCGGCTGCTTCGGCTTTGCCGGCGTCGACTGCGGCTCCGTCGCGGGCGATGCCGTGTCCGCGACCGCCGATGCCGGCGCGATAAGCTCCGCCGAATCGTTCGCCACGCGGTTCACGGCCGGCGAGACCTCGTAATGTTCGAGCAGCGCTTCGGGCGCCGGCGCGATCAGCGCCGCCGCGGCTTCGGCCTCGACTTTGGCGCAGTCGAGCCAGAGATCGAAGGCTTCCGGCGCCACGATCACCGGCATGCGCTCGTGAATGGCGGCAAGCGCGCGGGTCGAGCGCGTGGTGACGATCGCGGCGGTGTCGACTTCCTCGCCGTTGGGCCCCGTCCAGGTCTCCCACAGACCGGCAAAGGCCAGCGGCGCGCCCGTCTTCGCGCGCACGAAATGCGGGCGCTTGGGTTCGCCGGCGCGCCAGTCATAAAAGCCATCGGCCGGAAAAAGGCAGCGCCGGCGCCGCATGGCATTGCGGAACGCCGGCTTGTCCAGCAGCGATTCGCCGCGCGCGTTGATCAGCAGCGACAAAGTCTTGGGGTCGTCCACCCAAGCCGGAATGAAACCCCAACGCATGAGCGCGAACGTCCGCTTGCCGTCGGCAAGCCGCACGGTCGGAATCGGCTGGGTCGGCGCCACGTTGTAGCGCGGCGGAAAATTCGGCCGTTCGCTATAGCCGAACAGCGCCCTGATCGCGTCCGGCGGCGAGGTGATGACATAGCGTCCGCACATTACAGGTCTAAAACCATTGCAGAACAGATATTTACGTCAGCAGCCGTGGATTTACCCTCACTTCTACCCGCACCTTTTGTCACGCAGAGTCTAGGGCAAATATAAAGATCGCGCATCACCACATCAAAGGCAGACGCTGAGGCGGCTTGCAGCTGCTGTGTCCGACCTTTTTGAGCCGACGCGCACACACGGCCCACCGCGGCCGCGTCCATTGCCAAGGCAACCATTGCTCCCGCGCCCCGACGCCTCCCGCCACCCTAGACGACCGAGGAAACCAACCCTCACTTCATCGTCCGCCTGTGAGGATGGCAAACGCTCATCCGCCCCCTTCCCTTCTAGCCGACCCGCCCGGAAATTGCCGAATCGATCTCCGCTCGCCAAAGGCGCTGGGAAAAAGGAGGTGACGGCGTTAATCGGTTTGCGCCGCGGGCCGAGTGCGTCGAGGAAGAGCACCCGCGCGACGATCATGGGCGATGGACCGAGAAACACGGCGGCGATGGCGGATCAGGACAAGAAGGACTCGGGCATAAAGGCCCTGGGCGACGCCAGGAACCGGCCGGTGCCGCCGATCCCCGATCGCGAGACAGTGCTGGCGGACCTGCTCAAGCGGGTTCCGGCTCTTACACGCGAACGAGCGATCGAAGAGCTAGAGGCCATGGGGCTCTAGTAGACGCCCGCCGACGTCTAGTTCGAGGACCAGCCGGGACGCCGCGCGGAAGTGCCCGCGCGCGACGAGGCGCGGCGCATCGCCGCCAATCGAGCGAAGCTGCCGGACCTTGTTGTTGCAGTACCGACTGACGGAAAGTCGGCTTTTCGGCGCTCTCGGCGTTGCTGGCAGGGAAGCCGTATTTAACAAAACCGACGCGCCCGCTCCGTACTATCGTCTCGTCATGCGCTGCTAGGCTCTCGATCACTGTTCATGTCGGCCGTTCCAGCAGGGCGTCCATTTCAGATTTTGTTCTGTTCATTTCCGCGATGATGAGCCTAAACTCAACCATGGCTGCTATGTCGCCAGGGTCGATCTCGTCCGCCGCATGCAGCAGGCAGCCAGGTACGTTATACCGCGCCATCAGCGTGAAAAAGCCAGCCTTGCGCTCGTCTGACTTTGTCATCGGAGATGCTCCCTCGGAACAACAATTTATACCGGATAAACTTCGCCATGCTCGACGCTGCACGTTCGGCGGCATGTCAACAAAAATGATCGTGTCTCTAGCATCAGACGGTAAGCCCGCTGTCGCCGCAACGCCGACCTCCATATGATCAGGCATGAGCGTGGCCGTTCGTTTTATCCGATCCCAGACGAGCTATCGACGCCCTTTCACGGCGGAAACACGGGTTCGATTCCCGTAGGCGCGCCAATGATTTCAATACGTTAGATAAAATCGCGATGGTTGGCCGAACCGCGTACGGCAAAAGTACGGCATACATGCCCCCTTTCCAGTGTAACGGTGACCACTTCCGTCCAATGAGAAGTTGCGAAAGCGATCAAGCGCGGGCGCGGCGAAGACCTACTCGCTAAGGACTCGCCGCGTGTGCTCGATCCGCATCTCATCGGCGATGCTGGTCTTCGACAGACGCACGAGCTGAGCAAATGGCGCATAGGGCCGGCACGAGCGGCAGGACAACGACGGGATCAGGCTCGTGACCGCAGCGTCGCGGTGTCGGTCGAGCGTGCGCAAGTCAATGTCTCGCGTGGTGCAGCAGGCCGGACAATATACCCAAAGGAAATGGTGCCGGCTTGTGAACGCGGCCCCGATCGTCGGCGCAAACAGCAAGGGCATTCGCCGAGCTTGGCGCTCGTTCCAGGCGCCGATTAGGCGCTCCGCGTCCTGAAGCACCTGGGCATCGGTCGCGCGCCTGGCGGCGGCCTTAGCGTCAGCCTTGGCCTTCCGCTTAGCTTCCATCTTGCGACGGTCGAAGCCCATGACCGGATGGTCGCCGAACGAGCGCGCGTGTCAATGCGCCCCCTTGCTATCCGGGTTGGCCCGTGCGGATCAAACTCGGGAATCGACTGGGGCAGCGAGGCAAGGTTGAAAATTATGTGATGGCGCGTCGGAACCGCGCGCCGTTTTGGATTTGGAAATTCTGAGGCGCGACCAGACCCCAGTTCGGGCCTCGCGGGCAATGTCTGCTGTCGGCAAAAGCAGACGCTACAAAATCGTAGCCGCCACGCCCGCTTTTGACCCCAATTCAGACCTGGCCCGGATCCGCCGAAAGCGCTTTGGTGGTACTTTCGTGGACAAATTCTGCCCGACAAGAGGAGGAAATCATGTCATCCAGCTCTTATGAAGGTGGCGTTGGCCGGCGCGACGTTCTTTGCAGTGGCGGCTCAGCGGTTTTTAGCAGCCTTATCGCCGCACTCCTGGGGGGAGCTAAGCCGGCGCGCGCGCAGACCCTCTCAGGAAGCG
This sequence comes from uncultured Alphaproteobacteria bacterium, assembly GCA_963833665.1. Classification (GTDB taxonomy): domain Bacteria; phylum Pseudomonadota; class Alphaproteobacteria; order Rhizobiales; family Xanthobacteraceae; genus BOG-931. The sequence continues at coordinate 153,426 of CAWHZA010000029.1, read as the reverse complement.
TGCCGGAGGTCGACCGGGCCACTGTTCGCGTCGTCACGGACAACTATCATTTCGCCCTTAGTCCAAGTGGTACGATCGGCGATGTTGTGGTTGAGCGGGTCGGTTTTCCGCTCTCAGATAAGCCGCCGGAAAAGGTGCTTCTGAGCGAATTTGGACTATCTATGCAACTTGAAACCCAGCGAGGGGACGAGACGCGAAGTGTTCTGATAGATTTCGGTTATTCCTCGCCGACACTACTGAACAATCTGGACATCCTCGGTATCGACCCAGCTAAGCTGGACGCTTTGGTGTTGAGCCACGGCCACTACGATCACTTCGGCGGCTTGGTTGGATTCCTTGCAGCCACTCAGGGAAAGCGCAAGCCGAAGCTGCCGCTGTACATCGGTGGGGAGGAATGCTTCTGCTCACGTCAATTCACTGCCGGGCCGACACCGCTCAATTTCGGCGCACTTGATCGCAAGGCGATAGCGGAGGCGGACCTATCCGTCGTTGCCGCCGAAGGACCGGCGGTGGTTGCCGACCATGCCTTCGTCACCGGTCACATACAACGGGCGTCATTCGAACGGGTGCTGTCACCAACTCGGATGAAGGTCGGAATCGACAACGGTCTCGGGTGCTACCCCGACAAGATGCCAACGGACCGCCGCCCGATCGATTGGGCTCCGGACCAGTTCGACCATGAGATTTCAACCTGTGTCAACGTCAAGGGGCGCGGACTGGTGATCACGACCTCTTGTGGGCATCGCGGGGTGGTAAACTCGGCAAAGCAAGCGATGGAGGTGTCAGGCATACGCAAGATCCATGCGGTGGTTGGAGGATTTCATCTGGCACCACACAAAGAGGACTATCTCCGCGAGACTATGAAGGAAATGGTCGCTCTCGATGTCGATTACATCGTTCCGATGCATTGCACGGGCGAACCATTCTACGAGATGCTCAAGGCGGAACTGCCGAAAAAGGTGATTCGGTCATATACCGGCACCAAATTCGTGTTCGGCACCTGAATACCAGTCCCGGACGGAGACGGAGGAAGACACAAGACGTCGTCGTCGCGGATTTCGATCCGCGTTTGGCGGAGCCGTCATTTTAGAAGTCGGCTCTTGGCCCGTTGCGTCATCGGCCGCGTTACAGCGATACGTCCGCAGTTGGAGCACAAGCCGACATAGCGCGGACATCGTGAGTGTGCCGCTGCAACCTCGTCACGGAGCGGCGCGGCGATGCGCCGGGCGCACGATTAGTTAGCTGTGTCTTGTCTTCACGAGGTGCCGAACGTCGGAGACTGGAGCGCACCATCCGTGATGGCTGCTCTTGCAGGCGTTGTTCATGATCGCCAGACCGCCGCCCGCGACGAGCACAACCGCGACAAGGACAATCGATAAGGGGGTCTTCATTGCGACCTCGCTTAGGGCCCCCAGAACCTCTTGGTGGCCGATTTATCTGGGTCGAAATGAACCCAAAGTGAACGCGGCCGAAACCTCAATACCAAGCACTTTCAAGACGCCCTTAAACCGACCGAGGCCAGCGGCCGCTTCGTTTAGGAGCGCGGGCCCCGGCAGCTTGGCGATGTTGGTGGCGATGCGCCGGGCCTCGTCGCGGATGGGGCTAGGACACACGCTCCTGTGCCGCACCCGAGGGTAAGCGGCCTTGGAACCAACTTATTTGTGCGCCGTTACACACTGAGGCGTATTCCGCTCGGTGGGGACCGGACGCATGCCGGAACGGCTAGACGGAGAAATTCTACTGCGTTCGAGCTTACAATCAGAGCTTGGATAGAAACCGCAAATTTCAAATATTCTGGAAGTGAAGATACACAGCAGTCCCGCCCGGGTGGCAAAAATAGACATACGCGAGCGCGCCTGCCCGGCGTCATCCTTCACGATGTGAAGCCGGGCCGCCGCGCGGCGGCAAAGCTACTCACCCGCGACGAAGCGCGGCGCATCGCCGCCATCGTCGCCAAGCTGCCGGACCTGCTGCGCAACGGCTAAACACCATTGACTTAACCTTTGGAACTAAGTACGGGGCGCATGAGAGCTGCCCATAAAATACGGGGCCCCATTGAGGCCACCGTTACTCGCGCTGGCTATTTTGCAGCGTTGATGTTGTCGACAGGCTCCTAAACTCCAATCAATAGATCATTTGGCGTCTGCCTCCCGCGCAGGCGGACGCATCTGCGCTACCCGTACGTACGCGCGATGCAGGGTATTTGATGGAGTTCGGAGATGGCGGAGAAGGACGAACGCCGGGAAAATTCTCGCATGAGATTCGGAATTCTTAGTGTTGCTCTCATTTGCTTTGCCGGTTCGGCATTAGCGCACGAGGCCCCGAGCGGCTGGCAATATCCGCCAGGCTGTTGCGGTGGCGAGGACTGTCACCCCGTGCCGTGCGAAACGATCGAGGAAAAGCGCGGGGTCTACATTTGGAAGGGTGTGATCTTTCACCGCTCAATGGCGCGTGTGTCCGGCGACCATAGGTGCCATGTGTGCATTCAGTTCAACGGCGAGGGAGCCCCCTCCGGCCGCTGTTTGTTCCTGAATTTCGGCATGTGAGCCGTGGCGTGACCGAGCCCCGCCGCTTCCCGCCGCCCTTGTCGGTCGATGATCCGGACACGAAGCTCGGCCAGGACTGTTTCATCGTTCGCGACGCCAACGGCCACGCGCTCGCGTACGTCTATTTCGAGGAGGAGCTCGGCCGGCGGCGGCGACGAGACTGCTGACGCGCGACGAGGCGCGGAGGATCGCTGCGAACATCGCCGAGCTGCCGGAGTTGTTGCAGAGGTAGCACCCGCACCAAAAGGCCCCGGCCATGTTCAAACCGGGGCCAAGTTGTGCACGCAACCAATCCTGCACCGAAGACCAAGATCGGCCGCGGTCAAAGCCTAGCAGGAATTTCGCCGGGGCAGTAGCAACGCGTCGCTCAGACCGCCCTGCAAAAACCGCAACGCAAACTAGTGAAATCGGGGGCTATGGTGAGGTGTGGCCGGGGGCAAGCGCCCTCACGCATGCCGCCGGCCACACAGGGCCTCGGCGCGTGGGGGGAAAACTCGCCGAGGCCCACACTACCTACAGCGCGCAGACGTGCGGTAGTGTGACACCAATCACAGAATTGCGGGTTTCTCCAACCATCGCGCCCTATATTCCGGTCCGCGATGCCAGCGAGCGCGATGACGGCACCCTCTCTCGCAGCGACTTTCGCTGGAATAAGCGCAGAGGCGTCTATATCTGCCTTAACAATAAGACGCTCCACACGACAGGTACCGTGCATGATGGCAACACACTTCGCTATCGCGCTTCCAAGTTCGACTGCGATGTCTGCGCGCTCAAAATGCAGTGTTGCCCCAACACCCCGGCGCGGCAGATTCCTCGTGACATCCACGAGGACGCACGCGATCTGGCACGCCGACCGATGGAAACCAAGCGTTTCCTCAAGTCGCGTGACGAGCGCAAGCGCGTTGAGATGCGTTTTGCGCATCTCAAAATCCACCATGGCTTCGAGCGAATGAGGCTCAGAGGGCTTTCCGGCGCCCGCGACGAGTTTCATCTCGCCGCCATTGTGCAAAATCTAAAAACACTGGCGCTCCGATCATGAACCGGCTGAACGCCTTAAGGTCCAAATCGGTGCTCTAACGGGTGGAATGAAGGCCCGGCGCGTGCAGCACTCAAAGCGTCGCCAAACGCCCTTCGAAAAGCGAGTTTTTCGACAGCATCGGTCATCAACGTCGTTTCAAGCGCAAGCCGCGCATTCCGCTTTTCCCCCGGTTCCCGACATAAGGCTGCGCTGCACCGCTTGGCAGGAAATCGGCTGAGCCGCGATGAAAGCTCGGCGCGTCGCCGCCAACATCGCCGTAAAAGGGGCGTGGCCCGCATTGTCTCTACGGAGGCCCTGGATTCGTTTTCCCGCCGATGACCCCAACCGAGCGGTTGACGCTCGGACTCCTGGGCGGGCTCGGCGACGCGATGGTGGGTATCGTGAGGTCGAGCAACCACCTGCACCTCCACCGTCGACCACGAGGACTGGGCCGGTGCTTCCTGATCCGGAACGATGTCGTCGCGTGGTGGGAGGGCACGAACGCAGCCGAGCCGGACGCCGCCGCCGTTGACCACGCCTAGGTCAGTGATCGCGACAGTACCGCCGCCCCCTTCACCTGAGCGAACATTAACGAGGAGCAACGGGCGAGGCGCTCAAGGACCAATCAAAAACGATTGCTCCAAGGATGTTCTGATGGTCTAGCTTCAGGGTGCGTCAACAAGAAATGATGAAGGACATGAAGTAGGGTCAACACATGCTCCTTGTTTCCGCTCCATTGCGCCTGTCGAACATCTTCGATAATCATATCTCGAATGTATTCGCCGCCATGCTCGCGAGATAAAAGATACTGAGCGAGAGCCGTAGCGGCGACTTCCGGCAGATGTTCATGCTCGGCAATAGCGAGTATCTCCTCTTCGGTCAGGCCACACATGCCAATGCAGTCTTCGAGCGTGATCATGTGCCTAATCTCGGCGAGACGCTGAGCAATACGTCCGATATGCGTGTCATTCTCCCTTGGGCCGGTGACTGCCTCAGCGATCCTGAGGGTCGGCCCGATCGTTCGCTTTCTTCATCGAAGTCGATCAAGCCAGCGAAAGACCGCGCGCAAGCTCAGCAGGCGGCCCGATCGCGCGCTGAGCGGGTCAGGAAGCTCCCTTTAGCGCTTGGCCAAAGCTGCGCGTTATTGGCTCGGCGCTCGAGGTTGCTATCTTCTGCGCGAGCGCTGTCAGCTCCTTTGACTGCTCGCTCAGCGTCTCGAATTGCTTCCGAGCTTGTGACGACCAAAGCTCGATAACCTCGGATGGCCCCTTAGCGGTTGAAATCTGCTGAGCGAACTCCAAAGTCGCCGCCGCATTAGCGTGGGCCATCTCAATGAGTCTGACATTAAAGTCGCGGATGCTTTCGGCTGCGGCGGCATAGCCTTGTTCAACTCCCCTTGCCGACCGCTCTGCCGCCGCGATGCCCTCCTCAAGGTCTTCGCGGACCATCTTCGCGCTCTTGTCTACGAACCGCTTGCTTTGATTTGCGCTCATGTTGTGCTCTCCCTTTGAATAACCTGTCCCATATCGCGCAAATGTGCGACCTAGGCCGATAGTCCCATCCATTGGGGTCCGTGCGCCCAGCAAGCATGCGCATGCGGTCTCCGCTTTGTTCTAGATCAACAGTCGTTGGACCGTATGGGACTGAGGCTGCTACGCGCAGAACGCAGAACCCGCGACGAGGCCCGGCGGATCGCCGCCAACATCGCCCGAGCTGTCGGACCTGCTGAGCAAGCAACAGACCTCTATCGACCCACTTCCGCTATAACCTCAACTTCAGACATTTCGCTGCACTGCGCTCACCTACGTCATGGGCCGCGAGGCGACATCGCTTCCGGTAGGAGCATGCGCCGTCCGCGCTCACCGCGACCGCGATGAAGAAGATTTCGAGCGGGGCGCCGCTGCTCTCCGAGCCTCGAAAGAAACAGCGCGCAATCCCAGACTGCCCTATGTCTTCGGTGTGAATGGCGTTAGGAGAAGCAGACTGCATGCCGATGTTCCATCACAAGATGCGGAGCCACCCGCCTCCCGGCACGCGGTGTCATGCTGATGTTCACCGATGTGGCGAACTGTCAGGATGACAATCGGTGGTGCCCGTGGCAGGTTCGCTTACGCTCCGTGGCTAGATGTTGTAGAATCCAACTCAAGTGGGTGAAGGAGACATCGTGCGCGCTCTGGTCCTGCTCTGTTGCTTGCTGCAGCTGGGCCTCGCTCACGCCGACGAGCCGACGCTAACGATTACGGTCGGAAACGATACGCGCAGCTTCACGCGGCGTGAGCTTTTGATGCGGCCCGAGGCTACCACCATCGAAGTGGCGCGTGACGTCACCTATCGCGTGCCGATGACCTATCGTGCCGTGCCCGTCGCATCTCTGCTCGCCGGGATCACGCTGCCGCGCGACAGCGTGATCGAGGCGGTCGCTCTCAATGGATTCATAGCGCAACTCCCGCCCGACCTCCTACTCAACACGGACGAGAGGAAGGCTGTCGCCTGGCTGGCAATCGAACCTGCCGACCGCCCCTGGCCGCCTATTCCACGTAAGGACGTGAGCGCGGGGCCGTTCTACATTGTTTGGACCGGGGCCGACGTCGGCAGCATCCGCAGCGAGCAATGGCCATACCAAACGGCAAACCTGGTGAGCCAGCCTTCGCCCGCTGCGCGCTGGCCTGCGCTCGCGGTCGATTCTGCGCTGCCGTCAACAGATCCGGTTCGCGCTGGACAAGCTCTGTTCGTCGTGCAGTGCCTCACCTGCCACAAGCTGAATGGCGCCGGTGCTGCGAACGTCGGCCCTGACCTCAACGTGCCGCAAAATCCAACCGAATATTTCATGCCACAGGGGCTGCATGATCTGATCCGCAACCCCAGAACCGTACGCACCTGGCCCTCCCAGGCCATGCCGGGCTTTCCGCCCGATTATCTGAGCGACCACGAAATCGATCTCATCATTGCCTATCTGAAACACATGGCGGGCAGGAAGCAGGCCCGGTAGCCCTGCATGCTGTGTGTCGACGGCTATCGGCGTTCCGAATGACCGCTTTGGGTCGATGCTGTTCTCTAATTCCGGGTCTCGGTGTCAAGCTCTCTACGACCGTCCTTGCCAGGCCCACTGTTCCCTCCGCGGTAGGGGGCGAGCCTTCCGCATGATGGCGTAAGATGACGTTGGCGGATCAATGTCGAAAGCGCGGTCGCCCTTTCGAGCGCACGCCAAGCATCGAGCGATCTCACCACCGCCACCGTCCCGGCAGGGACGTCTTTTTCCCGCTGTGCTGCGGGAACCTATGATCTCCCTATGCGCGTTTCGCGGGAGCCTTCTTTGTCGACCAGTTGAACTCGGTCCCGTCGATCCACATGCGGTGCAAAATGACCGCGAGCTTGCGCGCGACGGCGACTTTGGCCTTGCGGAGCCCGTTGCGCTTAGCCAGCTTAATCCCCCAGGCCTTCAAGGCCGACCGTTTTTGTACGCGAGTGAGCAGCACATTGGCGGCTTCGAACAGATATGTGCGGAGCATAGCGTCGCCGCCCTTCGAGATTCGGCCGGTCCAATCGACCTCTCCGGAGGAGTGGCGCCTAGTTGTCAACCCAACATAGGCGCCTACACTTCTCGATCGCTTAAAGCGCGTCGGATCGTCGATCGTCGCCTTGAAGCAGAGTGCAGTGATCGGGCCGACACCAGGCACGGTCATGAACCTGCGGACCTGCACATCACGACGCGCCAGCTTGTGAACCGCGGTCGAGATCTTCGACCTGCTGCTCAATGGCTTTGCGTGCCTCGAGCAGCGGCCTGACCGCAGCCACCAGCTCGGGACGATTTTCGATCAGCCCCTCGGCGCGCACGGCGAAGACATTGAACTTGGCGCGGCCGATGACGAGACCGAGGTTCTTAAGCAGGCCACGGACTTGGTTCTCGAGATCGCGCTTGATCTTGACCAGCAACGCCCGGCTCGCCAGTAAACCTTGACCGCGTGGCTGTCGAGATCCTTGACGCGCACCTCCCTGAACCAGCCGGTCTGCATGATGCGAGCTATGCCGGCGGCATCGTTGCGGTCGCTCTTGTTGATCTGCATCTTGAGCACTGCTTTAGCATGGCGCGCATCGATGCAGATCGCCGGCAGGTCAAGTCGGTTGAGCTCGGTCCATAGCCACGTCGTCGTCGGTCCGGTCTCGATGCCGATCCGTACCGTTCCTGGCGCCCTCGATCTCACGAATGAAGCGATCGCCTCGGATCAGAGTCGACCACGCCCTCTTGAACGATCGACCCGGTCTGGTTCACCACGCAGATCGATGTCTGCTTCAACGACACGTCCAGTCCAACATAATATTCCATTGCCGCTCTCCATCGTTGCGAGGCCGCATGAGGCTGGCCTCATCCGTTCCTGGAGAGCTGATTCCCTGTGCCTTTGTCTGGCTCGATCCCGGAATTACCCCATGTCGAAAAAGCTTGAGAACGCCTCCGAACAGTGATTCCGGTGATTCCATGGTTTGGGTCATGGTGGCCGGGATGATCTCAAGCCTTTTCGGCAGCATCGACCCATCTCGGAAATAAGCGCGCTGTGGCCGGCAGTCGGCCGGGTGCACAAATCGCGTTCATATCCGCTGACTGAACCAGACCATTTCGATATCCTCACGATCACGGCTTAGGGGCTCGAACGCCTCGATTACGAAAGGAAGGAAAAAGATGTCGAATCACTTTGCTGGACTAAGTCTCGGTCCGCCGCTCGGCGACCAAAGCGTGCGCCTGACTTCGGCAAAATCCTGGGCTTTAAGTTGCGTCAGTAGCTGCGCGTTTTCTGCACTCAGGTGATTCCGATAGTCGGCGATTGCGGTCTCTAACAGCGCGATCTGTTCGAAGGTCTCGAGGAAATAAAGCTCGAAAATCGTCCACTCCGCCCAGCCGAGATGGGGAGCGCCGAGGTCATTGGACTTGCCGTCGCCGCTTTCCGGAGTTCACGCTTTATTAACCGTGTCCGCCCCTAATGTTTCCTTCTCATGTTACGGGGAAGCAGATCGGCATGCGCGTATTGCTGGTTGAAGACGATAGCGCCACGGCGCAATCGATCGAGCTGATGCTGAAGTCCGAGAGCTTCAACGTCTATGCGACGGATCTCGGCGAGGAAGGCATCGACCTCGGCAAAATCTACGACTACGACATTATCCTCCTTGATTTGAACCTGCCGGATATGTCGGGCTTCGACGTGCTGCGCAAGCTGCGCATTTCCAGGGTGAAGACGCCAATCCTGGTCCTTTCCGGCCTTGCCGCCATCGAGGACAAGATCAAAGGTCTCGGCTTTGGCGCCGACGACTACATGACCAAGCCGTTCCACAAGGACGAGCTAATCGCGCGCGTCCACGCCATCGTGCGACGATCCAAGGGACACGCACACTCGGTCATTCAGACCGGCGATCTCGTCGTCAATCTCGACACCAAGACGGTCGAGGTGAACCGCGCACGGGTGCATATGACCGCCAAGGAGTACCAAATGCTGGAACTCCTAGCGTTGCGCAAGGGCATGACGCTGACAAAGGAATCGTTCTTGAACCACCTCTATGGCGGCATGAACGAGCCTGATATGAAGATCATCGATGTCTTCATCTGCAAGCTGCGGAAAAAACTCGCCAACGCTTCCGGCGGCAAGGACTACATCGAAACGGTCTGGGGACGCGGCTACGTAATACGCGAGCCCGCGGAGAATGCGGTAAGCGTTCCCGCCTGACAATTTCCTCGCGTCGGACGATGTTTCGACGCTCCTGCTTGTGGCTCTGTAGTCTCGAACGCTCAAGAAGATACCGACGACCCCGTCATGCAACGGTTGGAGCAAGCGCACCAGGACCCCCACGACGAGGTCGGCCCCGGTAGCTCAGGCCACGACCTGATGCGGCACTGCATTCGGCAATGCCTGAGCGGGGACAGTATTGGCCCGCGTATGATGAGGCACGGAAGTATGAGGGGTCCGTTCGCCATGCGCACGCCCGATCATCCGCTCCGCGATGCGAAGCCCGCCAATGACGGCAACCTCTATCCGTACAACTCAAAACTACGGCCGCCTCCCCTCTGGATTGATGAAGACGGCGTCGAGATCGCCGATCAGCCCAAGGTTGTCTCCAGCGATCCCCACTATTGTCCCTATACCGCGCAAAGGCCACCGCCGTTTGTGCCGCCACAACCGCAGATCGATCCGCCACCCGGGAGGACTCTGCTTGCAAATGAGCCGCTTGCGTCATCTTTGAAAACTACTCCCGCGCTCTAACCTGTTCCTGACGGAAACCGACCCGCCGAGATTGATGGTGTGATCCGCCCAGAATGGGCGTGACGATTATATGGCTCATCCCCGCACCGGCCGCGGCGTCTCCCATCTCTGGGTGAGCGGCTTGTCGGAAATGATTAATGGCCGAGCGCGCCGTGGGTCTGTCGCCCTCGGAAGCTTGGGGGAAGCAGCCGGCGGGGTTTCGCTGGCGCCCGCGTCACCGAGACGAGCTTGAGCGCTTCGAGTTGCTCGCCATACCGTAGCTTTATTCCACAATTTTCCCGAGCTAGGCATTTTGACTTTGATCAATGACTCGGGCCTTGCCCAACTGCTTTGTGATCTTCATCGCAGAAAGGACTAAGGTCATGCATACTAGATCGATGACAATGGCGGCAATGATCGTGGTATTGGCGGCGGCGAACGTTCCAGCGGAAGCCCAGGTTATGAACCTTTCAGGCGAGTTTCGGTGTGTGCAAGGCTGCCTGGGACCGGGTCCGGCATACGTCACGCAAAACGGCTGGGACCTCAATCTCGTCAACGAAGTCGGTCAGCCATCACGAGCGTGGATCGACTACCCGGGCCATGTCTGGGCTCAGTATTGGAACGAGGGCGCCGTCTACTCTCCCGATGGGATGACAATACAATTCGACAACGGAAGTGTGTGGCAGCGAGTTATCCCTCCGCCGCTGCTCCATAGTGGCGGCTAGAAATTTAAGTCACTACGCCCCCGGTAGCGCTCGAGATTGCTAATGGCCGCAGCTCCTGCGCTTGGTCGCGGCAGAGCATGCGCGCTGTGGCGCCGCGAAGCCGTAGCGTGACAGCGTTTCGGGGATCAAACGGGAAGCTACCAAGTATCCCGGCAACGCCAGCCGCGGTCGCTGTAATATGCGCCGCTCCAGCGTCCGCTGTCAGCCCCGCGCCAGGTGTAATGAGAGGTAACATTGGGTTTGTTCATCGCTTTCTTTTTGACCTGCTCAGTACTTGGTGCGCGCGTCTCAGTGGCCTCGACCAGCGGCACAACAGTGGTTTTTTCGGGCGGGTTGCGGGCAATGGGCAGACCGAGCCGAAGCTGGCTCTGCCGGCGCCTGCGCTGTCGAGTTGGGTTTCGCGTTGCTTGCCGCTTCGTCCGTCAACTGACCTAACGCCGACAAGGGTGGCTTAGACTTCTTCTGCGGGGTAGATCGTGTAACGTGCACAGAGCTACCGAGGTCTCAGATGAAGGATGGGCGACTAACGAGAAAACCACGCCGGCACCGGCGATTGCACCTACGGCGGTCGCGGCAAGAACGACACGCGCCGTGCGAATGAAACTTTGGCGCGGGGGCAAGATAGCCCCATTCGGGGTGGAATTTCTCGGAGTGGCGCATTCTTAGCCTCCCGATGGGCGGAATTATCACAGACATCTTTTCCTCGGCGGTATTCGTCATCCAAACACTCGCCTCAACCAGCTAGCGCGCGAGTTGGGCAGGAACCTCGCTTTAGGTGACACAACGCGCCGTGAAATTCCCGAACTTCACGAGCCGGCTAAATGCCGAATCACATCCGACCGGGATTTTCCGTTCGCCTGTCGATACTGGTGCGGATTTCGTGCCGATAGGTTCAACTTCGCGGCGCTGTCGAGCCTTTCCGCTCCCGAGGCGGTCGCCCTTCGCAGACTGGACGCCAGGGCTATCCTCGGGACGTAGATGGCCTGACGCGAATTGCGGTTCCGGTGAGCATGGCTCTTTCCTCGGGCAGTATCGGAAGGTAATGGTAAGCGTGGCCCAGCAAGAAAACAATTTAGATAATCTCCCTAAGGGCTATTCCGGAGGGCATTGAGGGCGGGTCTAGTTGAGGACGAAACGTTGGTTCGAAAGTCTATCTCGGCGGACGCTGGTACACGTTCGATGCCCGGCAAAACAAGCCGCGTATCGGACCGCATCCTGATGGCGCGCGGGTGCGATGCCACCGACGTCGCGATTGTGACCCGTTCCGCCCGTGCACGCTCGCAGGCTTCAAGGTGATCACCGAAGGGCTTACGTCGGCCGTGGCAAGCGCGGTGTCCCGGCCTTACAGTTCGCCGCGAAGCAGCAATTCGTGAGCAATCGAGGGTAAACCCGGACTCCTACCAATCGCCGCGATCCGGCCCTGAATGACGCAGAGCTGTCATTTGGTGTGCAGCTCCGGATTGCTTAACTTAGAGTTGCATCTTGCGTCACGATTCCACGCAAAAGCCGTCCTAAAAGATCGGCTCCTGTTATTATGCGCTTTTCGTGCCCCCAGACCAAGATTAAATCGTTGTCGATAACATCATCTTCAGGATGTTCCGGCTTCACCCTCATGCGCCCGATCACGCTGCCCAAAGGTGTGCGCATATCCGTTACGATGATGGGGCGGTGCCAGTAGATTTCCGGGTCAGCAGACATTGTATTGAAGAGCGAATCGCGCAGAAAATGATGTGCGTCCAACACAAATGAGGGTCGATTCGAGGTGTCGACGATGATGACCCATTTTTTCCCCGAGACATTCAAACGCCGCAGGAACGGATCATCGGGCGAACGTTTGAACTTCGGCAGTAAAGGCCGTTCCTTCTCGAAGGGAAGAGCGATGACACTGCGAGGGTCGATCAGCTCGCCTTCATCCATCACAAGAATATCGTCGAGGTCGAGAAAGTTCAGTGCGCCGATAGCCTCAAGTTGCCCTACGTCCGCGCCCGCAACGCCCGCGTGCTTTGTGATAAGCGCTCGAAAGTCTCGTTCTCGCAGAAAGGTAATTCCTTCAGGTCCAAGCCACCAATTGAGAACAATCGCTGTCGGCTTTGCTATCGGAAAAAGCCCCACCCGGTACACATTCAGCAGCGGTGTGAGCTGCGCCGCCATGCGCAACGCGTTTCGCGAGAAATAAGCTTGCGGAATAATTTCGCCGAGCAAGGTGATGACGATCGTCGAGAACGCAAACGCTCCTATGCCGGCCAGGACGGAATCCGACAGCAGCGTGAGCAGCACGTTGACCGTAACATTACCTCAGAGGACCGTAGCCAAGGTTAAGTTCGAATCCTTGCGCAAGGCAAGCAGTCCGGACGCATCGCGGTTGCCTCCTGCCACCTCGACCTCCAACCGTAATTTGCTGATGCTGAAAATTGCCAGATTAAGACCCGAAAGAACCGCAGATTGAGTGATGCAGAGAGTAATGCCGACCCAAACGAAGGCGTTCGCCAGCGAAAATGAGTCCCACAGCGAAGCAGCCATCTAGTTCAATCCGAACCGTCGAATGAACAATGTCTTCACGAAATGTGTCAGGATGACATAGCTCATCAGGATAAGACAGAGCGCGATCCAATAAGCCGGAGGTAGCGGGACGAAACCCAAAAAGCCACCAAGCCAAGAGAACGGCAGGGCGATCCCGATGGCGGCGATGACGATGGTCGTCGTGATGAGCGCCGTACTGGCTCGGCTTTCCAAAAACGGGATCTTCGCCGTACGAATGATATGGATGATGAGCGTCTGGGTGAGCAAAGATTCGACGAACCAGCCGGTCTGGAACAGTGCTGGATTGGTCCAGGCGTTGAAGCCATAAAGCATCACGAAATACGTGACGTAATCGAAGATCGAGCTGATTGGGCCGATGAACAGCACGAACTTCGCGATATTGCTGATGTCCCATCGGCGCGGCACCGCAAGGTATTCGGCGTCGACGTTGTCGGTAGGGATGGTGGTCTGCGAGAAGTCGTACAGCAGGTTGTTGGTCAGCACCTGAATCGCCGTCATCGGCAGGAACGGCAGGAAGACGCTGGCGCCGAGCACGCTGAACATGTTGCCGAAATTGGAGCTCGCGCCCATCTTGATATATTTGGTGATGTTGCCGAAGACTTTGCGGCCCTCGATCACGCCGTCACCGAGCACCGCCAGGCTCTTCTCGAGCAAGACGATGTCCGCAGATTCCTTGGCGATGTCGACGGCGCTTTCCACTGAAATGCCGACGTCCGCGGCCTTCAGCGCCGGTCCGTCGTTGATGCCATCGCCGAGAAATCCGACGACATGCCCCTTCCTGTGCAGGGCGTCGATGATCGCGGCCTTCTGAGACGGCGAGACTTTGGCGAATACAGCCTCTGTCTCCGCCAGGTCTGCCAACTCGTCCAGCGACAACGTCGCAATCTCGCCGCCGAGAACGATGCGGTCCACGTCCAAACCGACTTCGTGGCAAATCTTCCGCGTAATGATGTCATTGTCCCCGGTCAGGATCTTCACCTGCACGCCGCTTGCCTTCAGCGTGGCAAGCGCTGCGGCGCAAGTCTCCTTCGGGGGATCGAGAAACGCGATGTAGCCGAGCAACGTAAGGTCAGCCTCATCGGCAACGGAATACGTCGTCTGCATCGGCGGCATTTCCTTGAAGGCGACCGCGACCACCCGAAATCCATCGGCGTTGAGCTTCGCCGTCGTCTCCGTCGCCGAGGCGAAGTGGCTGTTATCGAGTGGGCCGGTCTCGCCGTCGTTCGCGTAGTGTTTGCAAGCCGCGAATACCTCTTCGACAGCGCCCTTGCAGACGAGGATATGAGCCCCGTCATCGCGCTGGAGAACGACGGACATCCGCCTCCGTTCGAAGTCGAACGGCATCTCGTCGATCTTCCGAAACCGGGCCTGCACCTTGAGGCCGGCCTCGAGTTCGACATGCTTGAGGACGGCGATGTCGAGCAAATTCTTGAGACCGGACTGGTGGAAACTGTTCAGGTAGGCGTATTCGAGAACGCGGTCCGAGTCGTCACCCCTGATATCAAGATGGCGCTTGAGGATAATGCGATCCTGCGTGAGTGTTCCGGTCTTATCCGTGCACAACACGTTCATGGCGCCGAAGTTCTGGATTGAATTGAGACGCTTGACGATGACTTTTCGGCGCGACATCGCCAGCGCGCCCTTAGCGAGATTGACCGTCACGATCATGGGCAGCATCTCTGGCGTCAGACCCACCGCCACGGCAACCGCGAACAGCAGTGCCTCGAGCCAATTGCCTTTGGTAAGGCCGTTGATGACGAAGACAAGAGGCGCCATCACCACGATGAAACCGAGCATCAGCCAGGTAAATCGGATGATGCCCTTGTCGAAGCTCGTGAGCACCCGCTGCTTGGCAATTTCACTCGCCACCAACCCGAATGCCGTGCGCGGACCGGTGAGTACGACGACACCGCAGCCGATGCCGCTGACGACGGCACTGCCCATGAAGCAGATGTTAGGGAGATCAAACGGAGTTTCGGCGGCTCCGGCGTGGGCGGCAGCGACCTTCTCGAGCGGCATCGCTTCGCCGGTGAGTGTCGATTGGTTAAGGAAGAGATCCTTCGCCGTGATGAGCCTGAGGTCGGCGGGAATCATGTCACCCGCCGACAGTAGGACGATATCGCCGGGTACGAGTTGCTCGATCGGCACGTCAATGTGATCATGCGTCTCGGCACCCGTCTGCCGGTGCACGGTCGCGTTTATCGACACCATCCGTTGCAGCTTGTCGGCAGCATTGTTGGAGCGATGTTCCTGGATGAAGCTCAGCGAGATGCTCAGAACCACCATGACGGCGATCACGATCGCGGCACGCTGGTCGCCCAGGAAGTAGGACGCCGTCGCGAGCGAGAGCAAAAGTAGATTCAGCGGGTTGATCGAGCGGTCGATGAGCTCGCCGAGAATTGTATGTCGTGCCTGGTGAGCGACTTGATTCAGTCCCGCTGAACGAAGCCGCTCCTCGACCTGGTCGGGTGTGAGGCCCGTTGCGGCGCTGGAAAGTCGCTCCAATACATCATCGGGCGAAAGGCAAGCGATTTCGCCTAAAGCCTTTCCGCTCGCGGCCGACCCTTCGGGTGCCTTGGCCGCCCGGCGCCCCCCGCGAGCGAGAATGGGCGCTATTGCTGTCAGCTTATTCACGAAGCTGTTGCCTCGGTGTCACTCTTGCCCGAGACGATCTAGCAGGCTTTCCCGGCCTCACGTGTCGCGTCTTTGAGTGCGCGTATCACGTCCTCGCGAGAGATCATCCCTATCAATTGGCGATCCAGCCCGATAACTGGAAAGCTGCGGTTCTTAAGACTCACCATCAACTGGAGAACTCGTGTCAATGGTGCTGTCGGTTCGACATGCACGACGGCTTCGGTCATCATTTCGCCGACCGGCCGCCGCATCAGCTCGTCGTAATGGGGCACCATTCGACCTATGGTGAAGGCAAAGGTCCGAAGGAAATCGAATTTCGTAACGATCCCCAACATCTTTCCTTCTTCTACTACGGGAAAAGAATTGAAATCGTGTTTCTCGAACAACGCCTCCAGTTCGCGCATGGTTGTCTGGCGCGTCACCGTCGTTACGGCACGCGTCATATATTGATCCGCTGTGCCTTCGAGAAAACGATACATGATTAGGACTGCCGCCGGCCGCGGAAGTAACCCTCGTTCGTGGTATTCTGCTTGATATTGGCGGTGTCGCCTTCTTCCGCCGAGTTGGGATGGTGCTCGTGCTTCACCAACTTGTCGTCTTTCGATACTTCCGGATTCCTCTTCGGACCGCGCTTGCTGCGACTGGCAGGCGGTACGGGTGGCATTTGGTTCGACATAGTTCAAACTCCTGACGTTGCATGACATTATTTTTGCTGCGAGAGATCGTCGAGTTGACGTCGAGCGGAGGCAAATGCGTCTTTGACCGCCACCTCAACATGTTCGTATCGGCTGTCGTCAGACGGCGCGTGATTGACTATAACGTTCTCGTGCGGCGAAACCGTAAGCGAAATGTGGACACGGAATCCGCTGCCGTGACGGTGTTTGTGACTGGGTGCGATTACAGCAACGTGGCATCCGATGATGTGGCGATTGTGCTTTTCTAACCGCTCCACCTCGCGTTCGATCGCAACGCGCACAGGCTCCGACGGATCGGATCCTTCAAAAGTTACTTGTAATGGGATTTGCATGAAGATCCTCCGTTGCCCACCCGGTATATATAAACGTGGGCGAGGGCATGTGCAGCAAGCAGTTCTGGCCACTTCGTCGAGCGAAGCGATTGTTCAATCCGGATCATTGTACAACTGCAAGACGGATTAAATGTGAAGGCATCGGTGATAATAATTAAACCAAAAACCCTGGGCGCTTTTGATCCAAGTCAACTATGTCTGACGTCGGATGTAGTCAATTTCAAACCTCGCTGCTAGTGTTCGGTTGAGCCTACAAGGGGGACAATGCCATGTCCTTGGGACTGATTCTTGTCATCGTCCTCGTGATTTTCCTACTCGGCGGCTTCAGTGGCCGCTTCCGCGGCTACGGTTACGGTTTCGGTCACGGCGGTATCGGCATTGTCGGTGTTATCCTCATCGTCGTCGTCGTTCTTATGCTGCTTGGTCGGCTTTGATCTGACCGTCGGAATATCGGATGGTCCGCCTTCGGCAGCTCCCGGAGAGCCATTTCGTCAACCGCATCGGATGGTTGAGAGCAGCAGTGCTCGGGGCCAATGATGGCATTCTCTCGACCGCGAGCTTGATCGTCGGGGTTGCTGCGGCCGCAGCGACGCAGAATGAAGTTTTGATCGCTGGTGTCGCGGGACTGGTGGCTGGTGCCATGTCGATGGCCGCTGGTGAATATGTGTCCGTCAGCTCGCAATCCGATTCTGAACAAGCGGATCTCGCGCGCGAGCGCAGGGAGTTGAACGAGTATCCGAAATTCGAGCTCGAGGAGCTAACCGATATCTACGTCAAACGTGGTGTCGATCGAAATCTTGCGCGGCAAGTTGCCCAGCAACTGATGGCGAAAGATGCCTTGAGCGCTCATGCACACGATGAGCTGGGAATTTCGGAAATCACCACCGCGCGTCCGGTGCAAGCCGCACTGACATCGGCCGTCTCGTTTTCTGTAGCTGCGGCGATGCCCTTGCTCATGGTCGTCGTGTCGCCCTCGGGCGCGCTTGTCCCCATCGTGTCCGCTGCGTCGTTAGTCTTTCTCGCATTTCTCGGCGCAATTGGTGCAAGAGTAGGTGGTGCAAAAGTTCTGCGCGGCACAGTCCGGGTGATATTCTGGGGCGCGCTGGCGATGGCTCTCACCTCTGGTATCGGTAAATTGTTGGGCACGGTTGTCCGATAACACCCTGTGCGCCATTGCCGGTCACTTCGCTACGCGCAGGAAGATGAGACCCCTTTTACGAAGACTCGCTTTGTCCCTTGAAAGCTTTGCGAGGGGAGTCCAATGCGACTGCCTACCAAATGGCTTATCAACAATTCAATCCCGGCTACCGCAGCCCGGTTGCGCAAATTTTCGTCAGCGATTGAGTTTATGAGAATAGCCGGGACTGTCTTTGATGTCCTCATGCGCGGCCATTTGTCGTCCGGCCCTTTTTCCTGTCACCTCCGCGAAGTCGCACGCCGCATGACTTTCGGCCCCATCGGGCCCGCCGGAAAGCTACGGGAACGCAAGGCGTGCGGATTGGCGGAACGGACTGCCCGTTAATTGGCTTGCCCCAATCAATGTAGACCGCGTCGGCGTCCGTTGCCATGATGAAGAAGTCCGCATCTAGCTCTGCCAGCAGCTCGGAACACAGATCCTTGTCGATGACGGCCTCGATGCCGCGCAACAGGCGGCCGGGTTTGTAGACCGTCAAAATGCCCCCGCCGCCGGCCGCGGTCACGATCGTACCCTTCTCGCGCAGCCACTTTATCGGCCGAAACTCGAAGGTTCGCTTAGGTTGCGGAGAAGCAACGACACCGCGCCCACTTGTCGCCGTCCGGCTTCATCGTCCCAACCCTTTTCGGCGTTCAATCGTGCGCTTCGCCGTCGGAATAGACCGGCCCGATGAACTTGGTCGGATTCTTGAACCCGGGGTCGTCGCGATCGACTTCGACCAATGTCAGCATGGTCGCGAAGGGCACGTCGAATGGCAGGAGGTTACCCAATTCCTGCTCGATCATGTAGCCAATCATTCCCTCCGGCGGCGCGCCGAGCACGTCCAACGGATTGGCTTCGTCGGGCTTGTAGGCGCCGCCCTGCGAACTATTGCCGTGGGGATCACCAACTCGTTCCTCGGCTGGATCGCAGCAAACGACGCGGCGGCGATTTAGCGCGTTGAGCCTCTGCGGTCATGGGCTCGCCACGCCGCAGCATTGCCGCCGAGTGCCACGACGATGCGCATGACCCTAACCCCGAAGGTAGCGAAGCCAAAGGGGAGTTCGGCTGTCAGACGCGATAGCCGAAGGATTGGAATGGCCAAAATCAAGATGATCGCACTCCTCGAAGAGTCTTTAGCGGTAAGCTCGGCTGCGGGATAGTCGGCTCTTCGCCAGTGAGTGCGCCATCTTCGATGCGTAGGATCTTGTCAGCAAAACTGAACAGCCGAGAATCATGCGTGACGACGAGAACGGCTCGGCCGCGCTTCTTGGCGATTGTCGAAAGAATAACCATGATTTCACCCCCATTGGCTGCGTCGAGTGAGGCGGTAGGCTCATCGGCAAGGATAGCCGAAGGCTCCGCAACGATGGCCCGCGCAATTGCAACTCGCTGCTGCTCACCGCCGCTGAGTTGCCGCGGGAAAGACCCGAGCTTCGAGCTCAAGCCGACGTTGGCCAGCACCTCCTCGGTCTTGGCCATTGCTTCGCGACCACGCTCGCCGCGGACGTCGAGCGCAAGGCGGACGTTCTCCGCGACGGTGAGGGTGGCGAACAGATGATAGGATTGGAACACGAAGCCGATATGCTGACGCCGGAGCGTCGCCAGCGCTTCGTGACGCGCGCCGTCGATGGAGGTACCGCAAACTCGGACAGTCCCATGCGTGGGCGCGAGCATGCAGCCAAGGATCGACAGGAGTGTGGTCTTGCCGCTGCCGGAAGGCCCCATCAGGACTGTCAAATTGCCGCCGCTGAGTGCCAGGCTCACGTTCTTCAGCGCCTGCACGCGGGCAGGCCCGCTGCCGAGGACCTTGCTGACGTTGACAGCCTCGATGATGGAACTGGTCATTGCGTCAGCACAACCGCAGGGTCGACGCGAATGACGCGAACAATCGCGGCTACCGCCGAGATAATACACATAATGACCGTAAGAAGGAACAGCTCGATTAGCAAACTGGGGGAGATCGCGATCTGCAACGCACTCTTGGCTGTGAGACGGACGACTGCGAGGCCAATAAGCCCCGCCATCCCAAAGCCGATGAAGGCATTGAAAAGCGCCTGCGAGATGATGACCCGATAGATGTAGCTGTTGGAAGCACCTATCGCGCGCAACGTGGCGAACTCGTAGAGATGTTCCTTTGTGCTGGAGTAAAGCGTCTGTGCGATGATTGCTGTGCCGACGATCACGCTAAGCAGCGCACCCGCAAGAAGCGCCGCGCCGGCTCCGGTGCCGGAAAGCCAGAACGATCGACTTTGATCCCGAAACTGGTCGGTCGTGAGCGCCTGGACGTCGGAGATTTTGCCAAGAATGTCTTGGCGAACGCGCTCAATCTGCCCCTTTTGCTTCAGCCGGAGCAGAAAATAACTGGTGAACGCATTCGGCAGTCCGATATAAGACCTCGCATCAGCGAGGTTGCTGAATACATACGGTGTCATTGTAAAAGAGCGAATACCGTCGGTGACCGCACCAACCTTCACAATTTGGCCGCGAATCTGTCTAGTTGCCCCGACGGCGGATTCCCCTAGTCGATCGTAGTAGGTGCGATCGATCGCCACCGTCCCGGGCGCGGTCAAACTCTGAGCTGTTCCGTCGACCACGTTCCAAGGCGACAGACCGCCCGTGGTGAAGTCGGAGCCAACGATGAACACCGGGGTCATACCTCCGCCCGGCATCTTCCAGGCGGAAAATCCCACTACGACCGGAATCACTTCGGCTACCCCTTCGATTGCCTTCAGATCATCCTCCATTCCGGTATTGAGGAGCGAAAGATCCTCGAAGCATTTTGCCCCACTCGATACGATCCAGAGGTCGGTTGCGGCGTGATCAATCATAGTCGTGACCAAGCGACTGAACCCGAAATAAAGGCCCATTTGCACCATCACCAGCACCACCGACAAGACGATGCCGACCAGCGATGCGACAAAGCGAAGTCGATCTTGCAACAGGTTTCGCGATGCGAGCGTAAATACGAGTGACATGCTCTTGCTGCGGGTTTGTGGGGTGTTGCGGGCGCCGAGGATGATGCACCGAAACGCGCGCCACAGAAAGCGTGCGGCGCGCGCGTTGATTCCGGCCGGGTCAGTAACAGGGCGGATAGGGATCGTAGCCGCAGGCCGGTCGGCCATAGTAGTATGCACCCGCGGCGGCTGCCTGCTGCGCCATAGTATGCACGTCGATGCACTCTACGGTTAACGCCCGCTACGCTCATTGGCGTAAGCGGGCGTCCTATCCTAGCGTCGGCCTTGTCCAGCGACAGAGACAGCGTCCTTGCCGGCGACCAATGAAAGGAGAACGGCGCTGCTGCGAGCAACAGCGCGGCGCCAAGGGTAGCGCCGAGTAGAATGATTTTCTTCATCGTCTCCTCCTCTTGGTTTGACCAGCGTATGGCACATCTTGCAGCCTGATCTTGATCTGCATCAACTCCCAACGCGACGCGCCTCAGTGACGGGCGGGGAACCGGAATTTCTTTCACCCATGGTGCAGATCAGTATCAGTTCGAGCTGCACGACCGGCGCCGGCCGGGCGACCGAGGATCCTATCACGAAGTCGATAACAAGCGCTGGGCGCGCGCTTTCGGCCGCGCGCGTATCTTGAGGCTTCGCGCCGTCATCTGGCAGACGGTCGGTGCGGCGGCGCGTCGACTTCTCTTACCCAGGTGCCCAGCACCTTCTTTGCCTGCGCCTTATCGATATGCGGGCTGATCAGCGTCCGGAACGCAAAGGCGGCCTGCTCTTATTCCTCCTCGCAACCGTCGGCGTGATCTTCGGGCAAGTATTTCTTTTCGACCACATCGGCAAACAGCTTCTTGTCGGCTACACAGCACGTTGTAGAATTCTAAACCTCGCTATTTGCGCGCCGATAGCTGCTACCGCGTCCCGACCTCTCGCCTGTCATTCCTTGCCGGCCACCGCGATGCGGCGGGCGCAATGAGTATCCTGCGCAACATTCCGGTCGCACGCCGCGCAGCGCGCTCACGCCTCAATTAGGACCTTAAGTGCGTGAGTTTTTGCCGCTGCAGCAAAGGTGTCGTAGGCATCCAAGATTTTGTCGAATTTAAATCGATGGGTGATCAACTGCTGGGGATCGATCCGACGCGACTGCACCGTCTTGAGCAGCATTGGCGTGGTTACGGTGTCGACGAGCCGCGTCGTGATCGCGATGTTGCGGTCCCACAGTCGCTCCAGGTGCAGATCCGCCTTAACGCCATGCACGCCGATATTGGCGATGACGCCGCCGGGTGCCACGATGTCTTCGCATGTAAGGAAACTCGCCGGCACGCCGACTGCTTCGATCGCCGTATCTACGCCTCGTCCGCCGGTCACCTGCATAACTTTCTCGACTGCGTTGCCGTCGCTGTTGTTAATCACCGATGTTGCTCCAAGACGGGAGGACATTTGTAGGCGATTCTCATCAAGGTCGATCATGATGATTGAAGCAGGCGAATAGAACTGAGCAGTGAGCAACGCAGCGAGTCCGATGGGTCCAGCGCCGACGATAGCTACGGTAGAGCCAGGCTCAACCTTACCGTTGAGTACGCCGCACTCGAAGCCTGTAGGCAAAATGTCGCTGAGCATGACAAGTGCATCTTCGTTCGCGCCCGACGGAACGTGATATAAACTGGTATCAGCGAACGGAGTACGGACATATTCCGCCTGCGTTCCATCGATCTTGTTGCCCAATATCCACCCACCATTGACGCAGTGCGAATACATGCCGCGCCGGCAATAGTCACATTTCCCGCACGACGAAATGCATGACACGACAACACGATCGCCGACTTTGAACGCGGTGACTGCTGCACCAACGCTGTCGACCACGCCCACGCCCTCATGGCCGAGGATGCGTCCCGGAGCACAGGTCGGCACGTCACCTTTGAGGATATGCAAATCGGTTCCGCAGATCGTCGTCTTGAGGATTTTGACGATTGCGTCGGTCGGTGCTGCGACATCCGGCTTGGGACGCTCCTCAAGCGTCTTCTTTCCGGGTCCCTGGTAAACAAGCGCCTTCATGGCAGTCTCCTGACATTAAAAATTTCCATTGGAATAGGCTTACGCCTCATGAAGGATTGATGGGAGCGTCGGCATGGGTTCGACTTGGGGCTGCCTGCAGTTCGACCGCCTCTTATCTCGGTCGCCGGATCCGAACGCTCCATTTGACACTACGTGCAGCGAGCAACAGGTCATACCCCGATGGCCGTCCTTTGGCTGATTGCTACCTTCCGCTGCTCATCTCTGCCATCCCCTCTAAGCAAAAGCGCGCTTTAAAGCGGCTAATTTCGCGCGCCCTCCGACGCGCGCGAGGCATCGGCCACTGAAGTTGGCATGCACCAGCGGACCGAATGCCGGATCGCAGCCAAATGGAATCTTTGCCTTCATTTGGCGTTCCGTCGGTCTCTCAGAGCGGGCAGGTCGAAGGTCACTTCCGACCGATGCGTCCTGAATGTTCCATCTTGCAGCGAATGTCGCACCCGCCGGGATAAGGCGGTCCCCCTTGTGCGTGCGATCGACTGCGTTAGAGGTCGTGGTCGCTATCGACTGCGGATCGCCACCCACCTTGGTCGGCGGTGCGGCGGCTAGCGAAGGATAGGCGATCACAAGAGCCACCAACGCGCTCAGGACGGAGAACCGACTATCGCTCTGCGGCGCGGTTGCCCGCATGGGGTGTTCGTATCGCATGACTGTCCTCCGCAGCCTCATGTTCGCAATCATTAGCGGCGTTTCTTGCCTGGAAAATTCAGATCATGTCCTTAAGGGAAAGCCCCTATCCCACCGGCGACCGTCCGCCGAACCTTCTATGAAATCGCTGTCGTGTTGGCCCAATTTGCTGGGACTGCTTGGTTATTCGCCTGCGTTCGATGGGCGAGCGAACCAGATCGCAACGGAGGTGCCGCTAAATGCAGCTTTCAAAGGCACGCGACCGAGAGCTCATTGACGAGGGTGGCCGACCAGCGTCAATCGTCCGGCGAGGAGAACGCGGTACCCGACAACGCAACCCTTCTACGTCTAAGTCTAAGTCTATGTCACATTGCCGCCGTCGAGCGGAAGCGCCGGATCGCGAGCAACAAGAACAGGCCACCGCTGCCCGCGACCAGGAGGAATTGCGGCCACACTACGTCAATGCCCGCGCCGCGATAGAGGATCGACTGCGCAAACGACACAAAATGCGTGGAAGGCCAAACCTGCATCAGGGTCGCCAGCCACGGCGGCATGCTTTCGAGCGGCGTATTGCTGCCGGACAACATGTTCATCGGCAAGAAGACCAGCAAGAACAGCAGGCCGAGCTGCGGCATGGAGCGTGCCACGGTGCCGAGAAATACGCCGACGGCACAGGCGAAGAAAAGATAGATCGCGGTCCCAAGCATGAACAAGGGAATCGACCCGGCGATCGGAACGCCGAGCATCGCGCGAACGACGATATAAAGCGAAAGACCGGCGGCGATGGTGATCACCAAGCCGTTGGCCCAGACCTTGGACATGGCGATCTCGAACGGCGTCAGCGGCATCACCAGAAGATGGTCCATGGTGCCATGCTCGCGCTCGCGCACGATCGCGGCGCCGGCGAGAATGATCGCCAACATCGTGACGTTGTTGATGATGCCCATGACGCTGGTGAACCATGCCGTCGCGATGTTGGGGTTGAAGGCGACCCGAACGTTGATGTTGACCGGCAGCAACGGCGTCCCCTGCCGGTGCGCGACGAAGTCCCGCAACTCGGTCAGGATGATCTGCTGCGCATACCCCGAGCCGAGGCCAGCCTGGACCATGGCAGTGGCGTCGACGTTGACCTGAATGGCGGGCTCGCGGCCGCCGAGAACGTAGCGCTCGAAATTAGGCGGAATGTCGATGACGAAAGTGTATCTTCCGGCGTTCATGAGCGGGACGATATCCCGCTCGGCAATCGGGCGCGGCGTCTGGAAATAGGGCGGCAGAAACGCATGAACGATGCGCCGAGACAATTCGGATTGGTCCTCATCGAGGAAAGCGATGGAGGCGTTGTGTAATTCCTGCGCGTTGCTTCCCGACTGTGCGATGATGGCGAGCGAGAACCCATAGATCACCAGCCCAAGCAACACAAAATCGCGTTGGAAGCTGCGGATTTCCTTAGTGCCTAGCCAGAAAATATTGGCGATCTTGCCCATCAGCGCGCCTAGCGCTCCTGCTTGCGCAAAAGCAAAAGACTGATCGTCGTCAGCACCGGGATAAACACGGCAAGGGCGATTAGGTCGGGGCTTAGGTCGCCAAATCTCAATCCCTTGGTGAAGACGCCGAGACTGACCGGCACGAAATAGGTCATCGGGAACGCCCGGTCCATGATCTGGGCGGTGCCGGAGAGCGCGGAGACCGGCACCATCATGCCTGAGAATTGTGTCGCTGGCAGCACAGTGAGGATCGCGGTGCCAAACAGCGCCGCGATCTGCGTACTGGCGAACGTCGAAATGAGCATGCCGTAGGCCGTGGTCGTGGTGACGAAGAGCAGAGCACCGAGGGCGAGCGTGAGAAAGCTGCCCTTGAGCGGCACGCCGAAGAGAAACAGCGCCATCAAGACCATCAGGGCGAAATTCGTCATGGCGACGCCGATGTAGGGTAGCTGCTTGCCGACCAGGAACTCAATGCGCGTGACCGGAGTGACATAGAGATTGGTGATCGAGCCGAGCTCCTTCTCGCGAACGATCGCAAGCGCCATGAGAATGGCCGGGAACAATGCCAGCAACAGCGACATGGTCGATGGCACCATGGCGTAGATGCTTTCGAAATTCTGGTTGTACTTGAAGCGAAGCTCGATGCGGGCGAGCGGGCGGCTCTCCGCCACGGTGGTCTTCACCGCCGGATCGGTCAGATAAAGCTGGTGCATGGCCTCGAGATAGCCGCGGATTGTTTCGGCGCGGAACGGCATCGAGCCGTCGACCCAGGCGCCAACCCACGCCGGGCGGCCGCGCGCAATGTCGCGACCAAACCCGGGCGGGATCTCGATGGCGGCCTTGATGGCGCCGCTCTGCAGGCGCGTCTCCAGCTCGGCATAGCTGGCAAGCGGCGGCTTCTCCACAAAATAGTTGGAGCCGCGCAGCTCCTCGAGATAGGCACGGCTCTCGTGGCTCTGGTCGTGGTCGAGCACCGCGAAGCTTAAATTGTTGACATCGGTCGAAATCCCAAACCCGAACACCAGCATTAAGAACGCAGTGCCGAACAGCGCGAAGCCGAGGCGGATGGGATCGCGCACAAGCTCCACCGTTTCGCGGATGGTGTAGGCAAAGAGGCGCTGCGCGCTGAACGCGCGCGGCGCAGGCGCCAGCGACCCGGGCGAAGCGGCCTTGCCAGACGGCATAGGGCTAGGCTGCAACCCGCGCGACCCGGCGGCCTCTTCCAGATAGCCGACGAAGGCGTCCTCCAGCGTTGCGGCGCCGCGCGCCCTGATGAGATTTCCCGGCTTATCGGTCGCCAGCACCCGGCCGGAATCCATCAGCGAAATACGGTCGCAGCGTTCGGCCTCGTTCATGAAATGGGTGGAGACGAAAATGGTCACGCCCTTATTGCGCGACAGATCGATCAGCAGCTCCCAGAACCGGTCGCGGGCCAGGGGATCGACGCCCGAGGTCGGCTCGTCAAGGATGAGCATTTCCGGCTCGTGCACGATGGCAACGGCAAGCGATAGCCGCTGGCGAATGCCAAGCGGCAGCTCCGAGGTGCGCTGATCGAGATAGTCGGCGAGGCCGAAGCGTTGGACGAGATCGTGCAGGCGGGTGTGTGCTTTTCGCGCCGGCAGATGGAAGAGCCGCACGTGCAAATCGAGATTTTGCCGCACAGTGAGCTCGCTATAGAGCGAAAAAGATTGCGACATGTAGCCGACGCGTCGGCGCGAGTTGATGTCATGCGCGTCCGTTGGCTTGCCGAACAGGAGCGCCTCGCCATCGGTCGGCGTCAGCAGGCCGGTGAGCATCTTCATGGTCGTGGTCTTGCCGCACCCGTTCGAGCCGACGAAGCCGAATATCTCTCCGCGCTCGATGGTGAAGCTCACGCGATCGACGGCGGTAAAATCGCCAAAACGGCAGGTGAGGTCGCGCGCCGTGATCACCGGTTCGGCGTCGAGGATGCGCAGCGGCGGTATTTCCAGCCGGCGGCGCCCGGCGCGGATAGCTTCCGGCAGCAACGCGGTGAATGCGTCCTCGACCGTCTGGGCATGGGTCTGCGCCTTGAGCTCCGCTGGCGAACCCACCGCCAGGACTTTGCCGGCATTCATGGCGATGAGCGCATCGAACCGCTCGGCCTCCTCCATGTAGGCGGTCGCCACCAGGACGCTCATGCCGGGACGCCGCGAGCGCATGCGGTCGATCAGTTCCCAGAATTGGCGCCGCGACAGGGGGTCGACGCCGGTCGTTGGCTCATCGAGAATCAGAAGATCGGGATCGTGAATGAGCGCGCAGCACAAGCCGAGTTTCTGCCGCATGCCGCCCGAAAGCTTCTTGGCCGGACGATCGGCGAATGGCGTGAGTCCCGTGCTGTCCAGAACTTCCGAGATGCGCCACTCCCGCTCGGAGCGGGACTGCCCAAATAGGCGGGCGAAGAACTCGATATTCTCGCGGACGCTGAGGTCGGGATAAAGGTTCTTTCCCAGACCCTGCGGCATGTAGGCGATGCGCGGACAAACAGCGCGGCGATGCCCGGAATCCGCCATATCGCCGTCGAGCACCAAGACGCGGCCGGTTTGGATTTGGCGCGCACCAGCAATGATTGCGAGGAGGGACGACTTGCCGACCCCGTCGGGGCCGATCACCCCGACCATGCGGCCGGCCGCGAAGGCGACCATGACGTCGTCGAGCGCGGCGATGCGGCCATAGCGCTGCGTGACGCGTTCCAGGCGGGCGACTGGCGCCGCAGGCCCATTCATCGCGCGGCGGTCCGTTGCAGCGCGGCGGGCCAAGTCGCGGCCGGGTCGGTCAGCACGTAGGCGACGCCCGGCAGGCCGCTGCGCACGACTTCAGCGTGGCCGCGCAACCGCTCGGGATCGACGCGTACGCGGATGCGGAACATCAGCTTGTCGCGCTCGCTCTGGGTTTCCACGATCTTCGGCGTGAACTGCGCTTGCGGGGAGATGAACGACACCTTGGCCGGAATCGCCACGTTGGGATACGCATCGAGCACGATGCGGGCATCGGCGCCGAACCTCACCTTTCCCGCGTCTTCGGTCGGCAAATAAATGTCCATGTACACATACGAGGTGTCGAGCATCACGAACACCTTGCCGCCGGCCGGCAGCACTTCGCCGATATTGGCGACGCGATATTGGACGCGCCCCTCGCGCGGCGCGACCAGCGTATTGTCGGCGATTTGGACGCTGTAGAGTTCCACGTCATGGGTAGCGGCGTCGAGCGCATGCTGGAATTCGATCACCCGCAGCTTCGCGGCGCTGAGCGCTGCCTTGGCCCCGTCCAGCTGTTGCTGTCGCTGGTCCATGACTTCCTTGGTCTGGAATCCCTTTTCCGCCAGATAGGCGGCGCGGTCGTGCTGTTGCTCTGCCAGCAGCACCTGACTTTCCTGCTGGGTAACGTTAGCGTCGGCTTCCTCGACCGCCCGCTGCGCTTGGCGGACCTGGGCTTGTGATTTCTTCAGTGAGGCCTCGAGGTCGCGCGCATCCATCCGGGCAACGACTTGTCCGGCTTTGACCATGTCACCTTCATCGGCCAGTATCTCGGCGATGCGGCCGACATATTTGGTGTCGATGTCGATTTCATCGGCTTCCAGCCGGCCATTGCCCAATGCAATGCCGGACGGCAGTTGCGGGTGCAGCCGCTGCCACCAGTAGTACGACGCGCCGGCGCCACCGATCACGACGACAAGAGCAAGCGCGAGGCGAAGCCACCATCGGCGGCTCGACGTCGGCTTCACCGGCGATGCGGGCACCGGCAGGCCGGGGCTACGGGACGCCGGGATGAGATCCCCCGCCTTCGGCCGCAGCTGCCAGTTCCTCTCGCCGACCGCAAGCCGGGCTGCGTCGTCGGTTTTGCTGTCCCGGTTCATTTGGCTTTCTCGCTTCCGCTTCGCTGACAAAGCCGCGTGGCCAGTTTTTCCGTCCAGGCAGTCAGTGATCGCGAGACTAAAGGCGCGCCGCAACGGTCAAAATTCAGGGATTGGCCCTAAGGAGCAGTACGTAGGTTTCCCCGGCCGGAATCAAGTTCCACCGTGCGCGCCGCGCGCAATCCAGCTTTCGCCGACCTTGACGTAGGAGCGCTTTACCGCGGCCCACGCAATGCGACGCGCGGCCTCTTCCTGGCGCACATCGCCGGCATGGGCCGCGTAGGCGTGATTGAACGCTTCGCGGTAAATATCCTGGGCATGATCAGGTAGAAGAGCCCTGAGGGAAACGGGAAGATCGTCATTCGTTCGATAGGGCATGCCAAGTTCTTGTCTTCGAGAAGTGGAACGATGGACATGCTACATCTCCGCCATTACCTTCGCCTTGAGGCAAATCAGCGGCAGTCAATCTTCGCCGCCGGTGCTAGCTGTCGCAAGACAGAGTGCAAAGTCCGTTGAAAACATTTTATTGGTTGGTTCAGCGCTGAGTTGTTCAATCTCGCTTGGATAGCTGCCGCCCAATATTTAGCCGTTTTTGCGACCCGGTGATCACTTCGCAGGCCAAAAAGCCAACACGGCGACGATAGACACCAAAAGAATTAACACGACTGCGGCCTGCACAAGGCCAAATTGCGGAACATCCCTGGTGACAAACCAGCTTGCAACAAATCCGGCGGCAATGAGCAATCCTCGAGCGACCCAGCTGATCATAACAGCCTAGTAGTTCGGAAGAGCTTGACGACGTGTTGATCGAGATCAAAAGAAGCTAAATGCGGATGGCGACCGCAGATCGGGTCCAGCCGTGTTCGCGACAGCCTGCGACGAAGTCGGCAGTGTCGTAGAGTTGGCCGGCCCCGACCATGCTGCCCGATCTTAGGCGGTTGCGCCTCCGCGATCGGTTCACAATCCGAATGGATAGGTTTCGGGAAGTCCTTCCTGGGGTTCGGTCGGCAAGGGTTTGATGGCGGTCGTCTCCTCAAACCAGACGTAGCCGTCGAATTGCTCCGGCAGATGCGCGTCGAAATAATGGCTCGCGAGCTCCGTCTCGGGCCGGTAGATGACGCCGATCGCTCTTTGCAGTCTCGCAGTCATAAGAGCGGAACGCAGTTCGTCGCGCTGGCCCTTCCTGAGATCAAGCAGGAAACGTTGGATGCCTGCGTTTCGACACAAATACTCGTAGCTTTCAGGATGTGCAGGGCAAATGGTCTTAATCTTCATCGGACCGCCCCAGTTGTCGGCTGCCGCCACCGTGCCGCGATCGGTGCCGAAGCCGATCAAGGCGGCGCCATCACCGAACTTTTCCCGGCAGAGCTGGCCGATGTTGATCTCGTCTCGCGACCGGCCCATGTCGGTCGCTGCAGCGTTGCCTACGTGGGAGTTGTGCGCCCATACCACGGCCCTGGCGCTGTTTCCGCGCCAGTGCATCAGGTGATTGAGGGTGTCGAACATGTGGCGGTCGCGCAGGTTCCAGGATACTGCCGTGGCGTAGTACATGGCTCGATAGTATCGCTCCGCCGAAGCAATTACTCGCGCGTTCTGCGCCGCGTCGAGAAAGCTGTCGCGATCCCGCGCTTCGTACTCAAGCTGCTTTTCGAGCAGGTCCCGCAGCGCCAGCAGCACCGGACGCTCACATTTGGCATAGCCAGTGGTTAGCGCCGCGCGCCCATAGGTCGCCGGATCGCGCTGCCAGGGGGTTAGACAACCGTAACGCTCTCTCGCGACCGCCGCCGCCTCAGGATCGAACCGATCAAGGTATTCGACCACCGCCGCGATCGAAGCGCTCATGTTGTAGATGTCGAGCCCGAAGAATCCTGCATGCTCAGCGGGATGGAGCCCGGCATTGTGGGCACGCAGCCAATCGACGAAGTTAGCGACCTCTACGTTGCGCCACATCCACTGCGGAAAGCGGCGGAACGCAGGACCGCTGCCGACATGCATGGCCTTATGCCGGACATAGCGATCGATCCGCGCCGCATCGGGCCAATCCGCCTCGACTGCCACAATATTGAAGCCGTGCCGTTCGATCAGCCGGCGGGTAATCTGCGCCCGGGCGCGGTAGAATTCCGAGGTGCCGTGGCTCGCCTCGCCGAGCAGCACAACGCGTACGTTGGCGAAGCGATCGAACATCGCGCCGAATGCTGGATCCTCAGTTCCCGGCAGCGGTTCGGCGGCAGCGCGAATGAGTGCGGTCGCTGATGGCGCGCGGACGGAGACAGGTGGCCGCTTGGGCCAGAGCTTCTCGAAGGCCGACGCCGCATCCAGGCCGGGTCCACCCCAGCCACCCGCGCCGATCAGCGGCACGAACGTGACCGGTCCCAGGTCCTCCTCGTGGAAGCGCTCATCGCCGTCACGCACAACCTTCACCAACTCCTGTGTGCCGCCACGCTCGCCGATCGGAATGATCAGACGCCCGCCGATCTTGAGCTGGCGTCGCAATGCTTCGGGAATCTCCGGCCCTCCTGCGGCGACCAGGATGGCATCAAAGGGCGTAGCATCGGGCCATCCCAAGGTCCCGTCGCCATGCCGCACCTCAACGTTGGTATACCTTAGCTTGGCCAGCGCCCGCCGCGCGCTATCCGCGAGTTCGCGATGCCGCTCAACGCTGTAGACTCTGCCGGCTAGTCGGCTCAGAACCGCCGCCGCATAGCCCGATCCCGTACCTACATCGAGAACGCGGTCGCCGGGCTTGATCGCGGCGGCCTCGATCATCAGCGCGACAATATATGGCTGCGAGATGGTCTGGCCAGCGCCAATGGGCAGCGGACTGTCCTCGTAGGCAAATTCTTCCATGCCCGCGCCAACAAAAGCCTCGCGCGGCACTTCTCGCATCGCCTCCAGCACGCGCTCGTCAGTCACGCCTCGCCTTGCCAACTGGGAGGCGACCATGTGCTCGCGCTCGGTCCGAGCACGGCCAGAAGCGGTAAATTCTGCCATAGCAAGTGAACATCCAGCGAAAGAACGCGTTGCAGCGACGGCAGATTACCTTCAGTGCTTCCGAACTGTTTGATTTGTATCAATCCGCCAAGGATGCGGGTGGTTGTTCCGGCGGCCACGGCTTCACCAAAGCCTATGCACTTTGGGAGGAAAATTGCGATTCTGCATCACTTACATCACGTCATTGACGGCGTGCATCGAGCCATGGGGAGATTTCGCTTCGATTCCTCAGTTGCGTTTCAGACTCAATATGTACGCAACAAGATCCTCAGCATCGCGGCCCTCGATTACAAGATTCGGCATGGAGCGATGGGAGGTTCGTAACGCGACTATTAGTGCCCGACTTGTCATGCCAGGGACGTTAGCGATGTCGTCGAACGTAGGCGCCGCGAGATTGCTGGAATAACTGCTTCTATCGACCCCGTGGCATTGGGCGCAGCCAGCGTGAGCGAGTCTACGGCCCTGTCCGGCATTGCCGACTTGTTGCGCGTCGCAACTGCCACCGCCTGCAAATATCGCTGAGATTAGCATCAGGCCTCCCGCAAGAGATGCAAAACCGGTTCTTTTGCTCATGGACCTTTGTCCCCTACACCCGGCTGTCCTCTGCAGCAGCCTATAGGCGCGTGCAAACGAAAATGCCTTCCCGTTCTTTTGGAGTTGATTTTCTAACCGCTTTTACGTCGCCAGAGCAGAATTGCGAGAACGATCACCCAAATGATGCCCCAGCCGATCCATGTAATGGTCGGGTGGGCTGCTTGCCATTCGAGGATTTTCCAATGGATGGGCATTATAGCAATGTCCCTTGTCTCGCCGAGTACGATTCTGGGGGCGCTCCGGTACTCATCGAAAATCTAAAACAGACAATTGCGCGTCCACCTTTGATCGAGATCAACACCGATATTAGTGGGAAAACTAACTTATTACTCTATTTAGTGCGCTCGACGGGATGAACGATTTCCACGCCGCCGCCAAGGGACCGAGTTGAAGGTCGTGAGCTTTTGAGAGTGGCACGCACGCCACGTTCCAACGACGAAGGCCGCCCTGCCGCGCAGCTTCCGCCGCTGGGCCCATGCCATCACGCTTTCCCGCAATACAACGACTGTGGGGATTTTGGACGGGCCTTTGCATGGGTACATCGGCCGGCGTTCGTGTCGGCGAACACAGTCAGACGACAGGAACGGCTACAAAACTCATACTATCGCCCCTTTTTATCCGCAACAGCACCGCCCGCTTCGATTGTGTCCGCGCTTCTTCGACACTTCTACCGACATCTGCGGGCATATCTACGGGATGGCTGCCGACACTCATGATTATGTCGCCAACCTGCAAACCTCTTTCGGCCGATGGGCTCGTGGCAGCGATGTCTGTGATAACGACGCCTCGGTCCGCAGCCCCCACAACAGCCGTCGCCGGAGCAAGGCTAAGTCCGAGGACGGGCGGCTGTAGCATTTTCTTTTCCGCCGTGCCCTTACTGGACGTCCGGGGATACTCGCCGACCGTCACCGTGATCGCCTTCTCTTGCCCATTGCGGACAACGCCGAGTTTCGTCGAACTGCCAGGCGGGGTTGCCGCGAGCCTTTTGACAAGATCGCGCGTGTCCTTCACGCTCTCGTTGTTCACCGAAGTGATGACATCGGCAACTTCAACTCCACCCTTGACTGCCGGACTGTCCGGCTCGAGTTGAACAACGAGGGCACCTTCGGAGTTTTTCAGCCCAATGGCATCGACGATCTCAGGAGTGACGACCTGAAGCTCGACGCCGATCCAGCCGCGTGTCACATAACCTTTGTCCTTGAGCTCCTGAACCACAAACTTAACTGTTTCGGCCGGGATATCGAACGCAACGCCAACGGATCCGCCTGAAGGCGAGAAAATTGCCGTATTGACTCCGATGACTTCGCCCTTGACGTTAAAACTTGGCCCACCGGAATCTCCGACATTTACCGGCGCATCGATTTGAATAAAATCATCGTACGGACCCTCGCCGATATCGCGTCCCCGCGCGGAGACTATTCCCGCTGTGACCGAACCGCCAAGGCCAAACGGATTACCGATGGGAAGCACCCAATCGCCGATGCGCGGTGGTTCATTAGCAAACCTCACATACGGGAAGTTCGTGTTGGCGCTGACCTTAATTAGCGCCAGGTCCGTTTCCGGATCGGCGCCGATAATCTTAGCCGAGTATATCGTGCCATTGTCGGTCATAACCTCAGGATTCGTTCCATTGGCGAGGACATGATTGTTGGTAACCACATATCCATCGCCAGACATAAAAAATCCCGAGCCCATTGCCATTCCCTTAGAGATGGAACTGTCCGGATGTGGAATGCCAAATTGGCGCAAGTACCGGTCGAACGAAGAGCCAGGCGGAAATGGGCCCTTCTGCTGCTCTTCGCCTGATTGCGTCGCGCCCTCGATCTTCACACGAATGCCGACTACCGTCGGTTTGACCCTCTCGACAATATCAGCGAAACCCAGTGGGGCGGGAGCACCAATTGCATCTACTTCGGCGGCCGCAACTTGCGGGCCGCTCAGCAGGTAGCCCGCTGTAAGCCATGTCACGACTACAAAAGCCATTAGGCCAGAGGTCACCAGGCGGCGCCCGACCCGGTCGGCCACGATATCGACCTGCAAAAGGGTTTTCTCGATCATTCCAGGATCATCCACCGCTCGCGCCAATTTGTTGGATTTCATTTCGTATAAAAGATAGATGCCTTGATTTAGATCAAATAGGTCTCCCTGAGCGATGAAGCTCGAGTACGGCCCGCATAGGAGACAAAGGCCGGAGCTACTGCACTTGCATTCTGCGCCAGCGCCGGAACTCGTCACTTACTTGAGCGCGGCTGGCCTGGTTCCAAATTGTGGCTCGCTGGTAAGGATTGTTCATGCGCGCCTTTACGGTGGGCGTCCTCTTTAACGCTTGTTAACCGCCGGCTCGCCCCGGACGTGTATCGCGATCTAGTTCCGCTGGTGCATCCGACCAACGGCGTTACGATTGGCGACATCGTCGACCGGTTCGTTGTCATAGATCGCTTCGACGAGAGGCTGATGTTGGACCGCGTAATCGCTGAAAAGCGCCTGCGTCGCTGGTAACTCGATCGCCTTGCCACCGTATTCATCGCATTTTAACGTCGCCAGGACGGGTGCTTGTGCCGCCAGCAGTGTTAACCGCGAGCGCGTCTAGGAAGGACCCTGCCATTCCCGCCAATGGGTTGGTCTCACGTCAATCAGCTTCCCGGTTTCCGCGTTGACCCACCCCCCCAAGGACGCGCCGGCATGGAAAGACAAGGGCATGCGGACCGTCTCGGCTCAGAACGGCGAGCTCTAGGTCGCGATCGAGTGATGCAGTCGATATGGGCTGCCAATCCATAGCAAAGCTATTGGACAGATTGTAGTCCGGTCTTTTGATCTAAATCAGTACTGTCTGCGGAAAGCCTGCGCCGATCATGATCGCCAAGCAACATCGCGAGCGTCGAGCTTCGACCAAACTCCCGGGTCGACGGAGTTGCGACACAATAGCGTTGGTTGCCTCCTTGCGGCAGCCTGCGCTCACTCAAGAAGCCGATGCTAGTCTAGCTTCGCGCCCTTTCGAGCCGCAACTTCATGACGTCTGTTTACCGCGAACAAGCAATATCGGGGTGCCGGAGATCCGCGTAAGGCCCTCCGCCACGCTTCCGAGCAGCAACCGGCTGATCCCACTGCGTCCGTGTGTCCCGATCGCTACCAAGTCGGCCGGCCACCGCGCCGCTTCCTCTTCGATGACGTCATAGACGTGCTTGCCAAACATCACTACGCATTTAGTATCGAATTGAACACCTGCCGAGCGCGCCCATGTTGAGCAGCCGGCGAGGACTGCCTTGCCCGCATCTTCCATCGCTTTTCGGTACTCAAAAATATAGGGTGCTTCCGCGGCCGAATAGGCCATAGTCAGGTCAACAACGTGGACAAGTCGTATCTGTGAATCATGATCTTTGGCCAGCTTAATGGCCTCTTGAAGTGCAGCATCCGCGGTTTCGCTTCCATCGACCGCCACCAAAATGCGCTTGTACATTTCGAAATTCCGTTCCCGTCAAAGCAATAGCAAAGAAGAGCCGATAGAAACAATACCCGAACGAGGCGCAGCCGTGTTTTGATTTGGATCAAACCTCCGACGCGAGATTGACTGAAAATGATTTTCGGTCGTTTGGCAAAGAACGCGCAAGGCGGCTTTTGCGGCGTGTTTTTACTCTTGAGCGCGGATTCGGAGTACCCATGAGTGCAGTTGGTCTGGAGAGCATCGTGCATACCGTTCAGCTCACTCACAAATGGATAAAAGACCTCGACGCACGCCTGGGATGGGGCGACAAGCACCGTTCTTTCCGCCTGCTTCGGACCGTGCTGCAGGCACTAGGCGATTGGCTGTCCGTCAATGCAGCAGCGGGCTTTGGCTCGCAGCTGCCGGAGCTCCCCCGGGGACTTTATTACGAGCGCTGGCGGCCCGTCGCGACGCCGGTCACGCAGCGCCGCAAGGCCTATTTCATCTCGCGGGTGGATAAAGCGCTCAAAACAGGCCCCATCCTCTTCACTTCCGCTGCTGTCACGGCTGTGTTCAAACTTCTGTCCGACAAGATCACAGCTGGTGAAATCGAGCACGTACGCGATACTTTGCCCGCGCATATCAGAGCGCTTTGGCCATTTCCATCGCCGGCCGCTTAAAGCGGATTCGGCGTGCCCGAAATGGCCTCGCGAAGGAGCGTCAACCATGTTCAAAGATGTCCTGGTGAACTTATCGGTCGCGGATAGGCGCGACCCCGTTTGCGACTACGCAGTATCGGTGGCGAACGCCTTCAATGCCCATCTCAGTGGAATTGCCTTCGCTTACGATCCAGCCGTTCCCGCCATCGCCGGCGGATGCGAGGTTATGCTGCCAGGATGGATTGAAGAGGAGCGCGGCAGAGCAGCGGAACGCGCGAAGGCCGCGGTTGCGAAATTTGAAGCAGCAGCACGGCGCGAGGGACTGTCCGCGGATTCGCGCGTGCTTGACGCGACAGCGCGTAAGGCCCCCCATCTATTTGCGCAGATCGCGCGACGCTTCGATCTTTCGCTGTTGCAGCAAAGCGATCCGGAACAACCAGGACATGAAAACGTGATCACTACGGCCGCTATTTTCGACTCAGGTCGACCAGTGCTGATCGTGCCGTACGTTCAGACAGACGGCCTTCGACTGAACCGTGTCATGATCTGTTGGGACGGCAGTCGCAACGCCGCGCGCGCTATCGCGGACGCGCAGCCTTTTCTCACGAGTGCGAAAGCCGTCGAGCTAGTGACCGTCGTCTCTGCTGACATCAAGAGCGACGAAATGGGCGACGCTGATATTGCACGCCACTTGGCCCGCCATTACCCGAAAGTGGAAGTCGAGAACATCACCGCGGCTGACTTGGACGTGCCAAATGCGATTCTGTCTCATGCCGCTGATACCTCGGCCGACCTCATCGTGATGGGGGGATATGGGCACTCAAGATTGCGTGAATTCGTTCTTGGCGGCGCCACGCGTGGCATTCTTGCCACAATGACAGTCCCGACCCTTATGTCGCATTGAAAGATCTTGCGAGCACGATCGGAAGCTCCCTGATTGATGCTGCGCGACTGAGTTGCTGCCGTGATCCGGCGCATGTAGCTAAGGACGTGACCATCGCACGATATGCTTCCCCGTCAACCGACGAGATATTTCTCGATCTCCCCGATCGGGAGTTTGGTCAGGTCCTTGTCGATTTCGGCGACGACCCGGCTTTTCACGTCGGCATGAAGGGCGTTGCGCAATTCGGCGAGCGTGCGCGGCGGGGCAACGATTATGATCGCTTTGACCTTTTCTCTGCGCACCATGTGCTCCAGAGCGGAAGCCACACGCTTGGCGAACCGTTCCTTTTCCAATTCATGCCAATCGGTCGTGTCTACACCGCTGCGCCGGTTTGTGCCGGCGCGTTTGAAGACCCGTCCCGGACGATCGGTACCCTGCTCATGCGTCGGCAAATTCGCATCGGTCAACACGCGCTCGGTGGTGAGATTCGGGAGCGTCGAGTTGCCGGCATTGCGCAGGAACAGTGCCCTTTGCCCGTCGCCGACGAACACGAGTGCATCATGCGGGATTGGGAATCTGTTCATGTTGTCCTCCAGGACTACGGTATGTCACTAATAGCGGATAAAGGAAGCCGCGTCGGCGAGGCTTGATCCATCTCAATGTCAGGCCAACTGCTGAAGTCGGCTCGTCAGCGACGCTGTAGCGGACCTCAACCCGAAGACGGCGATACAGTCGGCTGCCTCGTTTCGCGTTCCCGCGTGATCTCGTCTTCGCCTTGGCGGTGTCTATCTTGCAAGTCGAATGTCGCGTAGAGGCTCCCAGCTATGTGCTCCGGTCGCGCGGAGGCTTCACTAGTTCTCGTAGATCCGGTTCTCCGGAATGCGCCAGCACAGCCGTCCGAACTGCATCGCGCAATCGCAAGATAGAAGCAAAATCGGTACCTTCAGGAGTGATGGCTTCGAGGATTTGAACATCGACTTGACCCCAACGTGGAAACCATTGATCGCTTCGAAGTATCGATCGCGTACCGCGCAATACCCCCGGATAAACTGGAAGACCGGCTTCGCTGGCGATCTTGAAGGCTCCAGTGAAAAACTCCAGCAGTCCGGGCTGCCGCGTAAAGGTTCCTTCCGGGAAGACGACTAGGAGCCGACCGTCGCGAGCAAGAGCGGTTGCGGCCGCGGTATCGGCAATGCCGCCAGTCAGCTCGTAGCGTTCGATGAACAGTGCACCCAATCTGCGCAGCAGCGGTCCAGCGAAAAGTTGGCTGGAAAGCTCTCTTTTGACCAGATAGGCCGGCTCTCCCGAAATAACTGCTGCAACCACGATTGCGTCGAAATAGCTGGCGTGGTTGAAGACGACAATGCCACGCTGCTTCGGCAACCGCTCGGCACCCTTCACCGAGATGGGAATGCCCATGGCCACGAGGGTCGCGCGCGCCAGTGTCCGCACCACCGCCCAACGCCACTTCCGGCGGGGAAGTATCCAGACCGCGATGGCGCCGATCGCGACGCAAATTGAAAGAATCCCCCACCACCAAGCAGCGTAGAGATATTCGCGCGCGGCCTCGCCCAGCCGCGTTAGTCGACCGCCTATGCCCCCGAGCCACAGGCGTGCTATCTGCCATTTCAACGCCCGCCGCGGTACTGTGAGCTGTTGCGCGAGATAGTGTTCTTTGGCGGTAGCGCGGCGAATCTTGCCGCTCGAGGTCTTCGGCACCGTTCCGGGCTCGACGAAGACGATGTCATCGGGTGGCGAGCCAATGATTTCCGTCACGACCGCCCGGGCACGCGCCTTCAGCGACTCCAATTCTGCCGTAGCGGTTTGCGCAGTCTCCGCCAGAAGAACGATGCGTTCCGTGCCTGAGGCGGGATCGCTCACGCCAAAAGCGGCCACGGCCCCCTTGATCGCGCCCGCAATGTCGCCAACGCCTTCTTCCAGCTCCTGGGGATAAACATGTTGGCCGGCGCGAATGATAATATCCTTGATGCGGCCGGTGATGAAGACATCACCATTGGCTATGTACGCCTGATCGCCACTGTCGAGCCATCCACCGCGGAACAATTCGCGCGTCTTAGCTTCGTTGTGAAAATAGCCGGAAGTTGCTGAAGGGCCACGAAACTCCAACCGGCCCTCTCGCCGCTCTTGGACTTCGCGCCCGGCTTCATCCACAATACGGATCTCATGGCCGGGTACCGGGCGGCCGCAAGCGACAATTTCGATGGCATCCGGATCGTTGACGTCTGTGGGCTCGGCCACTCCACGGCGGCTCAATGCTTCGCGGTTGATGCGGTCGATGAGTGGTTCGCGCCCTGGTGGCGGCAGCGCGAGAGCGACGGCACATTCGGCAAGGCCATAGACCGGTGCCATCGCCCCCGGGCGAAATCCGAATCGGCTGAACCGCTCGATGAATCGACGAAGAGTATGAATGCTAACTGGCTCCGCACCATTCGCTACGAAACGAAGCGAGCTCAAATCGAGACCCGAAAGATCGGAATCGTCGATTTGCTTGAGGCACAGTTCAAACGCAAAGTTTGGTGCTGCGGAAATGGTGGCGCGGTAGCGGTGGCTCGCCCATAACCAGCTCTGCGGATGAGCGAGGAAGCTCAGCGGAGACATGATGTAGCACTTGGCGCCCGCGTAGAGGGGTCCCAACCACGCGCCGATCAAACCCATGTCGTGATAGAGAGGAAGCCAGCTGAGAAGCACATCCGCTGACGTTGCATCGATGGCCCTGAGAATGGCACGAATGTTGGCCAGCAGGTTTGCATGGCTGAGCACAACTCCCTTTGGATCGCCGGTGCTCCCCGACGTATATTGAATGAGGGCTGTAGCGCCTGGATCGTTAAACGCTGGCAGAGGAGTTCCCATTGGCGCCGATGCCAAATTGCTGACGCTCTCGATACCCCTCAACGAGGGCACCAGTCCACGCAGCAGCCCTCCAAGCCGCAGCGCCTCGGGCACGGTGACGAGTACCTTTGCCTCGGCATTGCGCAAAATCTTCGTCTGCCGGCGCAAATACTCCTCAAGCTGTGATAGCTGCATGGGCGGATAGATAGGCACGGGCACAGCGCCGGCATAAAGCGTGCCGAGAAAGGCCGCGAAGAATTCCGTGCCGGTGGGCAGCATGAGCGCGACACGATCAAGAGGAGTGACGTCGCGTGCGATAAGTCCCGCAGCAACAGCTCGCGCTGCCTGAGCCAACTCGCCGTAGGTCATGGTGGCAAGCACCGTGCTCTCGTCCTGCAGGACGGTCACGTGTACCCGGTCCGGGTTGCGCGCAACGTGCCATTCGAGAGCTTCAATCAGTGTCTTGGCTTCGGCGGCGGCGACGACCGGTTGCGCGGCGATTGGCGCTTCAGCGGCGATCACATCACGAATATCCGGCGTGCCCTGTTGCGCAGCGGCCCGCTCCAGCGCCGTCAGGATATCCTGAACGGTATCAGCTTCCCCTATGATGGTGACCGGCAGCCGTATCCGAAACAGGCGCTCGATGCGCAGGACCAACTCGGTTCTGCCGAGGCTGTCGATACCTAGATCACGATCGAGCCTGCTCGACAGTGTGACGTTCACGGAGGCGCGTGAACCGCGAAGTTCGCGTACAAGGTCGGTCACGATCGCAACTAGATTGCGCGCGCGAGATGTGGCGTCCACGGGTTTTTGACTGGCGT
The DNA here is from genome assembly GCA_963833665.1 of uncultured Alphaproteobacteria bacterium. Taxonomy (GTDB): domain Bacteria; phylum Pseudomonadota; class Alphaproteobacteria; order Rhizobiales; family Xanthobacteraceae; genus BOG-931. The sequence goes on along the minus strand of CAWHZA010000029.1, from coordinate 112,309 downwards.
TAAAATCCATACTTTTAAAATACCCAACACGCTGTTCGCCTTTTTGACTAATGTCAAACAGGGTTGCACATATTCTGCATATTAAATGCGTTACCAGCGGGTATGGAGCCGACCATGACATTTTCCACCATAATGGTTTGCCTTGATCTTGAGCGCTCCAATGATGTTTGCCTGCGAATTGCCGTCGATCTGGCGGCGCATTTCAATGCCAAACTAGTCGGAATAGCGGCCGCTAGTCAGGAATCGCCTGATTATGGGCAGCAGCCACTTGCCGGAGAACTCGCACAGCAGTTGCGGTCGAACATTGCCAAGAGACTCGCAAATGCTGAAGAGCGTTTTCGGCTCGCGGTCCAGCAATATGACGGTCAGATCGAATGGCGCTCGGCGATCGAGCGGCCATTGAGCTATGTGGCAGGCGAAGCCCGCAGCGCAGATCTCGTGGTCGTCAGCGCTAACCGCGATGGTTCGTCCGCGGAGCTGCCCGGACGTATTGATCCCGGCGACCTTGCAATGCATGCGGGCCGGCCTGTCTTGATGGTTCCGCCGGAAGCCGACCGCCTCGTGCTAAAAAGCGCCACGGTCGCCTGGAGGGACGCTCGAGAGGCGCGCCGTGCGGTGAGCGACGCGTTGCCGCTTCTTCGGAAGGTCGAGGAGGTCGCGGTCGTCGAACTCATCCAGGATGAAGCCGCCCGTACTGCCGCCCGCCGCCGGATCGATGACGTTATTTCCTGGCTCGATCGGCATGGCATTGCCGCATTTGGCAGAGTTTTTCATTTTCCCGAGCAAGAGGAATCATTCGAAAAGCTTTGGCAATACGGCACAAACTTTATTGTAGCCGGGGCTTTTGGTCATTCGCAGCTGCGAGAGCGAGTATTCGGTGGCTTCACTGACGATCTCCTCAGGCGTTCCCCTCTGTGTACGTTTTTATCGCACTAACCAGATGTCCGATTCAACCGAGTTCTGATGGTTTGGTCGCGGAGACCAAGATAGAGATCAACCTCAACCGCTTAAGCCAACTATTCAACTCGCTAGACCCTTCTCCATTTCACGAGCGCGACCTTGATCAGGATGCGGAGGACTACATCGTCGGTTCGGCCGAAGAGGCTCCCCGCCAACATCCCTTAAGGCTTGTCATCCACCTGCCGGCTGAGCAATTGCCCCACACCGGCGCTCCCGATCTCGCAACGGCCATTCACCACTATTTTGCTTATCGCGAAACACATGAACGCCGGCGTCTCCGTCTCTTATTTCGCGATGGTCGAATCGCGCTCGTCACAGGGCTTGCATTCTTGCTTTCGTGCATGCTGTTGCGCGAGGTAGCGCTCTCCTTCGGGAGCGGCACAATTTTCCACATCATCGGCGAAGGCATGCTCATTAGCGGGTGGGTCGCCATGTGGCGTCCTCTGGAGATTTTTCTTTACGAATGGGTCCCGATCCGCCGCCGCTGCCGAATACTTGCCAAGCTGGCCAAAACCCCCGTGAAGGTCCAACCGACGCCGTAGCCCATCGGTCCCTACGTTGCGGCAGCAAAATATACGGTTAGTCTTTGTGTGGCCTCCTCGCGTGCGCTGCTGCGGTACTCCAGCGGCACAACCGTGGAAATTGGTCCTTTGACCTATGTCAACGGCTCGCTCCGAACTCGGCCTACTTTGCTCCGGGCACGTCGCGAGCGGAGTCTGCCATGACGGATACAGTGACCAATGTCGCCGAGCGGGTGCCGCAAGCCGCTTGGGCGGCTGCTCCCGCCAGCATCATGGTTTATGTCGATTTTGACGCCGGCTGTGACAAGAGGATCAAGGTTGCGGCTGATTGGGCGGCTAAATTCAACGTCGCTCTCATCGGTGTCGCGGGGTGGCTCCCCGGGCGGGAAGCCGGCGGTTGGTTTGGTGCTGAATTGGAACGGGCCGAAGACCGGAGTGACCGAATATCGGCGGAAATGGAGAGACTGGGAGAAAGCTTTCGAACTCGCGTGGGCCAAGCGGTCCAGACGGTGGAATGGCGAGGGAGCTTTCATCTTCCGCGCGAGGTCATTCCAGCGGAGGCGCGGGCGGCCGATCTTGTGATCATTGGCTCGCATCCAGTCAGGGACGACGTGTATCGCGCGTTTGACCCTGGAACCGTAATTCTCAATGCCGGCAGGCCGGTCCTTGTCGTGCCTGATGCCGCCGCCGGCAGCAGCGGCGCACGCGTCCTTGTAGCTTGGAAGGACACGCGTGAGGCGCGTCACGCGGTACAGAGCGCGCTGCCGTATCTCAAGGTCGCGAAGCACGTGTCGCTCGTCGAAATCGCCGAAGGCGTCTTGGAATGGGCGGCGCGAAGCCAGCTCGACGATGTCGAGAAGTATTTGCTCCGACACGGAGTAAAGGTCAGCGGAAGATCCGTGCTAACCCCAGAGGGATTGCCCGCGGATCAACTGATGAACATTGCCAGGGGCGATGGAGTGGATCTGATCGTCGCCGGCGCCTACGGACACACGCGATTAGGCGAATGGGTATTCGGCGGCGTCACACGCGGTTTGCTGGAAAGATCTGACATCTGCTGCCTCTTCTCCAACTGATCGAGTGGGTCATTGGTTGCGGAAAGAATTAAAGCAGACGGGATTAACCGGCGCGGTCGCCCGTCCCCGAAATCCGCGCGGATCGCCAGACTGTTTAAACGAACGGCGCTTGTGAACAACAGGCTATTGCGCCGGGCGCTGGCCGCAATTGCGCTAACGGGTCTCCTCCTCGGCCTTGCCGCTTGGGGTGTTGGCCGAAACGATTGGGCAAACTGGTGCTGGGCCGCCAGCACAATCCCGGTGGTTGTGGGATTGCTTGGCTCCATGATCCGCGATTTTCTGGCGGGCCGTTTGGGGGTTGACGCCGTAGCGCTTGTATCGATGTCCGGAGCGCTGGCGCTTGGGCAGAATTTGGCGGGAATCGTCATCGCCATCATGTATTCCGGTGGCAACCTGTTGGAGGATTTCGCTTTTGCCCGCGCCGCGCGTGACCTCCGGTCCTTAATTGATCGTACCCCGAAAATTGCCCATCGACGAATAGCGTCAATCATCGAGGACGTGCCGATCGAGCAGATTGCGGTCGGTGACGACATCTTGGTTCGGGCGGGCGAGGTCATCCCCGTTGACGGCGTCATCACGAGTGCGGCAGCCATGATCGACGAGTCCGCCGTGACCGGTGAACCGATCCCGGCGGCCCGTCAGGCGGGCGAGTTGGCCCGGAGCGGCTCACTCAATGCGGGAGACACTTTCGAAATCCGCGCTTCCGCCAAGGCGAGTGAGAGTACATACGCCGGAATTGTCCGAATGGTCAGTGCCGCGCAAACCGCAAAGGCGCCCTTCATTCGCCTGGCAGACCGGTTCGCACTGCTGCTGCTGCCCCTCACGCTGGTGACGGCCGGGGGAGCGTGGTTCTTCTCAAACGATCCGATGCGGGCGCTGGCGGTTTTGGTGGCCTCGACACCGTGCCCGCTCATCTTGGCAGCGCCCGTCGCCTTCATTGCCGGGGTGGCACGAGCCGCGAAGCGCGAAATCCTCGTCAAGGGCAGCGCGCCGCTCGAGGCGCTCGCGCGAACGCATACGGTGATGTTCGATAAGACGGGCACGCTGACCGTGGGCGGCGCCCGGCTCGTTGCCATTGAGGCCGCTCCCGGACAGAGCACGGACGAGATTGTGCGGATAGCCGCATCGATCGAGCAAGCCTCGCAGCACGCTGTCGCGGCCACTATTGTCGAGGCTGCCCTGGCGAAGGGGCTCAAACTGTCGGTTCCGTCGCAGGTGCGCGAGACCATGGGCTCGGGCGTCGAGGGCATCGTCGACGGTCGGCCCGTCCGCGTCGGATCACACCAATTGGTCTACGGCGCACGCAAGCCCGAGGCTTGGGCGGTGCGGGCCCTGCGACGCGCCGCCTGGCGTTCGGCATTGAGTGTCTTCGTTGCCGTAGATGGACAGATTGTCGGAGCCGTGCTGCTCGCCGACGAACTCCGCCGCGACACACCGCATGCCGTGCAGGCTTTGCGATCTGCCGGCGTGTCGCGCATCGTCATGGTGACCGGAGATCGCGCCGACGCTGCAGAGACGATCGGAGCGGCGCTCGATCTCGACGCGGTGCTTTCCGATCGTGAGCCCTCCGACAAGGTAGACGCCATAGCGACCGAGCGACGGCAGCACCCGACCGTGATGGTGGGCGACGGCATCAATGATGCACCAGCGCTGGCGGCTGCGAACGTTGGCATCGCCATGGGCGCGCGTGGCGCAAGCGCCTCCTCGGAGGCAGCCGACGTGGTGATACTTGTCGACCGGCTCGATCGGGTTCCGGACGCCATTGCCATCGCCAAGCGCACCCACGGCATAGCCTTGCAAAGCATCATCGCCGGAATGGGCATGTCGGGGCTGGCCATGCTCCTCGCTGCTGTCGGAGTCCTGCCTCCCATTGCCGCGGCCTTGACGCAGGAGGCGATCGACGTTGCGGTTATCCTCAATGCGCTGCGCGCTTTGACGTCCAGGGGCAAATCCGGTCGGCAAAGGATGCCCGCGGCGGGCATCACGACGCTACTGGCGGATCACGAGCGCATGGAAAGCGCGCTAAATCGCCTGCGCGAAATTGCCGACGCCCTCGATGAGGCTGAGACCGCCGATGCGGCGAGGTTGATTTTTGAAGCCCGTGACGTTGTCGCCCGGCAGATCGTCGAACACGAGCGTGAGGACGAGAGCGCCGTATATCCGCGCGTCGCTAGGTTCCTCCCCGACCGCCACGGTTTGGGAGCGATGAGCAGAGCGCATCGGGAAATCATCCACCTTGCTCGTCTCTTACGGCGACTGGCTGACGGGTTGTCGGCAGCGGATATTGACCACTATTTGATCAGGGATGCGCAGCGCATAATCGAATCGATCGAAGCGCTTGTGCGCATCCACAATGCTCAGGAGGAGGACATCTACGAGCAGGCAATCCAGGCGTAGGCGCGAACGGCTTCACTTGCGACCCAGATAGTCGAATAGCCGCAGGCGAAGGAAAGACATCAGACGTTCCCGGAAATTTTCCTTGCGCTTGACCGGCAGCTTCTCGAGGAGGTGAGCGGGCAGTGGACCGCCAAAAATGTTCCGCGCCCGAATGAAGTCCCAGGTTATTGGAGTCCGCTTGGCCATCGCTGCCTCGACCTGTTCGTGCACGAAGCCGGGTACAATCTCCGGTGGCGGCGCAAAGACCTCGGGCAAAGTGTTCGAAAGTTCGACGTCGGCAAGAATATTCCAGCGAGAGAGGCCGCCCGTGAGCGGCGCTGGAACGCCAAAGACAACTCGCCCGATGCGGGTTTCGCGCATGGCGTAGGAGCACAGCGCGCAAGGTTCGGCGTTTGTATAGATCGTGCAGTCTTCGAGGCTGACTTGGTCGAGACGACTTAGAGCCTGCTTCATGACGACGATTTCGGCGTGATGCGTGACGTCGCGATCCTGACGCGCCGAGTTGATGCCCTCGGAAATAACCTCGCCGTCACGACAGATCACCGCCGCATATGGATATTCGCCAACGTCCACCGCCTGGATCGCCAGCGCGATGCAGCGCTCCATCATCGCCCGATCTAAAGCATCGGCAGTTGACTTGCTGGGCATAATTTCCGGCCGCGATCTGTTTGAAAATTTCCTGCGTGCTAAAGGCCGCGCCGTCCTTCCCCACTGCACCGCTGCGCCCAGCGCAATACGCGTGCAGTGGGGGTCGTTCAATCGATGAGGAACAATGGAAGTACGCTGACAAGAAGGTTACCGCACCTCCTTCCGGCTATTTTGACTTTAGTCAAGGCTCAGGCGCTTCGATCCTATGTGCCCGCCACACAGTATATGCTCAGTAGGCCGGGATCATTTCATCGGACACGCGCACCACGCCAGGCACTTCTTCGGCTAACGCCGCTAAAGCTTTGCGTTCTGCCTCCGAACTAACCAAACCCCACAAGTGAACGACCCCGCTGCGAACAATCACATTACGCTCGCCAAAGCTGGTCCACGCCTCCCCGGCAAGTCGGTCCAGCAAGTCTAGCCGAATGATACGGTCGTTGTTGGTAGAAGCGCCAGGGTGTGCATTAGTTACAATCTGAGGCAAAGCCAGCGCTTGGATAAGGTTTGAGCGGCTCACGATGCCTACGAGCTTTCCATCACGTAGGATTGGCACGCGCTTAATGCGATGTCGTTCAAGAAGTGTCGCGATCTCAGCCAGCGGCGTATCTTCCGAAGCAGAGATGACATGGTTCGCCATGACCTCATCGACACGGCGGCCATGTGACTTAGCAAATTCCTTGGCCAGAGTGGAAGCCGGCGTGACCGCTTCAAGCCACCACGGCCGCTGAACTTCGGTGCCAATCTCTTCGCGGTGCACAAGATCTGCCTCGCTAATTATGCCGACGACGGTGTCATTGTCATCCACCACCGGAAGCGCGCTTATGTCATGTTTGGCGAAAAGATCGACCGCCTTGGCGACAGTGTCGTCAGGTTTTATCGTTATGACTGCGCGGACCATCACATCCATTGCGTTCACGGTGGAACCTCCTTGGAAGAGCTTTTAAAAGACAGCCCTAGCCGCCCTCGCCGCATCCTTCGCACGAAACCCTCTTACAAAAAGCCGCTTTATTTACATTTTTGTGACACCAGCGCATTTGCAGTCACAAGGGACGACCGATCGCCTTTCCGCACCGTGGGACGATGGCACGCGCCTTATGGTCGAAATGAACCCCTCCCGAACGCTGATGGACCAATGCCGGTAGGGTGGTGCTTTCAGCCATGACACATGCTCTATTGCGGATCACATCCTCTATTGGGGATCACACCGCCGCAATGAATAGCCGGGCGCGGTCCGCCTGTGTTGATCTGCGTCAAAGCCGCCAAGAAAGCAGGGGAATTTAGTCTCGCCGCTTTGAAAAAAGTCTCGGCATTTTGCCGTCCTGGCTTGATTTGAATCAAGGCGGCCAGTGCTGTCACAACCATACCGTGATTTCCAGGGTCTAATTGGCCAGTACGATGTACCAGAAAAACGGCGGTCGGTTTTCAAATCCGGCGTTTCTTTGGCCCGCAGTTGCCGCCGCGTTGGTGAGCGAGATGGCGGCGCGGGTTGCAATGCAATTCGGAGGCATGGCGGTCGAGCCGGGCGGCGAGCCGATCGCCGCCGAGCCCGGTTGGGCGACGCCGCATTCAATTGTGCTCGAACTAAAGCCCGTTCGACTGCGTGATTTTTCGGTGGAGGCGAAAGGTTCGCCTGTATTGATATGCGCTCCTTTCGCCCTGCACGGTGCGACCGTCGTCGATCTCGTGACCGGGCACAGCCTTGTTGCTGCGCTGCGTCGGGCTGGAGTGCGACGACTATTCGCTACCGATTGGCGTTCGGCGACTGCCGACATGCGCTTTCTCGGGATCGACGATTATCTCAGCGCCCTTAACGTGGCGGTGGACCAGATTGGCGGCAAAGTCGATCTCGTTGGCTTGTGTCAGGGCGGCTGGATGGCGCTCGTATATGCCGCGCGCTTTCCAGCAAAGGTCCGCAAGCTGGTGCTTGCAGGCGCGCCTGTCGACATAAGAGCCGCACCGGTCGGCGCTGTCGGCTTTCGCGGAAGCGACCCCATTGGCGATGTTCCATGAGTTGGTCCGTGACGAGGGCCTCGTCCGCGGACAGAACGTGCGCAAGTTCTGGGGCGGCACTGTTACCCGCGCAGATGTCCGTCAGGTACTTCAGATCGAAAAGTCTGCCGATAGTGCTGTACTGACCCGTCTCGAGGCGCTGTTTCGGGATTGGTATTCGTGGACCGTCGACCTGCCCGGCGTTTACTTTCTTGAGGTTGTTGAGAAGTTGTTCAAACACAATGAAATCGCGACCGGCAGCTTTCTTGCGCTTGGACAGAAGGTCGATCTGAAGACGGTCAAGGTGCCCATGTTCCTATTGGCAGCCCGCGACGACGAGCTGGTGGCCGTCGAGCAATTGTTCGCAACCCAGCGTCTGGTCAATACACCACCCGGCCACATCCGCAAAGCGATTGTCCCGTGCCGTCATCTAGGCCTGTTCGTCGGCAAAACGACCCTTCAGGAAACATGGCCAATGATTGCCCGCTGGATCCTTAGACCAACATCGAGCCATCTTGAAAGCGACGCGGCGTGCGGAGAGGCGGCAGAGGCGCTCCCGAAAGGTTGACCTGCCAATGCCATAACGTCCGTTTCGGATATTTTGACTATTGGGAAGACGCGCGGCTTACCTTTGCCTTCGTTGCGATTACGCGCAAGAGATGCGTGAGGTTTTGGTGACGGATAACCCCACCGCGCTCATTCTGCCTTGGTGATCTCGAAAAACGTGTGGGTCCTGTCGTCGTATGCGAACAGTTCGGCGTAGCGCCCCCACGCGGTAACCGTCCGCAGCGTTCGTTCCGCGTCGCGACGGGTCAAATGATCCTCCAGTTCCGCCTCGAATCTCATTTTCGGAGCCCAATGCCCCGTGCGTTCGTGCAGTACGCGGCAGGTAGGGGCAGTATGGGAACAAAGCGCAGCAGATGTTCGCGGAACAGCGCTAGGCGGAAAAGCGAAAGCCGCGGCTCGCTTCGTCGAGATCGCGCGGAACGGTGCGCAGGGACTCGAAGAAGCTGAAGGCCATATGCCAGGCCTGGCTGGCAAAAATGGCAAAGATCGCGGCAAGCTCGGTTCCCAGCGCCCTGTTCGGCGCCAAGGAAACGAGGAACACCGCGGTGAAGGAGAGATAGCCCAGCAGCGACACGGACTGGAGTACATCGAGGAGCGGGACCATCACCATCTCCGCGCGGCGGCTGTTCGCCGCCGCCATGCCGTAAGTGAAGGTGAAGACGAGCGACACGCCGAGCGCCAGCATCATCCGCAGGGTTGTGCGCAGCGCGTGGTTCGGCAATGCCGCGGGGGCCAGCGAAATCTCAGGCGGCTGCGCCGCCGCGAACGGCGCAAGTATCTGCCGCGCGCCCGCCCCAACCGCGAGGATTGACCGCGACGATCAGAGCCAGGGCCGCGGGGTCCCGCCAGTTCAGGTTCGGCCGATGCCAGAGACCGCCAAATACTTCCGCGCGATGCTCCAAAGCGCGCTCCGCCTCACTGGCGACTACGCGATTGCGCCGAGTAGCAACTCGATGCGGCCGTCGCCCCAGGTCGGAAGCAGGATGCGCGCGTAGCCGCGCCGGCTGGAGTACCAGGTCGGCAACCGCGCTTCGACCGTGGCGCTCGCTTGCGCGATGAAAAATTCGAAGGGACCGTGAAGCTCGACCTCGTCGGCAAATTTGCTGGTGACGTTGGCACCGAGCCGGTGAATGAGCTCGTCGCCGAGATGATTGAAGCGGAAACGCTGCGGATTGGCGAAGACGTCGACCAAGAGGAGATTGCCCGCGAGCGCCGGCAGCTGCGACAGGTTCACGTCGTCCGCAAACGGCATTTCATTCTCCGCCCGTATCAGGTCATTCCAGTAGTGGTGCACGCTGGCCAGCGGGCTCGACAGTCTCTGGGGCAGCGGGAACGGTTGAGCCGGTACGGACATGATGCAGATCCCATTCGAGCTTCAATTCGCGTCGCGGCGGTCAAAGCCAACGCGGCGGCGGCCGCGAGTATATTCAAATCCGCTCGATTGCGACCTTTGAAAAAGCGCGGAACGATGACGCGCAGGGCGTCGAGGCGCATGTTACTCGCCGCCACGGCGCGCCCTTGATCCAGATCAATGATCGCGACTGCCGCTTGCATTTGATGCTTGCGAGCAACAAGAAGCGCCAGTGCCGACAAGCAACTATATCCGCTGGTTTTCCGAGATCCGGCTCGACGACGTCGGTCTGGTCGGCGGCAAGAACGCGTCCTTGGGACAGATGTATGCGGCGTTGTCCACCGAAGGCATCCTGGTGCCGAACGGCTTTGCCCTTACCGCCGCGGCCTACCGCGACGCGCTCACCGCCGCAAAGGCGTGGGAGCCGCTTCACCGGCTCCTCGGCAAGTTCGACAAGAGGCGCGTCGACCTGCTCGCCAAGCGAGCCGCCGAAGCGCGCAGCATCGTCTATCGCGCCACGGGAATCGAGGAGCTGCGGCAGCAGACCAGCCGCGCCTATCGGAAGCTGGAGGCCGACTACGGCGCCAACATAGCGGTCGCAGTGCGCAGCTCGGCGACGGCGGAGGACCTGCCTTCGGCGAGCTTCGCCGGCCAGCACGAAAGCTTTCTCAACGTGCGCGGCGCGAATGCATTGTTCGAGGCCTACCGCCGCTGCTTCGCCTCGATCTTCACCGACCGCGCGATCTCCTATCGGATCGACAACGGCTTCGACCACTTCAAGGTCGGCCTCTCCGTCGGCGTGATGAAGATGGTGCGGGCCGACCGTGCCGCGAGCGGCGTCATGTTCACGCTCGACACCGAGTCGGGGTTCCGCGACGTGGTGTTCGTCACCGGGGTCTACGGGCTCGGCGAGAACATCGTGCAGGGCACCGTCGATCCAGACGAGTTCTACGTGCACAAACCGACTTTCCGCGCCGGCTATCGCGCCGTTCTCAGCCGCTCGCTCGGCAGCAAGCAGCTGCGCATGGTCTACGCCCGCGGCGGCGGCACGACGAATCTGAAGGTGCCGAAGGCGCAACGCCGCCGCTTCTGCCTCACCGATTCCGAGGTGCTCAAACTCGCGGCCGATGCGATCAAGATCGAGGACCATTATTCGAGCGTGGCCGGTCACCCGATGCCCATGGACATCGAGTGGGCCAAGGACGCCACAGACGGAAAGCTCTACATCATCCAGGCGCGTCCGGAGACCGTGGTGTCGCGGCGTGCCGCGACGGCCGCGTTGGAGACCTACGCGCTCGGCGCTGGCGGCAAGGTACTGGCCACCGGCCGCGCCGTCGGCGAGAAGATCGCGAGCGGGCCGGTGCGCCTCATTGCCGGCGCGCGTGAGCTCGGCAACTTCAAGCCCGGCGAGGTGCTGGTGGCCGAATCGACCACGCCGGATTGGGAGCCGGTGATGAAGATCGCTGCCGCGATCGTGACCGAGCGCGGCGGGCGAACCTGTCACGCCGCGATCGTCGCCCGCGAACTCGGCATTCCGGCCGTGGTCGGCGCCGACGGCGCCAAGAAGGCGCTGAAGGGCGGCGCCGTGGTGACGGTCTCCTGCGCCGAGGGTGAGGTCGGGCGGGTGTACAAGGGCGCGCTGCCGGTGAAGACCGCGCGGCTCGCACTTGGCGAACTGCGGCGGCCGAAGACCGCGATCATGCTCAACCTGGGCAATCCGGGGCTGGCGTTCAAAGCGGCCGAACTGCCGAACGACGGCGTCGGGCTGGCGCGCATGGAATTCATCATCAGCGAATCCATCAAGGTGCACCCGATGGCGCTGGTCAGCCCCGACAAGGTCGCCTCGGCGCCGGCGCGACGGGAGATCCGCGAGCTGGTTCGCGGATACGCCCGGCCGGCCGACTACTTCGTCCAGAAACTCGCGGAAGGCATCGGCTTGATCGCGGCGGCGTTCCATCCCAAGCCGGTGATCGTGCGGCTCTCCGACTTCAAGACCAACGAATACGCGCGGCTGCTGGGCGGCGAGGGATTCGAGCCGAAGGAGGAAAATCCGATGCTCGGCTTCCGCGGTGCCGCGCGCTACGCGCATCCGGCCTATGCAGCCGGTTTCGCGCTGGAGTGCGCGGCGCTGCGGCGCGTGCGCGCCGACATGGGGCTCACCAACGTCCGCGTCATGGTGCCGTTCTGCCGGCGCGTCGACGAGGCCCGGCGGGTGCTCGAGACCATGGCCGGCCACGGTCTCAAGCGCGGGGAGAACGGCCTCGAAGTCTACGTCATGTGCGAAATCCCCAACAACGTGATCAGCATCGACGCTTTTGCCAAGTCTGTTCGATGGTTTCTCGATCGGATCGAATGACCTGACGCAGTTGACCCTGGGCGTCGACCGCGATTCAGAGATCGTGTCCTTCGATTTCGACGAACGCGACCCCGGCATGCTGGAAATGCTCAAGCTCGCGGTCCTTGGTGCCAAGCGCAACGGCAAGCATGTCGGCATTTGCGGCGAGGCGCCGGCGAACTATCCCGAGATCGCGCACTATCTGGCGCAACTCGGAATCGACTCGATCAGCGTGAACCCGTCGAGCATACTACGCACGATGCAGGTGGTGGGCGAGGCCGAAACGGCCAGCGCGGCGCAACATCGCGAGCGCGCTATTCGCAGTGATCCGAGCGGCCAACGGCGTGTCAAACACGCAAACAAACAGCCGTAGTATTTCTTGCCGTTGCGCAGCATGCGGAACCCGAACGACATGCTGCTCGCGCCGAGAAAGACGATTTCGCGCACACGCCCATTGCGGTGCCCTTTCCACGCCTCACGCGGCGAGCGCCGAGGCTTCATGCAACGCTTCGGCCTCGGCGTTAACCGCAGTCATCGCCTGCGTGAGTTCCTGGTAGACGTCGTCTTCGATCGTGACCGTGCCGAAATTCGAATTCTCGCCATCGAAGCGGCCTTGCGCCGGCTGATCGGCGTGTTCGAACCAGTGATAGCCGACGACCGCGCGCCGGCGCAGGGCGGCCGCGACGTAGCGCCGGAAACACGCCGCCCGCTCGGCCTGCGTCGCCACCAGCGGGCCGGCGCCGTTGGTATTGGGCAAGCCGGAGTCAACGGCGCGAAAGGAGAACTCGCCGATCAGGCAGGGCTTGCCGGCAGCGGCATAGCTGTCGATCGCGGCGCCAGGATCGAGGTCGTAGCAATTGAACGAGACGATATCGCAATGATGTCCGGCGGCATCGACGACGCCGCGCGGCGGCAGGTAGGCGAAGCGTGCGCCGAGCACGAGATGGTGAGGGTCGGCGGCCTTGATGGCGCCGCTCGTCAACGCGAAATAACGTTCCGCGACGTGCGCGGCGAAGTCGTCGCAATCGCCGGCGAACCTGGCGCGCCTTGGATCGGCGCGATTGGCCGCCTCCTCATCAGCGGCGCGGCGCTGGTAGGGCGGGTCTCGCCGATACGGTGCGTCGATGTGAGCAAGCGCCGCCAAACCATCCCAGGAGCAGGCTGGCGTCTGCCAGCTCGCATTGAAAATCGTAAAGTCGCGATGTCGCTCCTTGAGCCAATCGAGCGCGGCCTTGCGGCCCGCACTTGCCGGCGACAGGCCGAGAAAAAGGCCGAGCAGCTCCTCGGCGCCGCGCCAGTCGGGACACCAGCGTAGCTCATTGTCGACGAACCAGCCGAGAACCTGCTGCTCGTCGCGCCGCGGACCGCATAGTTCCTTGGCACGGCGCCGAATATGGCGATCGAAGTTTTGGTCAAACACGTCAGGAAATTCCTGCCGGTATCCGACCGTGGACTGTTCGTTCTCCCGCCACGCGAACGACATGCCGAGATCAAGGTTAGGCGCGACAGCAAACGGCGACGGCCCAGCACTTGCGACCGTCTCGTCGGACCAGGAGCCGAGCGTATTGAAACCCCAACGCGCGAGCCGGGCGGCCGCGGCGGCGCGCCATGCGTTCCGGCCCCCGTATTTGCGCGTGCAGGCTTCCGCATAGGGAATGCGATCACTGCCCTGTATGTGTTCCTGATCGAACCGCACGGCATTCACTCCCTTCGACAGAAAGTGGCGCCCGGTAGGGTCGATCAGCCAGAAAATTCCGTCGCGTTCGGCGACCGCGAAATACCCGCTCTGCCCTGACATTGCGGCCGACAACGCGACCCCCTCGTCTTTCTGCAGTACGACCGCCAACCGCGCAGCCGTATCCGGGTGCCACTTATAGACGCCGCGCAGTGCGACGGGTTGACATATCTCAACACCCCCTTCCGGTGCCGCCATATTGTACCCACGCACTGGGCGGCGGTTCTGGGCGAAGCCCAGACCCCAAAGCGGTCCGGCGGCGCCAAGTGCAGTATCATTTTCATGCCCGCCGACTCTCGATCGGTCCCGATCGGCGGTCGACGCGGTACAGATGGAGGGAGAGTGACTGAGGGTGACGAGTTGGACGCCATTTTGCTGGCCGATGTGGGCGGCACCAATGTACGCTTTGCTGTGCTTGACCGCGCCGGGCTCGGCCCCGTCGCGCACATGGCGGTCAACGACTATCAGAATTTCGCCGACGGGCTTGCCGCTTTCATGGCGCTGCAACCGAACAACACCGCAATCCGCTATGCCCTCTTTGGCGTTGCCGGCGTAGTCGAGGACGGGCGCTGCGCGCTCACCAACAATGCGTGGGTAGTCGACACGGCACAGCTTCGCGCGCGCTTTGGATTTGCCGGCAGCCACATCGTCAACGATTTTGAAGCCGTGGCGTGGTCCCTGCCGCTTCTTGCAGCAAGTGACCTGGGCATGATCGGCGGCGGCCCGCCGAAGCCGGGGGCCCCGATGGTCGTCGTGGGCCCGGGAACAGGGCTCGGCGTTGCCGCCTACATTCCAGGCAAGGGCGGCAGTGTCGTGGCGCGCAGCGAAGGCGGCCACACCACCCTGCCGAGCGCGTCATCGCTCGAGGACGCGATTATCGAGCAGCTGCGGAACAAATTCGGCCACGTCTCTGCCGAACGCGCACTCTCCGGCAACGGCCTGGAAAATCTCTATCAGGCGATTGCTTTGCTCGAATCGCGGACCGTTGCGGAACGTAGCGCTGCGGCCATCACACGGGCGGGCATCGCCGGCAGCTGCGCGGTGAGCCGCGCCGCACTCGATACTTTTTGCGCGCTCCTCGGCGAGTTTGCCGGCAACTTTGCACTCAGCTTCGATGCCCAGGGCGGCGTTTTCATCGCCGGCGGCATCGCGCCGCATTTGCGCGACTATCTCCCGCAATCGCGATTTCGATCCCGCTTCAATGCGAAGGGACGCATGAGTCGGTATCTCGAAGCAATTCCGGCTTATTTGATCTTGCATGAGGATCCGGCCTTCATCGGCCTGCAGTCGCTCGCCATGCGGCGGCCCTGGAACTCATAGGCTCGGCTGTCATGGCAAATATCGTCACCCTAACGCCCAATCCTGCGATCGACGTGTCCACTGCCGTCGACCGCGTCGTCCCGATGCTCAAACTGCGATGCACAACGCAACGGCGCGATCCCGGCGGCGGCGGCATCAACGTCGCGCGCGTCGTTAAACGATTCGGCGGTGACGTCGAGGCCATCCTTCCCGCAGGTGGCGCTACCGGTGACATGCTGCGCCGTCTCATCGAAGATGAAGGGGTGCCGAATCGCATCGTCCCCGTCGAGGCGGCAACGCGGGAAGATTTTTCGGTGACGGAATTGAGCACGGATACGCAGTACCGTTTCGTCCTTCCCGGCCAGCCGTTGCGGGAGGCGGAATGGCGCGCGTGCCTCTCTGCGCTCGCCGCCACGGCGCCGGCACCGCGACTGGTCGTCGGCAGCGGCAGTCTGCCGCCCGGCGTGCCGAGCGATTTCTACGCACAGGCGGCGGCGATTGCGGCGAAGCTCGGCGCCAGATTTTTCCTCGATACCTCAGGCCCAGCGCTTGCCGCGGCGATCGAACACGGCGTGGGCCTGATCAAGCCCAATCTGAACGAGATGCGCCAGCTGATCGGCGCGGAATTCGCCGACCCAGCGGAGTGCATCGTCGCAGCACGCAAAATCATCCGGGCGGGACAGGTCGAAATAGTAGCGCTGTCGCTCGGCCATCTCGGCGCGTTGCTCATCACGCGCGAGGAGGTACTGCGCGCATCACCACTGCTGATCCACGCCAAGAGCTCCGTCGGCGCCGGCGACAGCTTTCTCGGCGCGATGGTCTTCAGCATCGCCAAGGGCGACAGCCTCGTCGATGCGCTTCGCCTCGGCGTCGCGGCCGGCGCCGCGGCATTGATCAACGAGGGCACCGAGCTGTGCCCCGCCGCCGAGGCCTATCGGCTGAGCGCGCAGGTGCAGATCGAATCCCTATGAGCTAACCCTGCTCGGGCCGCGCGCCCGCCGGGTGTTCCGACGCCTCGATTTCGTCGAGCGCAAGAAGCAGGGTCGCGACGCGGTGCGCTGCGGATCGCCAGTCGGATAGCCGCTGGTAGTTGTCGACCAGCCAGTTGAACGCGCCTTGCACGACGACGAACGCGGCCGCCGATTGCGTCAGTTCACCGAGCGACATGGCGCCGCTCAGATATTTCGGCACGCAGAGGAGCCATGCAACCACCGGGGCGCAAAGGAAATTTCCATGCGAGACCAGCGTGGTGAGAACGAGCTGCCAGCAGTATTCGCGCCACCAGACCAAGACGGCCTGCAGCTTGAGCTGCAATGTCTGTTTCTTGTCAGCGACGCCCAGTGCGTCTTGCGCTTGCCCGTCGCCGCCGCGAAAGGAGTCGATCGCGGTGCGCAGTTCCGCTTCGCTCTGGTTGGTGCGCTCGATAACGCCGCTGAGGTGATGGCCGAGGAGGACCATGAGCGACGACACCACGCCTGAATAGATGATCGCACCGAACACAAGATAACCGGGGATGGTGACCGCTAGACCGAACACGGAAAAGGTGATGCTGCCGCCGACGGACAAGAGAACGCTGAAAAATGTGATCGCAGTCAGCATCGAGGACAAAAGTGCGAGCGTAAGGTCGACCGGCGCGTCGGTAGCAATGCGGATATCGAAAGCTATCCGGTATTCCGGATTTTCAGTGCCCTTTCGGATCAAATGATTGAGGCGGCGAAAGCGATCTTTCTCCAGCCACTTGCCGACGACTTGCCGGGTGAGCGCCTCGCGCCAGCTACGCTGGGCGCGCATCCGACCCCACACCGACGTGGCCGCCAGCAGAATGCTCGCTACCGCGAGTGGAAAGAACATCCCCGCCTGAAACCAGAGCGTCTGTCCGTCGCGGCGTTCGAGGGCATCGAAAAAATGCCGGTTCCACAGATTGAGCAGCACCTGCACCAGCAATTGCAATAGAACGATGCCAACGAGGAAGACGATGAGAACCGGGGCCCGGGGCCTGTCTTCCCGCCAAAAACAGGAAGCCGATCGCCAGAAGCGCGCCAGCAACTTCTTCTGGTCAAAATACACAGCGAGCAGAAGACTGAGAGGGTTCATATTTCTGTTTCAGCCGAATGCGCGAATACTACGCATGCATCAGAGGCGTACCAAGCCTTTTTCTTCTATCGCTGCTGCAGCGTGACCCGTTTTGAAGAGCCGGCTTGGATTTTTCTGGTGCTTGCTCTAAGGAACCACCATCACTTGGCACGGCGCGAGACTGGCGAGCTTCTGCGAAACGCTGCCGAGCAGGAGACCGGACAGACGGCCACGCCCGCGGCGACCGATCACAAGCAGGTCGACCTTCTCCTGCCGCACGGTGTCCATGATTGCTTGCGCCGGGTCGCCCCAGCCGGTCAGCAGCTTGACGGGCGTCACGCCCTTCCGTTGGGCCCGCGCCTCGGCGCGGCCGAGGACCTGGGTCGCAGCCTCCTCGAGCGTCTTGCTTAGATCGCCTTCGGTGCCCGCAAGCTGCCTGAGTTCGGCCCCCGAAATGCTGCCGCCGACGGTCAAGATCAGCAACTTGCAATCTGCGGCACGCGCCAGCTTGACAGCGCCATCGACCGCTCGATTTCCGCCCGGTGAGCCGTCGGTTGCCACAATGATGCGCTGCATTGGCTGGCATCACCCGCGATGATTAACCGTCCCTCAAGCGTGCACTGAAGGCGAGATTGCCCGGCATCGTCAAGCTCCGGCAGGCTGACTGCCGAGCGTTGTCGCTGGTTTATTCGATAGCGGGGCGCGAAAAACAGCCCGCATTCACCCGCGGCTCCCAACTCACGCTCCGACGCTTGGAGCGACATGAAACAGCAATCAGGTCGGCGGCGCCGCTTCGAACGAAGACTTCTTCGCAGGTACGCAGTTGGATAGGCTGCGAATCAAGGGCGGGTGATCGCCAACTGAAATCGCCCATCCTAGCTCAGGGTCCCCTCATGAATGCGCTCCGCGCTAGCTCCGCGATGGACATCCTTGCTATATGCCTTCCGCGCGGAAGCGTTCCGTCTCGGAGCGGAACATTAAAAACATTGGAGGGAAAGCACTGCCAGACATTGATCCAAGTCAAGTTCACCCGTGCCTACCTGGCAGTAGAGGAGTCTTCGAGGCCTTTTGGCACCGCCGGGGACTTTAGTAACGGCCGCTGGTGCCTCCGAGGATCAACTGCTGTCCGCCGCGCTGGCCGTGGAAGGAGGATCGGACCAGGTCGCGCGTGAACGAGACCCTAAGGAATCCCCAGATGATTGCCCCCCTAAGCCCCGACCTGCTGGAGAAGATGGACGCATATTGGCGTGCCGCAAATTACCTCACGGTCGGGCAGATCTATCTGCAGGACAATCCACTGCTCGAAACTCCTCTCACGCTCGAGCACATCAAGCCCCGTCTGCTCGGGCATTGGGGCACCACTACCGGGCTCAACTTCATTTATGTGCACCTGAACCGGCTGATCAATCAACACGATCTGAACATGATTTATGTCATCGGCCCCGGTCATGGCGGTCCGGGGCTGGTGGCGCATAGCTATCTGGAAGGGTCCTACACCGAGCGCTATCCGAATATCGAGCGTAGCCGAAATGGATTGCAACGGCTGTTTCGGCAGTTCTCGTGGCCGTACGGCATCCCCAGTCATGTCGCGCCGGAAACTCCGGGTTCGATCCACGAAGGGGGCGAGCTCGGTTATTCGCTCGTTCATGCATATGGCGCGGCTTTCGACAATCCGGATCTGATCGTCGCCTGCATTATCGGCGACGGCGAAGCGGAAACGGGCGCACTTGCCACGAGCTGGCACTCCAACAAGTTTCTCAATCCTGCGCGTGACGGTGCCGTTCTTCCGATCCTTCATCTCAATGGGTTTAAGATCGCCAATCCGACCGTGCTCGCCCGCATCAGCCGCCAGGAATTGACCGATCTGATCCGCGGTTACGGCTACGAACCGCATTTCGTAGAAGGCGACGATCCGGCGCTGGTGCACCAACTTCTCGCAGGAACGCTCGATGTGATTCTGAAGCAGATTGGCGAGATTCAGAGTGAGGCGCGGTCTCGCGGTGATATGGAACACATTGAGCGTCCGCGCTGGCCTATGATCGTGTTCCGCACGCCAAAAGGCTGGACCGGACCAAAGTTCGTGGACGGCAAGCCGGTGGAGGGGACCTGGCGCGCGCACCAGGTGCCGATCGCAGACTTCAAGAATCCCCAACATATCAAGCAGCTCGAAGATTGGATGAAAAGCTATAGACCGCGTGAATTGTTCGATGAAGTCGGCAAGTTCCGCGAGGAGCTCGCGGCACTTGCGCCGACGGGCCACCGTCGTATGGGCATGAATCCGCACGCCAATGGCGGGGAATTATTGCGGCCCCTGTCGATGCCGCACTTCCAGGACTATGCCGTGACAGTGCTCAAGCCGGGCAGCGTCGAGGCGGAAGCGACGCGCGTTCTGGGAACATTTCTGCGCGACGTCATGAAGCTCAATATCGACAAGAAAAATTTCCGACTCTTCGGCCCTGACGAGACCGCGTCGAACCGGTTGGAAGCCGTCTATGAGGTCTCCGGCAAGGAATGGATGGCTGATCTTGAAGAGGTCGACGTTAATCTGAGCGTCGATGGGCGCGTCATGGAGGTGCTGAGCGAGCATCTGTGCGAAGGCTGGCTCGAAGGATACTTGCTCACGGGCCGCCACGGGCTTTTTTCGTGCTACGAGGCATTCGTCCACATCATCGACTCGATGTTCAATCAGCACGCGAAGTGGCTCAAGGTGACCCGAAACATCCCATGGCGCAAACCGATCGCATCGCTGAACTACCTGCTCACGTCCCATGTCTGGCGGCAGGATCACAACGGTTTCTCCCATCAGGATCCCGGGTTTATCGATCATGTCGCGAATAAGAAATCCGATGTCGTGCGCATCTATCTGCCCCCCGACGCAAACTGCCTCCTGTCGGTGGCAGATCACTGTTTGCGCAGCCGTAACTATGTCAACTTGATCATCGTCGGCAAACAGTCGCAGTGGCAGTGGCTCGACATTGATTCGGCCGCTCGCCACTGCACTGTCGGCGCGGCCATTTGGCAATGGGCCAGCAATGATGCTGGCGATCCCGACGTGGTCATGGCCTGCGCCGGCGACGTGCCGACCCTTGAGACGCTCGCGGCTGTAACGCTGTTGCGCACGTATGTCCCCGACATTCGCATCCGCGTCGTCAACGTGGTGGATTTGATGGTGCTCCAGCCTCAGTCCGAGCATCCTCATGGTCTGGAAGGTCAGGATTTCGATGCGCTATTCACGACGGACAAGCCGGTGATCTTCGCCTTCCACGGCTATCCCGCGATGATTCACAAGCTGACCTACCGACGGCACAATCATGACAATATCCATGTGCGCGGTTACAAGGAGGAAGGCACCACCACGACCCCCTTCGACATGGTCGTGCTGAACAACCTCGACCGCTATCGACTCGCGCTGGACGCTATCCAGCGAATTCCACGGTTCGGCGATCAAGTGGAGAAGGCAACGGCGCGTTACTGGACGACCATGGAGCGTCACAAGCTTCACGTTGGCGAGCATGGCGACGACATGCCGGAAGTCCGCGACTGGCGTTGGAACTGGTGAGCACGATGTTCCGCCGGTTACGACATGACGGATGTTCAACCAGAGTTGAATATGCTCGCGTTGAACAGCGGCTCTTCCTCGCTCAAATTGGGATTGTACCGCGTCGGATCATTTCGAACCGAAATGCTGCTCTCTGGCGCGGCTGAGTTGATCGGGGAAAAAACGGCAAATTCTTCGCACAAGATTCGCGCGGAACCGCTTTGCTTTGCGAGACGGTATCCATTCCCAGCCAACGGGAAGCGATCATATGCATCGGAAGACTTCTCGCCGACTCCAAAATGCCGGCACCGGCCGCCGTCGGGCATAGAATTGTGCATGGCGGACCAAAGCTCCGGCAGCATTGTCTCATGATGATTCGGTCCTACGGCAACTTGAAGCCGCGATTGCCTTCGCGCCGGTGCACATGCCATCAGCTCTCTCGATCATCTGCTTCGCACAAGAGCATTTTCCCGGGCTTCCACAGGTGGCGTCCTTCGCGCGGATTTGCCGGAGGTCGCACGTGTCCTTCCAATCTCCAGGGAATTGCAATTGGAGGGTATCCAACGTTACGGATTTCACGGCCTGTCTTGCGAATCGATCGTGCGCCAGCTTGCGAAGCCGCCGGCAGCTACGCGGTCGCGGGCGGAGTCAATACCGTCGATCCCGTCGATCTTCATATAAGCGGCTGTCCGCCGACGCCGCGGCAACTGCTGGAGGGACTTCTGGCGCCCCTCGAAACGCAATGTTTAACTTAGCACCGTGTTTGACGGTGACGACGGATCTCTTCTGGCGGTATCACAAACACCCGCGCCCCATCCAACGACTCACGCATCGAGCGCCGGCGAGAGGGGCGCTACATGGTCACTTGGACGCGCTGTCTAGCAAAGCGTAGGCGTCCCTTTTCTTGGGGCTAGCCGGCCGGGCACGCGCACTATCCTCATGGTTCGACGCTTTCCCGCTGTACCGCGAAGCCCGCACTGGATCGTTATATAGATGTCAACTTACCGTCTCGAAAAGTTATTCTCGGCACAATCGGTCGCCATCGTCGGCGCAAGTCCTCGCGATTCATCTGCCGGCCATGCGGTACTCAAGAACCTTCGTCGCGGCAGCTTTGCGGGTACAGTTTATCTCGTCAATCCGCGCTACGGCGAGATCGAAGGTGTTCGAGCAACTAAAACTTATGACGGACTGCCCGCCGTACCAGATGTAGCGGTCATAGCCGTGCCGCCCGCAGTCGTCCCATCCGCCGTCGCGGCGGCGGCGCAGAAGGGCACAGCGCTCAGCGTCATTCTCACCGCAGGGCTTGGCCACGGCCCCGGCTCGCTTGCCGATCAGTGCCGGACGATTGCGCGCGCGGCAGGGATGCGCCTTGTCGGCCCCAATTGCCTGGGTGTGCTGGTGCCGCGGGTCAAGCTCAACGCGAGCTTTGCGGCCTCGATGCCGCCGGCCGGCGATCTCGCGCTTGTCTCCCAGTCCGGCGCCATTGCTGCGGGACTGGTCGAATGGGGGTCGGCGCAGGGAGTCGGATTTTCCGCGGTAGTCTCGATCGGCGACGGCATCGACGTCGATTTTGCCGACCTTCTCGATCACTTCGCCATGGATCGGGCAACCCGCGCCATTCTGCTCTATGTCGAATCCATCGGCGACGCACGCAAGTTCATGTCGGCGGCGCGGGCCGCGGCGCGTGCGAAACCCGTGCTGGTGGTCAAATCCGGACGGCAGGCGCTCGGCGCCAAGGCGGCGCTCACCCACACCGGGGCGCTGGCCGGGTCCGATGCGGTCTATGACGCCGCGTTCCGGCGCGCCGGGCTGTTGCGCGTTCTCGACCTCGACGAATTGTTCGCCGCGGCCGAGACGCTCGGGCATTTGACCAGCATATCCGGCAGCCGGCTGGCGATATTGACCAACGGCGGCGGCATCGGCGTGCTCGCCGTCGACCGGCTGGCGGACCTCGGCGGGCAACTTGCGGGCATTTCGCCGCCGGCCATGGCGCGGCTCGATGCGGTGCTGCCGCCGATCTGGTCACGAGCCAACCCAATCGACATCGCCGGCGATGCCGACGAAGCGCGATACGCCGCGGCGCTGGAGCCCCTGCTCGACGACGGCGAGAACGACGCCGTGCTGGTGATGAACGTGCCCACGGCGCTCGCGTCCGCAGCCGCCGCGGCGAAATCGATCGTCGCCGTGACCGAGCGCCATCGGCAAAACCGCGTTGCAGCAAAACCGGTGTTCGCGATGTGGATCGGCGGCGGCGGTTCATCGTCCGCGGCGTTCGCCGCGGCCGGCATTCCAAGCTACGCGACGGAATCAAGCGCGATCGCGGGCTTCATGCATCTCGTGCGCTACCGGGAAACGCGCGACCTGCTGATGGCGACGCCGCCCAGCATGCCGCAGGACTTTGTGCCGGACACCGCTGCCGTGCGTCCTGTCATTGACGGCGTATTACGCGACCAGCGAACCTGGCTCGACCCGATCGAGATGGCTCGTGTTTTCGCCGCCTACGGCATTTCGATCACGCCTGCGACCCTGGCGCCCAGCGTCGCGGAAGCTGTCGCGGCGGCAAAGCCTTACCTCGCCGCCGGCACGCCGGTCGTCCTCAAGATTCAATCTCCCGACATCGTGCACAAGTCGGAGGTCGGCGGCGTTCGCCTCAACCTCACCAGCGAGCACGCGGTGCACGAGGCGGCCGCGGATATTCTCGATCGGGCGCGGGCGGAAAAACCCGGCGCGCGAATTTCCGGCGTCACCGTCTTCCCCATGATCGTGCGTGCGAAGGCGCGCGAGCTCATCGTCGGCGTCGCCGATGACCCGACTTTCGGCCCGGTCATTGTCTTCGGGCAGGGAGGCACGGCGGTTGAGGTCATTAGTGACAAGGCGTTGGCGCTGCCGCCGCTCGACCTCGCGCTCGCGCGCCGCCTCATCGCGCGCACCCGGGTCGCCCGCATCCTCAAGGCTTACCGCAACGTGCCCGCCGCCGACGAGCGCGCCATCGAGCTTCTCCTGGTCAAGCTGGCGCAGCTTGTCGCCGATTTTCCCGAGATCCGCGAGATTGATCTCAATCCGGTGCTCGCCGACGAGACCGGCGTCATCGCCGTGGACGCGCGCGTGTCGGTCGCGCCGGTCGAAAAGCCGCGCGGCAGTCCCTCCGGCCATCCGCGTTTTGCCATCCGGCCCTATCCGAAGGAATGGGAGCGGTACGCGACGCTGCGGGACGGAACGGCATTGCTGATGCGGCCGGTCCGGCCGGAAGACGAACGGCTCTATGGACCTTTCCTGGCGGCGGTGTCGCGCGAGGACTTGCGGTTGCGCTTCTTTGCGCCGGTGAAGGACTTCAGCCATGCCTTCATTGCCCGCTTCACCCAGATCGACTACGCGCGGGCCATGGCGTTCCTCGCCATCGACGAAGCGAGCGGCGAAATGCTCGGCGTCGTGCGCCTTCATGCAGATGCCGCTTACGAACGCGGCGAATACGCCGTCCTCGTACGCTCCGACCTCAAGAGCCGCGGCCTTGGCTGGCTGCTGATGCAGATGATCGTCGACTATGCACGCGCCGAAGGCATCGGCGTCATCGAAGGCCAGGTGCTGCGCGAGAACACGACCATGCTGAATATGTGCCGGGAGCTGGGCTTCGAGATCGCCAGCGATCCCGAGGAGGCGGATGTGCAGGTGGTGAAACTGAGGCTATAGGCGCTCGTTCTCGATATCGTCGTCCGGCAGAATGCGGATGGCGGCGCCGTCAAGATCGTCGTATTGGCCGCTCTTGAGTGACCACAGGAACGCAACGAGCCCGGTGAGACCGAGTAGCAGCGCTACGGGAATGAGATAGGCGAGAACATTCATCGCTAGTCTCGTTCCGCTCATCCCCGCGCAAAGGGAAATGTCGATGGGTTCGCGATGCTCGGCGAAGGCGCGTGCCGGCTCTCACCTTCCCGCGGACGAGTTGCGTCGCGCCTAAGCTTGATCCCTACGCGCAGCGCGTTGAGCGTGACCAGGATCGAGGATCCCGACATGGCGGCCGCGGCGATCAGCGGCGTGATCAAGCCAGCCATGGCGACGGGCACGGCGAACGCATTGTAGACGACCGCCAGCGCCAGGTTCTGTTTCATCAGGGAGCGGGCCCGTTGCGAGACGGCAACCGCGTGCAGCACCGGTTCAAGGTGGTCGCCAAGAAACAGGGCATCCGCCTGGGCCTGGGCGAGGTGGGCAGCGGTGATCGGCGACAGCGAGACATGAGCGGCGGCCAGCGCCGGCGCGTCGTTCAAACCGTCGCCGACCATGAGCACGCGACGGCCCTGCGCTTTCAACAGGTCGATGATCGCGATCTTATCCGCCGGCGTCAGTCCCGCACGCCAGTCGCTGATGCCGAGCTGCGTTGCGACGGGCGCCACGGCAGCGGCCCGGTCGCCTGAGAGCACGATGAGCCGCAGGCCGCGATCCGCTAGCGCCGCCACGACGGCGGCGGCATCGGGCCGCAGGTTCTGGCGGATGGCGATGGTCGCGGTTTTTCCGGCATGGGCGAAGGCCATGAAGGACGCCGCGCCGTCGCCTGCGGCCTCTTGTTTTGTTTCGCTGAGGCCGCAGAATTCCGCGTTGCCCAGGCGCGCCTCCTCGCCGTCGATCATGGCGCGCACCCCTCGGCCCGGCTCCTCGATGGCGCCGGGATATGGATTGCGTTCGCGCGCCCTCGACGCCAACGCGGCCGCCAGCGGATGCCGGCTCGACAGCGCGAGCCGGGCGCCGCGTTCGAGCAGGTCGGGGTCGATTGCGACGGTCGCGTCGACTGCAGGATCGGGCAGCGTCAATGTTCCGGTCTTGTCGAAGATAACGGTGTCAATCTCGGCAAGGCGCTCGATCGCGTCGCCGCTGTTGAGAATGACGCCCGAACGGAATAGCCGTCCGGCGGCGATCACCTGCACGCTTGGGATCGCCAGCGCGATCGCGCACGGGCAGGTGATGATGAGTACGGCAATGGCGATCACGATCGCATCGTGCAGTGTCGCGCCGGCGACGAGCCAGCCGACCGCGGTCAGCGCCGCCGCGGCATGCACGACCGGCGCATAGAGCCGCGCCGCGCGATCGGCGAGCCGCACCGTCTGCGACTTCGCCGCCATCGCGCGCTCGAGCAGGCGCTCCACCTCGTCGACCAAGGTGCCGCCGCCAGCGGCGGTGACGCGCAGCGTCAGCGCGCCGGAAATATTGATGCTGCCGGCGTACGCCGTCGCACCGGCGCCGACCGCACGGGGCCAGGTCTCGCCGGTCACCAAGCTCTCGTCGATCTCGGACCGGCCGCTGATCAGAGTGCCGTCGGCGGGAATGCGTTCACCGGGACGGACGAGAACCCGATCGCCCGGATGCAGGGCCGCGACCGGCACCTGCGTAAGTTCGCCGCGTGAATCGAGCCGGTGGGCGAATTCCGACTTGAGGCTCGCGAGATTGCCCGCGAACATGCGCGTCTTGCGCCGCATCGCCAGGTCGAGGTAGCGGCCGCACAGCAGGAAGAACAGCAGCATGATTGCCGAATCGAAATAGGCGTGGGTAGCGTGCGCCGCGGTCTCGAACACCGACAAGCCCAGCGCTAGAGTCACCCCGAGCGAGATAGGCACGTCCATATTGAGCGAGCGTGCGCGTAGCGCCTTGAGCGCGCTCTGGAAGAAAGGCTGGCCGGCATAGGCGGCGGCCGGCAGCGCGATCAACGCCGAGAGCCAATGAAAGAGGTCGCGCGTCTCCTGGGTCATATCAGAGACGTTGCCGGCCCACACCGAGATCGACAGCAGCATCACGTTCATCGCCGCGAAACCGGCGACGGCGCAGCACTTCAACAGCCATTTGGCCTGGGCGCCCTCGTCGGCTTCGGCGCGCTCGGGCGCGAACGGATGGGCGCGATAGCCGATGCCTTCGAGCGCCTTGATGATGCCGGCGGCGTCGATCTCGTTGTCGCGCCAGTCAATGGCGAGGCGCTGCTGGGTGAAGTTGAGCCGTGCATCGATCACGCCCGGAAGCTTGCTCAGTCCATTCTCGATCTTGCGAATGCAGCCGGCGCAGCCGATGCCCTCGACCGCTAGCGTCATATGTGCCGTGCCGGCGTTGCTGCGCTCGACGAACAGCGAGAGATCGAGGACTTCAGCCATCGCCGCCACTCACCGCAACACGACACGATTTCTGGAACGGAACAGCCGCTCGCCATGGCGGGACAGTTCGATCACCAGGTCCCACTGGCCTGAGGAAATTTTGGCGCTGCCGCGAAAGCGGCCGGGCTGATCCTCGCTGACACTGACCGCGTGATCGAGGCGGCGATCGGTCGGGCGCTCGAAGCGCGCGCTCGCGTCCATGCCGGCGAGCGGCAGCCCGGCGGCATCGCGCGCGACGATGTCGAGCAGGGCATTGCCGTCAGACGCCGGCCTCACCTCGGCCTCGACCCGCCACTGTTGCGCGTCCTGCGCCTTGGCCAGCGCCACCTCGCGCCCGAACAGCTGCCCGGCCCGGTACGAGCCGTCCGCTTCCATGCCGCCAAAGGTTGAGATTGCCTCATGAACCAGCACCGCGTTGACCCCGATGACGACGGCGAAGAAGCTGACGAGCAGGCCGAACACCATCCGACCGGTGACTTGCATCACCCTGGGGCCTTCGCGATCAATCATGCGTGGCGCGTCTGCGCCGCGCTCCGGACGATGGGACACCTGCTCATCGCTCGCGGCTCTGGTCGGGGACATCTTCGTGCCTTCACGGTGCGAGGAAGTGGTCGCCGGCGCTCGCCGCGGGCCCGCCCGCGACGCGTGTGATAGTGAAGGTCAGCGGGATCGACGCCCCGGGTGCGAGACGCCCGCGCGCCGTTACCAGAATCCGCACTTCCCGGGACTGGTCGGGACCGACCTCGATGAGCGGATCGGCGCCGGAAAAAGCCGAGCTGCCGATCACGTCCACGTCAGCGTCAGGAAGGCCGATCACCTTGACCACGAACGTCTTGCTGTTGAGGCTCTTGTTGAGGATGCGCATGGCGTAGGCATTGCGCAGCGAGCCGTCGGCGAGGCGCACAAACAGCGGATTGCGATCGTGGATGACGCTGACAGCTTCGGCGCGCCGTGTCGCCAAGGCATAGGCCATCACCGCGCTGACCAGGGCAATGATGACGGCATAAAGCACGGTGCGCGTGCGCACGATCTTATAGAAGGGCATTTCGCCCTCGAGCCGGCGCTTGATGTTGATGTCGGTGTCGTAGGCGATGAGGCGCGCGGGCCGGCCGATCTTTTTCATGACCGCGTCGCAGGCGTCGATGCACAGGCCGCACTGGATGCAGCCGAGATCGAGCCCGTTGCGAATATCGACCCCGGTCGGGCAGACGTGCACGCATTGCAGGCAGTCGATGCAATCGCCCGCCGGTGCACCCTGTTCGCGCAGCTCCGCGGCCTTCCTCAGCGACGCGCGCGGCTCGCCGCGGTCGTAGCGATAAGTGACGTTGAGCGCATATTCGTCGGTCAAGGCCGCCTGGATGCGGGGCCAGGGGCACATATAGACGCACACCTGCTCGCGCATCCAACCGGCGAGCGCGTAGGTCGTGAATGTCAAGAGCGCGATGAACACGTAGGCGATGAACGGCGCCTGGAATGTTGCGAGATCCCTGACGAGTGTTGGCGCGTCGGCGAAATAGAGAACCCAGGCGCCGCCGGTCCACCACGCGACCATGAGCCAGAGGAAGTGCTTCGCCCCGGTCCGCGCCGCACGCTCGAGCGTCCACGGCTGCCGGTCGCGCAGCATGTGCTCGCGGCGGTCGCCCTCGGTCCAGCGTTCGATGGTAATGAAGAGGTCGGTCCACACCGTCTGCGGGCAAAGGTAGCCGCACCACAGCCGTCCGGCGACGGCATTCATCAGGAACAACGCCATAGCCGCAACGATGAGCAGGCCGGTGAGGTAGTAGACTTCCTGCGGCCAGATTTCGATGAAGAAGAAATAGAAACGCCGGTTCGGAAAATCGATCAGAACCGCCTGGCTCGGCGCGTTCGGCCCGCGATCCCAGCGCACGAACGGCAGTAGGTAGTAGATGCCAAGGGTGACGAAGAGTATGGCCCATTTTACGCGCCGGAACGTCCCGGCCACGCGTTGGGGATAGATTACCCTGCGCGGGGCGTAGAGCGGCGCCTGGTCGTCGGGTTCATCGCCCGCCGGTGGGGTCGGATGCAAAGATGTTCGCACCGCTTCATCGACGACGTCGGCGAGCGAGGCATTGACCGGCGGCCGCGACGTGGCGGCGTCGATCGCGAGCGCGACGTGGCTGCCGGGTCGCATGCCTCATTCCCCGCCGCCGAGCGTGTGCACGTAGACAGCCAGCGCCTTGATGGTCACGTCGTCGAGCTTGCCGCCCCAGGCCGGCATCACGCCGCCGCGCCCGTTCCAAAGGCCTTCCATGATCGTCTTCTTGTCGGGCGCGTAGAGCCAGATCTGGTCGGCGAGGTCCGGCGCGCCCATTTCACGGTTTCCCTTTGCTTGCGGGCCATGGCAGACGGCGCAATTGTCGGCGAAGATCTTGGCGCCGCGTGCGAGGTCGGCGCCCTTTTCGGTCGGGAGTCCGGACAGCGAGCGGACGTAATCGGCGACCGTGGAAATCTCCTCTGCCTTGAGCAGGCCGTCGCGACCGAAGGCCGGCATCGAGCCCTGGTGGCCTTGATCGTCTCCGCCGCGGGCGCCATGCCGGATCGTCTGCATGATCTGGTCGAGCTTGCCGCCCCAAATCCAGTCGTTGTCGACGAGAGCGGGATAGCCCTTGACGCCGCCGCCGCCCGGGCCGTGACACGGCGCGCAGTTATCGCCGAAAGCCTGGCGGCCGAGCGCGCGGGCGAAATCAAGCAACTCCGGCGTTGTTTCGATCTCCTGCAGGGAAGCCGAGGCAAGACGCGCCATCATCGGACCACGCTGCGCCTGCAGCACGGCGAGATCGGTCGCGACCGCGCTGCGGGTATTCCACTGGAACACGCCGCGGCTGTAGGAGGAAAAGAGCGGCCACGCTGGATAGACGACCCAGTAGCCGATCGACCAGATGATCGTCGCGTAGAACAGCCACAACCACCAGCGCGGCAACGGCGTATTCAGCTCCTCGATCCCGTCCCATTCATGGCCGGTAGTGCCGATCTTCGCCGGCGTCTTCTTGTCGTATTTGTCGCTAGCGGACATGGTTCAGTCCTCCCGCAACGGCACGCGGGCTGATTCATCGAACTGCTGCTGACGCGAGGGCCACAGCGCGTAGGCAAGCACCAGGAGGAAGACTATGAAGAAGTAGACGAGGCCCCAGGTCTGCGCGAGGTGCGCGAAAAACTGATAGGTCGGCGACACGAGTTCTCTCCTCAGCGCACGTTGGCTTTGTCGTCGTAGAGCTTGAAGTCGACCAGCGTTCCGAGAATCTGCAGGTAGGCGATCAGCGCGTCGGCCTCGGTGATACGGCCCGGATGGCCGCCGAAGTCGCGTGCCTGCGCCTTCGGATAGCGCCGCGTCAGCGCGGCGGCCCCAGGCGCGTCGGTCGTCGCCTGCGTGCGTAGGTCGGCGAGCGCGTTGGCGAGCATCTCGTCGGAATAGGGCACGCCGAGCAGCGCCTGCACCTTCATGTCCTCGGCGACGTGGCTGAAATCGAGATCGGTCGTGAACAGCCACGGATAGCCTGGCATCACCGAGCCGGGCACCACGGAGCGCGGATCCCGCAGGTGATCGCGGTGCCAGTCGTCTGAGTACTTGCCGCCGACGCGCGCGAGATCGGGCCCGGTGCGCTTCGATCCCCACTGGAACGGGTGATCGTACATGCTCTCGGCGGCGAGCGAATAATGACCGTAGCGCTCGACCTCGTCGCGCAGCGCCCTGATCATTTGCGAGTGGCAGAGATAGCAGCCCTCGCGCACATAGATGTCGCGCCCGGCGAGCTCGAGCGGCGTGTACGGGCGCACGCCTTCCGCCGTTTCGATCGTGCTGCGCAGATAGAACAGCGGCACGACCTCGACGAGGCCGCCGAAGGCGATCACGATCAAGATGCCAATCAGCAGCAGGATCGAATTGCGCTCGAGGAGCCCGTGCCTCTGCCAGAGCGACGTATAGGTTGACATCGGCAGTGCTCCTACTCGGCCGCGACCAGGCCGACCGCCGGCGCCGGCTCCTCGCGCGGAAGTATCGTGCGCCAGACGTTGAAGGCCATGATCAGCGCGCCGACCAGGAACAGCAGGCCGCCGATGGCGCGGATCACGTAGAAGGGGTGCATGGCCTCGACCGTCTCGATGAAGGAATATTCGAGGAAGCCGAGATTGGTGTAGGCCCGCCACATCAGCCCCTGCAGGATGCCCGACACCCACATCGAGGTGATGTAGACGACGATGCCCACGGTCGCGATCCAGAAGTGCCAGCCGACGAGCTTGAGCGAGTAGAGCGGGCGATTCCACAACCACGGTACCAGGCAGTAGATGGCGCCGAAGGATACGAACCCGACCCACCCGAGCGCGCCGGAGTGGACGTGGCCGATGGTCCAGTCAGTGTAATGGGAGAGCGAATTGACTTCCTTCACCGACATCACCGGGCCTTCGAACGTAGCCATGCCGTAGAAGGCGACCGAGAGCACCAACATGCGCAGCACCGGGTCGGTGCGCAGCTTGTCCCAGGCGCCGGACAGCGTCATCAACCCGTTGATCATGCCGCCCCAGGACGGCATCCACAGCATGATCGAAAACGTCATGCCCAGGGTCTGCGTCCAGTCCGGCAGCGCGGTGTAGTGCAGGTGATGCGGGCCCGCCCAGATGTAGAGGAAGATGAGCGACCAGAAATGGATGATCGACAGCCGATAGGAGTAGATCGGCCGCTCGGCGCGCTTCGGGATGAAATAATACATGATGCCGAGGAAGCCGGCGGTGAGGAAGAAGCCGACCGCGTTGTGCCCGTACCACCACTGCACCATCGCATCCTGCACGCCGGACCAGACGATGTAGGACTTCGGCGAGAACAGCGATACCGGCACCGCGGCATTGTTGCCGAGATGCAGGACCGCGATGGTGAGAATGAAAGCGAGGTAGAACCAGTTGGCGACATAGATGTGCGGCTCGGTGCGCCGCATAATGGTGCCGAGATAGACCAGCAGATACACGACCCACACGATGGTAAGCCAAAGATCGGAATACCATTCGGGCTCGGCGTATTCCTTCGATTGGGTAATACCGAGCAGATAGCCGGTGCCGGCGATCACAATAAAGAAATTGTAGCCGAGCACCACGAACCACGGCGCGAGATCGCCCACGAGCCGCGCCCGGCAGGTCCGTTGCACCACATAGAACGACGTGCCGATCAGCACGTTGCCGCCAAACGCGAAGATGACCGCCGAGGTGTGCAAGGGGCGGAGCCGGCCGAACGAGATGAAGGAAAGGTCGAAGTTGAGAGCCGGGAAAGCGAGCTCCAGCGCCAGCCACAGCCCGACCGCAAAGCCGGCGATACCCCAGAATACGGCCAGCAGGGTCGCGAGCTTGACCGGCCCCATATTGTAGTTCGGCTTTCCGTCGATCATCAGCGGCACCGGCGCGTCGCTGCGCTCGAAGAACCGGTTGGCGATGGCGAGGATTGCAGCCACGCTTGCCGCAGCGAAGAGGTAGGCGTGAAACGCGTATGCGGACGTGTAAGCCTTAGCGGCGATGACGATCGAAAGAACCGCCAGCGCGGCAAAGGCGACTGCCGTACCTCCTTCGCCCAAGGTCATATACTTTGCCGGTGTTTGCGGTCGCGCCATAAATCATCCCCCGCCAGCGTCTACGCGCCGAGCGCGCGCCCAATTTGTTGTTCGATAGCATCAGCCAAGGTGTTAATATTGATGCAGATCAAGGACTCGGTCCGCGGATCGTCAAATAAGCGAGCGGCCGACTGCTCAGCGCTCCAACGACTTCACGTACGCGATGACATCAGCGATTTGGCCGGGATCCAGTCTGAATTCCGGCATTGACGGGTGGCCGGTGATGATGCCTTCGGCGAGCGGCTCCTCCAGATTTTCCACCGGATAGCGCTCATGCAAAGTGCGGAAAGGAGGCGCCATCGGCAAGGAACTTTTGCTTACCTTGTCGACCGAGTGGCAGCGCGAGCAGTTGGTGCGCACGAAGACAAGCCCTCTTTGCTCGGATGGCGAGAACGCCTCCTCGCTTCGCACTGGTTCTGGTACGGTTGATGCACACACTATCACTGTCGCAATAGCCGTCGTGGCATAACGGAGCATCTGGATTTCCCTTGTGCGTTCGTGAGACCATGCATTCCGGTGAATTATCTTATCACCGGGCGCTCACTTTTTCGCGCCTGGTCCTCGGCAGACGGAAATGCCACGCCTGACATCGGTTCGACCCAGACCAGATGATCATGCACTTCCTTCACGCCCGCAACATTCTCGGCGGCGACGACGCATGCTTTGCGTTCGTGTTCGTCCAGAATCGTGCCCCACAATTCCGCGATGCCATTCTTGACGACGACATTCACCTGACGTGCCCACGGCTGCTTGCCGATGGTTTCCAGCACCTGGTCGCGGATCGCCGCGTCATCGCCGTCCGGCGCTTGCGCGTCGCGCGCAAGACCTACCACCGCATGGACAAGGTTGGCGCGGCTGACAATGCCGACGAGCCGCCCGTCGCGCATCACTGGGAGCCGCTTGACGCGGCGGCGCTCCATCAGCTCGACGACAATTTGCAGCGAATCATCCTCGCTGACGAAGATGGGATCGGCCGTCATGATCTCATCCACCTTTCGGCCGAAGGCATGTACGTACTCACCGGCGAGCCGGCCGGCTCCGAGCAGGAACTCGAGCCACGCTGGCCGCGAACGTTGCGTCCCGAGTTCGCCGCGCCGGAGAAAATCTCCCTCGGTCACGACACCGACGAGATTACCATCTGCGTCGACGACGGGAAGGCCGCTGATGCTGTTCTGCAGCATCAAACGCGCGGCTGCAAGGATCGAATCACCGACGGTCACGGAAATCACTTTCCGGGTCATGACATCACGGACCTGCATGGTTGTTCGCCTTTCGCTTTGATCAGTATCGTGTGAGACGCAGTCGATCGACTTACCCATGCAAACGATTGAGGGCGGACCGATTGCGCAGCACGATATGACGCGAGGTCGGCACTTCTATTGCGGCACAGCTTTCCAAGGACGTCAGCGTGCGCGAGACGGTCTCGATCGTCAGCCCCAGATAGTCGGCAATATCTTGGCGCGACATCGGCAGCTCGATCGCGTTTCCCACCGCAGCGCGCTCCGACATTTCTACGAGGAAGCTGGCGACGCGCTCCTGCGCGCTCTTCACCAGCAAAAGGATTCGTTCATGCATGCGCCGCAGCTCGCGGGTGGTGTGAGCGAAGAGTTCGCGACCGACGGCGGCATCACGATCGGCAAGCGCCGTCAGCATGCTGCGCTTGACCACAAGGATTTTCGCATCGGTTATCGCCTCGGCCGAAAAGATGTGCTCTTCGTTGAACTGCAGCCCGAAGAAGTCGCCGGGCAGATAAAACCCGCAAATCTGGCGGCGCCCATCACTAAGAATCTTGTAGGTGCGCACGCTGCCGCGGATGACCTTGTAGACATAGTCAGCCGGTTCGTCTTCGCCGAAGATTTCCGTATTCCGCTTGTACGATAAGACAGCCCCCATGAGATGCATGGATTCGAGGAGCGGGTTGTTGTCGCTCAACCCATGCTGCTCGCGGCCTGCTGCACGGGGGCTTCGGGATGTGGGTGGCGTGACGCGAATTGCGGTTTGGGTGAGCATGGCTCTTTCCTCCGGCGTTGTCGGGAGGTAGTGGTACGCGTGGACCAGCAAGGAAAAAATTCAGAGAATCTCCCTAAGGGCTATTCCGGAGGGCAATGAGGGCTGGTCTAGTTGGCGACGAAACGGCGAAACCTCAACGATTCCGAGGGCGTTGGCGATGACGACAGCCCTGCCCCATCCGCGGTCGGACACTCCCAAAATGGGGTGGCAGCTAATCGCTTGGCGCGCCTGGCGCTTGATCCGCACGCCTTACGGGATTGCCGTGTTGGCGGTCGCCATTGCCGGGGGCGTTCATTTATCTCTGGAAAAGATTCTCCCCGGACAAGCGTCCTACATCTTCTTTGTCCCAGCTATTCTCGTTGCCTCGGCGCTCGGCGGTTGGGGCCCGGGCATTCTCGCGACCATTCTTGGCTTGTTAGGGGGGGTATATTTCGTCGCCGAGTTTCGGCCGGTGCTGCCGGGGGACATTGTCAATGCCTTCGTCTTCGCCGCGGTCGGCGTCGGCGCCTCATGGCGTGGCGAGCTGCTGCGCCGCTCGCGTCTCGATGCGGCGGCGAGCGCCGAGGCGGCATTGGCGCGCGAGGCCCACGTCAAATCCATCCTCGATACCATTCCCGACGCGATGGTCGTCATCGACGAGAGGGGCGCCGTTCAATCGTTCAGCGCCGCAGCGGAGCGCCTTTTCGGCTACAGCTCCGCGGAAGTAGTGGGCAAAAACGTCAAGATACTGATGCCATCGCCATATCGGGAAAGGCATGATGGCTATCTCGACCGCTATTTGCGCACCGGAGAGCGCAAGATAATCGGCGTTGGCCGCATCGTCGTCGGCGAGCGCAAGGATCATTCGACATTTCCCCTTGAACTCAGCGTCGGGGAGGTGCGCACGCGCAATCAACGCTTCTTTACCGGGTTCATCCGCGATCTTACCGAAAGCCAGCAGAGCGAAGCGCGGCTGCAGGAATTGCAGGCCGAACTCGTGCACGTGTCGCGGTTGACGGCGATGGGCGAGATGGCATCGGCGCTCGCGCACGAGCTCAACCAGCCGCTTTCGGCCATTGCCAATTACTTGCGAGGCTCGCGCCGGCTGCTCGAGGAGGATGCCGGCGAACGTGCGACCGTGTTGCGGACCGCCATGGAAAAGGCGGCCGAGCAGGCGCTGCGGGCGGGGCAGATCATTCGCCGGTTGCGTGATTTCGTTGCGCGCGGCGAAAGCGAGCGGCGGGTTGAGGACGTAAAGAAGCTCGTCGAAGAGGCGAGCGCGCTTGCCCTCGTCGGCGCCAAGGACCGCGGCGTGCACGTGCGCTTTGCCTTCGACCCGCAGGGCGAGTTTGTGCTCGCGGACAAGGTGCAGATTCAGCAGGTTCTGCTCAACCTCATGCGCAACGCCATCGAATTGATGGAGGAGACCGAGCACTGCGAACTCGTCATATCGACGTCGGCGAACGGCGGGATGGTCGAGATCAACGTCGCCGATACTGGAGCGGGAATTGCGGCCGAGATACACGAGCAGCTGTTCCAGCCATTCGTCACCACGAAACGCCAGGGGATGGGCGTTGGTCTGTCGATTTCGCGCACGATCGTCGAGGCGCATGGCGGCTCCATCGCCTCGGGGCCCAATCCGGGGGGAGGAACGATATTTTCCTTCACATTGCCGGCAGTGAGCAAGGACGAGGTCAGCGATGCCGTTTGAGTCCACCGTGCATGTCATCGACGATGACGAGGCGCTTCGCGATTCACTCACCTTCCTCCTGCGCACCGCCCGGCTGGACGTGCTGAGCTATCCCTCAGCCACGGCCTTCCTCGAGGCGTTGCCCGAAGCGAACTTGAGCTGCGTCATCACCGATGTGCGGATGCCGGGGATGAGCGGTATCGATCTCCTCCGCCGCCTGCGTGAGCGCAAGATTTCCGTCCCGGTAATCGTCATCACCGGGCATGGCGACATTCCGCTCGCAGTCGAAGCGATGAGAATCGGCGCGATCGACTTTCTGGAGAAGCCGTTCGACGACGAAGTGCTGATCGCGAGCGTCAAGACGGCGCTCAGGCAGAAGGAGGGTGAGGCAAAGCGCCACGGCGAACGCGCCGAGATCGAGGGCCGGCTCGCCGCCCTGTCGAATCGGGAGCGCGACGTCCTCGGCGGGCTTGTGGCCGGCCGCGCCAACAAGCAAATCGCCTTCGACCTCGGCATCAGCCCACGCACCGTGGAGATTTATCGCGCCAACCTGATGAGCAAGATGCAGGCGGGAAGCCTCTCCGACCTCGTGCGGATGGCGCTTATCGTCGAGATCGTCGGTCAGCAATGAAGCGGCCGCGATCCGCGACTGGCAATGATACAAAACATTGCGTTAGATCAATACGGTCGCCCGCGGCAGGCGGCTTACATGAACAATGATCCGAGATGTGAATAGCGAACGGTGGTGCGCGTGACCTCGATGGAGACGCGACTTCTTCCCATTGTCGCTGTCGTCGACGACGATCCGGCAGTCTGCGGCTCGTTGAAATTTTCGCTGGAGCTGGAAGGGTTTGCGGTGCGTGCCTATGCCAGCGGCGCCGAGCTTCTTGATGCCGGCGACCTCGCCGATTGCAGTTGCTTGGTTGTTGACCAGCGGATGCCGGGGATGAGCGGGATGGAGCTAATCGCGAGGCTGCGCGAGCGCAAGGTCCTGACGCCAGCCGTCCTCATTGTCAGCCATCTCAATGGCGCGCTGAGAGCGCGCGCGGCCAAAGAACTCGTCCCGATCGTCGAGAAGCCCCTGCTGGGCAATGGGTTGCTGGACCGTATTCGCGAGGCTTGCCAGCGATGAAGCCCGTCTGCAGCTATTGTGCGATCACGGAATATGCTTCCGATCGTTAAGCGCCTCGCGCTTCGATACACTCTCGCATTGCATGACCAAAGAATTCGATAGCTTGTCCGCGGACTTAGGCGCGATAGCGGGCGGGATGGCCGCAGACGGCGGGCAGCGTTCGCCGCCAAAATTTTGTAGTGCGGGCCGCAACAGGCCTTTTCTTCCTTTGATCCAAGTCAAATGAAGCCTCCGCGATTTTGCGATGTAGAGCGGGTCTTACTACGAAGGATACCCAGCCATGACCAAACCGATCCCCGACAAAGCCGAAGTCGCCCTGGAATATCCCGATAAGCTCTATATTGGGACCTTCGCCCAAACCGCTCGCTTTGACGCCCATTTTGACAAAGCCGGCATCTCGCTGAGCCTCTATCGCGAGGGTGGAAGCGACACGCGCAAATCTGTCCGCATGCACTTTCACTACGCGCTGTTTGCCGAAATACTGCGCGATTTGGCGCGCACGGCAGCATCTGTTCCTCCGGACGACGTGGTGCATCGCGAGGCGCTGGCGGACGGCGCCAAGGCTCTTTCTTCGGCGCTTGAGAGCGCGGCCGGAAAGGGCAAAGACAAGAACGACGTCACCCAATTGACGCCCGAAGAGGAAGTCCTGCTCCTGCATGTAATGGAATGAATACCTGCTGAACGACGAGCCGCGTGGCAAGTGCGTCGCGGCAAATGTGACCAATGATGATGCTACACAGATGAGACGAAAGCACTCGCCATGACCCAGCGACAGGAAGACCTCAAACGCATCCGCCTCGAACTCGCACGCTCCAAAGAGTTTCCCAACGGATCAACGGCGCACGGCTACGAATTCGTAGCCCCGCTCGACGGAGAGGCACATATCGATCCGGCGCTCTGGCGCAAACACCGTGATCGCTGCCGCGTCCGGCGCTTTTGGGATGAAGAGGCGGAGGTTGGCCATCTGGTGCACCGGCCCGGCGGCTCGGAGCATGCGCAGTGGGTCTTCGACTACGACCGCGGTGCGGCCGAACATGACGACGAGACCGGTTATCGTTTCGGGGCGCACGCCTTTCGCCCTGGTGAATACGTCTCGATCCGCGACCCCGCCTCTGGAATGCATACCTTTCGTGTGGTGTCGGTTATGCCCGCGGCATGACTTCACGCCGGGCTCGCGTACGGATTTGAGGCGCCTAATCGGCGCAGTGAGCGGAGAGCGGGCAATCGGCACGAGGTTCTCGGTTCGCGTACCAGTGCGCCGGATTGGCGATGGCACGCGCCGACAAAGTGATCGAATAGGCGTCTGAGGCCTTACGCACCGTCTTGCGCGTGAAACGACGTTGATGACCGTAGGCGGAAGCGGACCGGCCCATTTTTCTTGTGGCGGCCACTCCAATTCAGTGATGCGCCGGGCTGTGATCCCGACTTGAGCATGAGGCCTGTGAGGCGGTGCGATTTCATCAGCATCATCGGCGCCGCGGCGACGACGGTGCGGTTTGCCACGCGGTCGCGGACCGAACCGGTTTGAAGGATCGGCGTCGTCCTGGTGCTGGTACGAGAACAGTCGTCGGTGTAAGCTTCATATGGATAAATCCAAGTTGTTGACCGAAATGTCGCCTGCCCCCAATAACTGGGTTTCGGCGATAATTTAGCAGCACTGAGCTGGAGGGAGTCATGCCGGCAGAAGGCAAAGGGGACCCTCTGCAACGAAATAAGCTGGCGCTTCAAAGAAGCGAGGTGGGCTTCCGCCAAGTGGTGGAGTCGGCGCCAAACGCGATTGTGATGAGCGGGCCTACCGGCCGCATCGAGATGGTCAACGCGCAGACCGAGCGGGTATTCGGCTATACGCGTGATGAGCTGCTTGGCAAACCAATCGAGATGCTCGTGCCTGAGCGTTATCGCCCCAACCATCCGGAGCTGCGGAAGTCGTTCTTTGCAGATCCCGTGTCGAGGCCGATGGGAGCAGGACGCGACCTCTATGGTCTAAAGAAGGACGGCAGCGAGTTTCCCGTCGACATCGGGCTCAACCCGATCGAGACCGACGAGGGCACCATGGTGCTCTCGGCAATTGTTGACATTTCTGCCCGCAAGCGAATGGAGGCACGTATTCACGCCATCAATGACCAGTTGACGCATATGAATCGCGTTGCGACCGTCGGTGAACTTTCGTCCTCGATCGCCCATGAGCTTAAACAACCGCTCGCGGCTATTGTAGCGAATGCCAATGCGGGATTGCGATGGCTTGCAAACGAAAGGCCAAATCTCGACGAAGCGCGTGCAGCCTTGAACGCCATCGCTGGTGCCGGTCACCGTGCTGGCGAGACAATTGAAAGCCTCCGCTCGATGTTCAAGAAAGGTAGCCAGGAAAAAATACCTGTCCAGATCGATGATGTTATTCAAAACGTTCTCGCACTCATGCGTGTCGAGCTGGAAAGGAAAAGCATTGTTGTCCAAACCGAGCTGACCAGGCCGCTCCCTCTGGTTATCGGCAATGGCGGCCAGCTGCGACAGGTCTTCTCGAACTTGGTCAGGAACGCTGCCGAAGCAATGGACTCGGTGTCGCCCCAGGCACGAGTCCTCAGGGTGAAAACCGCAATTCGTGACTCCGAAGGAGTGCTGGTGTCGATAGAAGACTCAGGAACTGGCGTCAATCCAGAAGATCTCGACCGCATCTTCGAGGCGTTCTTCACGACAAAATCGGAAGGTATGGGAATGGGGCTAGCGATTTGTCGGTCGATCATTGAAGCTCACGATGGACGGCTTTGGGCGTCGTCCGGCGTCCATCGAGGCGCGGTGTTCAATGTTCTATTACCAACCCCTCAGAATACCGCCAAAGACGATTTGCCCAAACGCTACCAGGGAAACACCTCGAGTTAGCGGTTTTACTGGTCAACTCAAAACGGCAGGCGTCGTGTCTCCTTCTGGCCCCATCACGTCAGATCGCGCGCAGTCGGTATACTTCCTGAATTGGGGTGTAAGCGAACTCTGCGGGGACAGCCTGCGATGTTGGCGGATCCGCCCGCGGCTATTGACCTAGATCAATGATGGAAGGGCAGGCGCTCATCATGATTTGTCGATGCCATACAGCTTCGATGGAATAACCCGAGGTACGGCACAGGCGCGCCGAAGAAGTTCGCACTGTCGGGGAAAGGATCAGTAACATCGAAGCCCGTACCGGCATGCAGCGATTGGCCTCCGACTACGAGATTATGGCTCAACGCGCCCAGGAATGGTTCGATTCTTCAACAAATCAGTACCTGAGGATGGTGATCATGCGCATGCACCCGGTTCCGTCGATGTTGTCTTTCGCGCTTTTGATCGGTATTGCGGCTTCACCGGTAGCCGCACGTGAGCTCGAGCAAAAGGCCTCGTATCGCACGGTCACGGCCTTCTTAACCGAACACGGTCGGGCGGCCACCTCCACTCCACGTCCACAGCTAGTCGCGTGCAAGGCTGATGGTTCAGCCTGCGCAGCGGATGCCGAGTGCTGCAGCAGTGTGTGCAAGCCCGTTGGTGAGGGACGGGCTTGCGTATCCAAATAGCGAATTGCCGCTATTCAAAGACGTAGGCGACCTGCTACCCGTTGCCGTCTCGGACGATGAAGCAGGCGTCGGGTTTGCTGCAGGGCGGCCTTGACGATTTTAATTCGCGCATCCGTCAAATGCTCCCAGTCGGCCGCGGTTAAGCGGTCGTGCGAAGCCGGCCTGCTCCGCGTAGGCAAGTGGAGCGGCGGTAATGAAGAGTGCAGTCACTCCGGCAGCTATTATTTTAAACATCGACGATCTGCTGTACGTTTTTTCACCGGAGTCCCTCCCGGAAGAATAGCTAGATATGTGACGCTAAATTGATGCTTGATCAACCTCCGCAGGCGACGTGCTCGACCTCGTGATAACCCGGGACGCGAGGTGGGCACGGCGGCAGCTTGGCGGCACGCCACACCAGGGTGCGGAAATCCGTCAACGGGTCCGAGCTCTATAGGGCTTCGACGCGCTTAGCGTCGCATTTTAGTCATCGGTGTCACCGGACTTGCTACCGGTGCCGCCCTGGCGATTTGTCCGCCGGTCTTGACGGTTCTCTTGGCGACCTGTGCGTCGCTCCTGACGCCGCTTCATCCCTTCCGTCTGCGCCTTGGCGCCTGACGAAGCTAGCAAGGACGCGGCCGCTGCGGCGAAGCCCCACCCAGCCGTTAATCCCAACAGGCGAAAGATTCTTCGGCGCGAAATCATTTCCGATTTGATCTTCTCACTCATCTGCAAACCTCCGTGATCTCGCATTGAAACAGCCAACGAGCGTTACAGTGTGCAACACGCTGCTATATTGATCTGGATCAAGAATGAAACTGTCCGCGAGCATCGTGATGCCCCCAGGATCGCGGCTGATTTCGGGAAATTGCTTGTGGAGGGGGTGGCTGCGAGGAACGGCTATTGTCCCTAGGAAAGAATTTCTGCTCAATCTCCGCCAAGGCTTGATACAACCACTTCTAGGCGTGTCGTGGTGACGCTGAACCTCTACTTCAAGCTCTCGTATCGGATCTTCAGACCTCGGGCAGGTAAAACCTCGCTGCGCGGCCGCGACG
The DNA here is from genome assembly GCA_963833665.1 of uncultured Alphaproteobacteria bacterium. Classification (GTDB taxonomy): domain Bacteria; phylum Pseudomonadota; class Alphaproteobacteria; order Rhizobiales; family Xanthobacteraceae; genus BOG-931. Next base: position 70,696 of record CAWHZA010000029.1, on the reverse strand, counting down.
ACGAAGCAACCCTCGACGGACCATCCCCCTTGCTTGAGGAACCTTTGTCGGCGCCTTCTAAGGCCGATAGTCCGGTCATTGGCCTCGCTTGTTCGGCAGAAGTTCCCGATGCGTGAGTTTGCGTCTGATCAGTTCCTGAACCTCTGCCAGCTCGTGGATCCCCAATAGCCGTGCAATGATCAGGTAGAAGCCGAGCCCGACGAAGCATAGGGTTCCGCTCCGCACTAAGATCGAGAGGAAGTCCATCCCCAAGAGAAATTGGGGCAAAAGAAGGCGGATCAGAAATCCTGCGCCGATTGCGGTGCCGCAGGCTAACCCCATCCGTAACGCCGGATCGAGCATGCCATCCACACGATCGAGGCTATCCCCTCTAGCCGCGGCTTCGCGGCTGAACCGCCGGTACTGCAACCAGCCTAACAGCAGCACATAGACAACAATCGCGATTGCGCTCGCGATGGCCAAGCCGATCGCGCCATTCTGCTGTCGAAGCAGAACGTAGAGCGGGACGGCGCAGAATGCGACGGCCGTGCCGACCGCGGTCGGCAGCCACGTGCTTCCCAGCGCATAGAAGCCGCGGCTGATGACGGTTTGAGCCGCCCAGCCGGAAAGACCGAGGCACAAGAATGCCAGCACCGAGCCAGTTGCTGCGGCATCGGCGGCGTTAAACCGGTGCGACATAAAACCCCAGATGAGATACGACGCTTCGAAGCCAGCCAATGTCAGGCAGACCTGGGCCGCGAAGGTAACGAACAGCATCAGCCGTACCGCATGCGCGAGCGTGCCGTAAGCATCCACGATGCTGCCCGCAGCCACCATGCGGCTGATCGTCGGGTAAGAGGCGACTCCGATGGCCATGCCGAAGACGCCGATCGGAACCTTCATGAGGGTGCGGCCGTATTGCAGATAGGACAGAGCCCCCGCCGGCAGGTATGAGGCCTGGTTCTTCACGATCCACTCATCCACCACGACGATCGAGAAGCCGACCATGATGGGAAACGACAGCCACAGATATCTTTTCAGATCCGGGTTGGCCAAGGAGAAGAGTGGATGCCATCGCATCTTGCTGTGCATGCAGCCGCACAGCGGTAGTGCGAACGGCCCGAGTGCCGCGCCGATCAAGACGCCCCATGCGAACCCGTCGGCACTCGCGCCGACACGTGATCCGATCAAGCCGCCGAGAATGATCCCTGCGGAGTAAACCAGCGGTGCCAGTGCCGGCAGCAAATGTCGGTCCTGCGCCTGCAGGGCCGCCGACAACAATCCGCCCACCACCAAAAACAATTGCGCCGGTAAGATAATTCTGATCAGGTGCGTGAGGTTGTCCAGCTCGCCGGCACCGGTGAATCCGGGAGCAACTAAACCCGCAAGCGGCTTGGCAAAGACCATGAGCAATGCAATCGCCAGCCCGCCGACGATCAGGATGAAATTTGCAATCACGCTCAAGGCACGCCAAGCACCCTCGTGCTCATCGCGCTCAACGTACTCTACAAAGATCGGAATAAAGACGATTGACAACGCTCCGGCGGCCAAAAGGTAGTTTAGGAAGTCAGGCAGTGTGAAGCTCGCAAAGTACAAATCTGCCTCACGGGTAGCGCCAAGAGATCGCCCAATGATCTGCTCGCGCAGCAGGCCCATGATGCGGCTGAGGAATATCGAACTCGCCCAAATAATCGAGGCGAACGCAATCGTTCGGCTGGAGCTGTGTGAATGCGTCGGTGTTTTAGCCAAAGCGGACACCAGAGAAATCACCTTAGCATCTTGAGGAGCAAAACTACGCAGTTCTGCGGCGCTGCAGAGAGTCCCGCCTCAATATCGCCGGCGCTTTAGCTAAATCAGCCCGTTTTTTGATTTCGCTCAATCCTATCCGCCTCTCATTCTACCAGCAAGTAAGTACGAAATTATCCTAGAGGCGTGACGTCCAACCTTTAAAAGGTGGGGCACGATAGAGCGAGCAGGAGCAATACGTCTGGACTACACTTCTGCACAACCGATGGCCGACCGGCGTCGGCACAAGCGCGCTGTTGGCAGTAACACGTGAAGGTCTGCTTTTGGCTTCGCGCTAATTCGCCGCGGATGCGATAACTTGTGCGCTTTCGAGGCGGATCTCGATGCTTAGCGAAGGGCGCGCCCTACTTAGACGGGAGTGCTCGGCGGGGTCGTCTGGTGATTTTTCCCGTCGTTCCTGCCGCCGGTGTACGCCGGCCACCCTCGCCGCGCTCAAGGGCTTCCCCACCCCTGCGGACGCTTTATCCTGAGATAGGGTGAGACTTTATCTGGGTCGCCGACCAAGTGACCGAAATGGACACGCCGACAGAACCGCTGCGGCCACGGCCATTGCTCCGATCAAACTGATTGGCGCATAACTGGTTCTCCCTTGAGTTGCGATGGTGCTGCTTCAGTACGCGAAGCCAAATCAGGGTTTGATTCAGATCAAACAGCGGCTGGTCGCGCTTTCCGATCACTTCAACCCACCATTCGCAATATTCACGGCGATATGGGCGAGCGCCTGTGCCGCCTCAGCGCTTCCCCGTGGGCGTCGCCCCCACAGACTGGGCGAGCGGGCTTATCTTTTCCCGGCGGCGCGGTGCCGATGATCGTGGTCGTCTTGCTGGTCTTTTCCACCGTTTCGACCTTCCAGTGCGGCGGGAACTGCAGCGGCGGCGGCACCGGGTTGCTCGCTTCGCGTGGCGTCGCGACAGGATAGCCGATGATCGCGGCAGTCTTGCTGAAGCGTTCGGCGGTCACATCGTGGAAATCTGGCGGAATCCGAAACTTCCGCTCGCCCGTCGCGTCGGCGTGCTTCTGCGCGGCGCTCTCTGCCGGCGTCGAGGCCGGCGTTGCCGGACCAAATTGCGGTTTCTCTGCCATGGTCTGCCTTCGCCTCATGCATCGGGACCGTTTCCCGCCCCCCGGTCGATCGATCGAGCACGGACGTTTCATCGTCAGCGACACCCAACGGGCACGCGCTTGTTGGCGACGGAAACAGGTCCCACGTTTTTAATAGGGCACGTGGAAACGGTCGCGCTATCGGTGGACGGCTCCTGCGCCTCCGGTTTAGATGCAGCAACGCAGCAGTTTAGCTAGATCAGGGCGATGATCGCTCATTTCTGGCTACCCTATGGTCGAGTTCACCACCTTCAATTAGTGATCCGTCCTCGCCAAATCGCGCCTCCAGCAAATGCGCAAACTCGGCAAGCGCCAGCCCCTTCAGGTGATTGCGTAGTACGTCGTTGCAGACGCGTTCAGCCTCGCTCTCGCCAACGGCCGTCGCGTCGAGCGCATGGAAAAATTGCCCAACCAGGGGCCCAACTTTTCGCATCAGGTATTGCGCCGAACAGAGATGCTTGGCTCCCGTTTTAGCCGTTCAAGGCCTGCCTGCAAATCGTCCGTTGCGCGCTCCAACGCTGCCCCCAATTTCTGCAGGTCAGGAGGAGCGGCCCTGTTGCGACCCTCAAGCAAAGGCAGCACCGTTGACAGCCGCCAGCCTAGATAGCGGCCACAGCGCCCATCGGGCGTTGCCAGCGTCTTCTGCCACTGCTCGGCGTGCCGAGCATTGCGCCAGCCGGCGCGGTGGGCGGCGATGTACGCGGCAGCACACTGGTCGAAGCTCATCGCCTTGGCGGCGTCGAGGCGGGCGGCCGTCCGTGCCGCATGCTTGGTCTCGATAGGGTCGTGACCGTCGAAGAGCAGCCGCCGCGCTTTGGCCGCGCGCTCGCGTGCCTCGGCGAGGCCGATCGTATGCGTCGGGCCCAGGCCGAGGATCCGGGTCCGCCCATTGACTTGTAGCGAAGCACCCAGGACCTCGAGCCGCCGCTGGCGACCTGGAGATAGAGTCCGCGGCCGTCGCCATAGGTGCCGCGCTCATGGGCACGAGCGACCGCCAACGTCGTGAGCTTGCCCGTGAGGTGATGACGTTTCATCCGCGCATTCCTCCGCCTCTCGCTTACGTGCACTCTTACCTGCACCTAAGCACGAGACTGAGGGAGACAAGGGAAAACTTCAAGAAACTGATGGCGGGTGAGAAGCGGCTGCGGCGCAATGGTTTCTGGCACGTCTAGAGATTTGCTGAGACACCCAGAAACATGCTGCCAGTGGACATAGCGTCCGCACATTGGGATAACGAAGTCCTCGTGCAGAATATGGGTAGCCTTGGCGTTTGCGACCAGCCGAACGGGACCGGCCTTTGACGAGCAGCAGCAGCGAATCGCGCACTTACCCGCCGCGGCCCATTCTAGCGGTGAGCGCCGCCATATTCCGCGATTTTCGCGACGGACGCGTGCTGATCGTCCGCCGGGCGCGGCCGCCGGCGCACGGCCTCTACACGCTCCCCGGCGGCGTCGTCGAACTCGGCGAGACTTTGCAGCAGGCGGTCATCCGCGAGATTCGCGAGGAGACCGGCCTTGCCATCGAGCCGGTCGTCCTCGCCGGCTACCGGGAGGCGATCGTGCGCGATGACGCCGGCCGGATCGAGCGCCATTTCGTCATTCTGCCCTTTGCCGCACGCTGGGTCGGCGGCGAGTTGGCGCTTAACGAGGAACTCGCTGAGGCGCGCTGGCTCAAGCCCGCGGAGCTTTCCGTACTGGATACCACCGAGGGCCTGGCGGCGATCGTCAGCACGGCCTGCGAGCGGATCGCGGTGCTTGGCTGAAGCCGGGCCCGACCGCCTCGACCCTGCCGCGTTGTCATGGTTGGCGTGGCCGGGCTTCTGATATGCTCGCCGGTGACCGATGCTTCGCGTTCTGACCATCCTCGCGCTTGCCCTTAGTCTTGCCGCCGGGCCTGCCGGCGCGCAGATGGCCGTCCCCCAGGTTGCGGTACCCTATGACCGCGACCTGCAGCGGCTTTCCGAAATCCTCGGCGCTCTGCATTTCCTGCGCGCCATTTGCGGCTCGAAGGAGGGCCAGAAATGGCGCAACGAGGCCCAGACCCTGATTGATGCCGAAGCGCCCAATGGCGAGCGTCATGACCGCATGGTCGCGAGCTTCAACCGCGGCTACCGCTCCTTCCAGCAGAGCTACCACTCCTGCACCCCGGCCGCCGATTTCGCCATTCGCCGCTACCTCGAAGAGGGCGCCAAAATCGCGCGCGACATCACTGCCCGCTACGCGAACTGAGCGCCTTCCCGCATTAACCCTGCCTCAAGGTTCGACGCAGACGCGCCGCATCCCATGCTAACCTTTGCGCGGGTCAGGGACGCGGCGCTGGGGCGCCCATGTGAAAATGGCGATGAGGACTGCGACGCAAACTTTCGCGGCTCGGGAAACCGTGCCGGATCACGAGCAGAAGCAGCTCGCGCTCGGCTACCTGCAGGAAGCCTGGACTGAAGCCCGTCACGACGGCGTCGAGGGTGATTGCCTGGCGCAAACCGCGCTGTTCCTCGCGCTGGTCGAACTGATCTCGACCTATGGCGAGGAGGCGGCAGCCCGCTACGCCGAAAACCTCGCCCCGCGCATCCGCAACGGTGAATTTTCGGTCGTGCTGTCGCGGCAGTAGCAGGCTGGCGGGCATTTACGTTCTGCTGGACAACACTTATTGCCGTCATGGCCGGGGCGCGCCCCGGCTTGTCCCGACCATCCCTCGTGTTTATTTGCACCAACAACTCTCATTAGGTCTTCCCGCTCGTCGCCACCGGGCTTGACCCGGTGGCCCATGCCGAACTCGCCGCCCATCCGCGGGGCCGCTTGGATTGCCGGGTCAAGCCCGGCAATGACGACGAAAAGAGCGGTTGTAGCCCGGATTGAACGAAGTGAAATCCGGGAACGATCCGCCAGCTTGAACGCCAATCCCCGATTTCGCGGAGCCCGTCATCGGGCCAGCCGCTTTCGGGTCGGACCCGTTGGCTCAGTTCGGGCTACAGCGCTAAGACGGCGCTCATCCGTGTGTACCCTCCCCGGCCCTACAGAGCGCTCCGCAAGGCTTGCACGAGGACGTCTTATAAACGTTTTACTCTTAATTTTAGAGCGACGTAGCCGTATACCGGAGCGGTCCCAGCGCTCGGCGCGCCGGGGTCGAGCAAAAAGCCGCTCGAGACAGCGCATCGTCAATGAGCCGCGAACAGAGCACCTGATGTTTCGACCATCGATCCAAAGAAAAATCGTCGGCATCGCCATAGGACTCATCATCCTCATGGTGGTCACATCCGCTCTATCGATAGTGATGTCCGACACCGTCCACCATCTGCTCGATGAACTCAGCGGCAAGTACATCCCGGCCTACGGAAATTTGTCCAGGGCGAACATTCGTTCGCTTGAACGCAGCATCGCGCTGCGCCAGATGATAGTTGCGAAAATGCTGGTGCCGCCTGATGAGGCCACCTATGCGGAACGCCTTCGTGTATTCGAAGAGAAGGCTCCGGAGGTCGAGCAAGAAGCAGAAGCGGCCCGCAAACTGATCAATTCGATCATCGAAGATCCCACCACACCTTCCGACAACGTAGCCCTGGCGCGCCTGGATGACCGGATAGAGACCGCAATCGCCGACTATCGGAATCACCTGAGTGCGGAAAACGCGCAGCTACTGACGCAACTTAAAGCCCAGGATTTTGCGGAAGTCAGACGCACGCTTGCCCGAGCGGATGCGTTACGGGATGAGTTCAATGCCAAGTTAAACGAAATCCGCGGCGATATGCTGGCGCAGGTTTACGCCAGCGCCTCGACCGTCATCCGCAATCAATCGCGAACGATTCTGATCTCTGCCATTGTGACGACGCTTGCTGCAATACTTGGATTGCTCTTTGCGATCATCGTGAGCGGCGGCATTACCCGCCCGGTACAGCAGCTACTGGCAAGCACCCGCGAAGTTGAAGCTGGGCGTTTCGAAGGCGCAATCAAGGTTACGACGCGAGATGAGATAGGCCAGCTGTCGACAGCATTTAATCGCATGACAGAGCAGTTGCGCCGCAACGAGCGGATCCGAGAGACCTTCGGCAGATATGTGGATCCTCGGATCGTGGAAGGATTGATCGATCAGCCGGCACTGGCCGCCGCGCAGGGCCAGCGTCGCGTCGTGACCGTAATGTTTTGCGACATGAAAGGATTCACAACCCTGAGCGAAGGCATGACGCCCCAGGGTCTCGTCAAAGTCATGAATCGCTACTTGACCACGATGTCAGAGCCAATTCGCGCTCACAGAGGCATCATCGACAAGTACATCGGTGATGCAATAATGGCCTATTGGGGCCCTCCGTTTATTGAACAAGCAAATGAGGCTGAGTTCGCATGTCTGGCCGCGATTGACATGGTCGGTCGGATTGCGGCTTTGCGGGAGGAACTGCCGGAACTGCTTGGCGTGCGAGTGATACCCGTGGAATGCGATCTTCGGATTGGCATTGCCACCGGCGAAGCGGTGGTAGGCAGTATCGGCTCCGAGTTCATGATGAGCTTCACGGTGATGGGAGACGCGGTGAATTTAGCTTCGCGCCTGGAGGCAGCGAACAAGATCTACGGCGGCCGCTCATTGATTTCGGAGGCGACCATGGCCGCGGCGGGCGCCGCAATCGAAGTGCGTGAAATCGATCGTTTCCTGGTATCTGGGCAGTCCCGGCCACAAGTCGTGTATGAAATAATGGGGCGACCCGGCGAACTTACGCCGAGCCAAAATTTGCTGCGAACCCGCTATTCCGAGGGGCTGGCGGCATATCGCGCGCGCCGGTGGAATGAGGCACAAACCGCGCTCACTGCAGCGCTCGAAATAGCCCCCGGCGACGGACCAGCGCAGACCCTTTTGGGCCGGATCGAGAGTATGGAGAAAAACCCGCCGGGCGCCGACTGGGATGGTTCGTGGCGTCTTGATCAGAAGTAGCAGGACGAAGCGCCCGGCCGAACGAGTTCGTGGCGTGACCAATGGACGGCGTGTCGGCGGAGGACAGTAGATACGCCGCCCCGCAACCGGAGGCCCTCGGTCGACCACAGCCAGGGACCCCGCGGTGCCCCGGAAAGAATGAACAGTGTGAGTGCCGCCCGCCGACTCAGCGCAAAGCGATAGTCAAGCCGGCTAGACCGAGCGATATCTGAAAGCCGACCTGCACGCCGTGTACTTCAAGAACGACGCCTTTCTCGTTCTGCAGCCGCGCTACTTGCGCTCCGGCGACGAAGGCGCCGCCCGCCCCCGCCGCCCCATAGGTACCGGCGATGTCGCCAGGGTGACGCAAATGGGATGCGGTTCCAACAAGGTCCACAGCCGCTACCCCGAGCGACCCAACGCCGATGCCGCCCAGGCTCAACCGATATGAGCGACCTTTGAAGACCAGGGTGCCGCTGCCACCCCCGACACCGACAATGAGGCCGGCTTTCACAATATGCAGGCGCACCGCGCCGCTCTCAGCCCGCGATGCGGTAGAGCCTGCCGCCAATGTCGCTGCAGCGACGCCAACAATCGCTGCAAACTTGATGGCGCGAATGAAGTTAAGCATGTCGTTCCTCCCGGTTGTTTGTCTCATCGGAATTCGCAAAGACACCTCTCAATGCGCCTTCCTTTGGATGGCGCTCACTGCTCCGGCGCCATGGCCAAATAGTCGGTGGAAGTCAGACGAGAAATATCGACCATGAGCTGTGCTTTGGCCAAGGCTAGGCAAAGGCTTGGGCCAAGGACGGGACGGCAATTGCAGCGATGACCTCGATCGCGGGAATCATGCAGGGGAGCCAGCTTCGCCGAGAATACAGCGGGATCAATCAATCAGGCCGCTCGTAAACCGCCCATATAGCTACTTCACTTGATTTGGAGTTTCTCGACGGCCTCGACACATGTCTGCGTAACTGACGCTTTGTTTGCGGCGAGACATGCCGCAATACGGCCTTGGCCAGGCGCGGTTTGCCCGCACAATTTTGCGATGTCGCTCTGACAGGCGCGCACGGCCTCCTTGAACTGGTCGAGGACATTTTGAAAATCCGCCTCCAGGTCGTCAAGTTCGAACGCGCAATTGGGGCTGATTTTGTCCTCATGCGCTTTCATGCAATAGACGACGCGGCCTTCGCCGGGTGTCACGGTGCTGCAGAATTTCTTGATATCCTCGCCGCAGGAATTCTCCAGCGTTTGGATTCGCGCCGTCAGCTTTTCCAGAATCGCGCCCATCGTATCGCTTTGAGCGTACGCGGTGACTGATAGGACGACGCCCAGAGGCAGGAGCCCTGCCGCGGCCAGGAAGCGGAGTGCGATTTTCATCGAGTATCCTCTCACGATCGGCTTTGAAAACGGCATCGAGCGAATTCTTGGGTCACCGCACCCATGTCAGCGTGAGACCGGCAATGCCAAGAGCGACATTCAGGCTGATTGAGCCCTCGAGAGACAGTGGCTGCAACGAGATCGCGTTGTTCGAACCGCCGAACAGAACATTAGCGCCCACGCCGAGGCCTACTCCGATATCACCGCTCGCGCCGCCGTAGCGCCCTGCCAGCGCGCCGCGAGTGATCGGCGTCGCCGTTTGCGCAAAGACGCCCCACACCAACACGCCGCCGGCGGTGATGCCGATGTCGAGGCCAATTCTATTTTGCACCCCCGCATAGGCTTCCGATGGGCCTCCGTTGGACGGCTGGAACCGGCATGCCATGCGTTGTTGCGAACCAATGATAAGGCCGATCGACGGGGCGAGCTTGCAGGTCAGCGTGCCGACCTTTTCCCCTTGCTGCGCCTGCGCAGAGAAGGACGCGACGAAGGCCAAAATCAGCGCGACTGCCGCGAGCGCCGAACGAGAGTGAACCATGATCTACCAATCCCTTTGAAAACGATGCCCTTGACCTACACCGCGTCAGGCATTTTCGGAATGTTCCCAGCAGAGTCCCTGAGCCAAGATTTAATTTAGCCTGAGCCGGTGCGTGCCTAGTTGATCTGAATCAAGGCCTCTGCGAAAGGATGCAAGTGCTTAGCCGCGGACTGCCTCTCGTGCGTGACCACCAGCTTTGCACCCTATCGTACAGTTCAAGCGGGTAGACGTGCGTGAGGAGTGTATTTCCGTTCGTAGTCCCACAGGTCGCTATTCAGACTCGCGATTGCGTGCGATTACAAGCTCGTTGCGCCAAGACTTTGCGCGTTACCCTAGTGATACCCCACTCTAGTCTAAAGATGGAATTATTCGACGTAAAGTATTGTTTGCATTGTGTTACCAGACTGGAACGAGCCGCTGAACTTCGGCGCGGAAAGCAGATCATCACTCGTGCGCGGCTTCCTTGTGACCCCTTATTATGCAAAGCGGGCGGAAGTCGAGAAGCAGCCAAGTCACTAGGGCAGGCACTCAGGGCGGGCAGGCACTCAGGCCGCGCGACAGGGAACCCAGCGACCCGCTTGTTAGAGCCGAGAAACCCAGCGAACACTTGAGAGGACGCCGCGGGAACCTTAGTTTCGCCTGGATGCCGGGAAAGTTGCGCGCATGAAGGCTGCCCTCCTGCCGGACCGCGGCGTGATCAAGGTCATCGGGGACGACGCGCGGAACTTTCTTCACGGGCTCGTCAGCGCCGACATCCTCGCCCTGAAGCCTGCGGTAGCGCGGTTCTGCGCGCTGCTGACGCCGCAGGGCAAGATCATCGCCGATTTCTTTGTCCTCGAAGCGCCGCCGGCCCAGGGCGGCGGGTTTTTCTTCGACGTGGCGCGATCTCTCACGGCGACGCTTGTCGGCAAGCTCAACCTCTACAAGCTGCGCTCCCGCCTGATCATCGAAGACTTGTCGGAGATCCTCGCCGTGCTGGCGGCCTGGGACGGCGAAGCCGGGACCGTATACGGCCTCGGCTACACGGATCCTCGTCTGCCGGCGCTGGGCCTGCGCGTGATGGTGGCGCCGCACCTTGCCGCTGCTGCCGCCGCCGATCTCGGCGCGGCGCTCGTCGATGCGGGCGAGTACGAGGCGCACCGGATCGCGCTCGGCATTCCGAGCGGCGGCGTTGATTTCCGTTACGGCGATGCCTTCCCGCACGAGGCCGACATGGACCAGCTCCAAGGCGTCGATTTCGCCAAGGGCTGCTACGTCGGCCAGGAGGTGGTCTCGCGCATGGAGCACCGCGGCAGCGCCCGCATGCGCGCGGTGCCAGTCCGCTACGAGGGCGCGGCGCCGGCGGCGGGCATCGCGATTACCGCAGGTGAGCGCCAGCTCGGCACCATGGGCTCGGCGACCGCCGGCCACGGGCTCGCACTCCTTCGCCTCGACCGGGTCGCGGAGGCGCTGGCGAACGGCCAAGAGCTTCTTGCCGGCGGTGTTCCGATCCGCCTGGTCAAGCCGGACTGGGCGCGGTTTGCTTTTCCCGGTGATACGAAGGCCGCCGAATGAACCCTCCGATTGACGCCGACGGCGTCGTGCGCTGTCCCTGGTCGAACAAGGACGCGCTCTATATCGCCTATCACGACGAAGAGTGGGGGGTGCCGGAATTCGACGACCGCGCGCTCTACGAGAAGCTCGTGCTCGACGGCTTCCAGGCCGGCCTCTCGTGGATCACGATCCTGCGCAAGCGCGAAAACTTCCGCCGCGCCTTCGACGGTTTTGCGCCGGAGAAAATTGCGCGCTACACGCCCAAGAAGGTCGAGCGGCTGATGCAGGACGCAGGCATCGTGCGTAACCGTGCCAAGATCGAGGGCGCGGTGCTCTCGGCCCGCGCCTGGCTCGAGGTGATGGAGAAGGGACCCAACTTCTCGAAGCTGCTGTGGGAGTTCGTTGACGGCAAGCCCAAGGTCAACCGGTTTCGCACCGTCCGTCAGGTGCCGGCCGAGACCGCCATATCGCGCGCGATGTCGAAGGAACTCATCGGCCGCGACTTCAAATTCTGCGGGCCGACCATCGTCTACGCCTTCATGCAGGCGGTCGGCATGGTGAACGATCATCTGGTCACCTGCTATCGCCACCAGGCGGTCCAGACACTCGGCCGAACCTGAGCCGCGGGTCACGCCTGCCCTCCCTTCGCGGTTGTCAGGTTTCGCCGCGGCGATGCCCGTCGATATAGTCCGGGCGCCATGACGAAGATGAGCCCGCCCTCGGCAACCGACGGCAAACACTCCGGCATCGGCGCGCCGGTGCGCCGGCGCGAAGACCTGCGCCTTGTGCGCGGGGCCGGCCGCTACACCGCCGATGAGAACCTGCCCGCCCAGATCCATGCCGTCATGGTGCGCTCGCCGCATGCGCACGCGCTGATCCGAACGATCGCCGCGGAGAAGGCCCTGGCGCTTCCCGGCGTGCTGGCGGTGCTCACCGGCGCCGACTTTCTCGCCGATGGCCTAAAGCCCATCCCGCACAAGCCGTGGTCGCCGCATCCGGCGGAGATCGTGCTGCACAACAGCGACGGCAGCGAGGCGTTCACCCCGCCGCACTATCCGCTGCCGGCAGACAAGGCGCGCTTCGTCGGCGAGGCGGTGGCGATGGTCGTCGCCGAAACGCTGCCGGCTGCGAAGGACGGCGCCGAGCGGGTCGAGGTCGACTACGAGGTCCTGCCGGCAGTAACCGAAACGACGGCGGCGGCACAACAGGACGCGCCGCGCGTGCACGAAGGCGCGCACTCCAACGTCTGTATCGACGCGGAAATCGGCGATGCCGCAGCGACCGCCGCCGCCTTCGCCTGCGCCGCCCATGTCGCGCGCTTCGCGACCTGGGTGCGGCGCGTCACCGGCGTGCCGATGGAGCCGCGCGCCGTGCTCGCCGCGTACGATCCCGAAAGCGGGCGCTACACGGTCTACGCCGGCAACGGTGGCGCGGTGCGGTTGAAAAACGACATTGCCGCCATCCTCGACGTACCCGCCGACAAGGTGCGCGTGCTCATGCAGGACGTCGGCGGCAATTTCGGCACGCGCGGCATGATCTATCCCGAATTCGCGCTGGCGGCGTGGGCGGCGCGCCGCGTCGGACGGCCGGTCAAATGGATCTGCGAGCGCCACGAATCGTTTCTCAGCGACTACCAGGCGCGCGATCTCGCCGCCGAAGCGGAGCTCGCGCTCGACGCGCACGGCAATTTCCTCGCCATGCGTGGCGCCAATCTCGGCAACCTCGGCGCCCACAGCACCAGCTTCTCCATGGTGCAGAAGGGCGTCGAGATCATGTCGAGCATCTACCGCGTGCCCGCCGCGCACTTCCGCGCACGCGCCGTGCTCAGCAACAGCTCGCCGACCCGCCCCTACCGCAGTGCCGGCAGGCCGGAAGTCATCTTCGTCATCGAGCGGTTGATCGACGTCGCCGCGCGCGAGTTCGCCTTCGATCGCGTCGAGCTTCGCCGGCGCAATCTGGTGACCGCAGCCGAGATGCCGTACAAAAATCCGTTCGGCATGGAATACGACAGCGGCGACTATCCCGCCGTCATGGCGAGCGCGCTTAAGCTCGCCGACTGGGCGAGTTTTCCGCGCCGCCGCGCCGAGGCGAAACAACGCGGGAAGCGCCGCGGCATGGGCGTCGCCAACTACGTCGACACCGCGAGCGGCGTGCCCCGGGAAAAAGCCGAGATTACGGTTCTGCCCGAGGGCGCCGTCGAGGTGGTGATCGGCATCACCTCGCAGGGGCAAGGGCACGAGACGAGCTTTGCGCAATTGGTGACCGAATGGCTCGGCGTGCCGATCGAATGCGTGCGCTTCGTGACCGGCGATACCGACCGGGTGTCGGTCGGCGGCGGCGCTCATTCAGGCCGCGGCATGCGGCTCGGCTCGATCGTGATCAAGAAATCGTCCGACGACGTCGTTGCCAAGGCGGCACGCATCGCCGAGCAGCTTTTGGAAACCGCCGCCGCCGATATCGAGTTCAAGGACGGCCGCTTCACCGTCAAGGGCACCAATCATTCGATCGGCTTGTTTGAGGTCGCGCGCGCAGCACTTGAGCGCGCCGAGCTGCCGCAAGACCTGCGGGGCCCGCTCGCGGCGGCGTGCGACGAGACCGTGGCGGAGGCGAGCTTCCCCTATGGCTGTCACGTTTGCGAAGTCGAAGTCGACCCGGAAACCGGCGTGACCACCCTCGTCGGCTATGCCGCAGTCGACGACGTCGGACTTGCCGTCAACCCGCTAATCATCCACGGCCAGATCCACGGCGGCATCGCCCAGGGCGCCGGGCAGGCGCTGCTCGAGCACTGCCACTACGATGCGCAGGACGGTCAATTGCTCGCGGCCTCGTTCATGGACTACGCCGTCCCGCGGGCGTCCGACCTGCCGTTCTATGCCACCGATCTGAGCGAGGTGCCCTCGACCACGCACCCGCTCGGGATTCGTCCGGCCGGCGAAGGTGGCACCGTGCCGGCGCTCGCCGTCATCATCAACGCCATCGTCGACGCGCTCGCCGAATTCGGCGTGCGCCATATCGAAATGCCGGCGACGCCGCAGAACGTATGGCGGGCGATCAACGCCGCGCGGCCGTGACGCACTGCGCGCGGCTCAAGCCGCGGCGGCGCGCCGCCGCGCCACGCTGAAGAAGATCGCGGCCAGCAGAGTGAGCGTGCCGATGACAGTGTAGTGCACGGAGGAATTGGCGTCGATGAAGGATGAGGCGCTCGAGGTCGCCTGCACCAAGGCCGCGCCGAGCAGCGTGCTCACGAACGAGCCGCGCCCGCCGGCGACGCTCGCGCCGCCCAGCACCACGACGGTGATGCTCATCAGCGTATAGTCGGTGCCGGTCGACGGCGAGCCGATACCGACCTGACCCGCGAGCATCAGCCCGCCGATGCCGGTGAGCAGCCCCGAGATCACGAAGGCGAGCACGGTCAGCCGCCGGCTGTCGATGCCCAGCCGGTGGCTCGCGAGCGGACTCGAGCCGACGGCGCGGAAGCTGCGGCCGAAGCCGGTCCGATAGAGGAGCCATTCGGCAGCCGCCGCCATGGCGAGCGTGAGCGCCACGCCGGCCGGAAGCAACCAGAGCGGAAACTGCGCCGCGTCGGATATGGCGTCGTCGATCATGCCGGCGGCGGTGGGGCGCAGCAGCAGCGAGACGCCTTGCAGGCCGATGAAGGTCGCGATCGTCACCACGATCGCCGGCAGTCGCAGCGAGGTGATCAGCAGGCCCTGCAGCAGGCCGAAGCCGACGGTGAACGCCATGATGAGGACGAGCCCGCCGGCAAGCGCAAGGCCGTCGACGCCGTCAGGCGCGAGAAAGGAGGCAAGGACCACGCAGAACCCGGCGAGCGCGCCGACCGACAGATCGATGGCGCCGACCAGAACGGTAGCGAGCTGCGCGCTCGACAGGAAGGCGAGGATGCTGAAGAACGACAGCATGCTCTTGATGCTGACCGGCGACAGGAAATAGCCGTTCAGGGCTTGCGTGCCGCCGATGATGATCGCGGTGAGAGCCGCGAGCACCAGCGCGGGAAAATGATCGCTCGCCAGGAACTTGGATCCGCTCCGGCGGGGGCGCTTCGCGGCGGCTGCGCTCACGCGCGACACGGTCGCGGTGAGATTGGCTTCGGTGATGGCCGCGTCGGTGACTGCAGCACCCGCGAGCTCATTGACGATGCGGCCGCGGGCGAAGATCAGCACGCGATCGCAGAGACCTTCGAGCTCGATGCCGTCGGAGGAGGAGACCAGCACCGCCATGCCCTGATCGGCAAGCGCGCGCAGGCGCTGGTAGATTTCGCTGCGTGCGCCGATGTCGACGCCTTTGGTCGGCTCGTCGACCAGGAGCACCGTCGGCTGCGCCGCGATCTCGCGTCCAAACAGCGCCTTCTGCTGATTGCCGCCGGACAATTCGAACAACTTCGATTCGATCGATGCGGCGCGGATGCGCAAGTTCTCCGTGATCTTCCTGGCGCGCTCGACCTCCTTGGTTTGATCGATGACGCCGGAGCGCGAGATCGCGTCCAGGAAACCGAGCCCGAGGTTCTCGCGCAGCGTCAGGCTGAGGAACACGCCTTCGGTGTGGCGGTCGTCGGAGATGAAGCCGATCCCGGCTTTGCGAAACGCGCCGGGACTATCGCCTGAAATCGCCGCGTCGCGGACGCGTACTCCGCCGGCGTGGCGGCGGTCGATGCCGGCGGCGGCGCGAATGAACTCGCGCTGGCCTTCGCCTTCGATGCCGGCGAGCCCGACGATCTCGCCGGCATGGACCGCGAGATCGACCTGATCGAAGCCATGCCCGCTCAGCCCGGCGACGGCAAACAGCGGCGGCCCTACCGAGCTCGCCTTGGCGGGGAAAATCTGGCCGAGCGGCCGGCCCGCAATCAGCGCCACGATCTCCGCCGGCGTGATCGACTGGGCGGGACGGCTGTCGATGATCTCGCCGTCACGCATCACCGAGATGCGGTCGGCTAGTTCATCCACCTCGTGCAGCCGATGCGAGACATAGACGATGGCGACACCGTCGCGCTTGAGCTCTTCGATCAGGCCGAACAGCTTGCGCACGTCGGCCTGTTGCAACGGCTCGGTCGGTTCGTCGAGGAAGAGCACCTTGGGGCGGGTTGCGAGCGCGCGCGCGATCTCGACGACATGGCGCTGGGCAAGCGAAAGCTCGGCCACCCGCCGGTTGATCGGCATGCGCAGCTCGGCGGTGGCAATCCGCGCCAGGATGCCGTCGGCCGCCTCGGCGCCGCCCGGTCCCGCCAGCGACGGCGCGGCCAGCTGAAGATTTTCCAGCACGGTCAGATCCGGCGCCAGCGCCGGGTGCTGATACACCGCCGAGACGCCGCCCTCGCGCATCCGCCGCGGGTCCGGCGCCTCGACGTACTTGCCGTCGTAATAGATGGCGCCGGCGTCGGCCTGCAGCACTCCGGCGGCGATGCCGATCAGCGTCGACTTGCCGGCGCCGTTCTCGCCGACGATGGCGTGAACCTCGCCGGGCATGATCAGCACGTCGACGCCCTTCAGCGCCTGAACCGGGCCAAAGCTCTTGCGCAGGCCGGCGAGCGTCATCAGCGGCACGTGTGCCGTGACCGGCGGTGCGGCTGCCTGCACGACGTCATGCATGGCGCAGCCGCCGCGTGATCTCGGGAAGCGCCACACCGCTCAAGACGATGATGGCGTCGGCCAAGTCCTCGGCCGAGCCGCCGAAGCCGAGCGCGGTCACCAGCTGGGCGAGATAGGTCAGGAAGAAGGCGCCGATCACGGTGGCGACGACGCTTCCCTTGGTGACGCCGCCAAGCGGGTTGCCGCCGACCACGACGGCGGCGATCGTGCCCAGGAGGTAAGGCAGGCCGCACAACACCGTGGGCGAGACCAGATATCCAGAAAGCATGATCGCTGCCGTCGCGTACATGAATCCGGCGAGCGCGTAGGTGAGGATGCTGTAGGTCTTGAGCGCGATGCCGACGGCATGGGCGGCCGGCGGATTGACGCTCACCGCGATGAACCGGCGCCCGATGGTGGTGAATGTAAGCACGAAGACCGTCGTCCCGGCCACCAGCAGCAGCACCCAGATCGTCGTCGGCACGTAGAGAAAGCGCCCGACGAAAAAATCGACCATCATCATCGGCGACTGGACCGAGGCGCCGGTCGAGACGAAGTAGGTGAGCCCGAACAGAATGGCGTTAACGCCGATCGTGGTCACCAGCGGCGGCACTTCCAAGAGCGTCACGATCAGCCCGGTAATGGCGCCGATACCGCCGCCCACGGCAAGCGCGGCGGCGACGTAGAACAGCACCACGCCGGGATCGGTACTGCCGTTCGGCAGCTTGGTGACGACCACCGCGGCAAACGACATGATGCCGGCGGTCGAAAGATCGAGGCCGCGCTGCTGGATCACCAGATGCTGGCCGATCGAGGCCACGGCGAGGATGGCGAAATACGGCAGCGTCGAGAGGATCGCGGCGGAATTCACCGTGCTCGGCGCCGCGATGCCGCCGATCAACACCAGAAGCACGGTCGCGATGAAGGCCTTTCCGGCGAGTGGAAGCTCGGTCAAGTCTTTGCCGAGGCGCGGCGTTTGCAGAAAGGACCTGATCCGCGGCGGAAGCGTCGGCAAATCCTTGCCGAGCCACATTGTCGCCCGCAGCAAAAACTCAGTGGTATCTTTGCCGAGGCGGGACATTCGCAGACGCAATGTTTGCTCGTCCGCCATATCCCGCATCCGCGCCCCACACCACCCCCGCTCATTCCCGCGCACGCGGGAATCCGACCCGACCGACGGACTAAACTGGGTCCGCGCTGGCGCGGGAACGAGCGGAAACCCGAGCCGACCGCTCGACCCTCAGCGGATCGAGCGATCGGGATGTTAGCGGTCCGTCTACTTAGCGCCTAGAGCCTTGACCTGTTGCTCTTTGGTCAGCATCGATGACGGGATCGAATCCATCGGCATCGACTTGTCGCACTTGACCGCGAGCTTCGCGTCCTTGGACGTGTTGTCCTCGGTGAAAGGCAGCGTGATCAGGCTGGGCTCGGTATTGTCGATGCCCTGTGCAGCCGCCACCGCCTTGCGCAAAGCAAGCCGCACCATCCAGGTGTGCGCATCCATGCTCGCCATCTTGAAGTTCGGATGATCGGCGGCAAGGCAGCTCAGATCCATGAGCGATTGTCCGACATAGGCCGGGATCGGCTTGCCGGCCGCGAGGAAGGCGCGGATCGGGCCGGTGGTCTCGCTGTAGACGCCGTCGATCTGCGGATACTTGGCAATAAGCGCCGCCGTCTTCTGCTGCGCCATCGCCGGATCCCAGTTGGTCGGCACCGGTTCCGCTTCAAGCACCTTGATGCCCGGATACTTGGCGAAGGTCGGCTTCCAGCCGACAACCTGTGCCGCCGTCATCGGATTGCCCGGCGTGCCGCCATACATGATGACGGTGCCCTTGCCGTTGAGCGTCTTCGCCAGCCAGTCGGCGAACTGCTCGCCGACCTGGCTCTGGCTCTCCGTGACGCGATCGACATAATCCTTGCCGATGGTGCCGGGGAAATTGTCGCCAGTGTCGTAAGGCACGACGGCAACGCCGGCCGCGGTCGCTTCACGCGTCGCTTTCAGAATCGCCGGCCCACCGTCGAGGAAGGCAACGATCACGTCGAATTTCTGGGCGATCAGGCCCTGGATGTCGGCGATCTGCTTCTCGGGCTTGAATTCACCGTCGGTGTAGCGCGTCTCGGTGATGTTCTTGCACTTCGAGGCTTCATCCTCGAACTCGGCGCGGGTGATGTGTCGCCAGTAGTTGCCGCCCCAGCCATCCGACAGCGCGACCTTGATCGGCTTGGTGCCGCAGAACTTGGACATCGGCTGAAGGTCGGCGACGGTGCCTTTCTTGTCCGGATAGAGTTTCGCCTTGGTGATATCGGCGGCTTGGCTGGACGACGCCATCGCCATCGCGAAGCCCAAAGCAGCAACGCCGATCGATAGACTGCGTGGTGAGACCATGGATTCCTCCCTGTGCATCCGGCGCTATCCGCCATGACCGCGAAACGCAAACAGGGCAACGGCGCCGCCGTGATCGTGCGTTCGTGCCAACCGGACTCTTTCCAGATGACCTGTGCGTGAGAAGCATACTCTTTTTGCGCTTTGTGCCAAGGTCCGCAGCTCAAACGAGTGGCCCATGAATGCAACGCCCATGAATACAACAACGATTGACTGTGGGATGCGGCCCGCAATGGCCCTATAGTGCCTGCAAACCAGCGTTGATCCGGCCACCGGGCTACGGCCTTGGCAGCAACGAAAAGGTCGGTATTGTGCGGGTCTTGCCGCCAGGTCGCGAGAGCGATCAGCGGGCAGCTAAAAGTCCGAAAGGGAGGGTTATCATGCACAAGAGCGTCGATCACATCCTGATCACCCACACCGGCAGCCTGCCGCGCGGCCAAGAGCTTAATGACCTGTTGATCGCCGACGAGGCAGGCGAATTGGTCGATCAGCGCAAACTCGCCGAAATGATCGACACCCGTGTCGCCTACGTGATGGAGAAGCAGCGCGAGGCCGGCGTCGATGTCGCCAACGACGGCGAGCAAGGCCGGGTCGGTTTCCAGACCTATGTTCCGAAGCGCATGTCCGGCTTCGGCGGCGAGTTAAAGCGGCCCTTCGGCCGCGAGTGGGTCGAGCTGCCGCTGTTCACGCAGAAGTTCATGGCGCGTCTTCCGAAGACCGGAAAGGTGTTCGGCTGTCCCGAGGCGGTCGGCGAGCTCAAATACACCGACAAGGAAGCGATCAAGACCGAGCTCGCCCGCTTCAAGCGCCATGCCGGCGCAGTCAAGTCGGCATTCCCCGAAATGTTCTTCGCCGAGCCTTCGCCGGGGATCATCGCGACCACGATGCTCAACGCCTACTACAAGACCTACGAGGACTATCTCAGCGCCATCGCCCGCGAGATGCACTACGAATACAAGTCCGTCGTCGACGCCGGCCTGATCCTGCAGATCGACGCGCCCGATCTGGCGATGGAACGTGTGCTCCTGTTCCAGGACAAATCCGACGGCGAATTCGTCAAGATCATCGAGCAGCACATCGCCGCCCTCAACAAGGCGCTTGACGGCATTCCGCGCGACCGCGTGCGGCTGCACATCTGCTGGGGCAACTGGGAAGGACCGCACATCTACGACATCGGCCTCGAGCCGCTGCTGCCGGTGTTCTATCAGGCCAACGTCGGCGGCCTGAGCATCGAGTTCGCCAACGCGCGGCGCCAGCATGAATACGCGGCGTTGCGCAAGCACAAGCTTCCCGACCACATGGTGCTGCTGCCCGGCGTCATCGATTCGAAGATCAATCTGGTCGAGCATCCTGAGGTCGTGGCGCAGCGCATCGAGACCGCGGTAGCGGCGGTCGGCGACCGCGAGCGCGTCATCGCCAGCTCCGACTGCGGCTTCGGCACATTCGCCGGCTGGGAATGGGTCGCCGAGGACGTGGTTTGGCTGAAGCTCAAGACCATGCGCGAAGGCGCGGACATTGCGACCAAGCGCCTCTGGGGAAAGAAGGCGGCGTAGGTCCGCAGCGCAAAGGCGCAACCCGAATGACATGGCCGCCCCGCGCTTTCCCGCGGGGCGGTTGCCATTTTCAGCCCGGGCCGCGTTCCCTCCGCGGACGCGACCCTCGGCCGACGCGCGAACCAGGCGCGAGCGTCAGGCTTTGAGCATCGCCACCGCCGATGTGCGACCGGTCTCTCTGAAGCCGAGCCGGGCGTAGAATCGACTGAGCCGGTCGCGCCGTTCGTCCGCGGGCGCGATGGTGACCGACACTGCCGAACAGCCCTTGGCGCGGCACCAATCCTTGGCGGCCGCGACGAGCCGCTGCGCCAGGCCGCGGCGGCGATATTTCGGGAGGACGTAGAGGTCGCCGATCTCGCCCAGCCGGCCCCACTCGACGTAGAGCACGGTCGAAACGGTGATCACTGCCCGGGCCTCGCCGTCGGCAACGGCGAGCGCGCACCAGCAGGAGGAATTGGAAAGCATCCAGTCGAGATTCTCCGCGATGCGCGGCGGCGGGGTGGTAAAGCCTTCCTCGCGGAAGAACCGCACGAGCAGATCGACTGCGGCCGCGCGCAGTTCGCGGGTCACGGCGTGGATTTCCGCCTGCATGGCGCTTGCGAACAATTGCAGCCGGGCTACGTTGGCTGCCATGGCGAGACTACCGCTAACCCCCTTTCCTCGCGCTCAGCCGCGCCCAAGCGATGAGGAAGTCCGCAGCCTCACCCGCAAGACGATCAGACGCCCGGACGCGGCTTCGGCGCGCGCCTGGCAGCGGATGCTGTCGGGACGGCGGCTCGACCTGCTCGACCCCTCGGCGCTTGACATAGAAATCGAGGATATCGCCCACGGGCTTGCCCGCGTGGCCCGCTGGAACGGGCAGACCAAGGGCGCGCACATCTTTTCGGTCGCCCAGCACTCGCTGCTCGTCGAGGCGGTAGCGCGGGCCCGCGTGCCGCGGCTCGACCGCGGCTTGCGCCTCGCGATCCTGCTGCACGACGCCCCGGAATACGTGATCGGCGACATGATCTCGCCGTTCAAGGCGGTGATCGGCGACGCCTACAAGACGGTCGAGCGACGCCTGCTCACGGCGATCCATCTCCGCTTCGGATTGCCGGCGAAAACGACGCCGCAACTCGAGCGGCTGATCAAAACCGCGGACCGCGCCGCGGCGCATCTCGAGGCGACGCGCCTCGCCGGCTTCGACGCGGCGGAGGCGCGGCGGTTCTTCGGTCGCGCGCCCGACGTTTCCCCCGCGATCGAGCGCGACTACCTCCGGCCCTGGCCGGCCGAGACGGCGCAGGCCCGCTACCTCGAACGCTTCACGAGCCTCTTTGGCGAATGAATATTGTGCTTGCCGCCCGTTACTGCGCCGGGTTCGGTTGAACCGAGGAGCTGCTGCCCGCCGCCCCGCCTCGGCCGGCAAAGTTGACTTTACGGCGGCCTCCGCCCGCTCCTAGGATCGAGCGGGGGCAACGTCGATGTTCGAATTTCTCATCACCGTGGCGGTGCTGGCCGTGATCGCGCTTCCGGTCATCGCCATCATCGCGCTTGTCCGGTCGATCGAGCTGGGCCGGCTCGTGTTTGGCTTGGACGCCAGGCTTCGAGCGCTGGAGCACGCTCTGCCGCCTGGCGAGGCACCGCGTGCACCGGCTGCCGCGCCCAGGGCGGCCGCACCGCCGCCACCTGTGGCCGCGCCGCCGGCACCGCAGCCACCGGCCGCCGCGACGGAAGCGGCTCCTCCTCCACCTCCCCCATCGCCGCAGCAACCACCGCCCGCTTCGGTGCCTCCGGCGCGGGCGCCGGCCGCTTCCGCGACGCCCGCGCCAGGGCCGATCGGTTTTGAGGAAAGGTTCGGGACCCGCTGGGTCGTCTGGGTCGGCGGCGTGGCGCTCGCGCTCGGAGGCGTATTTCTGGTGCGCTACACGATCCAGCAGGGCCTGATCGGCCCTGGCGTGCGCATCGCACTCGGGGCGCTGCTGGCGGTGGCGCTGGTGGCCGTGGGTGAGTGGGCGCGCCGGAAGGAAACACTATCCGGCCTTCCCGGCATCCCTTCGGCGCATATTCCAAGCGTGCTGACCGCCGCCGGCACCACGGTGGCCTACGCCACGGTGTACGCCGCCTATGCGCTCTACGGATTCCTGCCGCCCGCGGTTGCCTTTCTCCTGCTCGGCGTGGTGGCGCTGCTGACGCTGGCAGCGGCCTTGCTGCACGGCCCGGCGCTCGCCGGCCTCGGTGTCGTCGGCGCCTTCGTAACTCCGATGCTGATCGCCTCGGCCAAGCCCGATTATTGGTCGCTCTACATCTACACCGCCGTTGTCACCGCGGCCGCGTTCGCGCTGGCGCGCGCGCGATTGTGGCAGTGGCTTGCCGTGACGGCGATCGCGTTCAGCGCGGCATGGACGCTGCCGGGAATGGAGTACAGCTCCGTCGCGGCGCTCGGAGCGCACGTGTTCAACGCGCTCGCCGGTTTCGGGCTTGCCGCCGCGTTCCTGGTATGCGGATTGCTCTACGGGCCTCCGGCCAAGCCGGGCGAAGTCGACCGTCTCTCGAGCCTCGCGCTCGCGGTCTACCTCCTGGTCGGCACGCTTCTTGTCCTCGCGAGCCGGCATGATCCCGTCGCGCTGACCGCCTTCGTCGTCCTCACCGTTGCGACGATTGCCGTTGCCTGGCGGACGGAAGCCGCGAGCGGCGCTGTTGCCGTGGCCGCCATTCTCGCCGCGGCGGTCATGGCCCACTGGGCGGTGCACGTGACTGTCGATGCGCTGATCGCGCCGGCAGGACTGGTGGCGCCCACGGCGCCCGAGCCCGTGCGCTACGAGTACGGCTGGCACCTTGCTCTCGCGGCGGCATGGAGCGCGCTCTTCGGCATAACCGGATTCGTGGCGCAAGGCCGCTCGCCGCGCGCGCTCGTGCCGATGCTGTGGTGCGCGTCCGCTGTGTTCGTCCCGCTCGCCATGCTCGTCGCGCTGTACTATCGCATCACCGGCTTCGATCGCTCGCTGCCGTTCGCGGGATTGGCCCTGCTTCTCGGCGCGATCTTCGCGCTGGCGACGGAAACGCTGGTGCAGCGCGAGCGGCGGCCGGGGCTGCTCGCAGCAGGCGCGATGTTCGCGACCGGCACGCTCGCGGCACTCGCACTCGCGCTTACCTTCGCGCTGGAGAAGGGTTGGCTCACCATCGCGCTCGCGCTCATGGCGCCGGCCACCGCCTGGGTCGCGGAAAAGCGGCCGCTGCCGTGGCTGCGCTGGCTTGCCGCCATCATGGTCGCCATCGTGGTGGCGCGCATCGCCGACGAGCCGCGCGTCGTCGGCAGCGATCTCGGCACGACGCCGGTCTTCAACTGGCTGCTCTACGGCTATGGCATACCGGCTCTTTCATTCTGGGTCGCGGGATCGCTGTTGCGGCGGCGAGCCGACGACCTGCCGGCACGCATGGTCGATGCCGGCGCGATCCTCTTCACGGTCTTGCTCGTCGTCTTGGAAATCCGCCACTACATCACCGGCGGCGACATCTACCAGCCTGTCAGCGACCTCACTGAAGCCGCGATCGACGTCAATGCCGGCCTCGCGCTCACCATAGGCCTCGAGCGCGTGCGCGGGCGGACCGGCAGCATCGTGCACAATTTGGGCGCGCTGCTGATCGCGGCGCTGACGCTGCTTGCCATCGTGTTCGAGCTTGTCGCCGTCGCCACCCCGGATTTCGCCGACGCTCACGTGACCCGCCCGTTCTTCAATACGATCCTGCTCGGTTACGGCCTACCCGCCGTGCTCGCCATCACGCTGGCGTTGATCGCCCGCACGACGCGGCCGCTGCCTTACCGCGTCGTCGCGGCGATCACGGCGGTGACACTTGCGCTGTTCTATCTCACGCTCGAAGTGCGCCGGCTCTTTCATGGCCCGATGCTGGGCGGCCCGACCAGCGACGCCGAGCAATACAGCTATTCGACGATCTGGCTCGTCTTCGGCATCGTGCTCCTGGCGGTCGGCTTCTTTCTACGGTCGCAGCCGGCGCGGTTCCTGGCGCTTGGCGTCGTTGCGCTGACCATCGCCAAGGTCTTCATCATCGATACCGCGAGCATCGGCGGCATCTATCGGGCGCTCTCGGTGATCGGGCTCGGCGTGGTGCTGCTCGGCATCGGCTGGCTCTATCAGCGCCTGCTCTACCCGCGCGCGCCGGCCACGGCGGCGCCCGCCCCGCAAGACTAGGCCACGCGATCTCCGCTCCTGGAAGCCGGGCATGGCCACGCCGCGGTGGACATTGTGAATTCCCCCGGCGAACGGCCGTCACACTTGTGCCCGACGTACCTATATGAGAGTCGTCAAAGCACATATTTCGATCCCATGATCCACGTCTGCTCGCTCGCGCGCCTGCATGAAACCGTCGAAGACACCGGAGCGCGCCACGTTGTCTCCCTGATCGGCGATGAAGCCAGCATCGAACGGCCGGTCGCGATCGTGCCGGAGAACCACCTCTGGCTGCGGCTGCACGACATATCGGCGCCGCTCGATGGCTACATCTTCCCGGAGGAAGCGCACGTCGCCGACCTCCTGGATTTCGTGCGTCGATGGGACCGGCGTGCGCCGCTCGTGGTGCACTGCTACGCCGGCATCAGCCGCTCGACGGCCAGCGCGTTCGCGAGCGTCTGTGCGCTCAGCCCCCATCGCGACGAACAAAGCATCGCCGCGGCGCTGCGGCGCGCGTCGCCGACGGCGACGCCGAACCTGCGCATCATATCGCTCGCCGACCGCCTGCTCGGTCGCGACGGCCGCATGATCGCGGCGATCGAAACGATCGGCCGCGGCGCTTTTGCCGCGGAGGCTGCGCCGTTCCGGCTCGATCTGGAGTGAGTGACTGGTCGCTCGTTCCTCCCCGCGCGCGGGGAGGAATAAAGGCTACTCGGCCGCCGGCTTGAGCTTGGCGAGAGTGGTGTCGGTCGCCGGCCCGGTAGGGCCGCTGATGATCTGCGCACGCGGATTGTGCTGATAGAAGTCGCAATAAGCGAAGCCCAAGCCGGAGATCGTGCCGCGGAACCTGTGGTGGTCGATCCGCTGCACGCGGAAACACGGCTCGATAGGCAGGCCGTTGAGGTGCGCGCACATCGCGCCGTTCTTCACCTGGAGGGTGCCGGCCGGCAATGCCGCGAAGCGCACCTCGCCGCGGCCCAACGGCCGGATGGTGCCGACCACGGAGCCGTCGGCAAAGACCCGGCCCATGCCGGCGGTGCCGTCGAAACAGGTGTAGGCGAACAGTTTGCCCACGACGAAGGCGCGCGCGTCTTCCGGGCTGAGCTCTTCGGCGGTTGCCGAGGCGACTCCCAACACGCACGCACACAAAGCTACAGCCACGCGCAACAACATTGGCAACTCCACAACGTTGGACCTCGGGCCGAAATTAACAAAATTCCTTAACCGTATCCTTACCATAGCTGCCTCGCCTGGTGGATCGAAATTTCTTGGCAAAATCGATGCGCCATTACCCTACTTTAACCACAATACGCCCACGCACCTCGCCGGCGACGACGCGCGCTCCGGCGTCGATGACTTCCCCAAGCCCGATTTCCGCGGTCATGGCCGCGATCTTGGCCTGGTCGAGGTCGGTTTCCAGGCGGCCCCAGGCCTGCTGCCGCATCGTGAGCGGACACATGACCGAATCGATGCCGATGAGCGACACCCCGCGCAGGATGAACGGGGCGACCGAGGTCGGCAAGTCCATTCCGCCGGCTAGTCCACAGGCCGCGACTGCTCCGCCGTAACGCGTCATCGACAGCACGTTGGCCAGCGTCGTCGAGCCGACCGCGTCGATGCCGCCGGCCCAGCGCTCCTTGCTCAGCGGTCGTACCGGCCCGGTGAGTTCCTTGCGCTCGATCACCTCGGTGGCGCCGAGCCCCTTGAGGTAGCCCGCCTCCGCCGGCCGGCCGGTCGAGGCGATGACCGTATAGCCAAGCTTCGCCAGGAGCGCGATCGCAACCGAGCCCACACCGCCGGCAGCGCCGGTCACGACCACCGCGCCGCGCGCCGGCGCAACGCCGGCACGCTCGAGCGCCATCACCGCCAGCATGGCGGTATAGCCAGCGGTGCCGATCGCCATCGCTTGCCGGGTGCTCATGCTCTGTGGCAGCCGCACGAGCCAGTCGCCCTTGACGCGCGCCTTCTCTGCATAGCCGCCGAGATGAGTCTCGCCGAGCCCCCAGCCGTTGAGGATCACCTTGTCGCCGGGCTTCCAGCCAGGATGGGAGGACGATTGCACCGTGCCGGCGAAATCGATGCCGGCGATCATGGGAAAGCGGCGCACCACCGGCGCCTTGCCGGTGAGCGCGAGCCCATCCTTGTAGTTCAGCGTCGAATATTCCACGCCGACGGTGACGTCGCCCTCCATCAATTCCCGCTCGTCGAAATCGGTGAGCCGGACGGTCTGGCCGGATTCCGCCTTGTCGACAACGATCGCCTTGAAGGTGCTCACGCGCCGGCTCCAGCTCTGACTTTCGTTTCGCGGCCGGCTTTGGCCGGCCGGCGACGCATCTCGACGCGCAGTGTGGAAGACGCGGACGCCCGGCACAAGCGGCTACGGTTGGGCCGCCGCAGGCAGGCGGCAAAAGACAGATGCGTTGCGATCCTACGCCGCCAAAGCGGCAGGGCGGGCTACCGGCTTCTCGACGATCGGCAAGTTGATGACCGCGGACAGAAGGCCGAACAGGATCGCCAGCCACCACACCGGTTCATAAGAACCGGTGCGGTCGAACACGACACCGCCGAGCCAGGCGCCGAGAAAACCGCCGACCTGATGACTGAAAA
The DNA here is from genome assembly GCA_963833665.1 of uncultured Alphaproteobacteria bacterium. GTDB lineage: Bacteria > Pseudomonadota > Alphaproteobacteria > Rhizobiales > Xanthobacteraceae > BOG-931. The sequence continues at coordinate 43,175 of CAWHZA010000029.1, read as the reverse complement.
AGGCGAATCCCGACAGCGTCGCCAGCCATCGCGTCCCAAACATCACGACGATGAGCCCATTGGTAGGCGGCACCGTGGCGAGCCACATGAGGCCGGTGAAGGCGCCGAACACGATGCAGGTCACCGGCGAGATCGGAACGAGGATAAACACCAGAATCGCCAGCGCGCGGCCGAAGTAGATGAGCGAGAGCAGGTAGCGCTTTGGCATGCGGTCGCCGAGCCAGCCCGCCGTCAGTGAGCCGAAGATATTGAACAGCCCGATGACCCCAATGGTCCAGCCGCCGACCTCGGCGGAAAGTCCGCGATCGACGAGGTAGGACGGCAGGTGCACGGTGACGAAGGCGATCTGGAATCCGCAGGTAAAAAAACCGACAGTCAGCAGCACGTAAGAGCGGTGTGCAAAGGCTTCGGCGAGTGCCTGCCGCAGCGATTGCGGCGCGGCGTGTGTCGTCGTCTCCGCGCGCGGCATCGCCAGAGCAAGCGAAAGCGGCAGCACCGCAAGCACGACGACGGCGAAGGTCACGAGCGCCTGTTGCCAGCCGAACGCGCTCATCAGCAGGACGGCGAGCGGCGAGAACAGAAATTGCCCGAACGAGCCGGCCGCCGTTCCGAGACCGAACGCGATCGAACGCCATTGCGGCGGCAGGATCTTGCCGAACGCCGCCAGCACGACCATGAACGATGCACCGGCAAGGCCGAAGCCGATCAGCACCCCGGCCGACAGATCGAGCATCGGGGCGCTGGTCGCATGCGCCATCAGCACGAGGCCGAGGGCGTACATGAGCGCGCCGGCGCACAGCACCCGGACCGGTCCGAAGCGGTCGGCGATCATGCCGGCGAACGGCTGCCCCACGCCCCACAGCAGATTCTGCACCGCCAGGGCGAAGGCGAACACGTCACGGCCCCAATGATTGGCGGTGGAGAGCGGCGTGAGGAAGAAGCCGAGTGTCGCGCGCGGACCGAATGCGATGGCTGTTATCAGGCAGCCGAAGCCGATGATGACGACCGGGGTCCGCCACGTGCCCGGCTTCGCTGCCTCGGCTGCCGCGCTCGCGCTCGGGGACTGGATGGTCATGGCGGCTCCGGCGCGGGCATTCGCAATGCCGCGCACGATACGGCGTCGGTGTCGACCGCCCAAACAAAACTTCGTCAGAAAGGAGCTGCGCGCATAGCTGCCCCGCGCCAAGCCGGGGCGATCACAGCCGTGCGGTGAACATGCTCCAGCCGGTCGCGGATGCGGGCGGCATCACCGCGGCTTGCGGCGCTTTCGCCGGAGCGTCGGGCCGGTCGCCGGGTGCGTCAGCCTTGCCCGTGTCGGGCGTCGCGCCCCAGATCGGCGCGTCGGAGCCGTCACCCCAGGCGCGCGGGCGATAAAAGGTATGGACGCCGAGCTTGTACATCTTCTTCATTTCGTGAACCCAGCTCGGATGCACCCAGTAGGCGTGATAATGCGTGGCGTGGCCGACTTCGCCGAGCCAGATCTTGCCGTCGAGCGTGTCCTTGGCGATGTGCTTGGCCTGCTCCCACATGTCCGGCTCGTTCACCACCTCGCGAGTACCGTCGCAGGCGAAGGTGAACTGGCAGGCGAGATGCCGCCTGGCGTTCTGATAGACCACGCCGCACACGTTGTTAGGATAGTAGCGTGAGAACACGCGGTTCATCACCACCTGCGCGACCGCCATCTGTCCGCGCGACGGCTCGCCGCGTGCCTCGAAATAGATCGCGTCCGCGAGACACTTCTCCGCCTTGGCGCGCTCCCTGCCGGCAAGGCCGAGGCGATCGGCCGGGCTTTTCAGTCGGTCGGCGTCGTCCTTGCTGGCGAGCGTTTCACCGGCTCCGCCGGGATCGGCGGAGCCGCCGAGCGCCGCAAGCTTGATTTCGGGATCGACCGCAGGCGCCGCCAGCGATCGGCTCTGCCCCGGGTCGCCCATTGCTCCAATCCGCCGGATGAGCCGAAGGCGGAAACGCCGAAATAAAGCCGGGTGTCGCGGTCTACCGCATTCGCTTCGAGGAAAGACGGCGCGGCGAAAGCCGACGACGACGCCTCATCGCCCTCGCCGGCAGCAGGCAGCTCCGGCGGCTTGTCCGCTATGGCAGCGTCGTCCTCGATCTCCCGGTCCTGCATGTCCGCCGGTCGTCGCGAGCCCATTGTCGGATTCGTCCGGCACTTCGAAGGGTAACGCCATCTGGGCGGCAGACTCCAGGCTGTGCGGCTCTTCCGTCACGTGCGGGGACGACGGCACGGTCGCCACGTCCTGCGGGGCCGCAGACGGCGCGGCGTCGAGTTGCTCGGTTGTCTTGAGCGGCGGTGCGCGTCCGGGCGCACGCGGCGGCGCCGGCTGCGGCGCCAGCGCTGGGGCCGTATCGATCGGCTGCAGCTGCGGAACGCCGGCTGGATCGCTCGCGCCCGGCTCTGGTTGCGGCAACGGCATGCGGTTACCCTTGAGCCGGCGGTTGACTGTCGGATATTCGACCTGAAGCGTCGGGCGGACGATCGGCGGCTCGTTAGCTGACCACACCTTCACGTCGAGCGAGCGCGGATCGAAGTTGACCGGCTGCGGTCCCAGCGGCTCCGGCATGCCGGTACCGATCGGACGCGAGAAGCTGAACGTCGCGGCGTGAATGGTGCCGAAGGGCGAAGCGATCATATGCTCGCGCAGGCGCTCAGAGACACCGGGCTGCCGCGCGAACAAGGCGGCGAGGTCCTGATATCCGATCGATGTCGGCGCGAGGGCGGCGCAGAACGCGCTGAGCCAGAAAGGCGCGGAGAAAGACGCGCCTGCCGTCCGGGTACGCAACGCCACCATCACCCCTACGCCCGCGCTTTGCAACGCGACGCTTCCCCGCTTAAGCAAAAGCTGCCGCAGTGGCACGAATGCGACACGTCCATTTATTCTCGGATTAAGCTTGCGAACGCGTTAACCGCGGCGGCGCGGTCCTGCGCGTCTCGCGGAAGCTGTCGACGCGTCGAACATTGGATGTGCGGGCAAAGCAACGTGATCGGGCTTTGCGCGTCAGTCGCTGTTTATTAACCAAACGGCAATGCGATGCCGGAATACTGCCGCCCATCCGGACGCGCGAAGTTATGCCCGACCCGCTTTCCCCGATTCTGCCGGACTGGCAAACCGCCGGCCTCATCGTCGCATTGCTCCTCCTCGTCGCCGGCGCTGCCGTCGGGCAGCGCATGCGAACGAGGATTCGACGACTCGTCTCCGCGCTCGACTACATGTCGCAGGGCCCGTGCATGTTCGACAGCAGCTCGCGGATTGTCTTCTGCAACAAGCCATTTCTACGCATGTACGACCTGTCCGCCAGCGTAGCGAAACCGGGCTGCACGCTGCGTGCGCTTCTTGAGCATCGCAAGCACACCGGGCTTCTGAGCCTTGATGTCGAGCAATACTACAACGAGATCGTGGAAGGGGTCGCGGCCGGCAGAACGTTGAAGTGGACCCTCCCAGCGGGCAGTGGCCGCACGTTCTATTCCACCAACCAGCCGACACCTGATGGCGGCTGGGTTTCGACCCATGAGGATGTGACCGATCGCGTGCGTCTGCAGAAGGAACACGATCACGCCTCCGACCAGCAGCGCCGGCGCGGCGCCATCGATACGGCGATTGCGGCGTTCCGCACCAAGATGGAGACGCTGCTCAAGACATTCGGCGACAGCGCCGCGGCGATGAAGTCGACCGCGGTCACGCTTTCCGCCGCCTCCAATCACACCTCGCAATGCGCGGAAAGTGCGGTCGCGGCCTCGCACGAGGCCTCGACCGGAGTGCGGACGGCGGCGGGCGCCGCCGACGAGCTGTCGAGCTCCATTGCCGAGATCGCGCGGCAGATCACGCAGACCAACACCGTCGTGCGCATGGCGGTCGACGAGGCACAGGCGACCAACGGCGAGATGAACACGCTCGCCGTGACGGCGCAGAAGATCGGCGACATCGTCAAGCTCATCCAGACCATCGCCGAGCAGACCAACCTTTTGGCGCTCAACGCCACGATCGAAGCGGCGCGCGCCGGCGAGGCGGGACGCGGCTTTGCGGTGGTGGCGTCGGAAGTCAAATCGCTGGCGGTGCAGACCGGCAAGGCCACCGAAGCGATCGTCGGACAGATACTGGCGGTGCAGAGCTCGACCGCGAGCGCCGTAGAATCGATCCGCCGCATCACCCAGCGCATGCAGGAGATCGCGCACTACGCCACCGGCGTCGCCGCCTCGATCGAGGAGCAGAGCGCCGCCACGAGCCACATCTCGTCCAATGTCGCGAGCGCGGCCCAGGCGACGCAGAGCATGGGCACGGTGCTCGACGACGTCGCCGGCGCCGCCACGCAGACCTCCATGTCAGCGGAAGTCGTGCTCGACGCCTCGCGCTCGGTCGAAGCAGCCATCGCCGATCTCCGCGGCCACGTCGAAGCCTTCCTGGCCGGCGTCGCGGCGTAGCCTTCGCCCTCACCTGCTCGCTCGCTGCGGGCGAACAAGATCACTCCTGCGATGCGGTCCTCTTTGCGAGCGCGGCCTGTCCCGCGGCGAGGCGTGCGATCGGCACGCGGAACGGCGAGCACGAGACGTAGTCGAGCTTGGCCTCATGGCAGAACGCGATCGAAGCAGGATCGCCGCCATGCTCGCCGCAGATGCCGAGCTTCAGGCCCGGACGCGCGCGGCGGCCGCGCTCGGCGGCAATGCGGATGAGTTCGCCGACGCCCTCGCGGTCGAGCGTCACGAACGGATCGGCCGGCAAGATGCCCTTCGACGTGTAGATGCCCAAAAAGCTCGCCGCATCGTCGCGGCTGATGCCGAAGGCGGTCTGCGTCAGGTCGTTGGTCCCGAAGGAGAAGAACTCGGCGGTAGCGGCGATCTCGCCGGCCCTGAGCGCAGCGCGCGGGAGCTCGATCATGGTGCCGACCTGATATTCGACCTTGCTCTTGGCCTCGGCGGAGACCGTTTGCGCCATGGCGTCAATGCGTGCCTTGATGAGATCGAGTTCCGCCTTGCTGGCGATGAGCGGCACCATGATTTCCGGCACGACCGGCGCGCCGGTGGCGCGGCTGGCCTCGATCGCGGCCTCGAAGATGGCGCGGGCCTGCATCTCCGCGATTTCCGGATAGGCGATCGCCAGCCGGCAGCCGCGGAAGCCGAGCATCGGATTAAACTCGCGCAGCTCGCGCGCGCGGTCCGCGAGTTTTTTCGGATCGGCGCCCATCGCCGCGGCGACCGTTGCGATCTCGTCGTCGGTGTGCGGCAGGAACTCGTGCAGCGGCGGATCGAGGAGCCGGATGGTCACCGGCAGGGCGCCCATGATCTTGAACAGCTCGACGAAATCGTTGCGCTGCATCGGCAGGAGCTTGGCGAGCGCGGCGCGGCGCGTCTTCTCGTCTTCGGCCAGGATCATCTCGCGCATCGCCTGGATGCGGTCCTCGTCGAAGAACATGTGCTCGGTGCGGCAGAGCCCGATGCCCTCGGCGCCAAATTTGATCGCGGTGCGTGCGTCGGCCGGCGTGTCGGCGTTGGCGCGCACTTTCAGCTTGCGCGCGCCGTCGGCCCATTGCATCAGCGTCGCGAATTCACCGGTGAGCTCCGGCTCGCTCATCGGCACCTTGCCCACGAGCACCTGTCCGGTCGAGCCGTCGATCGTCAGGATCTCCCCCTTCTTCATCGTCGCACCGCCCGCGGACATGGTCTGCGTGCGATAGTCGACGCGCAGCATGCCGGCGCCGGCGACGCAGGGCTTGCCCATGCCGCGCGCGACCACGGCGGCGTGCGAGGTCATGCCGCCCCGCGTGGTCAGGATGCCCTCGGCGGCGTGCATGCCGTGGATGTCCTCCGGCGAGGTCTCCACCCGCACCAGAATGACCTTGCGCCCCTGGTTGCTGAGCGCTTCCGCGTCCTCGGACGAGAACACGATCTCGCCGGAGGCGGCGCCCGGCGAGGCCGGCAGGCCGGTCGCGATCACGTTGCGCTCGGCGGCCGGATCGATGGTCGGATGCAGGAGCTGGTCGAGCGCGGCGGGATCGACGCGCGTCACCGCTTCCTCCTTGCTGATCAGCTTCTCCTGGGCGAGCTCGACGGCGATGCGGAGCGCCGCGCCCGCGGTGCGCTTGCCGCTGCGCGTCTGCAGCATCCACAGCTTGCCCTGCTCCACCGTGAATTCGAGGTCCTGCATGTCGCGGTAGTGCCGCTCAAGCGCGGCATAGATGCGCTTGAGCTCGGCGAAGGCTTGCGGAAGCGCCGCCTCCATCGACGGCTTGTCCGAACCCGCTTCCTGCCGCGCCGCTTCGGTGATCTCCTGCGGGGTGCGGATACCGGCGACGACGTCCTCGCCCTGGGCGTTGATGAGGAATTCGCCGTAAAGCTTCTTCTCGCCGGTCGAGGGATTGCGCGTGAAGGCGACACCGGTCGCCGAGGTCTCGCCCATATTGCCGAACACCATCGCTTGCACGTTGACCGCGGTGCCCCAGCTTTCCGGAATGCCGTGCAGGCGGCGATAGGTGATCGCGCGCGGGTTCATCCACGAGCCGAATACGGCGCCGATGGCGCCCCATAGCTGCGCCTGCGGGTCCTGCGGAAACGCCTTGCCGGTCTCCTCCTCGATGCGCTGCTTGAACACGCCGACCAGCTCCTCCCAGTCGGCCGCTTCGAGGTCGGTGTCGAGCGTGTAGCCGTTGCGCTCCTTGTGCTCGTCGAGGACTTCCTCGAAGTGATGGTGGCCGATGCCAAGCACCACGTCGGCATACATGCTGACGAAGCGCCGGTAGCTGTCGTAAGCGAAGCGCCGGTCGCCCGAATTCTTCGCCAGCGCCGCGACGGTGGCATCGTTGAGGCCGAGATTGAGCACGGTATCCATCATGCCCGGCATTGACGCGCGCGCCCCCGAGCGCACCGATACGAGCAGCGGATTTTCCCCGTCGCCGAATTTCTTCCCGGTGATGCGGCCGACCTCGGCGAGGGCAGCGTCCACCTTCGCCTTGAGTTCCTTCGGATAGGTTTTACCGTTCTGATAAAAATACGTGCACACCTCGGTGGTGATGGTAAAGCCGGGCGGCACCGGGACGCCGAGATGCGCCATCTCGGCGAGGCCGGCGCCCTTGCCGCCGAGGAGGTTGCGCATGCCGGCGCGGCCCTCGGCCTTGCCGCCGCCGAAGGCGTACACCCATTTGCCCATCGGCGCGGCAGACGGCGCCGTGGTTCGTCCTTTTTGGCGATCCTTCGCCTTCACGGCGCGCCGCGGCGATTTCTTCTCCGGTCGATGCGATGCTTTGGAGCGAGACTTGACCATGGGATGATGCGTTCGATTTCCCCGGCTCGTCGTTACCCAACGGCCGCCATTCGACGTAACGCCGCAGCGGCGTCAATCAGTGTAAATTGACCCAGTGATGAACGCTGTTGAGGCCTACGAGGCCGATGAAAATGAGATAGATGGCGACGATGAAGTTCAGCAGCCGGGGCATGATCAAGATCAGGATGCCGGCGACGAGGGCGACGGCCGGCGACAGGTCGGTGGCGGTGACGAGCATTGGATTTTCCTGTGGTTTCGATGAATTTGCGCGAAAAGGGCAACGGGCGCGGCTGCACAACCTACGCATAACGCGCAGACCGCCGTCCGGTTCTAGGCGACAAGGGCGGCGGATTCCAGCCCGTGCGCAACGGCGGTCCGTGGAATCGCGCGGCGGCAAATCCCTTCCCCGCTTGCGCGGCGCGTGCTGGGGAGGGGAATGTTATCCCTCGAATTCGGGAGAAATCGGCGACCGCGCGCGTCGCCGCCCGGATTTCGTTGAGGAGCTTCAGCCGGTTCTCGCGCAGCGTCTTGTCATCGACGTTGACGGTCACCTTGTCAAAGAACGCATCGACATGCGGCCGCAGCTTCGCCATGGCGCGCATGGCGGCAGCGAAATCCTCGGCCGCGACCGCACGCTCTGCTTCCGCCTTCGCTAGTTCAATCGCCTGCGCCAGCGCCTTTTCTTCGGCTTGCGCGTAAAGCCCGGGATCAGGCGCCCCGGTATATGGGCGATTGTCCTTTTTCTCCTCGATGCGGATGATGTTGGTCGCACGCTTGTAGCCGGCGAGCAGGTTCTTGCCGTCCTCGGTGTCGAGGAATTTTCCCAATGCCTCGACGCGGCGGACGATGAGCAGAAGATCGTCCTGGCCTGCCAGTGCGAACACCGCGTCGACGAGATCGTGCCGCGCGCCTTGCTCGCGCAGTTGGACTTTCAAGCGATCGGCGAAGAAAATCATAAGATCGCGCGAGCTTGGGGCCGATGCTCTGTCTTCGACAACGCTTCCGGAGTTCCGTGTTGTCGAATGTCTTGAACAATTCTCTTACCAGCATCGAGTTCGACAATTATCAAGTTGTCCGGGGGCATATGTTCGCTGTACGGCTGATCAATATCAGCACCGGCCATTTGTGTCTTGACAACTACCATGTGAGCAAAAAGCCATTTGAAAATTCGAACTCGAAGTCGATTGCTTAGAATAAGTCGCAACACCCCTAATGCCGCCCTTCGTAAGCGCGTAAGGGTCTTTGCTCCCGGTCGGCTTCTCGTTGATGGCCCAGAACCCGACGAGCGTGTCGATCTTGTCGGCGAGCGCAACGGCGACCGACACCGGATCGCTCGGCACCAGATCGTCCGGCCCCTTCGGCCTGTAGTGATCTTCGCTGGCGTGGGCGACGGCTTCGTCCTCGCCCTGGGCCTCGGCGTAGTATTTCCCCATAACGCCCTGCAACTCAGGGAATTCGCCGACCACTTCGGTGAGCAGATCGGCCTTGCATAGCCGTGCCGCGCGCTTCGCCTTCTCCACATCGGCGCCGACCAATGGCGCCAATTCCGCGGCCAATCGTTCAATGCGTTCAATGCGCTCGGCCTGGGTGCCCAACTTCTCGTGAAAGACGATGTCCTCGAACTTCGGCAGCCGGTCCTCGAGCCGCGTCTTCAGATCGGTCTCGTAGAAGAACTTCGCGTCCGAGAGGCGCGCTCGGATGACGCGTTCGTTGCCGGCGACAATCGCCTTGCCGCCGTCCGCCGCCTCCATGTTGGAAACGAGGATGAACTTGTTGACGAGTTTTGCATGCGCAGCATCGCGCAGGACGAAGCATTTCTGGTTGTTGCGGATGGTGGCGCGGATCACCTCCTCGGGGATTTGCAGGAAGCTCGCGTCGAACGATCCCATCAGCACCACGGGCCACTCGACGATGCCAGCGACCTCGGCCAGGAGGCCGTCGTCGGCGACGAGTTCGAGCCCCTGCGCGAAGGCAAGCTGCTTTGCTTCCGCCGCGATGATGTCGCGCCGCCGCTCGGCGTCGAGCACGACCTTGGCCTTGTCGAGCTTGTCCATGTAGTCGCCGAGCCGGCGCACCGTGAATGGCGCCGGCGCAAGAAAGCGATGGCCGCGCGTCGCATTGCCGGCGGCAATGCCGTCGACGGCAAACGGCACGATCTCGGGCTCCTCGGTCTCCGGCCCGAACGTCGCCACGATCGAATGCAGCGGCCGCACCCAGTCGAGCGCGCCCGGCTCCTTCGATTGCACACCCCAGCGCATGGATTTCGGCCACGGGAAGCTTTTGATGACGCCGGGCAGGATTTCGCCGAGCACGTCGAGCGCGGCGCGGCCCGGCCGTTCGACGACGGCGACGTAGAAATCGCCCTTCTTGTCCGACTGGATTTTCGCGTCGGCAATCGACTTCAGTCCGGCTGCCTTGAGAAATCCGGCGATCGCGTTCTCCGGTGCGCCGACTCGCGGCCCCTTCTTCTCTTCGCGCAAATCGGCCTGGCGCGCGGGAATGCCGTGGACGGAGAGCGCGAGACGGCGCGGCGTCACGAACGCCTTGGCGCCGTCGTAGACGAGACCGGCGTCGACCAGCCGGCCGGTCACGAGCTTGCGCAGATCCGCCGCCGCCTGCGCCTGCATGCGGGCGGGAATTTCCTCGGAGAAAAGCTCGAGCAGCAGGTCGGGCATGGCGGGCTCGAATTCACCCTCCCCTGGAGGGGGAGAGTCGGCGCGCGAAGCGCGCTGGGGTGGGGTGACGGCGTTGCCGCCTTTTGTGCTTCAAGGCAAATGGCTCGGCGTCGCGAGAACCATAGAGGGCCGCGTACACGGTCTCCAAAACGCCATTCGCGTTTTGTCTAAGATCGTTGTTCCAGAAGCGAATGACGCGATAGCCTTCCGCTTCCAGCCAGCGCGTCCGTCGATCATCTTTCACTTGACGGGCATCGATATTGTGCCCAGAGCCGTCAAGCTCGATCACTAGACGTGCGGCCATGCAGGCAAAATCGACGACGTAAGGTCCAATCGGAACCTGACGACGGAAATGCGAGCCGTCGATTTCGATAGTGCGCAGGCGTTTCCAGAGGAGCAGCTCGGTCTCTGTGGCGTTTGCTCGCAGCCGGCGCGCACTTGCGTCGTCACCCACGGTTCCACTCCCGCGCATCACCCCACCCCGTCGCGCATCTTTCGATGCGCGCCGACCCTCCCCCTTCAGGGGAGGGTTAAGGGGAGCGTTACGCTCCTACCGTCTTGTGCGTGCCGTCGCACATTGGCTTCTTGGCGGAGCGTTTGCAGGCGCAGAACCAGACCTTCTCGGTGGTGGCCGCCTTGAATTCGACGGGCGTGAACGAGGTGACCTTGTGCGAGCCGTCGCAGAACGGCTGCTTCTGCGAACGCCCGCAGGCGCACCACCAGTAGCTCTTGCCGGCCTCGACATCGATCACGATCGGCCGCCGGCCGCCGATTTCAGGCATCTCGCTCATTGACTTCTCCCTCCGCCTTCTGTTGCCAGCCACGCCTCGCCGCATGCCTTGGCGAGTTCGCGCACCCGCAGGATGTAGCTCTGCCGCTCGGTCACGGAAATCACCCCGCGCGCGTCGAGCAGATTGAACACATGGCTCGCCTTGATGCACTGATCGTAGGCCGGCAGCGCCATGAGATGACGGCCGCGATTGCGCGCCGCCTCCCTTCCCTCCCCGGCCTGCGGTGCAAGGTCGGGATCAAGCTGCCAACCCGCTTCGAGGTATCTGTTGCAGGCGGCTTCAGCCATGCGGAACTGTTCGAACAGCATGTCGGTGTCGGCATATTCGAAATTGTGCCGCGAATATTCCTGCTCGGCCTGCAGGAACACGTCGCCATAAGTCACCTTCTCGGCGCCTTCGCGGCCGTTGAAATTCAGCTCGAAGACGTTCTCCACGCCCTGCACGTACATCGCCAGCCGTTCGAGGCCGTAGGTGAGCTCGCCCGACACCGGCGCGCATTCGAAGCCCGCGACCTGCTGGAAATAGGTGAACTGCGAGACCTCCATGCCGTCGCACCAGCACTCCCAGCCGAGCCCCCAGGCGCCGAGCGTCGGGCTCTCCCAATCGTCCTCGACAAAGCGGATGTCGTGGATCTTGGGATCGATGCCGATGGCGTAGAGCGATTTCAGATAAAGCTCCTGCAGGTCGTCCGGCGACGGTTTGAGAATGACCTGCAGCTGGTAGTAGTGCTGGAGGCGGTTCGGGTTTTCGCCGTAGCGGCCGTCCTTGGGACGGCGCGAGGGCTGCACATAGGCGGCGTTCCACGACTTCGGGCCGAGCGCGCGCAACGTGGTCGCCGGATGGAAGGTGCCGGCGCCGACTTCCATGTCGTAGGGCTGCAGGATGATGCAGCCGAAGTCCGCCCAGTAGCGCTGCAACGCCAGAATGAGCCCCTGGAACGAGCGCTCGGGGCGCATGTGGGGCGGCAGCAAGTCCTCGTTCATGGGACGTTGTTGGTGGAACGCCCGCCTGCGGTCAAGTCCGCGTCTAGCTCGGGCGGTATTCGCCCGATTGCGGATCGCGTTTCAGGGTTGGCAGCGTCTCGCGGTCGACCGGATCGGCGGGGTTGCCGCGGACGGTGTCGAGATCGGCGCTCACGCGCTGCACCTCCTTGATGCACCAGCGCAGCAGGACCGCGCCTCCGATCAGTCCGAACGCCAAGGCCAATACCGGCGGCATTTCTCCCTCCGTCAGAGCCCGTAACGCGCCCACAGCGCGCGCGCCTCGAGCGCCGAGATCACATCCTCGGCAAGACCCGCACCCATGAAGTCGCCGCGGCCGATGCCGCTGACGCGCCGCCCGAACAGCCGGCGCTCGGCGGCGATGAGCGGCGTAAAAACCTTGTCCCCGAAACGGTCGCGGAGCGTGCTGCGCACCTCACCGATCGAGTCGACGAGGCCGAGCTCGATCCCGCGCCGTCCGGTCCAGTACTCGCCGGAGAACAAGTCATTTTCCGGGCCGGCAAGCTTGCCGCCGCGCCGCGATTTCACCAGCGCGATAAAATCCTCGTGGATCTCACGCTGCAGCTCCTTCAGGCGCTCGACGTCATCCGGCTTCTCCGGCAGGAAAGGGTCGAGCATCGCCTTGCGTTCGCCAGAGGTATAGACCCGCCGCTCGATGCCGAGCTTGGCGATTGCCTTGTCGAACCCGAAGGAGCTGCCGACCACCCCGATCGAGCCGACGATCGAATGCGGATCGGCGATGATTTCATCGGCGGCGCAAGCGATCATGTAGCCGCCCGAGGCGGCGACGTCTTCTACGAACGCAATGACCCGGCGCTTCTTCTCCTCCGCCAGCTCGCGGATGCGGCGGAAGATCAGGTGGGATTGCACCGGCGATCCGCCAGGCGAGTTGATGGCGAGAGCGACCGCGGCCGCGTTGCGCACGGCAAAGAGGCGGTCGAGCGTGCGCGCGACGCTGCCCATCGTGAGGCCAGGGCGAAGCGGCGTCGACAGGCCGATGATGCCGGAGAGTCTCGCCACCGGCACCACGACACGGTCGCCGCGGAAGCGCTCCGGAATGAAACCGCGAAGCGCCGCAAGGGCGCGCGTGCCGGCCTCTTTGACGCTTTCCCCAGTCCAGGGCTCGCTCATGAAGTGCACATAGGCAGTCGTCCTCGGCCCCTCAAGTAACCGTTTGTTAACGTCGCGGAAAGGTTCACACGGCTAAGTTAAACGCCGGGGCCAGGGATGGGAACGCGCCGGCGATGAAAATCTACATGCTGCTGATGCTGATCGGTGTCATCGTCGGCTTTTCCTACATTCCAAGCCCAAGGCAAATGAAGCAGACAACGACGGCGCCGCCCAATTCGGCGACTGCGTAGCGCGCGACAGCGAAAGCCTCACTCCCGGGCCAAGGAGAGCACCCCGCCCGCACGCAGGACGGCCTCGGCTTCCGCACTCGGCTCGCCGGCGGCATCCGTGAGCACAAAGCCCGGCAACAGCGCGAGCGGCGCGCGGCTTGCCTTGACGGCGCGCGCCAGCACTCTGATCGCCGCCGCCCCCGGCTGCGGATGCACCGGAAGGAGCGTGACCGCGCCGAAGCCGGCGGTGAGCGCCGCCAGCATCGAATCGAGCCCGTCGGCGCGCCAGATCAGCGTCAGCACGCCCGAAGGCCGCAGCAACCGCACCGCGGTGCGCACCCACTGGCCGAGCGTATCGGGCGACGCGGCATGCGCGAGACGCCGGCCACGATCGGGCGACAGTTTTTGCGCTGGTGCCATGTTGAAGGGCGGATTCATCAGCACCCGGTCCGCCGTCCCGGACGACAATCCCGCTGCGGCGAAAGCGGCGGCGGGCGCGGCAACGTCGAGGCACACGGCGCGCACCCGCTCAGCAAGACCGTTGCGCGCGGCGTTCTCGCGCGCCAGCGCGGCGAGGGCCGGCTCGATCTCGACCAGGGTCACGGCAACGCCGGCGACGCGACGGGCCAGCGCCAGTCCCGCGGCGCCGACGCCGGCGCCGAGGTCGACCGCGTGCTCGCCGGCGCCGGCCGCGGTCGCCGCGGCGAGCAGAATCGCGTCATGGCCGACGCGGTGGCCGCGCAACGGCTGGCGCAGCGTGAGCGATCCGCCGAGGACCGCGTCCGCGCTCACCCCGGCGCTTTCAGCGCCCATCGCCACGGAGTTCGTGGGCGAGGCCGGCGTCGGTAAGCAGCCGCCGCGCCGCGTCGAGTTGGTCCGCGCCGACCAGAATGCGGCGCGGGAAGGCGCCGATCGAACCTTCCAGCACGCTGATGTTCTGATCGACAACGACGTGCGCGATGCGTGCGCCGCTGAGCAGCGCCTCGATCGCCGAGATCAGCACGGCATCGTTGGTGCGAAGAAGCTCGACCACGTTCAGCTCCGCCGCCGTTCCTCGCCCGGCGCGCGCAGGGCGAGATAGGCGAGCAGCTTGAGTTCGCGCCGGCCGCGCGTGACCGTGTCCAGGATCAGACCGCAGGCGATCGAAAGGAAGGCAAGCAGCATCAGGCCGGTCGAAAGCACCGCCGTCGGCAACCGTGGCACCAACCCCTCCTGCACGTAGGTGGTGAAGATCGGGATGGCGAGGCCGATCGATATGATGGCGAGAGCGATGCCGAACGCCCCGAACAGCGACAGCGGCCGCGCGGCGCGGTAAAGCTTGAAGACCGTCGAGAGAATGCGGAAGCCGTCGTTCCAGGTCGACAGCTTCGAAGCCGATCCGCTCGGCCGCGAGAAATAGGGCGTTGCCATCTCCCCGACCGGCAATTCGAGCTCGAGCGCGTGAACGGTCAGCTCCGTCTCAATTTCGAAACCGCCGGAGAGGATCGGGAACGACTTCACGAAGCGTCGTGAGAATACCCGATAGCCGGAAAGGATGTCGGTGAAGGCGCGCCCGAACATGTGGGCCACGAAGCCGGTCAAGAGCCGGTTGCCGGCCCGATGACCGGGGCGATAGGCCGCGTGGTCGCGATCGACGCGGGTGGCGACCACCATGTCCAGCCGCTCGTCGATCAGCTTGGCGATCATGTCGCGCGCGCTGGGTGCGTCGTAGGTCGCATCGCCATCGACCAGCACGTAGACGTCGGCCTCGACGTCGTTGAACATCCGCCGGACCACGTGGCCTTTGCCCTGATAGGCCTCGCGGCGAACCACGGCGCCGGCCCGGAGCGCGGCTTCGACAGTGCGGTCGGTGGAATTGTTGTCGTACACATAGATTGCGGCGTCCGGCAGCGCCGCCCGAAAATCGGCGACAACCTTGGCGACGGCGCGCTCCTCATTGTAGCACGGCACCAGCACCGCCGTCTGAAACTGGCTTGCAGCCATGCTCCCGGCATGCGGCTCGTTGCTTGACATTCCCCCTCTCCACCGCCACGTCCGAATAGCGCGAGCGGCACCGGCAAAAGCACGTCCGGGCAGGCGCACTTGTCAGTCTACCATAGCGTTTCTATGCTCTCGCGTCCGCTGTGGAGAAAACTTCAAGTGGCTGTCGTCGTCCCTTTCGCAAGTCCTGGTGAGCCCTCGATCGATCCACTGCTCGATCGGGTCGCCGCCGACATGGAGCGCGTCAACGGCGTCATTTTGGCGCGCACCGGCTCGGAGGTGGCGATGATCCCGGAGGTCGCCAACCACCTGATCAATTCCGGCGGCAAGCGGTTGCGGCCAATACTCACGCTGGCGCTGGCGCGGCTCACCGGCTACGCCGGCGACGGCCACATCAAGCTCGCGGCCGCGGTGGAGTTCATGCACACCGCCACGCTGCTGCACGACGACGTCGTCGACGAAAGCGAGATGCGGCGCGGACGGCTCGCCGCGCGGATGCTGTGGGGGAACGAGGCCAGCGTGCTGGTCGGCGATTTCCTGCTCGGCCAGGCGTTCAAGATGATGGTCGAGGTCGGGAACCTCAAGGCGCTCGAAATCCTCTCCGCCGCCGCCGCCGTGATCGCCGAGGGCGAGGTCATGCAGCTCGCCGCTGCCAAGAATACGGCGACGACGGAGGACGAGTACATCGCAGTGATCCGCGCCAAGACCGCCGAGCTGTTCGCAGCCGCGTGCGAGGTCGGCCCGGTGCTGTGCGCGCGGCCGCGGGACGAGGAGGCCGCCTGCCGGTCGTTCGGCATGAATCTCGGCATCACCTTCCAGCTCGTCGACGACGCCCTCGACTACGGCGGCGCGGCGCAGAAGCTCGGCAAGAACGTCGGCGACGATTTCCGCGAAGGAAAGATCACGTTGCCGGTGGTGCTCGCCTTCCGCCGCGGCGGCCACGCCGAGCGCGAATTCTGGCGGCGCACGCTCGAGCGCGGCGAAGCGACCGATGCCGACCTCGAGCACGCCATCGGCCTCATGGCCAAGCATCGCGCGCTCGAGGACACGATCGGGCGCGCCCACCACTACGGCGCCATCGCCCGTGACGCGCTCGCCCTCTTTCCCGACTCGCCGATGAAGTCGGCGCTGGCCGAGACGGTCGACTTCTGCATCGCGCGCACGCACTAGGCTCGCCATCATTCAACGCGCCGCGTTTCTTCGGCCCGCAATGATGCTACCCGAGCACGCACGCCTGCACCCACCAATGCGGATAGTGGTCGTGCACGGCTTTCGCCGCTTCCCGTGCGGCGGACGCCGAGGCAAAAATCGCGAAGCAGGTCGCCCCCGAGCCGGACATGCGCGCAAGGCTGCAGCCGAGTGCTCGCAGCGCTGCGAGGACATCGGCGATCACCGGCGCCAGCGCAATGGCGGGAGCTTCAAGATCATTCGCTTGCGTGGCGAGAAGCTGCAGAAACGCGTCGCGGTTTTCGAGCTTGGCGATCGCCGCGACGTCGAGGGCAACGGGAGGAGCGGCCGGGGCCGTCCAGCGCGCGAACACCGCCTTGGTCGTCAGCGCGACACCCGGATTGACCAGTACCGCCGGGAGTGCCGGCAGCGACAACGGCGGCGACAGCACCTCGCCGATGCCGCGGATGATTCGCGGGCGCGGATCGAGGCAGACCGGGACGTCGGCGCCGGTCGAGCGCGCAGCGGCGAAGAGGGCCGGATGCTCGGGCGCAAGCCCGTTGGCCTTGGCGAGGAGGCGTAGTGCCGCTGCCGCGTCGGCCGATCCGCCGCCGATGCCGGCGGCAACCGGCAGCGCCTTGTCGAGGTGGAATGCGCCCAGCCCGACCGCAGGCTCGAGCGCGGCAAGCGCGGTTGCCGCCTTGAGTACGAGATTGTCCGCGCCCTCCCCCGCCTGCGCGGCGTTCGGGCCGCGCACGGTCAGCGAAAGCTCGCCGTCGCGCACGAAGCTCAGCCGGTCGCCGAAATCGGCGAACACCACCAGGCTCTCGAGATCATGGTAGCCGTCGGGCCGCCGGCCGAGCACCCGCAGCGTCAGATTGATCTTGGCCGGCGCGTTTTCGACCAGCGGGACAAGCAAGGAAAACTACCCGCCGTTGCCGACCTTCTTCGTCTTGGCGGCATCCGCCGCCGAGGACGTGTCGTCGGGCAGCCCGGATTTGAGTTTTTCCTCGATCTTGGGCAGGTCGTCCTTGTCGGGATTGAGGTCCTTGGCGTGCGACCATTGGAAACGCGCTTCCAAGGCGCGGCCGACGCGCCAATAGGCATCGCCGAGATGGTCGTTGATGGTCGGGTCCTCGGGCTTGAGTTCGACGGCGCGCTCGAGGTTCTTCACCGCCTCCGCGTAATTGCCGGTGCGGAAATAGGCCCAGCCAAGTGAGTCGACGATGTAGCCGTCGTCCGGCCGCTGCTCGACGGCGCGGCGGATCATGTTCATGCCTTCGTCCATATGGACGCCCTGGTCGACCCAGGAATAGCCTAGGTAATTGAGCACGAGCGGCTGGTCGGGATAAAGCTCGAGCGCCTTCTTCAGGTCGACTTCCGCATTCGGCCACTGCTTGGAGCGCTCGTAGCAAATACCGCGGAAATAGAACATTACCCAGTTCGACTTCTCCGGCTTCGGCACGTTGGCGATGGCCTTGCCATAGACATCGGCACATTCGGCGAATTGCTTGCGCCCACGCAGGATGTTGCCGAACGCAACGATCGCCTCGGTGTCCTTGGGATGCTCGGCAATGAGGTGTTCGAGGCGCTTTTTCGCTTCGTCGGTGCGCTCGAGCTGATCGAGATCGGAGGCCACCTGGATGTCGGCATTGCGGCGCAGCGGCGACGGCGGAATACGGTCGTAGACCTTGATCGCGAGGTCCGGCTTCTTCAGCGATTCGTAGAGGTCGGCGAGCGAAAGCAACGCCATCGCGTGCGTCGGCTCGAGGTAGAGCGCAAGCTGCAGGTAGATGAGCGCCAAATCCTCGCCGCCGCGGCGTCCGATCGAGGCGCCGAGACCATAGAGCGCCTCGGCGGCGCCGGCCTGAGGCGAATCAACGAGCGCCGGCAGCTTCTCGCCCGCCGCCAGGTCCTTCATTTCCGCCGAGATGAGCGGATGGTCGGGCACTGCCTTGTTGAATTCCTGATAAATCTTCAGCGCTTCATTCTTGCCGCCGTTGCGCGACAGAAAGCGTGCATAAGCCTGGACGGTACGCAGCGCCGTAGAGTCGGCCTTGTAGGCACGTTCGTAGCGCTTGGCCGCATCCTTGCGGTTGTTGCCGAAATCGAGGATCAGGCCGCCATGCAGGTCCTTGAAGATCGCGTACCAATCCGGGCCGGTGAGGTGGTCGAGGGCATCGGTCGCGCCGCGCGCATCACCGGCGCCGGCCAGCGCCCATGCCGTCAGCAGCGTCGCCGTCAGATCGGTTACCGGGCCGCGCACCGATTGCGCGAAACTCTGGCGGGCGAGCGCGTATTGCTTCTGCTTGAGCGCCCGCACGCCGACGACCAGCCGCGCGATGCGGTCGGTGCGGTCGACCTGGATCAGCCGGTCGGCAAGCTTGCCGGCTTCCTCGATATCACCGTCGGTGAGGACGGAGAGGAAGGTGCGGCCGAGGAGGTCGGCATTGCGCGGATCGGCCTTGAGCACGTTGAGGTAATAGGCGGCCGCAGTCGCCGAGTCGCGCTCGGTGCCAGCATGCCGCGCGGCCAGGTAGCTCCCGGCCGTGGTCGCGTGCATGATTTCCTGCGGTGTCGGCGGCTGCGCGGCGAGCGCCGAAGGCAGCCCCAAGATGACGACGGCGCCGGCAATGGCGACGTGCCGGGACAATAGCGAATGAGTCACGCGATCTCCCTTGAGCGTTTGGGAATAGGCAGCCGAATGCCGTCCTATGCGAGAATGGACCTTTTGCCCTGTGCCTGCAAGAATGCAAGGTCGATATCGCCGCTCCCGCACAAAACCTGCAACGAGGAATTCCGCTCGGGCCGCCCGGCGCAGCGGCACCGACGACGTAAAAGCCGGCGTTTCCTCCAGCGGCACCTGTCTTTAATCCGAAACGGCGGCGAAATAGCGGCGGGGAGCGCCTGGCTCATTCGCCTAGCCGGGCAAAGTTGCCGCTGGGCATGCGTCTCGGCGTTTGGTGAACCCCATGCCGGCGATTTGCATTTCTTCCCGCGCTACCTCGGGGGTGACAGAACGTAGCGACTGCCTCAGCGGACCATTTCGTGGTCCTGGTCACGGCGGTCGCACCGCGACCCCGCGTCCATACCCTAACTCACATATTGGAATAGTTCGGCCCACCGCCGCCCTCCGGCGGCACCCAGGTGATGTTGCGGTTCGGGTCTTTGATGTCGCAGGTCTTGCAGTGCACGCAGTTCTGCGCGTTGATGACGTAGCGGGGCTGGCCGCCCTCATCCACCCATTCATAGACGGCGGCTGGGCAATACCGCGTCGACGGACCGGCATAGACGTCGTGCTCGGATGATTTCTGCAGGGCGGCGTCGCGCACGATGAGGTGCGGGGGCTGGTCTTCCTCGTGATTGGTGTTCGACAGATAGACCGAGGAAAGTTTGTCGAAGGTGAGCTTGCCGTCCGCTTTCGGGTAGGCAATGGGGCGGCATTGCGCGGCCGGCTTGAGCGTCGCGGAATTGGGTTTGCCGTGCCTGAGCGTGCCGATGAGCGAGAAGCCGAGCGTGTTGGTCCACATGTCGAACCCGCCAAGCGCCACGCCCGCGAGCGTACCGAGCTTCGACCACAGTGGCTTGGCATTGCGCACGCGCCAGAGGTCGTGCCCGATCGCCGATTCCCGCCACGCCGCGTCGTAGCTCGCAAGCTCGTCGTGCGCGCGCCCGTCGGCAAGCGCGGCGGCAACGTGTTCCGCCGCCAGCATGCCCGACAGCATGGCGTTGTGACTGCCCTTGATCCGCGGGACATTCATGAAGCCGGCGGCACAGCCGATGAGCGCTCCGCCGGAGAAAGCGAGCTTAGGCACCGATTGCCATCCGCCTTCGGTGAGGGCGCGCGCGCCGTAGCAGATGCGCTTGCCGGCGGCGAAAGTATCGCGCACCAGCGGATGCGTCTTGAAACGCTGGAACTCGTCGAACGGCGACAGATACGGATTCTCGTAGTTGAGGTGGACGACGAAGCCGACCGCCACGAGATTGTCCGCGAAGTGATAGAGAAACGAACCGCCGCCGGTGCGGTCATCGAGCGGCCAGCCCATAGTGTGCTGCACTAAACCGGCGTGGTGTCGCTCCGGCGCGACTTGCCACAACTCCTTCAAGCCGATGCCGAATTTCTGCGGGTCCCGACCCTCCCCCAAGCCGAAGCGCTCGATCAGTATCTTCGACAGGCTGCCGCGCGCGCCCTCGGCCAGCAAGGTGTATTTGGCGCGCAGCTCCATGCCGCGGGCAAACCCCACCTTGTGATGCCCGTCCTTGGCCAGGCCCATGTCGCCGGTGGCGACGCCGGCGACCGCGCCGTTCTCGAACAACACCTCGGCCGCGGCAAAGCCGGGATAGATCTCGACGCCGAGCGCCTCGGCCTTCCGCGCCAGATAGCGGCAGACATCGCCGAGCGAGACGACGAAATTGCCGTGATTGCTCATGAGCGGCGGCAGCAGCAGATTCGGCAGCCGGAGCGCGCCGGACGCGCCAAGCAGATAGAAGCGATCGGCGGTAACGGCGGTCTTTATCGGCGTGTCTTCGCTGCGCCATTCCGGAATGAGGCGGTCGAGCCCGACCGGATCGATGACCGCCCCGGAGAGGATATGCGCACCGACCTCGGAGCCCTTCTCCACCACGACGACCGAGGTCTCCGGTGCAAGCTGCTTGAGCCTGATGGCAGCGGCGAGACCGGCCGGCCCGGCGCCGACGATGACCACGTCGAACTCCATCGCCTCACGAGCGGGAAGGTCCGCTGCGCTCATGGCCTGCTCCATACCGATGCCTTCTTGCCGCAGCGCGCGGGAAGACAATCACGCAAGTCTTTCATGCTTTCGCACGCTCGCCTAGAGTTGCCGCCGCCATGAACCTTACGCGCCAGGTCGCCCGCGAGTTGATTGCCTTTTATCTCGACGCCGGTGTCGATTGCGCCGTCGCGGAGAGGCCGCTCGATCGCTTCGCGGATGAGCCAAGGATTCCCCCTCCCGCTGAAAGGGCGGAGCCGGACGGCGAGAGCGTTCGGGCAACTCCGAGCAGCAATCCGGCGCGCGGAGAGTCTCAAGCGGATGGCGCGCGGCGAGCCGTTTCTCCCCTTTCGGCCGATGGGTCAACAACGACGGCCGTGCCGCCGCCCCCGGCCGCGCCCGAGGCCGCGATCATGGCGGCGCGCGAGAGTGCCGGCAGCGCGAAGGACCTCGAAGAGCTGCGCGCGCTGCTCGCCGGCTTCGCCGGCTGCACCCTCGCCGCAACCGCGACGCAGCTCGTTTTTGCCGACGGCAATCCGCAGGCGCGCGTCATGTTCGTCGGCGAAGCGCCGGGGCGCGACGAAGACATAGCCGGCCTGCCGTTCGTCGGCCGCTCCGGAAAACTCCTCGACCTCATGCTGGCGGCGATCGGGCTCGACCGCACGAAAGCGTATATCGCCAACGTGGTGCCGTGGCGGCCGCCTGGAAACCGCACGCCGACGCCGCAGGAAACCGCCATCTGCCTGCCTTTCATCCGCCGGCAGATCGAGCTTGCCAACCCCGACATCCTTGTCTGTCTCGGGCAGCCGGCAACGCAGACGCTGCTCGCGACCAGGGAGGGAATTACCAAGACGCGAGGGCGCTGGTTCAAATACGACACCGGAAGCCGCGAGATCCGCGCGCTCGCGACTTATCACCCCGCCTTCCTGTTGCGCAGCCCGCTGCAGAAGCGGTTCGCGTGGCGCGACTTTCTGGCGCTGAAGAAGGCGCTGGCGCAGTAGGTCTCGGCTATTTCGGGCTGGTGATCTCGACTTTCCCTACATCGTGCCACCGGACCTGACGATCTGCGAAGCCGCGGCGGCGCCGTCGAGCCAGACCTTCATGCTCGTCGGCACATTGGTGGTGCTGCCGATCATTCTCGCCTACACCGCCCTCACCTCCTGGCTGTTCCGCGGCAAGGTCGCCGAGGGCGCGGCGTATCACTGATCCGGATCGCTGGCGCACCTTCCGGCTGCGTCCAACGCGCCCGCGGGGGGCAAACGCGCTAACGCCGCTCCGGCGTTTCCGCCGGTGGAGCTGGGGCTGAAGTCGCAGGCGCCGGAGCTGGGGCTGAAGTCGCAGGAGCCGGTGCCGTAGTCGCAGGCGCCGGAGCCGCCGCCGGCGCGGCCGCATTCGCCGGCCTGATCATGCCCCAGCCGATGCGCAGCGGCGGCGCCCTGCCCTGCAGCGAGCGCGCGAAGGTTTGCGGCACTTCGGGGGCGAGATCGGGAAAGTGCGCCGCAATCTCGGGCGGGGGTGTCGGGTCGGTATTCGTCGCCGGCCAGACGACGACGGCGCCCTTGTCCTGAATGTCCGCGCTAGTGATCCAGGGCGAGCGTCCCGGGTCGCTGTCGAAATAGACGCTGGGGCGGCTCGGCGCGGCGAGCGCGATGAGCGCGGCCGTGCGGGCGTCGCCGCTGACGATCGCGAGCGGACGTCCGGTCCTGCGCTCGAAACTCTCGGCAAAGAAGCGGGCCATCGCGGCGGCGGGCTGCGTGACCTTGAGATCGGTGCCGGCGGCCCACGGCAGGACAATGATCATCGCCGGAACCAGGATCGCCGGCATGATCAGCAATCCCGCCCAGGCGTAACCGATAACGCGTTGATGGTAGAGCTCGATGCTGTCCCCGGCGGCGACGACGATGGCGAGGGCGGACAGCACGACCAGTGGCGCGGAGCCGCCGACTGGCAGGCGCTGCCCGAGCAGCACGGCGACGACCGTGGCCAGCAGCGCCGGCGGCAAGGCAAAGAACTTCATGAAGGCCACCGCCGAAGCCTCGACCGGCGCCCGCTTCAGAGCCGGCGCCGGCGGCGAGTAGGATCGCGGCCAGCCGCTGCCGAGCATCACCAAAATGGCGAGGCCGGCGTGGGCGAAGGCGAGCGCGCCGAGGACCCGCAGCCAGGCGACGGTATTGGCCTCGCCCATGCCCGCGCCGCGCAGCCGCGTGAGCGTCGGCGTCAGACCGTCGGCGGCCCCTTCGAGCCAGAGCAGGTGCACGAACAGGACGACAACCAATACGACCGAAACGATCCACGGCTCGATCCCGCCGAGCGCCGCCCGCCCGCGGGCGCTGAGCGCCGTGAACAGCGCGAGCATGCCAAGCAGGATCAGAGCGGCGTCGGAGCTGAGCAGGATGAAGGCGGCGGCGGCGCCGAAGATGTACCACGAGCGCTGCCGCTTCTCGATCACCGCGCGCCAGTAGTGCAGCAGTGCGACCGCCCACAGCGCCATGGCGAAAATCGGCGGGCCGAAATCAGGCGTCGGCACGGTGAAGACATAGATCCCGACCATGAGCAGCACCGTCAACGCGGCATGCACGGGGCCGACAATGGCGCTGCCGAGCGTGAAGACGCACCAGTAGGTCACCACCACGCAAATCTGCGACAACAGATACACGCCGAAACGGCCGGCTACGCGGAACGCGACCTCCGCGATCCAGTAGGCGAACGGCGGGCCGAAATTGCCGTTGAGGGGAAATTCGTGACCGACCGCGAGCACCAGCGGGAGTTCGCCCGGCGGCGCCGAGTAGAAGAAGAGCGGCACCAGGAGCCACAGCAAGGCCTGCGGCAGCGTCGCCAGCCAGAACACCAGCATGGGCCGCGAGCGCAAGCCTTCGACGTAGAGCGGAACGTAAAGCATCAGCCCAGACTAGAGCGGCAGCACGCCGGCGACGAGATCGTCGACATCGGTGCCCAGCAGGCCGAGTGCGCCCGCGACCGGCGAGAAAGAGCGGCGATGATGGACCGTCGGACCGAGCCGGTCGAGCGCAGCGAAGTGCTCGGGCACGCTGTAGCCCATGTGGCGCTCGAACCCGTAGCCGGGATGGGCGGCACCGAGACAGGCCATGAGACGGTCACGCGTGACCTTGGCGACGATCGAGGCCGCCGCGATCGACGCCACGAGGCCGTCGCCGCCGATGACGGCCTGGCACTCGCAGCCGGCATCGATGCGGTCGCGGCCATCGACGAACACGAGCCGCGGCTTTACCGGAAGCGAGGCGACCGCCCTGGCGAGCGCCCACAGCGACGCGCGCAGGATGTTGTCGCGATCGATGCGCGCCGGCGGCGCCATCGCCACCGCGACCTGCGCGCGGGCGCAAATGCGTTCGTAGAGCACCTCGCGCCGCTCCGGCGTGAGCCGCTTCGAGTCGTCGAGGCCGCGGGGCACGTTATCGGGATCGAGAATGACGGCAGCGGCGACGACCGGCCCGGCGAGCGGTCCGCGTCCGGCCTCGTCGCATCCCGCGACCGGCCACACCCCGCTCTTGAGCGCCGAGCGCTCGCGCCGGAACGTCGGCCGGGCAATCTCCTCGTTGAGCGGCAGGCGCGGGGCCTTGGGTCCATTCCGACTCATGGACCGTATCATGACCACGCCTCGGTTCGCTCCGCAACGTGGCGTGCGCTGCGTAGTCCGGTGTTATCCGGAATCGTAGCCCGGATGAGCGAAGCGATATCCGGGATCTCCTGCGCCGCGCGCGACCACATGGGGCGCGCTCAAGCTGCTGCATCCTGCGAGCTTATGAGCGCCATATGCGACTCGGGATCGGTTCCGCCGGGAAGGCGGTTGTGCCGGTATCCGACCATTCATTCCCAGCGCGCCGTCTGCTCCAAACGAAATCAGTATTTGTGGAATGCGGTCTCAAGCACTTCCATGGCCTGCCCATTCGCTCGCACCCCGGATTTCGCTTCGCTCATCCGGGCTACATGGGTACATACCGACGTCTCAGAACAGATCGAGCTGCTCAGCGGCCGGCAGTGGCGGCCGGAAGTGTTCCGTGGTGGTCTTCACGGTTGTCGTATTAAAGCCGAGCCGCTCGCAGGCGACCTCGAAGCGGCGTCCGATCATCCAGGCGATGGGGCCGGTGCCGGTCATGCGCGCGCCAAAGGTCGAATCGTAGTCCTTGCCGCCGCGCATGTCGCGGATGAGCTTGAACACGTGGCGGTAGCAGTCGGGAAAATTCGTCATGAGCCATTCACGGAACAGGTCGCGCACCTCGAGCGGCAGTCGCAGCAGCACGTAGCCGGCGTGACGCACGCCGGCCGCGGCAACAGCATCGAGGATGCGCTCGATCTCCGCGTCGTTGATCGCGGGGATGACCGGAGCGACGAGAGTGGAAGCAGGCACGCCGACCTTGACCAGTTGGCGCAGCGCGTCGAGCCGTCGCTGCGGCGTCGAGGCGCGCGGCTCCATCGTCCGCGCGAGCTTGGCATCGAGCGTCGTCACCGAGATCGCCACCTTCACCAGGTTGCGCTCGGCCATGCGCGCTAGGATGTCGAGGTCGCGCAGCACCAGCGCCGATTTGGTCACGATGCCGACCGGATGGCCGGCGCGCTCCAAAACCTCGAGGATGCGGCGCATGATCTGGTGCCGGCGCTCGATCGGCTGGTAAGGATCGGTGTTGGTGCCGATGGCAATGGTCTTCGGCACGTAGCCGGGCGCCGACAATTCGCGCTCGAGCAATTCGGGCGCGTTCGGCTTCATGAACAGCTTCGATTCGAAGTCGAGGCCGGGCGACAATCCGAGATAGGCGTGGGTCGGGCGAGCGAAACAATAGACGCAGCCGTGCTCGCACCCGCGATAGGGATTGATCGAGCGGTCGAACGACAGATCGGGCGAATCGTTGCGGGTGATGATCTTCCGCGTGGCGTCGACCGTCACCGTGGTCTTGAACGGCGGCAGATCGTCGATGGCCTGCCAGCCATCATCGAAGCTGATCCGAGCGAGCGGCTCATAGCGCCCCGAGTTGTTCGAATGCGCGCCGCGGCCGCGCCGGCGCTCACGGTCGACGGCGGTCCCACTCTCGCCCGCCGGCGCAACGGGGGGCAGCGGCGCCGGCGGGCGTCTCAATGCGGACGAACGACTCATGGCGTTTATAATAGTGCGTAATGGGAACGAAACAAGAACAAACTTCCGGGATCCCCGGGTTCCGGGTTGGAAAGGCGTCGCGCGGGCCGTAAGGGGTTGATTTCAACCGCGCTGCCACGCCCCGTTCATTCCATTCCCATGCTGAGTGTCATCATTCCGACCCTCGATTCGGAACGCGCGCTGGTCCCGACCCTGAGCGCGCTGGTTCCGGGCGCCACTGCTGGCCTCGTCAGTGACGTGCTGGTCGTTGACGGCGGCTCGCGAGACGATACGGCGGCGGTCGCCGACGTCGGCGGCTGCAATTTCCTCGTGGCGGAGGGACCGCTCGGCCGGCGGCTCAAGACCGCTGTCGCTTGGGCGCGGGCACCATGGCTTCTCTTCCTGCGGCCGGGAACGATCCTCGACACGCCCTGGATCGGCGAGGCGACGCACTTTGTCGAGCGGGCGCCGCCCGATGCCCGTGCCGCCGTATTCCGCCGCGCCGCCCCCGCGCAATCAACGCTCCGCGATGCGCTCTCCGTTGCCGCCGCCGCGCTTGGCGCCAGGGTGCGTCCCGAGCAGGGCCTGATCATCTCCAAACGGCTTTACGAAAAGATCGGCGGCCATTCCGAGAGTGCCGCCGACCCTGAGGCCGACCTCATCCACCGCATCGGCCGGCGACGCATCGTGCGGCTGGCGACCAGGGCCAGCTGGGTCGGGCGAGATACTTGACTAAGTCAAGTATCTGACCGAATCTTCGCCGATGACCATGCTCAGCGACGGCAAGCGCCGCGTCGCCGCAGTGCGCCGCTTCAACCGTTTCTACACGCGGCAGATCGGCGTGTTGCGCAAGACCTTCCTCGACAGCCCCTATTCGCTCGCCGAGGCGCGCGTGCTCTACGAAATCGCGAGCAGCGTCGCGCCGACGGCAAGCGCAATCGGCCGCACGCTCGATCTCGACGCCGGCTATCTGAGCCGCGTGCTGCGCAATTTCGAAAAGCGCGGCCTGATCCAGCGCCGCGTTTCGGCGAGCGACGCCCGGCAAAGCCATCTGGCGCTGTCGGCGCGCGGCCGCAGGAGCTTCGCGCCGCTCGACCGGCGTTCGCAGCGCGACACGCAAGCGATGCTGCGCGGGCTCGCCCCCGCCGAGCAGGCGCAATTGATCGCGGCGATGAATACGATCGAGACGCTGCTCGGCGGCGAAGCGGCGGCGCCGCCGGTACCCGCGCGCCGCTACCGGTTGCGCGCGCCAGTACCGGGCGATTTCGGCTGGATCGTCAAACGCAACGGCGAGCTTTACGCGCAGGAATATGGATGGAAGAGCCCGTTCGAGGGCGTGTGCGCGCAAATCGTCGCCGACTTCGCCAACGGCCACGATCCCAAGCGCGAGCGCTGCTGGATCGCCGAACTGGACGGCGAGAATGTCGGCACCGTCATGCTGGTGAAGGACAAACCGGGCGTCGCCCGCCTGCGTCTGCTGCTGGTCGATCCCAAGGCGCGCGGCCTCGGCCTCGGCGCGCGGCTCGTCGATGAATGCATCCGCTTCGCCCGCCGCGCCGGCTACAAAAAGATCACGCTATGGACCCACAGCGTGCTGACCGCAGCCCGCCACATCTATGAGAAGGCCGGCTTCAAGCTCAGGCGCAGCGAGCCGCACAAGAGCTGGGGCCGGCCGGTGGTGAGCGAGCACTGGGATTTGGAGTTGTAGTCTGGAGGCCGAGGGAAGCACGAATTGTTGCTCCAATGCTGGATTGCTTCGTCGCTTCGCTCCTCGCAATGACAGGCTTTGCGATTGCGAGCGGCCTATACCGAAGCGCCCGTCGCCTTGGGCCGCCGCAAATGCTCGTCGAGCCGCGGCAGGATCTCAACGAAATTGCAGGGCTCGTAGCGGTAGTCGAGCTGGTGCACGAGAATCTCGTCCCAGGCGTCACTGCAGGCGCCGGGCGAACCAGGCAGGCAGAATATGTAGGTCGAGCCGGCGACGCCGGCGGTCGCACGCGACTGGATCGCCGAGGTGCCGATCTTCGGGAAGCTCACCACCAGGAACAACGCCGAGAAGGCGTCCATCTTCTTTTCGAACAGCGGCTCGACCGCTTCCGGCGTGACATCGCGGCCAGTAAAGCCGGTGCCGCCCGTGGTGATGATCGCGTCGATCATCGGATCGGCGATCCAGGCCTTGACGCGCGCGCGGATTGCCTCGACTTCGTCGGTGACGATGCTGCGTTCAGCAATGTAATGGCCGGCAGCGACGATGCGCTGTACCAAAAGCGCGCCGGACTTGTCGTCCTTGATGTCGCGCGTGTCGGAAATCGTGAGCACCGCGATCTTGAGCGGCACGAACTCCTTGGTCTCGTCGATTCCCGGCATGGCTACACCTTGACGCAACATGATACTTGCCTGGACCCGCTCTCCCCACGAAAGCGGACCCGGCCGTCACTCTCCGAAATTCCTGCTGGCGCGGGAACGAGAGGATTTGGAGCCTACCACTAAAGCGCGCCTGCGGACATCGTATCGCAGGCCGAAATCTTGCCCTGATTGAAGCCGCTCAAGAACCAGTGCTTGCGCTGCTGCGAGGTGCCGTGGGTGAAGGCATCCGGCACCACGTAGCCCTGCGATTGCTTTTGCAGGCGGTCATCGCCGATGGCGGAGGCGGTCTGCAACGCCTGGTCCACATCGCCGGGGTCGAGGAAATCGTGCTTCGTCCGCGCCTGGTTCGCCCAGATGCCGGCGAAACAATCCGCCTGCAGCTCGACGCGAACCTGCAGCCGGTTCGTCTCGGCGCGGCTGGTGGACGCCTGCTGCAGTTGCATCACCCGCGGCAGGATGCCGACCTCGTTCTGCACATGATGACCGACTTCGTGGGCAATCACGTAGGCCTGCGAGAACTTGCAGGCCGTGCTGTCGGAGCAGGCGCCGAACTTGTTCTGCAGATCCTCGAAGAAGGCGACGTCGAGATAGATGCGCCGATCGTGCGGGCAATAGAACGGGCCCATTGCCGACCGCGCGAAGGCGCAAGGCGTCGGCTCGGAGCGCGTGTACAAACGCAGCCGCGGCGGATGATAGGTGCGTCCGTTGGCGGTGAAAATCTCTTTCCAGCGGTCTTCGGTATCGCCGAGGACGGCGGCGATGAAGTCGCCGGCCCGATCGCGCGGCGGAGCGGTCTGCACTACTGGCGGCGCCGTCTGATGCGGCGTCGCGCCGCCGGTGAGAATCTGCGCGCCGTTGAGAAGCGCGCTCGGGTCGATGCCGAAGTACCAGCTGATCAGCCCGATGATCAAGATCGTACCGAGACCGAGGCCGCCGGCCCCGCCCGGCAGGCCGCCGCGGGAGGCGCTGGCTGCACGGTCGTCCTCGACATTGTCGCTGCGGCGGAAATCATCCCAGCGCATGCGTCGCTCCCCTAGCGCCAATGCGGCGCGCTGGCTGATTTTGACAGGCTCGTTTGCGGCCGCAAACCAACGACGCGTGAGATCGGATTAACCAAGTGTTTCCCGGCATTTATTGCCTAGCGCCGCGTCTTTTCGATTAAGCCGATCTTTACCTTGAGCGGGCATCATCCGCTTCGTCGGTTGTAGGTCCCGCGTCGCCGACCGCGTCGCCTGAGTCAGAGTCCTGGGTCATGGTTGTGTCGCGTCGCGGGGCGTCCGAAAGGGCGCCCCGCGTGAGTTTTGAATCCGCCGCATCGGCGCACATTCTCGTCGGCGATTGCGTTGCCGAGATGGCAAACCTGCCGGCCGCGTCCGTCGATGTCGTTTTCGCCGACCCGCCTTATAATTTGCAGCTGCAAGGCGACCTCAAGCGTCCCGACGATTCGCGAGTCGACGCAGTCGACGACGACTGGGACAAGTTTTCAAGCTTTTCGGCTTATGACGATTTCACCCGCGCCTGGCTCGCCGCCTGCCGCCGCGCCATGAAGCCGAACGCGACGCTCTGGGTCATCGGCTCCTACCATAACATCTTCCGTGTCGGCGCGCTGATGCAGGACCTCGGCTTCTGGATCCTCAACGATATCGTCTGGCGCAAGTCGAACCCGATGCCGAATTTTCGCGGCCGGCGTTTCACCAATGCGCACGAGACCCTGATCTGGGCCGCCCGCGACGCCGCCAAGAGGAACTATACGTTCAACTACGAAGCACTGAAGGCGGGCAACGACGACATCCAGATGCGTTCCGATTGGCTGATCCCGCTCTGTACCGGCGAGGAGCGGCTCAAGGGCCGCGATGGGCGCAAGCTGCACCCGACGCAAAAGCCGGAGGCCCTGCTGGCGCGTGTGATCCTGGCGGCGTCGCGTCCCGACGACCTCGTGCTCGACCCGTTCTGCGGCTCCGGCACCACCGGAGCGGTGGCGCGGCGGCTGCGCCGGCGCTTCATCGGGATCGAACGCGATGCCGCCTACGCCGCAGCGGCGAGGGAGCGCCTCGCTGCCGCCGAGCCGTTGCCCGAACCGACGCTGAGCGCCTTCATGACCGCACGCGAGGCGCCGCGGGTGCCCTTTGCTTCACTGATCGAGCGCGGTCTCCTCGCCCCCGGCATAAAGCTCGTCGACGCCAAGCGCCGGCATCGGGCGCTGGTGCGCGCCGACGGCGCAATTGCACTCGGCGAGGCGGTCGGCTCGATCCACAGGATCGGCGCTCTGGCGCAAGGGCTCGAGGCCTGCAACGGCTGGACTTTTTGGCACGTGGAGACGCCGCAGGGTTTGACCGTGATCGACGCCTTGCGCGCGCGCGTGCGGGCGGAGATGGGCGCCGACTGAACGGCTGCCACTCGGCCGATCGCTTCATCGAAGCTCAGCGGTCCCGTTGCGCAACGCGTGCGCCAGCACCTTGCGCATGACACTGGGCAGGGCCTCGGCGTGAGCCCGGTCAAGCGCAACCCAACGCGTGCCGGAAGGCGCTGCCGTCTGTTTTGCTGCCTCGGCGACATAGACCGAAAGTTCGAGCGGGAAGTGCGTGAACACGTGACGCACCACGCCGGCGAGGCGCCGCCACTCCATCGGCCTTCCGGCTTTGGCCAGGGAAAAACGCGGCGCGCTTGCGAGGGCGGTGGCGTCATCAAAATCCTGCATCCAGTCCGTAGTCGGTACTTCGGTCATGCCGCCGAGGAGGCCATGCGGGGGCCGCGTGCGCACCAGCAAAAATCCGTCTCGCCGGCGCACGACGAAGGCCGCGCCGCGGCGCAACGCGCCTTCGCGCTTCGGCGTACGGCGGGGAAATGTCTCCGCCTCGCCGCGCGCCTGCGCGGCGCAATTGTCGTTCCAGGGGCACAGGAAGCAGGCCGGCTTCTTCGGCGTGCAGATGGTCGCCCCGAGGTCCATCATGGCCTGCGCAAAGTCGCCGGCGCGGCGCTCCGGTATCAGCTCGCGCGCATGGCGGCGCAGCTCCTGCTTGGCCCGGGGAAGCGGCTCCGCAACGGCGAAAAGCCGCGCGATCACGCGCTCGACGTTGCCGTCCACCGGGGCCGCCGGCGCATCGAATGCAATCGCGGCAATGGCGGCGGCGGTGTAGTCGCCGATGCCGGGAAGCGCGCGCAACGCCGCCTCGCTCGCGGGAAATTTTCCGCCGTGCTGCTCGACCACGGCGCGCGCGCAAGCATGCAGGTTGCGCGCCCGGGCATAGTAGCCGAGCCCCGCCCAGGTCTTGAGCACCTCTTCGAGCGGCGCTGAGGCGAGCGCGCCGACGTCGCCCCAGCGCGCCAGGAAGCGCCGGTAATACGGGACGACGGTCTTGACCGTCGTCTGCTGCAACATGATTTCGGAAAGCCAGACACGGTACGGGTCGGGGCGCTCGGGCGGCACCGCGCGCCACGGCAGCGTCCTGCGGTGGCGGCCGTACCAGGCGAGCAGCGCGGTGGGTTGCGGGTATGAAATAGCCGTCCCGCCCTGCGCACGCTGTCTCGCCGCGGCGTTCGCTGCTACCCTCGACGCCGACCTCGCCTCATCGGGACGCATGATCGAGGGATGGCAGAGCACCGCGCCATGAACAAGCCTTCCCGCTCATTCGCCAAGCCGTTGCGCGATCTCCTCGGCAAGGTCGTGGGCGAAACATTCACGCGCCAGGGCTTTGCTTCGGCCGAACTGGTCACGCGCTGGACGGAGATCGTCGGCGCCGAAATTTCCGCTCACAGCGAGCCGATAAAGGTCCAATGGCCGCGGGGCCCAGCGGATTCTTTCCCCGCTCGCGGATCGGGCACAGGCTCCGTTCGCGGATCGGCCGCTGGGTGGGAACGGCCGCCCGGTGTTCTTGTGCTGCGCGTCGAGGGCCCGGCGGCAATCGAAATCCAGCACCTCGCCGGCGTCATCTGCGAGCGCGTCAACCGCTTCCTCGGCTGGCGCGCCGTCGAACGCGTCGCGCTGCGCCAAGCCCCGCTGCGTCGCCCCTCGCGAACACCAGCCAAGCGCGCCGACGCTGCCGCGGCAGCGCGCATTGCCGAAGGTCTGTCCGACGTCGTCGACGACGACCTCAAGCAAGCGCTGGCGCGGCTCGGCGCGGCCGTGCGACGGAGCTGACAGTCCGCGCGCTGTTGAGGGCATTGGGAAAGTCGGAAGCAGCGGCGGCCCCTTGGCGGATCGGCGTGCCGGTGCCACATTTGCTCTGCAGGATTTCCCCTTTGAACCAGGAGATTCCCTTGACGCCGACTCGCCGCCAATTCGTCACGGCCACCGCGATATTTGCGTTCGCCGGCGTTGCTGTGCCCCGTTTCGCCTCCCCGGCTCGTGCAGAGGATACGGCCGGTCCCGACCCGGCGGAACTGGCGAAACCCGGTCCTGACGGCGATGTCGTGCTCGGCTCCGAGAAGGCGCCGGTCACCATCATCGAATATGCCTCGATGACCTGCCCGCACTGCGCGCATTTCTCGACCACGACCTTTCCGCAGTTGGAGAAGCGCTACATCGATACCGGCAAGGTGCGCTTCATCTTCCGGGAATTCCCGCTCGATCCGCTCGCGGCGGCCGGCTTCATGCTGGCGCGCTGCGCCGGCAAGAACAGATTCATGCCGGTCGTGGAGGCCCTGTTTGCCAAGCAGCAGGACTGGATGGTGCAGAAGCCGATCCCACCGCTCATGGCGATCGCCAAGCAATTCGGCTTTACCGAACAGTCGTTCGACCAATGCCTGGCGAATCAGCAGGTGCTCGAAAGCATCCAGGCGGTGCGTGACCGCGCCGCCGAGAAGCTCGGGGTCAATTCGACACCGACTTTCTTCGTCAATGGCAAGAAGCTCACCGGCGATCAGTCGATCGAGGCCATGGCCAAGGAAATCGAGCCCTATCTCAAGGAAGGATAAGGGTTTTTCTCCCTTGTCCGTCTGCACCGGACGCGGCCGATGAGCGCTGCCGGCGCGCGGCCGATGATGCGAAAATCTGGATAACGTCGCGCCGCTGTTGCGCTTCTAGCGGCGACGATTCATTCTCCGCGCCGATGCGGCACCCCCTCTTTCGAACACGCCGATGGGCGTGAGCCCCTAGCGATTCCCTTGACCGCCGCCGCAAGGGAGATGGACACAAGACGCGAATGAAGCTCACGCGGCTGCGCCTGATCGGCTTCAAATCCTTCGTCGAACCGACCGACTTTGCGATCGAACCGGGCCTGACCGGGGTCGTCGGCCCCAACGGCTGCGGCAAGTCGAACCTCGTCGAAGCGGTGCGCTGGGTCATGGGCGAAGCCTCCTACAAGGCCATGCGCGCGGCCGAGATGGACGACGTTATCTTCTCCGGCAACACCGACCGTCCCTCGCGCAACCACGCGGAAGTCTCCGTCCTCGTCGACAACGACGACCGCAAGGCGCCGGCGACGTTCAACGACTTCTGAAACGCTCGAGGTCTCGCGCCGCATCATGCGCGAGCAAGGCTCGGTTTTCCGTGTCAACGGCCGCGAGGTCAGGGCCCGCGACGTCGCCATGCTGTTTGCCGACGCCTCGACCGGCTCGCGCTCGCCGGCGCTCGTGCATCAGGGCCGCGTCGGCGAGATCATCCAGGCGCGGCCGGATCAGCGCCGGCGCGTGCTCGAAGAAGCGGCGGGCATTTCCGGCCTGCATGCGCGCCGTCACGAGGCGGAACTGCGGCTCAAGGCCGCGGAGCACAATCTCGCCCGCGTCGAAGACGTCATCGGCCAGCTTGCCGCGCAGGTCGCCTCGCTCAAGACGCAGGCGCGGCAGGCGGTGCGCTATCGCAATATCTCGCACCAGGTCCGGCGCATCGAAGCGCTGCTGCTGCATCTGCGCTGGGTCGCCGCCCGCACCGAACTCGGCGATGCCGAGCGCACCAATGACGAGGCTGTTCGCGTCGTCGCCGCGCGCACCGGCGAGCAGGCGCAGGCATCCACGCGCCAAGCCGGCCTCGCCGCCGGGCTCCCTGCCCTGCGCGAGGCGGAAGCCAAGGCTGCGGCGGCGCTGCAGCGTCTGCTCATGGCGCGCGAAGCGCTCGAGCGGGAGGAAGCGCGCGCCAAGGAGCGCATCGGCGAACTCGACCGCCGGCTCGAGCAATTCGCGGCCGATCTTGCGCGCGAGCGCACGCTCGCCGCCGATGCCGACACCGCGCTCAACGCGCTCGCCACCGAGGAAGAGACGCTCAAGTCCGAAGCGCAGACCCGCGCCGCACAGCTTGGCGGGGTCAACGAGCGCGTCGCCGTTGCCGATGCTGCGCTCGCCGCCTCGGAGAAATCGTTTGCCGCGCTTACCGGCGAGTTCGCCGATCTCACCGCGCGACGCAACCAGTTGCAGTCGGCGCTGCGGGATCATGAGCAGCGGCTGGAAAAGCTCGCGACCGAGTTGGCGAACATCGAAACCGGCCTCGCCGCTAGCGGCACCGGAGAGCCCGACCTCGCGGCGCTGATTGAGGCGCTACAGGTGGCGCAGGCCGCGCTTGCCGAAGCCGAGAGCAACGCGCAGGCGGCAGAAGTCGCCCATGGCGGCGCGCGCGAGCGGCTTGAAGCGGCCCGTGCACCGCTCGCGGCCGCCGAGCGCCGCGTGCAACGCCTGGAAACCGAGGCCAAGACCATCGGCAAACTCCTCGCGGTCGAAAACAAGAATCTGTGGCCGCCGGTGATGGACGCGCTTGTCGTCGAGAAGGGCTACGAGAAGGCGCTGGGTGCAGCACTCGGCGACGATCTCGACGCTCCGGTCGATCACGCCTCGGCGCCGATGCGCTGGGCGGGCGCGGCGCTTGATCCAGCCGATCCGCAACTGCCGGACGGTGCGACCTCCCTCGCCCACTATGTGCAGGCCCCGCCGGAACTTGCGCGCCGTCTCAATCAGATCGGCGTGGTCGAGCGCGCCGACGCAGCCCGCTTGGCGGCTACGCTCAAGCCCGGCCAGCGGCTGGTCTCGCGCGAAGGCGATTTCTGGCGGTGGGACGGGTTTGCCGTTGCCGCCCATGCGCCGACCGGGGCGGCCCGCCGGCTCGCCGAGCGTGGCCGGCTGCAGACGATCGCGACCGAGCTGGAAACCGCGCGCGGCGAAGTCGAGTCCCAGCGCCGTGCGGTCGAGGCCGCGGTGGCCGCGCTCGCCGCCGCCGCGGAAGCAGAGACCCAGGCGCGGGCGCGCTGGCGTGAGGCCCAGCACTCAACTGATACCGCGCGCGAAGCGCACGCTGCTGCGGAACGCGAGATCAGCCGCAACGCGGCCCGCATGTCCGCCCTGAAGGAGGCGCAACAGCGGATCGCCGCCGATCGCGCCGAAGCAACGGTGGCCCACGGTGAAGCGGCGCGGGCACTTGCCGCGCTCGCCTCTCCCGCCGAGATCGAAGCCAAGCTCGCCGCAGTCAACGAGCTCATTGCGCGCGACCGCAGCGTGCTCGCCGAGGTCCGGGTCGAGGCGCAGGCGATCGCGCGCGAAGCCGAGTTGGCCGGCCGCCGCTTCCAGGCCATCGCCGGCGAGCGTCAAGCCTGGAACGAGCGCAAGGACAGCGCCGCGGCGCAGATCGCCATCATCGGGCGGCGCACCGAGGAAGCCACCGCCGAGCGCAGCGAACTTGCCGATGCGCCGCAAAGGTTCGCCGCGCAGCGCCAGGCGCTGATCGGCGAGATCGAGACGGCGACGGGCGAGCGCCGCGCCGCTGCCGACCGGCTGGCGATGGCCGAGACCGAGCTTGCGGAAGCCGACAAGGCGGCACGGGCGGCGCTCGAGGCCGTCGGTGAGGCTCGCGCCCAAGCGGCGCGCGCCGAAGAGCGCTGCGGCGCGGCGAGACGCCGTCTCGCCGACGTCGAACACGAAATCCGCGAGGCTTTCGATGTCGAACCCGCGGCCGCGGCGGAACTCGCGGAGATCAAGGCGGGCGCGGAACTGCTGTCGATCGCCGAGGCCGAGGAAAAACTCGACCGCATCCGCCGCGAGCGCGAGCGGCTCGGCGCCGTCAATCTGCGGGCTGAGGAAGAATTGCACGAGGTCGAGGCACAGCACGCCAAGCTCACCAGCGAACGCGATGACCTTGTCGAAGCGATCCGGCGGCTGCGGCAGGGCATCCATAGCCTCAACCAGGAGGCGCGCGAGCGGCTGCTCGTTTCCTTCGCCACCGTCAACGAGAACTTCAAGAAGCTGTTCACCGAGCTGTTCGGCGGCGGCACCGCCGAGTTGCAGCTCATCGAGAGCGAGGACCCGCTTGAGGCCGGCCTTGAAATCATGGCGAAGCCTCCGGGCAAGAAGACGGTGACGCTGTCGCTCCTCTCGGGCGGCGAGCAGGCGCTGACCGCACTCGCGCTCATTTTCGCGGTGTTTCTCACCAATCCGGCGCCGATTTGCGTGCTCGACGAAGTCGACGCTCCGCTCGACGACTACAACGTCGAGCGCTTCTGCGATCTGCTCGACGAGATGACGCGCTCGACCGAAACGCGCTTCGTCATCATCACCCACAACCCGATCACCATGGCGCGCATGAACCGCCTCTACGGCGTCACCATGGCCGAGCGCGGCGTCTCCCAGCTGGTCTCGGTGGATCTCGAAGGCGCCGTGAAGCTGCGCGAGGCGAGCTGACGGCCTCCTTCGCGAGGCCGCCCTGTTCGGTGCGGCAGGCGGGACGACAGCCGGACGGACGTCCGCGACATCATTCGCAGCAGCGCGACGCGACGGCGTGCTTCGCCGAAACTTCCGCGACGTTCCGCTCGGCGGCATTGACTGATTGCCGCCCGCAAGCGGCCAAGGTCTTTCCACCGCCGTCTTCCGCGAGTACCGGCGCAGCACGCTGAAGCTCACCGCCGTGGGCCGCCCCGCCTACTTCACCGAGCGACGGCGTTCATTGGCACGATTCTCGCGACGCATCGCTTTGCACCCGGGCGCTGTGCCGTTTCGGCACAGCGCCTCCACGTGTTTCGCCAAGCCGGCGAGAGCCAAGCGCCACCATGAACACGCACCCAAGCTACACGCTGGGAGCCCGGCCGGAGACTGGCCGGACGCTGCGTGCCTGGGCGGTGCTTTCGCGCGGCACCTTCTCCGGACTAATCTTTCTCACCGACGTGGCGCTGATCGTGGCGATGTCGTGCTTCACCGGCGTCGCTTATCACCTCGCCGCCTATGGCGAGCCGGGCAGCATCCCCTCCTTCGTGCAGGTCGGCGTCCTGGCGGCGAGCCTTTTCGCCGTCTCCAACGCCTTCCGCGGCGAATACCGGCTGGCGAATTTCTTTGCCTTCCGGCCGCACGGCCGGCGCACGGTCCGCTTGTGGAACGTGACCTTCGTCTGCCTGCTCGTCCTCGGCTTCCTGGCGCAGATCAGCGTCGGCTATTCGCGCGGCTGGATCGTGCTGTTCTACATCGCGACCTTTGCCGGACTGATCGTGCTGCGCTTCGCGATCGTGCGCCTGACGGCGCTCGCGCGCTCGGCCGGCCTCGTCTCCGCGCAGCGCATCTTCCTCATCGGCACCGGCGCCCATGTCGGCGCCTTCGTCCACCGCTACGAGCCGTGGACGCTCGGCGCCAGTGTCATCGGCTGCCGCTTTCTCACCCCGATCGCGGCAACCGCCTCGGCACAGGAGCGGCGGGCAACGCTCGAGCGCGATCTTGCCGAGGCTGTCGCCGGCGTCCGCAGCCTCGAGCCCGATGCGATCTTCCTGCTGATGCCCTGGTCCGCTACCGAGATCATCGAGCGCTGCGCCGAGACGTTCCTGGCGCTCCCGGTCGAAATTCATCTCGGGCCCGAACAGATTCTGCACAAGTTCGAGACCGTCGAGCTGTCGCGGCTCGGCACGCTCGCCAGCCTGCAGCTCACGCGCATGCCGCTGTCGCGTCTTGAGATCGCGCAGAAGCGGCTGTTCGATCTCGTTTTCGCGGCGGCGGGCCTCCTTGCGCTCACGCCGCTCCTCGTCCTCGTCGCCATCCTCATCCGGATCGACAGCCCGGGTCCGGTGTTCTTCGTGCAACGCCGCTACGGCTTCAACCAGCAACCGTTCCGCATCATCAAGTTCCGCACCATGCGCACGCTTGACGACGGTGCCGTGATCGCCCAGGCGCAGCGTGACGACCCGCGCCTGACCCGAATCGGACGCTGGCTGCGGCGCTGGAACATCGACGAGATTCCGCAGCTCTTCAACGTGCTTACCGGCGACATGTCGCTCGTCGGACCGCGTCCGCACGCGCTGACGCATGACCACGAATATGAGCGCCGCATCTCGCTCTACGCGCGCCGGCACAACGTCAAGCCGGGCATTACCGGCTGGGCGCAGATTCACGGCCTGCGCGGCGCGACCGACACCGAGGACAAGATGCGCCAGCGCGTCGAGTACGACCTGTTCTACATCGACAATTGGTCGCTGTGGCTCGACCTGACCATCATCGCCCGCACCGCGCTCTCGCGCGCGGCCTACCGCAACGCGTATTGACGGCTTGGACTTTCGTCGCTTGCGGCACGATTGCGCGCGAAGCTCCCACGCAATCCGGCACGCGTCGCTGCTTGGTGCTCGGCTGGACGGCGCAGGGCGTGGCGATGGCTGGCCGGAAGCCGGCCCGAAGTGGGCCGCCGGCCGCGAAAGAAAAAATTCTACCCGACCAGCGCGGCGATGGCGGCGACGGCGCCGAGCGTGACCACCGCCGTCGAAAACCACAGGACTACGATCAGCAGCCACACGGGACGGGGCTTGGGGTTGGCGTGCGCCGGCGGGTTCGTCCAGGATTGGAGTGCCGGCTCGGCCCTGCGCAACGCCGCCGCGGCGCTTTCGATGTCGGCGATGTCGCGCGCGAGCTGATCGGTTTCGGCGCCCGCGGGTGGAGCGGAGCTGTCCGCTTCCCCCGGCGTGCGGCCGCGCTGCGCCGCCGCAAAGCTGCGAAAATCGTCCAGCGCGGTATTGCCGTCCGCGCTCGCCAAGGAAAGCAAGCGCGGTTGATGCCTCGACATGGCGCCCACCTGTCTGTCGCCCCCCTGAACCCTTAGAGGACAAGCGGCGGGGGCGCGATATTCATCATCGGCTAACCTTAACGGCGTCGGCCAAGGCCCCTTATCCAAGGCCAAAGCGGACGGTTTCGCCGGCGGCTGGCAACGGCCGGACGCCGCTCGCCGCGGTTATGTCCCGCGGCTAAGATGCGGCCACGAAACCGAATTGATCTTGCGGCACGCCGAAGGATTTTCCGATGGGCACCTCGACACTGATCGTTCTCGCCGTGATCGTGGTTGCGGCCTTGTGGGTGATCTCGATCTACAACGGCCTCGTCTCCATGCGTCAACGCGTGAACCAGGCCTTTGCCGATGTGGGCGTGCAGTTGCGGCAGCGGCATGACCTCGTTCCCAACCTGGTCGAGACGGTGAAGGGCTATGCCGCGCACGAGCGCGGCACGCTCGACGAGGTGGTAAAGGCGCGCAACGCCGCGGTCGCCGCGCAGGGGCCGGAGCAGAAGGCGGCGGCCGAGACCATGCTTTCGGGGGCGCTGCGCCAGCTCTTCGCCCTCTCCGAGGCCTATCCCGACCTCAAGGCCAACGCGAATTTCCAGGCGCTGCAGGCGGAACTGAGCGACATCGAAAACAAGATCGCGGCGGCGCGGCGCTTCTTCAACAACGCGGTGCAGGAATACAATAGCGGCACGCAGCGATTCCCCGCCGCCCTGTTCGCCTCCTCGCTCGGTTTTGCGCCGAAGGAGTTCTTCGATCTCGGCGAGGAGCGCAAGACCGTGGGCGAGGCGCCGCAGGTGAAGTTCTAGCGCCGTCGCGCCGGCTATGACGCACAAACGCTCGGCAGACTCCGCGTGTCCTTCTCCCCCCTGTGGGGAGGGGTTAGGGGTCGGGGTCGTTGAGACTTTTGTCGCCCGCGAGGATGCCGCCTCACCTTGCTGCCCCCCTTCCCGACCGTCCTCGACAAGCTCGCAGGAAGCAGGCTGAGTGCACGATGGCCGCATACGGTCTCTACAGCCACATCCAGTCGAACCGGCGCCGTTCCGCCGCGCTCCTGGCCGGCCTGTTCTTCCTCGTCTACCTGCTCGTCTATGCCGGCGCGTTGATCGCCGAGGCGCTGTCGGTCAATGCCGATCTCGAGACGTTGATGCGGCGCGCGCTGAGCGATCTCATCAGCGCGGCGCCGCTGGCCACGATCGGCACGGTACTCTGGATCGTCATCGCCTATTTCTTCCACCAGAACATGATCGACGCGATGACCGGCGGGCAGGAGGTCACGCGCCGGGAGGAGCCGCGGCTCTACAATATTCTGGAAAATCTCTGCATCTCGCGCGGCATCCCCATGCCCAAGCTGAAGGTGATGGAGAGCGACGCGCTCAATGCCTTCGCGACCGGCATGAATCAGCGGCAATATTCGATCACGGTCACGTCCGGGCTGTTGCGTCTGCTCGACGACGCCGAGATCGAGTCCGTGCTCGGCCACGAGCTCACCCACGTTCGCAACGGCGATGTGCGCATGATGGTCGTCGCCGTCATCATCGCCGGCGTCGTTTCCTTTTTCGCGGAACTGTTCTTCCGGCTCTGGTTCTACGGCGGGTTCCGCGGTTCGCGATCCTCCGACGAGCGCCGCGGTGGCGGCGCCAGCTTCGCGATCCTGATCGCGGTGGCGCTTATCGTGCTCGCCTACCTGCTCTCCTTCATCATCCGCCTCGCGCTATCACGCTCGCGCGAGTTCCTCGCCGATGCCGGATCGGTCGAGCTGACCAAGAAGCCGGACGCGATGATCTCGGCGCTGCGCAAGATCGAAGGCCGCGGCGAGCTGCCGGGCGCGACCTCCGCGGTGATGGAAATGTGCATCGACAACCCGCGCCAAGGCTTCGGCGAGCTGTTCGACACGCATCCGACGGTCGAGAGCCGGGTGGCGGCGCTGGTCAAGTTTGCCGGCGGGCACGATCCCGGCCCGCTCGCGTTGCCGCCGGCTGGCGAGAGCGGCGAGGAGGTCCCATCCGAGCTGCCCGCGCCCGGCGGCCCGTGGGAATCACCGCCCGCGCGCGGACCCTGGGATGCGGCCGCCGAGAACGGCGCCGAAGACCGCGCCAGCGGCACGCCGCCGCCGGCGGACATCGACACTTCTTCGGCACCGGGACCGTGGGGGCCGCACCGCAACCGCTAGCGCGCCAAGCGCGAAACCCGTGCCGGGCGATACGTTCGGCCGCAGCGGAACCTCGTTGCGGGGCAGCGCCATGCCTCGGAAAATCTCCCGCTCGGGGTGCGATCAGCGTTCCGCCTCACGTCGCAATGGCGCCACAATGCGCTCGCGGACGCTCATAAATAAAAGCGCGTGCTACGTCGGGCTTCCAAACAGCACGCAGGATGTGTAGAACCGAATCCGGGGAAAGAGGGCGCGACGCCCTCGATTTTGCCGCTGTTTTCTGCCGGAATTGCGGAGCCCGACGGGTCGAGTATGGGACGGCGCGGCGTCAGCGAGGGGTCGACCATGGCGAAGCCAACAGTGGTCGTGGTGGGTGCGGACAAGGGCGGCGTCGGCAAGACGACGGTCGCGCGCACCGTGCTCGACTATTTCACGGCGCATCACGTGCCGGCACGCGCCTTCGATTCGGAGGCACCCAAAGGCACGCTGAAGCGCTTTCATCCCGACGTCACCGATATCGTCGACGTGACTTCGGTCTCCGACCAGATGCGCATCTTCGACACGCTGACAGAAGCGAGCGTGACCGTGATCGACGTGCGCGCCGGGATGCTGTCGCCGACGCTGCGCTCGCTGCGCGACATCGGCTTCCTCGACTCGGTGAAGAAGGGGCAGATCACCTTCGTGGTCCTCCACATCCTCGGCTCGTCGATCGCCTCGCTCAACGAGATCGAGGATACCGCCTCGTTCATCGGCGACGCCAACTATTTCCTGGTGAAGAACTTCATCAACAACACCAGCTTCTTCGAATGGGACCAGGCGACGCACTCATCCTATTTCAAGAAGAAGGATGCGGTCGCGATCACTATCCCCAAGCTCAACGAGATGGCGTTCGAACAGGTGGAGCTCGCCTCGGTTCCGTTCCTCACCTTCGTCGCCAACAAAGGCCCGAAGGGCGAGACGGCGAACTATTCCTTTGTGCTGCGCGGTTACGTCCGGCACTGGCTCGGCAACGTCTGGGGCGAGTACGACCGCATCAAGCTCAACGACATCGTCGCCACCGCGGCGCCGCAACAGCCGCAGCAGGCGAGCGGGGCGCGCGTGCAGGTCGTCGGCCGGTCGTGATCGCGGCGCGCTTCGGGCGGGCGCCCGGCGCGGAGTGGGTTGAGATCGGCGGCAGGGGGAGCGATCGCCGCCATGACGCAGCCGCATCATCCACTTTACATCGTCGCCTCGCCGCGGCCGCGCGTGGGCAAGACGCTGCTGGCGCGACTGTTGATCGAATTTTTTTACGCCAGCGACCGCGCGCTCATCGGCTACGACCTCAATCCGCGCGAGCCGGCGCTCGCGGGACGCTTCCCGCATCTGGTCTGGCCGGTCGACATAACTGAAACGCTCGGCCAGATGGAGCTGTTCGACCGCCTGATCGCGGACAATTCCCGCACCCAGATCGTCGACCTCGGCTACGCGCCGTTCGAGCAGTTCTTCGGCGTCCTGAATGAAATCGGCTTCGTGCCGGAGGCGCGGCGGCGTTTGATCGAGCCGATCGTGCTGTTCGTGACCGACCCGGCGCCGGCCACCGTCAGCATCTATGCGGAGCTGCGGCACCGGCTGCCGGGAGCGACGTTCGTCCCGGTGCACAACGAGCTGGTTTCGGTCATGTTCGAGAA
>CAWHZA010000028.1:0-16711 GCA_963833665.1 uncultured Alphaproteobacteria bacterium | reverse complement strand
TCCAACCTGTCGCCCGAGATTGAGCCTCGGCAATTGCCGCCGGGGATCCGCGCCACGTCATCGACGATGTTGAGGATGCGGCAGGATGCCGTTGAGGCCGGATGGCTTGCCTTGCCCACCTAGACCAGCGTTTTCGAAGTTCGAATCATATCAGGCCGCCTTGTCGAGCTTATAGGCCCAGGTGTGAACGACGGGCTCCTGATTGAAATAGTCCATGGCAGCCATGATCCGATCCTTGAGTTCCTGTTTGGACGCGACGCGGATGTGGCGGAGGACGGAGCGGGCAAGTTTAGAGAAGAAGCCCTCGACGAGGTTGAGCCAGGAGCCGTGCTTGGGAGTGAAGGTGAATTCAAAGCGGTGCGCGGGTTGATCGGCGAGCCAGGCTTTGGTCTCTTTGGAGATGTGCGCGGAATGATTGTCGAGGATCAACTTGATCGCTGTGTGGGCCGGATAGGCGGCGTCGAGAAGCTTGAGGAATTCGATGAATTCGCGGCTGCGATGGCGATCCTTGACCAGCGCATGGACCTTGCCGGTGACGAGGTCGATGCCGGCCAGCAAGCTGATCGTGCCGTGACGTTTATATTCATGCTCACGTGCGAAGGTCGCATGCACGCCGGGCTCGGGCGGCAAGTCGGGGGCGGTCGTTGCGATGGCCTGTATGCCGGGCTTCTCGTCGTAGGAAATGATCGCCATCGCGTCGCTCGGCTTCTTCTTCGAGACGGCTGCGGCCTGCTTCAAGAATTCTCACTTGGCGATAAACGCACAGCACTTCGGCCATCTTCTCAGCAAAGTCGGGATCGCGCTGTTCCAGGTAGTATCGCACTTTGTGCGGTTTCACCTCTTCCTGGTCGAGGATCTTGCACACTGTGCCCTGGGCGAGGTTGGCGAGGCACGCATGTCCCTCCGCGGGTCCATGCTCGCGAGCGTGGCGGGCCAGAAGCCGCGTTGTCCACAGTTCGTGGGGATAGCCAAGTTCCTTCGCCTTCCGGCACGCCAACGACACCAGCCATGCCTTGGCCTCGGGAGTGATCGTCGGCTCTCTACCGGGGCGAGGGCGATCATCCAGCGCAGCCAGCGGGCCTTCGGCCACGGCGCGCTCGACGCAGCGCTGGACCGTTTGATGATGCAGCCCGAGTGCCCGGCCGACCGCAAAAAACGAGGGGTCTTCTCGATAGGCCAGCAATATCCGCGCCCGCTCCACCCGGCTCGCCGGTTCAGTGCGCGACTGCGCTATCGATCTCAACTTCGCCGTATCAGCTTCTCCAAGCGACAACTCAATCGCCCGCCGCCACGCTGCCATGACTTCTCATCCCGTTCTCTTGTGGGCACGCGCGACATATGTGGGAATCCGAAAACCAAGATGAATCCCCCTTATGACAACTGACAACTTTCATGGAATCGATCGTCTAGAAGGATGAACACCCGCGATGGTCCAACCCGGCGTCGTTGTG
This sequence comes from uncultured Alphaproteobacteria bacterium, assembly GCA_963833665.1. GTDB lineage: Bacteria > Pseudomonadota > Alphaproteobacteria > Rhizobiales > Xanthobacteraceae > BOG-931. The sequence goes on along the minus strand of CAWHZA010000028.1, from coordinate 15,260 downwards.
CTCGTGCAGCCGGGCGTAAGGGTCATCAATTTGGGCGATCGCGGATCGTCTTGCGCCCGCCGGCAACTATGCCGCCCGGCTCCAACGCGCCGGGTAAGCGGCGGGAATCGCCTCGCCGTCTAGTTTGATATTTGGAGGCGAGCCAACCGGCGCAGCCGAAGAACGTATCCACAGGAACGCAAACATGACCGACCCGGTACACGTCCCGCCGCCTGTCTTCAATTTCAACGCTTACAGCCCGGCGGAAATCCAAGAGGCAGTTGAAACCGTCGGCGTCAAAAAGACGAATATGCCGTTTCTCCCCTCCTTCACGTTGGCAGTAATAGCTGGCGGCGCCATTGGTCTTGGGGCTCTTTACTACACCATCGTCGTCAGCGACCCATCATTAGGCTTTGCTGCCGCCCGCGTGCTCGGCGGGTTGGTGTTTTCCCTCGGATTGGTGATCGTGCTGATCGGGGGCGCCGAACTGTTCACGAGCAACAATTTGATCGTTATGGCGTGGGCCAGCGGCAAAGTCTCCACCAAAGACGTCATGCGCAACTGGATGATTGTATATTGCGGAAACTTCGTCGGAAGCGTTGGTCTCGTCGTGCTGGTCTTGCTCTCGCATCATCTTGACATGCAAGGGGGGCGCGTTGGGCTGTCGGTACTAAATACGGCGGCCGGAAAGATCGCCCCCGATATGGGGACGTTGTTCTTCAAAGGCATCCTGTGCAACATGCTTGTTTGCATGGGAGTTTGGATCGCCTATGCTGGCCATACGGTCTCCGACAAGATTCTCGGTCTGATACTGCCAATCTCCGCCTTCGTAGCGGCCGGCTTTGAACACTGTGTTGCCAACATGTATTTTTTACCGTTGGCGTGGGTGCTGGCGGAAGCCGGCAAAATCCCCGCGGACTTCGACGCTTCGCTCATCACCATCGGCGGGATCGTCCATAACCTCGTCCCAGTCACGCTGGGCAATATCGTAGGTGGCGCCGGATTTGTCGGTGTTGTCTATTGGCTGATCTATAAAAGGGGTCTCGGCCCGCGGCCGAGTAAACCATGACAACAGCATCTCCCGACGAGCTGGTCCACGCATCCGGGCGCGTCAGACTACCGCCGCGACCCCGAGCCAATCACCATTATCGGCCACTCCATCGGTGGCGATGCCGCTGTGGAATTTGAAGTCGGTCGCGATGGCGCCAGGCTCGATGATATTCGCGGTGATCTTGCGTCCGTGTTCAGTGTCGATGCGACCTCAGATGCGCCGTCACTGTTGTCGGCGCCCCAGAGCACGCTGCCGCTGTTGCTACTATCAAGTGCGTCCTCGGTCCCGCTTGCCATGCTGTTCCCCTCAAACATACCGCGCTGCTCTAGTTGTCTCTGTGATTTCGGCACGCTCGTCCGCAGGGCCTGCTTATCGGATCAAATTGAGAGCGCAATTGATCAGGCCCACGTGGCTGTAGGCTTGCGGAAAATTGCCTAGCAGGTGACGTTGCCCCCTTGAATTGATCCAAGACGACCTGGAGTCTGGTCCACGGGAAAGGACCAGACGATGAAGCGGAAGCGGTATACGGAAGAGCAGATCATTGCGATCCTGAAGGAGCACGAGGCCGGGATGAAGACGGCCGATCTGTGCCGCAGGCACGGGATCAGTGAAGCAAGCTTCTACAACTGGAAAGCCAGGTACGGCGGGCTGGAGGTCTCCGAAGCCAAGCGGCTGCGGGGGCTGGAAAGCGAGAACGCCAGGCTGAAGAAGTTGTTAGCGGACGCGATGCTGGACAACGCGGCCCTGAAGGACCTGCTAGCAAAAAAATGGTGACGCCCGCTGCCAAGCGAAAGGCTGTCGCTCACTTGCGTACTGCGTTCGACATGAGCGAGCGGCGGGCGTGCAGGACGATCGATTGTATGCGGATGACAGTGCGGTATCGCTCGCGCCGGCCGGACGATACCGAGCTGCGGCAGCGGCTACGGGCTCTGGCCCATGAACGCCGCCGCTTTGGCTATCGGCGCCTGCATGTGCTGCTACGGCGGGAGGGTTTTACGGTGAACCACAAGCGTCTGTTTCGGCTCTATCGCGAGGAAGGGCTCACGGTGCGCCGGCGCGGCGGGCGCAAGCGGGCCCTGGGAACGCGGGCACCGATGCTGGTGCCGCAACTGCCGAACGAGCGCTGGTCGCTCGACTTCGTCGCCGACCAGTTCAACGGCGGCCGTCGCCTGCGCATCCTGGTCGTGGTCGACGACTGCAGCCGCGAATGCTTGGCGCTCGTTCCCGACACCTCGATCTCAGGTGTGCGGGTCGCCCGAGAACTCGACCGGCTGCTGACCGATCGCGGCACGCCGAAGATGATTGTCTCCGACAACGGCACCGAACTGACCTCGAACGTCATCCTGCAATGGGCGGACGATCACAAGGTGGCTTGGCACTACATCGCGCCGGGCAAGCCCGTGCAGAATGCCTTTGCCGAGTCCCTTCATCGGCCGCTTGCGGGACGAGTTGCTCAATGAGACCTTGTTCCGATCGCTGGCCCATGCACGCACTGCGCTCGAAGCCTGGCGCGCGGACTACAACACCAACCGGCCGCACTCGCGGCTCGGTCGGATGAGCCCAGCGATCTACGCTGCGGACCGGCGGTCCGCTGCGCTTCGCTACACGGACGGCTCCGCTCCGCGGACCGCCGCCATCACCACCCAAGAGGGTAACGTCGAACGCCAGAACTCCAATCGCCGCTGGATAAAAACTGGGGGCAACGTCACGAACAGGCGCCTACGCTCGACCAGCCATGGCTGGTAGTCCGGATTGACGTCAAGGATGAACACTAGGTCCTCGGGCTCGAGATAGCCGCCTATCGGCGAATGATGCCCGACGCCGCCCCCGAATATTTTCTCGCGGCTGAAGTTCACGATGTAGCGGCGGCCCAGATCGTTGGAGCGGCGCAGATGCTCCTGAAACTGTTCTTCGCTGAGATCGCGCAGGACGGTGACTTTCCGGGCCGTATTGGCGCGCGCGACATCCGCCAGCTCGTCCAACGTAAGGCCAAAGATGCACGCGCCTGTCCAGCACCGGCCCGTGCCGGCAAGCACCTTGCCCTCTGTGATTGCGGCCTCCCCCAGCGACCGATACGTGTTGGCAACGGCGGCGGGCCCACATCGCGACCCATTTGATTGCCAGGTGAGTTGCCGGCTGAATGTAGCCGCCACCGGCAAGCGCCACGCGCGGTCCAAAAGCTCCGGCGTGCGTGTCACCGACGACGCGATGGCCTCTGGCGACACCTTTGACTGGCCGACAACCAGAACCAGAGTCCCGGCGCCGAGCAGAGCTGCGGCGCCAAGAATACCAATGAAGTGTCTGCGCCTCATGGGTATCATCTCTGCGACTCTTCCGACGCCGCGGCGCTGACGCAGCTTGACTTATTCGGCTTCCGGACAGGTTCACGCCGTTTATGCTCACCTCAGTATACATCGATGAGCAGGCGCCAACACGGGACCTGCTCTTCGAGCAATCACGTAACGCGGTCACCGCGGCGAACGCCGAGAAGGGCCGCAACTAAACTCATGCACTGCAATCAAGAGAGGCTTATTCGATCACTTCGTCGGCAGTGACGAGGAGCGTTGTCGGAATGGTTAAGCCGAGCGCCTTTGCGGTCTTAAGGTTTATGTTGAGTGCCACCTCTGTAGCCTGTTCGATGGGCAGTTCAGACGGACGATCGCCCTTGAGAATCCGATCGACGTAGCCTGCGGCCCGACGCCACATCGCGAAGAAATTCGCGGAGTATGACATCAACCCACCTTGCTGGATCGCATTACTAAACGGATAGAGGGCTGGTAGACGGCGGTCGGCGGCCAGCGCGATAAGACGCGGTAGGAGCGGTTCCAAGAATGCGTCATCGGTGACCACGAAACCGTCGACGGTTGCCGGCGTCAATGCCGCCAAGCTGGCCTCGATCTCCGACGGGCGGGCGGAAAGGAACGTCAACGCGAGTCCGAGGACGCGCGCTGTGTCCTGCAAATGACCGTGTTCCTCGATCATCGCCGGATTATCCGGGTTCCACAGTACCGCAATACGGTGCAATGTTGGGGCGGCCTTGGTAAGCAACTCCAACCACTTTGCGCTGTACTCGCCAGAGAGCAACGACATGCCGGTGATATTGCCGCCCGGACGGGACAAGCTGGCCACCAGGCCGGAGCCGACCGGATTTCCAGTGATGCAGACGATCGGAACCGTCGTCGTCGCCCGTTGTGCGGCAAGCGTTATCGGAGTGCCGGGAGTAACCAGCACATCGATGCTCAACGCGAGTAATTGGTCGATAAGCACCGGGATTCGGTGCGGGTTACCCTCGGCGTAACGCTCTTCGATCATCAAGTTACGGCCAACGACATATCCCCTATCCGTCAAACCTTGACGCAAGCCGGCGATACTCATTTCCGTGCCAGGCGCGCCGCTCCAGATGTAACCGATCCGGGGTATCGCGCGTTGCTCCGCGCGCGCAGCGAGCGGCCACGCAAGAGCGCCGCCACCAACCCGTGTGATGAACTCGCGCCGTCTCATTGCCGGCCCTCAAATGGCTCGGGACAGGGCATAATTTAGCACGTCGAGCCACACTCAAGTAGCAGGGGTTTTCGCGGCCCCGGATGTCGCAGATGGGTCAATCGCTTCCCTTCTGCGATGTCAAAGTCATGTCCGCCCTTCACCCGATCGCGACCAAATCGCGGACGTCTGGTCACTTCGGTTTCGGGCCCAGGCTGTGTGAAAAGTCGCACGAAGCACGTTTTTCCCTGCCATGCTCGACGACTACGTGTCTGAGGACAATCTGGTTCGTGCAGTTGATGCTTTCGTTGAAGGTCTTGATCTTGGCAAGCTTGGCTTTAGTCGGGTTGTGCCGCTTGAAAGAGGACGGCCCAGCTATCATCCGGCGACGCTGCTCAAGATATACATTTACGGCTATCTCAATCGTGTTCCGTCGAGCCGACGCCCTGACGGCGCGCGTCTGACGTTCTGGCTCAGCCCAAACAATCTCGTCGGGTGCCTTGCCATGGTAACGACTGGCATTGGCTTCCATCACGCTGGCGTCGACGGCGAACGCTTCGCCCTTCACCAAGCCGGCCGCCATGCACGCCGCAACAACGCTCTCAAAGAGATGCCGAAAGACGTCACTCTTCCGAAAGCGGTTCAGCCGGTTCTCCGAAAACGTGGAGTGATGCGGAACCTTGTCATCGAGATCGAGCCGGCAGAACCAGCGATAGGCCAGATGCAATTCGACTTCCTGCGTCAACCTGCGTTCCAACCGTAGGCCAAAGCAGTAGCCGACAATCAGCATTCGGATCATAAGTTCGGGATCAATCGACGGCCGCCCAATCTGGCTGTAATAGGGTTTTAGCTGACCGCGCACGCCGTCCAGTACCGGGCCGACAACCACATTGATGCGCCGAAGCAGGTGATCTCTAGGAATGCGATCGGCCAACCGAAACTCACAAAACAGACCCGCCTGGTCGCCAGTCTGCCGCCCCATCATCGCCGCCTCCAGCGAGGTGATCCTAGCAATCAGCGGAATCACTGTTTGGCGACGTTCTCAAGCCTTTTTCGACAGCATCGGTCAATCGCGTCGATGCGGTCTGCGCGCTTCAGCGGCGCATGTCCGTTGCTCCCCGAAAGCGACAGTCAGCCGCCAAAATGCGTCCCCGCTTTGGCAGCGGAAGTCCGACCGACGACGCTCCGAGCAGGATCATGGCCTTGTCGCTCAGCTTGCGGTAACGTGCGGCATTCTTTGCCGATCCAAGCCAAGGATAGTGGGGATGGCTACAAACCGGATGCAGCGCAGGCTGACGACCATTCTCGCTGCCGACGTGGGCGGTTATAGCCGCTCGCCGGCACAGACGAGGAAGGCACGGTGTCGAGGCTCCGGGCGCTCCAGCAAGAGGTGATTGATCCCGTCATCGCAATGGAGGACGCCTCATCAAGACAACGGGCGACGGCAGTCTGATCGAGTTCGGCAGCGCCGTGGACGCTGTGCGCTGCGCCAGGTCCAGAGCAAGATTGCTGTGCGAGATATAGATGTCGCGTCGGACCGGCGTATCGAGTTCCGCGTCGGGATTCATTTGGACGATGTCATCGTCGAGAGCGACGGCGATCTTATGGGCGATGGCGTCAACATCGGTGCGCGACTCGAAAGTATCGCGAACCGGGCGGAATTTGTCTTTCGGAAGATGCATACCGCCACATGCGCGGGAAGATTTCTGAGGCGTTCAGTGACCTTGGTGTCACCAGGGCCAACAAGCGGTTCGGTCAGTATTGAACATGGCACCTAGCGATCAGAAAACCGAGGTCGTGACCCCGGCAGAAGTGCCGGAGGACCTGCCTCTGCCCTCAGATCCAAAAGTCATATTCCTCGGTGGTCTATTCGTCCTTGCAGTGCTCGCGGCAGCCTATGTCGTGAGCGAAATCGTGTTGCCATTGGTCTTCGCTATCGTTCTCAAGCTCCTGCTGCAGCCGGCCTTGCGCGTGTTGGAGCGGTTGCACGTACCGCGAATACTCGCGGCGCTACTGCTGATCCTTGCGCTATTCGGAATGATCGTCGGCTTGGGTACGGCCATTTCCGGCCCGGCCCGCAGCTGGGCCGCCAAGCTTCCGGAAGGCATTCCTCGGCTCGAGGAGCGGCTAAGTTTTATGCGAGCACCCATCAATACGCTGCAAGGGTTTTTGCAGCAGGTGGAGAATATTGGCGAAACGGGACCATCCGCAAATGGGGCCATCTCGGAGCCAGGCCAACCCTCCGATGAAGGTATCGACCGGGACCGAAGTCTTCGCCAGCCGGTTTCTTCATGACGGTGCTGTTTCTTCTTCCTTCTCGTGTCTGGCGATATCTGGCTGTACTGCCTCGTCGAGATACCGCCGCGCTCTCAGGAGTAAGCGCCAGGTCGTGGAAATCTCGAGCAAATAGAAAGTGACGTCTCCGCGGATCCCGTCACGATCACGATCATGAACGCAGCAGCAGGAATTGCTACGGCATCTGGGAATGCGGCTGACGGGGATGGGCGACCCGATCCTGTGGGAAACGGTGGCGTTTGCTGAACTCATGAAAATCGAAATCCTTGGAAATCTGCTTTGGGCGTCTTGATCTTCCTCCTCGCTGGCCTGTTGACCCGATGACACGCCCGCAAATGCTGCTTGCCTGCGGGTCTTGATCCCATTCCATTTGATTGAGGGCGAAGAACTCTCGATGCTGATGGTCTCCTGGCGAGACGGTTCATCTTTAATCCTGTTCCTCCTCATCGTCCCGTCGTCCTTCCTGGTTCTGGACGTGGGCTAATTTGAGGCGCGATCCTCTCAATGCCCGATCGAGCGATTATGAAGATCATCTGCGACTGTCTTCAGCCGCTGGCTCGGATCGCTCACTTTCTCTGAGGGGTGAAGCTGAGCTCAGACCTCGCTCAAACTGCGGGCATCCCTTCGCCTCTCACGCCATTGAAAGCTGATACGGGCCTGTTTGAGCCTGAAACCCATTTTGAAAATCTTGGCGGGTTGGAAAGCGGCTGGGATATGGCTGAATCCTTTAGAACGGAGAAACCGGATGGAGGTCGGGTGGACAAACCTATTGACGCAAGAATCGCGAATTGATTCAAGGCTGCTCTTTGCGGAGGGCAGCCTTGATTCGCGGACTGATGACCGACGATGAGTGGGCGTACTTCGAACCGTTCCTGATCCATCGCGGCGGCGGCCGGCCGCCACGCGATCATCGCCGCGTGCTCGACGCGGTGTTTTGGTTGATGCGAACCGGCGCACCATGGCGCGACCTGCCGGAGGGCTTCGGCAACTGGAATTCGATCTTTAGGCAGTTTCGGCGGTGGGCCGACAGTGGCGTCTGGGACGTGATCCTGGAAGGGCTCGCGGGAAGCGGAGTGTCGGACGCCGCGCTGCAGATGATCGATGCGACCATCATCCGTGCGCATCATTGCGCAGCCGGTGGAAAAGGGGGGCCGAGCGTAACGCGCTCGGTCGCTCGCGTGGCGGCTTCTCAACCAAAATCAACGCCCGCACCAATGCCGAGGGTCTGCCGATCGGCGTTGTGATTACGCCCGGGCAGGCACACGATGTCACCGCGTTTCCGGCCTTGATGCAGGAGATCGACTGCGATCCGGAACAGATGCTCGGTGACAAGGGCTACGACAGCGAAGCCGTCCGCAACGACATTGAGGAACGTGGTGGTGAAGCCGCAATCCCCAGCACTGCAACCCGGAAAATACAGCATGCCGTCGACAAGGCTCTCTATGCCCTGCGCAATCGCATCGAGCGCTTCTTCAATCGTGCGAAGAACTCACGCCGTGTCGCCACCCGCTACGACAAGCTGATCGAGAGCTTCGCCGCCTTCGTGCTGCTTGCCTGCATCCGAATCTGGATTAAGTTTGTCCACACGACCTAGTCGAGCGCATGCCCAGGTCATCGCGGCAATGCGCAAACGCGGACGTCGGAGCAGCTGACTGCGGATCAGGAGGTCGGTGGTTCGCGGGTGCTCGACCGACCAGGCGGCGCGCAGCGCCGCCGAGCAGGCTCTAGCGGAGGGGAGGTAGGTTCACGAGGCGGGCGGTAAGTCCCGGGGGTAGGCCCCCTTTTGGAGTGACACCCCTAGGGTGGTGTTCCGGATCATCTGAAACTTGCCAAGACGGACGGCAAGCGCATCACGCCCGCGGAAATTGCGGCGATTTTATTACGATAGGCCGAAGTAATGAGTCGGCGGACGCGTAGGTGACAAGGTGGGCAATTTCGGCAAGAATAATTTTGTGGAAGTGCAATCGTGAGCGCTAAGCCATATTCCAAATCCGGCGGGGTAGTTCATTTCAACTGCCCAAACTGCAACGCGCTTTACCGTGTCACCAAAGTCGAAGCGCGGCGGGAGATCACCGATCGTTGGGTCACGTGCCGTGCTTGCAGTGGACCGCTACCTGCCCGCGAAGAGCAGTTCGTCCTGAAATATTTTCTATTGCGGGAAGCGGCCCGCTCGGATCGACGGGAACGGCCAAGCTCTCAACGCGCGCTGCGTACGAAGCCGCCGACGGATTAACGGGATCGGTAATTTCGGAGGTCCGGCTGCGCAGCCGGTTTACGCGCCCGGCTGCTACTGGGCGTCCCGACCGGTCTACGATGGTGCAGGCAGGCTCGTCGGCAATACCGGCAGGCCGGTGCAACTCTGTCCCGGTTATGCCGGACCTCGTCGAACCGACGGACGCCTACGTAGACGTAGTCGCAGATCGCCTGAACCAGGGGCCATCCCTTGGGAACATTGCCGAACCGGGACCATGCTATATTGCTCAAGCGATCGGTCTCGCAATAGCGGCTGCCGAGCAGATAAACCAAGACGTCCACCGGCAGCGTGTCCAGCGAATACTGCATCGCTTCCGGGGCCACTTCATCGGGTTCCCCGCTGTCCTGCACCAGGAAGTCCGTGGACATGGTCAGCCGGCCCGGGGGGCGCGGATCACGTGGCAGAAATTGCCGAAACCGTCGTGATAAGTATTAGCCGGGATGGGCGGGTCGAGCCGCATGCGATCCCAGGTCATTAGATCGGCAATACGGGATGGATGAATGCTCAACGTCAGGATCATGGGCGTCGACTGCGGGCAGTCATATGAAATCTCGTAGCCCGCACGAATCTTCATCGGAAACACCTTCAGCCCGGGCGAGCAGAGCCCTGCCGGATATCTGCAAAGGATGAGGCGCGAAAAGGTTCCGTTCTTCGGCCAAGCAGCGACCGATTTATAGAGCCATCGTAATCGCCTCAGGCTGGCGTCATCATGCCATCGCCAACACGTTGGCCACGTCCGGCGTCCGCGTCCGCCGCCGCGACGACCTTGACCGCGACCTTCATGGCGAGATGGTCGGACGCGGTCCCGATCCACGCCCTGCAGCGGGATCGCCTCGCGCGGCTCGCGCACGACCGCAACCCGCACGAGGTCCTGATTCCCGACAATGCCGCTCGATGGATCGAAGTCCACCCAGCCTGGTCCGGGAACATAGACCTGAACCCAGGCATGTCTGGAACCGTCTGATCGAGGACCACGGCACCGACCACGCGCACCTCGCAGGCGCACCTCGGCCATCGAAACATCCAGCACACCGCGCGCTAGACTTTGCTATCGCCGAACCGCCCGCGCGGCCCGCCGAGGCGGCGGACGATGCCGCTGGTTGGCTAGGTCCACCTGAGAATTCAAGCGACAGCTCCCGACCCTAATTCGTTGGGGGGCTTGGTTGTACCCCGCCAAGGGGTTGGTTGCGGACACTCTCATGCGCGATGGTTCCCCAACATCTTCGTTGCCGTGGCCTGCGGCCGGCTCTATGACCGATCTTGCAGAAGGAAAGAGAGCGCGAAATGTCGAAGCAAGCAATGCGCGAGAAGACAGAACGTTTGGTGAAAGAGGCAATGGAGCGCAAAGCTATCGCGATCAAGCGGGGCAAGACGCGTATTGAGAGCAAATGCGCAAAGTGCGGCGCGCTAAATCGCGTCTCGGCGGCCCAATGACAGGTTCGGGTGCCGTACACGTGCAGGTTATGTGGAGAAAAGCAACGGACGTTCTGAGAAGACTGAGGCCCCTCACCATCCCGCTGTCGATCGCCGTCCGAGAGGCAGCAGGAATAGAATTACGTTGTTAAGTTGCCGGTTCGATGAGGACGGTGCGAATTGCGAACGGTCATCAAAAATTGTAGGCGCAGAGGCCAACGAACGCGAATACAGGACGGAAGCTAGCTAGCTGTCTTGCGGGATGTGCGCCATACGCCGGTGTACAAACAACTATTGAAAAAAAAGCCCCGCGCAAGGCGGGGCTTCGTTGCAAGAAAATCCTAAGGCTTCGGGTCGTCAACGCGAGTCGAGTGACAATCCCATACTGAACGCTTTTTGGCGCGTGGCGCCTTCGGTCCGTTTCAACTTCCTGGCAATTCGGCCTGCGGGGGTTTTCCTGCGGGCCATCGTCTTCAGCTCGCGAACCTGCGCTGATGTCCAAGCGCGTCTCGTTGATCCATTTTTCATGCGAATCTCCGTGTAAACAGCTCCTGATAGCTGAAAGTCGATAAAAAGAAAAGCCCCGGTCGGCATGCATCGCGTAAAGAACCCCGAGCTTATTTCGCCCAGGCCGAAAAAGCCGCTTCAGGAAGCGCAAGAATGCTCGGCGTTCTTTAGGACGCTCGACCGCTACCCGCTTAGGTTTTTCGGAATTTGTAGTCTTGCCGGGGCAGATTGCGGCGGACCGGAGCCCTGCGCACGCACCAAACGACGCAGATGAAGGGTTGGTAACCATCACAAATATCGCACCCGGCCATCTGGCGCGGGCACTGCTTTCGCATTAGATTCGCCGCGACTTATCCGGCGTCCGGATTGCGGACGCCGCCCGGGCAACGCAGGGGTGTTCCATGTCCGACTTCGACCGGAATATCGCCACCGCCCGGGCCGGCTACCGGCCCGAGGTAGCGATCGACGCGGGTCTGCGCGCCTACATGATCCGCGTCTACAACTATATGATGGCCGGCTTGGCGCTGACCGGGCTGGTCGCGTGGCTCACATTCTCGCAGGCCGTAGTCCAGACCGGCGCGGGCCTCCAGCTTACGCCGTTCGGCCAAACAATCTTCCAAGGCCCGCTGATGTGGGTCTTCATCCTCGCGCCACTCGGCCTGGTGATGGTGCTCAGCTTCGGCATCAACCGGCTGTCGGCGGGAACGGCGCTGGCGCTGTTCTTCGTCTATGCCGGCGTCCTCGGCTTGTCGCTGGCCTCGATCTTCCTGGTCTACACTCACCAGTCGATCATGCAGGTTTTCTTCATCACGGCAGCGACGTTCGGCGCCATGAGCCTGTATGGCTACACGACACAGCGTGACCTGACCGGAGTGGGCTCTTTCATGTTCATGGGCCTGATCGGCATCGTCATCGCCAGCTTGGTCAACATGTTCCTGCACTCGAGTGGGCTCGGTTGGGCGATCTCAATCGTTGGCGTGCTCGTGTTCGTCGGGCTCACCGCCTACGACACGCAGAACATCAAGGAGATGTACAGCCCGATGGACGACGGCACCGTCGCCGGCCGCAAGGCGGTCATGGGCGCGCTGCGGCTCTATCTCGACTTCATCAACCTCTTCCTGATGCTGCTGCGGCTGTTCGGCGACCGCCGCTGAGCGAAGCAGGCACTCTTTCTTGGGAGGGTAAAAATTCGGGTCCTCGTCGAGGATGCCGATACCGCACATCGTGAGGGCGATTAGGCGACAGCGCTTCGACTTCTCCGTCCGCTGGCCCACCAAGGCCATCACATCGCGCAGTTTCTTGTATTCGCGGATTCAACTATCCAACGCATAATTGAGTGACGCGACAAGGGGTAACCTCTTGACATAGCGAGAGGTTGCCGATGTGGAAGTACCGGCGAATAACGTACGAGGATCGCTGTCAGATTTATGCGTTGAGCAAGTGCGGGGTCAGCCAAGAAAGCATCGCCGGCGTTTTGGGCGTCAGTCAGAGAACGGTGAGCCGAGAGATGTGCCGTAATCGGGGTCAGCGCGGCTATCAGTTTGAGCGGGAGTTGGCGTCCGAGCGGGTCCGCGACAAGCTCGCCGCCTTAACCCGTTACTCTTCCGGGCAATCATGCGCTTCCCGTGTGCAACGGCATGGCGTAACAACCACCGGCACCAGTTACGGCAGCCGTCGAGATCATATATTGTTGGTGCGTCAATCAGCAGCAATGCCTTCAAGGGGAACTGCGGCTAAGCATGCATGCGATGAGAGCGGTCTCGATCATAGCCGTCCTGCTACTACTCGTGGCGAACGCCCTGCAATTGCTGCCGGTGGCGAGCCCATTCGAGCCATATCTATCGGGCGGCGCGCTGGTGCTGGGCCTTGTCGCACTAGTAACGATCCTGGCCGGGCGCGTCCCGGAACGGGATACCCGAGCTGCCGCCGAAGCAGCTCGACCGATGCCTGTTCCGACGGGCGCAAACTACCAGGCAGATGCCGAGATCGTCAGCTTTTTAGCGATGCTGCAGGCAAGAGGCCGGCTGGTCGATTTCCTTATGGACGACATCAACACGTGTGACGACGCACAGGTCGGGGCAGCCGCGCGCGTGGTGCATGCGGGATGCAAGGCCGCCCTACTGGAGCACTTCCGGATCTCTCCGGTGCGCGCAGAGAGCGAGGGGGCGACAGTGCAGGTCGGCGCTGGCTATCTGCCGGACGAATACCGATTGGTGGGCAAGATCAGCGGCCCGGCGCCGTTCTCTGGAGTGCTCGTCCATCACGGTTGGAAGACGGATGCGGTGAACCTGCCGCGCGTTCTGCGGAGCTCGACCAACCGGCTCCCGGCAATCGCTCCGGCGGAGGTGGAACTGAAATAGGCAGCGCGAGGAACTCTGGCCTCGACGGGCTAGAAACCGACGGTACCGCGCAACCAGGACAACCTCCACCATGAACGCTCGTTTCAGCGTTGGTATCGACCTCGGCACCAGCAACAGCGCGATCGCGGTCGTCGATATCGAGAGTGGCGACACCAAGATTGTCGAAATCGAGCAGATCGTGGGACCAAATCAGCTTGGCGAGCTGCCGACGTTGCCATCGGCCATTTATGTTCCGCACCGCGAGGAGTTCCCGGAGGGTTCGTTTCCTTTACCCTGGAACGAGGCTGGGGAGCCCGCGATCGTCGGCCAGTTTGCGCGCGACCGGGGCGCGCTCGTGCCGGATCGTCTCGTGACGTCCGCCAAGTCCTGGCTCTCCAACCCGCATATCGATCCGAAACAGCCGATCCTGCCCTGGCGGTCTGACATCACGGAAGAGAAACTCTCACCCCTCGAATGCTCGCGCCGTTACCTGCAGCATCTCAGAGACGCGTTGCTCTACGCCGAGCGTTCGCAGGGACGGGATTGGGACCTCTCGGAGGGCCAGATCGTCGTGACGGTTCCTGCCTCGTTCGATGAGGTGGCAAGGAGCCTCACTGCCGACGCCGCCAAGGCCGCGGGGCTCGGGGACGTCACACTGCTGGAGGAGCCGCAGGCGGCATTCTACGCCTGGACGGCGCAAGCGGGCAGAACGTGGCGCAACTTGGTTTCTCATGGCGATATCGTGCTGGTCTGCGATGTCGGCGGCGGGACAGTTGATTTCAGCTTGATCGCTGTAACAGATGTCGAGGGCAACCTGGAACTTGATCGCGTCAGCGTCGGCGAACACATTCTCCTCGGCGGCGACAATATGGATTTGGCGCTCGCCTATGCGCTCCACGCCAAGCTTGAGGCGGCGGGCAAAACACTAGACTCCTGGCAGTTCCTAGCGCTCGTGCATGCCGCGTCCAAGGCGAAGATCACCCTGTTTGAGGATAAGGGGCTGGCAGAGGCGCCGATCGCAGTCCCATCGCGCGGCTCCAGCCTGCTTGCAAGGACGGTCTCAACGACGCTCGATCGCGATATGCTAGAGCAAGTCGTTGTTGAGGGTTTCTTCGCCAAAACCAGCATTGGCGACCTGCCGCGTGAGAGCCGGACAGGAGCGCTGCAGGAATTCGGCCTTCCCTATGCGTCCGATCCCGTGGTGAGCAAGCATATCGCCCGGTTTCTGGGTCAGAGCCTGCAGAACGTGAAGGCAAGCGAAAAGCTGGCGGGCCTTATAGGGCCCCGAGCCGGGACTGAGGTGCTGATCCCGACCGCGATCTTATTCAACGGCGGCGTTTTCAAGGCCCCGGCGATTCGTGCCCGCGTGCTTGATCTGCTAGCGGACTGGAACGGGGGGCAACCAATCCGCGAACTGCAAGGTTTCAACCCAGACCTTGCGGTCGCACGTGGCGCTGCGATCTACGGGCGTCACCGCGTGACTGGCAAGGGCGTGCGCATCAAGGCCGGCGCGGCGCGGTCCTATTACATTGGCCTGGAGACCTCCATGCCCGCAGTTCCTGGTTACAAACCGCCGCTGAAGGCGCTGTGCGTCGTCCCACAGGGCATGGAGGAAGGCACGGAACTGCTGATCGAGGGACGCGAGTTCGGCCTTGTCACCGGCCGCGCGGCGGAGTTCCGGTTCTTTTCCTCCTCGGTGCGAAGCGGCGACACACCGGGACAGATCCTGCCGAACGCCGAACGTGATCTTGAGGACACTGGCCTGCTCGAAATCGAGATTCCGGTGATTGGCGATGTCCCGGTAGGGCAAGTGGTGCCGGTCCGAATGAACCCCGTCATCACAGAGCTCGGCATCCTTGAGCTTTGGATGAAGCACACGAACTCCAATCGCCGATGGAAGGTGGAATTCCAACTCCGCACGGAATAGGGCCCGATCTCGGAG
>CAWHZA010000027.1:0-200014 GCA_963833665.1 uncultured Alphaproteobacteria bacterium | reverse complement strand
GAGCAACGGGCGCGGCCATGAGCGTCTACGGCCGAAAGCAGACCATGTGGCTTTCGGAGCGGCCCCGGTATAGCTTTCGGTCGTGGTCTGCGACGCCTTGGCCAAACATTTCACGCATCCCCCGGTTTCGACGACGAGTTGACCATCGCCTGACAGATTTTGTAGACCGATGCGAAATATTTTGAGACCGGCAGCACGAGGATAGGCCGCTCGGTTAACTTCGGTTCGCCCCGAGCTTCGGCGATGGCCTTCATCTTAATCCGCAGCACGTCGCCAGAAGCGACGTCCACTGAGGCGTCCCAGTCGCGGCATTGGTCAGACCAAAACACAGTCGCGAAGAAATCGCGCGGGTTGTTCCTCGCCAGGTCTCTCGGAATGGACCAATACCAATTGTGGCCGTCTGTGGTTTTCCTCGCCATGCCAGCAGCGATCGGTGGCGGCGTACCCAACCACTTCACCAGATCGCCGGTCACCTTCGCCTCATAGATGGTAACGACCGAAAACAGTCTCGGCTTACGAGCTCTGCGGCTTCCCACATCCGCCGGCCGAAGAGCTCCGGTCAAAATCCAGTTGTTCGCGGTCGCCATGGGGATTTCCGCCACCTCACAAAGCTCAACCTGCGAAAATTGGGGCTTGTTAGGGTCAAGTGAGTTTCGGGCTTTTCCCATGGCAGTTCTCGTCTCCTCCAGCAACGGCTGCGCCATCAGGCGAGCCTTCAGCCACGGCGACAAAGGGCCTTGCGATTAATTGGTCTCGGTACTACATTTAGCCAAGTATTATACACTTATTGAAATGTACTTAACGGCCCGCGGGTCTTCAGTTGAGACTATTCTATGAACGATGATCGCAAGAGCGAGCGTAGTTGCGACCCCAGCGCCGAAATCGCCATGCCGGGGGAAATTGATCATGCCGATCCTCGCATAGCTGACGGCGTCGACACAGCCACGGCTTTGGCATGTGCGGCACAGCCGGGGTCAACACCGGGGGCGGCAGTGCGGCCCGACCCAACACGCCCGCATATGCGCGAGTTGCCGTCGCCCGATCCATTCTCGGTTGATGCCTCGGCCCCGCGTGCTCCCACCCGCGGCCGCCCACGAGGGACCAACGCGCCCGCCGCAAGTTGCGCTCCGTACTCAAGAGATAGTCGACGTCATGAGCAGTGATAAGAAGGTGTTCGATTTCCCGAAGGCGGAAATCACTTCCGAGGAAAAGGCCAGGCGGGCGATGGCCGAAGCGAGGCGCCTGGCCAGCCTAGCGCCGGGAGAGTGGCGACTATGGATCGACCGCGCGGCCGAACGGCTCGGCGTGCCCCATGCCACTCTGGAAGGGTTAATCTCCGCGATCATCAAGGACAGCGAGAGAAAAACCCGCGAAGACAAGGCCGAAGCTCGACGCCAAGAAGAGCGTGTTCGGCGCGAGCAGGAGCGCGAGCAACGCGAGCGAAAACGCGAACAGGAGGGAATCGACAAGAAGGCCGAACGCAACCGCAAGGAAAAGGAGAAAGCATTCGAGCGCTTGATCAGTTTACCGAGCGAGCAGCACGAGGCCAGACTCGTCGAACTGGCGAAACGGCTCGATGAGGACCTCGCTGCCGTTCGCAATGATTTCTCAGCGTTCGTTGGCATGGTGAGCGAGGCCGCCTCAACAGATTCCTGGAATGTTGAGCCCTGGCCGGAGCCGGTCGAGACTTGCCTGCTCCTTCAGGAGATCATCACCAAGATTTGCAGGTACATCGTGCTGCGCCCTGAAGCGGTGACTGCGACCGCGCTGTGGACGATGACGGCATGGGCACACGAGGGCGCGACGCACTCCCCTATTCTGGCCGCAATTTCTGTCGAACCCGATTCCGGCAAGAGCACCCTCCTTGGTGTTCTACGTTTTCTGGTGCCGAAACCGTTTGTCAGCGTCGAACCGACTGGTCCCAGCGTATACCGTACAGTTGATCGCGAACATCCGACCCTGATCATCGATGAGGCCGATGATCTGTTTTACCGAAAGTCCGACCTCCGGGCGATCGTAAATGCCGGTTGGAGTTGTGGCACGAGGATTCCCCGGCTGGGGCGTTGGTACGATCCGTTCTGCCCGAAAATTCTCGGCATCCTGGGCAAGACTAAATTGCCCCGCACGATAGCAAGTCGAAGTATTATTCTCAGGATGTGGCCCAAAAAGCCCGAGGAAAAAGCTGAGAACTTCGCGTACGCTGATGATCCCGCGTTCTCAACGATTCGGCGCAAGCTTGCACGGTGGGCTGCCGACAACGTCAGTATCATCAAGGAACTGAAGCCGCCGCAACCGCCAGGTTTTAACAATCGGCTGAGTGCCAACTGGAAATTGCCGTTGCAAATTGCGCAGCATGCAGGTGGTGGTTGGCCCGAGCAGGCGCGTCGGTCTGCGATTTACCTCTCTCGTACTCCATATGAGCCCAGCATAGGAGTTCAGCTCCTCGCGGCACTGCGGGCGATGTTTGCCAAGAACCGCACGCAGATAACATCGGAGCAGGTGGTGCAGGAGCTTCTCGCCGATCCAGACTCGCAGTGGCACGAATATCGCGGCCGAGGTCCAATCACCAAAAACCAGGTCGCGGCATTGCTGAAAGACTTCGAGATCCGTCCTGTCGTCGTTCATCCGACCAAGCGAGCAGATCTCTCGCGGCACGGTTACAGGGCGGCGCAATTCGAGGACGCGTTTGCGCGTTTCTTGCCACCCGAGCCGAACATCCGAACACTCAAGCGTGGGGGCGGCGAAAAGACGTGAAAGTGTTCGGATGTTCGGATGATTGCGCTAGATGCGGCACTGCGAAGGTTGACCGTATGCCAACTAACGCGTGATCGCGCGGAAATGGCGGTGGCCTTCGGCCGCGGGTGTGGCTTTGCCTCAGGACGGCTGCTTGGGGGGCAACTCGACCCCGGATGGAATCTTACAATTGGAAGGCGAAGCCAGTTTCTCCTTGTCTTGGGGCACATGAAGCGCACCCAAAAACTACTTTGTATGGGGTTGTTTTCCAAAAATTGAATGGGCCCCTGCTTACGTCGATCCGGGGGGGCCCTTCGACGATGCGACCGTTCGAGCAAAAGCACGTCGCTCTTTTGAAGGCATTCGCCGACCAGGGAACACTGATACTCAGAACCCAAGGGCTTACTACCAGCCACGCTCCGATTATGACGCTGATCCATTCCTCCCATGTTCGATAGAAATACAGCGTCATCCGCTCGACAAAAACAAGCAAAATGCCGGTAATCACGGCGGTTCGTGTCGCTGTGGGCTCCAGATCGAATTGCAGAACCCAGGGTGAGATGCATAGCCAAAATCCCAGCAGCCAGCTGCACCAATCCTCCCATTGTTTGGGGAGCGAAAGCGAAAATTTAGCTGCTGCCACGATGAACCTCCAGTGCAACGTGCGGCGAGCCTGGGCTCGGCAAGTCGCGCCTGATAGAGGAATTTCACGCGCGGCTGCGTGAGGTGCCCCACACATGGGTGGAGTGGAGCTGTTCGCAGCTCTTGCGATCACCAACTGCCCGTCCCCTTGCCGTGCCCGCTCCCAGCGCCGCATCAGCATCGCGATCTCCTCGTCGCGACCAACCAGTGGGGTGAGGTGGCGCTGCCCCGCACGGCGTCCGGCACCGCTCGCCCGAACGATCCGGTAGAGCGTCACCGCCTCCGGCACGCCCTTGAGTTCATGGCTGCCGCGCTCCTCGGCCACGAACAGGCCTGCGATCTGCCGCTGCACCCGTGCCGTGACTACGACCGAACCCGGCTCAGCCAGCGCCTGCGCCCGCGCCGCGACGTTCGGCACGTCGCCGTAAACTTCGCCCCCGTATCGACCACCACTGGCCCCGAATCGA
This sequence comes from uncultured Alphaproteobacteria bacterium, assembly GCA_963833665.1. Lineage (GTDB taxonomy): Bacteria > Pseudomonadota > Alphaproteobacteria > Rhizobiales > Xanthobacteraceae > BOG-931. The sequence continues at coordinate 196,172 of CAWHZA010000027.1, read as the reverse complement.
TCGCAATGCGGGCGGCAAGAGCAGGCTTTTTGGTGTCGGCGTTCTTGCGGTTCAACTCGGCGAGCGCTCGCTGGATCGCGAGCGCCGCCCGCACTGCGCGTTCAGCGTCGTTCTCTTGCGCCACCGGGTAGCCAAACAGACGCCATCAGCCTTCCTCGCAAAGTCGCAGCCGGCGGATTGGCTGCTGCAGGTTTCGGACCATTCTGCACAGCCATGCGATGTCCGCTGACCACGGCAAGAACTTCGCTGACTGCCCGGGCATGCAGCCGTGGCGACTTATCAATATTGATATGGTCGATACTCTGGTCACGGCTCACATCGACATTGGCGAGCGAGCCGTGAAAGCCAGGCCCAGGGCGCATGTAGGCGTATTTCCGCTGGGTCAAATTGACCAACCGGCCAACATTCGCGGGAGTCAAAAACGACCCTGTGCCGTCGAACGGCACCACCAGGGCCACCGAAATACCTTTCCGATTTAAGTAGGCTGCCATCTCCATCACGGCGTCAGCACCCAGCGAATGGTCGATGAGGACGATCGGATCTTCCTTACCGGCCTTGTAGTTTGAGGCCGCCTGATCGGCGAGAGACTGCCACTCGCTATGATTGCCATCGTCGCACACACGCCGCGGTTACGAGTCGTCGGCGAGACTGTCCATGCCAAGCGAGAAAATATTCATCAGCCCGCGCAGCAGGTAAACATGTGCCCGAACTTGCGCCGTGCCCGCGCCCGATTGCGCCGTTCCCGCTCCCGATCCGAGCGCGAGCATGATCGTTGCTGCCAGTGCTCCGATCGATCCAAAACGGTACCACGGTTCTCACCAAACCCTCACGGTTTGCGAAATCGAGGTTACCGTAAGACTTCGCATTGTACGCATTTTGGGATGGGTGCGAAGCAGGTATTGCTAATCCGCAGGTGCAAGCTAAAGTAATGCGTGCGGAGGCCTCTTTCTCCCCTTTTCCACAAGGAACCACTTAGTCTCGACCGCCGTCAGGTTCGGCAGGACCATGTCGTCGATCTCGTTCTCGCGGAATGCTGCCTCGTATCGTTCGAGGCCAAGGCTCCGCAGCCAACCCCCGAGGTCCATGAAGGCGTCTAACTACTCGCCGACTGATATGATCCTTGAGGTCAACGATGTGTCCATAGCGCTCGCAACATATGGCGCAGTTCCTCCAGGTCAGGTCCGATCTTGTCCGCCCCTAGTAGCGAGGCCGGCGGTACGCCTTTCCGGAAGCGAGCGAAGGAAAAGCTCGGCAACCCATTCAAGTGTCCCGGGTAATCAATTCACTGTCAACGCCACGCATGTCCTCTACCCCGCGATGCCTCAATAACAACCAGCCCGACCTCGCAAGCTTTCTCGTAGACCGCTGGGTCAACCAACTTTTCAGCGATTGTGAGAGCGTGGGCTACTCTCTTCCGGTCCTCATCAAAGCTCCATCCTATCGTCATCGAACGTGCCGCGGCCCTGGCTCTGCCTGCGATTTATGAATGGCCCGAAATGGCGGAAGAGGGGGGTCTGATCGGATACGGTGCGCGTCTGCCGCGGCTCTATCGGCAGTTGGCAGGTCTGCTTGCCAAGGTCTTCCGCGGCGTCAAACCGGAGGACATCCCGGTCGAGGAGCCTGCAAAGTTCGATCTCGTCGTTAATCTAAAAACCGCCAAGGCTATCGGGCTGACCATACCCGAAACCTTTCTTGCCCGCGCCGACGATGTGATCGAATGAGACCATTGATGTCTGTGATTGGTACTAAGCCGACTTCGCGCGATGTCCGCAATGTGGTCGCTACCAGGGGTCCGACATCAGCCTGTTATGCTTCGATCAACTCGTTTGAGTTTCGATTTTAGGAGCGGCTCTTGACTCAAGAACAGCTGGAACGGCGCCTGGCGGCTGTGCTGGCGGCGGATGTCGCCGGCTTCTCGCGCCTGTCCGGCACGGACGAGGAGGGAGTGCTGGCGAGGCTGAGAGCGCTTCGTGCCGAAGTCATCAATCCCGAGGTGGTCGCCCAGAATGGCCGGGTGTTCAAGCACACCGGCGATGGTTTTCTCGCTGAATTTCGTAGCGTTGTTGCGGCAACCCGGTGCGCACTCGAAATCCAGCGTACATCCGCGAGCCGCAACGCGAGCCTTTCCTCCGACCAGCGGCTCTATTTCAGGATCGGCATCCATCTGGGTGACATCGTAGCAGAAGCCGACGGTGATCTGATGGGCGACGGCGTCAACCTCGCCGCCCGTATCGAGGGCGTCGCGGCGGTGGGAGGCATTTCGCTTTCTCAGGCCGCATACGAGCAGGTTCGCGACCGGCTGGACGTCTCCTTTAGAGACCGCGGCGAAGTGCTGCTGAAGAATATAGCGCGTCCCGTACGCCTCTTTGACGTGGCAAACCTCGGAGCCGCGCCCGCGCGCGCGGCCGAAGCGCCCAAGACGCTCTCCCTTCCCGACAAGCCGTCGATCGCGGTGTTGCCGTTCCAGAACATGAGCGACGACCCGGAGCAAGGATACTTCGCCGACGGCATGGTCGAGGACATCATCACGGCGCTGTCCAGCATTACCTGGCTGTTCGTCATCGCGCGAAACACGTCGTTTACCTACAAGGGCAAAGCTGTCGACATTAAGCAGGTCGGCAACGAACTCGGGGTGCGCTACGTGCTCGAAGGCAGCGTGCGCAAGGCGGGCAATCGGCTGCGGATTACTGGCCAGTTGATCGACGCTGCGACCGGCTCTCACATATGGGCCGACAAGTTCGATGGCGGCGTGGAGGAAGTGTTCGACCTGCAGGACCGGATCGCAATCAGCGTCGCCGGAGCGATTGAGCCGGCGCTGCTGGAGCAGGAAATCAAGCGATCGCGCGAACGCTTAACTGATGATCTCACTGCCTATGACCTGGCGCTGCGGGCGCGGCCCTATGCTTTGTCCTGGACCCACCAGGGCGCTTTGGAGGGCCTAGCCCTGGCGCGACGGGCGATCGCACTTGATCCGAATTTCGGGACCCCGCTCGCGACCGCAGCGTGGTGCCAAGCAATGCTTTTCGCAGGCGGATGGGCCGAGGATCTCGATGCCGCGAAGCGCGAGGGCACGGAGTTCGCCTGGCGTGCGGTGCGAGCCGCTCCTAACGATACCTATGTCATCTCGATCGCGGCAGGCGCCCTCGATCTACTCGATGAAGACTATCATGCGCTGCTCGCGCTGATCGACAAGGCACTCGCGCTAAGCCCGAGCAGCGCCTACGCTTGGTTCTGGAGCGGCTTCCTCAGGCTGTTCTCCGGCTCTGCGGAAGTCGCGATCGAACACTTCGAGAAATCGCTCCGGCTCGATCCCCGCACTCCGCGGCGCCCCTTCCATCAGGCCGGCCTCGGCGCCTGCTATTTCTTTCAGCGGCGTTTCGCGGATGCCGTCGCCGAACTTGAGAGTTCGCGTCGGCAGGTCCCCAGCTATATCACGGCGTCACTGGTGCTCGCCGCGTGCTACACGCATATGGGCCGTCTGGCGGACGCCCGCGCGACGATTGCGCGTCTGCGGGCAACCTCCTCGGACAAGCGCATGCGGATGAACATATTCCGCGATGCTTCCTACCAGGAGTTCTACCTCGCCGGCCTCGCGCCCGCGCTCACCACCTGCGACGAGGACGAGCTGTCGTCACCGAAAGAGATCATCTAATGGGCCGCGCCAATTGATCGAACTCTTCAGCGGATTTGCGATCGGGTAGCCCTAACACCCCGCGTCGACCGCGGGCACTAACGAGAAGATCGAATAAACTGGGGCCGACTTGTCGAGCTTATAGGCCCAGGTGTGAACGACGGGCTCCTGATTGAAATAGTCCATGGCAGCCATGATCCGATCCTTGAGTTCCTGTTTGGACGCGACGCGGATGTGGCGGAGGACGGAGCGGGCAAGTTTAGAGAAGAAGCCCTCGACGAGGTTGAGCCAGGAGCCGTGCTTGGGAGTGAAGGTGAATTCAAAGCGGTGCGCGGGTTGATCGGCGAGCCAGGCTTTGGTCTCTTTGGAGATGTGCGCGGAATGATTGTCGAGGATCAACTTGATCGCTGTGTGGGCCGGATAGGCGGCGTCGAGAAGCTTGAGGAATTCGATGAATTCGCGGCTGCGATGGCGATCCTTGACCAGCGCATGGACCTTGCCGGTGACGAGGTCGATGCCGGCCAGCAAGCTGATCGTGCCGTGACGTTTATATTCATGCTCACGTGCGAAGGTCGCATGCACGCCGGGCTCGGGCGGCAAGTCGGGGGCGGTCGTTGCGATGGCCTGTATGCCGGGCTTCTCGTCGTAGGAAATGATCGCCATCGCGTCGCTCAGCTTCTTCTTCGAGACGGCTGCGGCCTGCTTCAAGATTCTCACTTGGCGATAAACGCACAGCACTTGGGCCATCTTCTCAGCAAAGTCAGGATCGCGCTGTTCCAGGTAGTATCGCACTTTGTGCGGTTTCACCTCTTCCTGGTCGAGGATCTTGCACACTGTGCCCTGGGCGAGGTTGGCGAGGCACGCATGTCCCTCCGCGGGTCCATGCTCGCGAGCGTGGCGGGCCAGAAGCCGCGTTGTCCACAGTTCGTGGGGATAGCCAAGTTCCTTCGCCTTCCGGCATGCCAACGACACCAGCCATGCCTTGGCCTCGGGAGTGATCGTCGGCTCTCTACCGGGGCGAGGGCGATCATCCAGCGCAGCCAGCGGGCCTTCGGCCACGGCGCGCTCGACGCAGCGCTGGACCGTTTGATGATGCAGCCCGAGTGCCCGGCCGACCGCAAAAAACGAGGGGTCTTCTCGATAGGCCAGCAATATCCGCGCCCGCTCCACCCGGCTCGCCGGTTCAGTGCGCGACTGCGCTATCGATCTCAACTTCGCCGTATCAGCTTCTCCAAGCGACAACTCAATCGCCCGCCGCCACGCTGCCATGACTTCTCATCCCGTTCTCTTGTGGGCACGCGCGACATATGTGGGAATCCGAAAACCAAGATAAATCCCCCCTTATGACAACTGACAACTTTCATGGAATCGATCGTCTAGGCGCCTCCTAGCGCGCCATGGGCACAGCCGCGGGATCGAGAGGTTGTCCTCCGACGTCGAACGCAGCATGCAGATTTCCCGCACTGCGCTCTCCTGTTTGCTTCGCCCCTAGGCTTAATAAGTCTGATTCTCGGAAGCAAAAGCGACGGATTTCGCACAGCGATCATTTGCAGGGTGAGGCTAACGACCGCACCAGCTGACTGTCCGTTGATCTGCGTCAAGGCGGCGTGTGGGCGGCCGCGTATGTCCGTCATGCCGATGCCGGTGATCTCGCGGATCCCCGGCTGCGACGGGGCGGCCGAGTGAGCGCGGCTAGGTTGCCGGATGTATCGTCACATGATACATGAAGGGCTGCGGGGGGAGATGAGATGCGCCACAAGTGGTTTAAAATCGAGCAGAGCGCGCATGAAATATGTACTCGCTGTGGGCTCGTCAAAAATCGACGACGTCATCGTAACTTTCATTGGACAGAATACAAGAAAACCGACGGAAAATGGTTCACGTCCGATAAGACGCCGCTATGTGAACAATCTCAGGCGCAGCAGGTGACGAAAAAAGCCCGTGGCCTAACTCGGGGTCTTGCACGGCAGGATCAATAATCAATGGCAGCTCGTGTTTTGTTGGACTGCAAGTGGCCCCGAAGAGATCAATTGTGAACTGTTACTGATGAGCAAGAAGCTTTCTGCCGTCCATCCTGGTGAAGTGCTGCGCGAGGAGTTTCTCGTGCCGATGAAGCTTTCGCCCAATGCCGTCGCCCGCGTAGTCGGCGTGCCACGCACCCGCATCGAGCGGCTGGTCAATGGGCAGACCGCGCTCACCGCTGACACGGCTTTGCGGCTCGCCAAGGCGTTCCGGACCACGCCGGCGTTCTGGATGGGCCTGCAGGCGCAATACGACATCGAGCGCGCCCAGGATGAGATCCGCGCCGGGTTGAAGAAGATCACGCCGATCGTCGATGCCGCGTAAGGAAAGGAACGGCATGTCATGAAGGATCAACTAGTTGGCATGTTCCTGGTTGTGGAGAACACCGGCCACGAACATTATCGCACCGGCCATATCGCCGCCACAGTCGGCAATTGCTACCTCATCCAGTTCGACAAGATGGAAGAGTCGCAGGCGCCCCCGCTGCCGCCCATGGAGCTGTACACGCTTGAGGAGCTGAGCCGGACTTGTGAGGACTGTGGGCAGAAGCTTGTCAGCCTGTTCAAGACCTGCGCAGATATGACCCAGTGGATTGCGTGGCTAAACCAACCGGAAAAGCCCGCAGGACAATCTGGCAAGGTGGTTCATCTGAAAAAGCCGCATTAGAGAAGAGAAGCCGGGATTACAACGGCCAGGCCTTGGCCTACGTCTATCTCGAGGGAGAGCCGGGAAGACGCGCGGCGGCCAAGCTGCTCACCTGCGACGAGGCTCGGCGGATCGCCACCAGCGGGCCGAAGCGATCCCGCCCCGGCGAGATAGACAGGTGGAGGACCAGCCGGGCAGACCGGCGCTTGTCCCCAGCCGGCTAGCGGTGCGGACGCTGGGCCGGCCAGCCTCACTGGGGCGGCCCCGTGCAAACAAAACTGGTGGCTGCGCTGCGGTCGCCTTGGCCCGAGTAGCGAGCGGTCGCCGGATAGAACATGCGCGGCTGGTCGGCTTCTGCTGTCCTTTCTACGGAGGCCGTTAGTCCTGCCGGCACAACTCATCATCGTGCTTCACCGCGGTGTTTCCGGCGGCGCGAAGGATTTTCGCCGCTGGCCGATGGAGGACGTGGCGGTGCCGGCATTGAGGCAGCGGTAAGCGCTTTGTCGAATGCTCTCAGCCGACTGCTTAGATTGAACACGCACGCCCTTCGAGCCGAGCCGGTGATGCCTTCCAGCTTTTCACCGCGTAGCCAGTCATAGAATCGCTCCATAGCCTTCCGGCTTGGGACCTCGCCGATCTCCGGCAATTCGCTCTTGCCACGCCAGCGTCCGGACAAAAGCTGCGGAAAAATCCAGAGCACAACGTCCTGATCCTCGCGGCGGCTCTTGCGTGCAGCCCGTGAAACGATCTCGCCGAACGACTCCCAGCGCTCCGTGAGCAGCTTGGTGATGATGGCGGGCGTGACGCCGAATTCCTCAAGCTCCAGGGCGACCAGGAGCTTTTTGATTTCCTTCGGGCCATAAGCGTTCCGTTGGCCCTTCCCCGGATTGACGCCCAGCACCTTGGCCCGCTTGAGGTTGTCGAGTCGTGCCCGGAAAGCGCCCCGGCGCGTTGCATCGTCAGCCCCGTAAAGACTCGCCAACGCCCGCTCGACCGCTTGGTACGGCGCATTCCACCGATATTCATCCATCCCTAAGCACCCTTTGCCCGCCTTTTTCGGCCTAGCGGTACGTTGCCGACCTTGCGCTTTTACCCGTTTCGCCTTATAACGTCAATGTAGGCGTTTTAACGTTGACGCCGACGTTAACGACGAACTCCCAGTGACGAACGGAAGCGGCCGATGAGTGATGATCACGGTGACGACGGGAGTGGTGAGGAGCGCCGCGCCGGAATCAACCATGCCCAACCTCGCCTCGCCGCCGAGCAGGAGCGCCAGGGCCAGGGCCCCAGTATTGTAGTCGTGCGCGCCTCGGAAATTGAGCCAGAGCGGGTCGGCTGGATATGGCCGGGCATTATCGCGCGCGGGAAGGTCACGGGCCTTGTGGGCCATCCCGGCCTTGGAAAATCGCAAGTCGCGACCGATGCTGCCGCGACAGTATCGACTGGCCGTCCCTGGCCGGGAGACGTCACGAACGATGCCGCCGGCGACGTGATCATCCTGTCAGCGGAGGATGATCCTGCCGATACGGGCGTCCCGCGCTTGATCGCTGCACGCGCAGATCGCACCCGGATTCATTTCCTTAAAGCCGTCAAGGAAAATAGCTGCGAATTCCGACGCATTCCGGCCAGGCATACCGATTTGATGCCGGCCACCGTTCCGAAATGAAGCCGGCCACGGTTCCGATTTGAAGGCGGCCACACGGCCGAAGCGGAAGCCCCTAACAGGCGTTCCCGGCGGGTCAGCGACTTGGCGCATTGCGCATCTCCTCGATCAAGGACGAGGAGAGCGGAATGTCTGCCAGGAGAGAGCTGACCATGCGACAGCTGCGACAGATGCTGCGACTGCATCATGACGGTGTGAGCGCACGCGAGATCGGGCGACGGCTCGGTTTGGCGCGCAGCACGATCCAGGACAATCTGAAACGGGCAGCAGCGATGGGTCTTGGCTGGCCTTTGCCGGCCGAACTGACCGACGATGAACTCGAACGGCGGCTGTTCATGCGGCCCGGCATCGAGCCGGGCCAGCGGCGGCGCAGCGAGCCGGACTGGGCTGTGCTGGCGCGCGAACTGAAGCGGCCCGGCGTCAATCTGATGGTGTTGTGGGAGGAATACCGGGACGTCCACCGGGATGGCTATGGCTACAGTCGCTTCTGCGATCTGTTCCGTGAATTCGAGCGCCGGCTGTCGCCAGTGATGCGCCAGCACCACGTTGCCGGCGACAAGGCGTTCGTGGACTACTCCGGCAAGAAGATCACGATCGTGGACCCGGCGACCGGCGAAATCCGCGTGGCCGAGATCTTCGTGGCTGTTCTCGGCGCCTCGAACTTCACCTACGCCGAGGCGACCTGGACGCAGTCGCTGCCCGACTGGATCAGTGCGCACATCCGCATGTTCCGCTTTTTTGGTCGCGTTCCCAGGCTCCTCGTTCCAGACAATCTCAAGAGCGGCGTTCACAAGGCCTCGTTCTATGACCCCGAGATCAACCGCAGCTACGGTGCGATGGCTGCCCATTACGGTGTCGGCGTGCTCCCGGCACGGCCGAGAAAGCCAAGGGATAAGGCCAAGGTCGAGGCCGGGGTAACTTCGTCCAGAGCTACATTCTCGGTCGCCTGCGCAACCAGACCTTCTTCTCTCTTGCCGAATGCAATGCGGCGATCAAAGGCGCGCTCGACCGCATGAACGATCGCCCCATGCGACGGCTGGGCGTCAGCCGGCGTGAACTGTTCGAGAGCATCGAGCGAGCGGCGCTCAAGCCCTTGCCGGACGCCGACTGGGAATTTGCTGAATGGCGTCTCGCGCGCGTCAGCCTCGATTATCACGTCGAGGTCGATGGCTTTTATTACTCGGTGCCGCACACGCTCATTCGCGCTGAGGTCGATGTGCGCATCACGGCTCGAACAATCGAGCTGTTCCATCGCGGCCAGCGCGTTGCTGCTCATCAACGCCGCTGGGGCGGCCCTCGGCATGGCACCGATCCCGATCACATGCCGAGCGCACACCGACGCTACGCCGAATGGACGCCAGAACGCTTCCGGCGCTGGGCCGGCAAGATCGGGCCGAACACCGAAGGGCTCATCGTGGCCGTGCTCGCCCATCGGCCACACCCCGAGCAGGGATTCCGTACCTGCCTCGGAATCCTGCGGCTCTATCGCGGCATCGACCCAGCGCGCGCCGAGGCGGTCTCGGCCCGCGCGGTCGAAATCGGCGCACTCACCTACAAGAGCGTGGCCTCCATCATCACCCACAAGCTCGACAAGAAAAATCCGCATGGCGCCGGCCAATCGACGCTGTTCGATCACCAAAACCTCCGCGGCCCCCGCTACTTCAACTGAAGGAGATATCAATATGCTCGCCCATCCGACCCTCGACCGTTTACACGCCCTCGGTCTTCACGGCATGGCGAAGGCCTTCAAGGACCTCGATCAAAACTCCGAGGCACGCGCCCTCGATCATGCCGAGTGGCTCGGCTTGCTCATCGAACACGAGATGACGCTGCGACGCCAGAAGCGGTTCGAAACCCGCGCCCGCGCCGCTCGTCTGCGCCACGCCGCCAGCGTCGAAGACGTCGACTATCGCAGCGCTCGCGGTCTCGACCGCGCGCTGTTCCTCAAACTCATCACCTGCAACTGGATCGCCGAACGCCGCAATCTCATCATCACCGGAGCGTGCGGCCTCGGCAAAAGTTGGCTCGCTTGCGCCCTCGGCCAAAAGGCCTGCAGGGAGGACCTCTCTGTTCTCGACTATCGCGTGCCGCGGCTCCTGGCCGCCCTCGCGCTCGGCCGCGGCGACGGCCGCTACAGCAAGCTGCTGCGCTCGCTCGCGCGCGTCAAGCTGCTCATCCTCGACGATTGGGGACCGGAAGCGTTGACCGCCGAGCAGGCCCGCGATCTCCTCGAGATCGTCGAGGATCGTTACGACGCCGGCACCATCCTCCTCACCAGCCAAGTGCCGGTCGACCGCTGGCACGATATGATCGGCGTGCCGACCTTGGCCGATGCCATCCTCGATCGTCTCGTCCACAACGCCTACAGGATCGAACTCTCCGGCGAGAGCCTGCGCAAGCGGCAATCCTCATGACACGGCGCCGACGATCACACCTACCAGCACCATCCCCTTGACCAGTCCGCCAAACGCAAACATCATCAATATGACCCGCGGGAACGCACAGCCACGTGGCCGACATCCCGTCGGAACCCTGGCCGGCTTCAAATCGGAACGGGTGGCCGGCTTCAGATTGGAATGCATGGCCGGCTTCGTCGGTATCCGCAAATAGCGGTGGGGAACGTCGATTTAGTTTAGCGCTCGACCTTGATCGGCTTGAAAAGGAGATTGACCTGCGTCAGGTAACCTTGGTGGTGATCGATCCCGCGAGCGCTTATTTGATCCCTAAGAAAGGTAAGGGAATTGATCGAAATAACGCTGGCGATGTTAGAACGATACTTGATCGCCTCGGCGCGTTCGCTGCGCGACACGACTTGGGGGTGCTGGCGATCTCGCACCTGAACAAGAGCAGCGGTGCGAGGGCGATCACCCGGATCATGGGGTCGCAAGAATGGGCCGCAGCGCCCCGTGCTGTCTTCATCGTGACGGAGGACGCTGGAACGGGACGGCGTCTCTTCTTGCCACTCAAGAACAACCTCGCACCGGACCGCTTCGGCTATTCCTTCGAAATTGAAGACAAGATTATCGCCGAGGGCATTAACACGTCTGCCGTGGTGTGGGGCAGCGAGCCCGTGACCATTTCCGCCGACGAGGCATTGGCGGCGGCCGCGATGAAGAAGGATACGTCCCGAGCCGTTGAATTCCTCGAAGAGGTCTTGAGCGAAGGTCCGATGGACCAAACAGATATCGTGCGACTTGGCAAGGAGGCCGGATTCACGGAGAAGAACCTGCGGACCGCGCGAGAAAAATTGGGCGTGACGCCCAGGAAGGAAGGCTTCGGAGCGAACGGAAAATGGGTATGGATGCCGGCAGGCGACGCGACAGTGCTTCGGTTGGTCGTCAACAACGAGGCGAAGAACGGTATCTCCCCCGCCCACGAAAAGGCTTCTGAAGGCAGCAACGAAGGCGATAACCACAGTGGCCGGGATGCTGATCAGCCAGAAGAGCATGAGAGCGATCCGGTTGGGCCAGACGGGGATGGCGTCGCCTGAGAAGGCTGTTCCGAAGATATTCTCCTAAGATGCCTATCCGGCTATCGTGCCTGTGGGCATCTTAGGCGTCTTTGAGGACTGCAGCACCCACCGGAGACCACGACTCTCACTCATGCGGACATGCCGGCTTTTGGACTTCACCGTGTCACCGATGCCACATCCTGACGAGCAGGCGGCGAGGATGAGCCGCCTGTCCGACGTGCTGCTCGCCAGGAGGCTGCGGTCAGCGGTGTCGCGCGCGCGGCGCCTGATGTCAGTACCTCCACCCCCGGCGGCCGGCATCCTCTCCATCGCCTTCCGTACAGGGAATACAGGCATCGGACCTTGATCCCTCGGGCAAGGGGGTCATTGCTTGGGTCTATTGTCAGCCGCAGCCTGCGGGAGCTGACTTACGCCGCTGGCTGCGCGGGTCGCGTCCCGCGTCATAGGATGGAGCATGCGCAGAGGCTGCACGCGGCCCAGAGGGACAGGCTGCGCGAACAACTCCTGCCTTGAGGGGCTTTTCTGCAGTGCCAAGGCGATGACTTGGTAAGCGGCGGCGGTCACCAGCCGTTCCGTTTGCGACCCCAATCCGGTGAGGTCATACGGTTCCTCACGGGAGAGCAGGAGCAACACATCAGTGCAGACGTCGCCTTCGGCGTGTGGAACTATTAGCAAGCTACCGGCGACGATCGTTTTCTTGTCGAGGCGGGGGCAGAAATTCTAATCGAGACTGCGCGCTTTTGGAAAGTCGCGTCGAGCGTGAAGAAGATGACCGCTACCATATTCGTGGAGTGATTGGGCCAACGGCATGGCACAGTGGAACCTGGAGGTCGCAGCAGAGATTGCGAATTTGATCTCGCAGCGCTGGACCCGGCAGTGGCGGGCGCTTTCGCACCGGCTCGGTGTCGAGTTGGAGGAGCCGCGCCGGTGGCAGCATGTCGCTCGCGATCTCTATACGGGGTTCGACGAGCAGACCGGCCTGTTCGAGCAGTTCCGCGGCTATTTCGGCTCGGAGGAGATCGACCTTGCCGCGTTCGTGCCGCGAACTGCACCGATGGACATGCTGCTCGGTCGCGAGCGCATTCAGCGCTCCAAGATCATCAAGCAGCCGGATGTGGTGATGCTGGTATATCTCCTCTGGGACCGCATGCCCGCAGAGGTCCGCAGGGCTAATTTTGAGTATTACGAGCACGCTGTGGGCAGGGAAGCTCGCTGAGCTCGGCGATTTACGCGCTCGTGGCCGCGCGCCGCGTCCGCTTGACGACGCGGCCGTGATGCAGAGCGATGGTAGGGTCGAACAGCGGGCGCAGCGCAGAGTCCGGGCCGCCCCACTGCTCCGCTGCGCGGCGGGTCGCCCATCAGGTCGCCGTCGCTCTCCTCGACCACATCGCCCAAATGGATGCCGACGCGGAACTCGATGCGGCGCTCGGGTGGCAGCCCGGCATTGCGCTCGACCATGCCGTTCTGCACCTCAACGGCGCAGCGTACGGCATCGGCGACGCTTCTGAACTCGATGAGGACGCCATCGCCCGTCCGCTTAACGACGCGGCCGTGATGCAGAGCGATGGTAGGGTCGAACAGCGGGCGGCGGATTTCGTTCCTGATCCCTCATCCTCGGGTGCGCCCGCGGCGACGCGAGGTAGGCGCTTTGGCGGGAGGCAAAGGCTTGAGATCGGGCGGTGTGTTTTCCGATTGCTCGCGACCTGAGTTATCCACTTCCACCGTCACGGCCGGCCTTCCGTGCCGGGTCCCGCCGATAGCGTGCAACATCTCGTCGAGCCTCGCGGCCTATCGCGAACGGATGCGGCTTTCTACATCGGCCGCATCTCCGGCTTTCGGCCTCAACAAACGCCTGGCAGATTTTGTAGACCGCAACGAAATATCTTCCGACCGGCAGAACAAGGATCGGTCGCTCGGCGAGTTGCGGCTCGCCCCGTTTTTCCGCGATGGTCTTGAGGTTGATCCGCAGGATGTTGTCGGAAGGGAGGTCAACCCACGCGTCCCAGTCGCGGCACTGCACAGGCAACTGCTTCGAAATGCATACCCCTCAGGCATTTGCCGGGGCAGGTGTTGCGACAATAAAGCAGGCACCTATCCCGCCGGTCCAGGCGGCGGGAAGGGCGAGTCACCGTCTCTCCCAGAGCGTTAGTCCGGCCCCGTGGGGCATGCATCGGTCCACGGTGAGCCTCCGAACGAACCCCCTTGGGCGGGGGCGATGCATATCGCCACGCTCTGTATCTGCTGGCCGGTCCAGGCCGATGCTGAGCCTCGGGCACAACACCGTCCGCACCATCGTCGGCAAAGTCAGCGGCACCGACCGCCCCACCATCAAGCACCTGCAGCGCATCGATCCCGACCGGGCGCGCATGCAAACTTGGACGGCGAAGAGGCACGCGCGCCACGCCCGACGACCTCCCGAACGGCCGATCCGCCGCCGCCCTGATGCGTCAATTTCGCACCGGGGAGCTCCCACGCGCGCGCGCGCCAGCCGCCCGGCCCCTGGTCATGCTATGGACTAAATCGTCACCCACTGCCAAATTTTCATTTGTAGAACTTTCCGGCGTTTTTGTGTGCGGCGCTCTTGCATTTCGCATGAACTTGGCTCTACGCCAGGATCGCCTTGATAGGGCTCACAATCTCGAATCTGCGCGCGCGGAAGCGGGCTCCGGCCTTCATCCCCTATCAAGGCGGGCCGGGGTCCGCTTGCGCATGCGTCTGGGTCAGAGACGCGGCGCGCCGTAATCGGACTCTGGTTTAAGCGGGCGTTCGAGGGAAATTCCATGGGCCATTTCGACGATTGCCAGTGGGTCGACGACGACACCATCGCCGCCCTGAAGGCTCGCCTTGCCAAGGCAGTGGCTTCCGGTTGGGGGAATTCCACCTACCAGTCTCCCGACGAATGGCTTCCCCGATGGCTCGCGGAGCAACGCCGCAAGCATGAGGAATGGCAGCCTCAACGGCGGGCATCGCGCCCTGAGCCGGAGCCCGACGAGGTCGAGGGCGCGGCCACGGAGAAACCCGCGCGCAAGCGCCGCGAGCGCAAGCCGACGCTCGCCGGAGCGCTCAAGCAAGCCAGCAAGGCGGGCGCGAAAGTGAGGGGTGCAACCATGGCGGCGGACGGCAGCGTGTCGCTGCAATTCGGCGAGCCGCAGACCGAACAAACTAACGATTTGGATAAGTGGATGGCGAAGCACCATGCGAATTAGGCTGAAGGGACTCAACAGCAAGCGCAAGCGCCTCGCGGACGGCAGCTTCAAGACCTACTATTGGGCTTGGAAGGGCGGACCGCCATTGCGCGGCGAACCCGGCACGCCGGAATTCATCGCGAGCTACAACGAAGCCGTCGCCCAAAAGGTAGTACCGCCGCGCGGCACTTTGTTGAGCTTGCTCCAACAGTATCAGGCCAGCGAGGATTTCCGCCTGCTCGCCGACAGCACCCGGCGCAGCTACGTCCCGCTGATCGGGCGCATCGAAAAGGCCTTTGGCGACTTTCCGCTGTCCGCGCTGACTGACCGTCGCACGCGCGGCGTCTTCATGGCATGGCGCGACCAGATCGCATCCAGCGCGGGCGGCGGCAAGCTGATTACGCTTGGACCGTTCTGGCTCGCGTGCTGTCGTGGAGCTTGAACCGTGGCCTCGTCGGCGCCAACCCATGCGAGCGCGGTGGTCGGCTGTATCGCGGCGGTGGCCGCGCCGAGAAGATCTGGACCGCGGCCGACGAGGCCGCATTCCTGCGAACGGCGCCGACGCATCTGCACCTGCCGCTGCTGCTCGCGCTGTGGACCGGGCAGCGACAGGGCGACCTGTTGCGGCTCCCGTGGTCGGCCTACGACGGCACCCACATTCGCTTGCGCCAGTCCAAAACTGGTAGCGCGCGTGTGAGATCAAGGTCGGTGCGCCGCTCAAGGCCGCGCTCGATGCCACGCCGAAACGCAGCACGATCATGCTCACCAACAGCGACGGCAAGCCGTGGACATCGGACGGATTCCGGGCGTCATGGGGCAAGGCGTGCAAGGCCGCTGGCGTCGTCGGCGTGACGTTCCACGACCTGCGCGGCACGGCAGTCACGCGGCTGGCGCTGGTCGGCTGCACTGAGGCCGAGATCGCCGCCATCACCGGCCACAGCTTGCGCGACGTGTGCTCGATCCTCGATGCGCAATTATCTGCACCGCGATCCGGCGCTCGCCGACGCCGCCATCACCAAGCTCGAAAGGGGAACAAAAGCTCCCGACTGACCTCCCGACTGGTCTAGGATGTTCTAACGCCAAGGAGACAAAAGCTGAGTGAGATCAATGGTGGGCGCACAAGGACTTCGAACCTTGGACCCGCTGATTAAGAGTCAGCTGCTCTACCAACTGAGCTATGCGCCCTGACCAAGGAGCAGGCGAACGGTCAGGCACCTCCACCGCGCGACGTATCTAGGACATTGCCGGCGCAAATCCAAGCGGGAACGGCAGCGGAAAGGCGCGACCGGGTTTTCGCCTTCGTTCGCAGGCGAACGGCGAGCAAGATCCACGCGCCTGCGGGCGCGGCCGGCCGAGAGTACGCCCGCCCGCCCGATCCGTCGCGCTGCAGCCGGAAAGTCGCCTCCCCGCGAGCGAGGAAGGAAAAACCCGCGCTCAGCCCACGTCCGTGGAATGGATACGGCGCTCGGCGGCCATCCTCGCCTCCGTGCGCCCGCGCAGCCGCCGGGCCATGAGCTTGTTCAGCGCGGCGAGGTAGGCCTTGGCCGAGGCGACCAGCGTGTCCGGGTCGGCGCCCTTGGCGGTCACCGCGAGGCCGTTCTCGGACAGGCGGACCGAGACTTCGGCCTGCGCGTCGGTGCCCTCGGTCACGGCGTGCACCTGGTAGAGCTCGAGCACCGCCTCGTGCGGCACCATCGCCTTGATGCAGTTGAAGGTCGCATCGACCGGCCCGTTGCCCTCGCATTCCTCGATCAGCGCCTTGCCGTCGATGTCGAGCTTCATGGTGGCGCGCTGCGGCCCGCGCGTGCCGGCGATCACCGACAGCGAGACGAGCTTGATGCGATCCTGCGCGGTGGCGATCTCCTCGTCGACCAGCGCCTCGATGTCCTCGTCGTAGACGTGCTTCTTGCGGTCGGCGAGCGCCTTGAAGCGCACGAAGGCGTCTTCGAGCTGGTTGGCGGCGAGCTGATAGCCCAGCTCGTCGAGCTTGTGCACGAAAGCGTGGCGGCCGGAATGCTTGCCCATGACCAGCGAGGTCTGCTTCACGCCGACGTCCTCGGGCAGCATGATCTCGTAGGTCTGGGTGTGCTTGAGCATGCCGTCCTGATGGATGCCGCTCTCGTGGGCGAACGCGTTGCGGCCGACGATCGCCTTGTTGTACTGCACCGGAAACGAGGTGACGGCGGAGACGAGCTTCGAGGCGCGCGTCAGCATCTTGGCGTCGATGCCGGTCCAGAACGGCAGCACGTCGTTGCGCACGCGCATCGCCATGACCACCTCCTCGAGCGAGGCGTTGCCGGCGCGCTCGCCGATGCCGTTGATGGTGCACTCGATCTGCCGGGCGCCGGCGGCCACGCCGGCGAGCGAGTTCGCCACCGCCATGCCGAGATCGTCGTGGCAATGCACGGAGAAGCGCGCCTGGTCGGAATTGGGCACGCGCTCGCGCACCGACTTGATCAGGGCGAAATACTCCTCCGGCACCCCATAGCCGACGGTGTCGGGGATGTTAATGGTGGTGGCACCGGCCTTGATCGCCGCCTCGACGCAGCGGCAGAGGAAATCCTGCTCGGTGCGCGTGCCGTCCTCGCTCGACCATTCGACGTCGTCGGTGTAGCCGCGCGCCCGCGTGACCGAGGCGACGACCGCCTCGTAGACCCGCTGCGGTTCCATCTGCAGCTTCCACTTCATGTGCACCGGCGAGGTGGCGATGAAGGTATGGATGCGCGAGCGCTTTGCCGGTTTGACCGCTTCGCCGGCGCGGTCGACGTCGTTGAGGCCGGCGCGCGCCAGCCCGCACACCACGGCGTTTTTGGTGCGCTTGGCGATCTCGTTGACGGCGGCGAAGTCGCCCTCGGAGGCGATCGGAAAGCCGGCCTCGATGATGTCGACGCCCATCGCGTCGAGCAGCTCGGCGACTTCGAGCTTCTCCTCATGCGTCATGGTGGCGCCGGGGCATTGCTCGCCGTCGCGCAAGGTGGTGTCGAAGATGACGACGCGGTCCTTCTCGGACTGGCCTGCAGTGGTCATGATTGTGGTCCTTATCGTCTGCGCCCGCTCGCTCAAAGCTTACGGAGGTTGGGCGCTCGTGGGGTTTTCCTGGCTTACGCTCGACCCCTGAGTGCCCAGGCGCAAATGCCCGGCCGGCCCTCAGGGGCTGATAAGAAGCAGGAGCCCGCGAAGAATGAGGGCAGCCTTGGGCCGGGCCTTGCCGGCCCCCCGCACGACCGCGTCGGATTGGTCGCGAATCGGCATCTGCATCCTCATCGGCTCAAGGTCGCGGAGAAGCGTAAAGGCAGCCTTAAAACCTCGAAGCCGCGGGCTCTTGTAAACGATGGAGCGCCAGCCGCGCAAGGGCTTCATTTGGGCTACAATCGCGGAAACGACAGGGAGACGGACCTATGATCGTCGAGTTCGTGCAGTTCAAATACCCGCCCGGCTGGAGCCGCGAACAAATCCTCGCGGATGCTCGCACCAGCGTACCGCGGTGGCGCGACAACGAGGAGCTTGTTCGCAAGCACTATATCGCCGGCGAAGACGGCGCCGGCGGCGCGTTCTACATCTGGCCGTCGCAAGAAGCAGCGCGACGCGGCCACAACGCCGAATGGTTCGCCAACATCAAGGCGCGCACCGGGTCCGTCCCGACGATCCGCTACTTCGATCTGATGATGATTGTCGACAATGAGGCCGGCCTCGTCACCGAATTCCCGCAGAATATGACGTCGGAAGCGGCGGAGTAAGCCGAGGGCGTCCTATTCAACGCCGTAGTGCCGGTGGCAAGCGGCGCAGATCCCGTCGAGCCGGTCGCTGACTTCGGATACGGCCTTCAGATCGCGCGCTTCCGCGGCACGGAAGGCCTTGCTCGCCGCCTGCGCCAAATTCCCGGCGTAGAAATTCCATTGCGCATCAAGCGCTCGCTGCGGGATCATGAGCGCATTTGTCGCCTCGGCAAGCGTTGCTGCGCCACTCTCGATCTGTTCCCACTCAGCCTCCGATTTGGGCGACAGATCGTGCTCTCCCTTTTCGTCGATCACTACGGCGTTGACCCTCCAGATCACTGCCGCCGCCGGTGTGAGCACATGCTCCATGAAGGTCTTCATGTCGACATAGGCTTGGAAGGGCGGCAGCGGACCAGCGTCCTCGCCCAGCGATGGCGGTGCCGCGGCGCTGGCGATGATCGCGGCAAAAACAAGGAGCATGAGACGGCGCAAAGTCATCTACCCATCCGGCATGGTAAAGCCGATCCAGCGTCCGCACGCGACCACCGCGATCCACAAGCAAATCGATAATCCTCCGGCCAGCCTTGCGGACAGCGGCAGCCGCGCCTGCTCATCCCATTTCGGCAGATCTCTGGCGCTGACGGCGTGAAAGACCAGCATGTTCAGCCCGGCGGCACCGATCAGAAGAAGCTTTGCGATAAAGAAGCCATTGGCCAAATATTTCGTGGCGTTGGAAATGAACAGGAGGCCGCCGGAGCCAACAGCGACGACAAACGCGCCCCAGGTGAGAGGCAAAATTCCGCTGGTAACGCTGCTCACCGGCCTTCGAATTGAGGCCACTCCGAGCAGCCGCAGATCGACGGCAAGGATCGACCCGACCACGAGGCAGATGGCGAGCACGTGCACCGATTCAATCAGCGGAAACAACACGTCATTCTCGCGAATGCTGTCTGCGAGCGAGCTGCCTTCGAGATATGCGACCACGTCCTGCGGCTGCAGCATCAACCGACCTGCGTATAGGCGATCCAGCGTCCGGCGAAGAGGACGCCGCACCAGACAAGGATGGAGACGGTCGCGGCAAACATTCCCGCGACACGGCGGCCGCGATTCTTGTCCCAAAATTCCGGGACCGACGACAGCGACCACTGCAGCCCGCCGGTGAGGACAAGTGCGACCGCGAGAAACGTCATCTTGAAGTAGAATGTGGTGTTGAGCAGCGAACGCCGCGGCTCGGCAACGATCAACAAGCTGCCGGTGAGCAGAAGAATCAGCACCACCGGCCAGATCACCGGCAGGAATCGCCGCGCGACATCAGGCAAGGGCACGTCACGCTGGAGCAGCCGCCAGAACCGCAGGTCAACGATGACCGCGGAAGAAAAAAGCGCGGCGACCGCGAGAATGTGGATGGTCTGCAGCGCCGGAATGATCCAGCCCGCGGTCTGGATCGTGTGGCTTACCGGCGTGGCGGCCAGCCACTTGCAGAAATCTCGAAGGACCGCATCGATCATGACGTCATTGATCGGCGGGTGTCAGACTGAAACTCAGCTCCTGGCCGTTCGGCAGCGTGACTTTCAGCAAAAAGCCGCCGGGATTGCCGTCGCGCAGCGGGGCATAGAAGAACACCGCATGATCGCCGGGTTGGAGCGAGCGTTTGGTCCAGCCCGAGCGGGTCAGGACACCAGGGCTTGAGACTTCGAAGACCCAGGTGGCGGCGGGTTGACCATCCTTGGCGTCGGCCTCGACGACAAAGGTGATATGCGGGTTGGTCCAGTTGACCGTCTTGACCGTGCCCTCCATGGTCCGCGGATGTTCCATGTCGTAGGCGGCGCCCGAATGGTGCGCCGCGGCCATGCCGCCGAGGCCAAGCGTCAAAGCGGCAGCGACGAGTGCGATTTTGAGCGACACCTTCTGCATCCCTATTTCGTGGTCCGGACCGACCCGTCCGGGTTTTGCGGATGGGGAACGAATATGTCGTTGCCGAACTGATCCTTGCCCGCAACAAGGTCCTCCTGCACGCATTCACCTTCGGTGATCTCATAGTGGCGGTCGGGATAGCGGATGAAGAAGCGCGTCGTCCGCCAAGGCGCGGTCAGGACCTTGGGCGCCGTGATTTCCAGCTCGTCGCGGAGGACGTTCGGCTTGGCCAGAGAAAGCCGCTCGACGATATGCATATCGCCGTTGTTCGGAACACCGACCGCTTCGGTGGTCGCGATATAAGCCTGGGGCGCGACCGCGGTCGTATCGACGACCAGCACGTCGCCATCCCAGTGGCCGATCGAATGGCCATGCATCGTCAGATCGGGGTCTTCGGGATGCGACCGGCCGTCCGTATAGATTCGCCGCATGCGGTTGCTGTCGACCTCGCCGAGCATGGTGACGCGGCCGGGAGTGGTCAGCCATTCGAACGCATTGTGCGTGATCAGCATCCACGACGGCATGCCGTGCGGCAGGCAATGGCTGAAGACCAGGAAAGGCCGGCCCGCCTTTTCCTCGTCAACCAGGCGCTGAATCTGCGGCCCGATCTCCGGTTTCCAGGGCGGAACGTTTTGGGTTTCCTGGCGCTTCTGATCCTTGACGTCGGGAAGCCACACCCCGTCGAAATCCGACGGCGCGGCAACAGCGCGAGAAGCGACGAACATTCCGATCAGCGCCACGGCAATTGCAAATGTCGCGGGTCGTTTCTCCGCAGTGGTGCGCACTCTTGCCAATCCGTCATTCCTGCAAAGCGGAATTGTAGTCTGATCCGTATTACGTGTGAAGCCGCTGTCGGCGGCGGTCGCGGGGCCATCCGCGGACTGTCACTTTTTCGTCTTGCCCGGCGCTTCAGCCAGCAGAACCTTCTCCGCCGACTTGAGCTCCTTGAGCTTTTCGCCCGATACCCGCGGAAGCTTGAGACCGAGTGCGTCAAGCGCTTCGGCGATTGCCGCGGCGACGACAAGCCAGGAGACATGCTTGTGGTCGGCGGGCACGACGAACCACGGCGCGAACGGCGTCGAGGTGGCGCGAATCGTGTCCTCATAGGCGGCCATGTAATCGTCCCAACGCTCGCGCTCCCGCGCGTCGTTGATCGAGAACTTCCAGCGCTTGGCCGGCTCCTCGATGCGCGCGAGGAAGCGTTGGCGCTGCTCCTCCCTGGAAATCCTCAGGTGGAATTTCAAGATTAAAGTGCCGTTGCGCACGAGATGATGCTCGAACGCCCGGATCGCCTTGTAGCGATGCTTCCAGATGTCCTTGCCGATGAGGCGCGGCGGCAATTTCTCCTGCGCCAGCAGGTGCGGATGCACGCGCACGATCAGCACTTCCTCATAGTAGGAGCGATTGAAGATGCCGATGCGGCCTCGCCGCGGCAGCGGCAAGGCGGCGCGGCGCAGGAAATCATATTCCAGCTCCTCTTCGCTCGGCGCCTTGAACGCGTGCACCTCGCAGCCTTGCGGATTGACGCCGGACATCACGTGCTTGATGACGCTGTCCTTGCCCGCGGCATCCATGCCTTGCAGCACGACCAGCACCGCCCACTGGCTCTGGGCGTACAGCACCACTTGCCGCTCGGTCAGCCTCGCGAGGCCCTCGGAGAGCATCGCCTTCACGCTGTCCTTGTCGATGGCAAGGCCGAAATTCTCAGCCGGATCGTGATCGGCGAGCCGGAAGCGTTCCGGCTTGGTGATCCGGCAACGCTCGACGATTTTTGGCAGCTTCATCTCCGCCTTCGCATGGGCCCCGCCCGTCCGTACCGCTTTGCCGCCATGGCTGCGCTTTTCCGGGCGACCCGCGCCTTTCAGTCACTCCGCGAACTTAATAGAACGTGAAGGAGGCGGATACCCGGCACCACGCCTGGACAGCGCAAAAGCAAGGAGCGGCACCCCTTTGGGTGCCGCTCCCTGGCGTTTTGGAGCTAGACGCTGAGCGCGTCCGCTTATGTCTTCATCGCCGCCTTGACGGCTTCCGCCGTGATCGGCAGCGAGCGCACGCGCGCGCCGACCGCGTTGAAGACGGCGTTGCCGATCGCCGGCGCAATCACCGTGACCGCCGGCTCGCCGCAACCCACCGCCGGCTCGCCATTGGAGATGATGCTGACGTCGATTTCCGGTATCTGGCTCATCCGCATCGGCGTGTAGCTGTCGAAGTTCCGCTGCTCGATGCCGCCGTCCTTCATCGACGCCTTCTCGAACATCGCCAGCGAGGCGCCCCAGAAAATGGACCCCTCGATCTGGGCGCGCACGCCGTCAGGGTTGACGACCGTGCCGACGTCCATGGCGACGGTGACCTTCTTCAGCTTTACCTCGCCGGTCTTGGGGTCGACCTTCACGTGGACGACGCAGGCCGTCCAAGTCGGGCTCGAGCGTTCCTGCGAGCTGACGCAGGCGACGCCCATGCCCTCGTTCGGACCGAGCTTGGTCACCCCGTAGCCGGAGCGGCCCACCGCGGCGCGCAGCGCATTGGCGAGACGCTTGGCGCCGCCGATGTTCTGCGGCTTGTCGCCGCCGGCATTGGCGCCGGCGCCGTCGAGCAACCGCAGCCGCATCTCCACCGGATCCTCACCGCTGGCGTGGGCGATCTCGTCCATGGTGCTTTCCACCGCCCAGAAGGTCCAGGCCGGCGCCACCGAGCGCAGCTGGCCGGAGGGCGTCGCGCCCTGCGCCAGCTTGTTCTCGTAGTTGCGCACCGTGTGGTTGGGGATCGAGTACCAGTAGTCGGCGCCGTTGACAGTGAAACTGTCGTGCAGGTTTTCGACGGTGTCGCCGACCCGCTGCTTGTCCACCGCCGGAGTGAGGAAGGCCGGGATGCCCCATTTCGCGGTCGGCCAGGCGCCGATCACGTCGTGTTCCATGGCAACCGGCTTGCCGTTGCCGTCCAGCCCGACCTTGACCTTCTGGTAGGTCAGGGGCCGGGTGAAGTCCATCTGCATGTCGTCTTCGCGGGTAAAGATCAACTTTACCGGCTTGCCGACAGCCTTGGACGCCGCGATCGCCGGGACGACCATGTCCGACTCCAGGCGGCGCCCGAAGCCGCCGCCCAGGAAGTGCTGGTGCATCGCGATGTTCTTGGGATCGGTACCGGCAACCACGGACCCGATGATGGTCGTGCGCGTGAAGAACTGATTGCCGGTATAGATGTGCCAGACCCCGTCCTTCTGCATCGCGAGGGCATTCATCGGCTCGAGCGGCGCGTGGATGTTGAGGCTGGTCAGATATTCGCCCTCGATGACCTTGGCTGCCTTTTCCATCGCCGCGGCTGCATCGCCGTCCTTGACGAAGAAGAAGCCTTCCTTGCCTTCCTTCTGCAGACGGCGGGACTCGTCGATGATCGACTGGTCGGACACGTTGGCATACTGACCCTTGTCCCAATCGATCTTGAGCGCAGCCGCGGCCTTCTTCGCTCCCTCGTAGGTATTTGCCACGGCGACGACCCAGCCCGTGGTCGTGGCGGTCTTGTCCTCGACCACGACGGCCTTGACGAAGCCCGGCACTTTCTTGGCCGCGCTCTCGTCGACCGACTTCACCGTCGCGCCGTAGCGCACCGGCGGCAGCGCGAGCGCGCCGTACAGCATGTCGGGCACAGAGGCGTCGATGCCGTACCTGGCGGTGCCGTTCGTCTTCGCCGGAATGTCGAGCTGCGGCAGCGATTGCCCGATCTTCGTGTACTGGTCGGGCGTCTTCAGCTTGATCGCCTTGAGCTCGTCCGCGGACCAGGCCTTGTTGGCCTTGCCGCCGGCGACGATCTGCGCGTAGGTCACGCTCTTCTTCGACTTCGCATGATGCACACGCGACTCTCTCGCGTAGCATTCGCCCTCCGGCACGCCGAGCATGTCGGCGGCCGCCTTGATGAGCGTCATCCGGCCGGCGGCGCCGGCGCGGCACATCGTGTCGAAGTTCATTCCGGTGCTCCAGCTGCCGCCGGTAACTGCGGCGCCGAGAATCGGATCGTTGTACTTCGGATCGTTCGAGGCCAGCGTGATCGTCATGTCCTTCCAGGACGAACTCGAGCTCCTCGGCGACGAGTTGCGCCATGGTGCTCGCGATGTGCTGGCCCATGTCGGCCTTGCCGACGGTGACGTTCACCTTGCCGTCGTGGCCGATCGCGTACCAGATGGTCGGCTCGAAATTGGCGGTGGTAGCCGCCAACGCGTCCTTGATCGCGGGCGCGCCGACATAGCCGAATACGAGGCCGGTGGCGGCGGTCCCGACGAGGAAGCTGCGCCGGTCGAGGTTCGGCAGCACGTCAAACTTCTGATGCTTCGTCATGGCTTACACTCCCCGCATGTCGGCAGCCGCGCGCATGATTGCGCGCTGGATGCGCGCATAGGTCATGCAACGGCAGAGGTTGCCGTCCATGTGCGCGACGAGTTCGGCCTTGGTCGGATCGGGATTCTTGGCGAGCAGCGAAGCGGCTTGCATGATCTGCCCGGACTGGCAATAGCCGCATTGCGGGACCTGCTCGGCGATCCAAGCGCGCTGCAGCGGATGCTCGCCCTTGGGATCGAGGCCTTCGATCGTGACGATCTTTTTGCCGGCTGCGTTGGATACGGCGGTTTGGCAGGAGCGCACCGCTTCGCCGTTGAGATGAACGGTACAGGCGCCGCACAGGCCAGCGCCACAACCGAACTTCGTGCCAGTCATCTGCAAATGCTCGCGGATGACCCACAGAAGAGGCGTATCACCCGGTACATCGACCGAATGATCTCGCCCATTGATGTTCAGGGTGGTCATTCTTCCTCCACTTGGCGGTTCTCTAGAGCCACGGATAACCGCCCGTCAGGTCCGTGGTATCGCCGGATCTCGGCGCCCGGACGAGATGTGCCGCCATGTACGGTCACCTCGGCCGGTTCAGTTTCGCAGTGCAACTGAGAACGCAGCACTACCAGAGTAAGCCATGCTAACAAGTCCGCAGAGCTAAGCAAGACAAATTCTAAACTATCCCTCGGAAGACGCTGCCGAAGTTGGGCCGCTCTGTGGGCCGCGCCTGCCCGCCAGCCGGATCGCTGCGCTGACCCGACTCACTCGAATTTGGTGAGATCGCCGATCCGGAAGCCGTCGAGGACGTATGGCTGCCGCGGCGGCAGGTAGGTCATATGAGCGGCCACCGCCAGCGATTCCGCTTCTCCGTCCCTGAGCATCCCCTCAAGCGCAGCATTGACGCGGTCGATCAGACCGGCATCGCTCGCCAGGCCCACGAAACCCATGTTGAAACCGATCGGCAGATAGTAGCCCGATAGCCTGAGCTTGGTGTCGGGATGCCCGATCCGATAGGCGTCGAAGCGGTGAACGGGAATAAGCGTTGCCTCATAGTCCCCGCTTTCCAGCCGCGGCAGAAGCTCGCCGCGCCCCGGCACCACATGGGTGATGTCGGGGATGAGGCGGCCGTGATCGAAGTTCATCAGGATGGCGTCGGCCAGCGTGCCGCCTTCGATGCCGAGTTTCAGGCCGCCGAGATCGCCGAGCTTGGCGATAGGCTTGTCGACCGCCTTGCCATCGAGCACGACGGCGAGCCCGGCAAAATGGTACGGCCGCGTCGGCGCCAAGGTGCCAAGGGTCACGCGCCGCCGGCGGTCGGCAGGCGTCGATCCGGCGAAGCCCGGTATTCTGCCGGTTTCCGCGCCGGGCTTGCCGAGCCCATCCTTGACCAGCGGATAGCCGGCGAGCAAATCACAGCGCCGGTCGGAGAGCAGAGCGTTGGCCTCGATTGCGGAGCTTGAATCGAGGTCGAGCTTGCTCTCGAACCACTGCACGGCGAGGCTTTGCCCGAGCCGTTTGGCTACGGCCTCTGCGATCAGGAGGTCAAATCCCGTGCCGGCACCGCCGTGGCGGACCGAATAGGGCGGAACGGCTTCATTCAGGCACACCCTGAGCGTGCCCTCGTTGTCGTTCTCGACGCCTCCTGCGGCCGCGTGGACAAAACAAGTGAAAGCGGCCGCCAGTGTCGGCAGCATGCTCGCCTTCACTGGCTGCCTCCGGTTTCCACATAGGCCCAGAGCTTATCGATCTCCTCGCGGCTCAACACGTCACCCCATTGCGGCATGCGGCCGTTCTTGCCGTTGGTCACCGAGGACACAAAACGCGATTTTTGGTCGTGCGGAAACTGCCGCAGATCGTAGGCGACGGTGCCCGGATTGACCATGTTGAAGCCGTGGCAATGCGAGCAGTGATGCGCGTACAGCGCCCTGCCCTCTGCCACCGTGTGAGCGTCGGTATGATCGCCCGACAGGGCCATTGCGGTCGACGCCGGCTCCTCCGCGAAGGCCGGCTGCAACACAGCCGGCGCCGCGACGAGCGCAAGCGCGACAAGGATGGTACCGATCTTTGTCTGCATGTGCGGCATTGGACGAGGTCGCGTGCACGACCTCGTCCTTCGTCCAGGCTGCTCGGCTACTGGGAGACAGCGAAGACCCAGAGGGATCCGCCTGCCGGCACGGAAGCGAGCCGCGGGTCACCCGAGAACAGCGAGTAGACGCCGCCGATGCCGACCGACACCGCAACGTACTGCACGCCGTCCTGCTCCCAGGTCACCGGCTGACCTTCGATCCCCGAGCCGGTCTGGAATTGCCACAGCTTCTTACCGGTATCGGCGTCGAACGCCTCGAACTCGCCGGTCAACTGTCCGGAGAACACCAGGCCGCCCGCGGTCGACAACACGCCGGAGAAGCGTGGAATGTCGCTCGGTGCTTCCCACTTCGCCTTTCCGGTCAGCGGGTCGATGGCCTTGAGGTAGCCGCGCGGCTGGCCCTCAGGCCAGTTCCACGGCGCCGTGAGGTCCATGCCGACGTACCACTCGCCAGCCTTGTACTCCGCCGGAACCGCCTTGTAGTTGCCGGCGAAGTTGAGCGTATTGGCATAGGCCAATCCGGTCTGCGGGTTGTACGACATCGGCTCCCAATTCTTGCCGCCGAGAATCGAGGGCTGCACCATCACCGGCTCCCCGGCGCGGGCCTTGGTGGTCACCTCAGTCACCACCGGCCGGCCAGTGTTGAGGTCGACCGAGGACGCCCAGTTGACCTGGACGTAGGGATTGGCGGCAAGGAGTTTGCCGTTGGTGCGGTCGATCACATAGAAGAAGCCGTTGCGGTTGGCGTCCATCACCACCTTGGTGGGCGTGCCGTTGATGTTCAGCGTGGCGAGCACCATCTCCGCGACCGAATCGTAGTCGAACGGGTCGTTCGGCGTGAATT
The DNA here is from genome assembly GCA_963833665.1 of uncultured Alphaproteobacteria bacterium. Lineage (GTDB taxonomy): Bacteria > Pseudomonadota > Alphaproteobacteria > Rhizobiales > Xanthobacteraceae > BOG-931. The sequence goes on along the minus strand of CAWHZA010000027.1, from coordinate 168,675 downwards.
GGTAGTGCCACTTGATTTTTCCCGTCTTGGGATCGAGCGCCAGCACCGAGTCGGTATAGAGATTGTCGCCCGGCCGGCCGGTGGCATTGAACGGTCCCGGATTGCCGATGCCCCAGTACACGGTGTGCAGCTCCGGATCGAACGAGCCGGTGATCCAGGTCGAGCCGCCCCCGTTCTTCCAGGTGTCTCCCGGCCAGGTGTCATGGCCGGGCTCGCCGGGCCCAGGGATCGTGTAGGTGCGCCACAGGTGCTCGCCGCTCTGCGGATCCCAGCCGTCGAGGAAGAGGCGGGTGCCGAACTCGGCGCCCGAAATGCCGGTGATGACCACGCCGTCGGCGATGAGCGGCGCCCCCGTCATCGAGTACCCGTTCTTGAACTCGATCGCGTTCTTGCGCCACAGCTCCTTGCCGGTCTTGGCGTCGAGGGCGATGACGTTGGCGTCGAGAGTGGTGCGGAAGATCTTGCCGTCATAGATGGCGGCGCCGCGGTTGATGATGCCGCAACAGACGATGCGCGGCACCTCCGGCGGATATTCGACCTTGGTCTTCCACATTTGCTTGCCGGTCTTGGCGTCGACCGCCATTGTGGCGCTGTTGGTGGTGACGTAGAGCATGCCCTTGTAGATCAGCGGTTGGGATTCCTCGCTGCGATTGTCGTCGTAGCTGTAGTTCCACACCGGTACCAGGTGCTTCACATTGTCCTTGTTGATCGTCTTGAGCGGGCTGAAGCGGTTGAGGTCGTAGCCCATGCCGTAGTTGACGACGTTGCTCGTATTGGTGGAGCCCTTCGCCAGCTCGTCCGCCGTCTGCGCCATCGCGGCCGGCGCAAACAAGAACGCCAAGCCGACAGCCAATAGCTGCGTCTTCATTGGTGTCCTCCCCAGGAGCACGCGGTCTGCACGACGCTCTCGCGGCGCCAGACGTTGCTGATTTCAGTTCGGTTCGCCCGAACAGTGCAGTCCCGGCCCACGCGTGGGCCATGGCCCTATACTACGCCGAGGCTCCGGCTCGCCGTCAAGCATGCTGAGGTCGTCCGTGGGCGATTTCGGCCAAAAGGACAGGCCAGAGTCCCACTGTCGTTCAGTTCCGGCTGCGATCGACCAGCGCGCGCTGCTTGATCCACGGCATCATGGCGCGCAGCTTGGCGCCGACCTGCTCGATCGGGTGGTCGGCACATTTGGCGCGCATCGCCTTGAATGAGGTCTGGTTGACCTTGTTCTCCAGCATCCAATCCTTGACGAACTTGCCCGACTGGATGTCGGCGAGAATATGCTTCATCTCCGCGCGCGTCTTCTCGTCGACCACGCGCGGGCCGGAGACGTATTCGCCATATTCGGCGGTGTTGGAGACCGAGTAGTTCATGGTGGCAATGCCGCCCTCGTAGATGAGGTCGACGATCAGCTTCACCTCGTGCACGCACTCGAAATAGGCCATCTCCGGCGCGTAGCCGGCTTCGACCAGCGTCTCGTAGCCGGCCTTCATCAGCTCGACGAGGCCGCCGCACAGCACCGACTGTTCGCCGAACAGGTCGGTCTCGCACTCCTCGCGGAACGATGTCTCGATGATGCCGGCGCGGCCGCCGCCAATGGCGGCGCCATAGGACAGGCAGAGGTCGTGGGCGTTGCCGGAGGCGTCGCGGTGGATCGCCAGCAGGCACGGCACGCCGGCGCCGCGCTGATATTCGGAGCGTACGGTGTGGCCCGGACCCTTGGGAGCGATCATCATCACGTCGAGGTCGGCGCGCGGCTCGATCAGGTTGAAATGGATGTTGAGGCCGTGGGCGAACATCAGCGCCGCGCCGTCCTTCATGTGCGGATGCAGTTGATTGGTGTAGATCTCGGCCTGCAGCTCGTCGGGCGTCAGCATCATCATCACGTCGGCCCATTTGGCGGCCTCGGCCACTTCCATGACCTTGAGCTTCTCGGCCTCGGCCTTCTTGACGCCCTGCGAATTCTTGCGCAGCGCCACGGCCACGTCCTTGACGCCGGAATCGCGCAGGTTGAGCGCGTGCGCGTGCCCCTGGCTGCCATAGCCGATGATGGCGATCTTTTTCCCCTTGATGAGATTGAGGTCCGCGTCACGGTCGTAATAAACACGCATCGGTTTCACCCCTGGTGAGGCCACGCCTGCCGGAAAGACTTGGCCGCTTGTTTGCGCTGCTGCTTCTAGGTTCTGCGGGCGGCTTGGACAAGATCGGTCTGCATCGCCCGGTGGCCAGGCGCGGACTTCGGGTGAGACTTGGGCGGAGATTTGGGCGGAGACTTGCCGCTCGCCGCGCAATTCTCGTCGAACCGCTCGCGGGCGCGGGCGATCTTCGGCTGATTGCGGATCGCCCAGGCGCCGAGCGCCGAGACCGGGTTCAAGAGGTCGCGCCCGAGCGGCGTCAGCGCATAGTCGACGCGCGGGGGAATGGTCGGGAACACGGTGCGCGTGATCAGTCCGTCGCGCTCGAGCCCGCGCAGCGTGAGCGTCAGCATGCGCTGCGAAATGCCGCCGATCGAGCGCCGCAACTCGCTGAAGCGCAGCGGCCCGTCGCCGAGCCGGGAGACGACGAGCACCGACCATTTGTCGCCGATCCGCGCCAGCACGTCGCTGACGGCGCGGCAATCCGCGGGCAAATGCATGTGGCCTGGTTTCATCGGTGTGCCTTCTTGCGTGCCGCCTGCGCAGGCACCTATTTAGCGTCGGTTATCAATTTTAACCAGAGGATCGGCGCCATGGCCAAGTCCAATCTCGCCGTCATCGTCGGCAGCAACCGCCGCGATTCGATCAACCGCAAGCTCGCCCATGCGCTCGCCAAGCTCGGCGCCGGCAGCTTCGACGCGAATTTCCCGCGCATCGACGATCTGCCGATGTTCAACCAGGACCTCGAAGGCAACCTGCCCGCTGAGGTCGTGCGCTACAAGAACGAGCTCGCCCGCGCCGACGCCGTCCTGATCGTCACCCCGGAGCACGACCGCTCGATCCCGGCGTTGCTGAAGAACGCCGTCGATTGGGGCGCCCGCCCCTATGGCAAGAACTCGTGGGTCGGCAAGCCCGCCTTCATCACCGGCACCTCGCCCGGAGCGATCGGCAGCGCGCTGGCGCAGCATCATCTGCGCTCGATCATGGTCGGGCTTGGTGCAACACTCCTTGGCGGCGAAGCCTACGTCACTTTCAAACCGGACCTAGTCGACGAGGCGGGCAACATCGCCGACGAAGGCACGCGGCAGTTTCTGCAAGGTTTTATCGATCGGTTCGCGACCCTGGTGCGACGCCTGACATCACCGGAGTCCGCACGCTCGGCGGCGTAGCAGCCGGCGAACTCACATCCCCTCCGCCCCGCGGCTGATGGCGACAACGCCGGTGCGCGAGACCTCGACCAGGCCGAGCGGCAGCATCAGGCTGATGAAGCTTTCGATCTTGTCGGAAGCTCCGGTGATCTCGAATACGAAGCTTTCGTTGGTGGCGTCGATGACCCGGGCGCGGAAGGCATCGGCGAGGCGCAACGCCTCCATGCGCTGCTCGCCCTTGCCGCGCACCTTGACCATGGCGAGTTCGCGCTGCAGCGCCGGCCCGGCCGTGGTCAGGTCGATGACGCGGTGCACCGGCACCAGCCGCTCGAGCTGATTCTTGATCTGCTCGATCACCATGGGCGTGCCGCGGGTGACGATGGTGATGCGCGAAAGATGCTTCTCGTGCTCGGTCTCGGAGACCGTGAGCGAGTCGATGTTGTAGCCGCGGCCGGAAAAAAGCCCGATGACGCGGGCGAGCACGCCGGGCTCGTTGTCGACGAGGACGCAAAGCGTGCGGCTCTCGACCGCCTGGCTGACCGCGGCTGCTGGATAGTGAGTGGTCGCAGTGGGGGCATTCATGGCGGGCTCCCTTCAGCGCCTGACGATCGCAAACGCAAAGTCGCGGCCGAGCCCGCGGTTGAGTGCAAGCTCGATCCACAGCATGGCGTGGGCTTCGAGCAGGCGGGCGTTGCGCAACGGACCGGCATCGATCACCTCGAAGCCGAGCACGGTGAGGAGCGCGATCACCTTCGGCTTGGCGGCCGCATCGTCACCGGCGACGAACATCACCGACTTCACGCCGCGAAACACCGGGTCGGCCATGTTGCCGTAGCCGGTGGTGTTGAGGGTCTTGAACACCACGGCGCCCCTGGCCCAGCCCTGCACCTTCTCGCCGGCGGAGGTGTCGTGCCCGATCTCGAGGCCGAGGCCGTCCGGTCCCATCGCCAGCGGGTTGGTGGCGTCGAGGATGATCTTGCCATTGAGGTTACCCATGGAGCGGATGGCCGCTTCGGCGCCGTTCCACGGCGTCGCCAAGACGATCATATCGCCGAAGGCCGCGGCTTCCGCCGGCGTGCCGGCCTGCGCCTTGCCGCCGAGCGTGCGCAGCAGTGCTCGAACTTTGTCGGACTTGGGATCGCGCACGCCGAAGAAAATCTCGTGGCCGGCTTTCTGCGCCCAGGCGGTGCCGAGCGTCCCGCCGACACTGCCGGCACCGATGATGGCGAGTTTCATTCGACTAGTCCTCTCACTTGCTGGTTCTTGTCATTGCGAGGAGCGCAAGCGACGAAGCAATCCAAAGCGTGCGACGAAAGTCTGGATTGCTTCGCTTTGCTCGCAATGACGCGGGCCGCGATTCTCCTACACCATCACCTTGCCCTCCTCGGTGATCGCGTCCTCGATGCGCACGGCGGCATCGCCGAGCAGCATCTCGTTGTGGGCGCGGCCAGAGGGAATCATCGGGAAGCAGTTTTCCGCCGGGTCGACCACGCAGTCGAACAGCACCGGCTTCTTCACCTCGATCATTTCGCGGATCTTCTCGTCCAGATCGCCCGGATGCGTGCAGCGGATGCCGTGCGCATGGTAGGCCTCGGCGAGCTTGACGAAATCGGGCAGCGCCTCGGTGTAGGAATGGGCGTAGCGCTTGCCGTGCAGCAGCTCCTGCCACTGCCGCACCATGCCCATGTATTGATTGTTGATGATGAATATCTTGATCGGCAGGTCGTACTGCACCGCCGTCGACATCTCCTGCATGGTCATCAGCACCGACGCCTCGCCGGCGATGTCGATGACCAGCGAACCCGGATGCGCGAGCTGCACGCCGACCGCGGCCGGCAGCCCGTAGCCCATGGTGCCGAGCCCGCCCGAGGTCATCCAGCGGTTCGGCTCCTGGAACTGATAGAACTGCGCCGCCCACATCTGGTGCTGGCCCACCTCGGTGGTGATGTAGACGTCGCGATCCTTGGTCAGCTCGTAGAGGCGCTGGATCGCGTATTGCGGCTTGATGATCTCATTGGAATTGCGGAACGCGAGCGAGTTCTTCGCCCGCCATTTGTCGATCTGCGCCCACCACGCCTCGATCGCCTTCTTGTCGGGAACGACGGCGCTGGCGCGCCACAGCCGCACCATGTCCTCGAGCACGTGCGCGCAGTCGCCGACGATCGCCAGGTCGACCTTCACGTTCTTGTTGATCGAGGACGGATCGATGTCGATGTGGACCTTCTTCGAACCGGGCGAGAAGGCATCGAGCCGGCCGGTGATGCGGTCGTCGAAGCGCGCCCCCACCGCGATCATCACGTCGCAATCGTGCATCGCCCAGTTGGCCTCCCAGGTGCCGTGCATGCCGAGCATGCCGAGCCACTGCCGATCGGCCGCCGGAAAGGCGCCGAGCCCCATCAAGGTCGAGGTGATGGGAAAGCCAGTGAGCTTGAGGAGTTCGCGCAAGAGGTCGCTGGCGGCACGGCCGGAATTGATCAGGCCGCCGCCGGTATAGAACAGCGGCCGCTTAGCGGACGCCATCATGTCGATGGCCTGCTTGATCTTGTCGAGGTCGCCCTTGACCTTCGGCCGGTAGCCGCGGTGCTGGAATTCCCGTGGCCGAAAATATTCGCCCTTGGCGAACTGAATGTCCTTGGGAATATCGACCACGACCGGGCCGGGCCGGCCGCTGGCGGCAATATGGAACGCCTCGTGCAGCGCGCGCGGCAAGTCAGCGATGTTCTTGACCAGGTAGTTGTATTTCGTGCACGGCCGGGTGATGCCGACCGTGTCGCATTCCTGGAACGCATCGTTGCCGATGAGATGGGTCGGCACCTGCCCGGTGATGACGACGAGCGGGATCGAATTGCACAAGGCGTCGGTGAGCCCGGTCACCGCGTTGGTGGCGCCCGGCCCCGAGGTGACGACCACCGCGCCGACCCGGCCGGTCGAGCGCGCATAGCCTTCGGCGGCATGCACGGCGCCCTGCTCGTGCCGCACCAGGATGTGCTGCACCTTGTTTTGGTGGAAGAGCGCGTCATAGATCGGCAACACCGCGCCACCTGGATAGCCGAAAAGATGCTCGACCCCCTGATCCGCTAGCGCCGTTATCACCATTTCTGCGCCGGTCATCTCCGTCATCGCTTGCTCCGCTTTCTTTCTTGCTCCGACCAGTCCTTCGCAACCCGGCCGGAGGAAGGAATTCCGGAAATAAAAAAGGGGCTTAAGAGCCCCTGATCCGCGCACCGCCTCGTCTCGTGGGTGGGTCATCCACCCCCGGCGGTGCGCCTCGATACGAGAATCAGCGATGCAACAACAAAAGTCCGCACGGGGCGCGCCTTTCTATGCCTAGTGTGCCGTTTTTGCTGATTTGAAACTTATATGCGCTGCGGCATGACGTCAAGCCGGATGCCCGCAAACGATGGCCGTTAACTGATGAGGCCGGGAAGGAACCCGCCCCGCCAGGATCGCCACATCTCAGCCCCGATTTCGCGCCGGAGGGGCCTGCAAATCGCCCGCGCGGCCTGTTCAGCTCCGTTCTGCTTCCAAGCGGCACGCGCGTGATGTCTCGCGCCGCCGGCTTTCTCCGCTGGAGGGAGACATGGTTGCAGAAGGCTTGTTTTGCCGGTCTTGGCCCAGCGCCGCCGCCGCTGCATTCGCTATCCTTGCGCTGACGGTTGTCCTCGCTGCGCCCGCCGGCGCCACGCCGCGGCCCGTCCCGACGCTCACTTCGACCGACGCCATGCTCAAATGGATCAACGCCTATCGCGGCAGGCCGGAGCCGGACGGGCTGCCGGTGTTGGTGCGCGCGCTCAGCGATCTGCAGGCATTCAAGGACGCCGAGAGCTCGGGCGCCTACGTCGGCTTCATCGCCGGGGTCCTCAGCGCCAATCCCGACCATGCCGAAGTGCTTGTCGCCCGGATGCTGCCGATTGCGCCAGCCGATCACTGGGTGCTGGTGCGCGCCATCGCCTATTCCGGCCTGCCGAACTGGCGCGAGGTACTCGCGACCTTCGTCGACCGCATGCCGACGCGGCGGGCGATGATCGACAAATATCTCGACGGCAAGCTGCCGACGCTCGACCAGATCATTTATCGGCCGGCCAAGCCCGACATGCTCGACAAGATCGGGGAGGTGCTGAGGATCAACAACAACGGCAAGAAGGAGGTGGCGATCGATCCGAGCCCGCAGCTCATCGACGTGCTGTGGGGCTTCTACCTGGCGACCGGCGCGTACAAGCCGATCGAACGCATCGTCAAGCTGTTGCCGCTCGCCAACGACACGGACAGCGTCGACAACCTCACCACCGGCAGCGCCGCCAAATTCACACTCGCCAGCAATGCCGTGCGCGACCTGCACCTGCTCGCCCTGCTCAAATTCGCGGTCAAGAGGCAGCCCGCGGAGGACGCTGCCGTGCTCAATGACGTGATCGAAACGGCCGAAACGGTCGACACCACGCGCATGCGCAAAGAGTTGCTCGCCGCCATCGATGAGCTCAAGCAGAAGGGGCCGAACTCTAAGCGCGAACTCACCGGCTGGGGCCAGATCGGCCAGGGCGCGCTGTCCATGGGCTGCGTTGTCGCCGCCGCGACCGGGCAGATCGAGCTCGGCATCCCTTGCGTCATCGGCGGCGCCGCCTATTCGGCCGGGCTGCAGTATATCGCGCACTAGGAACGCGCGCTTTTGCCGTCATTCCGGGGCGACGCACGGCGGCGATCCCGGAATCGATATCCGCCGAATCCGGGACCATGGATTCCGCGCGCGCTCGCTTCGCTCGGCCCCGGAATGACGGCGGCGGTCACTTCGCCAACGCGCGCAACTGCGCCTCGACCGTGGCTAGCGCGTTCTGCGGCTCGACCCAGGCAAACTCCGGAAGCTGGTTGCGGAACCAGGTCGCCTGCCGCTTGGTGTATTGGCGCGTGTCGCGCTTCGCCTCTACCGCTGCCTGCGTCAGTGTCATTTCCCCCTTGAGGTGGCGGATGAGCCACGGCACGCCATGCGCTTTCATGGCCGGCAATTCGGGATCAAGACGGCGCGCAGCGAGTGCGCGCACCTCTTCGAGGGCGCCCGCCGCGATCATGGCGTCGAAGCGCGCATCGATGCGGCGCAAAAGCTCCTCACGGTCCGGCATGAGGAAGATCTTTGCCGCACGGGAGATGTCGAGGATCGCCGGCGCCTCGTCGTCCTGCCAATCCTTGAGCGGACGGCCCGTCGCCAGCACCACTTCCAGCGCGCGCGTGACGCGCGTGCGGTCGCCGGGCGTCAGCCGCGCCGCCGCCGCGGGATCGCGCCGGCTAAGCTCCGCGTGAAGCGCGGGGGCGCCGTCGCGAGCGAGCCGCTCGCGTACCTCCGCGCGGACTGTCGCCGGTATCGCCGGCACGGCGGCTAGCCCGCGGGTGAGCGCACTGAAGTAGAGGCCGGTGCCGCCGACGATGATGGCGTGGCTCGCGTCACGTCGCGCCGCCGCGAGCGCCGCGGCGGCCTCCCGGCACCAGCGGCCGACGGAAAAGTTTTCCCCCGCGTCGACATGGCCGTAGAGCCGGTGCGGCGCTCGTTCCTCCTCGGCCGCTGTCGGCCGGGCGGTGATGATGCGCAGGTCGCGATACACCTGCATGGAATCGGCATTGATGATCGTGCCGCCGTATTGCTCCGCGAGCGCGAGCGCGAGCGCCAGCGCCGACTTGCCGCTTGCGGTCGGTCCGGCAATGAGGATGATGCCCGGTTTACTCACGTGGTTGACGTAGCGCCTGTTTTCGCCAAGTAAACACCCTGCACGGGAGCAGGAACGAATTGGTGCCTGCATCAACGGATAGGTGGCCGACTCTCCTTGCCGGTCGGGCGCGGCTCAGTTATATCCGAATATAACTGAAAGGAGGCCTGCGCCATGCCACACGCGGCGCGACTGCGCAAAGTCGGGGGCTCGGTCATGCTAGCGATCCCCAAGCCGTTGCTCGACGCGCTCCACCTTGCCCCGGACGCCTCCGTCGACCTTTCGATCAAAGCGGGACGCCTGGTCGTCGATCCAAAGACGCGCCGGCGCTATTCGCTCGATGAATTGCTCGCCCAATGCAAATCTTCGGCGCGTCTGTCGCGCGAGGATCGCGCTTGGCTGCGGGGGCCTCGGGCCGGTCGCGAGCTCATCTGATGGAGCGCGGCGACGTCTATCTCGTCTTGCTTGATCCGACGGTCGGCCATGAACAACAAGGAAAGCGGCCCGTGCTGGTCATATCGCCGGGCAAATTCAACCGTCTAACCCGAATGCCGGTCGTGCTGCCGATTACCACCGGCGGCGATTTTGCCCGCACCGCAGGTTTCGCCGTATCGCTTATGGGCGCAGGGACTCGGACGACCGGCGTCGTGCGTTGCGATCAGCCACGCGCCCTCGATTTGCGGGCGCGCGGGGCCAAGAGGTTGGAAACGGCCCCCGGGCACATCATCGACGAGGTCCTGAGCAAGGTCGGTACACTGTTCGAATAGGGGCCAGCGTTCGCAACGGAGCAAATCCAGGTGTCCTTGATAAAGCCCTTCCGCGCGCTGCGGCCGGCGCCCGGCCGCGCTGCGGAAGTTCTCGCGCCGCCCTATGACGTGCTGTCGAGCGCGGAAGCGCGCGCGCGCGCCAAGGCCAGGCCGTGGAGCTTTCTCCATGTCTCCAAGGCGGAGATCGATCTCGATCCCGCGACCGATCCCTATGATCGCGCGGTGTACGCGAAGGCCGCCGAGAATCTGCAGCACATGATTGTGGCCGGCGTACTCCGGCGCGACGAGCGGCCGTTCTACTACGCCTACCGGCTGACCTGGCAACACCAGGGTAAACAACAGGTCGAGACCGGCCTGGCGGCGGTCGCTTCGCTTTCAGCCTACGCCGAAAACCGCATCCGCAGGCACGAGCATACGACGCCGCCCAAGGAACACGACCGCGTGCGCCAGATCGAGGCGGTGAATGCGCAGACCGGCCCGGTCATGCTCGCCTATCCTGCCGCCGCCGCGCTCGACGCCCTGCTCGAGCGCGCCGCCGCCAGCCGCGCCGCCATCGATGTGACCGCGGACGACGGCGTGCGCCACCAGCTCTGGGTCATTCACGACGCGCAGACGATTGCGGCTCTCACGCGCGCGGTCGAAGCTCTGCCGGCGCTTTACATCGCCGATGGTCACCACCGTGCCGCGGCGGCGTTCCGGGTGGCCGAGGCGCGCGGCGGAGGTGCGGGCGGTGCCGATGGCAGCGGCTATTTTCTCGCTGTCCTCCTGCCGGAAAACCAGATGACCATCCTCGACTACAACCGTGTGCTGCGCGATTTGAACGGCCGCAGCGCGGCCGAGCTTCTCGCCGAAATCCGCAGACGCTGCACAGTCGAGCCGAGCGACCGGCCAGTGCGCCCGATGCACGCGCAAGAGTTCGGCATGGTGCTCGCCGGACGCTGGTATCGCCTCCAAGTCCGCCCCGCCGACCGCGCCGAGCCAGGCGAGGCGCACGACGCCGGTCCGGTCGCCCGGCTGCCGGTCACGCTGCTCGCCCGGACCATCATCGAGCCGCTCTTCGGCATCACCGATCCGCGCACCGACCAGCGCATCGACTTCGTCGGCGGCGGCCGCGGCCTTGCCGAACTCGAGCGGCTCGTCACCTCCGGCGAGATGGCGGCGGCGTTCGCGCTCTACCCGACGCAGATGCGCGACCTTATGGCGGTCGCCGACGCCGGCGCCGTCATGCCGCCGAAATCCACCTGGTTCGAGCCGAAGCTCGCCGACGGCATGGTCAGCCACGTGCTGGATTGAACTGCTTCACCTATTCACAGCTGCATACCCACAGCCGCGCTGCCGCCCGCTGCAACAGATAGGACGAAAATTGCTCTCGCGGCGCGGCGTCAGGTCACTTCATCAGCACAAAGACCTGCGAAACGAAAATATCCCGGCGTCCCGGCGTATCGTCTTCGCGAGCGTGGACGAGCCTGGCTCCTTCATCCGCAAAGAGAGAGAACAAATCCGCCTGCGGGTAGCAGTGCATCTCCATGTCGGAGTGTTGCGGCGACTGAAGCGCTGAATGCAGGTCGAACCGATAGCCGGCGTAGTAGGTCGGGACCTGGAAAACGCCGACGCCGCCTCGCCGCAGCGACCTGATCAACGTCCGCAGCAAATACCCGATGAGCGGAGGCGGATTGTGCTGCAGCACGATCTTTGAATAAAAGGCGTCGCACGGCTCGAAGGCTGCAGGCAAGTCGCCGAGCGCGATCAGGCGGATGTTGGTGCGGCCGAGCGCCAACGCGCGTTGTCGTGCCAGTTGGAGATGCGGTTCGGAAATATCATAACCAACGACTTCCTTGGCGATGGCCGCCAACGGAACCGTTACCCGTCCGACGCCGCAGCCATATTCGATCACGGTCAAGTCTTTGCAGCTCGCAAACCCGATACTGCCGAGATAGTGAGCCAGCTGTTCCGCTTCGGCTCGGCCGGATTCCCAGAACTGCGCCTCGGTTTCACCGATGCGGTCCGGCAAGTATTGCGGTTCGGTGAGGACGGAATGGAATGGTCGCTCGTCGCCGAGGCTTTCCCAGGCCAGACGCACGCTCTGCCACAGCTGGCGCAGTGCGTCGGCATCTGCCGACGTATCGACCTTGAGCGGCGGCGTGAAGACCGGCAGCGGCGCCGCCTGACGGGCGCCGCCCGCGTTTGCCTTGGGCCTGGCCCGCAATGCCGCCAGCCGGCGGAACCCCTGATAGAGGGATCGGAGACCTGGTGCCTTGCGGTGATTGTGCACGACCTGATCGCTCTTGGGCGGCCGGCCAGGAAAGGCGCCATAGCCCAGATGACATCGCGCTTTGCCGACTGTCAACGCACCGCGAGCCGCGCTCTACTGAACCAGAACAAATTGGCTTTGTGGCCGCCATGCGGACAACATGGTATCGTTGCGGGAACGTGCGATCGCCGGTGCACGTGCGGAGCCGTGTGCGGTGATCATGCAGCCGATGTGTCAGCTCGCGGAGGCGTCCCCCTACCAAAATGCCCTTTGTATCGTATGCCCAGAATTGCGAGGACGTCATGCTTCACCGGGCGCTGCGGCCGGTGCAGCAAGGGTTTTACGTGGATGTCGGGGCCAACGACCCTGTTTGCCATTCCATCACCAAGGCGTTTTATGAGCGCGGCTGGCGGGGAATAAACATCGAGCCGGTGCAATCCTGGTTCGGGAAGATCGAGGCCGACCGCTCCGAGGATGTCAATCTGCAGATCGCGATTACCGATACGGACGGTGGTGAAGCTGACTTGTATGAAGTGACGGGCACCGGCCTTTCCACGTTGCACCAGACGACCGCGCAGCGCCACGCCGGCGAGCACGGATACAGCATCGAGAAACGGACCGTTGTCACGGCGACCCTGACATCGGTCCTCGACCGCCACGCTCCGGGCGAAATCCATTTCCTCAACATCGATGCCGAAGGCGCGGAACGGGCCATCCTCAAAGGACTTGATCTTGCCAAACACCGCCCATGGATTGTCTTGGTTGAAGCCACTCTCCCCAATACGCAAATTGAATCGCATGGCGAATGGGAGCCGCTTCTGACCACCCGTGGATATCACTTCGTCTATTTCGACGGCTTGAACAGATTTTACGTAGCGGACAAGCATGCAACGCTTGACAAAAGCTTCCACGCTCCCGCCAACGCCTTTGACGATTTCATCACCGCATCCGTTGTTGAGCGCGACCAACAATTGAATGCTGCTAATGCGGAATTGGAGAAAGTGAAAGCGGAGTTGGGGAAGGCCAATGCCGAAGTGCAACACGTCAAGCTGCACCTGGCGCACACCACGAACAAGTTGCGGGTCATGCAAAGAAGCGCGGCCTGGCGTGCATTGGAGCGAATCCGCTACCTGACAGGCCTGTCTTCTTGAAGACTGTCATCGGCGCGGTGATAATATCTTCTCGCTGGTAACAAGGGGCCGCTTGAGAGAGCCGGGATCAAGATGAACCAGATAGCAAGCTCTGAGAACGCATCCACCGATGCGGCGACAATCGAGGATCGCGCGGGCTCGGCGAGCTTCGTCCTGACGAGCCACGAATTCGAGCATTCGGGGGGCCAACCTGAAGCTCCTGCGGCCGGCGCTGCGGGAAGGCGACGAGGTCATCGTCCTGACTGCCTCGGAGCCAGTTCGCCCGCCCGAGGCATCCTGGTTTCGCGTGGTGTCGATCCCTGGCGCATCGGACTTCACGCTGCGCAGCCACATTCCGGCCGTCTGTCGAAACGAATGGGTCGTCTTGCTCGAAGATCACGCCTTGGTCAACAAACGCACCCTGGACGCCATCCTTGAGGTCATCCGCAACAAACCCAACGCCGACCTTGTTGTATTTCTGGGGAAAAACCTCACCTCGGTGTCGCGCTGGGGATGGGCGATCTTTCTCCATGTGTTTGCGCTGGTCTGGGCTCCACTGCAAGGACCGCCCCCCTTCTCTCCGGTCACGTCGGCTGTCGTTCGCCGGTCAAAACTGCGCAGCGACGCGCGTCTCGCCCAGGGTGCGTGGGAGTTGCAGATCATTCCGCGGATATTCAACAGCGGAAAGATCGAACACTCGAATGACATCTTCATCAATCACGTGAAACCGATGAGCCTCGGCAGTGCGCTTCGCCTGGGCTATCACAATGCGCGCGCCGGAGCGGCGCTGCAGCGCGACTTGGCCATTCCGGCCCGCAACGTCCTTTACGAAGGCTGGTATGCCTTCGCCCCGCGGCCGCGGCTCATCGCCAAGGCGCTGCGCGAGCGGATGCATGAACTCCCCGCCGGCACCATATTGCGGCTCCACGTCGTTGGTTTTACGCACCTGGTCGGAAATATTGTCGGATGCTATCTCGGCGGCGGGCGCTCCGCGGAGATTGTCAGCGGGCTCTGACCTGCATGGCCGCCTGTCCGCGAGGATCGGGATCAGGGTGAGCGGCTACAGTGCCGAGCGCTGTTAGACTGCGAGCCGTTTGCGCTCGGTCCAACCTTATGTCCAGATCGCCCAGCGCCAAAACACTACAAACGACGTTGCTGACCAAATGAGTGCGCGTGTATGGACTTTATTCTCCAACCTATCAACGTGCGATCTGACCGTTCGTAGATCGCGCGGGCATTCCGGAGGCACCCGGACTGCCCTTGCGGGCGACGTTGGGTGGGCTATTATTACCAATATCCGTACAAGGTCTTCCACTCTCCAAAGCCTCTAAGCATTGCCTCGATGTGCTCTTAAGATGTGTACGGTAGGGCGTGTCTCAAGTAGAAGTGCTACGCAATCTTTGTCGCGTGATTTTGGTGTGGCACGTCCGCTCAGGAGGAGAGGTAAGTATTTTTGGTAGCGCAGGACGGCTAGCCAGTTTCAAACGACTTCTCGCCGATGCGCGCGAACGCCTCGGACTCGATATTGGATTTGTCCTGTGGGATGGTTCCACCATTCCCGTGGACTGGCCAGCAACGCGCCTCGCTATAGCATTGGCCGACGAGGGCGTCATTGCAGGTTTAGTCCGTCGTCCTAACCTCGACACGGTGGCTAATGTCTGGGCCTCCGGTCGCGTGGACATCCGTAACGGCACCATCTTCGATCTCGCAGCGATCCGTCCGCGGGTGAGAACGCGCGAGTTTCGCAAAAACCTGGACAAGTGGCTCGCGATCTCGACACTAGCGAAGTTCTTTTTCGTGCCACGCGGCGGACCGTGGCCGTTAGAGCATCAGCCGAGCGAGAAGCCCAGCGACGGCAGTTTCGACGAGAACAAGAGGAACATCGCCTATCACTACGACATGTCCAATGCGTTCTATGCGCTCTGGCTCGATCGGGAAATGATCTACACGTGTGGTTACTGCACCGACTGGGACAACGACATAGACCAGATGCAGCGGAACAAGCTGGAAATCATTTGCCGCAAGCTGCGGCTAAAGACGGGCGAGCGCCTTCTCGACTTAGGCTGCGGCTGGGGCGCGCTGTCATGCTACGCCGCGCAGCATTACGGCGTTACTGCCTATGCGGTGACGTTATCGGAGCAGCAGGTTGTCTATGGCAAGGAAAAGATCAGGCGGCTCGGCCTGCAAGATAAGGTACGGATGGAGCTAAAGGATTACGCGGACGTCGAAGGCGAGTTCGATAAGATCGCGGCTATCGGGCTGCAGGAACACGTCGGCATCGACAATTACCAGCAATATTACGTCACCGTGCACCGCCTACTCAAACACGACGGGCTGTTCCTTCAGCAAGCAACCACCCGGCCGGCCAAGCGTGATGACAAGACTTTCCGCCGCAAGCGGCCAGAGTTCGCAGCGCTGACTAAATACATTTTCCCTGGCGGCGAGCACGACCATATAGGCAACACCCTGGCGATGCTCCAGCGCAACGGTTTCGAGGTGCATGACGTAGAGGGCTGGCGCGAGCACTACCAGCGCACATGTAAGCTATGGCACGACCGGTTGCTCGCGAATTACTCTGCCGCAATCGCCGAGGTGGGCGAGGTGACGACGCGCCTATGGCTTGCGTATCTCGCGGCCTCTTCGATTGCTTTCGAGCGCAACGGCGCATGCCTTTACCAGACGCTATCGTCGAAGCGAAAACACGGCCCCTCGGGTCTGCCACCGACGCGCGCCGATTTGTACCCGTCTCTTGGTCTGTGTTGAAAGATCAACTCGCCCACAGCTTCCTTGCAATGCTAGCAGGCGGTCGTGTTGCGCCGCGGTTGCCGACGGTCGCTGGCGCCGAGCGAACACCACCCCGCCATAGCTAATGCCACCGGCGGTGCACCCATAGCCACTGTTCCGGGTGCTCGCGTACCCAGCCCTCGATGATCCAAGTGATCATCTGCATTGTCGCCGCCACGTCGATTTTTCCCTCCGCAACGCGCGGCGGATTGAGCTCCTGTGTGAGCTCCATGCGAAAACGTCCGTCGGGAACGCGGATGGCTCGCGCGCCGTAGAGCGGGTATTCGTATTTGCGCGCGAACCACGCCAGCGCCGGATTGACCGTGCACTTGCGCCCGAAGAAAACCACTTCGGTGCCCCCCGCGAAGCGCAAGTCCACCATCATGCCGATGCTTGAGCCCTGCCGCAGGGCATTCTCGATCTGCGCTGCCGTGCCAAATCGGGCCGGGATCAATTTCGCTCTTCGGCTTCGGATGTTGATGAGCAAGTCATCCGCTGCGGGATAACCCGAGGGATAGTAAACCCCGGCTAACGGGATGCCGAACGCTCCGCGGAATGATGGCGGCCGCGGGCTTGATCGTTCTCGCGTGCGTGCTGGCGACCCTGCTGCACCCAAAGCGGCGATCGTACCTGCGCTCGCCGCGCCCTTATCTCGCTGCCGCGGTCTGTGCGCTTCGTACTCGCGCCCAATCTCTATTGGCTCGTCGAGCACGATTTCATTTCGATCAGGCTGCATGTCACTGAGGAGCGGACGGTTGACCGGCCACTGACGGTCATCGTGCATGCGCTGAGCTTCGTCGGCGCCTATGTCGCCCTTTCTTCGACAGCCCTGGTTGCATTCTGGTTGTGCCTGCGGCCGTGGAACGCCGCGATGACGCGGTCGGTCGTCGCCGACTGGCACGGCGCGCGCGCCGTCGTCGCGTGCATCGCGTTTGCGCCGGTCGCCCTGCCGCTGGTGTTGCTGGCGCCGGCCGGTATCCCGTTGCACAGCCCCTGGAATGACCCCGCCTTCTTCTTCGTTCCTCTCACCGCCCTGTCGGCGCCGCGCCTGTTTGTCACCTACAGAGCCGTCGCAGTGATGGTGGGCGCGGTCGCAACCGCGGCGATAGTCGCACTTGCGTTGTCGCCGGTCCTGATGATCGGGAATTTCATCATTGCCAAGCCCGAAAACGTCGAGCCGTTCATTCCCCTGGCCCGTTTTGCCACCGAGACATGGCACGACCGCATTGGCGGGCCGCTTGAATTCGTGAGCGGCTCGGATCATGCGGCGTGGTCGGTCAGTTTCTATAGCCCCGACCATCCGAACGTCTTCCCGGGCTATAGCGAGTTTCTGCCCCAGGCGGAAATCGAACGGCGTTGGAAGGAGCGCGGGGTATTGGGAATTTGCCACGCAGCAGAAGCGCCGTGCACTGAGATGTTCGAAGCAGCGCTGCCGCGCGCCAAACGCGTGGAGATAACATTGCCGGTCACCTTCCTCGGCTTTAGTCACGCGGCGGAAAGCTACGTTCTCTACTTGCAGGCCGCGGCCGGGCGCGCGGCCTTCTAGCTGAAGGCGTACGATCACTTGGCCGCAGCCTTTGCCGGACGTGCCCGTCGCAACGCTATGCTAAAAGCGCAGACGGCACGAAGCGCGGGGTGGTGTACGTGAGCTGGGTCGCGGACCGGAAGGGTCTCACCGTTCCGTTGTGCCTGTTGGCGCTCATCGCGGCGGCGGCCTGGCTTGCCGTACGCGATCTGCGTTACGCGCTATCGCTCGTCCAAAATGCCGATGCAGAGCATTTGATCGGCTGGGATTTGCTGCCGACCTGCCATGGCCTTGCCGCTCTGGCCGCTGGCAAGGATCCCTATATCCATTCCAATCTCGCCCACACGCCGGGCCCCGCGAGCTGGATGGCCTACTACTATCCGATAGCAGCGGCCTATCCTGCGAAGCTGATCTGCATGGCTCAAGATCTGCTGCCAGGCGCATACGTCGGCATCTATCTCCTCATCCTGGTCGGCAGTTGCGCCGCATTGGCATGGAGCCTGCGGTTGAGCAATCTGGAAGTTGCGATCGTGGCATTGGTCTCGATCAGCGCCTTTTCTGCCTATCGTTGGCTCGCACTGACCGGCAACATCGCAGTCCTGGAAGCGCCCCTGGCTGCGCTGAGCATTGCTGCTCTGCATCGGCGCCGTTACGAATTGTCCGGCGCCGCCTTCGGTCTGATGAGCACGCTCAAGGTACTGCCGCTGGTCGGCGTGCTCGCGTTTCTGGTCACACCGGTAGGCTGGCCGCGGAAGGCCCGCACGATTGCCGCCGCCGTCGCGGCCTTCGCCGCGTTACACCTCGTCAATGCCGCCATCAGCGGGCCCTACATAGTGAGTTTTGTCAAAGCAACGCTCGGCCAGATTCCTCACCAGCCGGCGCTCTTCAGCGAGAGCGGCGGACTGAACAATCCAAACTTCATCGATTTTGTCTTCGCGTTGTTTCACACCTTCAACGTGGACAAAGCGACACTGGTCTCGTCGGCCCTTGCCTTCTGCTTCCTGATCCTCGGCGTGGTGATCGCCATGCTGGCACAGAAGACGCGGGAGATGGATGATTACGCCGCCGTCCGTATCTTTGGATTGGCAGCCCTTGTGTGCATGCTTTTGTTGTTCCGGCTCAAACCTTACGCCTTCGGCATCTTGGTGCCGTTTGCGATCGCGGCGATCGCATTTCCAAGCCGCATCCTGCGATGTATCGGCTACCTGACACTGAGCGTGATGCCCTGGCTCTGCACGAATGCCTGGCTTGCCGCAACGGAGGTCGTTCGCGACTATTACCAGATGATTTGCCTCACGACGTTCATCGTGGTCGCACTGGCGCTGCAGATTTTTTCCTTGACGAGGCCAGCGCCGGCAGGGACCGAGGATCGTCCTGCGCTCGCCGGCTGATGCCGGCGGCGTCCCGGAGTGCAACGGGCGTCCGATCGGGATGCTGGGTAGGGAGCATCAACGTCCGCGTCTTATTCAATTGGCGACGTGTCGCGACGTACGCTCGACCTCCGTCGTCCTTCAGTCGCGCGGCCCGACACTCACCAAACGAGGTTGTCGGGCTGGACGCAATTCACCTGGTGAGAGGGCCGATAGTCGATGACCACCTCTTGATACGTCCGCGCACTGAATGTGTCGCCATGGACGGCCACGCGTACCGTCATCCGCGGATGCGGATGTTGGAAATCGAAGAGGTCGGTGCACATTTCCGGCGCCCAGCGATCGAGAAAGCCCTTGACGAGCTTGTCGATGGCGCCGCCGCCGACGTCGGCTATGGCTTGCTCGGGGAGCGTGACGGAAATCCCGGAGCGATTGGCGGTCACCGAAGGAAAGCCGCCGTGTCCGCCGTTCCAGATGTCCGAAGGAAGTTCACTTGCATGGCTCGGAACGACCCACATCAGACAAAGGAATGCCGCGCCCAAGATACCCTTTGCGGAAGAGCGCGAGGACCGGAATTGACGTGACATGATCGATCTCCGCATCATCGTGGAGTCTCCAAGCCGAGGTCGCCTAACTGGAGATCGTCCGCAGCCAGTCCGACAACGGAATGCGCGTGCTTGGCAACTGTAGGGTTATTCAAATCGCACTTTCCCGCGGGACATTCGAGTGAAATGTCGGACCAAACTTTCCGTTGTCGATCGGCTCGTTTCGCAGAACCGGCACCGATTTGTGCCAATAGCACATTAGCGTATCTCCGTGCAATTCAGCATCGCGGCAGTTGGCGAACCTGCTGCGAATATCGGCATGATTGCGGACATTCGGATGGGCAACTTGCGCCCGCAGGATGCCGTTGCCGTCTTGTGTTTCATTCTCGATGCGCAGAAAATGGGCAGCATAGGGACGCACGCCGAGCGCCCATCGACTCACGAAATGATTGGACAGGAAAATGGCGACACATGCGGGCGAGTGTTTTTGCGGGACGGTTCGGGTGGAGGCTTCGGGTGACCCGGAAGGCATGGGCTATTGCCATTGTCGATCGTGCCGTTCCTGGTCGGGCGGCCCGGTCAACGCATTCACGCTTTGGAAACCGGAGGCGGTGCGGGTCACGGCCGGCGCCGAACATGTCGGGATGTTCCAGAAGACCCCGGTGAGCCAGCGCCAGTACTGCAAGAAATGTGGCGGCCACTTGATGACCAATCACCCGCCCCTCGGATTGGTCGACGTGTTTGCGGCTACGTTGCCGACCCTGAAATTCACGCCCGGCGTTCATGTCAACTACGCCGAAACGGTTCTGCCCATGCGCGACGGGTTGCCCAAGTTCAAGGATTTTCCCGCTGAGTTTGGCGGTTCCGGTACGCAGGTCGCGGAATAGAAGAATTTCGATTCCCCGCCGGCCATTCCCGTCGGATCAAGGAGACTGCGGCCGACGCTACGCGCGCCGCAGATTCGGGCGCGGATACGCGACCGCGAAACCCGCGCGCTGGATATTGGCGTAGGACGGCGCCGGCTCGCCGCCATGCGGAATGCCGGTCTCCGTGGTGAGAAGCGTGCACCCGCCGGCGATTGCGGCATTGATGCGCGCGGCGAGCAGCGCCGACTGTGCGCCGCGCTTGCGGTGCGAGCCGACGGTGGCGCCAATGCCGAGCCAGGCGCAGGCGCCGTCGATGAAAACGGCGCCGGCCGCGGCCGGTGTATCGCCGTCGAAACCGACGAAGCAGCGCCAGCGCGGACGACCGGCGAGCGCGGCGAGCCACTCGCCCACCACCGGCGGCATGCCAAAGCCCTGCGCCGCGGCGGCGCCGAACGCGTCGCCTTCGCCGGCGCCAACCTCGCGGATCGCGAGCGCGGTGGCGGCGACCGGCGCGGCACGATTGTCGCGGATAAATTTCGCCCAGGTGCGCGGATGCGGCGTCAGTCCGCGCGCGGCACAAAGGGTGTTGAGCAAGTCGGCACCCCGCGCCACGTGGACGATCCAGTTCTTCACGCCGGCCGCATCGAAATCAGCGAGCGCCGGATCGACCGCCTCGGCCCGCGCCGGCGCCGTGATGCCGAGATAGCCGAGCCGGTTGAATTGCAGGTGGTCGATGGCGCTGCAGATTAGCAGCGCGCCGTCATCAAGGCGGCGCTGCACGATGCCCAGCGCCGAGCGGATCGGCGGCGGTGCCGCCGCGTAGATGTCGAGCCAGGCATCGCGCTCGACAGCTTCGATCTGGGCAATCTGCGCTGGCTCAATCATCGTGCCGCTCCCCCTCGACCGGCGTGCCGTATCCTCCCGCCGTCGGCGTCCGGATGATGATCGCCTCGCCAGCCTCCAGCATCGTCGCATCGCAGCCGGCGAGCTTGTGGATGCTGCCATCCTGGCGCCGCACGGCATTCTCGCCGACTTGACCGTCTTCGCCGCCGGCAAGCCCGAACGGCGGCACGCGCCGGTGCCCGGACAGAATAGTGCATTCCATTCCTTCCAAGAAACGGATGGTACGAACGATACCGTCGCCCGCATTCCAGCGCCCGCGGCCGCCCGAACCCTTGCGGATATGAAAGTCCTCGAGCAGGACGGGATAGCGGAATTCCAGCACTTCTGGATCGGTGAGCCGCGTGTTGGTCATGTGGGTGTGAACGGCATCGGTACCGGGGAAGCCGGGCCCGGCCGGCGAGCCGGAGCAGATCGTCTCGTAGTATTGATAGCGCGCATTGCCGAAGTTCAAATTGTTCATGGTGCCCTGCGCCGCGGCCATGGCGCCGAGCGCGCCGAACAGACAATTGGTCACCTCCTGCGACGTCTCGACGTTGCCGGCGACGACGGCGGCGGGAAACTCCGGCGACAACAACGATTTCTGCGGAATGATGATCTTGATCGGGCGCAGGCAGCCGGCATTCATCGGGATGTCGTCGTCGACCATGACCCGGAACACGTAGAGCACGGCCGCCCGCGTCACCGGCTCGGGCGCGTTGAAGTTGGTGGACTGCTGCGGGCTGGTGCCGGTGAAATCGACGGTCGCGGCGCGCTGCTTCTTGTCGACGCTGATGCGCACCTTGATCACGGTGCCCTGGTCCATCTCGGTGCCAAACGCGCTGTCGTGCAGCCGGTCGATGACGCGACGCACGCTCTCGGCGGCGTTGTCCTGCACGTGACGCATATAGGCGCGCACGACGGGCAGCGTGAACTGGCGGACCATCTTGCGCAGTTCCTGCACGCCCTTCTCGTTGGCGGCGACCTGCGCCTTGAGGTCGTTGACGTTCTGCAGCGGATTGCGCGCCGGATACTTGCCGCCGGTCAGCAGCGCATCGAGCGCCTGCTCGCGGAAGCGGCCGCGCTCGGCCAGCTTGAAATTGTCGATGTAGACGCCTTCCTGCTCGATCGTGGTGGCGTTCGGCGACATCGAGCCCGGCGAGATGCCGCCGACATCGGCATGGTGGCCGCGCGAGGCCACCCAGAACAAGATCGGCCCGCCCCGTCGTGAGGAGGGAACAGAAAACACCGGCGTGCACACCGTGATATCGGGCAGATGCGTGCCGCCATTGTAGGGAGCGTTGATGGCGTAGACATCGCCCGGACGGATTTTTCCCCGGTTCTCGCGGATGATGGTCTCGACCGCCCGATCCATCGAGCCGAGATGCACCGGCATGTGCGGGGCGTTGGCGACAAGCGACCCGTCGCCATCGAACACCGCGCAAGAGAAATCGAGCCGCTCCTTGATGTTTACCGAGTAGGCGGTGTTTTGCAGCGCCACGCCCATCTGCTCGGCGATCGACATGAACAGATTGTTGAATACTTCGAGCATCACCGGATCGGCGCGGGTGCCGACGGCGCGGGCACGGGCGAGCTTCTCGATCCGCCGCAGCACCAGATGATCCTTGGCGGTAAGCTCGGCCCGCCAGCCCGCCTCGACGACGATCGTCTGGTGCGGCTCGATGATGATGGCGGGGCCGCGCACCTTTTGTCCGGGCACGAGGGTGCCACGCATGTAGACGAGCGCCCGCCGCCATTTGCCGCCGGCGAAGAACCGCGTGCGGCGCGCCGGCGGCGGCAGCGGTGCCCGCGTGGTCTTGTGCACGCGTTCGCGGAAGCGTGAGCCGCCGCCGACGGCCTCGACGGAGACCGCCTCGATGATCAGTTCCTTGCTGCGGTCGATGAAGCCGAAGCGAGCTCTATGCGCGCGCTCGAAGGCGGACTTCATATTGCTGAGAGAGACGAGCTGTGTCTCCCCTCCCCCTTGTGGGGAGGGGTTGGGAATAGGGGTCGTGAGGCGTCGCGCCCGCGAAGACTGGCGCTCGTGCGCCTTTCCACGTCGGCGAGTCACTTTGCGACCCCCCGCCCTTCCCTCCCCCACAAGGGGGGAGGGAAAGGAGCAAGTGCCGGCCTCGACGATCAGCGCCGTGTCGGTTCCAGCGTAGCGGATGTGGGCGCGCACGTGGGCCTTGATCTTCTCCACCGCTACGCCTTGGCCGGCGACCTCCGCGATCACGGCGCGCCCAAGCGCGCCCGCTACGCCGGCGACCGTCGCGCGCGCGTTCTCATCGAACGGCTTTTCGATCGCTTGCTGGCGCACGCTGCGAATGTCGGCGAGGCCCATTCCATAAGCGGAGAGGAGTGACGAGAACGGATGAATGAGCACGCTGGTCATGCCGAGCGCGTCGGCGACCAGGCAGGCGTGCTGGCCGCCGGCGCCGCCGAAGCAATTGAGCGCATAGCGGGTCACGTCGTAACCGCGCTGAACCGAGATTTTCTTGATCGCGTTCGCCATGTTCTCGACCGCGATCCTGATGAAGCCGTCGGCAACCTCCTCGCCGGTGCGGCCGTCGCCGATCCTTTCGGCGAGCGCCGCAAAACCCTCGCGCACCGCGTCGGCGTCGAGCGGCTCCTCCTGTCGCGGTCCGAAAATTTTCGGGAAGAAGTCGGGGATCAACTTCCCGACCATCACATTGGCGTCGGTCACCGCGAGCGGACCGCCGCGGCGATAGCATTTCGGGCCGGGATTGGCGCCGGCGGAATCGGGGCCGACGCGAAAGCGCGCGCCGTCGAAATGCAGGATCGAGCCGCCGCCCGCGGCCACGGTGTGAATGAGCATCATCGGCGCGCGCATGCGCACGCCCGCAACCTCGGTCTCGAATGCCCGCTCATACGCGCCGGCGAAATGCGATACGTCCGTCGAAGTGCCGCCCATGTCGAAGCCGATGAGCCTGGCAAAGCCCGCTTCGCGCCCGGTCTCGGCCATGCCGACGACTCCCGCCGCCGGACCCGAAAGGATCGCGTCCTTGCCGCGGAACAGCTCGGCCGCGGTCAATCCGCCCGAGGACATCATGAACATCAGGCGGGGGTGGTTCTCCCCTCCCCCTTGTGGGGAGGGGTCGGGGGTAGGGGTCGGGAGGTCTTGCGCAAGCGTCGACGAACGGCGCCGCGCCTCCGGCCCCCCCGCCATTCCCTCCCCCACAAGGGGGGAGGGAATGAGCTCCTCCGCGATCTGCGCCACGTAGCGGCGCAGGATTGGCGAGAGATAGCTGTCCACCACGGTGGTATCGCCGCGACCAACGAGCTTGATGAGCGGCGAGACTTCATGGCTCGCCGACACCTGCGGGAAGCCGAGATCGCGCGCGAGCGCCGCGACGCGCCGCTCGTGATCGCTGTGGCGGTAGGCATGCATGAAAACGACGGCGACGGCGTCGATGCCGTCATGCCTGGCCTGCACAAGCGCGGAGCGGGCCGCGTCGAGGTCGAGTTCGCGTTCGACCGTGCCATCGGCGCGCACCCGTTCGTCGACCTCGACGACGCGCTCGTAAAGCATGTCCGGCTTGACGATGTGGCGCGCGAAAATCTTCGGCCGCGCCTGGTAGCCGATGCGCAGCGCGTCGCGGAAGCCGCGGGTGATCACCAGAAGCGTGCGCTCGCCCTTGCGCTCGAGGAGCGCGTTCGTTGCGACCGTGGTGCCCATCTTGACGGCGCCGAGACGGTCGGCCGGGATGGGCTCGCCGGGACCAAGGCCGAGCAGGTGACGGATGCCGGCGACCGCCGCGTCGCGGTAGGCCTCGGGATTTTCCGAAAGCAATTTGTGAGCGACGAGCCTGCCGTCGGGCCGCCTGCCGATCACGTCGGTGAAGGTGCCGCCGCGGTCGATCCAGAATTCCCACCGTCGGGACGCGTGTTCCATGGCTTGTGAGGTGGTTCAAGCTTTGGGAAGATGAAGCGCGATGTCGTCGGCCCGGAACTTATGGCGACGGGAGCCAAGCGGAAAGATGCACACGATCGCCATCTCGGAAACCGCGCGCGAACGCGTGCGCGCCCGCGTCGGCAAGCTGCACCCCTTCGACACGATCGAGCCCCGCCGCACCGCCCTCCTGGTGATCGACATGCAGAACTACTTCGTCAAGCCCGGCCACCAGGGCGAGGTGCCGATGGCGCGCAGGATCGTGCCGAACATCAACCGCCTCGGTGGCGAATTGCGCCGCCGCGGCGGCCACGTCGTCTGGATCCGCAACGGCACCGCCGGTACGCGCCAGAGCTGGTCCAACTACCACGATGGCCTGATGACGCCGGAGCGGATGCGGCGCCGCTACGAGGCGATGGAGGAAGGCCAAGAGGGTTTCGAATTCTGGCACCAGAACGACATCCGGCCGGAAGATACGTGCCTTACCAAGACGCGCTACAGCGCCTTCATTCACGGCTCCTCCGACGTCGAGCGGCGCCTGCGCGAGCGCGATGCCGATACCGTCCTCATCGCCGGCACCGCCACCAACATCTGCTGCGAAAGCACGGCGCGCGACGCAATGATGCTCAACTTCAAGACGATCATGGTGGCGGACGGCCTCGCCGCTTCCTCCGACGAGGAGCACAACGCGTCGCTGTCGGCGCTCTATGGCCAGTTTGCCGACGTGCAGACTGTCGATGAAGTTCTGCAATCGCTCGACCGCGGAGAGAAGGCGCGCGCCGCCTAGCCGGACCGCTACTGCGCCGCCTTGTCGCGCGCGAGAATGGTGGCAATCGTCCTGATCTCGTTGCGCGCGTATTGCGGCAGGCCGGCGCTGATCGAAGCGCCGGAGTTGAATGACGATTTGCCCATCAGCACCTGCGCCGGCACGAGATTGCGCAGGACCGGCACGTTCTCGAACCCGCGCCGCTCGTCGAGCACGCTCGCCTTGATCGCGAGCGCCATGAACGCGGTGACGACGGTCTTGTCGGCGTCGGACGGGTGGCTCTGGAACACGCCGAAGAACTTTCCGAATTTCAGGATCTGATTGACGTAGAAGAGATTTTGCTCGAGCACGCCGCTGACCGGCGTGTCAAGCCCGGTCAGTTCCTTCAGGCCGGCTTGATCGATGGCTTCCGGCGGGAGCAGCGACAGCTCGCTGATAAAAGCGATATGGTCGGAGACTTTCTTGACGCTGTCGCGCAGCTTGTTCACGAGCATGATGCCGAGCGGCAACTTGCCCTCGAGCATGTAGGTCGATTGGATGCAGACTGACGTCGGGCGTCCCGTGCACCATTTGCGATCCGGATTTTCATTGCCGGTGCCCTGCGGGTCCTTGAGTGCGGGCACGTCGGCCGGGGCGATCACCTTGTGCTTGATCGCCGGATCGATCCGCTCGAGAAACGGCAGCGTCACGTAGCGCGAAAGATCGACCGCGCTTGGCGGCCGGTCGAGAACGAAACGCGCCTGCGCCACGTACACGTAGAGCTTCTCGAGGACCGGACCCGTCTCGGCTTTGGCGTCGCCCTTCGCACCGAGGGAGGCGTCGGTCTTGGCGTCGGCGTTGGCCACGGTCTTCTGCTCGGCCCTCGCCTCTTTGGTGACGATCGGCTCGACGTAGCCGGGAAACAGCGCAAGGAATTTCCGCTGGGCCGGGCGCGTGCGCGCCCATTCCTCGAAACGGACGAGCTTTGCCGCCTCATCGCCGGCGGCGCCACCCTCCTGATCGCTGAAGACGATGATACCCGGCTTGAGCTGGGTCACCGGAACGCTTCGCGCGGAGCTCACGTCCTCGATCTTGAAATCCTGCGCGCCGGCGACGGACAACGACCCGATCAAGCCAGCAAGCACGATCGCGCGCCGCATCCACATTCCGGTTTCTCTCGGCCGGGACTTCAATTGAAACGTCCACCCCAGAAGTCCGAATTGCGGCGCATTCGGTTATCTTGCCATGGCGCAAACAGTCCTCTGGCCGGCGGCGGTGACTGCCACCCCTGCGACGGATAGTAAGAGCGGCCGCCGCCTGTATATCCGCCCGGTCCATGCCAGCCCCATGGGTCGCCCGCGTCGGCTCCTTCAGAGTCCTGGCGCGAGGCATAGCCGCCGCGCGACAGGAGCTGGTATTGCGTCTCGTCGAAGCGGCCGTCCTCACCAAGCCGGAAATGCTCGACGAAGCCGCCGCGCGTGACCCGCTGGCCCGACGCAAAGTCGATCGGCAGATCGATGAGATGAGCCTGCGCCTCCGGCGAGGGGCCGCTGAGCGGCGCCTTCGGCGCGATATTCTCCGACCAGACGGCATTGATGATCGGCTCAAAGATCGGAAGCGCCAGCCGCGCTCCGGTCTCGGTCGAACCGAGCGAGCGGCGCTTGCCGTCGCCGTTGTCGTAGCCGACCCACACCGCGATGGTCACGTCATTGGTGAAGCCGATGAACCAGCCGTCGACCGAATCCTCGGTCGTGCCGGTCTTGCCGGCGACATAGGGCGAGAGCGCGCCGATCGCGCGCGCGGTGCCGCGGGCGACGACGCCCTGCAGCATGGTCTTGAGCTGATAGAAGGAGGTGTGATCGGCGGCGGCGCCGATCGTCGGCGGCGGCGTATTCGGGTACTGATAGATCGTGCGCCCGCCTACTTCGATCGAGTCGATGGCGTGCGGCTGCGGCCGCGCGCCTTCATTGGCTACGGCGGCGTAAAAGGCGGCGAGATCGATCATGCGCACCGGCTGTGCGCCGAGCACGAACGGATAGTAGCGGACGCAATCGGTGTAGATCTTCGCCGCCACCGCCGTCGCGCAGATGTCGTCGAGGCTCTTTTCCGGGTCAGTTTCGATGCCGCCGTCGAGCAGGCGCGCGGTGACGATGTTGATCGAATTCTCCAGCCCGCGCCGCAACGTGTAGAGGCCGCCCGCGGTGTAGCCGTAGTTTCGCGGCGTCCAATAGTCCTCTTCGCGCGCGTTGCTGATCACGCGGGTAATGATGCCGGTGTCGTAGGCGCCGAAGCGGCTGCCGATCGGCGGCAGCGTGAGCGGCTCGTCGGGGATGAGGGTGTTCGGCTGCAGGCCCTTCTGCAGCGCCGTGAGATAGGTCACCGGCTTGATCGCCGAGCCAGGCTGGCGCTGCGTCTGCGATGTGCGATTGAGCTGGCTCAGGGGATAGGAGAAGCTGCCGGCCATGGCGAGGATGCGGCCGGTCTTGTTCTCCAGCACCAGCGTTGCGCCCTGCACCGTCGGCCGCACGCGCAGTTGCGCCTGGGCGCTGGCCGCGCCTCTGGCCCTGGTCCTGCCGTCGCTCGCCCTGCCGTCGCCGCCCCCTGTCACGTGGACATAGACGACATCGTATTGGTTGAGGTTTCGCCGCGTGGCGAGGCCCCATGTGGTCAGCGGCAGGACGCGGCCATCGGCCAGACCGACGCGGAGCGCCTCGTCGCCGCGCTTGCCGCTCCTGAGGATGACCGCCGGCTCCCAATGGACGTCGTAGAGGGGAAGGTGAACGTTCGCCAGCGCCTGCTGCCAGGCCGGCGTTGTCCCCGGCGCGGCGTCGGCGGTGGCGCCCGGCGCGCCGCCGTGATTGCCGGCAGAGAGCTTCTGCACCGCGTCGGCAATGTTCGCTTCCGGACCATGGAACTGCACGCGCCCGTTTTCGATCTCGTAGTGCGCCAGTCCTTCCTGCAACGCCGCTTCAGTATCGCGCTGCAGGGTGGCGTTGATGGTCGAATGCACCGTGTAGGGTTGGGCGGTGAGGCTCTCGATGCCGTCCGCCTTGGCCTCGCGGCCTAAAAAATCGACGAAATGGAACCCCGTGTCGCGCCGCTGCCGGTCCAGGGCGACGATCTTCGGCGGCGCGGCCAATGCCTCGGCCCTCTGCTCCGGGCTGATGACGCCGTCCTCCTGCATGCGGCCGAGCACATAGGCAAGACGCTCCTTGGCGCGCTCAGGACGGCGGTCGGGATTGAAGAAGTTCGGTCCCTTGAGGAGACCCGCCAGCATGGCCCCCTCGCCAAGGGTGAGCGCCTTGGCCGATTTGCCGAAATAGCTCCGCGCGGCCATCTCGACGCCCCATGAACTGCGGCCGAGGTAGGCCGAATTGAGGTAGAGCTCGAGAATTTCCGCCTTGGTCAGGGTGCTCTCGACCCGCGACGCCACGATGATCTCGCGTATCTTGCGCTCGTAGGTCACGTCCTCGCCTACCAGCAGGTTCTTCACCACCTGCTGCGTGATGGTCGAGCCGCCCTGGGGGCGGCCCGATTCGCCGAGATTACCCATGAAGGCGCGGATGATGCCGCGCTCGTCCACGCCATGATGCTGGTAGAACCGCCTGTCCTCGGCGGCCACAAAGGCCTTCTGCACAGATTCGGGGATGTCATCGAGCGACACCCAGATGCGCCGGTTGCTCGGTTCGAAGACGTCGGCAAAATTCGTGCCCTTGCCATCGAGGATGGCGGTCATGCTCGGCAGCTTCCGGCCCTTGAGGCGCGTATGGTCGGGCAGATCGGCCGCGGCGTCGTTGAAGAACTCGATCACCTGGCCGAGATCGACCACGGAATCGCCGACGTTTTCGTTCTTGCAGAACCGGTGATAGGCGACATTCAGGTCGGCGAAATTGATGCCGTGAAAGGCCTTGATGCCGGTGCCTACCGCCTTCTGGTCGTTGAGCGCGGTGGAAATGAGTTCATCGACGTTGATCGATTCGATATCGAACGCCCGGCGCATATGGGCACACCCGGCGCGTAGCGTCTGGACCACCTTGTCCTGGTCGGCCACGGCATCGAAATGGGTCTTCACTGCCTGCGGCTGAGTTATCACTTCGCTCAGCGCGAGCGCGGTCGCAAAAATCTTGACGAGGATCAGGTCCATCATGGGGAGGGCATTAATAGCCCGGTTGGAGGTACGCCACTTCGGGAACGCCGAGTATAGCTATCCGATCCTTACAAAAAGACTTTTTTACGGACCCGGGCGGTGGTGCGGCAGAGCCGCTCGCGGCAACCGTCCGGGCGCCACACCCGTCGACTATCTCCTTGCGTGATAAGCTCTATCCGCGACCGCGCGGCTTTCAGCAGCATTATCGCTTCTCCGGTGACAAGCCAATGAAATGACCGCGGCGCTGCAGGAAGGCGAGCAGCAGCAGGCTCGGCAGGCCCGCAAGCGCGCAGATCGCGAAAAACCATGCCCAGCCCGTGGCGCCGGCAATAAAGCCGGCGCCGGAAGAAAGATAGGTACGCCCGAAGGCGGCGAACGCAGTCAGCAATGCGTACTGAGTCGCGGTATGTAAAGGGTTACGGCAGAGCGCCGAGAGATAGGCGACAAAGATGACCGTGCCGATGGCGCTGGTGAAGTTCTCGACCACGATCGCGAAGGTCAGCCACCTTGCGTCGAGACCGACGACGGCCTGCCAGGAGAACGCAAGGTTGGCGACAGCCTGGAGGGCGCCGCCGATCCAGAGACTGACCGGCAGCGAACAGGCGCGCGCCAGGAACCCTCCGGCGAAGCCGCCGATCAGCAATGCGGCAAGGCCGACGCCCTTGATGATGGCCGCATATTCAGCGCGCGAGAAGCCGAGATCGATCACAAACGGCGCCGTCATGGCGCCGGAGAGCGCATCGGTGAACTTGAACAGGACGACGAAGGCGAGAGCGACCAGGGCCAGGTCGCGCGAAAGAAACTCGGAAAAGGCGCCGACCGCCGCCTCGACGACACGCGTCAGCGAGTCTGCCCGCGCATGGGCCGCGGCGGCTTGCGCGGACTTTTCCGGCTCCCGGGCGATGAGCGTCGTTGCGATGCCGACCAGCACGAGCGCCGCCATCACGGTATAGCCGGCGCTCCACGCGGCGTGGCGGCCGAAGCCGGCAAAACTCTCGAAACCGCTCACCAGGAACAGGGCGCCCGCCGTCGAAACGAGCATGCCGATGCGGTAGGCGGCGACATAGGAGGCCATGCCGGCCGCCTGCTCGCTCTCGCTCAGGCTTTCCACGCGAAAAGCATCGACGACGATATCCTGCGTCGCCGACGCCGTGGCGACCATGAGGGCGCCGACTGCAACAATAAGCGGCGACGCCGCCGGGTCGGAGGCGCCGAGAAACACGATCGCGGCGATGAGCAGAAACTGCGACAGGAGCAGCCAGCCGCGTCGCCGGCCCAATCGCCGCGACAGCACCGGCACGTCGAGCGCGTCGATCAGCGGCGCCCACAGGAATTTCACCGTGTAGGGCGTGCCGACGAGCGCGAACAGGCCGATCGTGCCGAGATCGATACCGACCTCGCGCATCCACACCAGGAGCGTACCACCCGACAGGGCCAGCGGCAGCCCGGAGGAGAAGCCGAGAAACATGACCACGAGCACACGCGGCTTGAGATAGACCGCGAGCGTTTGCGCAAACGATGCGCGGGCCGCTGTGCCGCCGCCGGCCGTGCCAGGTATCGCCATGCGGACGCCCTAGCCGATTTGGCGAACAGTTTCCAACGCGTTCGCTCTGCCGGGATGCGGAGGCTCGACGCCGAACGAGCCCGCTTACTCTCCCGCCTGCAGCCTCGGGATCGGCGCGGGAATGATATTGCCGACGCCGTCTTCCTCGAAATCGACGTCCTTGATGCGGTCCCCGCGCTGCTCGATCTTTTCCGTCGAGATCGCGATCTGCCGCACGTCTTCGTTGGCCTGGCCGAAATGCTGCTTGAGCTTGGCCACGCGCTCGCTCATGCGCCGCACATCGTCGATCAGATGGCCGACTTCCGCCTGGATCCGGCTTGCGGCCTCGCGCATGCGCTGGTCTTTCTGGATCTGCTGGATGACATGGATGGCGATCATGAGCAGCGACGGCGAAACGATGACGACCTTGGCGCGGAACGCCTTCTGCACGATGTCGTCGAAGCCGTCGTGCAGCTCGGCGTAGACCGATTCCGACGGCACGAACATCATCGCCAGATCCTGGGTCTCGCCCGGGATGAGATATTTCTCGGCGATGTCCGCGACGTGCTTGAGCACGTCGGTCCGCACCCGCGCCGCCGCCTGGCGCCGTTCGTCGTCGGTCTTGGCGTCGCGATAGGCGCTCACCGCTTCGAGCGGAAATTTGGAATCGATGACCAGGGGACGCCGGTCGGGCAGGAACACCGCGCAGTCCGGCCGCAGCTTGTTGGAAAGCGTATACTGGAACTCGTAGCAGCTCTTCGGCAGGCCGTCGCGCACGATGATTTCCATGCGTCCCTGGCCGAACGCGCCGCGCTGCTGCTTGTTGCCGAGCACGCTTTGCAGCGAGCTGACCTGCGTGGCGAGCGCGGTAATGTTCTTCTGGGCGCTGTCGATGACCGCGAGCCGCTCGTTGAGCTTCTGCAGGTTCTCCGACGTGTGCTGCGTGGTCTTCTCCAGCGAATTGCCGAGCCGGTGCGAGACTGAATCCAGGCGCTCGTTGACCGCATGCTGCAGCTGCGACTGGCGGTCGCCAAGCATCCGGATCATCGCCTCGAGCCGCGCCGCAGCATCGGTATGCTGCCGGGTAAGGTCGGCCAGGACTGCTTCCCGCGGGCGCCCGGGGCTGTGCGTGCGCCACAGCACGACGGCCGTCGCCACGAGCGCCCCACCGGCGAGGAGGGCGGCCAGAACCGCGACGATCGGCAGGCTCTCAGTCATCCGCCGCTTCTACGCGATTCGGCCGGAAGCTGGTAATGCAGGCCCCCCCCGCGTAGAGCCCTTGCTCCGCGACGCGGTAGCTCCCATCCCGCGGCCGACACGGCCTTCCCGGTCGCGGGAAGCCGGCAACTGACGCTCAGGTCAAAGCGAGAGGCCGCCTCGCAGAGGCGGCCTCGAAGCATTCCGGAACGATGGCCGACCCGCCCCTCACCAGCAGGGTACGCATCGGCAGCAACGGGGGGAGCACGCGCTGATCCAACCGGGGCCGCAACCTCAATAGCCGGTTCCCCCGTAACACGCCGCCGGCGTGACGATCGGGGTTGCGTTCCTGAGCGCATGGATGCTGGCAGCGCCGCGCTGCTGGTTTTGCGCACTGGCCTGCAAGGCCATGGTTCCCAGCAAAAGCGCTGCCGCAGTCAAAGTCATCGTGACCTTTCGCACTAGACCCTCCTTCTGTTCGCAGGGTGCCGCGTTGAGAAAAGCACCACTAGCCACTGTACGCCGTTCCATGCTCTGTTTGATGACATGGAAGCGTACCACCGGCCGACAGCCCCATCTTGGCGGGAAAACGGGGTGACGCAAGATTGAAGGGGATGCCTGGGACCACATTCCGCGGCCGCAGCGAGAATAGGTTGGCGCCCTGGACTTTGGGAGCGCATCAATTTGCGTAATAATCGCGCGCATTGACCGCGCTTTAAGCACGACTTAAATCGCCGGCCATGACGGTACGCGAGATCATAAAGCTTCCTGACAAGCGGCTGCGGCTCGTATCCGAGCCGGTCAAGCGCATCGACGCCAGCCTCCGCAAGCTGGTCGAAGATATGTTCGAAACCTTGTACGGCGCACCCGGCATCGGGCTTGCCGGCATCCAGGTCGGCGTAGCCAAGCGCGTCATCATCATGGATTTGTCGAAGAAGGACGACACGCGCAAGCCGGAGGTGTTCATCAACCCGGAGATCACCTGGGCCTCGGAAGAAAAATCGAGCTACGAGGAAGGCTGCCTGTCGATTCCGGAATATTACGAGGAGGTCGAGCGTCCGGCGGTGGTGAAGGTCAAGTACCTCGACCTCGAGGGCAAGGCGCGCGAGGTCGAGGCCGGCGGCCTGCTCGCGACCTGCCTCCAGCACGAAATCGACCACCTCAACGGCATCCTGTTCATCGACCACATTTCCAAGCTCAAGCGCGACCGCATCACCAAGAAGTTCGCCAAGGCGGCGAAGACGGCGAAGGTTACGAAGAAGGTGGAGGCCTGATTGGCGCTCCGCCTGGTGTTCATGGGGACGCCGGATTTCGCCGTACCGACGCTCCTTGAGATCATCGGCAGCGGTCATGAGGTCGTAGCGGTCTATACCCGGGCGCCGCAGCCCGCTGGTCGCGGAATGGCGCTGCGGCCGAGCCCCGTAGCGCGTGAAGCCGAACGCTTCGCCCTCCCGGTCTTCACCCCGCGAGCGCTGAGGAACGCCGAAGCGGCGCCCACCATGCGCGCGCATGGGGCCGACGCCGCGGTCGTGGTTGCCTACGGGTTGATCCTGCCGAAGGCCATTCTCGATGCCTTTTCACTCGGCGCCTTCAACCTCCATGCCTCGCTGCTGCCGCGCTGGCGCGGGGCGGCGCCGATCCATCGCGCGGTCATGGCCGGCGATGCCGAGACCGGCGTGATGGTGATGAAGATGGAGGAAGGGCTCGATACCGGGCCCATCGCCATGGCCGAGCGGGCGGCGATCGGGCCGGATGCGACCACCGGCGACTTGCACGACGAACTCAAGCGGCGCGGCGCAAGCCTGATGGTGCGGGCGCTCGCCGCGCTTGAGAAAGGAGCGCTGCAGCTCACGCCGCAGCCGGCTTCGGGCGTGACCTACGCCAACAAGATCGGCAAGGACGAAACGCACATCGATTGGACCAGGCCGTGGAACGAGGTCCATGATCATTGCCGCGGCCTGTCGCCCTTTCCCGGCGCGTGGTCGGAATTGCCCGGCGCCGGGCGCGTCAAGGTTTTGCGCACAACCAAGGGGACCGGCGACGGTCCGCCGGGCCGCGTGCTCGACGACAGATTGACCGTCGCCTGCGGTGCGGGCGCTGTGCGGCTCCTCGAGCTGCAGCGCGCCGGGCGGCAGCCGATGCCGACGGATGAGTTTTTGCGCGGCACGCCGGTCGCCCGCGCCAGCGTCCTGAGTTCGACTCCGCCATGCCCCGCTACAAGCTCGCCATCGAATACGACGGCACCCCCTTTGTCGGCTGGCAGGTGCAGGACAACGGCCCGTCGGTGCAGGGTGTCATCGCCAACGCCATTGCCGCCTTTACGGGCGAGCGGGCCACCGTGTCCGGCGCGGGGCGCACCGACGCCGGCGTGCACGCGCTCGGCCAGGTGGCGCATGTCGATCTTGCCAAGGATTGGGACGGCGACACCGTGCGCGATGCGATCAACGCCCACCTGCGCCCGCATCCCGTTGCCGTGCTGACGGCCGAACGTGTCGCCGAAAACTTCGACGCGCGCTTCTCGGCGACGAAGCGGCACTACGTCTACCGCATCGTCAACCGCCGCGCCGACCTCGCGCTGGAGCAGAATCGCGCCTGGCGCATCGCGCGGCCGCTCGATGACGCCGCCATGCACACCGCCGCGCAAAAGCTCGTCGGTCGGCACGACTTCACCACCTTCCGCGCGGCCGAGTGCCAGGCGAGATCGCCGGTCAAGACCCTCGACCAGATCGACGTCGTACGCGGCGGCGAGGAGGTGCGCGTCCTCGCCGCGGCGCGTTCGTTCCTGCACCATCAGGTGCGCTCGATGGTCGGCTCACTGGTGCATGTCGGCGAAGGCAAATGGAGCGCCGATGATCTCGGCGCGGCACTGGCCGCCCGCGACCGCAGCTCCTGCGGCCAAGTGGCGCCGCCGCAGGGGCTTTATCTGGTGCGGGTCGAGTATTGAAGCGTCGCGCCGGGACGGGCCACGCCGCCTGCGGGCGGCCGGCGTTCAAGCCAAATAGCACTCGATGATGCGCCGGTAGATTGCCGTCAGCGCAACGAGTTCTCCGAGCGGCGCGCATTCGTCGACCTGGTGCGCGGTCTGCCCCACGAGGCCGAACTCGAGCACCGGGCAGTAGTCCTTGATGAAGCGGGCGTCCGAGGTGCCGCCGGTGGTCGAGAGCTTCGGCTTGCGCCCGGTCACCTCGGCGACTGCGGCAGAAGCAAGCTCGGTGAATGGGCCAGGCTTGGTGAGGAACACATCGGCATTCGAGGGCTGCCACTCCAGGGCATAGCGCACGCGGCCGCCGGCCGCGGCCTGCGCGCGGCGCTCGATCAGTGTCTTGAGCGCGATCGCGCTGTGCCGGTCGTTGTAACGGATATTGAAACGCGCGCGGGCCTCGCCCGGGATGAGGTTGACGGTCCGATTGCCGACATCGACCGTCGTGAATTCGAGGTTGGACGGATCGAAATGCTCGCTGCCTTCGTCGAGCGGCCCCTGCAGCGCGGCGATGAGCACGGCCATGCCGCGGATCGGGTTGTCGGCGCGATCGGGATAGGCGACGTGGCCCTGGCGCCCGGTGACAATGAGCGTGCCGTTGAGCGAGCCGCGCCGGCCGACCTTGATGGTATCGCCAAGAACCTCGTGACTGCTGGGCTCGCCGACAATGCAGTGGTCGAATGTCTCGCCGCGTGCGGCCGCCCACTGCAGCAGCTTGACCGTGCCGTTGACCGCAACACCCTCCTCGTCGCCGGTGATCAAAAAGGAGAGCGAGCCCTTGTTAGGCTTGCCGCCATTGGCATTGAGATAATCGAGGGCGGCGGCGACAAAGCACGCGATGCCGCCCTTCATGTCGACGGCGCCGCGGCCATAAAGCGCGTCGGCGGCAATCTCGCCGGCAAACGGCGGATGCTTCCAGGCCGTCTCGTCGCCAGGCGGCACGACGTCGGTGTGTCCGGCGAACATCAGATTGGGACGCTCGATCCCGGTCCGCGCGTAGAGATTGTCGACAGGTGCTGTCCCGGGTTCGGCAAAGGTGGCGCGGCGGACGGCAAATCCCGCCTGCCCCAGCACCTCCTGCAAATAGTCGAGCGCGCCGCCCTCCTCCGGCGTCACCGAGCGGCAGCGGATGAGGTCGCGGGCGATGGTGACGGGATCGGCGGTCATGCTCAACTGGTCGCCAGCGGGTCGGGACCATATTGGTTCGGTCCGGGCGTACCCTTGCGGAAGCCCAGCTCGACGATGAGGGCAAGGAGAAGCACCAGAAAGGGGATCGCGACGACCGTCCAAAGAACGGTCGGATTGTCGCCGCCGCTATCCCAGCCCAGCACCGTGAGCAGGTCGAGTACGGCGTTGGCGGCGAAGAAGACACCCAGAAGCCAGATCGGCAGGTTGCGGTCGTGGACGCGTTTCACTGCCACGGCGAACTCGGGATAGGTGAAGGCGAGGTCGACT
The DNA here is from genome assembly GCA_963833665.1 of uncultured Alphaproteobacteria bacterium. GTDB lineage: Bacteria > Pseudomonadota > Alphaproteobacteria > Rhizobiales > Xanthobacteraceae > BOG-931. The sequence continues at coordinate 131,617 of CAWHZA010000027.1, read as the reverse complement.
ATGGCGCTTGGCCGATCGCCGCCGATGTATTCCGCCGCATAGCACGCGAGGAAGTTGGCGACGATGACCGCCAGCATCGCGATCCAGAACGTCTGGCGGCCGATACGGCCGTGGAAGCTGTTGAGAAGATAGGGCCAATCCATCGGCGCAACGCGGACTTCAATCCCGGAGCAGCTCGTTGATGCTCGTCTTGGCCCGCGTCTTCTCGTCCACGCGCTTGACGATGACGGCGCAGGCGAGGCTAGGACTCGCAATGTCGGGGCTGTCCTTGCCGCCTGCAGCCGGCTTGCCGGGAAGAGTGCCCGGCACCACGACCGAATAGGCCGGCACCTCGCCCTGAAAGATCCGGCCGCTGTCGCGATCGACGATCTTGGTCGAGGCGCCGATGAACACGCCCATCGACAGCACCGAACCCTCGCGCACGATCACGCCCTCGGCGACTTCCGAGCGCGCGCCAATGAAGCAATTGTCCTCGACGATCACCGGCGACGCCTGCAGCGGCTCGAGCACACCGCCGATGCCGACGCCGCCGGAGATGTGGCAGTTCTTGCCGATCTGCGCGCAGGACCCGACCGTGGACCAGGTATCGATCATCGTGCCCTGATCGACATAGGCGCCGAGATTGACGAAGCACGGCATGAGCACCACGCCCGGCGCGACATAGGCCGAGCGGCGCACCACCGAGCCGGGCACGGCGCGGAAACCGGCGCTGCGGAAGCGGTCTTCGCTCCACCCATCGAACTTCGAGGCGACCTTGTCCCACCAGGCCGCATGGCCGGGCCCGCCCGGAATGACGCTCATGTCGTTGAGGCGGAACGACAGCAGCACCGCCTTCTTGAGCCATTGGTTGACGCGCCAGGCGCCGTCGGCGGATTTTTCCGCCACGCGCGCCGCGCCGCGGTCCAGAAGGTCGAGCGCCGCCTCGACCGCTTCGCGGACCGCGCCTTTCGTCGCCGGACCGATCTCCTCGCGGCGTTCGAACGCCGCCTCGATGGTCTCTGCGAGAGTCGTGGTTGGCCCGGCAACGTCGGCTGCCGACATGAGCTGATCCCCTGCTGGCGCGGTTTGTCGGGGCGCCCGTCAGCGATGTCAAGCACCCGATAATTCACGCACTCCTCGCTTATGCCGATGCCTCTAAGAGCCGCCACCGCGCCGCGCCGCGATGCCCCGCAGGAAGCCGCCAAGATCGTCGGTGACATGGTCGACGTGAGGCGCGTCGCGGCCGGCAAGCTCCCATTCCTCGCGGAAGACTTCGCGAATGCCCGAGGGCACCACCAGCACCGTGGTCATGCCGAGCGCGTGCGGTACTTCGAGGTTGCGGGCGAGATCCTCGAATATCGCTGCTTTCGCCGGATCGACGCCATGGCGCCTAAGGAAGCGGTCGTAGACCTGCGGCCGCGGCTTGGGCTCGAGATCGGCCGCGGCAATGTCGAACACGTCGTCGAAGTGCTGCTCGATCTCGAGCCGGCGCATCACCGCCTCGGCGTGCCGGCGCGTGCCGTTGGTGAGGATGAGCTTGCGGCCGGACAGGCTTGCGATCGCCGCGCCGAGCGCCGGATCGGGGGTGAGCGGCGAATGATCGATCTCATGCACGACGGCGAGGAACTTGTCGGGGTCGAGGCCGTGCTCCTCCATCAGCCCGCGCATGGTCGTGCCGTAGCGCCGGTAATAGTCCTTCTGCACCCGCAACGCTTCGTCGTGGGTGACGTTCAGGAATCCGACGATGTAGTCACGGATGCGGGCGTCGACCTGCTGCCAGAGATTGAGGTGATGCGGGTAGAGCGTGTTGTCGAGATCGAACACCCAGGTCTCGACCGCGTCGAAGCCGCGCGTCGGGCGACGCTCATTCATTTCCAGACGACTCGCTGTTGCCACAGTTCCCGGCAAGAGGGCTTTGACTTCCGCCGAATCAGTTTTAGCAGTCGGCGGACCGGGAGCAATCGATGCGCAGGGCTTTACGCAGGTCGGTTCCGTTCGTGCAAGCGGCTTTCATCGGCACTTTTGCCGCCGCGCTGCTCGCCGGCCTCGCGATGTTGATCTCGCATTCCTGACGTCAGATCCCGAACGGTCGTCGCGCCGCCTTCTTCACCCCGCCTCCCGCCCGCGCCAAGCCGTCGCCGGCAAAAGCCCTTCCAGCGCGCCGTCATGCAACCGCACCGGGTCACGCTCGCCCTCCATGGCGAGCCGCAGCACGAGACGCGCCAGCTCATCGGGCCGCACCGTCGAGTTGCCCGCCGCCTTGAGTGTCAGCCAAGCCTCGTCGAATGCGGTCTCCAGTATCAGGAGTGTCTGCGGGTCGAAGGAACCGGAACCGGTATGAAACCCGCGCATCGTCATGCCTCACCGCGGTTGTACAGCCAGGATATCACGGATTGGGCCAAGACTCAGGGCAAACTTGGCCGAGTTTGTGACGCCGGCGCGGGTCGCGGCGACACAAGATCGTCATCTCCATAGCTGGAACGCGATCAGCGCCGCCAGCATGATGCCGCTGCCGGCTGCCTGCAGCGGTGTGATGAGTTCGCCCAAAATCAGCGCGCTGAGAATCATGGCGATGAGCGGCTCGAGATTCATGATCAGCGCGGTGCGGAACGGTCCGATGCGCACCGTAGAGACGAAAATGAACACGATGCTGACCGTTGTCGCCACGCTCATCGCCACCAGAGCGGCCCAGCCTACACGCGTTTGCGGAGGATTCCAGGTCCAGGCACCGAGCGACACGGCAACAAAGATCAGCGCCTGGGCCACGACCGAATACCAGGTGGTCAGCCGCGCGTCTTCGCCGACGAGGAAGGCGCGCGTGATGAGGAGCACGCCGGTGCGACAGCACGCCGCGCCGAGTCCAAAGGCGATCCCAGCAAGCGCCAGGCCTGCGGGATGAGCGCCGATCATCACCGCCAGTCCAAAGAACGCCGCGAGCGCGCAAACAAGACCCTGCCAGCGCAGCCGATCGAGGCCCGCGGCGGCCGCGGAAAGCCCGGTCAGCAACGGATATGAGAAGTAGGTGAGCACGGCGGTCGGCACGTCGATCGCTTCGATGGCCTTGAACAGGCAGAAGATGAGGCCGGCAAACAATATGCCGGTGCCGAACGAAATAAAACGCACCCGTGCATCCGCACGCGGCCGCCGCCCGACGTAGAGCCACGTCGTTACGAAAGCCAGACCGACGACGCTGCGAAACGCCAACGTCGTGAGCACGCCGCCTTGAGCGGCGAGAATGAGCTTGGCAAGCACGTCGGATATACCGAGCGCGATCGCCGCGGCCACTGCCGGCGCAGAGTGAACGACAAAACGGACGGCCAAGCGGAACGGGCTCTCGTGGGACTCGTGCCCGCATACGCGGCGGAAGCGGGGGCCGCAACCGGCAATGAAGGCCTGCTAAGCCCGCGTCTGATCGGGCGCCGGCAGCGATGCCGGCCGCGGCGCTCTTCCGGCGAGCAACTCTCTGAGTCGCAGCGCCGCCTTCCCGAACGGAGCGATCAGCTCGCCCCGCAGCGTATGCGCGTCCGGGCGATCCGCCTCGACTCCGAAGGCCGCGACCTCGCGTTCGGCCGACGGAACGTGCAGGGTCCCGAACATCCAGTCCCACAGCGCGAGGCAGCTTCCCAGATTCTTGTTGAAATGCGCCGGATTGCTCGAGTGGTGAATCTGATGATGGGCCGGGCTCATGAACAGCCGGCCCAACCATCCGGTAAATGCAATCCAGACCTGCGAATGCTGCAGGTGGACATAAACATAGATGAAGAACACGAGGATGATGTTGTTCTCAGAGAGCCCGTATTGATGAGTGGTCCCGCCCAGGAGGTACTCGCCGAGGCCGCTTGCGAGCCCGGTGAAGATCGCGAGGATGTTGAGGAAGATGCACACATACACCGGATGGACGCGGAAGTTCGTCACCGGCGTCAGCACCGTCGCCGTATGGTGAACCTTGTGGAATTCCCAGAGGAAGGGAATCCGGTGGCTGAGATAATGATTGAGCCAGTAGCCGAGCTCGTAGGCCAGGAACAGCATCACGGTGATGATCGTCCGTGACACGAGCGCCGGCAGCGGCGCCGGCGGCATCGGACCAAACAATGCAGTGAGCTGATCGACGATGGTGCGGCTCAGCATCTCGTAGGAAAGCAGCGCCCACCCGAACACGATGCCGAACACGAAGATGTTGAAGTAGAGATAGCCGACATCGGTCAAGGTCGACCGGCTGAGCACGATGCTCTTCGGGAACAGAGCCCGAATCAATGTTCTCGCGTGGATGCGCCGGCTTTTCCGATAGCGCCTGGCGGCGATGATGGCGCAGGCGATGAGCAGCGCGCAGGACAGCGAGGCGAGCGAGACAGACGAACCGGGCGCCAACAGCGCCTGGCCGAGCCGTTCGAGAAAATACGAAGGGACTGCCGCCAGATCCAAGCGCGCCTCCGATGGTGCAAGAAGCTTCGGTGTTAGCGGCCCATTGGTAAAAGCGGCGTTGTGCCGAGTTGCCGTGCGCGGTTAACAAGTCGTAAACGACCCTGCGCGTTCCGCCGGTGGGAATGGCGCGCGCGACAAAGCAGCGGCCGTAGCCCGGATGAGCGTCGGCGAAATCCGGGGCCGGCTTTCAAGCTCGCAAGCCGCTCCCGGATTTGCTTGTCATCGGGCCGGCCACTTCGGGCCGGACCCGTTGGTTTCATCCGGCTACAAAAGAGAAGCCCACGGCCGATACGCGACGTGACGACGCGCGATGCCGCAACGCTGTTTAAGACAAGACAGGCTCGCCCCCGAACATCTATGCCCAACGCCTTCTATGCCATAGCTGCGTAGAAGGCTGGGTCGATGTCGAAGACCACGTCCAACTCAGCTGTCAGTTTGGCTGATGCCATGAACTCATCGATCTGCGATCGATACGCATCGCCGCATTCGTGCAGAACGTCATCGAATTTGACGACAATATAGGCAAGCCTTTTCGTTGCCGGGTTCGGATCGTAAGCCGCCATCTGCTCTTTGGCTTGCTCGATGTCGAATTGCATTTTCGTGAAAAAGCCGGAGTCCAACCGATCACTGGTGCTACCCACGCCGCTGCTATGCCGACGTTCCGCTTCGATCTCGGCAATATCGATCGTCTTCACCTCGCAGAGCGCCCTCGTCGTATTTAGCTCAGCGCGCAAATCAGGCGTTTGTTGTCCCCTCACGGCGGAATAAATTCGATATTGCGGTAACCCGCATGTTTAAGGTGATTGTACGCTTTCGCTTGGTTGAGCCTGTCCCACAACCGTTGCCAGCCGCGTTTCGCGTCTTGCGCTGTAAGTAGCGGCTCGAGTTCCGATTTCAGGAAATTCCAGGCGGCCGCATTGAGGCCCTGCAAGTCCCTTTCGAGGTCGCGAAATTGGCGCAGCTTTTGTGGAATCTCGGCAAGCGATTTGTCGAGATTGCAAAAATAAGCGCCGGGCGGCGGAGGATTCGGAAGCAGGTCCCGCAGTTCGTATATCCTTGGCAGCTCTCGGCGATACACGGTCTTCCTTCTCCACCAAATCCAGACCAGCATCCCCAGCACGAATGCCACCCCGAACGCGCCGATGAGACCTAGCTCTCTGACCTCCATTCGCAGCCTCTCTCGCATCCGCCTTGTCCACCGGCCTCACTTCGACCAGGACTTGATCGTTATGCGAAACCACGCTTCGTCGGCGATGATATAGTTGTCATCAAAGACCAGTTTCAAGGAGAATTGAGCCTTATCATCCAAGCGAAATGCGCGGCGCCCGCGGCCCCGCGTCATCGTCACGAGAGCCCGGCGCCGAGGCGGACACCTGAGCATGAAAGCTCTTTGCTGGAGCAGTAGAGAAACTGCTCGCGTTCCTATCGCACAAGAAGTGCGGCGGATTAGTGTTTTCCAGTCTTATTCCAAAGGAACACATTGTTCCATGAATCCGTGACATCGCACCAAAAGACGAAGACACCAATCACCACAAGCGCGCCGAGAACCATCTCCACCATATTTCTCACCCGTAGCATCGACCTAGTTTGCGGCTGCCTCACAGGACCTGCTTCTCATTTTCGCTTGTGGCTTGGGAGGACGAGCGCGCGGCCTCCCGAGCATAAGCGCCGAAATAGATCGGCCTCACTCACGACAGCCTCCCGCTTAGGGGACACGCATTGGCGGCTTGCTAGCTATGAAGCCTGTGTGAAAGGGAACCGCCGGTCTGTGCAAAAGTGCTCACTCGCCGCACTCTGCACACTCTGGGCTATTCTGGATACAAGGGCCCGTAGTGATCGGCATTTCGAGAAAGCTCGTCGGAATGGAGGAGTTGAACCTGCAACCCCTCGTCCCGAACGAGACGTGAAGCGCGCATGCCAGTCAATCAACTCGTGGATCAGAGTTCGGCCGGCAGGTAGCCGTTGATTTCGAGGCCGATGCAAATTTCCACAAGGGTTGGGGTCGTCCACGCCATGGTCGTTTCCCTTTCATTCTTATTCATCGGTGCTCTCCATAAACTTGTTTGGGAAGGGAATTGCTTGAATGGCATTATTCAACCAACTCGCCTTAGCTAAGCCGCAACGCAGCTAAAGCCAGGGACCTTGTAAAAGAAACCTGGCCGTGGATGTCGAAACCATTGCCAGGCGACTGCAAGTTCACGGAGTTCAGAGCGTTGGCGAGCGTTTGGTGGCTCTATTGCGCCGCTGTCCGGGGGACGCTCGGAACTTACGGTTCCTTCGCGCGCTTTTTCAATTCCGCCAAGGCGCGGCCGGCAAGGCGGCCAAGTTTAGTCGCAGTGGAGTCGAGTTCCTTGGCGTGGTCGGTGCGGCCGGCCTCGAATGCCGCAAACCAGCGGCGGAAGCGGGCGAGTTGATCCGGCGGCAGCTTGGCGATGGCTTCGGCGATTTCTTCCACTTTCATGCGGGGCAGTATAGCACCGCCGGGGACGTGGTTGAGCCATGGAAGGGGATCCAGGGCACGGATTGACCGAGAACGGCCTATTTTCTCGCATCCCCAAGTTTGATCACGTCCGCAACCCTGCGGTCGCTGACGCTCACGATCACAATCGCATGCGCGGTAAGGTAGAATTTGTGCGACTTGGCCTGGGGTACGTTTTCAGCAAGCGCCGGTGTCATGTCATGGAGCTCGACACTGGCAGGCACTGGTACACCGATCGATTCCGGCGCGTCGGCTTGCGCCTTTGACACGTTCATGTCTTTGAGCACAATCTCTTTGATTATGAAGCTTTGTTCCGCTGTCAGGTTGATGGTGCGCGAAGGAGGCGCAACAACGGGCTTGGTATTTGACTGCGCTTCGACCTTCGACAGCGGAGCGAATAGTGCTATGGCGACGACGGTCGAGACGGTAACGAGGAGTCTCTGCATGTTCAACTTTCACGGCCGGTGAGGGCTTGGGTCAAGCCACGGATTGGTCGCCCGCAGCCAGCCGAGGGCAGCGGAGCAGGGGCTGGGGCTTGCGTCTTCGGGAGGCACGCAACCAAGCACTCAAGCTGCGCGCCATCCCGAATATCTGTTTCAGCTACAAGCTACGCCGCAGCGGCGAAGCGGATGCTGGGCGAACCTATGACGCCGCTCTTTTCCATCACCGACTTCATTTCACTTGAGCCCAACCACGTGCGGGCCTTCGATACGTCGGCGACATCCTGGAGGATGACCACGTCATTGGCGTCGTCGGCGCTGCGGAATACTCTTCCGTTTGTGATGCCGGCAGACGCACGATTCTTCTCGTTTTCATTGTAACTGGTCCGCCAAGCGTTGAAGTCCTTGACCTTGAGGTGGACAGTCAGGTTTTCGCTATTCATCGATGCTCTCCTTGGTGAAGTCTCTTTGAGTCCGCCCGCAAACTAGGTTGCGCGCGCGACCGATCTGCGGGTGCCGACGGCATCCGCAGTGCGAGCCAAGATCAACTTTCAGATTAGAACTGTGCCAACCGATGGCATCAACGCTGCCAATTATGAGAGCGGAGACTTCGGTAGGTCGCCGTTTTTGGGGCAGCTCTCGGGCAAGCCGCAGCCTGCCAGTGCCCATGCATCTATGTTACCGAGATCAAAGCACAAGGGTGCGTCGCGACCTTAATTCGAAGTGAGGTGGTGGTCACAGCTTGTCGTCAGTTCGCACCGTGCGGCGTCGCCGTCGGCCTGCCGCGATCAAGAACGGGAGCGAAGTTGAGCACGACACCGATCCCTGTGCTCGTTCCTCCGCTCCAATATTGTCGCTGCGGGCCAGTCCTACTTTGGACCGCCAACACATTTCTGCTGCCTATGCGGGGTGGGCGTGTTTCTGCGTCCACGCCGGGAAGGGCACTAGCCACCACGCAGATTCGTGGGATCAAGCCCAAACGAGCCGCTTAAGGCGGGCCTGCGCGGAAAGATATCCCAGGTGCAAATCTTCCTCGTCGGTCGATCAGCGTTTCGAGCGAGAGAGGTTTCTTGGCGATCTTCAGGACCTCGCGCATTCGCTCGAGCAGCATGCCGAGTTTTTCGGCCAATTCCCCCGGCGTCGGCTCGCGGCCGACCTTATGCAGGATACGCCGGCTCGTGCGCACGACCTTGCTCGCGGCGTCTATCATGCGCATCGGTCTCTGGATACAGCCCGCCCGAGCCTTCGCCGGGTCATGGTCAGTCGCGTATGCCGCCCACGGCGGGCGTCGCGTCCGATGTCGGTTTTCTATCTCTCGTCCATCTGGCGTAAGCGCCATTAGGTCGCCCTCGCGCCACCGGCGCGAGCAGCGTACATGTGGAGCGGTCCTGCGGTACCTTCGACGACCTGCTGAGAGATCATGACCTGCTCGACACCTTCGAGACTCGGCAGTTCGAACATAGTGTCAAGGAGTATAGCCTCCATGATGGAGCGCAGTCCGCGCGCCCCCGTCTTGCGGTCGATGGCCTTCCTGGCGATAGCGCCGAGTGCTTCCTCCGCCACAGTGAGATTGACCCCCTCCATCTCGAACAGCTGCTGATACTGCTTCACCAGCGCGTTCTTGGGTTGGGTCAGGATGAGCTTGAGCGAGGCCTCGTCGAGATCCTCAAGCGTCGCGATGACCGGAAGGCGGCCGACGAATTCAGGGATCAGGCCGTACTTGAGCAGGTCCTCCGGCTCGACGTCGCGGAAGATCTCGCCCTGCTTTCTATCCTCGGGCGCGATGACCTTGGCGCCGAAGCCGATCGAGCCCGGCCGGCTGCGCGCCGAAATAATCTTCTCGAGGCCAGTGAAGGCGCCGCCACAGACGAACAGGATGCTGGTGGTGTCGACCTGCAGGAATTCCTGCTGCGGATGCTTGCGGCCACCCTGCGGCGGCACACTCGCCATCGTGCCTTCCATGATCTTGAGCAGCGCCTGCTGCACGCCCTCGCCCGATACGTCGCGGGTGATCGAGGGATTATCGGATTTGCGGGATATCTTGTCGATCTCGTCGATATAGACGATGCCGCGCTGCGCGCGCTCGACGTTGTAGTCGGCGGACTGCAGTAGCTTGAGGATGATGTTCTCGACGTCCTCGCCGACATAGCCGGCTTCGGTGAGAGTCGTCGCATCCGCCACGGTGAAAGGTACATCGAGGACACGCGCCAGCGTCTGCGCCAGTAGCGTCTTGCCCGAGCCAGTCGGGCCAATCAACAGGATGTTCGACTTCGCCAACTCAACATCTTTATGGTCTGCCTGATGTTTGAGCCGTTTGTAGTGGTTGTGGACGGCGACCGAGAGCACCTTCTTGGCATGGTTCTGACCGATGACGTAGTCGTCGAGGACTTTACGGATCTCCTTCGGGGTCGGAACACCGTCGCGCGACTTCGCCAGTGAGGACTTGTTCTCCTCGCTGACGATGTCCGTACACAGCTCGACGCACTCGTCGCAGATGAAGACGGTCGGCCCGGCAATGAGCTTGCGCACCTCGTGCTGGCTCTTGCCGCAGAACGAGCAGTAGAGCGCGTTCTTGGTATCGCCGTCGCCAACCTTGCTCATTTTCCGAGCCCCGACAAGATGCGGAATTCGCAGTCGCTACCCCGCAAACTCAGCGGGGGTTCCCTTCGACTGAATGATTCATAGGGCCAGGGTACCTCTGTGTATACCGAAAACGTGGTCCGCATTGATCGGGAGGACGAATCGCTTACGGTTCGAAGGAGTTCCCGCGACCAATGATGCGGCGAGGCGCAGGCTTCGATACCGACCAGGCACGGCCGCAGCTTCTGGAAGGATGCTCGCACATAGGACCAGATTCGTAGTTTTCGTGGAGCCGAGGGTATACAGTCTCTTTCCGACCACTATAAGGACGAAGCGAGAAGCATGTCGATGGATACTGGGCCGTTTTCGACGTCGGTGGCCGCTTTTGAAATTTGGAGTGGTCCCCTTCGGTTATGCGAGTAAATATCATTCCGATGGCGGTCGAACGCGGGAGTGCGCTCTGACAGTCGACCCCTCCGGACGGTCGTCCGCTCTAAAACGCGGCCACATCCTCTCAGCCGCACATGTTCCGCGCGCTACGCGCTTTGCTCGATCGTTGCAAGCGCCGCTTTAGGCTCGGGTTACAGGGCTTGATGCAGCCCGCCGCCGTGTCCGAGCGAAGTGTGTCTATCAAAGCGACTATGTCCGAGTCGGGTCATCTCCTGCAAGCTGACCTTTGCTTGCACCCCAAGATCTAACGCTGTAGGGCCAACTCGGGCCTCATGTGTGGCCGCAAAATCAGACCGTAAAAAGCCCAGCGATTTCTAGACCGCGAGAGCGGCAAGGCCGGGTATCAATCAATGAACAGCGGTGGGCCTCGACGAGCGAAGCACAACCAAGGATTTGATAGGGCCGCACAAGTCGCAGAGGTATCCGTGAATCTCAAAGTTGACGTGCAGGGGATGGGGCTCAATCTCCGCAAGAGCGGTCTCGGCGCCACATACCGGACACGGGTTTAGTAGCTTCATCGTAAGCGACGCATCTTGAACACGCATGTACTTTCTCCTCGCCAAACGCAGTTTGCCGGGGTTCAAGAATAATCATCATTCAATGAATGCCCGTAAGTTTAAGATCAACGTGAACTGTTTTCACTAATCGCCTACGTGCACGGCCCAGCACGCTCGCGCGCCTCAGGAAAGGCCGGGCAATCTCAACCAGGAAAGACCCCACACGCAACTCAAACAGGGAACGCCGAGACCGCGAGGCCCAGTAGGCGCCCCTTTTCACTTTCAGTACGGCTCGCTAGATGAATCTGTGCAAAACAGCTCACTATGCGTCGGCTTGTCAATAACTGGGATAAGCTCGCAGTAGCAATTGCAAACTGCAGACCTTGCGGCTGCGCATCTCGATACTTGGCAATTTCGCCGCGAAGGCAGCGGAAAAAACGGAGGTTTTGTTGGAATGAATGTAGTTTTGGCCGGTGGAAAGGATGGCTCCAATTGGGCCTTCGGGCCTTCCTATCGTGCGACCCAGTGCATATGTATTTTATGCGCGGGGACAATGTACCGATCAACGTCACAATTGACGCAGTTTTTGCTGCAATATCCGCGGCGCAGGAGAAATTCTCATGAACTCAGATAAGGCCCGAGAGCGGGCAGAGAAGAGTTTTAAAAAGGAAGAGCGTGCCCAGGACGGTCGAAAGGCGATGATCGAATATGAATCTCAGGCACGAGCCACTCGCGAGAAGACCGCACGTTTGAAGGAGCTTCGATTAGCTAAGGAAGCCGAGACGCGATCGATAATCCTTCTTTGAACTTCGCTCGCACCCGAGCACGGTGTGATCTCAAGCTCCGCCACACACACAAAGTTAGACAGCTTTTCGGCGGCGCTGCGCTTGGCAATGCCACGGTGTGAAAGGCTGCCCTAAAATGAATACACGTCGCTGCCTCCCGCCGCCGCGGTTCGTCGAGGAAAGCCCGATTTCTTCCGTTACACGCTCGTCTCTCTAAAGGCGGAACCGGTTCGGCGGGTCAGGACACGAGCGGTCGATGAGGGCGGGTTGACTATGAAAAAGGAAGTCCAAGACGCACTGGAAACCGCCATCGCCGGATTTGAAAAGCGGCAGGACGCGGAACAACAGCGGTTGCGCGAGCGCGAAAAGTTTGAAACTGAGTGGATTAGAAATAGAACGGCTGTTGTGGTCCCGGCGCTCGAGGAAATCAAGGCGCTGTTGAGTAAAGCGTGCTGGCAGTGCGAGGTCCGCCCGGAGAAGGATCAAGGCATCCATTTCACGATCTATCGGGAAAATATGAAGGCTGGCATAGGAGCGGGCGGAAGCGAAAGACCTTATATGAGCTTCCAACCAGAAAAAGTAAAAAATACTGTGTTGGTCTATGTGGCGACCATAGGCTCTGGTGCAGGACTCGGCAGCTTTGCCCTAGACCAAATTACAGAAGATTTTGTCCAAGCTGAAGCATCGAAGTTCTTTGTGCGCCTTGCCTCCGGTACTTAGGGGCGACAGAGAAGCCGGGCCGCGATGACCGAATCATTATCTGGGCTTCTCCACCATTATCTGGGCTTCTCCACGGTGCTGGCGCGCTTGAGCTGCACGATAGAATCGGGTTTCGCTCGACCAGGCGACGGCGACCTGTGCCGGCCGCCCGCAGAAGTGCCAGATCAAGGTAAATCGGCTGGGCTTCACCCCTCAAGAAAATGACCGAATGCAGCCAGCGGCCGAATACGATCGCAGATGATCTTGGCAGTCGCCAGCATGGGCACAGACAGGATCGCGCCCGGGATACCCCACATCCAGAACCAGAAGACGAGCGAGATGACGACAAGGACGGGATTGAGGGTGAACCGTCTGGTCAGAAGCATCGGCGTTAAGGTCTGTCCTTCGATCAGATGCAATCCAACGTAGAGCCCGGCGGGGAGCAACGCTTGCCAGAGCGTGTCAATGGTCAACAGGCCAGCGAGAAGAAAGATCAACACGCCCAAAGCAGTGCCGAGGATCGGCACATAGTTCAGCAGGAATGCCACCGTCCCCCAGAGGATTGGGTCGCCCACCCCCGTGAGCCACACGGCCAATGCCATGACGATACCCACTGCCGCATTCATGATCGTGATCGTCACCAGATACGCGGAGATGTCATATTCGATCTGCCGCGATATCTCGACGACTTGGCGCTTGCTGCTGAAGTGCGGGAGTATCTCGACGAGGCGGTGCAGGAAGATATCGCCGGACACGAGAAGGAAAAAAAGAAACAGCACCGTGGTGAAAAAGCCGCTCGCGAAGTTTCGGGTCCCGGTGAATAGCATCGTCAAAAGCGCCGCACCCCGCTCCGTGACGGCACCATGTGGTGAAGGTTCCGTTCCACCAATATCTTCCACCTGCTGCAAGAACACTTGCAGTGCATTGATGGGGACCCGCATGAAACCCAGTCGCTCCTCGAGCCGGGGGACGCCCTCCGGAAGCTTGGCGGCCCAGGTACGGGCGGGGCCTGAAATGGCCGTGCCCAAGCCGGCAACCGTTCCGAACAAGCCGAGGATCAGCAGCAGTGCCGCGAGCAATCGCGGTATGTGCAACCGCTCTAATACTCGGAAGGCTGGCTGCAGCAGGAGCTTGAGCACGATAGCAAAGACCAATGGCAACACGATCTCGCGCGCGACAAAGGCTGTCGCCAGCAGCGCAAGGACGAAGAGACCACCAAGGAATATTGATTTAGGATCTGAGAGCGGGGGATGTTCCTCCGGGTCTCCCGCCGGCGGCACGATTTTCCCCTGATCGGTAGGCGCCATGGTCAACACCGCATCGGTTCCTATGTGATTACTCTGCTCGAATATTGGGAGTCCGGCGTAGGCTTCCCAAACTAAGCGGATGCGATCTGAAATGAAGAAGCCGTCCGGGATTTATGCCGGACGGTCTTCTCCTCCCGGTGCCGGACCAGAGCCGGTTCCCCGAGACGATGGTTTGGGGAACGGAAACTAAGGCGCGAGCCCGTCAATTTTGACCAACTCGGCCGAATCCCAGTTCATGCGCGGATTGTCCATCGCTTCTTCCTGACGGGCGAGGGAGAGCCATGAGGAGGCCATAGAAAGACGAAGTTTGCGGTAGCAAGGTTCGAATGCCTCTTTAGCCGCCATTAGACACTCTTGCGCGCTATAGCGGTAGCGTTGAGCATCATGCATGGCACCTTCCCTTCGTGCTTCGCCGCGGAGTCACCGCTTTGATCCGGAAAGGTGCGCTCGTTGGCCGACCGATTCTGTATAAAAATGCTCAGGCGGTGCGAGGCTCAGCGAGCCGCGCGGTGCATGCAATGCGTCGAGTACCAGCTAACCATTTTGCGCTTGAGCTGCTTCTGATCACTGGTTAGCTCAACGCCCGCATATTGATTGGCGAGAGCCTCAAGCCGCTGACAGTTTTCAGCGCTTAAAGCCGCGTTGCAGCTAAATGCCAGGATTAATCCAGCGGATAGCGCCGCACGACACTGACGCGCCAGCACGCTAGGGAAATGATCCATTCGTTGGTGCCTTTACTGCTGGGAGATACTCTGTGCTGCCGGATCTGGCGTGAGCGCTGCGGTTGTGTGCTCTGTCAACTGCACGATTTTGTTACGATTGTCGGTGACCCATTGCGCATTGTCCGCGAGTTCGGTGAAGCTCCGTTCGAGCCTCTCAAACTCACGCACCTCGTTAGGGCCGTTCGCTGTCCTCACCAATTTTGCATATTTGATGGCTTCGGCGCGGTATTGCTGAACAGTGAACATGGGCGAGCCTTTCTGTGAGAGGCACTTTCTCCGTTGACACGCTTCAAACCGGCGTTGTTCGTCACGCCTTCCCCCGTGCGAGACATCCGATGCAGTCGCGCCAGCGGTTGAAGTGCAATGAGGGCGGAGCGAGCCGCCCTCACTGTTCGGTCGGGGAGATGTCCGCTTCCGACTTAAGCGGCAATCACCGCGACGATTCTCAACGTGCGGGGATCAACGATAAGAATCTCGTCGCCGACTAGGATATATTCATAGTCGCGATATTGCGGGGCATATTCCAAGATCGAAACAGGCAAACTGTAAAGATGAACTGTTCCTGGAACAATCTCGCCGACCGTGGTTGAGAAAGGCACGTTGGTCAGGCGCTCGGTCTTTTCGCCGCGCAGCGTGATCCAGATTTTCGCATGCTGTTCGGCCGACAGCGCAGCCGGCGCGCCAGATTTCGTCTCGTCCCTCGCCACGCTCGGAGCCGTGCGAGGGTTCGGTGACTTCGAAGTTTGCGCGTCGCCTCCCTGCCCTGCCGTCTTTGGTTGGGAGACGCCAGGCGCCTGGGCCGCACCCGGCTTCTCCTTCATGGGCGCATGCGCGGTTGGCGCCAACTTCTCTTTCGTGGGCGCCTGTACGGCTGGCGCCGGCTGCTTCTCCTTCATGGGCGCCTGCGCGGTTGGCGTCGGCGACTTCTGCGACACACTGCCCGGCTGATGGTCCATCTTTCCTCTCGGGGCTTTCTGGTCATTTGCGGCTGCGCCCGGCCCTCCGTGGTTTTCGTTCGTGCCTTGCGCAGATGCCAATCCGGCTCCCGCCAGGAGAGCGGCGGCTGCAGCGGTGACCAGCAACGTTTTTCTTGTATTGTTCATGATAATCTCCAATAAAATCTGGTTGTTGTCGTGTAACAACAATACTAGTCCTTGTTAAGTTCCAAGTTACTGAAGTTTCTTACTGTACAAGAATGACCACTGGCCGCGGAACATCTTGTACGCCCCGTCGCCGCCGGTCCTGGTGCTGGGGCATTGTGAGGATAAACCTCGTCCGGCTAGCGATCGGCCGCGAATCGGGTGATGTTCACTATCGACTAGGTTCCTCGGAGGAAAAGTGGTCAAAATAGAACAGATTTTGTCGCGCTAAGATCGGCAAATGGCGAAGTCTTGATCCGGCATTTGCGCCGAAATCCAGACCGGCTCCGGTTGCCCGCCTCGCCCCCCAGCTCTCAGGCAACCGGAGCGCTTAGTCTTGGTCACTCAGTAGACCTCGTACCCCCATGCATCGGGACATCTGACACTCAACCTCATGGACAAGCAGGTCGTACAGCTCCCCGCAAAAGCTATGTTCTCTCAAACCTTAGCCGGAGTTCTGATTGCCTCAATGTTGTTGGCGACCAGCATCTTGACGTCATTCGCACAGAGCGACGACTCCGAGTTCATAAAGAATCGGAATTCCTATTCGTTTTGGGATGGTTCCTTAAAACGGGACATTCAGGGCTTTAAGCCGGGAATGATCGAGTCCGAGGCTAAACAGGCGCTGTCGGGTTGTGAGGTTAGCGGACACAAGGTTCTCTGCCCGGCGTCCTCGAAAGAAGAGCGTTTTGAGTTATCTCTTACCGAACACGCAAGGCCGCGTCTGGTGAAAGACGTTACATACGTCTTCCCTGCAGGCGGCGCTACGTTGGAGACAATGGCTAAAAACGTAATGATGCAGTTTGGAGTAGGAAATTCGCAACAGTGTCTTCCGCCGCCCCAGGGGACAAGCGAATGTTCTCAATGGCAGTTGGAAGACGGATCATACATGCGATTGGGAGTAGACGCTTATCGGAGAAATATGTTTCTGTATCTGTCAACGCCGAAATGGATTGACAGTCTGGAAGAGCACGGAGTTGAGAAGGAACAAGGAAGAATTCCGCCGCGAAAATTCTAAGGACGAGGCCCGAACCTGGGTAAGTCCGACAATGAGAACTGCCTGTCATTCCGACAATCCCATCGTCCGATGCGCGCGATAAGGCAGAATCGGCTTCATCCTCCGACGCGATGATTGCGATGCTCCATCTGATGATATGGGAACCCGTTCCTCAGATTGGAATCTCCGGATCCGCGTCCGCCTGGCGTTGGGGTTTTTCAATCGAAACGGGGGCTAATCCGTTGCCGCCATTGAAATCGAGTTGGCGCGGCTTGGCGCCAGACGTCCCTGTCTTCAACAACCGGCGATAGGCGCTGACATAGTCTTTGGCCATTCTTTTCGCGGTAAATCTTTCTTCGAAACGTTGCCGCACCGCGCTGCGGTCGTAAGACAAGATTTGTGGCAGCGCCGCGATGGCTTCTTCCTCGCTGTCGACGATTTTGCCGGTGACGCCATCGTCGATGACCTCGGGGATCGAGCCGCGACGGAACGCAAGCACCGGTGTGCCGCACGCCATGGCTTCGATCATCACAAGGCCAAACGGCTCTGGCCAGTCCACCGGGAACAACAGAGCGGCCGCCTCGCCCAGGAATTTTGCTTTCTCGCGCTCGTTGATCTCCCCGATGAACTCTACTCCAGGCCCATCGAAAAGCGGCCGTATATCGTTGCGGAAGTAGTCTTCATCGGCCTTGTCGACCTTCGCAGCGATCTTCAGCGGCATGCCGGCGGCGCGCGCTATTCTGATCGCGCGATCCGGGCGCTTTTCCGGCGAAATCCGCCCCAAGAAGGCAAGGTAACTGCCCCGCCCTAGCGAGGGCAGATGCAGGTCAGCCGGAATGCCGTGGTATACCGTCGCAACAAAATGGGCGTGCGGCAGTGGTTTGCGCTGATCGTTGGAGATGGAAACCAATGGCATTTCGCTGAAGCGGAAATAAAATGGTTTTAGATCGCCCAGATCCTGCCGACCATGAAGCGTAGTCATTGTCCGCGCTGCCAGTGAGCGGAAAAGCGGAAAGTGAACCAGATCGATGTGAAAATGAAGAATGTCAAACTCGTGCGCGCGCTCTCGGACCTTATCAATCATCAGCATGAAGTGCGGAATGATGTCGCCCACGGTAGAATCCAGGCGAAGCGCACGAGTGCAACAGGGAGCCAACTCGGCGCTGGTGATGGAGTCTCCGCTCGCAAAGAGCGTCACATCGTGGCCGATTCTGGCGAGTTCTTCGGTCAAGTAGGACACGATCCGTTCAGTGCCGCCATACAGACGGGGAGGAACGCTCTCAATAAGTGGAGCGATCTGGGCGATCTTCATGACGACCTTTAGTCTCCCTGAAGGCAACAAAAACGTGGCCCGCTGCCGGGAGCTTGGGCGGCGGGGCGGACAACCGGAGCCGGGCTGGATATCGGCGTGATGCCGGATCCAGATTCGCAATTTTGCCGATCCCAGCGGGATAGAGTCTGTTCTATTTTGACCACTCCATCTATGACGATGTCGATATCTTTCAGCGTATGGCGATTTTCAAGCGCTGAAATCGCACGTCCCGAGAGCGGGAACTAAACATTTGACACCGTCGTTACCTTCCTAGCTAACCCACAGCACTCTTTATGGAGGTTTCACTGGATGTACAGATCATCCGTCGCAGGCCATCTTCGAGTGGAAGTAAAACACCGGTGTTTGTCGCCGAAACGATATACCTGGGAAATTTTTTCCGAACATAAAGTTCTTCCAGTGGAAGAATCCCGCGACCAGTTCGGCTCTTGGGAAGAGGCGAGTCAAGTCGGGAAAAAGGCGTTGAAGGCATTGCTGGCAATTTGGGACTAAGTCCCACTGCAGCATCGCCACGTGCAGGCCAACGTGAGGCGTCGAGCACAGCCGCCTCCTATGGCTTTATTAGCTTCGATGCTCGCCTATTTGGGAGCCGCCACGGCGATTGCGGTCGCACTGTTGATGGCCACAACCGTATTTCTTGCTACTCCAGACCAGCCGACAAGCACGCTGCAAACGTTAGCGATGGCGTCAAGGCCAATCGCACCGGGGGCTACGACAAATGCAACAACGAAGCCGACACCCATGATCGGTCGATGGTAGCCGCGCGTTCCGCTGCAGCTTTTGGACAGCGGGACGGCTTCAAAAATAAAGGGCGGCGCTTATACCCGCCCAAGGCCGCATACCGCGAATGCGAGTTTGCGAAAACAATTTCTGCATATGCTGGCGCGGCAAGAGCGCACGAGACGTTGGGCTAACCAACAAGAGCCCGACTTTGGGTCTCGCTACATGGGCTATGTCGATATCCGTCCGCCGATTACCGCCTGATTGAGAGGGGATCGTCGGAAAGTGCAGTCGGTAAATCCTCGCCGAAATGATCGGTACGGTCCGATCGCGCATCAGCCATTTCATGAACGAATTGGGCACGTTGGGCTATATGAAATGCGAGGGGAAAGCCGGAAATCCGAAAATTCCTATCGATTGCACGACAAGTCCGAGATCGGTGGTCGGCTCCGTGCGATCGTGGCAAAGCCTAAGGCGAAGTTATTTGGCCATCGAAACAGCGTGAGCTATTTTATACGGATTTAGGGAAGCAGGCGGCTCAAGGTCGAAAAGGCCGGACTTTTTTGCCGCCGGCCCGAGGCGCCCCGCGTATATACGTAGGTACGTGCCTAGCGGAGGCACTGGCAATGAGAACCGAGAGCCAAGACTACAAGGGGTTTGAAATCCAGGTCGCGCACAATCCTCCAATGTGGCAGGTGAGCATCTTCTACCCCAAATCGCCTCGGGTATTTCCCGTGAACCGAGCCGTCCAGCGGATTTCTTGTCAAATCAAGGGCGACGCATTCGCAAAAGCTCGCGAACGCATAGACGAAGTGCTCAAGGCGGTCGCTCTCACAATTCCCGTAGCATTTGGGCCATAATACCGCGAGGGCCGACGTCTGATGCTGCTGCTAGGGCGCGCTAGCTTACAGAGTGAAGCGAAACACGCAGCGTCGGGACTCAAATTATGTCGAACGATTTGCCGCCTGTACTGATAGCCAATCGCAGCTAGAAGAGGCGCGGCGGCAAAATGAGCACATATCAAGCCCCGATGTGCGGTTGGTCGTGCAGAATGACGTTCAACAGCGAACTGTGGACCTCGATACTTCCGTTGTACCTAATGAAGCCGAGTTTCCTAAATTTGTTCATGAAGAAGCTCACGCGCGACCGTGTCGTTCCGATCATTTCCGCCAGCGTCTCCTGGCTAATTTTCGCGATCACGGGCTCGGGTGTCCCTTCCTTGCCGAAATTTGCCAACAGCAGTAGTAGGCGGGCAAGACGCTTCTCGCTTGAATTGAATAGTTGATCGATAAGATCTGCTTCGACACGGATGCTCCGAGCCAGAAGATGGGCAATGAGCTTTTCGGAGAATGCTGGTTCCTGATGGATTACCTGGATAATAGTTGATTTTTCCAATCGAGCTATGACGGAGTCCATCATGGTCGTGACCGTCGCTATGCGCTGCGCCTGCCCGGCAAGACATCCCTCGCCGAAGAACTCCTCCACTCCAAGAATTGCGATAACCACTTCCTTTCCATGCTCGGAAACGACGGTGAGCTTCGCCCTGCCTTTCTGGATATAAAAAACCGCATCGCCAGGATCCCCTTGTGAAAAAACGACCTGGCCTTTGGGGTACTTGCGGATGCTCCGGCCGTCCCCGACACGGGCAAGAAACGATTTTGGATCAAATGATGGTCGGTGTTTAGTCACCATGACGCAACCTTCCGTGGGGGATCATAGGCTTTCCGGGGGAAAACGACAAGCGCCGGTCGGGGATCAGCGGGATCAGCACATATGAGATGACGGGGGCATCGATTGCTAGGCGCGCTTTGTGGTCACCGGCCGGGGTTTGTCCGGCGAGGACGCCGTGGGGCTTGTGGGCGATCGTAGAGATGCTGGAAATTGTCGAGGATCGACGGCGCCATGGATCTGTGGCCGTTTGGGCGGCAGCTCGTAGAGGCGAATGGCTTTGGCCTGACAGGCCTGTTCGAACTCGGCATCGAGCTCGGAGCCGCCATCGACCTGGATGGCCTCGACCGGGACCGGCATCTCGGCATGACCTTTTCGAGTCTCAAAACGCAATCATTTCAGGCTATTGCCCTCTCATTAGTGGCTCGTGAAGCGCGATCTGTAAAAACTCCTGCGGCTTACGACTAACTTTCTCGCATTTGGATCATATATGCAGGAAAGTAGCTCGAAAGCATTCAAGAGATACCTCGACCTCTGATTTGGAGATTAATCAAATGACAATAGCATCTGGGGTCGAAAAAGCCGTAGCATCTGGGGTCGAAAAAGCCGTTATCGGATTTGATTATCGCGCCGAGGCGGAGCTGTTCCCCAACCGCAATCGGAAACCCAAGCGGCATCCAATTGGATACAGACGGTTTGCGCATGCGGCCGACGCCATCCGCTTCGCGATCGAAGAACTTCCACCTGAGTTTCTCCTGGGGGCCCTTCTCGAAGTCGACGAAGAAAGATACGACGAGGACGGAATTCGCCGGCTGTACGAGAGCATGGACTATCCCTTGGCCCGTCGCGCGGCGGCTTAGCGATGACCCCTCGCTCGCACAGCAAATCTGTCGTCTTCAGTCATCCGTTTGAGTTGAAAGGTGTCGATCGTATTTTGCCGGCCGGTGACTATCGGGTTGTGACCGATGAAGAGCTGATTGAAGAATTGTCGTTTCCCGTCTATCGCCGCATCTCGACGATGATTTTTTTGCCGGGACAAGGTCGTCAAGCGTCTTCGCTGGAGATGGTGACTATAGATCCTCGAGATCTCGAAGCCGCGCAGGACCGAGACAGGGCAACGAATCAACTTCCGGCGGGGAATGCGAACACGCTGGCGAAAGGTCCTAGCTAGGCTTTCCAAACGAAAACCGACGCGCCTATGAGCGCACGGCCATGACCGGCAAAAGCATCGTTTTCGATCAGCCTCTCGCGGCATGGTGGTCAGAAAGTCTGCGGCTCTCCGTCGACTGTTGGCGTGGTGCCGGCTAGCAAAAAGGCCTTGCAGCTTCGGCAGGACGAATTGACGACGCAGATGGTCGCGGCTCAGACGGCGAACTGGTACGAAGCTCCCCGAGGGGCGCGCAACGGCGCCGCCATGGCGGTGCAGTACGGAGGACGATATGGCGAAAGGGCAACTCAGAAGCAATCGCGAGAAGAAGAAGCCGAAGGCTGACAAGAAAAAGTCAAAAACCTCTATTCCGGCGTCGCCGTGGGCTCCGACGCAGTTTCAGCCAACGCCAGCAAGGCCCTCCACCGGCAAGAAAGTCCCATGAGGGCTGAGCGTGACGATGCGGGCAACCTGGCGGCTTCGATCTGGAGCGCGACCGATCGTGCTTAGTTTTCCAAATCAGAGCCGCTTCTATGATGCGACCCGGCGCGCGGTTCGGTTTTGGGGACACGATAGCGCGATGGAGGCTTCGTTTTTCGTGAACGAAGACGCATTGAAGCGCATTCAATCCGACATGGGCTTCGATGAGGTGGGTGTGCTCAGGGCCTTCGATTTGAACCGCGAACGCATCTACACAGTCGCAACCAAAGTGTATGGGCGCGGTCACAAAGGTTCTTATGACCTGCTGCTCCGCGACTTTTGAATGTGTCGACACAACACAAACCGACATAGCATGGTCAGCTCAGGGCTGCAGGGGCGCAATGGAGTTTTGGCGGGGGGCCGGTCGGCCAAGGCAGTGGCGTGATCGACCACGACAGCGCCCTTGGGCACGGCTGTGAAAGAGCACCGTCCTTGTTCCGGTACCCCTCGCGTAAATCGTCGTCGTTGCCGACGCAGGCCATGATGAAAGTCCTGGCCTTGGACCGCCTGCTTCGCTTCGGCGCGCTTCACGGCGGACTGGGCAATCAATGCATCTTTCGACCTTGGCGGCGGTGCAGGCGGGTGGATGTGAGCTATTTTGCTCAGACTCCGGGCGGACAAAGGCGCAGCCTAAATCGATGATCGAAACGCCAACCTAGAGTGTTCGGTCGCTAATTCAAGCGGAACTGGAAAACCCATCCGGGTTTCCGTGGCCTCGCTCCGAAACATGTCGGGCGAAAGGAAATACCATGCAAATACCTTCCATCCTCCAAGGAGAATCGCTGACGCGTCTGCTGCAAGGCGCAGCCGTCGGTGCCGTGGCAACGATCATCGTTGGCTTTTACTGGGGCGGCTGGTCGCTCGGCAGCACAGCTGACAAGATGGCGAAGGAGCAATCTAATCTGGCGGTCGTAGCGGCGCTGGCGCCCGTGTGCGCCGACAAATTCCGCGCACAGCCTGAAGCCGCAGCGAAGACTGTGGCGCTTTCGAAGGTCAACTCGTGGAAGCGTGCGGAGGAATTCTCCAAGGAATCGGTGACCCTCCCGGGTGAAACGTATCCGAGTTCTGCCCTGGTGGCTGCCTGCTACGCGCTGTTGATGGCACCGAAGTCAGCTGCGCTCCAGTAAGAGGCGCGCGCGGCGTAAAAAAGGAGCGATCGTGACTACCGATGTTCTTCAGGATCGGATGATGCGGGCAGTATGTTGTTTGCTGCTCGCCGCCATCGCTGTGTTCGCTGGCATGTTGTTGTTGACCACCTTCCATCCCTAGGAAACTCGGCACCATGACCATTCCCTACTATATCGGTGAAGACAGATCCGACATGCGCGGCATCAAGCCCGGCTGGTACGCAATCGAGGATGACGGCAACCTCACCTCCGGACCTTTTCCGAGCCTCGAGGAATGCATCACGAGAATCACACAGTCGTCGATCGCGCCGATGCCGCCCAAGTCGTAACGAGGGCCGGGCTGAACCACTTCCCTACCAAAGTCCGACGTTGAGGGCGGCGTCAGAAGGTCCATCCAAAACCGTCCTCTAAGGAAATTCTCCGAGGATAAGTGTCATGGACGAAATCACGACCAGCGCTACGAAAGCCAAGACAGCGAAACACATGACTGACTCGTTTGGACTGTCGAAGAACGCGATGCCGCAGTTGGAAGTGCCGGCGGAGTTTCGCCAGATGATCGATAAGGGCGTCGCGCAAGCCAGAGACGCCTACGCGAAGGCGAAGGCGGCCGGCGAGGAAGCAGCCGACTTGCTCAAAACCACCTATGCGACCGCCGCCAAGGGCGCTACAGGCTACAATCTCAAGCTGATCGAGATCGCCCGAGCCAACGCCGGCGCGGCCTTTGACTACGCCCATGAGCTGTTGGGTGTGAAGTCCCCGTCCGAGTTTATCGCGCTGTCGACGGCGCAGATGCGCAAGCAATTCGATATCGCTTTCGCGCAGAATAAGGAACTTTTCGCGCTCGCTCAGCAGGTCGCGACCGAGGCTGCCGAGCCAATCAAGACAGGCGTGTCCAAGGCATTAAACAGGGCCATCTGATCGCGAGGGGCCACAAAAATATCGAAGCGGAAGCGAACATTTTTCGACACGATCAAGGCAAACCGCCAGCTGAACTGATATTTTTGACCAGAGGTATGACGGCACGCCTTGTTTGGACTTCTGCTATTGGCCGATTTTGTTGCAAAAGTCATTTGAGGTGAACAGTCGCGCGCGGTCCAATAGCTTTGCCTCACCGGACCGCAGTTCTTTGGAGGTGTTAAATGTCAAGAGCACGCCGTGTTGCGCGGCGACGGACTGGCGCCGGCGAGAGCGTCGGCGACGGTCGCATCTCCAAGGTATAGCGCGACCCGGTTCACGAAGCCGCTCCGAATATGTTTGATTGGCGGGATCCGCCAGGATAATCGGAGACGCAACGATGGCGACAGGGAAGCAGCTCAACGCGGCCATCCTTGCCAGGAGGTCGGCGAAGGGACCGCGCAAGAAACGCACGCGGCCGGAGCCTCGGCAGTACACCGTTGCCGATCTGGAGCGCGCGCGAGACCGGGTAGCGGCGGCATTGCGCCGAATCGACAACGACCGCAGAAGCAATCCCAACAGGGGACGCGCGGGGTTGGAGCGGGCGCAGCTGGGACTGTCCGTCATCGAGTCGCAACTACGCTTGCGCGGCCTCCTTGAGTGATGGCTTGACCAAGCCCTGCCGACCCCGGTGAGGACGTGGCGGGACCGCATCGTCGACTTTGGATCTTGGCGATCCATACTAGCTCTCTACGGCGAGCGATGATCCCCAACTACGTCAAAGGGCTGAAGGAGTTCGAACATTGGCAGAGCTACACGCACAATCCATCCTCTCCCGTTCGAACAGCTTTAGCCAAAACGCTTCGAAAACTTGGCGCGCCAGCTGGCCGGTGACTTCCGGCCATGCCGGCAGTTGAACCGACCGGTGGGGCTGGTTCCGACGACGGATTCGGTCAGCGTTACAAAGTGACAGCGTTACATGCGTGACGGCGTAACGGTAACGCCGTCACATCGCGTGTAAGCTGCCACTGCCGGCCCACTTCGACAGGACAAACCTAGAATATAAATTTTGCTTTATTTTCAAAGCATTAGTAGCATTAGGATGACTGCCTTCATAGTAAATTGGCGGTCTCCCTTGAAGAGTGCCAAAAACCGACCAATTAAGGAAGAAGAGAAGAGGCTGTCATCTTGCACTTCGTAGTGCGCCTCTGACTTTCATCAGAAAGCAAACAGCAACAGATACTTGGGAGGATTGATATGAAGTTTCGGCCGCTTCACGACCGCGTCGTGGTTACGCGCATCGACGCCGAGGATAAGACCGCAGGTGGAATCATCATTCCGGATACAGCCAAAGAAAAGCCTTCCGAGGGAGAGGTGATCTCTGTCGGTCCGGGCGGCCGCGATGAAGCCGGGAAAATCATCCCCATCGACCTCAAGGTTGGCGACCGCGTGCTATTCGGCAAATGGTCGGGCACGGAGGTCAAGATCGACGGCGTCGAATATTTGATCATGAAAGAGAGCGACATCATGGGCGTGATCGAACAGACCGCTGCCCGCAAGAAGGCTGCCTAGGGGCTGTCGCGTCAAACATTGGAGAACAAAAATGGCTTCTAAAGATGTAAAATTCGGCGTTGATGCGCGCGACAGGATGTTGCGCGGCGTCGACATTCTCGCCAATGCGGTTCGCGTGACGCTAGGCCCCAAGGGGCGCAACGTTGTGCTGGACAAGTCGTACGGCGCCCCGCGCATCACCAAGGACGGCGTCACCGTCGCTAAAGAGATCGAGCTCGAGGACAAGTTCGAGAATATGGGTGCGCAGATGGTGCGCGAGGTCGCGTCGAAGTCATCCGACTTCGCCGGCGATGGCACCACAACCGCAACGGTTCTGGCGCAGGCTATCGTGAAGGAAGGCTCGAAGGCCGTGGCCGCGGGTATGAATCCGATGGATCTCAAGCGCGGGATCGACCTTGCAGTTGAAGCGGTAGTCGAGGATCTGAAGAAGAACTCGAAGAAAGTCACCTCCAACGAAGAGATCGCCCACGTCGGCACGATTGCCGCCAATGGCGATGTCGAGATCGGCAAGTTCCTCGCCGATGCGATGAAGAAGGTTGGCAACGAGGGCGTGATCACGGTCGAAGAGGCGAAGTCCTTGGAGACTGAGCTCGAAGTGGTCGAAGGTATGCAGTTCGATCGCGGTTATATCTCCCCCTACTTCGTCACTAACGCCGACAAGATGCGCGTCGAGATGGATGACGCCTTTATCCTGATCTACGAGAAAAAGCTGTCAGGCCTACAGGAACTGCTTCCGCTACTCGAAGCGGTAGTCCAGACCTCGAAGCCCCTCGTCATCATCGCCGAGGACGTCGAGGGCGAGGCGCTTGCCACGCTCGTCGTCAACAAGCTGCGCGGCGGACTGAAAGTCGCGGCAGTGAAGGCTCCGGGCTTCGGTGACCGCCGCAAGGCGATGCTCGAAGATATCGCGATCCTCACCGGCGCTCAGGCGATCAGCGAGGATCTCGGCATCAAACTCGACAAGGTTACTGTGAACATGCTCGGGCGCGCCAAAAAAGTGGTGATCGAGAAAGAGAACACCACGATCGTGAACGGTGCCGGCAAGAAGACCGACATCGAAGCGCGTATCGCCCAGATCAAGACGCAGATTGAGGAGACCACGTCCGACTACGACCAGGAGAAACTGCAGGAGCGGCTAGCCAAGCTCGCCGGCGGCGTTGCAGTGATCCGCGTCGGCGGGGCCAGCGAGGTCGAGGTGAAGGAGCGCAAGGATCGCGTCGACGACGCGATGCACGCGACCCGTGCCGCAGTCGAGGAAGGAATCCTGCCAGGCGGCGGCGTCGCACTCCTGCGCGCCAGCGACGTACTGAAGAAGGTACGCACACAGAACGACGACCAGAAGACCGGCGTGGAGATCGTGCGCAAGGCGCTCTCCTGGCCGGCGCGCCAGATCGCCATCAATTCGGGCGAAGACGGCTCGATTGTCGTCGGCAAGATCCTCGATAAGGACCAATACTCGTACGGCTTCGATGCCCAGAACGGCGAATACGTCAATCTCGTCACCAAGGGCATCATCGACCCAACCAAGGTTGTGCGGGCGGCGCTGCAGAATGCAGCGTCGATCGCTGGGCTCCTGATCACGACGGAAGCCATGGTCGCCGAAAGGCCGAAGAAGGAAAGTGCGGCGCCCGGTATGCCTGGCGGTGGAATGGGTGGCATGGGCGGTATGGACTATTGATTCTAACCCTCACAACCGAAATGACGAAGGCCCGGGATTCTTCCGGGCCTTTCTTTCTTGTGCCGCAAGCCACGAGATCAAGGCGCGCAAACGCGCTTTGGAGTTGTGGGGAGATTACTCAGTTGTAGGAGTAGTTCGTCACTTTCCGAGGACGGTCGACGTGCCTGCCGGTTCCACAAAATCCTAGAAAGCCGGTGTGCTGTCTCTGGGCTGACGCCACGCAGGCATCAGTCGGTTTGGCGGAGCCAAAATAGATCAGTGATGCCGGCAAGAAAGGCGTCAAATTATCGTTTCTTTTTCTTCGCGAAAATCGCGTTCCAATTGTCCTTATAAGCTTTAGAAACCGGTTTCTGGCCCTCGCCCCTGCTATAGTCGGAGGGTGAGGTGTCAGCAATCTTGGCGCCCTCAGCCTCGGATGTGCCTACACCTGAGTCACTCTTGTCCTTCGAAGGGGCCTCATTTTTGGAAGCGGGATTAGTTTTGATTTTCTTGTCGTCGCTGGCCATCGCCTTTCCTAACGCTGATTTGTCTGATCGAGTTGACCCGTCACTGAGTTTCATCCGACGGCGATTAGATCCCTTTGGGTCGATACGCCTTGGCGCATTGAAGCGATTATTGCAGTGTAATATTATGACAGCTTGCGGACGAAAACGAAATGTTTTTCGATCCGTCGTGATCGAGGCTCGCATCGAAAGTAGGCTGGCCGCCATCCTCGCGGCTGATGTCGCCGGTCGTATCGTCAAGACAGCGGTGACGGTGCCCTGGTCGGATTTGCGAGCGTTGTCGACGCCACGCGCTGCGCCATGGAAATCCAGCGCGCTATGGCCGATTCGCAATCCCGACGATCGCCGTATTGAGTTCCGCATCGGCATCAACGTGGGCGACATAATCGTCGACGCTTGTGCGACTGTGAATGCTGGCAAGGAGCATTTTCGGAAGTCGCCGGACAAACTCAGGTTTGAGCATGTGCGCGACACGCAGCGTCAATTCGTTTACACGCATCCCTGGCCGTCCACGACCTGGTCATTCGGGACAATCGGTGCACGATGCACCGTGGAACCGAGTTCGACGACCTGCGGGCGGCAGACACTGGTGAGAAAATGATCATCAATCCGGGCAGTGTCGGATTGCCGGCCTACGAGGATCCGTCCCCGCCTGCACATGTTTCCGAGTCTGGGGAGCCCCGCCGCCAACTACGCCGTGCTACAGCTTAGTGGGGATCAAGCCAGTGTTGAGCACATCGCTATCCCCTACGACCATGCCGCTGCAGCACGGCGCGCGGAAGAAAATCAGAAGTCCTGCCTGGGCGCATTTCCTCTCCACGGGATTTGCGCGAAACCTTGCGAACTTAGCGTGAGGCCGACCGTCCTTATCAATCACTCTGATGCGCCTCCATAACTGGGTAGGCCATCAGCCTGCTCAAACTAGCACACCCGGGCTGTGATGAGTTGTCAGCGAATATCGCGCGCACCTAACCGGTTGTGCGTTCGATCACCCTCTTTTTATTAGCCATGAGACGCGCGAACGCAACGTCATACTCGGTCGATATCAATTGATGTGCGGGACAGCGGGAGAAGGGCGAAGGCTCGCTTGGGGACGCGGATCCGCGTGCAAGAAGTTCGGCGTTGCGGCTGGACATAACCCGCACATTGGCGAAGCAACGCTTGGGGGCGCTCAGGTGCACAAACTTTGTGCACGGCAAATCGCGCGTTTGCACGGCGCTTGCATGCATGGATGTCGCGGCAGGCCCTAGCCATTGGGCACGCGGAACGACTCCATGAACCTTCTCAGCCTTGATATCCGCATGCTGCGATCGCTGATATCGGTCGCCGATACGGGCAGCGTCACCGAAACCGCCCGCCGGCTCGGCCGCTCGCAACCCGCGATCAGCCTGCAGATTCAAAGACTTGAAGATATTACCGGCAAGGCTCTGTTCCATCACGAGGGCCGCCGCATGCAGCTTACTCCTGACGGCGACATGGTCTTGGCCTACGCCAAATCCATATTGCGCCTGCACGACGAACTTCTGTCGCGGCTATCTTCACCGGAGGTCCAGGGCCATGTCGTGCTCGGCACGCCCGACCTCTATGCCGCCTACATGCTGCCGTCGATCCTCGCGGTATTTAAAGAGACATTTCCACGGATCCAAGTCGAGTTGCGCTGCGCGCTATCCACACCGACCGTGGACCGCGTGCAAAAGGGCGAAGTCGACATCGCGCTCGTCACTCGCATGAACAATTTCACTGGCGGCTTGGTCGTGCACCAGGAACAGCTGGTATGGATCGTCGGCGAGCACTCGCAAGCCCATTTCGAGGATCCTGTGCGGCTCGCTTTGCTGCCGCCGGGCAACATCTATCGCGAGCACGCGATAGAGCACATCGAGCGCGCCGGACACAAATGGCAGATCGCCTGCGTCAGCGAGAGTGTGGGCGGCCTGCAGGCCGCCGTATTTGCAGGCATGGCGGTTACGGTTCTCTGCCGGTGCGCGCTGGTGCCAGGGATGCGCGAACTTGCACCGAGCGAAGGTTTTCCGACGCTGCCGAAGGTTGACCTTCTGCTCTACAAGGCGCCGGGAGCGGCTTCGCCGGCAGTCGACGCGTTGCACGACTATCTCGCCCACTATATCGGGTTGTCCGCGGCCCGCGTCGGAGAGGAGCGAAGAACCCCGCCAAAGCTGCGGAACGCGCCCGCCGTGCAGGCCGTCGTTCCGCCGCAACGCAAGCTCCGCCGCGCTTTTCCAGAATAGGCGTTCGATTCTCGCAATTCTCCCCCCTCAGCGGATTTCTAGCGGTGGACAAATGGGGGCCACACATTGGTCCAAGGGTGCGCTTGTTCGAACGCCGCGGCGATGGAAAGAATTGTGTCCTCCGCGAGCCACGGCGCGACAATCTGCATTCCGATTGGCAGGCCGTCACGATCGCATCCGCAGGGCACAGTTGCGGCCGGTAAGCCCGCCAAGTTGATCGGCCAGCTGAACGGCGACCAGCCCAGATGGCGGTCGATCTTGCGGCCGTCGATTTCGTCGACGCCAATGCTTCCCGCAGCAAACGCAGTCACGGCCACGCTCGGCGTAACAAGGGCGTCAATGTTGCGGAACAACTCGGCGAAGCGGCCGCGCATGATCATTCGGCGATGCGTCGCGACCATGTAGTCAACGCCGCTGTAGGTCCGTCCTCTCGCGATTACGTCGCGATAGTCCTGGTCGGAGCCAGCGAACAGAGCGGGGCCGCGTGCCGACGTTGCTGCCGCCTGCTCGGTGAACGCAATCGGCTTCAGCACGCCCTCGAGCAAGTCGGGATCGACGCCGGGTTCGGCGGCCCTGACATCGGCGCCGAGATCCGCCAACGCATCGATCGCGTGCCTGAACGCGGTGCGCACGTCACTGACCACCGCCGCATAACCGAAGTCCGCGCTGAAGCCGATGCGCAGGCCATCGAGCCGGCCGACTCTCGCCGCGAAGGAGCGGCGCTCAAGCGGCAAGCTACCGGGATCGCGTCGGTCGTGGCCGGCGATGACGCCGAGGAGGAGTGCTGCATCGGCGACCGTGCGCGCGATCGGCCCTGTATGAGCGAGCGACGGCCAGGACGGCGGGAAGAAGCCTGGCGAGCGCGGTACCAAGCCATAGGTCGGCTTGAGACCAAACACGCCGCAAAACGAGCACGGCACGCGAATTGAGCCAACCCCGTCGGTGGCGATGGCTAGCGGACCGCAGCCGGCGGCAATCGCCGCAGCGGCGCCGCCGCTCGAGCCGCCGCTGGTACGACCAAGGTGCCAGGGATTGCGGGTGATACCGGAAACCGGGCTGTCGGCGGTGAGTTTGTAGCCCGACTCGCAGGTCGTGGTCTTGCAGGTGATGATTGCGCCTGCGTCCTTGACCGCCGTGACCACGGCGGCGTCCACATCCGGAACGAAACCGTCGAGCGCCGGCGCGCCGCCCTTGGCCTCCGTTCCAGCGACATAAATGAGATCCTTGACGGTGACCGGAACGCCCGTCAGAGCCTTCGCGTCGCCGGCTTTCCAGGCCGCGGTGGCGTGATCGGCACTGACGCGAGCGGACGCGAACATATCCGTGGTCATTACCTTGCACAGCGCGTCCGTGCTTTTCAATGCGCCTATCACCTCGTCGATGACATCGCGCGGCGTGAATTTTCCGGCACGGTAGCCGTCGAGCATCTCGAGCGCAGAGAGGCGTGCCAAGCTTTGCGGCGCGTCGAGTGCGGCAGTCTGCGAAAGGCTGCTCATCGGACCCTGCGGGTTGGCGGTCAAGCAGCGGCTGGCGCTGCCAGCGCGGCAGCGACGGCGCGCTTGGCCATCACGACGATCAGGTGGGCGCGAAACGCCGATTTAGCATGAATGTCCGAATTTAATCCCGCCGGATCGACGCCATGGCCGTTGACGGCGGCCGACTGAAAGCTGGCCGAGAGCGCGGATTCGAGCACCGGAACGCGAAAGACCGCCGGCCCCGCCCCGGTCACTGCGACCCGCACGCCGGTCGCGAACTTGGCGACGAAAACACCGACCAGCGCGAAACGTGACGCCGCGTTCGGCATTTTGGCGTAGCCCGCGGCGATCGGCAGGGGAAATCTCACCGCAGTGATCAATTCGCCCGGCGCCAGCGCAGTCTCGAACATGCCGCGGAAGAACTGCTCGGCCGGGATCTCCTGTCTGTTGGTCATTACTGTTGCGCCCAAAGCGAGAACCGCGGCCGGGTAATCGGCGGCCGGATCGTTGTTGGCGAGCGAACCGCCGATCGTACCGCGATTGCGCACAGCCGGGTCGCCGATGCCACCGGCGAGCTGTGCCAGCGCCGGGATCGAATTCGCCACCGCCGGCGAATTGGCGACATCGACATGACGGGTCATGGCGCCGACGGTGATTGCGCCGGCGCCGGCCTCGATCCCTTTCAACGCAACAATACCGGAAAGATCGATCAAGACCTCCGGGGCCGCGAGCCGCTGCTTCATGGTCGGCAACAGCGACAGGCCGCCGGCGATGGGTCGGCTGTCCTTTTCGTTGGACATCAGCGCGACCGCTTCGGAGACGGAATTCGGCTTGTGATAGTCGAAGGTTTTCATCGCCCAGCCTTCTATTCGGTCGCTTGCAATAAGGATGCGCTTTTCATGACCCGCCAGACGCGGTTCGCGGTCGCCGGCATGTCGACGTGGTTCACGCCGAGATGGGCGAGCGCGTCGACGACGGCGTTGGCGACCGCCGCCGGCGAGCCGATCGTTCCGACTTCGCCGCAGCCCTTGACGCCCATTGGCGTATGCGTGCACGGCGTACTGTGGGTCGCGATCATCATGCGCGGCAGGTTGTCCGCCCGCGGCATGCAATAATCCATGAACGAGCCGGACAAGAGCTGTCCCGACGCGTCGTCATAGACGCAGTTCTCGAACAGCGCCTGGCCGATGCCCTGCACGATGCCGCCGTGAAGCTGGCCCTCGACGATCATCGGGTTGATGATGGTGCCGACGTCGTCCACCGCCGTGTAGTTCACAAGACTGACGATGCCGGTCTCGGGGTCGATCTCCACCTCGGCCACGTGGGCGCCGCCCGGGTAGGTGAAATTGATCGGATCGTAATATGCCTGCTCCTCGAGGCCGGGCTCGAGCACTTCAAGCGGATAGTTGTGTGGCACGTAGGCAGCAAGCGCGATATCGGCGAACGCCTTCTTCCGATCGGTTCCGGCTACCTTGAACTCGCCCGCCGCGAATTCGATGTCTTCCTCGCTGCTTTCGAGCAGATGAGCGGCGATCTTCCTGCCCTTCAGGATGATCTTGTCGCTGGCCTTCGACAGAGCGGCACCGCCCACCACCAGCGAGCGCGAGCCGTAGGTGCCCATGCCGAACTGCACTTTGTCGGTGTCGCCATAGACCACGTCGATGTTTTCGAACGGCACGCCCAATTTTTCGCAAACGATTTGCGCATAGGTCGTCTCGTGTCCCTGGCCATGATTGTGCGTACCAATCAGGACGGTGACTTGACCCGTTGGATGCACGCGGACGGTTGCGCTTTCGTAGAGGCCGCCTCGAGCGCCGAGCCGGCCGGCAATGCGCGAGGGGGCCAAGCCGCAGGCCTCGATATAAGTGCAAAGCCCAATGCCGCGCAGCATGCCGTTCT
Source organism: uncultured Alphaproteobacteria bacterium (assembly GCA_963833665.1). GTDB lineage: Bacteria > Pseudomonadota > Alphaproteobacteria > Rhizobiales > Xanthobacteraceae > BOG-931. The sequence goes on along the minus strand of CAWHZA010000027.1, from coordinate 98,385 downwards.
TGGCGGACGCCTGCTTACGCAGGCCGAAATTGGCCCAGTCGGATGTTTGGAGCGCCTTTTCCAGGCAGCCCTCGGGATCGCCGGAATCATACTGCACCATGACCGGCGTCTGGTAAGGGTATGCCTCCTTCGGGATCATGTTGCGGCGACGAATCTCGGCGCGATCGATACCCATTTCGCTTGCCGCGATATCGACAAGCCGTTCCAACACAAAAGTCGCTTCCGGCCGACCGGCACCACGGTAGGCATCGACCGGCACCGTGTTGGTGAACACGACCTTCACTTCGCAATAGATCGCCGGCGTGGTGTAGACGCCGGCCAGGAGCGGCCCGTAAAGGTTGGTAGGAATGTTGGGACCGAAGGTGGAAATATAGCCGCCGATATTGGCGATAGTGTTGACGCACAGCGCCAGGAATTTTCCGTTCTCGTCGAGCGCAAGTTCGGCCTCCGTCACGTGGTCGCGCCCCTGCGCGTCCGAGACAAAGCCTTCGCTGCGTTCGCAGACCCATTTTATCGGCCGCCCGACCTTGGGTGTTGCCCAGGTGATCACCGCTTCTTCGGCATAGTGGAATTGCTTGACGCCGAAGCCGCCGCCCACGTCCGGCGCCACCACCCGCAACTTGTGCTGCGGAATGTTCAGCACGAAGGCCCCCATGAGGAGGCGCACGACGTGCGGGAATTGGCTCGTCGACCACAGCGTATATTGGCCGGTCGCAGCATTGTATTCGGCAACGGCCGCGCGCGGTTCCATCGGATTGCCGACCAGGCGATTGTTGACCAGGCTGATGCGCGCCACATGGGCGGCTTTCCGGAAGGCGGCGTCGGTCGCGGCGCGGTCGCCGATCGCCCAGTGGCAGCAGAGATTGCTTGGCACGTCGTCGAAGAGGAGCGGTGCATCTCGTTTGATCGCATCGAGGACGCCGACGACGGCCGGCAACTCGTGATAGTTGACGATGACAGCCGCAGCGGCGCTTTGCGCCTGCTCGTAGGTCTCCGCCACCACGAAGGCAACCGGATCGCCGACATGCCGCACTTTGCCCTGCGCGAGCGCCGGGTGAGGCGGCTCCTTCATCGGAAGTCCATCCTTGCCGGTGATGCCCCAACCGCAGGGAAGGCCGCCGACCCCCGCCGCCTTCAAATCTTCGCCGGTAAAGACCGCGAGAACGCCAGGCATCGCGAGTGCCGCCGCAGCGTCAATCGACTTGATGGCTGCATGTGCATGGGGCGAACGAACGAACGCGCCAACGGTCATGTCGGGACGCTTGATATCAGCGACGTAGTTGCCGCGGCCGGTGAGAAAACGCCGGTCTTCCTTGCGTAGCGGTCGAGCGCCGATACCGATGACGTTTGACATGACTTACGCCCCCTTCGCGGCATGCATAGCGGCCGTGCCTCGGAGGACCGAGGTCACGATGTTCTGGTATCCGGTGCAGCGGCAGAGATTACCTTCGAGCCAGTGCCGCACGTCCGCTTCGGTCGGATGCGGATGGCGTCGGGCGAACTCGACCGAACTCATCAACATGCCAGGCGTGCAAAAGCCGCACTGCAAGCCGTGATTCTCATGAAAGGCGAGCTGCATCGGGTGCAGCGCCTCGGGCGTGCCCAGGCCTTCGACGGTCGTCACCCGTGTGCCATCGACTGCAACGGCGAGGAGCGTGCAGCTCTTCACGGAACTGTCGTCCACGTGCACTACACAGGCACCGCACTGGCTTGTGTCGCAACCGACATGCGTGCCCGTCAGTCCAAGCGTCTCGCGCAGGAGATCGCATAGCAACGTTGACGGCTCGACGTCGATGCTGACCAAATTTCCGTTAAGGACAAAATCTATCTGCATTGGCTGTTACCTCTCGCGCCATCAGTGCAACAGACGCGCAACATCCACCGGCCAGGTCGCGAGCACGGCGTCACCCACTCCCAAAGGGTTACCGAAGAATTTCCGCTCTGAGACGTAGACGACGAAGTCCTCATCGCCGCCGGCGTCGAGCATGACTTTCACGAAGTAGCCCTGATATTCGATCGCGGTCACACGGCCCGGTACCGATGCCGTGCCGTCGGCCGCCGCGGCGCCGGGTCGGACGAGTTCGACATCGTCGCGGCGCACGGCGATGGCGATCGAAGTTCTCCTTGTCGACGTGGATGCCCGGCGTGAGCGGCACGGTGATGCCGGTGCCGGCAGGCGCCGCCACCACGGCAACGTGACCGTTGACGGTCTGCACCTTGCCGCTGAGAACGTTCTGGCCGCCGAGGAATTCCGCAACATAGCGATCCTTGGGGCTTGCGTAGACGTCGCGCGCCGCGCCGGCTTGCCGGATTTTCCCTTTCTCCATCACCACCACGAGATCGGCAAGCGCGATCGCCTCTAGCTGAGTATGGGTCACGTGTACGAAAGTGATACCAAGCTCGCGCTGCATGTAGCGCAGCTCTTGGCGCATCTGGATGCGCAGATGCTCGTCGAGCGCGGACAGCGGCTCGTCGAGCAGCAGCACCCGCGGTTCGGTGATCGCGGCCCGCGCCAGTGCCACGCGCTGCTGTTGGCCGCCGGACAGTTGCGCCGGCGGCCGATCAGCGAACTCGGTCAGCCGCACCTTTTCCATCATGGCGTCGCTGGCCTTGTGGCGTTCGGCCTTAGATATTCCGCGTACCCGCAGCGCAAAGGCGACGTTGTCGCGTACCGAAAGGTGCGGAAACAGCGCGTAGGACTGGAACATCATTGCGGTGCGGCGTGCGACCGGCGGCAAGCCGACGACATTCTCGCCGCCGATCAAGATCTCGCCCGCGGTCGGGTCTTCATGTCCGGCGATCATGCGCAGGATGGTGGTCTTGCCGCAGCCGGAGGGGCCGAGCAGACAGCAATACGACCCGTCCGGGATCTTGATGTTGACGCCGTCGACCGCGTTGACGAAGCCGTCGAAGCTCTTGACCACACCGGCGAGTTCGATGTGTCCCGGTCCCAAGTCCATGTCGTCCTCCTTAGTAGGCCGGGACGCGGCTGGCGCGCCGCTTCTGGATGAGAGCGATGCTGCCGAGGCAAGCAATGATCATTGTGAACGAGACAATCGTAGTGATGGTGCCGAGTGCGTACAGCGACGGCGAAGTGACGTTGAGGGTCATGGTCCAGATTTCAAGCGGCAGCGTGTTGAGCGAGCCCGCGGTCTGCAAGGTGCGGGCGAACTCGTCGTAGGACAGGGTGAAGCCGAACAGCGCCACTGCCACGATGCCGGGCGCGAGGATCGGAATGACGACGAGCCGGATCGCCTGCCAGCGCGTCGCGCCGAGATCGTAGGCGGCTTCTTCCCAAGCGCGGTCGAAGCGCGACATCACCGCGAACATCACCAGCACGCCGAACGGCAGCGTCCAGGACAGCTGCGCGCCAACAGCCGTGGTGTACCAGCGCCCCTCGACGCCGATGAAATGCATGAGGAGGCCGACGCCGATGCTCAGCACAAGCCCCGGCGCGACTAGGCTTCCGATCATCAAGTAGAAAACGATGCCGTCGCCACGAAAACGGCGGCGGAAAGCCATGCCGGCAAGAAACGAAACGACAACGGTGATTACGGTGACGATCGCCGCGAGCTTGACCGAGCGGTCAAATGACCCTTTGACGTCGCCGGTGCGCACCTGGGTGAACAGATCCACAAACCAGTGCAACGAAAATCCCTTCATGGGAAAGACGAGGCCGCCGCGAACATCCTGAAACGACAGGATGTAGATGCATATCATCGGACCATAGAGCGCGAGCACGTAAAGCACGAACACGGTGAGGAGGACGTAGAACGTCCAGGGCCGCCCGCCGGCGCGCGGCGCGATCGCGTGCGCCACCATGGCCTTCGACACGGCGCCTGCACGCACCGCGTGATCGGCCGCCGCCATCGCGCGATCTCCTTACGCACATCCACGGTCCGCAGGATCGCGGTGACGAGCAGCGTAACCACGATCGTCAACAGTACGGCGCTGGCGGCGGCGGAGGGATATTGCAGGACGCCGACATCTTCGTAGAGCGCGCCCACCACGGAAGCCGACCCGCCGCCACTCATGACCTTGATGACGAAGAAATCACCCATCACGATGGAGACGACAAAGATCGACCCAAGCGCGATGCCGTTTTTGGAGAGCGGCAGCACGATGAGGCGCACGATGTCGAAGCGACAGGCGCCAGCGTCTAGGGCGGCTTCGACCACGCGTTTGTCGATGCGGGCCATGGCATTGAAGATCGGCACGACCATGAAGATCGTGAGCTGATGGACATAGGCGACCACGACCGAGAAGCTGGAGAACAGCAGAAATTCCAGCGGCTCGTGCACGACGCCCAGCTTGATCAAACTCATGTTGATCAGTCCCTCCTTGCCCAGCAGCGGGATCCACGAAATCATGCGAATGATGTTCGAAGTCCAGAACGGCACCGTGCAGAGGAGAAACAGGCCTATGCCCAGCAGCGGGCTGCGCACGTGGAAGACCAGGAAATACGCGATCCAGAAGCCGATGATCAGCGAGAAGAACCAGGTCAGGACCGTGAACTTGATGGTCTCCAAATAGAGATTGAACGTCAGCGCTGAGGTGAAAATATCGACGTAGTTTCCCAGCGTCGGATTGGCGATGAGACCGCCGAAACCGTCGCTCTCAAAGAAACTGGCGGCGATCACCACCAGGAGCGGCGCCACGAAGAACGGCACCAGCACCAGCAGCAGTGGTGATACGTAGACCCAGCCAAAAATGCGGTCGCGTGCGGCCACGATGTCGCCTCACCGGAATCTTCGAAGCAGGAAGCAAGCTTCGAGCAAGGCTCGAAGCAAGAAGCGGGCCGGTCGAGGACCGCCGACCCGCGCGCGCGTCATGCGACCTTGAAGTCGTTCCAGCGCTTGCTCATGTAGGCCGCCTCATCCATCAGCGTGTTCCAACAGGAGATGTTGGTGACGCGGGTCACAAACGAGCCGCCGTCGCGCACCGTTCCGGTTTTTTCCATGGGTACGCCGTAGGGATCGCTGATTGGGCCGGGAGCGGGCTTGCCTTCGTACCAATAAGGCCATTCGGTATCGGTCATGAACTTCTTTGCGGTCTGCGGCACCGGACTGTAGTAGCCGTAGCGGCTGACGAAGGCGCCCTGCCATCCCGACAGATACCAGTTGAGATACTCATACGCGGCGTCGAGTTTCTTGCCGCTCAGATGCTTCATGAGCGCCATGCCGTTGCACCAGCCGCGATAGCCTTCCTTGCCGTTTTTCACGTTGACCGGAGCGTAGATGCAGGGGATCTCCTTCACGCGCACGGCGGCGACGGCTGGCGACCACATCGACTGAATGATGACCTCACCTGCCGCCATCAGCTGCACCGATTGGTCGAAGGTTGTCCAGGTAGCGCGGAAATGGCCGCTTTTCTTCAGCTCGATCAGCTTGTCGGCGGTGAAGTCGATCTCCTTTTTGGTCATGTTGCCTTTGTTGCCGTAGGTGATCAGCCCGGCGCTTTCGAAGCACAGCGCCGCATCCATAATGCCGATCGCCGGCACGTCGAGTATCGCCGCTTTACCCTTGAACTTGGGATCGAGCAGCTCCTTCCACTCCGTCACTTCGTGACCGATCAGGTCGGGCCGATAGCCGAGCGAGTCGGCGTTATAGACTTGCGGCAAAAAAGTCGCCCACTCGGTGACGCCATCATGCAAGTCCGTCGCCGTCGGCGTGGAGATGTACATCGCCTCGTACGGCGAGATCCCTTGCCGCGGAATTTTGTGACCCTCGAGCTCGCCTTTGGTAAAGATCGGAAGGATGTTGTCGAATTCCTTGATCTTCTTCACCTCAATGCCTTGCAATATGCCGCGCCTGGTGGCGAGCTTCGATTGCCAGCCTTCGACGTCGGCGATATCAACCGAGTCGGGCTGGGTGATGAAGCGATTGATCGCGGCGGACGTGTCGAGATTCTGCATCGTGACCTTGAAGCCGAGGTCCTTGGCGGCCTGGTCGCCAATCGCCTTGACCACAGAATAGGACACGCCGTCGTGGCGCAGCTCGATGTCTTTGATTTCCTGCGCCCAGATGGTGGGAAATCCGGTGACTGCGCCGGCTCCTGCAGCGCCGCCCAAAAGGGCGCCACCAGCTTTGAGCAGCGCGCGTCGGGATGGCCCCTTCTTCACCATCGGACTCCGCGTCGGCTTGTTCGTCACTTCGCTCATTTTAGTCATGACTTATCTCCCTGTGCGCAATGAGATGATCGCGCGCTAGTGAAATGCAGATCGACCGGCAACGGATTTTTTGATCTCGCGCTTGCAGTAGCAGACCTTCGCAGCGCAAAAAAATTGGAAATTTAAATTCGCGTCATAAGGTCTGCTGATGTGCAAAAGTCATTGTCAGTCGCTGCCTATATTGTCGCCACCAACGCCCGTTTTTGAGGCGCATTCAAAATTGCATCCATCTGCAGCGCAACCGTCGCGATGACCATCGCCAAGTTTTCCGTCGAAATCGCTGGTGCCATGACGCGAGCGATTTCCATTCCCGATGGTGTGGACGGCTCTTTTCGCCGGCACGGCGAGTACCATGAATGTGAGCGCTGCTGGAGGTTCCGTGAGATGAGGAGGCAGCAAGCAACTACGACAGTTCGGTCTCGATATCGCGAAGTCGATCTTTCAGGCGTACGGCGTTCCTGCTGCCGGCTAGGCGGTAGCCCATCGACACTCAAAGCGTCGTTATGTTCTTACGGTCTTTCAGAAACTGCCGATTTGTTGTTTGTGTTGAGGCCAGTTCCTCGACTCACATTGATCGCTGGAACTTAAGGTGACTGGCGGTAGTTGCTGTCAGATGTCCGGCCACGTTCTCCGTGCTCGGTTGACAATGGGCGTATCAGTGGACTTGTGGCGTGTTCACCCAAAGGATGCGGGCTATTCCGGAGCTGAGATTTCGATAGCCGTTGGTCAAATGATTTTTGAAAAAGAATGAGTCCCCTTCGTTCAGCTGATAGGTCGTCGTCTCGATGGTCAGCTCGAGCTGACCTTCGAGAATGAAACCCAATGTCTCACCCTGATGCGTGATCGGATCGCGCTTGGAGCCGTGCGGCTCGATGACATGGACGTTGCCCTCGAGCAGATTGCCGGCGCCGAATGGCACTAGGCGCTCATAGCTCACTCCATGGCCTTGCCTGATGGGATCGGTGGTCGTAACAGCACGTTGCCCGCGTCGCTGGATCACGCCCGGCGAATTCGGATCCGAGCCGAAAAATGAAGGAAGGTCGCGGCCAAGCGCATCCACAATCCGTTGCAGCATCGGCAGCGACGGCATCACCCGGCCGCTCTCGATCTTGGAAATCATGCTTTCCGTGCAGTCGACCTTGGCGGCGAGTTCGCGCATCAGCACGCCCGCCAATATGCGCGCATGCTTGAGCCGGGCGCCGATCTGCAGCCGGCCAGCTTCAATCGCGTCCTGCGATTCTCCAGGAGAGCGGCTTTTCGGCCGATCCGACGCTTTGGCCGATCGACTGCGCCGCTTCGCTGATTTTCTTGGATGGTTCCCTGGAGTTCTCATCAGCCGGTCCTTCTGTCCGCCGTCGTAGCGCCGACCGCGCGCTTGCTCGCTTCAAGTGCCGCTCAATTTGCTGCTCGACCACGATTTCCACGGCAACGCACGTTCTATTGCCGCGCAAAGCGAGAGGACGCCCACATCGTCGAGCTGGCGCCCCATGACCTGCAGTCCGACCGGACGGCCGTCGCGGGTCGTGCCGACCGGCACCGACGCCGCCGGCAAACCGGTGAGGTTTGCAATGGCAGCGAGCGGCGCGCAGCCCGCACCACCGCTTGGCCGTCCGGCGATCGTTGCCGGCGCATCAAGATCAGCGGCGAACGCCGCGGTCGCAACAGTCGGGCTCAGGAGAAAGTCGAAGTCGCGCATGAAGCGCCACATCTGATTGCTCAATTGCTTGCGAGCGAGCAGCGCCGACGTAAATGCATCAGCGGACCAATCACGCTCCAGCACGCGACGCAACGCGGGACCGAACGAAACACCCTTGGCGTTGGCCATGCGGCGAAGACCAACGCGATCGGTGTCGAGGGCAACCAGGGCCTCGAAACAAGCCTGAGGGTCGGACACGTCAGGGTGAGCGTCCGTTGTCTGCTGTCCGAGCTCACGGCTGAGCGCTTCCGCAGAATGGCGAGCAATGGAAGCGATCTCGCTATCGACGGGCGCGAACCCCATGTCGGCGCTGAACGCGATACGAATGTCGCGCTTCACCGCGCGAGGCCGCCAGTCGACGATCTCGAGTGGAAGCGACTGGCGGTCCTGCGGGGCAGGGCCAGCCATCACCGCCATGGAAAGCGCAGCGTCATCGGCGGATCGCGTGAGCGGACCGATATGCTCCAACAGCTCCCAGCCTGACGCGCCTGGCAAACGCTCATCGCGGCATCCCGGATAGAGCGGAATCCTTCCAAAGGACGGCTTCAATCCAAACACGCCGCATAGCGACGCCGGGACCCGGATCGATCCACCGCCATCACTGCCGAGCGCAAGCGGCACCATGCCGGTGGCGACCGCTACTGCCGATCCCGCGCTCGAGCCTCCGGGTCCGAGTGCTGTATTCCAGGGATTGAGCGTCGCCGGAAACAGAGAATTGTAGCCAACAGCGCCGTAACCGAATTCCGAGGTGTTGGTCTTGCCGACAATCACCGCGTCGGCCGCTCTGAGCCGGGCTACCGCGATATCATCCTCTTCGGGAACATAGTCGGTGTAGGCCGCCGAACCGAAAGTCGTGCGCAGCCCGCGAGTGCACAAAAGATCCTTGACCGCCACCGGCACCCCGGCGAGCGGACCCACCGCGTCTCCCCGGTATAACCGCTGGTCGATGCGTTCTGCGACATCGCGTGCGGCGTCGGGATCGACAGTGCAAAAGGCATGAAAGCGCCCATCCAGCATCGCAATCCTGCTCAGTGCGGCGTCTACGGCTTCGCTAGCGCTGAACTCCCGGCGGCGGATCGCGGCCGCAAGATCGCAAAGGCCCAATTCGAGAAGGCTGTCCCGCGGTTCCGCGCTCACCGAGGTCATAGTCCCACTCCCAAATCCGCGACCTCGAATGGAGCTGGATTCTGTGCAGCGCGATCGAGGAGACCACCGGCCTCCTGAAGACCGCGCGTATAGGGATGCGAGGAAGCCTGATAAAGCCGACTGGCGGGCCCGCTTTCGACGAGCGTGCCGCGATGCAGTACGGCAATTTCGCTTGCCACATAGCGCGCGGCGGCAAGGTCGTGGGTAATGAACAGCGCGGAAAATCCCACCTGCTGCTGCAGGTCCTTGATCAGGTTGAGGACCTGCGCCTGAACGGAAACGTCGAGCGCACTCACCGCCTCATCGAAGACGATAAGCCGCGGGGCCGTGATCAAGGCGCGTGCGATGGCAACGCGCTGGCATTGTCCACCGGATAATTCGTGCGGGTAGCGGCGCTCCATTTCCGCGGGCAACCCGACCGAAGCCAGCATCTCGGTCACCTTCGCGGACACTTCGCGTCTCCCGGTAGATCCGCCGACCACCAGCGGCTCGGCAACCGAAGTGCCGATGCGCAGGCGCGGATTGAGCGACCATCGCGGATGCTGCAGAACAGTGGCTAGGCGTCCACGGAGCTTGCCGCGCCACGCCGAGAATGGCCGCCCTTCAAGCAGCACCCGCCCGGCGCTCGGCTCCAGCAGTCCCAGACACAGACGGCCGACGGTTGTCTTCCCTGATCCCGATTCACCGACAAGTGCGAGAGTCTCGCCATTGCCGATGGCAAGATCGATTGCGTTCAACGCGGTGACGGCGCGCCGGGCCCAGGGTGGCCCGCTGGCATAGCGCTTCGTCACCTTCTCAAGGCTGATCAAGCGATCCGCAGTCATGACGCCCTCACGCCCGCAATCACAGATTCAGCGCGATGACAAACAACCTCGCGGCCCGCGATGAAGCGCGCTTCCGGCCGGACCGCGGTGCACCGCTGCTCAGTCCACTCGCATCGCGGCGCGAACGAGCAACGCTCGCAGCGCCCTTCCAGGACGGGCGGCGCGCCCGGGATCGGCTCGGCTCGTCCGCCTATCGGGACGTCGGCGATGGACGCTCGCAGCAGCATCGCAGTGTAGGGATGGGCCGGTCGTGTGAAGATGATGCTGGACGGTCCCGTTTCCACCAACCGACCGCCATACATGACGGCGACACGATCGGAGTATTTGCGGATGGCATGCAGATCATGGCTGAGCAGGATCAGCACCGCGCCCGTCGCCCGGCAGCGCCCGGTCAGTAGATCGAGGATTTGGCTCTTGATCGACGCGTCGAGGGCGGCGGTCGGTTCGTCGGCGATCACGATCTTGGGCCGCCGAGCGAGAGCCATGCCGATTGACACGCGTTGCGCCATGCCGCCGGAAAGCTCGTGCGGATAGCTGCGCGCCACCCGGCCAGCGTCGGAGAGGCCGACCTCGAAGAGTACCGCCTCAACTTCGCGGTCCGTCCCCCTCCCCGGCAGCGCCGCCTTGACCTGCAACCCGATGCGCCGGGTCGGATCAAGCGTTCCGATCGGGTCCTGAAAGACGAAGCCAAGCTCCTCGGCCCGCAGCGTTCGCAGCGCGTCGTCATCGAGTGCAAACACGGAACGGCCGTCGACGAGGATATCTCCGGTGACGCGAAGCGCCCCCGGCGCCAGCAGCCGCCCGATGGCCATACCGAGGGTGCTTTTGCCACAACCGCTTTCGCCGACGACACCAAGGACCTCGCCGCAAGCCGCGGTCAGAGCCGCGCCATCGACGGCACGCACGTGGCCGCGCCGAGAGCGGAAGTCGATCGCCAAGTCGTTAATGGCAAGCGCAGGCGTCATTCGATCAACGGATCGATGGTCCGGCGCAGTCCGTCGCCGACCAAGTTAACCGACAGGATGGTGATCGCGAGAACAATGCCAGGCACAAATACAAGCCAGGGCGCGACCGAGAGATAAACGCGGCCGTCGTGCAAAAGCGATCCCAGGGATGCCTCCGGCGGCTGCACGCCGAGGCCAAGAAAGCTGATGCCGCTTTCGATGATCATGCCGAATGAGATCGAGTAAGCCGCTTGCACGATGATGACGCTGGCGACATTCGGCAACAGGTGCAGCGCGAGAATGCGTCCGAGCCCCGCTCCGGCAATGCGTGCCTGGATGACGAAGTCCTGTTCCGCCACCGTCAGCGTCGCCGCGCGCACCACGCGGATCATCACCGGAAGCGTGACGATGACGATGGCCGCAATCGCGCTAGGGGTTCCCGGTTTCAGGATTGCAGAGATCATGATGGCGAGAAGGATTGCCGGGAACGAAAACATCAAGTCGGCAAGCCGCGGCACAATCTCATCCATCAGCCCCTTAAAATATCCTGAAAGCAGGCCGAGCAGGGAACCGATGGTGGCCGCAATCATCACCGCGAATGCGGAAAGCAAAATCGTCACGTGGATACCCGCCACAACCCGCGGCATGAGCGACCGCCCGAGTTGGTCGGTGCCTAGCGCATGGCCCGGTCCGGGGACAGACAGCGCCAGTCCCCCGAGCGTGGTCGGGCTACCAAAGATGTTCGTGGTCAATCCTACAATGCTGAACCCAACAAGGACGACAAGCGCTATCGTGCCGGCTTGAGCCAGGGGATCTCCATGGAAGGGTATGCGAATGCCTGCTGTCATACGCGAATGCGTGGGTCGAGCGCGGCGTAGACAAGGTCGGCCACGAGGTTCAACCCGATGAAGACAGAGGCCGCGAGCAGAACGCCGGCTTGCACGACCGGATAGTCGCGCAACTGGACTGCCTCCACGATGTAGCGCCCGATGCCGGGCGCCGTGAACAGCGATTCCACGACCGCGGTACCCCCAAGCAGATAGCCGAGATAGATTGCGATGATGGTAACGACCGGAATGGCGGCGTTCTTGACGACATGCTCGCGGACGATGGCGGGCGCCGTCTTGCCGCGGGCGACAGCGGCCAAGAACCAAGGCATGGCGCGTATCGAGATGGTGGCGTGTCGCGCTGTGGTCATGACAAAGCCGACGCCCAATGCAGCCAGCGCGCAAGATGGAAGCAGAGCGGCCGATATGTTCCCCAAAGGGTTGCTCGTGGCCGAGACCCATGTTCCTACGGTGAGACCGAGGCGATAGTGCGAGAAAACATAGATCAACAGGCTTCCGATCACGAAGTCTGGGACGCTGATCGCAAGGGATCCGCAGAGCCGGCTGAATCGGCTGACGAAGCGCCGCCGTTCGAGCCCGCCCCATATGCCGAGCGGAATGCCCGCAAGGATTGCGATGGCCGTCGCCATTACCGCAAGTTCAGCTGTCACTGGAAGCCGCAGGGCGAATTCCCCTGCGACCGGCTTCTGCGTGACCAGCGACACGCCGAAATCGCCGCGCGCCGCAGCCGCTATCCATTTCGCATACTGAATCGGCAGCGGCCGATCTAGGCCGAACGTCTCCTCGATGCGAGCCTTGACCTGCGGGGTCGGATGCGCACCGAGGAAGACATCGGCATAGCTTCCCGGCAGCGAATGAATTGAACCGAAAACGGTCACGGACGCCAGGAACAGCGTCAGTATCGCACCCGCAAGCCTGCGCGAAGCAAAAACCAGGAAGGCGGTCATGAACCTGTGGCTGCGTTGCCCTAGACGCGGCTGAACTCCGCAATATGGCGGAGCGTGTCATTGTAGCCTTCGAAGGGATGAATGTCCGCCTGGATGCGATCCGAACGATAGCCGACGGTGACCGGCTTGGTGACGAGTGGGATCATCTGCGCACCGTCATCGACAAGCGCGCAGATGCGTTTGAGTTGCGCGGTCCGCTCCGCGCCGTTAGGTGTACGCCGTTCCGCATGGACGAGATCGTTGAGTTCAGGCACCGAGACGACGTATTTTCCTGTAAAGCCGGAAACGCTCGGTTCCCACCATGCCGCCACCATTCCGGGATCGGCGTAGGCGGACCAGAAGAATGGGCTCGCTTGAAACTTGCCGGTGACGAACACCTTGTCGACAAACACGCCTTCATCGACGACGTTGAGTTCGGCCTTGATGCCGGCTTCGGCGACGTTCTGCTGGATGACCTGAGCGATCCGCTGAATTGCCTCGCTGGTCTGTACGACCATTGCAAACGAAAGCCCTCCAGCGCTGGCCGCGAGCTCCTTGGCTTTGGCCACGTCGCGGGCGATGGTCGACGTACAGCCGTCCTTGAAGACGGCGGCGGCGACGCCGGAAACAGTGCCCTGGGCGCTGAGCGCGACATCACGGATTTGCTCGCGGTTGAGCGACAGGTTGACCGCCTGTCTCAGCCGCTGATCCCGGAACGGCGATTGGTCCCACACCGGATTGAGCGCCAACGTGTACAGATCGCCGGTCTGCTGAATGGCGGTTTTGACGTTCGTGGCGCCCTGCAGCAGTTTAGGTGCGTCCGGATTTTCGAAGTTAGCGATGTCGATGGCGCCGCTTTGTAACGCCGCCAGGCGGGCGCCGTCGTCGGTGATGATGCGAATCGAGACTTCGTCAAACTTGGGATAGCCTTTGCGCCAGTAGTGCGGATTGCGGGTGAGGGTCCAATAGTCGTTCTGTTGATGGGCGGTCACCATGAAGGGCCCTGTGCCCATCAGCTCTTTCGACGGATTGAATGTTCCCTCCTGCAGCTCCTTCATCGGCAATATTGCCGTCATGCTGGCCGCCAGCGACGGCAGCAGCGGCGTGAACGGCTCATTCAGCTCGATTTTCACCGTTTTTGCATCGACGGCCTGAACGCTTTTGACCGAACCCATCTGGCACGCCCACCAAGAGCCGAATTTCGGATCAACCACGCGCCCGATGCTGCCGGCGACATCAGCCGCCGTCATGGCTCGGCCGTTGGAGAAGGTCACGCCCTCGCGCAGGTGAAACACGTACGTGCTCGGCGTCGGCTGCTCCCATGATTCAGCGATGCCCGGTTGGACCTCGAAATGATCCCCCATCGTCACCAGCGTGTCGTAGACAAGGTATTGGAGCTGCCATGCCGAGCCGACGAGCGCCGTATGCGGATCAAGCATCGTCATTTCCAATGACTTGCCCCAGACGAGCGTTCCCCCGGTGGCGGCCCGCGCCCCGCTGCCGATAAAGAGAGGGACCGCCAGGCTGGCACCGGCCGCGAGAACATTGCGGCGCGTCAGGCCGCACAGACTTCGGGATTTGCGGTCAAGCATGGCGTGTTCCTTTCGCATTGACCTTACTGGCGACTCAAGGGCGTCGTTGTAAACCAACGTGCCTCAAAATGACTGTCGCAAGAATTGGGCCAAGGCGATCCAGTCCTTGAGCTTGTCGAGCCAGTACCCCCCGCAATTCATTGGGAAAACGTCATTTTCTGCCTTCTCTTCGGAGAACGGGGCAAAGAACGGTATATGACCCCGGATCAAGTCACTTGATTATGCATGCTTATCGGTTAATCGACAATGCTGAAAATACCGGCAGCAATGAACGCGGCCGGCACCGCCAACGCCGTCCGCCGACGTTGGTCGCAGCGACGGCACCGCAGATACTGTGGTCAGAGCTTGCTGTCGTACAGCGGTCAGGAGCGCCGCCGATATCCGGCGATGGCGTAGAAGTACCAAGGGCGAACTTAGCGAATAGTTCGCGAACCCGTGTTGAGCTGCGTGCGATTCTCAACGCGCCGAGGCATTTTGAATAAGCTCCCGGTGTGCCGCACGAGGAATAGCCGCCACGAGCTCCTTGGTGTAGGGATGATCGGGTGCGGTGAGCACCTTTTCCGTCATGCCGCTCTCTACGATCTGCCCGGAGCGCATGACCAGCACGCGCTCGCAGACACGGCGCACTACCGCCAAATCATGGCTTACGAAAAAGTATGTCATTGCGAATTCATCGCGCAGTTTGGCGAGCAGGTCGAGAATAACCGCCTGCACACGGACATCCAACGACGCTGTCGGCTCGTCAAGAACGAGAAGGCTAGGACGTAGCGCAATTGCGCGCGCGATTCCGACGCGGGCTTTTTCGCCGCCCGAAAGCTGGTGCGGCAAGCGACTGAGTAGGGCAGCGGCCAATCCAACCATTTCGGCGAGCTCGTGCACCACTCCCGCGAGCGGTCGAGCGCGCGCAAGAGGACCGAGTTCGGCGAATTGGCTCGGCGATCGCGTCGAACGCGGTATGCCGCGAGTTGAGACTGGCGGACGGGTCTTGGAAGACCATCTGGATTTCTCGGCGAAATGCTGCTCGGGCCGCGTGTCGTGCCGGAATCGCGCCAATGTCCTCGCCGCGAAAGCGGATGCGGCCCGCGGTCGGATCGATCAGCCTGACGATTAGCGCAGCCAAGGTGGATTTCCCCGAGCCGGATTCGCCGACAAGCCCGACACTCTCTCCAGGCGATAGGTCAAACGTCACATTGTCGACGGCCCTCAAGATGTCGATCTCGCGCACGTTACCCGGACGCGATATTTGCCCCCAGGCGCGCGCCGCCATGCCGCCGGCCGCACGCAAACGATAGTCGCGGCACAAGCTTTCGACAGCAAGCAGCGGCTGCGGCGCGACGGCAGCAGGCGCTCCGCCCGTGCGCGTTGTTGTGTCTTCATCCGCGCGCGGTGTAGCTGCTATCAACGATCGCGTATACGGCTCGCGCGGCTGGCGCAGTATTTCGACGGTCTCGGCGATTTCGACCACTCGGCCGCCTTGCATGACCGCAAGCCGCGAGCAGCGTTCGCTGGCGAGAGCGAGGTCATGGGTGATGAGCACAGTCGCCATGCCGCGCTCTGCCGCGAGCGCGACCAAGAGATCGACGATCGCCTTCTGCGTCGTCACGTCCAGGCCGGTCGTCGGTTCGTCAGCGATCAACAGACGCGGCTTGCAAGCCAGTGCGATCGCGATCATTGCACGCTGGCACATGCCGCCCGACAACTCGAACGGATACGACCAGAATCGCCGCGCGGGCTCGTGGATGCGCACTTGGCCCAGAATCTCGACCGCAGATACCGCGGCCTGACGCGCGGAAAGCGGGGAATGAGCGCGCAATGCGTCGACGAGCTGGCGTCCGACGGGACGGATCGGGTCGAGTGCCGCCCGCGGGTTCTGGAAAATGATGGCAAGACCCTCGCGATCGCCGCGCCTTCGTCCCGTAAGATTGAGCGCGCGGCCGGCGAATCGGATGCTGCCGTGGCCGACGCGAGCTGCCGCCGGCAGGATGCCCATGACCGCAAGCGCGGTGACTGATTTGCCCGAACCCGACTCGCCAACAATTCCCAGGATCTCACCCGGTGCGACCGAAAACGAAACGTCGCGAACTGCCGCAACCATTCCTCGCCGCGAGGCGATCTTCACCGACAGCTCCTCGATCTCGAGCAGCGGCTGGGGTGCGGCGATACTGTTCATGATCGCCTTTGGGGATCGAAGAAGTCGCGCAATCCGTCGCCTGCGACATTGAAGGCAAGAACGGCGCCTGTCAGCGCGAGACCTGGGAACAGCCAGACCCACCATTCGCCTGATATGATATAGGCGGCGCCATCGGCGACCATGATGCCCCATTCCGGCGCGGGCGGGCGCACGCCAAGCCCGATGAATGAAAGTCCGGCGGCATTCAGGATCGCATAGCCCATGTTGAGCGAAGCCTGAACGATCAGAGGCGCTGCAACGTTTGGGAAAAGATGGAAAGCCAACACGCGCGCGGGTCCGTTGCCTGCAAGCCGCGCCGCCTGAACAAACGGCGCTTCGCGGCGGACCAGAACTTCGGCGCGCGCGACGCGCACGTAGGTCGGAATATTGATAACCGCGGTCGCATAGATGATGTTGGCGACCGTGTTGCCAGCCGCCGCAACGATGCCCATCGCCAGCACGAACAGCGGAAACGCCATGATCGTGTCGGTAACGCGGCCGATTGCCGCATCGATCCAACCGCCGAGGTAACCTGAAATGGTGCCGGCGGTGGCACCGACAACAAACGAAAGTGCGACCGCGACGACGGCTATCGACAGGTCGAGGCGGGTAGCAACCAGAACACGGCTGAACAGATCGCGGCCGACGGCATCGGTCCCGAACCAATGGGCGACCGACGGCGGCTGCAATGCTTCGGCGACATTGGTGGCGAGCGGATCGTAGGGCGCAATCCAAGGCGCTATCACGCCGGTGAGCGCCAGCACGGCGACAAGGATGAGCGATCCGCTGCCGGGAGGCAGCCGCGCGGAGCGCACGCTGCGTGCGAGGTCCATTACGCGCCGACCGTGCGCGGGTCCGCCACGATTACCGCAATATCGATGAGAAGGTTGAGCAGGATATAGAGGATGGCCATGAGGAGGACGAAACCCTGCACGGGCGCGTAGTCGGCCGCTATCAGCGCATCGATGGCATAAGAGCCGATCCCGGGCCAGCCGAATACCTTCTCGACCAGCACATTGGCGCCGAGCAGGAAGGAAAATACCATCCCAATGGTCGTTAGTACCGGCAGCAGCGCGTTGCCGAATGCATAGACAAACAGGATTTTCGCGCGGCTCAAGGGAATGGCGCGCGCGGTACGCACGAAGTCGCTCGCCAACACCTCGAGCATCGCGGCACGGGTCGCCCGGGCTAGCGGTGCCACTGCGAACAGCGACAGAGTGAGCGCAGGCAGCGCAAGCTGGAAGGCCGCGGCGGCGAAGGTGGCAAGGTCCCCCGCAAGCAAGCTATCGATCAGATAGAAGCCGCTCACCCGGGGCGGCGGCGCCGCGAATGAGCTCAGCCGGCCGAGCGGCGCCGGCGCCCAGCCAAGATCGAAATAGAACACGTGAAGCAGCATCAACCCGGTGAAGAATGTGGGGATCGCCACGCCTACGGTCGCGATCACGCGGACGAGATGATCGAACCAGGAATTGGGCCACACCGCCGCGGCCATCCCGGCCGGCAAACCGACGATCGCAGCCAGGGCAAGCGCGGAGATGGTCAGCTCCAGCGACGCCGGCAGCCGCCGCGTCAAGTCGTCGAGAACCGGATGGCCGGTAGTCAGTGAATGACCGAGATCGCCGGCGGCGAGAGCGCGGATATAGACGAAGAACTGGGTAAGCAAACCATGGTCAAGCCCCAGCTTTGCCCGCATGGCGGCGATCGCTTCCTTGGTGCCGCCGAGGCCGGCGAAGTACACCGCGGGGTCGGCGGGCAGCGCACGCGTCAAAACGAATGTCACGACGATCACTGACGCGACGACGGCCAGCGCGCCCGCCAAACGCCTTGCGATCAAACTCCCCACGACCCTCTCGTGTCGATCAGCCCTTCGCCAGCGTGCGATAGTCCAGCTGCGTATGGAACCAGTACTTGTATCCTTTGACGTTGGGTTGGAAGGCCACGTCGAGATAGTACTGGAAAAGCGGAATACGCGGCACTTCGTCGAAGACGATCTGGACGAAGCCGCACACCGCCTTGTTGTATTCTTCCGGGTCGGTCGTGAAGCGCGCAGTCTCGATCAGCTTGTCGACAGCCGGGTTTTGGTAATTCATCGTGTTGAACACGGTGTTGCGGCCGTCGTACGTCCAATAGAAGAAATACTCCGGATAGTTGAGCCAGGCCTGAAAACTGGTGAGCGTAAGCGGCATGGTTTTCTTGTCCATCGCCGTCATCCAGTTTGCCGGCGGGACTTTGTTCAGCGTCACTTTGATGCCCAGTTTCCCCAGCGACTCCTGAATGAGAAGCGCGGACGGTTCGCGGATCGTCGACTGGCCGAGATCGAAGCCGAGCGACGTTTCGAAGCCGTCCTTGAGCCCGGCGGCGGCGAGAAGCGAGCGCGCCTTGTCAAGATCGGTGTGGTACGGCGATGGCTGCGGCCAGACCGGTTTCGTGATTTTGCTTTCGCTCGATCCGAACATCGGCAGGCCGCGTCCGTAGATGCCGACCTTCATGATGGCATCGTAGGGGATGGCATAGGCGATCGCTTTTCGGACCTCCGGTTTGTCGAAGGGAGGAAATCTTGACGTTCATATCGAGATAGACGAGCGCGTTCTCGACTGGCACGCCCACTACTTTGACTTTGCCGCCGACAGCAAGTTCGGCGAAATCTTTCGGCGGCAGTCCATAGGACACGTCAGCGTCACCTTTCTCGAGCAAGGAACGCCGTGTGCCCGCGGCCGGAATCTCGCGCACGATCACGCGCTTGAGCGCCGGCAGTTTGCCCTGCGTCCAGCCGTCGAAGCGGGTGAGGATCAGCTCCTGTCCAGGATTCCAGGATTCGACCTTGAAAGCACCGCTGCCAGCCTCGTTGCGCTCCAGCCATTCCTGCGCCCAGGGGTCCTTATCGGTGGCATGGGCCTTTGCCAGCTTTGAATTCATGACTACGGGAATATTCACGGCGAGATCGGGCAGCGTCAGCTTGTCCTTGCGAATGAAGTGAATACGGAAAGTGTGATCGTCGACCGCTTCGAATTGTTCGGGCTTCTCCATCGATCCGGCGCCCATTTGAATCGGCGAGAAGCCGCCGATCTGGACGGCACGGTCGAACGACCATTTGACGTCGGCGGCGGTGACCGGACTGCCATCATGAAACACTGCGTTGGGCCGCAGCTTGAAGGTGGCGGACATGCCGTCCTCAGCCACCTCCCACGATTCTGCGAGCTCCGGCGTGAGGCTCTTGTAGTCGTAGGACGTTGTGCCGTCCGGCAAGGTCTTGGTGCCGTAGCTTAGGAGGCGGTCGTAGACGTTCCATGATGGTCCGTGGGTTGGCTGGTTGGCGCCGAGGCCTTGAATGTCGAGACTGTTCGGCCCGTATTCGGTCACGACAACAAGCGTATCGACGGGCGTTCCCGCGTAAGCGCGGATGGTCGGCCAAAGGCCAAACATGCCTGTGGTCACGGTCACTGCGCCCGATTTCAGCAGTTCACGGCGGTTCATAGGGAGCCTCCCTGCGATGCGAGGGTGAATAACGTGTCCACGCGTAGCAATGAGCATGCCACCGTTTGCCATTTCATTCAACCGTGTTGCTTTTTGTTCAACCTTCCTATACCAATCGCCCGCCGTCTGGCGGCCAGAGGCGCAATGAACTGAGCAAAATCAAAGGTATGGCTTATTGACGCGTCGTCCCGCGGTCGCTCCGTCTAGTGGACGGGGGGTGTGTTCACCCAGACGACCCGCGTGATGCCCGGGCCGGGATTGCGGTAGCTGTGACCAAGAACCGAGCTAAAGAAGAACGAATCTTGTGCACGGGCCAGATAGGTACGGCCGCCAACGATCAACTCGAGTTGCCCTTCCAAAACCAGGCCGAGTTCCTCTCCCTGATGCTGGATGGGGTCTTCGCGCCCGCCTTGGGGCGCGATGATGTGAATATTGGCCTCGAGCAGAACGGCTTGCCCAAACGGAACAAGCCGCTCGTACTGGATTCCCTCGCCGCGTCTCAGCGGGTCGACATTGAGCACCGGCCGGCTGCCGGGGCGGGACACGATTTCGCCCTCCGGCGGATCGGCCAAAAGGTTGGCAAGGGTTATTTCGAGAGCTTTCGCAATGCGTTGCAGCGTGGGAAGCGACGGCACGACCCGATCCGCCTCAATCTTCGACAGCATGCTCTTCGAGCAGCCCGCCAGATCGGCGAGCGCCTGCTGGCGCATACCCTTGGCGAGGCGGGCATGGCGGAGGCGGGCGCCGAACAGCAGCGGCGGAGCCTGCTTCACGATCGCTGCTGTCATAAGACGAGCTCTCTGATAGCCCGCGAATCGCGGGATGTTGAATGTCATACAACTTTTGTAGTTTTTTCTCCTGCCAGTCAACCGGGTGGCAATGGGCCGGGATAACATGCAGGGCACCGCGCCGGGCGCGCCGGCCCTGCCGACTTCTCAGCCCAGAGACCGACACGCACCGCCGCGCACGGATCTTTTCACCGTTGGCGCCGTCGAACTCGCCCGGCTTGTGCGCGAACGAGAAATATCTCCCGTCGAAATCGCCGAAGCGTTCCTGTCGCGGCAAGCCGATCTTGATCCGCAACTGCACGCTTTCTGCACGCCGACGCCGGAATTGACGCGCGCTGCGGCACGCAAAATCGAAGCTGATCTCGCGGCACAGCGTCCGGTTGGCCCCCTCGCCGGTGTTCCCGTCGCGATCAAGGATCTGATTGCCACCAAGGGCGTTCGAACCGTGGGCGGCGCCCGCGCCTACGCCGGCTTTGTGCCGGACGAGGACGACGTTGTCGTCGAGCGCCTCTTGGCCGCCGCCGCGCTCCCTCTCGGCAAGACCAACGTCGCCGAGCTTGGTTACGGCGCAGTCGGCCACAATCCGGTATTCCCGACCACGCGCAACCCCTGGGCGCTCGACCGGACCTCCGGCGGCTCCAGCGCCGGGTCGGCGGCAGCGGTAGCCGCGGGGATGGCGCCGATCGCGCTCGGGAGCGACGGCGGAGGATCGATTCGGATTCCTGCAGCGCTTTGCGGCATCGTCGGCTTCAAGCCCTCGATGGGCCGGGTGCCGCTCTATCCAGGTTGTCGGGACGAGCGGTTTCCAGGCTTCTCGGGCTGGGAATCGATTGAGCACATCGGGCCGATCGCGCGAACGATCGGCGACGTCGCGCTGGTCATGTCGGTGATCGCGGGGCCCGACCCACGCGATCGGCACAGCATCCCTGCTGGCGACGTTGATTGGCGGGCCTCGGCCGCCGGCAAGATGCGAAGTCTGCGCCTGGCGTTCACGCCCGATTGGGGTTATGCGGCGGTCAACTCCGAGGTGCGGGAAATCTGTACGCGCGCAGCTTGGACATTCGAGCGCCAACTCGGCTGCGACGTGGAGGAAGCCGCGCCCGAATTTGCCGACGCCTCCGCTGCTTTCGAGGCGCTCGTGGCGCTCGAAAGCGATTTGACCGGCATGCGCCGATTGCTGCAAAACGATCGTCAAGCATTCTCGTCGGACCTGACCGCGATGATCGAGCGGTCATGGACCGCCGTCGAGTTCACCGACGCCATCGTCGCGCGAAAAAAGATCGTCAACGCGGTCTGGCGCTTCATGCAGCGCTACGACTTGTTGTTGACTCCGACCGTTGCCGTGCCGGCGTTTGAGCTCGGCATTGCCGGACCGCCGTCGATCGATGGCAAAGATGTTTCTCCGCAAGGCTGGACACCTTTTACCTACATCATGAATCTGACCGGGCAGCCGGCGATCTCCGTACCGGCAGGCTGGACACGCTCGGGCCTTCCCGTCGGACTGCAAATATGCGGACCGCATCTCGGCGACGAAGTCGTGCTCCGCGCGGCCGCTGCTTACGAAGCTGTGGCCCCCTGGTCTGACCGATGGCCTCCGCTCACTTTCCCACATACTGCGCCACGGCAGTCCCTCTAGCTGAACAACTTTCACTCCGTTCATTCCTGCACGCGCGTGTGCTTGCCTGGCCATCGGACGATACCGCAGTCGGCAAGGGTCCAAGCTTAGATTTGGGAAGGGGCTCTGGTAAGTTGGTTTGTTCTTTTCCTTCGATTGAGGCGCGACGAACGTTTGGTCATCAGTTTTGAGGCTAGCTAAGGGCTTGGACGATGTGCTCGACGTGGGCGCCCCACCGATCTAGCGGTTCTTTGCGCTCGATCAAAAATTCGTGCCGTTGGTAAACGGCCGCTACACCGGAAATCGTGCCCGCTTGGTGGTTGAGAATTTTATCGGCGACATGCGGCGGCACGCCGAGCCGGGCCATGCCGGAAACTATGGTACGTCTGCGGTCATGCGGCCGGCATCCGGTAATGCCAGATAGCGTGTCAAGCGCGCGCTTTGATGTCGAATAGGCCTGAAAATGCTTTGCTCCAGATGTGCCGAAGAGATAAGTGCCCGCAGGACGTTGCGCGATGACTTGCCACGCGGGCTCTGACAGGTGAACGATGTGTGCCTTCTTGTTCTTGGTTCGCGAACCGGGAATGGACCAAGTCCGCGATTTCTCGTCGGTTCGTCCCACTTGAGCTTGGATACTTCCTGGCGGCGTTGCCCTGTCAATGCCAGCAATTCAACGATAGCCCCGTATGGGGGTGGCATTTTCACTTCGTTCAATCCGGGCTACACTCACTGATTCACTTCTTTGCTGGCGCGTAGAAAACGCTGTCGATCTCGACGATGTCATCGTCGAAGAGGCGCTGGACCTCGAACATGGTACGCGGCGGATAAGGGGGCTTGCCCCAAAGTTCCGCCTGTACCTTGCTCACGAGCGGCGCGAACCGATGCAGGTCGGACAAGTAGACCGTAAGGCGGACGCAATCCTGCAGCGTCGCACCCGCCGATTCGGCAATGAGTTCCAGATTCAGGAAAGCTTGACGAATGCGCGCCTCTTCACCTTCCACCAACTTGTTGGTGGCCGGATCGACGCCTTGCATGCCGGCAACAAAAATGAAGTCGCCCGCACGCGCGCCGACACTCCAGGTATCGGTCCCAGTGCTGATTGCGCCCCGCGGATTGAGTATCACCACCCCATTGGGCGATGGCGACTGAGATAACGCGAAGGTAGACATGGCGGCCAAGCTGAGGCTGCAGGAGATGAAATAACGTGCCAACATGTGCAGTCCTTTCCCGCAAGCAAGTTGATGGATTTGCGGCCACTTTGCCCATGAGTTGCGAACGCCGCAATCCGTAGGGTGGTTAGCGCCGCGCGTGCGAGCGGCAGCGAGCCTCGAAGGACGCGGCCGCGGCGCAGAGGCCGTCGTCGCTCTTCGAGGCCCACGCTGCGCGCGGGCACCTCAGGTGACGGTGAACTTGGCTCGCAGGATGGGTCAGTTGAGCGGAGCGGACCGGCCCGTCCACTAATGCACATTTCTGTCGCCGCGCTTTATGGCCACGGAAACGGCGTAAGCCAGCGTGCAAGCTCTTCCTTCCGATCCAGCTCCCGCCGACCATGGTCGGCTCCGCCAAAAGCCGACCCACCATGAATCATCGAAAACGGATTTGGTATCATGCCGCGCTGAAAAATCTGCCAAAGTAGTGCTAGCTTTACCTTCACCCACACTACCGGCTTCTATTGCGCCGCCGCACAACGAACTTGACATACGCCGCATCTAGCCACGCAGAGGAGAGCGCTTCCGATGACGACGGCCATTACGCTCAAGGACATCACCATCCACCCGGTCGTCGAGCAGCAAGGAGCGCTTTTCGACGCATTGGAATTCTTCCCGACACTCAGCAAAGAAGCCTTTGAGGAGAACCTCCCCTGGCTGCAGCCGACATTCATCGAGCCCGCCACCGGCCGGTTGGTGCTGTGCGTGCAAAGCTTTGTCATAAAGACGCCGCACCAGAATATCCTGGTCGATACTTGCGTCGGCAATCATAAGCCGCGGCCGGCGCGGCCGTTCTGGAACATGATGCGCAGTGACCGCTTCGAGAAGAATCTCGGGGCGGCTGGGCTCACGGTGAACGACATCGACTATGTCATGTGCACCCATCTGCATGTCGACCACGTCGGCTGGAACACGAGGCTCGAGAACGGGCGCTGGGTGCCGACATTTCCGAAGGCAAAATACGTCATGGCCGACCGCGAGCTGGCGCATTGGACGCAAAAGGAGAAAGACGATCCGGCGAGTGTTCCCTGGATAACCGATTCGGTGCTGCCGATCATCGAGGCCAAGCGGGCGCAGATCGTGACGAGCGATTTTGCGCTCAACGATTCGGTGAAGTTCATTCCCACCCCCGGTCACACTATCGACCACTGCTCGGTACTCGTCGGCCGGCCGGGCCATGACGCCCTGATCACCGGCGACATGATCCACTCGCCGATCCAGGGAAAATACCCCGAGCTCGGCATGCGCGCCGACTACGACTCCCGGCAGGCGGGACAAACCCGGCGCCAGGTGTTCGACCGCTTCTGCGATGAGCCCACGATCATGTGCATAACGCATTTTCCGTCGCCCTCGATCGGACGGATGCGGAGCTGGGGTGACGGGTACAAATTCGTCCCGTGACTGGAATCGTTCGCGACCAATTTGGCGGGCGCCGGCTCAAGGGAGGTCCGGAACGTTGTCGGTCATACGGAGTGGAAGGCGGAAATTGTTCGCTCGCCGCCGTTACAGAAACGGCGAATCCAAAACTTTCAGACTTCGGCGCAGCGTGGAATAGCGTAGTAAACCGTTAGTTGTACATTGCCGTTGCCGCGCTACAATGCTGGCCTCTCGAATAGAGGAGGGGCGGCGCCCCAAAAGCCGATGATCAGCGAACATGATATTGCTCAGCTCTGTCTCGACATCTATCAAGGCCAGCCCGCCCAGTGGGATCAGCTTGAGGTGCCGCCGGATGGTGTGGCGTTCGGCATCAAGGAATTCCCCGAAGGGATCGCGCTGATCTTTCGCGGATCGGCGACACTGCAAGACTGGCTGCGCAATGCCGAGGCGATCGCCGATCCCTCAGCGCACCAGGGACTCGGGCCGGTGCATCCGGGCTTCTTCGCTGGGCTTCCTGAACTGTGGACGCGGCTCAAGCCGCGATTGACGCAAAAGCCCTGCATTGTTGCCGGCCATAGCCTCGGCGCCGCGCGCGCTTCGCTGTTCACCGGGCTGATGGTGCTCGACGGCAAACCGCCGGTGCGGCGACTGTGCTTTGGCGAGCCCCGGCCCGGCTTCCCGCAGGCCGCCGGCATCATCGCAAATGTGCGCAGCCGCTCCTATCGCAATGCCAATGGCCGGGCGCACGATCTGGTCACCGATGTTCCGTTCACGAGTTGGATCGAGGATTACGTGCATCCGACGCCGCTTGTTCCGATCTGCGCGCCGCCAAGCGACGCCGACGTGCAGCGCGACATTTTCTTCGCCTGGCACGCGATGCGGCTTTATGTATCGGCAACGCCGGACATTCCGATCGTCTAACGGCGCGGCGGGCGTGACGCAACGGCCGTTCGGCGTTCTGCGCTCGATCAAATATGGCGCTGAAGACGCTAAGCGTCGGCGCGAATATGACCCGCCGTAAATCTTCGCAATCAGGACGTGACAACGGCATGCACGATCCGGAGGCGCTCGATTGCCTCCCAGTTCCACTCGATGCCAGTTCCTGGAGTCATCGAGGGAACAACGTACCCGTCCACAATCTTGATGCTCGACTGCGTGATCAAGTCGAGCTGCGGTATGTATTCCACCCAGGCAGCGTTGGGGATGGCCGCGCAGAGGGCCACATGGATTTCCATCAGGTAATGCGGACAAACCGAAACGTTGAAAGTCTCTGCAAGATGTGCCGTTTTCAGCCACGGCGTAATTCCGCCGATCCGGGCGACGTCCACCTGGACGATCGAGCAGGCATTGAGCCGCAGGTATTCGCGGAAATGGGCCGGGTGATACAGCGACTCGCCAATCGCAATGGGCAGCGAGGTGGATTGCGACAGGCGGACATGCCCGCCGATGTCCTCCGCTGGAAGCGGCTCCTCAAACCAGGCGAGATCAAATTCTTCATAGTGCCGCGCCCGGCGAATGGCTTCCGAGACGGTAAAGCACTGGTTCGCGTCCACCATGAGCTCGAATTCCGGCCCGAGCGCGCGGCGCACAGCGGCCAATCGCGCCACGTCCTCCGCGACGTGAGGACGCCCGACCTTGACCTTGACGCCGCGGAAACCCTTTTCCCGCGCCGCCGTGGCATGATCGACAAGTTCTTGCGGGGTGAAGTTCAGCCAGCCGCCTTCCGTGTCATAGATCGGTACGCGTGTTTGCGCGCCGCCGGCCAGGACATGAAGCGGGGCCCCGGCGCGCCTGCAGCGGAGGTCCCAGAGCGCCATGTCGATGGCCGCGAGCGCCAGGCTCACTGTTGCGCCCACCGCGTTGGCATGGGTGTGGAAGAAGAGACCCTTCCAGATCTCCTCCACCATTGCCGGATCCCGCGCCAGCAGCCATGGCGCCATGCAATCACGCAGAAGCGCCACAACGGCGGAGCCGCCGGTTCCGATCGTATAGCTGTATCCAGTGCCGTCCGCTCCGTCGTCCGTCCAGATGCGGACGATCGGCGTCTCCTGCTTGGTGAAAGCCTGGATTGCGTCGCTGCGCACCACCTTCGGTGCCAAATCCACCTGGAAGATCTCAACGCGAGCAATTTTCGACATTGCGATGGCCCTCACCTCTCTCACCTACAGCCTACAGGATCAGCCCGACGGTCCAATGTGGGCCTCGTCAAAGTCAAGAGCTGTCGGGGCGCACTCCCCAAGCTCAGCTAGGCGAACAGATCACTCGAAGCAATCGCCGTTACCTCAGCGCCGTTCGCTGAGTCCCAGGTTTCATCGTCCTAACGCGCCCACGCTTGAAGCGACATATTGATCGCGTAGGTTGTGCCGTTGGGATGTATCGGGAATGTCTCTGCAGTGCTTGTTTGACGCCAACAATATTCAAATTTGCCTTCCGAAAGTGGGACCCACGTGGAAAACTCAGCTCGATTGTTGTAGAGCCCTAGTGGCGGGCCGTACGCATTAAGAAAGGTTTGCCCCGTATAGTTATGACTGTCGCAGGTGACATTGGAATCGCCGGGCCGTCTGAACACAATCCCGAATCCAGCACCTTCCGATCTGTTTCCACTGGTCTGCACCATGATCGCACTGACAAAGGCAAATCCTGCATCACTCGGAAGACACCAGGGTGCGCGTGCCGTGCAATTCGTAAGATCCACCACATGCCAGGTTTGAGGAGGCGGTCCGACGTTCACGCAAGCTCCGCCGGCGCTCCAGCAGGTACTTAGATAGCCTACTCCGATAGGCTGGCGCGGAGGACCGCTGTTGAAATAGATTTCAGTTGCCTTACGCCATACCGGCGGATGAATTGGATAGGGCGTGTCGGGTGGAATTTCATCAGGTCGCGCCGCCGGCAGCTCAGCCGCATTACCAGCCCCGCCAGGCAACTCATGATCAGCGACCAGATGCAGAGAGTTTGTATTGCTCCCTGCAAAATAAGAATTGGCCGGGGGGACGAATTTAGCAGAGGTATACTGCGCCTGCCCAACGACCCCTTCGCCGCGGCCACTGTTGTCGAGACCGGCATTTAACTGAACTTTGATCGCTTCAATGCCGAACAAGCTCCGGGTAGGCTGTATCTCCGCAGCGAATGTTGACCGCGCGAGTAGTACGAGCGTCAGAATCGCAATTTGTTTTAACATGGGTGTTCTGCGCTGAGTTCTTTAGTGTCGGGTATTTAGAGCTTCCCGGCGCATTCGCGATAGCGGGCCGGCTACGTCAACGTAATTGCGCCCTGTGGCGCCCTCTTCTTACTGCTTACGTTGATCCTCCAATGTTTTCTGCGCGCCCGCAAGGCTCAGGAAACCAATTCGCCGGTTGGCGGTGGATTTTGCCCGGACGGAAGAGTAGCGTGGACGCCTCACAGACAAGCCCACCTTAGCAGCGCCCGGCTCTACTGCGATTTCATCATGTCCGCATAGAGCTGTACCAGCTTTGCCTGCTCCCTGTCCCAACATAGCGACCGCGCGCTGTTCCGAGCGTTGTGTTTATACTGTCTGATCTCTTCCAGGCTTAATGCGTCGATAGCTGCGGCAAGGTGCAACGGCCTTACATCGGAAAGTGTTTTTCCACACCCATGCCGATGGACAATTTCCGCCACATCCTCCGCGTCAGTAAATACGACCATAAGTCCCGCCATCAGGTATTCGAACAGCTTATTTGGCAGCATGTAGCGAACCTGCGATGTTGCGAGCGGCGGTGTAAAGACGCCGATGTCGGATCGAGCGGCGGACTGGACCACACTTTCGAGCGGCACCGCTGGTTCAAAGACAATGGTTTCAGGCGCGGCATGGCGCGCCGCGAGCCGCCGCAAGCTCGATAGGTAACGAGTTGCGCCGTTGCCGCGTAACACAAGGCGCGCCGGGCGGCGTATTTCCGCCATGGCAAGAATCAGGGTTTCGATGCCGCGGCCGCTCGCAAGCAGTCCATGATACAGCAATTCCAGACGCTCCCCGACCGGGTGCGTTTCAACGGAACGGTACTCTGGGACGTTGAGCACCACGAGCGGAGACTCTGCCAGAGAATAAGTCTCTGCCAAAAGTCGCGCGATACCAGGGCTGACCGTCACGACACGATCGGCGTCGTGCACGCCGGCGGCCTCGATGGCACACACATGCGGTCGGCAAAGCATCCGCCACAGCCAACTTTCGCTGTGCTCCTCACGGGCAAGTTCGTGACTGTCATAGACAATACGAGCGCCCGTCGTTTGCTTGCCCCACATCGCTATCGGCAGCGCGGGCCAATCATTGGCGTGAATGACGTCCGGGCGAATGGCGCAAAGCAGCCTTTGACAGCGGCGGTGCAGGGGGCGCCATGCCGTCAGGGCTTGCCCCAACCGTCGGCTTAAACCTGACGGCACATAGCCGGCAAGCACCCATGCCCAATGTTGGACCCTCGTGGGTGGTTCGCCGAGGGTGTGAAACTCGCCTGAACAGCCGAGCGGCTTTGGACCATAGCCGAGAACGTGCAACTCGTGTCCGCTTTGAGCGAGAGCACGGGCAGTACGCAACACGCGCCCATCTCGTTCAATCGGCGAAAGAGCGACGACCGCGATTCTCATTTCGGGTCGCGCGCGGCGACGCTCAAAAGGATCCTTTCCGTTTCCGCCGAACGGTTCGTCCAGCTGTGATCTGCGCCGATAGCTGCGGCCGTCTGCAACATCTTGTCGGTTGATATGGGGCGCTCGTTGAGCATGCAAACGGCCCGGGCCAGAGCCCGTGAATCATTTGGCGGGATTACAATGCCTGCTCCAAAGGAACGAACCAGTTCGGCCTGTTCGGCAAACTCTGTCACCACAACAGGAGTGCCGCAAGCGAGAGTCTCATACAGCTTCAACGGAGATACCCCGAATCTGCCACGGTCGCCGACGGAGTTGATGGGAACAAGCCCCATCGCTGCTGCTCGAATGTAACCTGCAAGCGTCTCCTGGTTTACCGATGGTAGCGCCTGGATCCTGGGGTTTCGGCCTGCCGCCTCCCGCACCATTGCGCTTAGCTGGCCATCGCCGACAATGATCAAGTCGACGTCCGCAGGCCATTCATCATTGTCCGTCGCGGCAATCATGGTTTCGATCCCATGCCAGCGGGTCAGACTGCCAAAAAAAATCGCGTAGTTGCGCGGCGTGACGCTGAGCGGAGGACGGGAGGGGTTAAAGATCCCGTAGTTGACACCATTCGCTACAACGTAACTCGGTACAGTCGGCGCCTCGCGACTTACCCATTCCGCCAGACCGGGCGTAACGGCGATCAATGCGCTCGCCCAGCGGAATTGAATTCGATACAACGGCGCGATAAGCCAGATCAGAGAAGAGAGCCAAGTGTGCGTGATCGCAATATCGCGATATGTGCCGTTGATCTCTTGAACAACCGGGATACGCCGCAATTTTGCGGCGAGGGAGATTAGAAAATTTGCCGGGTGCGCTCGCGCGTATACGACGTTAGCGGCGCTCATCATTCGTAAGACTTGAATCCAGAATAGCACGTATCCGGCGCAGCGCCGGTGAAGCGATGTGCGATCGTAAGGCCCCATCACCCTGCTCACGCATATTGTAACCTCGTGGCCGGCCAGCTTCAGGCCGCTTACAATTTCCCCGACGTGGGTTGCGATGGCTTGTCTGGAACGAAGCGGCTCTGCTGAAACAAACAAAATTTTCATCGGACTGCGGGCCGTGATGGGATCTACGTGAGATCTCAACTTCCCCTGGCTGCCTCCGGCACATACCATGCGGCGATGTTACTCAGACGATGCGTCTAAGGTTCTGCGTCGATGTATTCGAGCAACCCGTCGGCCTTCTCGCGATAACGAGAGCCATCGCGAGAGCAGATGAGGGTGGGACCTAGCCGTTCACCGGCGCGGCTCATCCAGCCGATGCGTCGGGCAGGAACTCCAACCATCAAGGCATAATCTGGAACGCGTTGCGTTATGACGGCTCCGGCGCCGACGAAAGCGTAACATCCAATTTCATTACCGCAGACGACAGTCGCATTGGCGCCAATCGTCGCCCCACGCCTGACGATAGTCTTCTTGAATTCCGCCTTGCGGGAGACAAAAGAGCGCGGGTTCAAGACATTTGTGAACACGCAGCTCGGGCCGCAGAAAACCTCATCCTCAAGAACGAGCCCCTCATAGAGGCTGACGTTGTTTTGAATCTTGCAGCCGTCGCCGACTGCCACGTTCGGACCGATCATCACGTTCTGACCAATCGAACAACGCTTGCCGATCGTTACCCCGCCGAGCACGTGGCAAAAATGCCAAATCACAGTGTCCGCACCAATGGCCACTGGTTCGTCGACGTAAGAGCTTGCATGAATCCGGATCCCCGGGAAACGAGCGTCGTCACGCCATTGATTGGTCATCGGTGGCTGCCAGATCGCTCACTGTGAACGCCTTGGGCGGGCGGCGGTTACGCGCTGCCTTTTGCGGGACCACGGGTAGGTTGGTCAAATGTTTGGCGACAAATGGATGTCGCTCGCCGCGATGAAGCTCAATTCTCGCCCTCCGCAACGCTGAGACGATTTCTATCGACGGTCTTACGGCTTCGACGCCGAATCCCCGACCGGCAACGATCTCTTGGTAGCTACGCGTGTGCAGCTCGCTAAATCCGTCGGAAAACTCCATATCCTCACCGTCTACAGTGATCGAGCGGAAGGCGGCTTTGCCGTTGACGCTCTCCGGCAGATCGGCGCAATCAACCGATACGAACCACCGGATCGAGGCGTTCCCGCACACCAGAAATCCAGCCGCACGATGGGCGTCGTGCAAATGGGCAATATTGACACTTACCGGTCCGAAAACGTGGACGAGCGCATCGAAAAAATGGATTCCAATATTGGTGGCAACGCCGCCAGACTTCTCCTCGACGCCTTTCCACGATGTATGGTACCACCGGCCACGTGAGGCGACGTAGGTGAGATCGACGTTGTGCTCTTTGTCTCGCTCGGCATCGATCCTCGCTTTCAGGTTTTGAATTGCCGGATGCAGTCGCAGCTGCAATATCGTTGATATGCTTCGTCCGGTCGCAGTCTCAATCTCGATCAGGCTATCCAGGTTCCAGGGATTGAGGACCAGGGGTTTTTCGCAGATTGCGTCGGTATCCGAGCGTAGTGCGAATCTGCAATGAGCATCGTGCAGATGGTTTGGCGAACAGATCGAAAGATAGTCGATTTTTTGCCCGGTGCGGCGCAGCAGATCCACATGACGATCAAACCGTTCGAACTCGGTGAAAAAGCTTGCGCTGGGAAAATAGCTGTCCAGGATTCCAACGGAATCGCTAATATCGAACGCGACCTTCAGACAACCTCCGATTGCTTTAATCGCTCGCAAATGGCGAGGGGCCACATATCCCGCCGCTCCGACGAGACCAAAATCCATGAATAGCCCCACTCAACGCCGCACTTCCGGGCGCTCAACCGCTCGCGTCGCTTCGCCCCAAACTGCACGCGCTAGATTTTATACATCGGACGTAAGGTCGCTTCAACTCCGGGGGTCTATCTCGCAGCGCAACGGCAACGAATATTCAGCGTGTCCCTGCATGCGAACGGCCCGTTGCCTGCATCGCGCCCGTATCAATCCGCTTGCGTCGCCGTAGCGTCGGTTGGTGTCCGGCGGCGGCAGTACCGCTTGCCGGATGTCGCAAAGGGCGCGTTGGACCCTTCAGCCTGGAGGCGCGCTGCTGTAAGGGATGAGGGTTGATACCCACCTTGTTGGTCGAGGCACTCCTCGCAACCCTCCGATACCGCGCTGAAGCCGCCGCCTGGCCACTGCGTT
The DNA here is from genome assembly GCA_963833665.1 of uncultured Alphaproteobacteria bacterium. Lineage (GTDB taxonomy): Bacteria > Pseudomonadota > Alphaproteobacteria > Rhizobiales > Xanthobacteraceae > BOG-931. The sequence goes on along the minus strand of CAWHZA010000027.1, from coordinate 65,806 downwards.
CTTGGCTTGGACTAGCGAGCGGATTCAATTGCCTCCGCAATGCGAAGCGCTGCCAGCCCGTCTCCATAATCATCGATCTCACGACGCGGCGTGTTGTTCGGCGGTTCGGTCCAAAGCCGATTCCAACCGGCCTCCACAGTCTCAACCCATTCGGTCGTCGCGCGCAGCGTTACGCAAGGAACGCGGTGGAAGTAGGCTTCCTTCTGCAGGCCCCCTGAATCCGTATAAACGGCCGCCGCATTCTGAACCAACGCCGTCATGTCCAAATAGCCCAGAGGATCTATCATTCGCAGTGCGCCGGCGTTGACGGCAGCGCGCTCCATTGCAAGGCGTGTGCGTGGGTGAAGCGGCATTATAAGCGGTCTTTCGACCGCCCGCTGGGCAAGCCACATGAATATCCGGGCCAGCTTGTCAGGTTCATCGGTGCTCTCGGCTCGATGCACGGTTGCGACCGCATACGAATTCGGTCTAAGCGCCAGACGCTCGAGAATCCTGGACTTCTGCTTGACAAGCGCGGCGGCACGTCGGGTCATGTCATACATGACGTCGCCTACGTGAGTCACTCCAGCAACAATGCCTTCGCGCCTGAGATTAGCCACCGCAGCCTGCGTCGGACAGAACAACAAACTAGATATGTGGTCCGTCACAATACGATTGATTTCCTCCGGCATGCTTCGATCAAACGAGCGCAGGCCGGCCTCGACATGCGCCACCGGCACGCGCATTTTTGCCGCGGCCAATGCAGCGGCAACCGTGGAATTGGTGTCGCCATAGACGAGCACAAGATCAGGCCGCACTTCGCCAATGATGAGCTCGATTTCTTGTAGCATGCGGCCGGTCATTTCGCCGTGCGCTCCGCCGTTGATATCCAGGGAATATTTGGGCGTAGGAATATCGAGCTCTTCGAAAAACTGTCGAGACATGTTGTCGTCGAAGTGCTGTCCCGTGTGCACGATGATTTCGCGCAAATTGCTGCGCGTACGCATGACTTGCGAAACAGCACCGGCCTTGATGAACTGAGGGCGCGTACCGACAACCGTAAGGATCGCACGCATCATACCGTCCCTGGATCCAGGGGAGTGCACACCGTCACGCTCAATTCACATCGAACTTTATGGTCTCGGCAAGTCCATCTTCGAGGCTGCGGAACCGCGCGAGCTCAAAATGTGACGCAAGCCTATCAAGATCGGGAACCATGCTTGTGGCATTCCCAGTCCCTTGTTCGAATCGCGGAGTAAGCTTCACCAGACGCCCGATCGCGACGGTCAGCTGGTGTATCGAGATATCGACGGGCGCGGCTACATTGATGACGCCCGTCCACCCCTGTTCGATCGCTGCGCGGATGACTTGAGCGATGTCTTCGACATAAGTCGGCGACACGCGCATACCGCACCCATCTGATGTAATCGTTACGGCCGCTCCAGTTCGAACCCGGCGGACCAGGTCCGGAATCAGGCGGCTCGTCTGCCCAGGACCGTACGGCGTGAACAGCCTGAGAGTGCTCAACTCGAAATTCTTGGCATATGGCCTGGCGATTATCTCGGCTGCAAGCTTGCTCGCGCCCAAATAGTCCGAGGGCGCCAGCGGGCTGTCCTCTCTGAGCGGGCCCGCGAACGGCGCGTACACCGAGCCGCTCGAGATCAAACAAAATCGCTTGACGCCGGATTCAGAAGCCCAATCAAGCAGGCGCTGCGTGCCGGCTACATTTACATCAAACATCAGACGAGCATCTCCCGGAAGATGTCGATAGCTCCCGGACTGGGCCAGGTGAACCACGGCCTGACACTCGGGGATTGTCGCAGAAGCCGGCCGATCCGTCGTCAGGTCCCAGACGACACAGTCAGGCTCGCTCGTTTCAGACGGGGTGCGACACAAGACCACGATCTCGTGGCCGGCGGCTTGCAAGGCGCGCCGCGTAAAGCGGCCCACGAATCCCGACGTGCCGGTAAGGAGAACACGCATGCAAACCTAGATCGGCTTCATGAGCATCACTGACAATCCGTTGGGGTTGGCATCGTTGAATTGGTAGTCAACAACACCCAGTGCCTTGAGCCACTCTTCAACTTCCTCCCGGTCGTGCTGAGATGCCGTGTGGGCATGATACCAGTCGAAGTTGACCATGTTGTTCGTTTCGTAGTCGAATGCTTCATTCCAGAAGCATTTGACAAAGTTGTAATAGACAAGGCGTTGCACATCGTGAGTGCCTGCGGGAATGCCCAGTGCTGGGATTGGCTTGTCCAAAGTGATCTTGGCATTGAGATTCGACAATTCACGGCCAAGGTCAGTCAGCGCCTTGCAAGCCTCGTAGCAGTCTTCCGGTTCGAGCTTCACAAAATGCTCTCTGATGTGAGCATCGGCAAATTGACGGGAGGCACCCATCTTTTTGTAGAGGTAAAAGAAAAAATGTCCGCCGGACGCCAGCTTGCGGTACAGGGCATCGACCGCGGCGCGCGTGTCCGGCGTGTGGTGCAAAACGCCGTCCGCAATGATGAGGTCGAAGCTCTCATCGGCGAACGGCAAATCCATGAGGTCTGCTTGCACGACGGTGCAATTTTGCAAGTGCCGGGTATTGCCAAACGTCGTAAAGGCGCCATCCGAGATATCAACTGCAAAGACCTCTCCCGGACAGTGCTGCGCGATGAACCTCGTGTTGAACCCGGATCCAGGTCCGACTTCAAGGACACGCCTCCGCGATGCATAAAAACTAATCAGCTCACTCCTGCTTTCCGGCAAGCCGAATTTCCTGCAATACCATCCGAATAGAAACGCCTCATGTTCGGGCTGCAAACCGTAATTTTTGAAGCGCCGCCATTTGTGCGAAAACGTCGCGGTGGTCCTCGCTTGCTCGATAGCCGCGGCCGCTCCTTTCACCGCGCGATCTTCGGTTAGCCCGTATCGTTCGGCGAATTCCGTGAGGTCGCGTTGCAAAGCGCCGGTCAAGAACGAGGGTACGCCATCCAGAATCGGGAACCAACGGCCGTCGGGACTCTTCAAAACGCCTTCAACAATATGATCGCCTTCGCTGGCGAACACCTCGAGAGCGAGGCCACCTCGCTCGACACCGGATACAGCAAAGCTATTCACGCTCGAGCGGTGCACGGAGTCCTCACGTCAAAACCTGATATTGCGTGCATGCCTCTCCAAGGTCACCACCGAGAACATTGAATGATTCGCACCACGCCTCAAACGAAAGCATCGACCAAATCAGAGGCAATCGATTGGCGCGCTTCGCCATGTGATCCTCGATTGCGTTCGCAATAAAGGATGGCTGGAATACGCCGCGCCGGGCAATACGGATCGGATCAAGTACGCGCCGTATAAAGGGCTGCAAGCGCCCGCGATACCATGAGGCATCGGGGGGGCCGAACCCCATCTTCGGCTTGTCGACGATTACGAGCGGCACCCAGTCACGGATCGCTTCTCGAAATACTATCTTGCCGGTTACCCCATTGGTCAGGAGGTCCATGCCAAAACTCAGAGCGAGATCCATGATTTCGTTGTCGAGCAGGGGGACGCGCGTCTCCAGACCATGGGACATGGATACTTTATCTTCAACCATGAGCAAACCGTGCAGATAAGTCTTAAGGTCCGCGTACATAAGCACATCCCAAGCACTGTCTGACGGACACTCCCAGACCAGTTCGTCAAGACCATCACGCATTCGGTAGTCGCCGGCGATGCGCCGAAAATCCGGCGTGAAAGCTTGATCAAGTTCGGAGTCAAGCAATGGATAGCTGAACATCGGCAATATCGCTTCGCGAATTGTTTCCCTGGTGGGCTTTGGTGTGGAAAGTAGCGATCGCAGCCATCCACTCAGCCCTGTCGGTCGCGACAACATCGCCGCGCGATCTCTAGCGACACCATAACGGCCCACATAGCCGGCCAATATTTCATCTCCGCCACAACCGGAGAGGACGACCTTACTATCGCGCGAGACCCGCTCGGCAATCCGATAGTTTACATACGCCATTCCCATTCGCGGCTCTTCAAGAGCGGCAATCGTGGCTGCGAGTGAGCACCTCAGGCTGTCTGCGGGCAACTCGAGCTCGATATGCTCAACGCCGAGGTAATGGGCCGCGCTACGCGAAAATTCGCGCTCGTCGACACCGCGATCGTCTCCGACCCCTTCCAGGTCGAAGATGCAGGAGTACGCCCGCAGCCCGGGGTCCAGGCGATAAGCACCCGCAACGATTGCGCTTGAATCAATTCCTCCGGACAAGTAGGCCATGACGGGTACGTCAGCCGCGGCTTGGCGCGCCAGTGCAGCTTGAATGACTTCCCTGAGCGCACCGGCTGCCTGTGCCATCGGCTGATTGCGCCGTGCGAACGCCACGTTCCAGAACTTGGTCTGCTCACGCCGGCCCTGCTCGATACGCAACCAGGAGCCTGGATCGAGCAATCGTATGCCGCTGAACATTGAACGGCCGGCCCAAACATTCTGCTGCTGAAAATATTCGAACACGCGTTCCGTATCGGCTTTTTGCTCGACCAGGCCGGACCGATGCAAGGCGCGTATTTCCGAGGCAAATGCGATCCCGCCCGGAAAATCGGCCAGATACATCGGCTTGATGCCGAGCCGATCCCGGGCCAGGAACATGGTGCGTTTGCGCCCATCCCACACCGCCAATGCAAACATGCCGTTCAGCCGAGACGGAAGCGCCGTTCCCCACTGCTCATAGCCGTGAACAAGAACTTCAGTGTCCGAATGACTGCTACGGAAGACGTGGCCGCACGTTTCAAGCTCGGCGCGCAAGGTCCGATGGTTGTAGACCTCGCCGTTGAAGATCACCTGAACGGCACCGTCCTCGTTCGACATCGGCTGCGCGCCGGTTTCGAGATCGAGAATGGATAGACGGCGGAACCCCAGTGACACGTCGCGATCGGACCAGAACCCGTCGTCATCCGGGCCGCGATGCCGTATCGATTCGGTCATCCGCATGACGCGCTCGGGCGCGTCTGCCAGTCCGTCAAAGTGAAGAATCCCGGCAATCCCGCACATACCGCACTACGACCTCGGCGCCGGACCAAGGACAAGCGGCGCCGATGGGTCCCGATATATTCTGTCGAGGGCGGCCGCCACCATGAGAGGGTCGTGCCAGTCCAGCACGTATTGACGCGAGATCTGTCCAATCGCCGGCCAGTCGGAGCGCTGGTCGAGTATCCGCGCGAGGTCTTCCTCGATGGTGTCGGCCGCAATACGCATAATCGGCATCGCGTCCCACATGGCTTTGGGTACGAATTCGCGATCTTCCTCTCGGATGTAGGCGACAACAGGCTTGCCCATGGCCATGACCTCGACGGCGAAGCCGCCATACCAGCCGGCATAGAGCTGGTCGATCGCAATGTCGGCCGTACGATAGCGCTCCTTTGCTTCGGCATGCGGTACGTTCTGCACCAGGACAAGTTCGAAATCGTATCTCGACTTCAGAGCCTCGAGCGCAGCGAGAATACGTGGCGTGCCTTTGATATCGCCATGGCTGGGCGCATGGAGAATGCGCAGACGGCGGCCTGGATCCGGTAAGGTCACAGCCTCGCTGGCCACATCAACGCTTGCGTAGGGCAGGAACTCGCCGTTGGGAACATAACGGCCAAGCTCCGGATTGAGATAGAACACGCGATCGACGAGCGGCAAGACTGCGCTGCGCATACGCTGGCGCGCGGCGTCGTAGGTTGTAACGCATGTCGAAAAGACCGGGCAGCGGCCTTCGCCGCAAGGAGTCACCTTGTTGATGCGATTGGATTCGCGCGCCAAGCGAATATCGCAACCCTGGAGCGTCATGAAGGTCTTGCGGCCAAGGAGTCGCGCAATGTGCAAATCGGCAAGCCGGAGCAGGTTAAAGACGCCGAAGCTCATCCCGCGGTCGTCCCAAAGCATGAAGGTGCGGCCGAAGTAGTAGTGGATCACGTCGTAGCGGAGGGGCGCGTACAGCGCGAACGCTGCGCGCCGCAGAATGTCGCCCCATTTCTTGGCCCCATACTGCGCGAGCGTGCGGTCCGCGGGGTACTGAAGCCAGGTGCCATAGTTGACTACGAGGTCGCTCTCATTTTGGAGCGCGCGCTCGGCTCGCGACAGATGCCACGGCTGATTGCCGACATTGACCGGACCGTGCAGGACTCGAAGTGGCGGCCGCCGGTGTTCCAGACTCTTGCCGCCGCCATCAGCAACCATAAGCATCGCACCAAGCCTTATTGACAAATGCTACTAAGCGTCGCGCGTTTCGGTGAAGCGCCGCGATGACTGTCATGGGGGCAACGACGGAAGCGGCGCTCAACGGTCGTAGAACTTAAGCTCCATCACCCCCATCCGGCCGAGCTCGCTGCGCATCTGGCCAGCGAGGAGCCGCCAGTGACGGCGCTGCTCCGTTGCCCCAAGAGTAATAGCCTGCCAGGACGGCTCTGGCTGCGGATTGGTCTCGACGCGTTCGACGAATTGCCATGAGTCTCCGTCGTCACTGCACTCGATGATCACATTGTTCGGCGTCGCATAGTCCGCAGGCCATTTCACCCGGATGCTGCGGACCGAGATTGGGCTGCCGGCGGCGATCCCGACGAACGCACGGCCGTCCACTTCGGCGCCCACCTCGGCCGAGACCCAGCAGTTCGTGGTCGGCTCGAAGGCGTAGCTGACATGGTAGACGTCGTGGCAGCTACTGCAGATCGGCAGGCCGCTGCGGATCAGTCCCGGTTCGTCGCCGCTCGCGAGCGTGTGCCGCCAGGTCGCCTGGCCGTTGCCGCCGATCTCGAGCTGCAGCCCGGCCTCGTAACGGGGCCATTCGTGGCGCGGTATGATCCCGACCCGATATGCGCCGGGCGGCAGGAAGGCGAGGAAGGTCTCGCCCTCAATCGGTGCGAAATGGCGGGCCGGCGCATTGATTGGCGCCGACGCCGGCGAAAAGATGATCAGGTGAAGGCTCGCGCCAGCGAGCTTGTGGTGCAGCGGCTCGGGGATGCGGTCCAGCACCTCGACGTGCACCTCGTTTTCAAGCTGCCATGGGATCTGCCGGCGCACGAAGTCGATCTGCTTGAGATAGTTGTCGCGCAGCCAGGCGTCGTTCTCGTCGCGGAACAGCCGCGCCGGGCCGCCGATGACACTGGACAGGTCGATCGTCCGGACGGTTCGCTCCGCCGCGGCGAGCATGGCGCGCCAAAGCCGGAGATCCATGTGGGGCTCGCGCAGGCAGGTGATGGCCTGGTCGCTCGGCATCGCCATTACCGGCGACAGGCTGGCGGTCACTCCCTTGCTGGTGGCGTAGGCGAAGAAGTTGGCCAAGTCGGTGAAATTGTCGCGCATCACCGCCATCGAGATCGAGATGACCGACGCGGGCTTGCTCCTGGCGATTGCGGCCAGTCGGTCGAGGTTGCGGTCGACGTCGTCGAACTTGCCGCGCAGGCGCACGCTCTCGTAGACGCCCTTGCTGCCGGCATCCATCGAGACGCCGATGTTCACGTTCTTGAACTGCCGGATTTTGGCCTCGGTGGCGTCGGTTACCGCCGTCGCATTGGTGCAGGTGGCGAAGGTCAGGTAGGGATTTTTCTCAAGGTCGACGTGCGACAAAAACTCCTTCCAAAGCGGCAGTAGCAGCGGCTCGCCGCCGCCGCACTGGATGAAGCTCATGCTGTCGGACAGCTCCAGCATCTCCTTGAACAGCGGCGGGCTGTCCATATCTTTGGTGCGCAGCGGCTCCTGGAAGCAGTGCACGCAGCGGATGTTGCAGGCGTAGGATGGCGTGACGGACAGCACGGTGGGCTTCGCCTCAAGGACGTCAGCGCCGGCGGCAATCTCCCTCTTCAGCGTTGCCAGGTTGCGGGCGTAGGGGCTCTGCTCCGCCTGCGGCTTGGCGAACTCGGCTTCGGCGTCCTTGTCGTAGCGGAGCGGCGATTCCTGGCCGCGTACGATCAGGATGCACTTGGCGCAGCCGGCCTTCTCGAGATCCCCGGCCGCCATGTGCTTTCGCAGGTTGCGGTAGACCGGCCCGTTCCAGATCTCGGCGAGCGTCTGCTTCTTGGCGTCGCCGCAATAGGGATTGTCGACGTTGTTGTGGGACTTCCAGTTACAGCATGGCGTCACGTTGCCGTCGGCGTCGACGTTCATCTCCTGCCATGGAATATGGCACCGGGGGACGACGGGCTCCGCCATCGTGACCTCCTTGAAGGGTGCATTAGACACCGGCGCGTCCGGCATTGCTACTGCGCGTAGGCCACCGGCCTCCCGTCGTTATAAACGGTGAGCCGTTTGTCGGGCGTGAAGTAGACCGAAGCGATCACAGGGCTCGCCGCGACCACCACCCTGCCCGGCACGTCCCGAATGCTGTCGCGGTAGACCAGCCCGAAGGTCAGGCCTTTGCCGACCGGATCGCGTTCCAATGACTGCAGCAGCGCCTGGACGCTCAGCCGCGCACCCCTCGCGTCCTTGACGTACACATAGCCGAACGTCGGATCAGCGGCATACCAGCCGGCCTCGCCTTCGATCTCGACGAGCGTGTGGCCTTCCGACCAGTGGAACTCATGTTGGCTGGAAAGCTGGTCGATCCGCGCTTCGAGCGAGACGACGCGCGATGGCCGCTGCGACGTCTGGCTCACGATCGCCGATAGCCCGCCGCAGACCACGTAGCAGGTTTCGGCGAGGATGCCGGGCATCAGCTCGGCCGCCTTCTCCTGGCGGCACAGCGGCCGTCTGCCGACACGATTGTGCCGGCGGATCAGGGTGATGGTAGCGAGCATGCCGACATCGTCGGCCGTCGGCGCCTTGGCGACGGGAAACTTGCGGGCGACAGCATTGACAGTGTCGAAGTGGATGTCCTTGGGAGACGACGCTGGGGTGAAGATCACCCGGCCGATCGGCTCGGCGCCGAGCTTCGCGTAGTACGCCGGCGAATAGTAGCGGAGCAGGTCGTCGCCAATACGGAAGTGCTGGTAGCGTCTGGAGGTCGGCTTGAGCTTGAATTCCCGCGGCTTTCCTTCGGCGTAGGTGAGCGTGAGCACCGACGTATCTGCGTCGAATGTTGCTCCCGTCGGCTGCGTCGGGCGATCTTCGGCGTGCAGCGCCGATAGTGCAGTGAGGCTGACCGCAAAAGCGAAAACCACTTGCCGGATCATTCCCACGGTCCCCCGTTTGAAGCCGCGATTGTAGTGCAGTCTCAAGCGCGCCGGAAACATCCCCATCTACAAGATCAATCTTGAAAAGCTTGCGAGGTGGCATGCGCAAAAGGGCTCTTTAGGTGGCTGTAGATTGCGACGATCTTCTCCCATTCCTGGTCGGCTCCCAGCGCCGAAAGCGCGTCTTGCGTGTTGGCGCGACACTCTGCGGCAAAGGCTGGATCGTCAATCATCCGGTTGATGGCGGCGGCAATGGAGCGCGGGCTGTGCGGATCGAAAGTCAGCCCAATGCGGTGCTCGGCGATGATCTTCGCTGGCTCTGGATAATCAGCCGACAGGATCGGCACGTTGGCCGCCATGTATTCGAAGATTTTGTTAGGCAGCGCGAACCTGAAATTCCTTCCAACATCCAGTACAGTGTATATTCCACAGCTTGCTCCGCGAGCCGCCGCCACCACATCGCGCGACGGAACCGGAGGTGCGAGGATGAGCCGCTCCGATGCGCCGGCACGCTGTGCCAGCTCGCGATAGTGGTCTCCGTAAAAGTCGAGTGAGGGCCCGCGGATAACGAGCGTGCAGCGCGGAGCCAGCGCCAGCGCTTCAATGACCGGCTCAAGAAGCCGCGTCGTTCCTGTTCCGCCCTGGTAGAGCAATACGAAGCACTCGTCAGGCAAACCGAATTGCTGCTTAAGCGGGGCATAGTCCCGGGTAGGTATCGCGTTCAACTGCGGCACGTTGCGGATCACCACCGGTCGCCTGCCGTTGCCCAGCTCCGCAGCCATCGCGTCAGCAATCGAATCGCATACGGTGATCACCTCGGACGCCTCCGCAAGACAGAGTCGCTCGGCTGCCCGAAGCTCCCTCTTCCAATCGTAACCGTAGGTCTCCCATCGCTTTAACGTGCGGTTCCAACGGACGTTCTCGGAGGACCATTCGTGGAAATCGACAACGAGATGGGCGCCGGTGATGCGCGCCGCGGCGCGGGCGGCATATGCGGTTGTCAGATCATGCGCATGAAACGCCAACGGCTGATGCTTTATTGCCCGTGCGAATAATTTGCCGGCCACATAGCCAGGGCGATACATGACAAAGGCGCCGCTGCTCCAATGCAGCAGCTCGAACGTGATGCGCGGACCCCAATCAATCTCAAGGTCACGCTCGTGTCCCTGCGTAGGATCGGGGCAAATCACGGTTACGGCATAACCTGCTGAAGCGAGCGCACGTGCCTCACGTTCAACGCGCGGATCAACCCGCAGGTCCGAAACGACCAGCATCACAATATGGTGCCCTGTTGCGCTTCGGCCGATGCCCATCACGTCCTTGCGGCTCGCGGCGGCCAAGAGTGCGACCTCGTCCGGCTTGTCCCAAACTCGTGTGAGTTCCGGATCACGCGTGAAAAAGAGGTCCGCTACCCGGACGTAGACGTGCACGGCAACGATCACCATGGGGCGCAGTGCGCGATACAACAAGGGAGATTTCTTGATGTATTTGGAAGCGGCTTCGATGGCGCTCTTCATATCGTCGCGATGCCATTTTTTCTTGTGCGCCTCAGGTAGCGGCGAATCGCTTCCACCATGGTGTGCGCGGCAGCCGATCGTATATGTCAGCGAGCTTGCGTCCCTCGTTCGACCCCGACAGCGAGTCCAAGGCTCGGATCGAATTGTCTGCGCACGCCTTCCTGAAGCTCTTGTTCGCTATCATGTGATTGATTGCCGCCGCGATCGAGCGTGGGTCGTAGGGATCGAAGCTAAGGCCTACTCCGGATTTCTCGATCAAGCGCCGCGCCTCCGGATAGTCGGCAACAACAACGGGGAGGCCGGCGGCCATATATTCAAAAATCTTATTGGGAAGCGCAAAGGTGAAGTTGCGGCAGAGCTTCGGCAGAGTCCATACGCCGAGGTCCGCGCCCCTGGCAGCCGAGACGACGTCCCGCGACGGCACGGGGGCGGTTAGGATCAGGCGATCCTCGACGCCGGCCTTAGCCGCGACGGCGCGGTAGCCGTCGCCAAAAATGTCGAGCGAAGGCCCCCGAATGACGAAGGTGCAATCCGGTGCAAACGCAAGCGCTTCGATGATCGGCTCGATCAGCCGCGTCGGACCAGTGCCTCCCTGCCACAACAAGACGAATTTGCTGTCGGCAATGCCGAGCTGCTTTTTCAAGGGCGCGTAGTCGCGGGTAGGCTCGGTCGCAAGGTTCGGGATGTTGCGGATAACCTCGACCTTGCGCCCATCGCCAAGCTCGGCGGACATTGCATCCGCGATCGAATCGCAGACGGTGATCACCGCCGACGCATCGCGCAGGCAGCACCTTTCGAGCGCTTGCAACTCGGCCTTCCATTCGCCGGAATATTCGCGGTGTGAAGCGGTAGCCGCATCCCAATGAACGTTTTCCGAGCACCACTCGTGAAAATCGGCAACGAAATGCGCCCCGGTCAAGCGCGCAGCTGCTCGCCCGGCAAATGTCGTGCTGAGGTCGTGCGCCTGGAAGGCGAAAGGCCGGTACTTTACTGCTCGCTCGAACAGGGCCGCGCCGAAGTACCCGGGACGGCGTGTCACGAAGCTCGCCGCACTCCAATGACGGAAATCGATCTCCACACCAGGCCCCCAATCAAGTGTCAGATCGGGATGCTGTCCTTGCGTCGGTTCGGGGCAGATCACCGTCACACGATAGCCAGCAGAGGCGAGCGCTCTGGCCTCGCGTTCCACCCGGGGATCGATCCGGAGGTCGGACACGACGAGCATGACGATGTGTCGCCCGAACGCGCGCTGCCCGATGCCGACGACATCGCGCCGCTCCGCTGCCTCGAGCATGGCGCGGTTCCGCGCTGCCTCCTGATCGGGTGTCGGAGCCTCGGCGACGCGGTTGGTCCAGTCAAGCTTGGCGGCAAGCGCGCTAGCTGTTTCCTGCCACAGTCCAGGCCATTTCTTGAGCCGCTGAGTCAGTGTTGGCGGTTTTCGGAGGCCGTCCTTCAATGTCAGGAGTCGTTCGTTAAGCCGCCGGCGCCGTTCCGCCCATATTGCAGGAAAGCGATCCTGCCAACCGCGAAAACCGTAGTACCAGCGGAAGCCGGCGCGTACTGCTGGCCGCAATATCGGGCGAATGAACGCTGTGGGCCTGACCGCGACACCGCTTAGCTTCAATTGACAGCCCCGTGGTCAATGTCGGCAATACGAAACGGATGCTCCCAGCCGCAAACCGGTCTGATCGCCGCGCGAGCCGTGTTCTCGCGCCGTCGCTGCGCCTTGATCTTGTCCAGAACGGGTTTGGGAAAATCCGCGGTCTCCTCATACATGCGACCGAGCCGCTCGGCCACCGCCCCGATGCTGTGCCACCGCTCGACGTAGGCGCGGCCTTGGGCGCCGATCAGCGGTAACCGGCCGCGATTGTCCAGAAGCCAGCGGAGCACGGCTTCCAGCGTATCCGGTGTGGTGTTGATCAATGGGCATTCATCGGCCGCCTCCACCAGGTCCGGGGTCCGGACGTAAGTTAGGACGGGCTTCGAGCGGGCCATCCCTTCGAGCGCGGTGTAGCCGTAGGCGCCGCCAATGAACTGATCTGCCACAATGTCCGCCTCGCCGAACAGGCGTATGACCTCGCCATTCGGCACACCCTGCACCTTGACGTAGCGGATCATGTGTCCTTCCGAGCGCAGCCGGTCGATTGCCGCCTCGAGATACTGCGAGCCCTTGAAATGCGTGTGATTGGGGGCATGCGCGATCAGCAATGGCCCGCGTGCCGCGGGCTGCGGCAGCGGGGTAATGGCATCGGTGTCAATCGGCCAATAATGCATGATCCGGCAGCCCGGCACATAATTGATCATGTCGCCAAGAGCCACGGTGCCCGTTGCCCGCTGGGCGATTTCCGCCAGCATCTTCCTGCCGACCTCGTCATCGCAGAAGCAGAACTTTCCTATTTCCGGGCAGTCGGTGCAGAAATTCCAGCGACCGAGCGATAACGTCTTCTCGCGAAGCCTGACGTCCGCACCGTAGGCATACACGTAGACCCGTTTGCCAGCCGCTCGTAGCAGGTCGAGCTCCTCAAGACTAATACCGAACCGTTGCGGCGGCAGCAGGATGCCGCGGTCAAAAAAGAAATGAAAGACGTCGTACCGCCTCATGGCGATATAGAGAACAAAGCGATGAATGGTCCTGCCGAACGTATAGTCCAGCCGGTAAGAAAGCCCGACCACCTTGCTGAGATTGATGTCGAAGTTCCGGAATATGCCGTAGGTCGTGAAGACGAGCGAATGGCTTACAAATCCTAACAACCGGTCGGCGCGGGATTTCATCGGCAAGGTCAGGATAGGTGTACAGCCCCAGAGCGAACGCACCCTTCCGCGTTTCAGTCGCCGGAGCGTCCTTTGTTTCATGGAATCGGATGTGCCTGCCTTGTGCAGCCACATGACCGAACGCTTATCTATCCAGTCGAACAACCGGCGGCGAAATAATGCCAGTGCGGAGATCGCTTTGTCGCGGAGGCGACGGTAGGAAGCACCACCCCGTTGGTATAGGCGATGGAACAGCGTCATTTTCTCAAGTGGCTTTGCCTTATTGATATTTTCTCAGGTGATTTTTCCTGGTCGATTTGCGAATATCAAACACCGATGATCAGGGGACGCGGCGGTCACGCTTTCAACAAGGCGAAGAAATGGGATTCGACATCCAGCGCGAATTCCTCCTCAAGCGTAAAATATCTCGCCATCAATTCAACAAACCATTCTCGGTCGAAATGGAAGAGGTGGAACCGGTCAATAGGAGAAATGTTCGGCTGCGTGGGATCGTAGGGCTTTGCTCCCGCTACGAAACCGACCCAGGTGACGAAATAGCCGCCTGGCCGCAGCACGCGCTTTATCTCGCTGAGTGCCATATCGAGCGAGACGACGTGATCCAACGAAGTGGCAGCGACAACCAGGTCGAACTCTTCGTTTTCCCAGGGCAAGAATTCCGCAAAGCCCTGAACGAACTCGAATTTGCGCTCGACCTGGCTTGCGAGCGGATCGACCCCCGCAAGACGGTCAATGACGAGGCCATCGAGATAGCTTGGAAACTCCTGTATTCCACAGCCGACGTCGAGCACGCTGCCGTGCGCATAGAGCGACAGGAACTTGCCGAAGGCTGCCGAGCTTCGGTTTCCCTCCACGCTTAGGCTCGCGGCAGGATGCTTCTCATACTCGGCCCTCGCGTTCTCGAACAGTTCGTCCCAAATCGGAAACAAACACGGAAACACGGTTTTGAGCGCCTCACGCTGCTCGCGGATGGTCTTGTGGTCGCGCGCGGCCGTGGGCCTATTCTTTCGCCGCAACTGGTTGCGATGACTCAAGATGTTCCGGATGATCTTGGCGGTCTGGGCGCGGTGGGTAAGGTAAGAACGCTCGCTCCATTCCTTCAATGAACTCTGCGTTTCCGCCATATCCGCCTGCTGCCGCGTGGCCAAGTCCTGGTGTGCGATTTCGAGCTTTTTATAACCGGATCGAAGCGCTTCGTAGCGGGCGTTCAACGCTGTCTGGCTCTGCTGCAGCAATTGGTGTTGAGCGGTCAACGTCTGCTCATTTTGTCGAACGGCCTGAACATTAGTCTGCAGCTCTTTGCAGCGGGAATTCAGCAATTGAGATTCCGCTTCCAGCGCTTGATGTTCAGCTTGCAATGCCTGGTAAAGCGCGTTCAACGCCTGATGATTTTGCCGAAGTGGGTCGTTTCGCGTGCTCAGCGCCTGGTGTTCACGCGCCAGCGTTTGGTGACGGGCATTCAGCTCCTGGTAGGCAGCATCGACTGCACCGATGCGCGCCTCGAGCTCGGCAAGCTTGCCGATGACGGAACGAGGAACCGTAAGGCGCCGGATTCTTTCCAGAACACGGCGCATGCTATCCGTGCTCGCGCTTCGCCGAAAGCCCAGTGAACGAGCCCTGAGAATATTCGTGGCGCCATTCAACAATCGGGTAGAACGCTGCGCCCGATGGGTAGCCGTCGGTCACGACGCGAATGGGATAGGTGCGGTGATGATACTCGTAAAAGTCCTCGGCTCCAGGTCGATTCGGAATGA
Source organism: uncultured Alphaproteobacteria bacterium (assembly GCA_963833665.1). Taxonomy (GTDB): domain Bacteria; phylum Pseudomonadota; class Alphaproteobacteria; order Rhizobiales; family Xanthobacteraceae; genus BOG-931. The sequence goes on along the minus strand of CAWHZA010000027.1, from coordinate 50,670 downwards.
GGCCAAGTGACAGAAGGTAGGAGCCGTTCATCATCTGTAGCCGCGGCAGAAACGCGCGCATAACGCCGTGGGTGGCGGGGACCTTCCTGTGGGGCGCCTCGTGATAGCCAACGGTCTCGTTGCCAACATAATTGACCGTGTTGAACTGGGCGATCAGCACCAGATCGCTCTCGCGCTCGATTCCAATTGCGAGGCCGAGCGATTCGAACGGCAAATATTCGGCGGGACACGAATATTCCACCTCCACCGTTACATTCTCCCAGGTGCGGAAGACCCTGCGCTGTACACTATCGCCGCCGAGGATACGCACCTGTTCGATGACGACAGGCCCCTTACGGTAGATCTGCCGTTTTTCGTTTTGGTGAGCCTCCGCAGTGTTACCAGTTGCCGTCTGCTCCGGCTTGTTTCCTGACAAGAGGCGCAACCAGCCCGCTGGGGCCGCGCTGACGGTTTCGGCTGGCGCGGTCTTGGAATTGTTGCCGGGCGACTTCCGCGGCTCGGAAATTTCCGATGCCGAAGCATGCTGCGCTACGCCTTTGGTCGACGTATTTTCAATCTCGATGATTTGCCCGACCCCTTCCGAAATGCGGACATGAGTTTCATAGTCGTATTGCTTTGCGACCTCGCGCGCCGCGCCCATCGCACGTATCTTTCCGCCGTCCAGCCAAATCGCTTGGTCGCACAACTGCGCCACTTGGCCGGTACCGTGGCTGACGAAAAGCACCGTCGCACCGCTCTTGCAGATATCCCGAATTCGCTTGAACGACTTTGCGACGAAAAAGGAGTCACCTGCCGCCAGGGCTTCGTCGATGATAAAAACTTCGGGATTGATGCTGATGGCGGTCGCGAAGGTCAGCCGCGCCTGCATACCACTGGAGTACGTCCTGAATGGTTGATCGATGACGCGGCCAAGTTCGCTGAAGTCGATGATCCACGACGACCGCGCTTCAATCTCGTCGCGGCTCATACCCAGGCAAAGCCCGCCGGTGATGATGTTCTGGCGTCCGGTGAAATCAGGGTGGAAGCCGGTGCCCAGTTCGAGGATTGCCGATATCCTGCCCTTGACACGGACGCCGCCGGATGTCGGATCGAGCAATCCGGTGATGATACGCAGCAACGTACTCTTGCCGGCGCCGTTCGGCCCGATGACGCCGACGATGTTGCCCTTTGCTACGTCGAAGGTGACATTGCGAAGCGCCCAATGCGGTTCGTGATAACGGCGACCCGTCAGCGCTTCTTTCAGCGGGTCGCTGTTATGCCGGTAATATTTATAAGCCTTGCTGACGTCCCGGACTTGGATCGCCAGTTCTGGCCTCTCGCCGCCCGCGATCTCGCTCATCAGATGACGTTCCCGAGGTAGGGCTTGAGTCGATCCATTAGGAAGAGCCCGCCGAAAAATGCCGCGAAGGCCAGCATTGCCAGCACGATCCAGGCGAACGGGTGCGCGATTTCGCGGAAGAAGAATGTGTCCTGATACACCCAGACAACGTAGCTAAACGGGTTCAGATAAATGATGGGCCTTGCGATCGCGGGTACCCAATCCGGCAGGTACACCGCCGGAGTAAAATACATGGAAATGCCGCTGTATACCGTTACGATCTCGCGGATGTCCTTGAGAAACGGCGTCAGCACCGCCAGCGCCATAGTCACGCCCAGAGCAAGCAACGCATGTAGACCTAACGTTACAGGTGCGAGCAGAGCTGACAGCGGCAATCCGCCTCCGAGCGTCAGCTTATAGATGAGGAACAAAAGAAACGTCGGCGCGTAAATGATGCAGCTGACGATGACTGCTGCCGCCGGCAGGATTTCGATCGGAAAGACCACCTGTTTGACGAGGTTGCTGTTCGAAGTAAATACCGAGGGGCCTCGGCCAAGGAGATAAGCGGTGAAAAACCAAGGCACCAGTCCGACCAGGATGTAGCTCGTGTAGTCGCCCGGAATATCCGCCGTGACCGACAGCCGCGTGCCGAGCACGGTTCCGAACACGAGCATGAACGTGACCGTAATAATGATCGGATGCAGATACATCCAGATCGGCCCCAGCGCGTGACCGGAGTGAGCTCCCTTCAGGTCTCGTGCCACCATCTCGTGGAGCAGATCGCGCTTGTTTCTGAGAACGCGAATAAGCTGACCGAGCGACCGCAGTGCGCTGGACGGGCCGCCGCTGTCCGCTTGCTCGTTCATCATAGGTACGCCTCGCACCACTGCTCGAGATTGAGCATCGACCAAATGAACAATCGCCGATTCTCGCGGCCTTCGAGGTGATCGGCTATCATCGATTGCACCGCCGTCTTGTCAAGGTACTCATAGATGCGTGCGCGATCGTTCATCAAACGGCGACGAACGAAGTCGATGCTTTCGCCTTTGAACCAGCCGGCGTCGGGAGCCGAGAAGCCTTGCTTCTCCCGTCCGGCTGTCATTTCCGGAACGTAGCGCCGCATCATGCGGCGAAGGATCAGCTTGCCATCTCTGGTCCGCTCGAAATAGCGTTCGGCCTTGCCACCCGGCTCATTCTCGTTGATGCGGGTGGCTTCGGTCAGGTTGCCGAGCTTTACCCTTGCCGGGAGCCGCATTGCGAAATCGACAAGGTCGTTGTCCATGAATGGCACGCGTGTTTCCAGGCCGTGCGCCATTGCGAGCTTGTCCTCGACGACCAAAAGCCCGTTGAGAAACGTCTTGGCCTCGAAATAGAGCGAGTGATTGACGTAATCCTCGGGGCGCGTGAGCTTCGAGGCGTGCTCCTTGAATACGCCTTTGAAAATGTCGAGCGGCGAAACCTTGCCGGCAGCCCTGGAGACTGGCGCCATAATCCTCGGTAACGTGTCGCCTGGCACCAGCCGCTGCCAAAAGGCGAAGTACTTGCTGATGTAGTGCTCGAAATCATCGTTGACGACGGCGCGATAGTAGCGCCAGGGATAGCCAGCGAACAACTCGTCGCCGCCGGTTCCCGACAGCACCACTTTGTTGAACTTCGAGGCGAGTTTTGCTGCGTAGAAGTTTGGATAGCACTGGCCAACGCGCGGTTCCTCCAGATGCCACGCCAATTGGGGCAGGCAGCGCTCCATGTCGCCCGCCTTGAGCACCATCTCATAGTGCTCGGTCTTGAACAGGTATGACATGTGCTCAGCCTTGGAGCGCTCGTCATATCCAAGCTCAACGCCAGACGCGGAGCTGAGATCGAACCCCACGGTGAACGTTCGCATCAGCGGCGATTGTTTGCTCGCAATCGCGGTGATCGAGCCTGAATCGATGCCGCCGGAGAGGTAAGAGCAAACGTCGACGTCACTGACGAGCTGGCGGCTGACCGCCTGCCCAAAGAGGAAGTCGAGTTCCTCGATTGCGGCTGTCTCGTCAAACGGACCATCCGGTTCCTGGAAATGAAAGTCCCAGTAGCGGTGAACCTTGAGCGGCCCGTCGGCATCGAGCGCGACCTGCAGGTAGCAGCCTGCGGGCAAAAGGCGCACCCCGTCGAACAAGGTGCGATCGGTGAAAAAGTTCTGGAAGCTGAGATACTCGGTCAATCCCTCGACATCCATCCGCGTGCGGAACGACGGATAGGCGCGGAAGGCCTTGATTTCGGAAGCAAACAGCAGCGCGCCGTCCACCTGTGCGTAGTAGACCGGCTTCACGCCGAAACGATCTCTGACGATCGTCAATGTCCGCTCACGGCCGTCCCAGACGCCGAAAGCGAACATGCCATTGAGGCGTTGAATCGCGTCCAGGCCCCATTCACTGATGGCGGCGAGAAGCACCTCGGTGTCACCCGTCGATTTGAACAGATGACCGCGCGCCGAAAGCTCCACCCTCAATTCGCGGAAATTATAGATCTCGCCGTTGTACGTGATGACGAACCGACCGTCCTTGCTCGCCATTGGCTGGCGCGAGGCTTCGGTGAGATCGATGATCGACAGGCGGCGATGGCCCAGCGCTATGGGGCCGTTGCAGAAATAGCCTTGTCCATCCGGTCCCCGGTGGGCCAGCAGATCGGCCATTTTTTCGATGATTGCGGCCGACGCGGGACGCCCATCCCGATGCAGAACGCCCGCTATGCCGCACATTTTTCGCGCGCAATCGTGTTAGAGTTCAAGCGCGCCCTTGAGCCGGCGCTGTTCGACTTCATCGATGTGCTTGCGGCGCCACTCGATCAGTCGGCGCAGGCCGTCATCGAGATCGATCCGGGCGGTGAATCCGATCTCTTCGCGAGCGCGTTTAGGAGAACCGATCCGATTTCGCACCAGCGTCGCCTCGCTCCGTGGCGCGTAGTTGATCGGTTCATTGCAGCCGGTCAGGTTGACCAGCCGTTCGGCCATCTGCTTCAGCGACGTGCGCTGCCCAGTCCCGACGTTGTAGAAGCGATCGGACGCCGTTGCCTGCATCGCGCATATGTTGGCGTTGGCGCAATCCTCCACCGCGACGAAATCGAAAGCCTCCGACCCATCACCGAGGACCGTCGGCCCTTGCCCGTTGTCGATAGCGTCGAGCATTTTCATGATCACCGCGATGTAGGCGCCACGGTAGTCCTGGCGCGGGCCATAGACGTTCATATAGCGGAGGCCGACATAGTCGAGACCGTATCGATGGTGATAAGCACGCGCCATCGCTTCGCCACAGATCTTTGTCGCGCCATAGAAATTCTTATTGTTGAATGGATGATCTTCTTCCATCGGTTCGGTGACTGCGTCGCCATAGACCGACGCGGACGAGGACAATACCAAGCGTTTGACGCCCCGGCGCACGCAGCCGTCGAGAACGTTGAAGGTGCCGCGGACGTTGGTCTCGAACGCGCTGCTCGGGTACTCGTGACACTGCAGCAGCCATAACGCTGCAAAGTGGAAGACGCCGTCCGCGCCCCGGAGGGCTGCATCGAGGATGTCAGGTTGGGTAATGTCTCCTCCCGCCTCAAAAATCTTGACGCGAGGGTCGCGCAGCGCGCCAGCCAGGTTTTCGACGCTTCCGCGGACGAAGTTGTCGTAGATCACTATTTCGGCGACGTCCCGTTTGGTCAGCAGGTCAACCGTATGCGATCCAATCAAACCGGCGCCGCCGATCACTACAAATCGCTTCCCACGGCTCTCCATCCACTCGCCCCTGATAATTTCAAACGCCAAGGCTGCCGATACCGAACGGCGCCTTCGTCACCGAGAAAGACAACAAAGCAAAATCACGTCAACCTCGAGCGGGTGAATTGATCAAGCGTTTTGTGCACACAGTTTCAGCTTCTCGACGTTACCACGGGATAGGTTCGGAACCGCGTTCAATACGACACGGAGAAGCGATCGCCCCATAGTCCGAGATTGACGATGCGCCACAGGGCGAAATCCACCGGACGGCCCCCGTCGAGCATTTCGGCAGCGTATTGGCGCGTCCCGGTCGCGCTGAATAGACCCGGGAACCGTCCTAAGGTCGCCTCGACGCCGTCGCGGATCGCGCCCTTAAGCCGCGTACGGAACCAGCTCTGTTCGGGGGTGGCGAAGCCGATCTTGTCGGTCCGCAAACGCACCTTCTCCGGAACCACGTCGTGCATCGCCAGCCGGAGCACTCGCTTGGTCTCGGCACCGGAAAACTTGTGCTCGTTGCCGAGCATCAGCGAGAATTCAATCAATGGATGATCGAGGAAAGGAACGCGTGCTTCTACCGAATGCGCCATGCTGTTGCGATCCTCCCAGTGCAGCAGCAGCTGAAGATTGGACACAAAAGTCAGCGCGTAGCAATGGGTAGCGACGTCGGTCGCCCGCAGAAGACCGAGCTCCTTCAACTGCGCCTCGATCGTGCTGGAAAAATCGGCGCCTTCATGCGGCGCCAGCCAACCATGATCCATCACCGCGCGCCGGCTGCGGCGCAATGGTCCGAGGAATCGCCCGGATAACAGCGGAGCAGCCATCCGCAGGATTTGCTCGCCTGCCGAGACGTCGTGCAGACGCGCGCGTTCGCGCGATACCCTTGCAAACTCGACCAAACGGCCCGATCGAAACAGGCCCATGAGATGGAACGCGAAGCTCGAATGGTATCCAGCCAACTGCTCGTCGGCACCCTGACCATCGAGCATGACCTTGAGACCAGCCCGCTTGGCCTCCTCGAACACGCACCACTGCGCGAATATCGAGGTGGAGCCGAAAGGTTCGTCCTGATGCCAGGTGATGTCGGACGCTCGGGTGAAGACATCTTCAGCGCGCGGATACACGAAATGAGGAATCGTGTGCGCGCGCTCGATAGTCGCATCCATGAATTGCCGTTCATCGACGGTCTCGCCCGGATAACACGCCGAGACCGTTTCGACACGATGAGCGCTGTTTTGCGATGCCATCATTTGCGCCATCAGGCAGACCAGCGAAGACGAATCGAGCCCTCCTGACAGGCAACTCCCGACCGGCACGTCGGAGCGAAGATGAATGCGCACTGCGTCGTTCAGACGATCGCGGAACTGCTCGGCTGCGTGAGTTTCTGACAGCATGAGTCTCTGGTGCGGATCGGTCGGTGAATACCAGCGTCGCCGACGAACGCAGAGCCGGCCGGATGTGCCGGCGTGTACTGAGAGACACTCGCCGCCGCGGAGTTGCATGACGTTCTCGAACAAAGTCTCGGCGGTGTGATCGGCGATACCTCCCGCGAGAAAATCGCGCGCGCGCGGCAAGTTCATTCGTCCGGTCAAGCCGGGGAGTCCAAGCAACTGTTTGATCTCGGAAGCCAGCGCTACGCCTGCGTTGTTGGCGACGAGATAGAGCGGCTTGATGCCGAAGCGGTCGCGCGCGGCGAACAGGCGCTTCTGCATATCGTCCCAGATGACGAAGGCGAACATCCCGCGGAAACGCACGAGCGCCTGCTCCCCCCAGACTTTGTAAGCCCGCAAGAGGACTTCACTGTCCGTCTCGGTGCAGAACATTTCGCCGCGCTGCGCCAGTTGCTGGCGGAGTTCCAGATAGTTGTACAATTCGCCGTTGAAAATGAGATGAAATCGGCCCGATGAATCGGCCATCGGTTGCAGCCCGTTGTTGCTGAGATCGATAATGGCGAGGCGCCGGTGCCCCAGGGCCACGGTGCCGGCTGGCGAGGAAAATTCCTGCCACCCCCGGCCATCGGGTCCGCGATAGGACACGATGTCGATACGGGTCTGATCAGGCGGAAATCCGATCGAGCTGTAGATTCCACACATCCGAGCCCCTTGTACCGCACGCGGCTCAGATTCGCCTCGGCCCATCCTGTTTCCGCCGCGGCGTACGGTTCCCTATCGCTTTTTCATATCCGCAGAGCCACAGCGCGGCGCCTTCAAACGTACCTCCACGTCGCTGCTCTGCGGCCCCTTGCCGGGTGCTTGCGGTGGCGCTCCGCCTTGAGGCGGCAACGGCGCGGCCGTCTGAGCCGCCGGTTGACCAGCGGCCGTTCCCGAAGTGCGAGGAGGCGTTGGGGTGGATTGGCTGCCCGCGGCCTGCGCGGGATCAGAAATGGGAGTGGTGGACGTGGCGTGAGGCGCGGCAGTGCTGTTGTTGGCGGAGGTCACACCACTCGACGGCGATGCGACCGGAGACGACCCGGGCGCCGCCGCACTGGGCGGGCTCGTACCTGACTGCGGGTCCGCATTGTGGGCGGCTGGGCCGTCCATCGACCGCCAAGCCAAGGCCGACACTGAAGCCAAAATGCGCGCCGACGCCGAGGCCAAAGCCAAGGCTGACGCTGCTGCCAAGGCCAAGATCGACGCAGAGGCCAAGGCGAAGACCGACGCCGAAGCGAAAGCCAAGGCCGACGCTGAAGCCAAAGCGCGCGCCGACGCCGAGGCCAGGGCCAAAGCCGACGCAGACGCTAAAGCGAAGCTCGATGCCGAAGCGAAAGCCAAGGCCGACGCTGCCGCCCAGGCCAAGATCGACGCAGACGCTAAAGCGAAGCTCGATGCCGAAGCGAAAGCCAAGGCCGACGCGGCCGCCAAGGCCTAGATCGACGCAGAGGCTAAGGCGAAGGCCGATCGCCGAGGCCAAAGCCAAAGCCGACGCTGCCGCCAAGGCCAAAGCCGACGCTGACGCTAAAACGAAGGCTGATGCGAAGGCCAAAGCCGAAGCGGAGGCGAAGGCCAGGGCGGAAGCTCTGGCGAAGGCCAAAGCCGAAGCAGACGCGGCGGCCAGGGCGGAAGCTCTGGCGAAGGCGAGAACCAAGCTCGCGGCGGCGGCGCCTCCGCCCCCGCCGCCGGCTCCTCCTCCGCCGCCGGCTCCTTCACTCCCCAACCAAGCGAGCCCTGCCGCACCTCCGCCACCGCCCCCGCCGGCGCAGAATGAGGCGGCGCTTCATCCGGCCGAGAAGCCCCAGTGCCAATTGTCTCACTTCCACTTTCACCTCAATGGGGATGAGGTTACGGAGCAATCAACCAGTATTGGCGGGGGCGTGTGCAAACACAGCGTCGTCGGTTATGGCGATACAGTCATTACAAGTGCCTCAATCGTCCAACAACCGAGCTATGGCGTCCTCACGCAGACCGGAGCCTTCGCTTTCGAGTATCGACCCGATGCCAAATTCCGGGGGTTTGACCGCTTCACGATTGAGGTCTGTGGTCATGGGACAAGCGGCGTCGAGGGCTGCTCTAACGTCAACTATGAAGAAACGGTGCGGTAAGCGAACCGCGTTGACGTTCGGCATGGGCGCGCAAGCGGCTCGTTGCATGGATTCGTGTGGGGCCTGACACTGATCGCCGTCGGTTCCGAAGTTGCCTCGGATTTCGCTGCCCTTAATCCGGGCTACTTGCTTTGAACGACGGCCCGCCAAGCGCACCAAAGGCCGGCACGATCAAACCAGCCACTCCCGTCATAAGCGCCACGCGGTCTTTCAGTTCGCGTCGAACGTGACGAACTTGCCGTTTCGGTGGCGAACCGGGACGCGTAATATGTACCACGATCTGAGAGAGCCCTCCCCACCGGCCGGACCATGTGGCCCTTTGCGCGCAAGCCCGTCGTCGATGATGAAACGGCCGCATGGCACGTCGACAACTTCGCGTGGCTCATTCGGCAGTTCGGCGGCGCCGCCGGGCTCGCAAAGTCGAACCTCGTCCTGCCAATGCCTGGATATTTCGTCACCGAAGGCGAGAAGGGCCACGCTTTCGCGCTGCGCATCTTCGATCAGATCAAGGCCTATTGCGGCATGGCGGACTGGGAGGCCGATCTGATCGCAGACGATAATCCGCTGGCGGACGATGCGAGCCTCGCGCTCGCAATGATCGCGCCGCAAAAGCACGCGGTCGGCACGTTCGGAGTTGCCGGCAATCGGATCGTGATCAGCTACGTTCCGGCTCTGCTCAAGCGGCCCGATCATCTTATCGCTACGCTTGCGCACGAGCTCGCCCATTACCTTTTGGCGACGGCCAGAGACTCCCCGCCTTGCGAGAAGGAAGAAAGGGAGTTCCTCACCGATCTGGCCGCCGTATATCTCGGCTTCGGGGTATTTCTTGCAAACGCCAGGTTCCCGCTTTGAAGCGCTGCAGAGCGGCGCGATGCCCGCCTGGCGCATGGGACATTCGGGCTATCTGCCGGGAGCCGACCTCATCTTCGCCTTGGCGCTATTTCTCCAGGCGAAGTCGCTGAACCCCGATTTGGCCCGCGCTTGTCTCAAACCACATCTCGCCGCGATGCTGCGGCGCGCGCAACGGGATTTAGCAGATCGCCGCGCGATCACCGCGCCCGTCGTCGAAGCGATGCAGGCGGAGAGGAAATAGACGGTGGCCCGGATTGAGCAAAGCGATCCGGGACGAAGTCTGCCGGCGCCTGGCCACTCTCGGACTGCGCTGCGCTCATCCGCGCTCCGCCTTTGACTTAGTCGCCACCGGGCTTGACCCGGTGGTCCGTGCTGCAATGACGCAGCAATCCCGCAGCAGTACGTGTGAACCTCTTCTCAGCATGGGTTGCCGAGTCAAGTCCGGCAACGACGATATTCGCGACCAGACCATCCCCGCCACCCCTCGCCCTCACTTCATGCGGAGACGCGTGCTGGCGCTTTTTATTGCGAGGAGCCAACGGGTCCGGCCCGAAGGTGGCCCGGCCCCATGCTAGGCTCCGCGAAATCCGGGATTGCCGTTCAAGCTTGAAGATTGCTCCCGGATTTCACTTCGTTCAATCCGGGATCGCCCACTCCCGTTACTCGCGCCAGGTAACGTCCATTCATGCGTGCCTGCTCGCGCCGGCTTTGAGCTAGAAGATGTTGTTGCCCGGAGGAGCCGGGTTGAGGTACTCAGAAAAGCTGACCCTTATTCGAATCTTCCGGCAACTTAAAAAAGGGGAAAGTTGCGAGCTTCTGGGTCAAGCGTGACATGGACTTGGTGATGGGCTGCATTGAGCGGACTGCTGTGTTCGATCGCGGGAAGATCATCGCGGCGGGCGCATTTGATCGCGAGGCTTGCGCGCAATACGCCGTGCACGGCGGCCCACAAAACCTAACGGCAATCCCGGTGGGAGGCAGCCGAATAACGCCAGCATTCCGGCGTCAATCAACCCTCCGAGCATGGCGAAACGTATCATCACGCCGGTGGGGCGCAAATCTCAAATCGTGAGGACTACGGCAAATGATCAAATTCGGAATTGGGCAGGCGGTGCGGCGCGTGGAAGATCAGCGCTTTCTTACGGGCCAGGGACGCTACGTCGACGATATCACGCTACCCGGTATGTGCCACGGCGTGAACGTGCTTTCCCCGCATGCGCACGCGCGGATCAAGACGGTGGACGTGTCGAAGGCGAGGGCCGCGCCGGGAGTACTGCTGGTGCTGACCGGCGCTGACCTCGTGGCCGATCACCTCGGCGCGTTCACCGCCGCTATGATGCCGGAGGATCTCGGCGCGCCGAAGGGGCACCGCATCCATCAGCAGCTTCTGCAATCCGACAAGGCGCGTTTCGTGGGGGACCGCATCGCCTTCGTCGTCGCCGAAACGCTCGCGCAGGCGCGCGACGCAGCCGAGCTGGTCGAGGTCGACTACGAGCCGCTGCCGGCGGTGGCGCTGCTCGAAGACGCCGCCAAGGAAGACGCGCCGAAGGTGTGGGACGACAATCCGAACGGCAACGTCGCGTTTCAACTGATGATCGGCGACCAGGCGGCGACCGATGCGGCCTTCGCGAAGGCGAAGCATCACGTGAAGCTGCGCATCGAGAACAACCGGCTGGCGCCGGCATCGATGGAGCCGCGCACGGCGATCGGCGATTACAACACGGCTGAAGACAGCTACACGCTCTATACCTCGTCGCAGAATCCGCATGGTGCGCGCACGGAGATCGCCCACGTCTTCCACATCGCTGAAAACCAGTTGCGCGTGGTGGCGCCCGACGTCGGCGGCGGGTTCGGCCTCAAGGGCGGCGTGTTTCCGGACGATGCGCTGGTACTGTGGGCGTCAAAGAAGCTCCGTCGCCCCGTGAAGTGGGTTGCGACACGCTCCGAAGCGATGATGACGGATCACACCGGCCGCGATCTTGTCAGCTATGGAGAGATGGCGCTCGACGAGAAGGGAAAAATCCTCGCGATCCGCTCGCAGGCGCTGTTCCAGGTCGGCGCTTATTTCGTCGGCCCCGGCATGGTGAGCGGTCTATTTTCGATGCGCTTCATTCCGGAAGCCTATGACGTGCAGACGATCCACGTCATGTGCAAAGGCCTGTTCACGAATACGCCGCAGGCTGGTCCGTATCGCGGCGCCGGACGTCCGGAGGCCGCCTATTTCACCGAGCGCATGATCGAGCATGCGGCGAAGCAGATCGGCATGGATGTGGCAGTGATCCGCCGCGTCAATCTCATATCTCCGGACAAATTCCCCTACAACACGCCGACCTGGTACTGCTACAACTCCGGCGAGTTCGTTCGCCTGCTCGACAAGTGCCTCGATATGGCGGACTGGAATGGTTACGAGAAGCGCAAGACGGCCTCGGAAAAGGCCGGCAAGCTGCGCGGCCGCTCGGTCTGCTACTACATCGAGTTTGGCGGCATCTTCAACGAGCGCATGGATATTCGCTTCGATCCGGACGGCGCCGTCACCGTGTTCGGCGGCACGCACTCGCACGGGCAGGGGCACGCGACGGTGTTCGCGCAACTGGTCCATGAATTCCTCGGCGTGCCGTTCGAACAGATCCGCTATGTGCAAGGCGACACCGCCAAAGTGCAATTCGGGCGCGGCACCTACGGAGCGCGCAGCGCGGTGGTCGGAGGCAGCGCGCTCCGCAGAGCCGCGGATGCGATCATCGACAAGGCAAAGTTGATGGCAGCCGCCATGTTGGAGGCGGACGCGGGTGACATCGAATTCAAGGACGGCAATTTCAAAGTTGCCGGCACCGACAAGGCCGTCCCCCTTGTCGAAGTTGCAAAGGCATCCTTCGCGCCGATGGGGCCGATGACCGGATTCGGCATCGGGCTGGAAGGCTCGGGCAGTCATTCGCCTGAGCCGCCAAGCCATCCGAACGGCGCGCATGCGGTCGAGGTAGAGATCGACCCGGAGACCGGTGAGGTCGCGGTCGACCGCTACGTGATGGTCGACGATCTCGGGCGGGTGCTCAATCCGATGATCGTCAACGGCCAGCAGCATGGCGGCGTGGCGCAAGGCATCGGGCAAGCGCTCTACGAGCATGCCGTCTACGACCGCGCGACGGCGCAGCTCGTCACCGGCAGCTTTATGGACTACGCGATGCCACGCGCAAACATGCTGCCTAATTTCGAGATCGCGCTGGAAGAAGTTCACTGCAAGACCAATCCGATCGGCGTGAAGGGCATCGGCGAATCCGGCACCATCGGGGCTCCGCCGGTCGTCATCAATGCGATCATTGATGCGCTGGGTCCGCTCGGCATCGACCGCATCGATATGCCTGCGACGCCGAGCCGCGTGTGGCAAGCGATACAGAGTGCGAAGGGAGCGGGCTGAGCGAGATGGCGCCCGGCGACAGGACGTCGTCTGCGCGCCTAAGATGATGTCGGGGAGCCGCGACGAAGCAATCCAGAACCGGCGCACCAGAACTGGATTGCTTCGCTGGCGCTCGCAATGACGGAGCGTTCTCGCGCCGCGTCGGCGCCCGCGGAAGGCGGAGCGGGGCGGCTTGGCCCGCTCCACTACGGGTGAACAAGGGTGCCGGAGCCAAGTAGCCCGGGTTGAGCGCAGCGAAATCCGGGATCGGCGTTCAAGCTCGCCGACCGCTCCCGGATTTCACTTCGTTCAATCCGGCTACAAAGCTGCGCTCCATCCGGGCTACGGACTACCGGTGAATGAGGGTGCCGGCGCCGAGTTCGGTGAACAGTTCGAGCAGCACGGCGTGCGGCACCTTGCCGTCGAGGATGACCGCGCCCTCGACGCCGCCTTCGAGGGCGTCGATGCAGGTCTCGACTTTCGGGATCATGCCGCCCGAGATGGTGCCGTCGGCGATGAGGCGGCGCGCCTCGTCGGCGGAGAGCTCCTTGATGAGCTGTTTCGACTTGTCGAGCACGCCGGGCACGTCGGTCAGCAGCAGGAGCCGCTTGGCCTTGAGCGCGCCGGCGATGGCGCCGGCAAAAGTGTCGGCATTGACGTTGTAGGTGCCGCCATTCGCCGCGGCGGCGACCGGCGCCAGCACCGGAATGAGCTCGCGGCCGAGGATCTGCGTGAGCACGGTGATGTCGACCTTCTCCGGCTCGCCGACGAAGCCGAGATCGACCACCTTCTCGATGTCCGAATCGGGATCGACCACGGTGCGCGTGAGCTTGCGCGCCACCACCATGTTGCCGTCCTTGCCGCACAACCCGATCGCCTTGCCGCCGGCCGCGTTGATGTAGCCGACCATCTGCTTGTTGATCGAGCCGGCGAGCACCATCTCGACGATTTCCAGCGTCCGTTCGTCGGTAATGCGCAGGCCGGCGGCGTACTGCGACTGGACGCCGACCTTCTTGAGCATGGCCTCGATCTGCGGTCCGCCGCCGTGTACGACGATCGGATTGGTCGCGGTCTGCTCCAGCAGTACGATGTCGCGGGCGAACTCGCGCGCCAGATTCTCGTCGCCCATGGCGTGGCCGCCGTATTTCACGACCACGGTCTCCTCGTCGTAGCGCTGCATGTAAGGCAGCGCCTCGGAGAGGACGCGGGCGATGTCGTGCGCTGAAATGCTCATGCGGCGATCGGACCGGCGGCGGGCGGCAGAAAGCGACGGTGGGTTTTAGCGGTCTCCGCAAGCGGGCGAAAGCTCTGAATGGGTCCGGCTGTCAGCCCTGTCCGGGCGCGGCCTATCGATCGCGGTCCCCGCGTTCGCCGGTCGCGACCCGCTCGCGGATCAGGCGCGCGATCGCCCCGCGGAATTCGGCGATGCCCGCGGCGGTGTGCGCCGAAGTTGCCAGCACCTGCGGAAACGCCGCCGGCCGCTTCTGCAGGGCCGCCTTCAGCGCCTCGATGCGCGCGGCCAACGCCGCATCGCCGACCTCGTCGCATTTCGTGAGCACGATCTGGTGGCTCACGGCCGCCTGGCTCAGCGTATCGAGAATGGCCTCGTCCGTCGTCTTGAGGCCGTGGCGGGCATCGATGAGCACGTAGACGCGGGCCAGCGCCGCGCGGCCGCGCAGGTAGTCGTGGATGAGCCTGGTCCAGGCGGCGACCTTGGTCTTTGCCGCCGCCGCATAGCCGTATCCCGGCAGGTCGACCAGCACGAGCGGGACGGAGCTGCCGAAGAAGACGAGTTCCTGCGTGCGGCCCGGCGTGTTGGAGGTCCGCGCCAGCGCGTGGCGGCCGGTCAGCGCATTGATGAGGCTCGACTTGCCGACGTTGGAGCGTCCGGCAAAGGCGATTTCCGGCCCGGCCATGAGCGGCAGCGAGGCAAGCGACCCTGCCGCCGACAGGAAATGCCACTCGCCGGCAAACAGCCGGCGCCCTTCCTCGATCTCTTCCTCCGAAAAATCGGCCACGTCGTTCATTAGGTCCACCCTGCGCCGATCGCGCGACGCGTTGCCTGGTCGTACCGGCCGACAAAGGATCGGAGGCCGCGAGCCTATAGCATTCAGTGCCGCCCTGCGGCCGTCCGCCGGAGCGGGCGCGAGCCGTGATCGGCGCGAGACACGAAAAAATTGCAGGCGTGGAGTGCCGGCCGGAACCAGAGCCCAAGCCCACCGTTGGCAGAGTGCTGGCGCGCGTCGCCTCAGGCGCCGGTCCGCTATGGGAGGGTTTCCGTGGACGATTGGTCGAGCGCAAGACTCTGCGATGTTGGGAACTTGCTCCTGGGCATGATCCTGTTCTTCTCGCCCTGGCTGTTCGGCCTGTCCGCAGGCGCGCAATGGCAGACCGCCTCGACAGTCGGCATCTTTATCGCCGTGCTGTCGGTTGCGGCGCTTGCCGCATTCGCGATCTGGGAGGAGTGGCTGAACCTGATCGTCGGGCTATGGCTCATCGCCTCGCCCTGGCTCTTGGGATTCCAGGACAGCAGCGCGATGGCCGTCGACGTGTCGATCGGCGCCGTGGTGGCGATATTGGCCGCGCTCGAAGTGTGGCTGACGCACGATACGCAGCCGCGCCTCACCGCAACCCGCGAGACGGCTCCGCCCTTGTAGGCGCCGTCCCGGCGACGAAGCGAAGCCCTGCGGTCAGGTCTGCGCGCCCGAGATTGTCCTAATCGACCGCGGCCGGGGCGTAGGCCGGGTTCTTGCTATCCCCCTGATAGCGGACGGCGGCCGCAACGGCGGAAATCCCGATTTGGCCGTAGCAGTGCTGGAGCGCGATATTCCCGTTCGAGGATTTGCGAACCGCGCGCTCCTGCTGGCGGTTCTCGTCGGCTATTTCGGCAGTAACATCCTGCATACTTGCACCCCATTCCCATCCGCGTGAGCGATCTTGCAAGCCCTAGGCGTCGAGTGCGGCGGAAGTGGGCGGGAAATCGACCGCGCCCATGACATTTTCCGCTCAAATCGTCGCCAAAGAGCAATGATACCGAAAGTGGTAAACCGTCGTTTAATCGGTGGCGGGCATAGTGGCCGCGGTCGGCCAACGGACCGGGTATCCCACTTGTCAACCGGAAGGTGCGACATTCCTGCAACACTTGGCGGCGACGATGCGATCGGAGCGGCGCTGACGGCTGGCATCGGCGCGCGCATTTGGGTATGTGATTTCGTGGAATCGCTGGTAAAATCGAGGCCAGGACTGGCGAAGAGTGGGCAAGTTATGGCGATGCGTGCGCTAGCATTCTTGATAGCGGCCGTCACGCTTGGCGGCTGCATGCAAGAGGTGATGGAGCCGGCGAGCGAAGCCAGCTGGAAGCCGCGCGACCGGCTTTTGATGTCCAACTTGCCGTACAATCAGGCGGCGATTGCGGACGCCTATCGTCGGCACATTGTCGAGTATCACCGCAAGGAAGCGCCGGGCAGCGTTGTCGTCGATTCAGACAACAAGTTTCTCTACTTCGTGCTGCCGCAGGGCAAAGCCATTCGCTACGGCATAGCCGTCGGCGAGGATGCGCAGGCGTGGACCGGGCTCGCCAAGATCGGCCGCATGGAAGAATGGCCCGGATGGGTGCCCACGCCCAGCGAGCAACGCCGCCTTGGGCCGTTGCCATCCTATGTCACCGGCGGGCCGCACAATCCGCTCGGCGCGCGCGGCATGTACCTTTACTCGGCCAACAAGGATACGCTCTATCGCATCCACGGCACCAATCAGCCCGAATACATCGGCAGTGCCGTTTCGTCCGGCTGTATCCGCATGACCAACGAGGACTCGATCGACCTGTACGCGCGGGTGAAGGTCGGCACGCCAGTGGTCGTGCTGGGGCCGGGGCACGGCGATTCGCCGTGGAGCGCGCGGATGGCAGCGACGTCTGCCCAGCCAGCCCGCAACTGATCCACGCGTTTCCTGCGCAGGCCAACATCGAGGCGCGGCCTAGACCGGCATCAGATTTGATTGAATCGTGATGCCCGCGCGCGTTGCGCGCACCCACGTCTTAGCTGCCACGCCAAAGCAAAGGCGTGGATGGCGCGAACAAGCCGGGCCATGACGAAGATGGCTTTCGAACCCAACTCATTCCGCCTCGGCCCGCGCCTTGCCGCGCATCGTCGGGTGTGAGGGGAGCGGCGCGCTCAAGCGCCGAGTTCGATCCGCACGACCTCGGGAGGAACGCCGAGCCGCGCCGGGACGACGCTGGTGCCGAGCCCGCCCGACACGATCATGTGCCGGCCGTCCTCGACGATGTGACCGTAGGCGAACCGCTTGCCGAACTTCGAGGGAACGAACGCCGGCCAGATGAACGGCAGGCGGATCTGCCCGCCGTGGGTATGGCCGGCGAGCGTCAGCGCGACGCGCTCGGGCACGCGCGGAAAAATATCCGGCTCGTGAACGAGCAGGAGGACGGGATCGCCCGTGCGGACCTGCGCCAGCGTGCCCGGCAGGTCGTCTTCACCGCGGAAGCGGCCGTGCCCGAGGAGATGCGCGAGCTGATCGCCAATGCCGGCGAGCCAGAACTGCCGGCCCTCCGTTCCGAGCTTGACCGCGTTGTTTTCCAGAACGGGGATGCGGGCATCGGCGAGCGCGCGGCGCACGGTGGAGATTTCGTACCACCAGTCATGATTGCCGAGGATCGCCCAGACGCCGAGCGGAGCCTTAAGCCGCGCAAGCTCGGCCGACAATCGTCCGTCGGGCAGGCGCTCGGTCTTGAACCGGTACCGCGCGATGTAGTCGCCGAGCAGGACGACGAGGTCGGAATTCAGTCCATTGGCGGTGTCGATCACGTGCTGCACGTGCGGCACCAACATGTTCGGCCCGCCGGAATGGAGGTCGGCGATCACGGTGACTGAAAGCTTGCGGCCCGCGGGCCAGGACGGCAGCGACGGCACGTACCGGGTGACGATGAGGCCCTGCGGCTCGATGGCGGCGGCGTAAGCCGCCGTCGCCGCCACGGACAGGCCGGCCAGCGCGGCTGCACCGGCGACAACCCGGCGCCGCGTCACGCGTATTTTGCGCGCGACCGACGCGCCGCTCCCGTTCCTAGCCGATGTGTCCGCCGTCATGGCGGGCTCATAGCGCGCGAGTGGTGAACGGAATCTTCAGTGTCACCATCACATCGTCGTCATTCGTATCAGCCTTGCGCCAAGCGCTCGCGCGTGACCCAATCGAGCGTCTTGTCCAGCGCCCGCCCGAGCCGGTTGAAGAGCTCGTCGATTTCGACAACGCTGATGACAAGCGGCGGCGACAGCGTCAGCACGTCGCCGATCACCGAGCGAACAAGCAGGCCTTCCTGCTCGGCGAAATGCACGGTGCGGGCGCCGACGCCATGCTTGGCCTCGAACGAACGCTTGCTGGCCTTGTCGGCGACGAGTTCCACGCCGCCGATCAGGCCGAGGCCGCGCGCCTCGCCGACGAGCGGATGCTCACCGAGCGCCTGGAGCCGGGATTGGAACAGCGGGGCGTGTTTGGCGACTTTGTCAAAGATCTGCTCGCGCGCGTAGATTTCCAGCGTCTTGACCGCGACCGCGGCGGAAACCGGGTGACCGCCATAGGTGAAGCCGTGGCCGAAAACGCCGATCTTTTTGCTTTCAGCGAGAAGCGCCTCGTACATGATTTCCGGGATCATCACCGCGGCGATCGGCAGATAGGCCGACGACAGCGCCTTGGCGAGCGAGATCGCGTGCGGCTTGAAGCCGAGCTTCTCGCAGCCGAAGGCGGTGCCCAACCGCCCGAACCCGCAAATCACCTCGTCGCTGATGACGAAGAGATCGTGCTTGGCGCAGACCGGCATGATCTTCTCGAAATAGGTCTCCGGCGGCACGATGACGCCGCCCGCCCCCATCACCGGCTCGGCAATGAACGCCGCCACCGTGTCCGGGCCTTCGTTGACGATCAGCGCATCGAGCTCGACGGCAAGGCGAGTGGCGAAATCCTCCTCGCTCTCTTCCTCCTGCGCAAAGCGATAGTGATGCGGGCACCCGGCATGCAGAAATCCTGGCAGCGGCAGATCGAAGTCGCGGTGATTGCCGGGGAGCCCGGTCAGCGAGGCCGCGGCGATCGTGACCCCGTGATAGGCTTTCACGCGGCTGATGATCTTCTTCTTCTGCGGCCGGCCGCGCGCATTGTTGAAGTACCAGACGAGCTTGACCTGGGTGTCGTTCGCCTCCGATCCGGAATTGCAGAAGAAGATTTTCGAGATCGGCACCGGCGCCATTTCCTTGAGCTTCTCGGCAAGCTCGATGGCCGGGTCGTGGCTCTTCCCGGTAAAAAGATGCGCAAAGGAAAGCTTGCGCATCTGCGTCGCGGCGGCCTCGACCAGCTCCTCGTTGCCGTAGCCGAGCGCGGTGCACCACAGCCCGGCCATGCCTTCGATGTAGGGCTTGCCGTCGGTATCGTAGACGAAGACGCCCTGCCCGCGCTCGATGACGAGCGGCCCGCTCTCGCGGAAGCTGGCCAGATTGATGTAGGGGTGCACCAGCGTTTCGACGTCGCGGGTGGCGAGATTGCTGAGCGGGGGCATGAAAATCCTTTGGCCGTCGCCTTGACTTGGTGTGCAACTGCTAGTGTGACCGAATGATGCCTGCCGGCAAAGCCGGCCTTTAGCACATTATCCGTGCCGGCCCAGGGCTGCATCCATCACCGCGCAAAGCCGCAGCGGCGCGCCGCCGCCGCCAGCGTTCCTTTCGCATTTGCGCTTGAACGCAACCGCCACAATCCGTAAGCCAGGGCCGGGATTGCGGCGAGCCGCACGGCGCCTTTTGTCGTCTTAAGCGGCCAGGCAGACGTCAGCAACAGCTACGCGTAGCGGTGACCGAAGCGGGGAGCAAGCTTGTCCGAAGCATCGACAATGGACCGCCTCGTCGCCAGCAAAGCCGCGGCCGACGACTTCACCCGCACGCGTTGGTGGTGGATACGCCATGCCCCAGTGCGCGTCGACGAGGGCCGGATCTACGGGCAACGCGATTTGCCGTGCGACTGCAGCGACGCACCGGTGTTTTCGGGTCTCGCGGCGCTGCTGCCGCAAGACGCGATCTGGGTGACGAGTCATCTGGTGCGCACGGTGCAGACGGCGAAGGCGATCCAGGCAGCGGGAAATTTCGCGGCCCCGGAAATTCACCAGGACAAGGACCTTGCCGAGCAACATCTCGGCGATTGGCAGGGACTAGACCGCCGCAACTTTCTCCTGGGCCGGCAGCAGGAGCCGGACTCCTTCTGGTACGCGGCCGCGGACGAGCGGGCGCCGAACGGCGAAAGCTTCGTCGACGTCATCGAGCGGGTCCGTGCCGCCGTCGCGCGGGTGAACCGCACCTACCGGGGCAACGACATCGTCGCGGTCGCGCACGGCGGGACGATCCGCGCGGCGCTCGTCATCGCGCTGGGCCTGCCGCCGCGCGGCGGGTTCGCCTTCACCATCGACAATTGCTCGCTCACCCGGCTCGACAACTATCAGGGCAAACGCGGCGCCGGATGGCGCGTCCCGATGGTCAATCACCTGCCATCGTCAGCGTCCGCCGGCACGCTCTCGGCAACGCCTTAGGTCAGGTTCAGGCCCCGGCCTTTTCCGCATACTTCCACGCCGCCTCGGCAAGCGGCGCGGCACGTTCGGCTGCCTCCCGCGCGCGCTCGTTGGCGGCCGTGCCCTCGACAATGCGCTTGGCGATGCCTTGCGAAATCGCCGAGAGCCGGAACAGATTGTAGGCGAAATACCAGTCGAGCGCCGGAATGCCGGCGCGCCCGGTGTGCTCGCAATAGAGCGCGGTCGTTTCCGCCATGGTCGGAATGCCGAGCGCGGCCAGATCGAGGCCGTGGAGGCCGCTGCGTCCTTCAGCCTGCAGCGCCCAGTTCATGAGCAGATAGGTGAAGTCGGCGAGCGGATCGCCCAGCGTCGACAATTCCCAGTCGAGCACCGCGGCGACGCGCGGTTCGGTCGGGTGAAAGATCATGTTGTCGATGCGGTAGTCGCCGTGCACGACGGTGACCCGGTCCTGCGGCGGCACCGTCGTCGGCAGCCAGGCGATCAGCCGGTCCATGGCCGCGATCACCTTGGTCTCGGAGGCGCGATACTGCTTCGACCAGCGGTCGATCTGCCGGGCGAAATAGTTTCCGGGCTTGCCGTAGTCGCCGAGCCCGATTTTCTCCGGATCGAACTGGTGAAGCTGAGCGAGCGTCAGGATTTCCGCTTCGTAGACGGCGCGGCGTTCGGGCGGAGCTCTGCCGGGCAAGGTCGCGTTCCAGAACACCCGGCCCTCGACCATGGACATGATGTAGAAGGCTGAGCCGATCACGCTGTCGTCAATGCACAGCGCGTACGGGCGGGCCACCGGGAAGCCCTGCTTGTGCAGCGCCGAGATCACCCGGAACTCGCGGTCGACGGCATGCGCGGACGGCAGGAGCTTGCCGAACGGCTTGCGGCGCAGAACGTAGGAACCCGCCGGCGTCTCGATCTTGTAGGTCGGGTTCGACTGGCCGCCCTTGAACTGCCAGAGCGTCAGCGGACCGCGATACCCCTCGACGTTTTCTCGCAGCCAGGCATCGAGCTTCACCTCATCGAGGCGATGGCGTTCCTCGACGGGTTTGGTGCCCGCGAACGCCTCTTCTGCCGGCGTGCTCACTGGCGACCTTCCTAAATCCGCGTGTTGGTGTACTTGCGCATTTCCAGCCGCGAGATCGCCCGGCAATGGACTTCGTCAGGGCCGTCGGCGAGGCGCAGCGTGCGGATATGGGCATAGGCGTGCGCCAGCCCGGCGTCGGTCGTCACGCCCATGCCGCCATGCGCCTGGATCGCGTCATCGATTACGCTCAGTGCCACGCGCGGCGCCGCCACCTTGATCATGGCGATCTCGAGCTGCGCCGCCTTGTTGCCGGCCTTGTCCATCATGTCGGCGGCCTTGAGGCAGAGGAGCCGCGTCATTTCGATGTCGATGCGCGCTTCGGCGATGCGCTGCTCCCAGACCGAATGCTCGGCGATCTTCTTGCCGAAGGCGACGCGGGACAGAAGCCGCTTGGTCATCTTCTCCAGCGCCACTTCGGCAACGCCCACCGTGCGCATGCAATGGTGAATGCGGCCCGGCCCAAGCCGGCCTTGCGCGATCTCGAAACCGCGGCCTTCGCCGAGCAGGAGATTGCTCGCCGGCACGCGAACGTCCTTGAGCAAGACCTCGGCGTGTCCGTGCGGCGCGTCGTCGTAGCCGAAGACCGGCAGCATGCGCTCGATCTTGATCCCGGGGGTGTCGAGCGGAATGAGGATCTGCGACTGCTGCTCGTGCCGCGCGCGGCTCGGGTCGGTCTTGCCCATGACGATGGCGATCTTGCAGCGCGGATCGCCGACGCCTGACGACCACCATTTGCGGCCGTTGATCACGTATTCGTCGCCTTCGCGAGTGATCGAGGTCTCGATGTTGGTGGCGTCGGAGGAGGCGACCGCCGGCTCCGTCATGAGGAAGGCGGAGCGAATCTCGCCGGCGAGCAGCGGCCGCAGCCATTTGGCCTTCTGCTCCGGCGAGCCGTAGCGATGCAGCACTTCCATGTTGCCGGTGTCGGGCGCCGAGCAATTGAATGCTTCCGACGCGAACGACACGCGGCCCATCTGCTCGGCGCAAAGCGCATAGTCGAGGTTGGTGAGCCCGGCGCCGCGGTATTCACTTTCGTCGTGCGGCGACGGGGGCAGGAACAGGTTCCAGAGCCCTTCCGCCCTGGCCTTCTTCTTCAGCTCTTCGAGTACCGGAATGACCTTCCAGCGCTCGCCCTCATTGCTCTGCGTCGCGTAGGTGCCGACCGCCGGATAAATATGCGCGTCCATGAAGGCGACGACGCGGTCGCGCCAGTGCTTTTGCCGCTCCGATATCGAGAAATCCATGACGTTCCCCTCTCCTATCTGGCATCGGGCGGCCCTGCGTCCCATGCAACCCGGCGTCAGTCCGACGGTCTACGTTCGGCTTCCTGGCCGGAACCGGGCAAGATACTGAAACAGTTCCGGCACGCCAAGCGAGTCATGCGGGGCCGGGGCAAAGCCACCTGCATCTGCGCTTTTGACGTCTAATGGACTAGGGCGCGCACTCGCTGATGCGCAGCGGCAGCCGCTTTGAGGCGAGCTAAATGAAGCCTAGGCCGTTGGCCGCGAGTTTGTCGCAGCGCGTTGCGACCGGACGATTGTGCTTATCTAATTGAAGAGCCGTTCGACCGGTTGCGCGACACGCTACAACCGTTGGGCGGCTCATCAGCTTGGTCATTGTCGGGATGACAGCCGACATCCGTCCGGAGCACCCAAAACGACGCGAATAATCCATCTCGGAAATAAGCGTGCTCTGGCCAGCAGTCGGCCGGTTGCACATATCGCGTTCATATCCGCTGACTGAAGCCGGCCAATTCGATATCCTCACTATCACGGCTTAGGGGCTCGAACGCCTCGATCACGAAAGGAAGGTAAAAATGTCGAATCATTTTACCGGACTCAGCCTCGGTCCGCCTCTCGGCGACCAAAGACTCGACCTATGCGATCTCTACACGTTCCAGTCGCCCACCGATCCGTCGAGAACCGTGATCATCCTCAACGCAAATCCAAATGCTGACGCCCTCCATCCCGACGCCATCTACCGGCTCAACATCGACAACGACGGTGATTTGCTGACGGACGTCGCGCTTAGCTACGTGTTTTCGAAGCCGCAAAACGGCAAGCAGACTTTCGACGTATTTCTGGCCAAAGGCGCGGAGTCGCGCTCGGCCGAAGCTATCGGGAGGAAGATAGTCGCTGATGCAGAAGTCTCGTTTGGCCCCAAGCCCAACATCGTCAAGGCGGGCGACCACACATTCTTCGCCGGCAGTCGCAGCGACGCTTTCTTCTTCGATTTCGACGGCATCAAGAATCTGTTCGACATCAGGGGCAAGCGGAATTTCACCGAGCCGCACCTGAGCGGCAAGTCACCTTGGACTGGCGTGGATTCGAATACCGAAGCCAACGTCTTCTCGACGGTGGTCGAACTGCCGACGAGCGAACTAGCCCCGAAGCCTGAAGTATACATCTGGGGACGATGCAGCGTGCGGCAGGGTGGCAAGCTGGTCCATGTCGATCGCGCGGGCCATCCGAGTGTCAGCAGCTTTTTCAACACCGACGACACGAAGTTGGAATACAACGCCAGCGAGCCGGTGAACGATCGCAAGCGCTGGCTCGATCAGTTCGTGCATCTGATGGGCCACACGGGAAATTACTCGCGCGAAGAAGCAATTGCCGAGATCGACAAGGAGCGAACACTGCCCGACGTGCTGAGTTTCGATCCAACGAAGCCTGCGAAGTATCCCAACGGGCGCGTCTTCACTGACGACGTGATCGACTACCGCCTTGCGTTCCTGACCAAGGGCGAATGCCCTCCCAGCGGTTTGAAACCGCACACCGACATTCTCAAGGAGTTTCCGTACCTCGGCACGCCGCATCAGAAGAAGAACTAGCCGCGCGCGACAGCGCGACAGCAGAAAGCTTAGCCCGGCAGACTGGAGCGGAAAGCGCTCGCGCGCCTTGCTGCGACAAGGTGCTGGTTGCTGCGGTGTATTTAGTCGGCATGTGGACCCTATGCGGACAGCGCGCCTCGGAGGCAGCAACTAGGCCTGCAAGCGATTGGACTTAAGGCCAGTATCGCTGGGCAAGCTTAGGAGTACAGTGGCGGAACTCCGGCGGGCGGAGAACCAATGGAGGCGTACCGAAGCAGATAGAACACCTGGCAGCAGTCGTGCTCTGCGCGACACTGGTACTGCCTTGCTTAACCTTCAGCCCCAGAGAAACTCGAACGCGCCGGACGCGGCCCCCTGGCGCGGCTGGATGCAAAGCAAACCAAGCGAGCGGAGCCGCCCGGGGTGTGCCTCCTGCCGTTCGTTCCAGCGCGCGCGCCGCGTCCAGTTCGCCTTTTGAAACGTAACTCAAAGTCAGCGACATGACGACGAACCAACACGACACCCCGATCCTCGTGACCGGAGCAGCCGGCGCTGTGGGCGGCATCGGCCGCAACCTCACCGAATTCCTGCTCGCAAAGGGGCACAAGGTGCGCGCCTTGGTCCGGCGTGAGGACGAGCGCGCCGAAGCCCTACGGCGGCTCGGCGCAGAGGTCGTAGAGGGCGACCTGACGGACCTCGCCTCGATGCACCGCGCCATCGAAGGTTGCGGGCGCATCTATTTCGGAATGTCTGTCTCGCCGGCCTACCTGGAAGCCACGATCAACACCGCCGCGGTGGCGCGCCACCACGGCGTCGAGGCTTTCGTGAACATGTCGCAGATGACGGTCACGCAGATGAGCATCACCGAGACCACCGACAGCCCGCAGCACAAGCTGCACTGGCTGGCGGAGCAGGCTCTGTCGTGGTCGGGACTGCCGGTCGTCACGGTGCGGCCGACAGTCTTCCTCGAGGGCTTCTTTCTTCAACTCGCCGCCCCCGGCGTGCGAGCCTCCGACGAGTTGGCGCTGCCGTTGGGCGGCGGCAAGACCTCGCCGATCTCTGCGGTCGACGTGGCGCGTGCGGTAGCGGTGATCCTCGACGACCCCGCACCGCATATCGGACAAATCTACGATCTGACCGGGGCGGAATCGGCCGATCTGGACCACTATGCGCGCGTCTTCTCCGAGGCGCTCGGCAGGCCCATCCGATATCGCGACGTCCCACTTCCAGCGTGGAGCGAAGGCCTTCGCCAGGCGGGGTTTCCTGAACACGTCGTCAGGCATCTCTCGGCCATGGCCGAGTTGACCAGGCAGGGGCGCTACGACCGCATGACAGACACCATGTGCAAGCTCACCGGCGAAGCACCGACGAACATGCGCGACTTCGTGAAGCTCCATGCCGCTGAGTTCAAGCAGCGTGGACCGGCGCATTCCTGAGGCGCTCAGCACATCCCGGGGCAAAACCGGCAAGGGTCAGCGATCCCGAGGCAAGGCGGCAGGCAAGACGTGACGCATGTTGGCGGCTAGCTGTCGCTTTCGGGGGGAGCAACGGACATGCGCCGCTGAAGCGTGCGGACCGCATTCGACGCGAATGGACCCTTTGCGGCCATTGACCCACCACGGGGCGGGCGTACCCTCATTGTCAATCGCCTGATCCAGGACCATTGAAACAACGAAACGAAAGGGAGTGCCCTTCATGGCGAACCCGACGGTGGAGCTTGAATCGCTCCTCATGCAGCGATCGCTGACCGACGCGCAGCTCCAGGCAGCGGCGGATGCGGCGGCGGACTTCCGGATCCTGCCGGACGCGACGGTAATCAAGATCGGCGGACAGAGCGTCATCGACCGCGGCCGTGCGGCCGTCTACCCGCTCATGGACGAGATTGTCGCCGTTCGCAACGTCCACAAGCTGCTGATCGGGACCGGCGCAGGCACCCGGGCCCGGCATCTTTACTCGATCGCGGCTGGGCTCGGTCTGCCAGCAGGCGTGCTTTCGCAACTCGGTGCCTCGGTTGCCAATCAAAACGCCGCGATGTTGGGGCAACTCCTCGCGAAGTACGGCATCTCCGCAGTCGACGGTGCCGGGCTCTCGGCGGTCCCGCTGTATCTCGCGGAGGTGAACGCAGTCGTCTTCAGCGGCATGCCGCCCTACGGACTTTGGATGCGTCCGGCTTCGACCGGCGTCATCCCGCCCTACCGCACCGACGTCGGATGCTTTCTCGTCGCTGAGCAGTTCGGCTGCAAGGCGATGATCTACGTGAAGGATGAGGACGGCCTCTACACCACGAACCCGAAGACCTCGAAGGGCGCCACCTTCATCCCAAAGATCACGGTGACCGAGATGAAGGCGAAGGGGCTGCACGACTCGATCCTCGAGTTCACGGTTCTCGATTTACTCAAATCGGCGCGCCACGTCCGCCAGGTGCAGGTTGTGAATGGCCTCGTCCCCGGCAATCTAACCCGCGCACTCGCCGGCGAGCCCGTCGGCACCATCATCACCGCGACCTGAGAGAGTCACCGCAATGGCCGACACCACCAACGAAATCAAGCACGTCGCCTCGCCGCTCGCGCGCCAGACTCTTCTCGACGGCGAGCTCACTCGCCCGGTCGCCGACAAGCGTCCAATCCGGCTCCTCCCCTGGCTGCAGGTCGTGAAGGTCGGCGGCCGCTCCATCATGGATCGCGGCGCAGACGCGATTCTCCCGCTCGTGGACGAACTCCGGAATCTCCTGCCTGAGCACCGTCTGCTCATTCTGACCGGCGCAGGCATCCGCGCCCGCCACGTCTACAGCGTTGGTCTCGATCTCGGCCTGCCGGTCGGGTCGCTTGCCCCGCTTGCCGCGAGCGAAGCCGGCCAGAATGGCCACATCCTCGCGCTTCTGCTCGCGCCGGAGGGTGTCTCCTACCTCGAGCACCCGACTATCGCAAATCAGCTCGCCATTCACCTCACCGCGACCCGCGCGGTCGTCGGGAGCGCCTTTCCTCCGTATCATCACCACGAGTTCCCGACCTCGCGCATCCCGCCTCACCGGGCCGACGCAGGCGCGTTTCTGCTCGCCGACGCGCTCGGAGCGGCCGGCCTCACGATCCTGGAGGACGTGGATGGGGTGTACACCACCGATCCCAAGGGACCCAACGGAAAGCAGGCGCAGTTGCTCCGCGAGACGAGCGCCACCGAGCTCGCGAAGCTCCAGGGCACGCTGCCGTTTGATCGCGCGCTCCTGGAGGTCATGGCGACCGCGCGCCACATCGACCGCGTGCAGGTCGTGAACGGACTGGTGCCGGGCCGCCTCACCGCCGCGCTACGCGGCCAGCACGTCGGCTCGATCGTTCACACCGGCGCCCGCTCGGCCTGAACGCCGGCTTGCCCGGCCGTCGCCACCTGTCCGCCGCGCGATCGGTGCGTATATGACGCCGGTGAGCCGGGGCCTGTCGTTCGCCGCCGGCAAGGTGCGCGTCGGTCGTTGCCGATTAGGTGCAGAAGAAACACGCCGCGCGGTTTTTCAAATGGGAGCAGAAGATGAAGGTCAGTGCACGCAACCAGCTCAAGGGCAAGATTGCAGAAGTGACGAAAGGCGCCACCACCTCTCACGTTCTCATCGAGATCGGGTCGGGCGTCGTCGTCACCGCCTCCATCACCAACGAAGCCGTTGCCGATCTTCAACTGAAGAAGGGCGACGATGCCTGGGCGGTCATCAAGGCTTCCGATGTCATGATCGGGAAGTAAGGCGCCTTTCCGGCCGGTCCTTCCTCACCACCACCATCGATAGTAACGCCAGCGCCGCCGCGTAAAGTGACGCGGCGTCTGCTTGGCTGCGACTGCGGGCCCACGTGATTGTTGCGTTGCGTCGGCGGCGCTCGACAGACGTGACTTGTCGGTTGGGGCGTTGCTCGGCCGCGGCAGCGGCAGCGGCTGCTCGAGGGCGACCGCTTTCTTTTCAGGCTCGGGCTTCGCCTTTTCTTCGACGACCGGCTTTGCTTTCTTCCCAAGCTCCGGCGTGGCTTTCGTTTCGGCTGCCGGCGCGGCTTTCGCTTCGACGACCGGCTTGGCTTTCTCTTCGACTGCCGGCTTCGCCTTTTCTCCGGCCGCGGTCTTGCCTTTCTCTTCGGCTCCCGGCTTCCCCTTCTCTTCCGCCGCCGGCTTGGCTTTGTCTTCAGTCTCCGGCTTTGCCTTCTCCGCCACCTTGACCGGCTCGCGGACGTCCCACTGACAGATCTTGTAGCCGCTGCGCCGTTCGGCGAGATCGACGTGGATGTGCGTTTCGTGATTGCCGTCAGATCCCGGACCGAGCACGGTGTGGAAGCGGACGCAGGCGCTTGCGCGCAGGCTCTCGCGCCATTCCTTGGCGACGTTCACGTCCGTCAGTTCGACCATCTTGCCGTTGGCGAGCTTGAAACCGCGCAGGTCGAGCGCATTGGCGCGGCCGTGCTCGCTCAACGTGGCGCCGCGGACGCGATTCTGGCCGCGGCATTCATAGGAGTTGTAGTCCTCGAGGACGCGCATCTGCGTGCCCAGGGACGCTGACGCCGGCAGGACATCCTCACGCAGCCAAAGCGCCACCTGCTCCGCCATCGTGCAGCGCAACGTCGCCGGCGGGGCAAATGTGACTTTCGTGTCGTCGGGCAGGGTCACGCTTTCGAGCAGCACGGCATCGGCGGCGCCGCATTCGCCCGGCCCGACCAGTACCGGAAGCGGCTTGAATGCCGCGAGCTTCCCCAATCGCAACCGGCAGGGGGTTGGCTCCGAGGTGGCAGGCGCGGCGCCGGCTGCGGTCGGGGCCGGCGTCTCCGGGAACGAGGCGTAAGCCTCCTGGGGCGGCGAGAACTGCTGGGGAATGGCAATCGCCGGCGGCGGCACAGCCCGCCGCGCGGGAGGGGGGCGGGCCTGAACCATGGCGTGGGCCGCGCGATAAAGTCGCGAGCGGCTGCGGGCTCGATCGCCGCCAAGAAGGCAGGCAGGAACGCGGCCAAGGACGCGGCAACGAGGATGAAGGCCTTCACGCGGCGGGTCTCCGGCGCATTGGCGGCGCTTTCTCGACAAGGCTAACGCCGCACGGCGCCAATCCGTTCAAACGGCTCGTCAGCATGTCTTCCGAACGGCATTTTCATTGCTGCCGCGTGCCGCTACATTTGGGACCATCGGCGCCGCGCGGCGCTCAAGGCAAGAACCAGATAAAGCCTATTCCAGGAGGAATGTCATGCTCGGCCTCATGCAGGATTGGCCGCTCCTTTGCCATCGCATCATCGATCATGCCGCCGTCAACCACGGCGGGCGGCCGGTGATCTCGCGTTCGGTCGAAGGCCCGTTTCACCACACCAACTACGCCGAAGTCCGCGCGCGCGCGTTGCGCGTAGCGCAACGCCTCGAACGCGACGGCATCAAGCTCGGCGACCGCGTGGCGACGCTCGCCTGGAACACCTGGCGGCACCTGGAAAGCTGGTACGGCATTGTCGGTATCGGCGCCATCTACCACACCGTCAATCCGCGCCTGTTCCCCGAGCAGATCGTCTGGATCGTCAACCACGCCGAGGACCGCGTGATGATGGCCGATCTCACCTTCCTCCCGCTGCTCGAGAAGATCGCCGACAAGATGCCGAGCATCGAGCGCACCATCGTATTCACCGACGCCGCGCACATGCCGGCGACCAGCCTGCGCAACGCCGTTCCCTATGAGGAGTGGCTGGCGGAGGCGGACGGGGATTTCGCCTGGAAATCGTTCGACGAGAATACCGCGGCCGGAATGTGCTACACCTCCGGCACCACCGGCAATCCCAAGGGCGTACTCTATTCGCATCGCTCCAACGTGCTGCACACGTTGATGTCGCTGCAGTCGGAGGTGATCGGCATCACCTCGGGCGATGTCACGCTGCCGATCGTGCCGATGTTTCATGCCAACAGCTGGGGCCTCGCCTTCTCCTCGCCGACGTCAGGCAGCGCCCTGGTCCTTCCCGGCGCCAAGCTTGATGGCCCCTCGGTCTACGAACTGCTCAACGATTTCAAGGTGACCTGCACCGGCGCGGTCCCGACGGTGTGGCTCGCTTTGCTCCAGCACCTGGAGAAGACCGGCGGTAAGCTCCCGTATCTGAAACGAGTCATCATCGGCGGCTCGGCGTGCCCGCGCGCCATGATCAAAGCGTTCGAGGAAAACTACGGTGTCCAGGTGTTCCATGCCTGGGGCATGACCGAAATGAGCCCGCTCGGCAGTGTCGGCTCGCTCAAGCCCGAATACGCCAAGCTGCCGCTGGAGGGCCGCCTCGACGTCAAACAGAAGCAAGGGCACTCGCCGTTCGGCGTCGAGATGAGGATCACCGACGATGCCGGTCGCGTCCTGCCGTGGGACGGCAAGACGTTCGGGCGGCTCAAGGTGCGCGGGCCCGCCGTGGCCAAGGCCTATTTCAAGGAAGACGGCCGCATCCTCGACGACGAGGGTTTCTTCGATACCGGCGATGTCGCCACCATCGACCGTTACGGCTACATGCAGATCACCGACCGCTCCAAGGATGTCATCAAGTCGGGCGGCGAGTGGATTTCCTCCATCGATCTGGAAAACCTCGCGGTCGGCCATCCGAAGGTGGCGGAAGCGGCGGTGATCGGCGCCCGGCATCCCAAATGGGACGAGCGGCCGCTGCTCGTCATCGTGCTCAAGGAGGGGCAATCGGCCACCCGAGCCGAGATCCTCGCCTTCCTGGAGGGCAAGGTCGCCAAGTGGTGGATGCCGGACGACGTCGTGTTCGTCAGCGCCATACCGCATACCGCGACCGGCAAGATCCAGAAGACGGCCTTGCGCGACCAGTTCAAGGACTATGTGCTGCCGACCGCTGTCGCGGCCGAGTGATGACTTGAGCTCGGGCGCGTTGCCTCGGGGCGATCATCACCCCTGCTGAAGGGGGGTCGATAGCGGTCGCCGTCTGCCGCGCGGATCGGGCCAAGGCCGCCAAAAAAATCCTGCCTGTGCCGGCGTCGAGCCGGACCCGAATACCGGTTCCAACGTTGTGTGCGTAGCGGCATGGCGAGGCATTGACTCCAGCCGCATCCAAGTTCCGTAGAGAGTTTTACTGTGTGTAAGTATTGTTACAAAGTATTTCAGCAAGTAACGGCGTTAATAATGTTTTTACAAAGAGTGATTCGTAAATGTTGCGTCGCACTATCTCCACAATTCCTAATCACTAACCACGCCTTGGCTCCCGTAAGGAAGCCGAATCACCCATCCCTTCAATAACGCGAGAAGGAAGATCATGGCTGGGTATAGCCTGATTAAGCTTGTAGTTGCTTCAAGTCTTGTCGCATCGACTGTTGCACTCCCAATCGCCGCATTGGCGCAGAGCGGTGTAGCGTCGGTCTATTCCGGACAGAAGACCGCGAATGGCGAATATGCCAGCGCCGGGGGCTTGACCGCCGCGCACCGCACGCTGCCGTTCGGGACGAAGGTCCGGGTCACCAATCAGCACACGGGCCGTTCGGTCGTGGTGCGCATCAACGACCGTGGACCTTTCGTCCGCGGTCGGGTGATCGACATCACGCCCGCGGCGGCGCATGCGCTGGGTATGTCAGGGCTCGCCCCGGTGACGCTGACGGTGCTTGGCAGGACCTGAGGTACCTATTGAGGGTGGCTGTTGCCGATGCATTCGCCGGTTGGGCGAAGGGCATTGGCGCAGTGTGATGGCGGGGGGCTTCGGCCTCCCGCTTTTTTATCAGCGATGATGATAGCGCAAGCGTTGCGCCATGCGCCGCGATGCCGATCGCGCTCCGACGCAGAAGCTTGCGGGCGCCGACGGTAACCAGATCGTTAATACTGGGGCAACCATTGTCGGCGACGATGGCGTGCCCAACAAGATACCGCCCTTCCATGGCCTCGACCGAAACAATTCCCGGTTTTCGTGATCGGCTTGCCCTCTACGGGATCGACGACCGCACCCGCTCTCTCCTCGCGGAGGCTTGGCCGGCGATCGCGCCCGGTCTGGAGCGCGCGATTCACGAGATACTCCAAGCGGTCAGCGGCCTACCCCGCGTCGGTGGTGTCGTGGCGGGCAACCGGGACATGGTCAAAGAGCTCGAGGTGGCGCACTTCCAGGCTCTCCTGCAGGGCAAGCTTGATCAGCGTTACGCCGAATCGTGCCGGCAGACTGTCGAGCAGGAGGCCGCACTGGGGCTCGACGCCCGCATGCGCAGCACCGCCGGCAGTTATGTGCTCAAGGCCGCGTTCGACGCTCTCGCGCGCAAGCATCGCTTTTCCGCGGCGCGGTTTGCCGCGCAGGCGAGGAGCGTATCGCAGGCCATCAGCTTCGACGTCGCCAATGCCATGACCCTGCACCGGCAGGCGGCCGAGCAAGCGGTATTGGCCCGGCGCAGCTTGATCGAACTCGGCGATAGCGGACTTCGCCGGCGCCATCGGCGACGTGATCGACGCCATCAAGGAAGCCTCCGCTTCGCTGACCGCGACATGCTCGACGCTCAAGGGCACCGCGGACACGACGCTTGCCCGCATGGCTTCCGCGTCGTCGGCCTCGGCAGAAACGACGCACCGCATGGACGCGACCGTCACCGCCACGGAAGAATTGTCCGGATCGATCCAGGAGATCGGCGAGCAGGCGACCCGCGGCCTCGGCATGGCGCAGTCTGCGGTCGGAGATACCAGGCGCACCCAGGACACCATCCGTTCGCTGGCCGAAGCCGCCGAACGCATCGGCTCGGTGGTCGGCGCCATTTCGGCGATTGCCGGACAGACCAATCTCCTGGCGCTCAACGCCACGATCGAGGCGGCGCGCGCCGGGGAAGCCGGCAAGGGTTTCGCCGTGGTCGCCGCGGAGGTGAAGTCGCTCGCCAACCAGACCTCGCGCGCCACCGACGACATCTCGCAGCAGGTAGCCGCGATCCAGGAGGCGACCAAGCGATCGGTGGAGGAGATCTCCTCGATCACCCGCGCGATGGGCGAATTGGCGAACGCATCGACGAGCATCGCTTCCGCGGTCCAGCAGCAGAGCATGACCACCCGCGAGATCGCCGAAAGCATTCACACGGCGGCGAGCCATACCACGCTGGCATCGACGGAGATCAATTCCGTGGAGAAGGTGGTGGCGCAGGGCGCGACGGCGGTCGACGAGATCACGGCCTGGACGGCGCGGTTGTCCGCGCGCGCGCGGGACCTGGAGACAAAGGTGGCGAGCTTCTTCACCCGCGTCCGCGCCGCCTGACAGCCGAGCTCCCGCTCCCGCCGCCGCGCCGGGACCGAATTGCAATAGATCCGGAAATATCTGAAAAGCGGACGGGGGTCGCCCCGCCGCACGTGGCCGCGATCTCAGGTCGCGCATGCGTCGCCTCTTTGGGAGCAGAACATGAGTGAAACCGCGGTCAGGCAGATCGTATTGGCGTCTCGGCCCAAGGGGCCGCCGACGGCGGAGAATTTCCGGCTGGAGGAAGTGCCGATGCCGCCGCCGCCGCCCGGCGGGCTCCTGCTGCGGGTGCTCTATCTGTCGCTCGACCCCTACATGCGCGGCCGCATGGATGATCGGAAATCCTATGCCAAGCCGGTCGGCGTCGGCGAGGTGATGGAGGGGGAGAGCGTGTGCGAGGTGGTCAAGTCCGATCGTTCCGGCTACGCCGCCGGCGACATCGTGCTGGCGCGCACCGGCTGGCGCACGCATGCGGCGTGGGATGGCGCCGCGCCGCGCAAGCTCGACCCGGCAAAGGCGCCGATCACCACCGGGCTGGGCGTGCTCGGGATGCCGGGCTTTACCGCATATTCAGGCCTGCTGCTCATCGGCAAG
Source organism: uncultured Alphaproteobacteria bacterium (assembly GCA_963833665.1). GTDB lineage: Bacteria > Pseudomonadota > Alphaproteobacteria > Rhizobiales > Xanthobacteraceae > BOG-931. The sequence continues at coordinate 16,611 of CAWHZA010000027.1, read as the reverse complement.
CCCAAACCGGGCGAGACGGTGGTCGTCGCGGCGGCGAGCGGTCCAGTCGGTTCGCTGGTCGGACAACTCGCCAAGATCGGCGGCGCCCGCGCGGTCGGCGTTGCCGGCGGCGCGGACAAGTGCCGTTACGTCGCCGAGGAGCTGCGCTTCGACGCGGCCATCGACCATCGGGCGCCGGACTTTGCCGAACAGCTCGCGGCGGCATGCCCGAAGGGCGTCGATGTCTACTTCGAGAATGTCGGCGGCGCCGTCTGGCAGGCCGTGCTGCCTCTGCTCAATCCGTTCGCGCGGGTGCCGGTCTGCGGGCTGATCGCGCAGTACAACGCGAGCGGCCAAGCCCCAGGACCGGACCTCCTCCCCGCGACCATGCGCGCAGTGCTGACCAAGAGCCTGACCATCCGCGGCTTCATCAACATCGAGTTCGCCGCCGACCACTATGCCGAGTTTCTGCGCACCGTTGCCGCCGGCCTCGCCGACGGCCGCATCCGCCATCGCGAGGACGTGACCGAGGGCCTCGAAAACGCCCCGGCGGCCTTCATGGGGCTGCTCCAAGGGCGCAATTTCGGCAAGGCGCTGGTTCGGGTCGCGCATTGACGCCGAGGCGCCGCGGCACCTCGGAAGCGTCGCCTCAAAGATGCCACTGACCGTGGAAGTCGGACACGCGGTGCGCGCCGGCGCGAAAGTTCGACCGGCGTCGCGAGCAACCGAATGCGATGGTTAAATTATCGATCGCCGGGCCCGCGCGTCATCGCGCGGCACCAGCCGCACCCCGGAACTATTCCGCCGGCTGTTTCGGTTTCGGCTTGACGAAGGTGCGCCTGAGGTTGTCCCACAGCTCGATCTTGGCGCCGTTCCGGTGCATGATCGCGCTCTGCTGGATGACCGAGAGCGTGTTGTTCCAGGCCCAGTAGATCACCAGGCCGGCCGGGAAAGTCGCCAGCATGAAGGTGAAGATGATCGGCATCCAGTTGAAGATCATCTGCTGGGTGGGGTCGGGCGGCGCCGGATTGAGCTTCATCTGCACCCACATGGTCACCCCCATGATCGCCGGCCAAATGCCGAGATGAAGGAAGCTGCCGACGAGCGGCAGCACCGTGGGGTCGAACGGGATCATCCCGAACAGGGTGAAGATGTTGGTCGGATCGGGCGCGGAAAGATCGTGAATCCAGCCGTAGAACGGCGCGTGCCGCATCTCCAGCGTGATGAACAGCACCTTGTAGAGCGAGAAGAACACCGGGATCTGGATCGCGATCGGCAGGCAGCCGGCGACCGGATTGATCTTCTGCTTCTTGTACAGCTCCATCATCGCTTGCTGCTGCTTCATCTTGTCGTCGCCGTAGCGCTCGCGGATCATGGCCAGTTCCGGCTGCACCGCCTTCATCTTCGCCATCGAGGCGTAGGACTTGTTGGCGAGCGGGAAGAACAGCAGCTTGACCAGAACCGTGACGATCAGGATGGCGATGCCGAAATTGCCGACGAGATGGAAGAAGAAGTCGATGGCGAGAAACATCGGCTTGGTGATGAAGTAGAACCAGCCCCAGTCGATCAGCAGATCGAAATGGTTGAGGTGGAGCGCCTGATTGTAGCCGCCGCTGACCGCGAAGGGGAAATTGATGCCGACCACCGAGACTTCCTTGGCGCCGGCGAACAGCCGGGCGTCGGCAGCCCCGGTCGCACCGGGCGCGATGGTCTGCGGCTCGAGCAGATAATCGGTCTGATAGGTCTTCTGGCCGCCGGCCTCGCCGGCGGAGAAGCGGGCGTGCACCTTGGCGTCGGTGTCAGGCAACAGCGCCGCGGCCCAATATTTGTCGGTGAAGCCGAGCCAGGCGTTGGTCACCTCCCAGCTTTCGTTCTTCTTGTCTTCGATCTTCTTGTACGTCTCCTCCTGCAGGCCCTCGTTGCCCATCACGCCGATGAGGCCCTCGTGCAGGATGTAGTAGCCGAGCACCTTCGGCGTGCCGTGGCGTGAGATGAGCCCATAGGGAAACAAGGTGACCGGGCTGCCGCTCTTGTTCTGGACTTCATCCCTGATCGTGAACAGATAATGATCGTCCACCGCTATGGTGCGGCGGAAGATCAGTCCATCGCCGTTATCGTAGCTCAGCGTGACCGGATGATCGGCGGTCAGCGCGCCGCCGCCTTCCTGCTTCCAGACAGTATCGGGACCCGGCACTTTCTGCGCCGTGGCCGCGGCTGGCACCCAGCCGAACTCCGCGTAATAGGCGTCCGGAGCGCCCGACGGCGCGAACAGCACGATCGGCGGCGAGCGGGGATCGACGGTCTCGCGATATTGCTCGAGCGCAAGGTTGTCGATGCGGGCGCCCTTGAGGTCGATGCTGCCGTTAAGGGTCGGGGTCGAGATCATCACGCGTGGCGATGCAGTGACCACCCCTTCCCGCGCGGGCGCGCCCGACGGCGCCGCACCAGGGGCAGCCGATCCGCCCGGCACGGGCGGCGCGCTGACCTGGCCGGCTTGTGGCGCCGGGGTAGCGGGCTGCGCAGCCCCGGGCTGACTTGCGCCGGGCTGCGGATGCGCCTGCTCCCGCTGCTTGAGCAGCGCCTCCTGGCGCTGCTTTTCCATCTGCGGGTAGCCCACGAAAAACTGCCAGCCGACCACGACGACGAGCGACAGCACGATGGCGAGGATGGTGTTCTTGTGCTCGGTCATTCAAGGCTCTCGCCGCGGGCTTCGCCGCTGCTGTTCGCGCGATTCCGGCGGTCGCCTTCCGCTTCGGCGCGCCTTTCGCGCTTTGGCGGGCGAACCCGGCTCATGTAGGGCGCCGGGCTGGGCCCCACCAGTTCTCCCGGCAGCGGCAGCGTGAATTCGGCCGAGCGCCGCATCGAGTTCCTGCATCATTTCGCCGAACGGAAGGACAAGGGCCGCCCGCCGCCCGATCAGTACATAATCATGGCCGGGGCGCAGACTATCGGGCCCGGTTGCACCCTCGGCCGCAGCCGACAATCTCACTATCTCCCGCAATCGCCGGCGCACGCGGTTGCGTTCGACGGCATTGCCTACCTGTCTCGATACGGTGAATCCGACACGCACCGCCCCTTCGTCGCCGCGTTGCCGCGCCTGCAGAACGAAGGCGTTTGCCGACGCCCGCGTGCCGCCGGCGGCGGCGCGAAAATCGCTCCGCCGTCGCAACCGCTCGATGGCGACGACGGAGCGGGCGCTCCGACTACGCACTGAGCCGCTTGCGCCCGTGCGCGCGACGCGCAGCGAGAACCCTGCGCCCGCCTTTGGTCGCCATCCGGGCGCGGAAACCGTGCCGACGCTTACGCACCAATTTGCTCGGTTGATAGGTGCGTTTCACGGGGTTGACTCTCCGGGACGCGCTCGATTTTTGGCCGGTGCATCGAGCGAACGGATCAATTTCGCGCGCCGGCGCGCGACAAACGCGGCGTTATACGGGAGCCCTTCCCGCTCGTCAATGTGACGTGGCGCACTGACCGCAGCCGCCGATCGGCGCCAACGGCGGCAGCCTTCCGGCTGTTGTTCCAAGCGTTGTTTTTCCGGGTATAGAGATATGGAATATATGTGACGGGACAGAGACCTCGGGGACGCCGACATATGTTTAGCCAAGAGCTGTTTAACCAGGAGCAGCCTGTGCCGAGGTTGGCTGCAAATCCGCGCCGCGGGCGGCGTGGCCGGCCGGCCGATGGCTGAACCGCTGACGCCGGACATCTGCGTGATTGGCGCCGACGCGGGCGGGCTTGCCGTCGCGGCTGCGGCCGCGTCCTTCGGCGTACCTACGGTGCTGATCGACACTGGCGGCATGGGCGAAAGCGTCAAAACTTCCGGACGGGCGTCGCTGCGCGCCCTGATGGCGGCGGCGGAGCGCGCGCACGCGGTCCGCAACGGCGCGCGCTTCGGCGTGAAATCAGGGCGCACCAGCGTCGATTTTCCGACCGTGACCGCGAATATGCGCGATGTCATCGCCGCTCTTGCGCCGAACGCCGCGCGCGAACGTTTCGTCGGACTTGGCGTGCGTATCTTCAAAGGCGCGGCGCGCTTCACCGATGCAAGCACTGTTGCCGTGGACGACGTGACCATCACGGCGCGCCGCTTTGTCATCGCCACCGGCTCCTCGCCGGTGCTGCCGGCGATTTCCGGCCTTCTCGATACGACGCACTTCACCACCGAAACGCTGCCCGAGATGGGCGAGCGTCCCGGCCACCTCATCGTCATCGGCGCCGGCGCGGAGGGCCTCGAACTGGCGCAGGCGTTCCGCCGGCTCGGCTCCAAGGCCACGGTGCTGGATGCAACACCGCCGCTCGCCGGTGAAGACCGCGAATGCGCGGCCATCCTGCTCGATGCGCTCGAGCGCGAGGGCATAAGGCTGCGCAGCGGAGTCGAGATCGCGAAGGTGAGCCGCTCGTTCGGCAAGGTGCATGTCGTGCTCGCCACGCAAGCGGGGAGCGAGACGATCCAAGGCAGCCATCTGCTCATTGCCGTCGGCCGGCGCCCGAACATGCACGACCTCAATCTCGAAGCCGCCGGTATCCGCTACGGTGACCAGGGCATCGTCGTCGACGGCAGCCTGCGCACCAGCAACAAGCGCATCTATGCGATCGGCGGAGTAACCGACGGGCCCAAATCCGACAATGCAGGCCCTTACCATGCCACCCTGGTGATCCGCCATGCACTGCTTCAGCTGCCGGTCAGGGCCAATCACGACAGCGTCGCGCGGGTGGCCTTCACCGATCCGGAATTCGCCCATGTCGGTCTCCAGGAGGAGGAGGCACGGGCGCGCAAGGGCGTCATCCGCGTCCTGCGCTGGCCCTTCCGTGCGAACGAGCGCGCCGTCGCCGAACGAAGGACTGACGGCCACATCAAGGTCATCACCGACCGCAACGGGAACGTCCTCGGCGCCACCATCGTCGGGCCGCAGGCCGGCGAGGGTATCGCCATTTGGACGCTGGCCGTCGCCCAGAAGCTCAACGTTCGCGCCTTGGCCGGCGTTGCGGTTCCGCGCCCGTCCTACGGCGAAATGGCAAAAGATGCGGCGCTTACCTATTTCACCCGCAGTTTGACGAGCGCCCGGGTGCGTCGCATCATAGGGTGGCTGCGTCGCTACGGTCGATGATCGACCGGCGGCAAGCCGGGCACCGCCGATGACTGATGAAACCGCCGCGCGGCCGCCAGTGGTCCGCGCGCCGCGCTTCGGGCTTTCCGGAAAGCTCCTCGTTCTCACGATCCTGTTCGTGATGATCGCGGAGGTGCTGATCTACGTGCCCTTGGTCGCCAATTTCCGCGTGCATTGGCTGCGCGACCATCTGGCCGGCGCCTATACCGCAGCGCTGGTGCTCGAGGCCGCGCCGAGCGGAATGGTGCCCGAAAGCCTCGCCAAGCAGATCCTCGACAGCATCGGCGCCCGCGCCGTCGCCATGAAGATGGGCACCAGCCGGCGCCTGCTGGCGATCGGTGACGCGCCGCCGCCGGTCACCCACGACTTCGACATGCGCGAGGTCTACACCTTCGATTCGATCGTCGATGCGTTCATGACGATGCTCGACACCAAAAATGACGTGATGCGCGTGGTCGGCCCCGCGCCGATGGGCGGCGATTTCATCGAACTCGTCATGGACGAGCCGCCGCTGCGCAAGGCGATGTTGCGCTATTCGGTGAACCTGCTTCTGCTGTCGCTGCTCGTCATCGGCATCGCCGCGGCCTTCGTCTATCTCGTCCTGCACTATCTGTTCGTGCGGCCGATGCGGCGGATCACCGGCAACATGGTGGCGTTCCGCGCCGATCCGGAAAACGCCGACCGCATCATCGTGCCGTCCGGTCGCGCCGACGAGATCGGCACCGCCGAGCAGGAGCTCGCCACCATGCAGGCCGAACTCGCCTCGATGCTGCAGCAGAAGAACCGGCTCGCCGCACTTGGGCTCGCGGTGTCGAAGATCAACCACGATCTGCGCAACCTGCTCGGCTCGGCGCAGCTCATTTCCGACCGCTTGTCGAGCCTCCCCGACCCCGGCGTGCAACGCTTTGCACCCAAACTGATGCGCGCGCTCGAACGCGCCATCGCCTTCTGCCAGTCGACGCTGTCCTACGGCCGCCTGCAGGAGCCGCCGCCCGAGCGCCGGCCGATCCTGCTCGAGCCGCTGGTCGACGAGGTTCACGAGACGCTCGGCCTCGGGCCCGACGCGCCGGTCCGCTGGATCAGCGCGGTCGAGCGCGGCCTGGTGGTGGAAGCCGACTACGACCAGCTCTTCCGGAGCCTGCTCAACCTCGCGCGCAACGCGCTTCAGGCGCTGGAGAGCCGCGCTGCACGCGACCCCGGCCGCGATCAGATCCGCATCACCGGGCGGCGCGAAGGCGCGGTCGTCGTCATCGAGGTCTCCGACACCGGCCCCGGTTTTTCCGAACGGGCGCGTGCGCATCTCTTCGAGGCGTTCCAGGGTTCGACCAGGACCGGCGGCGCCGGTCTCGGCCTCGCCATCGCCGCCGAACTCATCCGTGCCCACGGCGGCGAAATCCGCCTCGTCGAAGGCACGATCGGCGCGACGCTGCGGCTCACCATTCCCGACCGCGCCGTGGAGTTGAGCGCGCATCGCGGCGCCCGCGCGCACGGATGAGCCGCGCGGGGCGCGGCCCGGCCGCTTGTCACGCCCGAGGGCGGTCAGGCTCGCCGTTCGCCCCGGTTGCGGGTAGTCTCGGCGTGTAGCGTAATGGACCGCTTGTAACCGTCAGGCATCCGCAGTCCGGCGATCTCCTCCAGCGGGAACGACCGCAATTCCTTGTGCTCGTGGCTTATGCGCATGTCGGCCTCATCACCCAAAATTTGCAGCGCGTAGGTGATGACGAGGACATGGACGCCGTTGACGAAGTAGACCCAATTGTTCAATGGCCTGCCGACTGCGACCGGCAAGTTCAGTTCCTCGTCGATCTCGCGGACGAGACAATCCTCGATCGCTTCTCCCGGTTCGAGCTTGCCGCCCGGAAGCTCCCACTCGTCGCGCTCGTTTTTCAGAAGGACAAAAAGTCCGTCGTGCTCGACCACGCCTTTTATCGATACCGGGAAGCGCGCCGCCAGACTATCGGTCATGTCGCTATTCCAAAGGTGCGCCTTCGGCTACGAACGGCGATCCGGCACGTGCCACGCCGGCGCGGTCAGCCGCCGCTTGCCGTCAGGCGTCCGCCGTTCGCCGTCCGCTAAAGGCAGCTTGTCCCAGAGCTTGCAGGTGACCGGCTTGTGCTTCTGGTCGAGCCCCTCGCAGTAATTGGTGTATTCGCACAGGCGAACCTCACGGCCGAGGCCGAGCAAAGTTTTTCTGAACCAATCCGGATCGGCCAGCGATTGTCGCGCAGCGCCGACAATGTCGCATATGCCGCGCGCGAGATAGTCCTCGGCCATTTCGAAATTGTGGATGCCGCCGGTCAAGACCACCGGCACGCCGCTGCCGGCAGCGCGGACCGCGCTGCGGATCGCGGCGGTCGGCGCCGCGTTGCGGCCGAACGGCCCGCGCTCGTCGGAAATGAACTGCGGCATGCACTCGTAGCCGCTGCGCCCGGTATAGGGATAGGCGGCGGCCCCCACGGCGGGTTGCTTGGCGTCATCGAACTTGCCCCCGCGCGAGGTCGAAAGAAAATCCATGCCGGCGCGAGCGAAGGCGACGCCGAAATAGACCGCGTCATCGGCAGCGCTGCCGCCATCGATGCATTCGTCCGCCAGGAACCGGCAGCCTACCGCAAATCCCTTGCCGACCCTGGCGCGCACTGCGGCGAAGACTTCGAGCGGAAGGCGCACGCGGTTCGCCAGCGATCCGCCGTAGCCGTCGGCGCGGGTGTTGGTGCGCGACAGGAACGAGGCCATCGTATAGGCGTGCGCGTAGTGCAGCTCGACGCCGTCGAACCCTGCCTGTTCGGCGCGTGCGGCGGCGTCGGCGAAAAGCGTCGGCAGCACTTCGGGCAGGCTGCGGATGTGCGCGTGCTCCGTGTCGGTGACGCGCTCGCGATAGCCGAACTCGAGCGCTTCGCACTCGGCCGGGGTAAGGACGCGCGCAAGCTCGTCGCCGTTCATGGCGCTCAGGCGGTCGCGGACCTCGGCGTCCGACAGCTCCGGCTCGCCCAGCGCGGCCCGATGCCGGCCGGTGATGGCAAGGAAGCGCTCAAAGAACTTTTTCGGCTCTGGGCGCCGGCGGATGGTAAGGAAATCGATCAGCTGAATGAGGAGGCGTGTGCGCCCCTCGCTGGCGCGCCGCACCGTTTCAACGAGGCGGCGCAGCCCCGGCAGGAACCGGTCGTGCCCGATGCGCAGCAGCGGCCCGCTGCGCACGTCGCGGATGCCGGTCGCCTCGACCACGATGGCGCCCGGCATGCCGCGCGCGAAACGCTCGTACCACTCGATGATCTCCTCGGTCACATGGCCTTCCTCGGTTGCCCGCCACGGCACCATGGCAGGCACCCAGGTTCGCTGCGCCAATGAGACCGGACCGATGTCGATCGGCGAGAACAGGCGCGACGCCGCCGCTTCCGCGGCCGACGGCGCACGCCCGGCCGAGGCTGTAAAGCGGATCCGCTGCGGTGGTCGCCACACGGTTTTCGCTCCGCGGCATTCGGGGACGCCGCCGCACAATCACTTATCCATGCAATTACTTATATATCACGCGGGCCGCCTGCACGGCTGCGGTTCCGCCCGCCGCTTGCCATGGGCCCGTCGAGCCTATAGCTATGGCGCCCGTCGCGAGCCGCTCCACGGATTTTCAAGGGCGACGCGCGCTGCGCCCGTAGCTCAGCTGGATAGAGCACCAGACTACGAATCTGGGGGTCAGGAGTTCGAATCTCTTCGGGCGCGCCAATTAAATCAGAAACTTAGGATGGTTTTGCCTCATTGGTCCTGGGGCTATTCGCGCAGCTAGGGTACACAATCAGGTACACGACCGCGCTGCCTCAGCGACAGTCTCGTCTCGAACGGCCCCACTCAGCTTGCCGCGTGAATTTTTACTGTCCTTCCTTGCATGGGGTTGTTCTTAACTTTTTCCCGAGGGGCACCTGCCATTGCCGCGAGGGCCCGCCCAGGTCATCCACGCATGCCACGCAAAGGCAATTCGTCTACACGCATCGCTGGCGGGTCCATGATCTGGTCATATGGGACAATCGCTGCACCATGCACCGCGGAACTGATTTTGACGATCTGCGCTGGAAGCGCGACATGCAGCGCGCCACCGTCTCCGACGTAGCCGCAACTCATGCGAGCAGAAGGCATCACGATCGCAGCGGCGTAGCAAGCTCAACCACCGTCGACGGATCGACTTCCTCGCTGTTGGAAGACTTCGCGCGTAGAACTGCGCTCCACGATCGACGGAGGCGAAGTTGATCGGCGAACGCAGTGGCGCAACATCAGTCAAATAGTGCCGCTTTTCTCCGACCAAGCGCGCGAGGCCGCGCGCTGCCCTAAGCGTCGGAGTAATCCGAAGGCCCAAAGGAACGGTCCTTGTCTCTTTGTCAGGCATTGTTAGCAAGCGCCTCTTGAACGATCCGCCGAATTGGAGCGCCGGGCGAGCGGTGCCGGCCCGGGGGCCTATTTTTTACCCTCACCTGATTTCCAGCGTGGTCCGGGGGCATACTACCACGACCGCATAATCGGGTGAAATTCCTGCACGAGTGAAGTGCAAAGGCGAGGAACGCCGATGGCAGCAACGCCCACGCCCTTACCGGCCGAGCAGCATTGATCCAGGGAAGCCCCTCCTAGGACCGCCCGGGGCCTCTGCGCCTGCCCTGCGGGAAGGGAGCGCCGCGGACCCCGGAGATTTACGATTGGCGTGAGCGAGGACGATCTCCGGCGATTGCGGAGCACGGCTACGAAGACGCCACGGGTGCGGACATTCACGAGAATGATACAAATCCCCGCCAGTTCCAGTCGGGCCCTGTTATTTCTTGCCCCACCAGTCGAATATGCCGCCGATGCGCCCGCCAGTGTCGAACGCTTTCTTCTGCTTCGCGTCCAGGCTGTCATAAAACGCTTGAAGCTTAGGCTCGACTGCCTTCAAACCGGCAAGCTTGGTCTCCGCCATCTTTTCGGCGAACGCCATTCGGCCCGGCGTCGTAGAAAGATCTGTCTTGTCAGCGCATAGCGATGTCTTTGCCGAGGCGTCGGCAGACGCAGAAGCGTCGCTCGGTTTTCAGGGCCGCTTTTTGGGGCTCGGTGAGATTAAGTCGCTTCGCCAAGCGACCGGTGTCGCCAGCGGGCGTCGCCTTGCTGCTGCAAATCCCCCTAATCATTCTCGTCTCAAGCCATGTGCCTTCTAGCGCGCGCCGGCGTCGTCGCAAAGGCCAGGATGGCAAGGAAAATTAGGGGCATTCGCTGAACGCACGATAGACCTCCCCCTTTCGCGACGCGCTGGACTTCGAACTGTAGTCGCCAACTCAAGTTCAGCGCAAAAATCGCGGTCGCGCAATAATTATCATGCCCCCAACTCCACGAACTCCAACGCCCGTACCAGAAGAGCTTCGAAAGAGAGCGTGCTAGGACCTTTCGCGGCGGCGACGTTCCGGGAACGGTCTCCTTCCGGCTCTCAACCGGGATGGCGCCGTCGCCACGAACAACAGCGTCTGCTTGGGGCTGTGAGAAGCGTAACCCGATTTGGTCTCGATGCTCGCCGCAGGCGGGACCCGGCCTTGAGCCGCCGCGGCTGCGCCGGCTGAGAATGGAGCCCGATGCCAGTCAGTCCGGGGCGCCTCGAGCCGTTCAGGCCTTGGGAACGGTTTGCGTACACCATCCTCTCGACGGAGGGCGATCAGCGACCTCAACCGAGCGAATGTGAGCCCCCCGCAACGGCAGCGCCGGGGACTTCAAAGATTGACGATTGGCATCAGCGAGGACGATCGCCGCGTGATTGCGGAGCACGGCTGCGAAGGCGTCGCAAGCGCCGACCACGATCAGCGGGGGCAAGCCGTCAGCCTCTTCATCACCGACATGCTCGCCGCTTCGATCGGCTAGGGTAAGGACGTTACGACGGTCCCGAAACGTCACAGATCCCGGTGAGATCGACGTGGGGGCAAAACCTTCCTGGTTGACGATGACGAAAGGAAGATCGGGCACATGGTTGCCGGCGACAATCTCGATCATGGAGATCACCGTGGCGACGAGCAGGGAGAGGATGGCGCGCACCGCGAGCGGAAGAAAACGCGGCAGCTTCGGCTGAGCCTGACGATCGGGGGCGAGGATGCCGACGAAGTCATTGGCGTGGCTACGATGTCCGGGCGGCGGACCCGGCGGCGGCCGTCGCAGCGGCGGAACGCTTCATCAGTGACACCATTGCCTGCCTCGACACCCAGAGGCGACAGCGTCACGCAGCGGTGACGGCGTCACGAACGCCGTTGCACACCTTCTGTGACAGTGTCACTCAGTCGTCCGGGAAGTAGTGCAGCACCGGCTTCGGCTCCAGCGGCTTCGCCGGCGAAAACCGCGTCAGCACCCAGCGCCCGCTTGACCGCGACTTCCAACCGGTCCCCTTCGAGGAAGACCCGGTTCTCGTCCCAGCCCGTTGACTTCGCAGCGATTTCCCCTCCAGCCCGAGCTCGAGGTGAATTTACCGCTCGTCGGTCTTGAGGATGATCTGAGGCGTGCGGTTTGCCATCGGTGCCCTAAAAGGTGGGGGGGGTGGTTTTCCTACCGACCGCTGCGTTGCCGACATCGTGAAGGCGCACGCCCAACGGGCCGGGATCATTCCAAGCAATTTGCTGGTCACGCGTTGCGATGAGGCTTCCTGACCAGCGGCGCGGCGCGCGGCGCCTCGATCTTCAAGATGGCCGATCAGTCGCGGCACAAGGCATCGGCCGCGCTCGCTGTAGCGGCAGCCGGCGGGCGAAAAGGTGATCGCGCTTGATCTCGATCTTCAGGGGTCGCTGGTACGCTGGTCTGAGCGGCGAAAGGCTGCAAATGCCCCCAACACAGTCGTGATCGAACCGCTTGAGACTGAACGGCTGCCGCAGCTACCCGCAACTTTATGGATTTGCCGGCGTCGGCTTTACCCTCGCCGTATTCTCAGACTGCCGACGCAGACGCCGGCGCGGTTCGCCTCATTATCGACTTTGTAGACCTTTGCCTGTTGCCGACCCGCCCAACCCGCTTGGATGTGGATGCCGCCGCGGCTACTTTTCGCGCCACCTTTCTCGCTAACCGCAAGGCTGCTTTCGTGCTCAATCAGTGCCCGGCGACCCGCCGGAGCCCGCGTGTAGGCGAGGCGGCGAAGGAGCTATTGCGCCTTGGCGTTCTCGCGAGCCGAAGCTGGCGGCGCGCAACGATTTTCCGGATGCCATCGCCGCTGGCCTCGGCGTCACGGAGTACGCACGCGCCGGCAAGGCGGCGCAGGAAATCGAGGCCCTGTGGCACTGGATTGGTGCCCGCGGCTGATGCCAGGATACCTTGAGGACCACTCGCCCGGATATTGAGAATGACATTCCGGGAATAGTGTCTCTCGGTTATGATGCCGATCAATTCTTCACCGTCCATCACAACTAGAGAACCGATGTCTTTTTCAGCCATTTTTGCCAATGCATCGAGTACTGTGGCGTCTGGATCAATGGTCCAAAGGTTCCGGTCCTTCTGTTCAAGCAGATGTTTTACGGTCATGTTGCGCCCCCTTCTCCTTGTCCGAACTTTCGGCGCGCAGTTGATACTTTTAAGCCCCGTCAGATACGCGATTTTCAATTCCGGCTCAATACCGGCGCCGCGGACGCGCGAAATGCGGCCCGTGGGCGGGCTGCAGCTTTGCTTGAACCCACGCCCGGCCCCGTCGGGTGTGCTCACACCAGATCATGATGCCTTGTCGTGGAGCCTAGGTGGGAATAATGAAAAGGCGCTCCAACCCCGGCCGCGAGCCAGCTAAAGCGCGACGTCGCAAGACGGTGACGCCAAGCGCCGCAATGGGCCGAAGGCCGTGCGCCGTCGCAGTTCCTCCGCTGCCAGCCTACACAAGAAGGTCGCGCTGCTGACATGCGAGCGTGACGAGGCGCTGGCTAGGAGCAGATCGCCACCGCCGATATCCTGCGCGTCATCAGCCAATCACCGAACGACGAGCGGCCCGTATTCGACAGCATCGTCCTCACCGCCGCGCGTTTACTAAGCTGCGACTTGGTGCTTGTGCTGCTTTGCGACGGCGCCACCTACTCGCACGCGGCCGTGGCCTCGCCTGAGGGCCCGTTCGAGGACGACGGGCCAACGGTTTTTCCGATCGATCCCAGCGCCAATTTTCCCTCACGCGCGATCGTCGACAAAAAGATGCTGCACCTCCCGGATTGGTCGCGCATCGACCTGCCAGAACACGAACTGAAAATTCGTAAAAGGTTCGGCGTGAATTCGGCACTTCACTTGCCGCTTCTTCGCGGTGGAGAGTGCATCGGCCTGCTCCACGCTGGTCGGAAAACGACCCAATATGTTCGGGGCTGCTGAAATCGCACAACAGCCGAATCTCTCCGCGACCAGGCGCTGATCGCGATCGAAAACGCACGAATCTTTAAACGGAACAAAAGGAAAAAGGCAACGCTAGAGCAGCAAACTGCCACCTCGGAGGTGCTCCAGGTCATCTCAAGCTCTCCGGGCGATCTTGAGCCCTTGTTTGTGGCCATGCTGGAGAACGCTGTCCGCATCTGCGACGCCACATTTGGAAATAATCTATCCGCGTGGAATAGGTAGCACCTTTGATCTCGTGGCGACGCTTAATACCCCAGCTGCCCTTGCTGCGTCGCGCCCAAGCGTTCAACCGATCCGTCTCGGTGGCAGAAACCTTTTCGGATCGGATGCTAGCGACCAAAGCGGTGGTTCAGTCCGCGACGTGGCGGCGGAGCGAACTCATACATCGAAAAACGCCACCCGATTTCGTCGCTGCCGCCGCGCTCGCCGCGTTACGGACGGTGGTCTGCCGTCCCAATGCTGAATGACAGATGAAGCTGATCGGTGGAATCACGCATGTACCGCAAAGAAGTCCGTCCCTTTACCGACAAGCAGATTGAGCTGGTGGCAGACAGTTCGCCAGCCAAGCCGTCATCGCGATCGAGAATACGCGGCTGCTCAACGAATTGCGCGAATCCCTACAGCAGCAGACAGCGACGGCCGACGTGCTTGAGGCAATTAGTTCTTCGCCAGGCGAGTTGGAGCCCGTGTTCGGGGTAATGCTAGAGAACGCGACTTGCATCTGCGAGGCCGGTTTCGGCTTCTTGATGGCTGACCGAGGGCGCCGGGTTTCGTCCCGTCGCGCTGCATGGCGTGCCTCGGGCGCTCGCGGATAAGTTCCCACGTGAGCAAATCTTTCGCTTTGATTCGGAAACCCCGCTTGGTCGGCTCGCCGAAACGAAGCAGCTCGTTCATGTCGCGGACATCAGGACCGAACCGTTATATATCGCGGGCTTTCGGCCGCTCGTGGCGCTTGCCGAGATTGGTGAAGCCCTGTAGTTTTCTCTGAGTGCCGATGCTCAAAGACAATGCGCTGGCTGGTGTTATCTCTATCTACCGGAAAGAGGTTAGGCCGTTGACTGACAAGCAAATCGATTTGGTGCAGAATTTCGCCGCCCAAGCCGTCATCGCTATCGAGAATACGCGCCTCCTCAACGAACTGCGCGAATTCCTTGCTGCAACAGCAGACCGCGACCGCCGACGTGCTCAAGGTCATCAGCCGGTTTCGACTTTCGATCTGCAGAAGAGTTCAACACACTCGTCGAGTTGGCAGCGCGGCTGTGCGAAGCGGATATGGCATCCATCAATCGCGAAAAAAAAGGTAGCCGCCTATCAGCAGATCGCGAATTACGGCCATCTCGCCAGAACTGCAAGCATACATGGATAAGTCATCCCACAAATCCCGGCCAGGGCAACGCTTCGGTCGTCGGCCGTACGGTCATGGAGGTGGGGATTATTTACATTCACGATGTTTTGGCTGATCCGGACTACAAAATCGACTGAAGCGGCTATGGCTTGGTGGCGATTCGGACGATGCTTGGCGTCCCGCTGCTGCGCGAAGGAGACGCCCATCGGCGTAATTGTTTTCGGACAACGCAAGGCCATCCGGCCCTTCCACCGAAAAGCAGATCGAGCTGGCTGAGACCTTCGCCGACCGAAGCGGTGATCGCGATCGAAAACACTCGGCTGTTCGAGGCCGAGCAGCAGCGCACGCACGAACTTACCGCAATTGCTGCAGCAACAGACGGCCACGGCGGAGGTGCTCCAGGTTATCAGCAGACCGGCCGAAGACATGCTGGCCCATGCCAAATGGCACACCATCAGTTGGCGTACCGGCACCAAGGGAAAGCTCAAGGCGCGTTTTGCTGCGGTTCGCGTGCGAGTTGCTTGATGGACCACCGCAGCGGATCAGGGACAAGGGGCAACAGCATCTCCCCGGGGAAGAGGCTTGGCTCGTCGGCGAACACCGTGCGTCGGGAGAAAAAATACTATCTCGCCAACCTGCCGGCGAAGGCCGACCTGCCCACCTTGGCGGCAACCGTCAAGGCACGATGGATTTGCGAGCAGGCTCATCAGCAACTGAAAGAAGAACTCGGTCTCGATCACTTTGAAGGCCGATCCTGGCAGGGCCTGCATCGGCATGCGCTCATGACAGTTGTAATCGCCTACGCCTTCCTTCAGTATCGTCGGCTCAAAACAGCGAGACGGGAAAAAAAGAATTGACGGCCCACCGCCTCAGCCAACTTTGCCAGCCGTGCGGCAAGCCATCCTCGAACTTATCGCCCAGCCACCAAAAGCAGCGTTGCCCGCATTGCCAAAAATGGATTTGCAACAGGCAGCGTGAGTAAATCTGCCAAAGTAGTGCTAGCCGAATTCCAGAGACGGCGCGGGCCGTTTCAAGCGCAGCCGGGCAGTCGGCTCGATGAAGTCATGCGGACAAAGCAGGTTAGCCACACCGCCGACGCCGCCGTCTACGCCGTCCCCGGCTCGTCAGCCAAGTTCGGCGGCGCGCGCTCGATCATCATCGTGCCAATGCTCAAGGACGAAGTGTTGATGGGCGTTATCGCCATATACCGCCAGGAAGTCCGACCCTTTACCGACAAAGCAGATTGAGCTGGTGAGAGAACTTCGCTGCTCAAGCCGTCATCGCCATCGAGAATGTCCGGCTGCTGAACGAGCTGCGCGAATTGCTGCAGCAACAGACCGCTACCGCCGACGTGCTTAAGGTCATCAGCCGTTCGACCTTTGACCTGCAGGCGGTGCTAGACACATTAGTCCAGTCGGCGGAGCGCCTTTGCGAGGCGGACACGGTTTTAATCGGTCGACCCAAGGACGAAAGATTCCAGTACGAAGCGACATATGGATACTCCCGGAGCTGAGTTCCTCGCAAATCACCCGTCTGTACTTGACCCGCGGAACGGCTTCTTGGCCGCGCCTTGCTCGAATGTAAAATCGTTCACATTTTCGACGCTCTTGCCGATCCCGAATTCACGTATCCTCTGAGGTTGGCGGATAACTCGGAGGTTGCGCTCGTACCCTTCTTGGCGTCCCGCTCTTGCGGGAGCATTGCTGATTGGTGCAACAACCTTGGGGCGGAAATTAGTTTGGCCCTTCACTGACAAGCAGATCGAGTTGGCTGAGACCTTCGAGCCCACCAGGCTGTGATTGCGATCGAGAATGTCCGACTGCTCGACGAATTGCGTGCGCG
>CAWHZA010000026.1:0-16629 GCA_963833665.1 uncultured Alphaproteobacteria bacterium | reverse complement strand
AATGGGCTCTGCGCGTCCGCTTCTCGGCACGTCGCCGACCGGAGCCGCCTGGCCGGCAATGAGCCCTTTCAGTGCCGGCACGTCAATCCGCTGCGCCGGATCAGGCGCTGCGGGTTTGAGGCCGAACATCTGGCAGGACCGCGTTATACCACGGATGCTGCCCCTCCCGGCGCGCGGCCTCGTCCGCCAGCTTCCTTCTTTCGCGCCTCGTAGGCCCGCGCGATCCCCGCCGCCTCGGCCATATAGGCCTGCCCGCTTCGCTTTCGATCTGGCTCTTGCGCGCCCGGGTCAAGAGGCCCAGCGTCTGCCCATGGAACACGCCCGTGGCCACTGCCGGCACGAAGTAGAGCCACATGCAGAACAGCGCGAACCAGGTGAAGAACTGCACCACCGCGAGCTGGCGCATCGCCCGCGGCATCGAGCCGATCCCGCGGAAGATCTCCGTAATGCCCGCCCACGCCCGGCGACTCGGCCTTCATCCGCTCGAACGCCGCCGGGTCCTCCGGCGGATACTCCGTCGTGGTCAGGATCGTGTAGAGCACCGCGGCGAAGAAGACCGCCGACGCCGATGTAGAACGCCAGCTGCACCGTGGGCGGAATCGCGCTCGTCGCCGTCGCCTCGTTGCTCACGCCAAACCCGTTGGTGAGCATGTACGGCAGCGCCGAGGACAGCACCGCGCCCAGGCCGATGAGCAGGCTCTGCATCGCGAACCCGCTCTTGCGCTGTTCGGCGGGCAGCAGGTCGCCCACAAACGCGCGGAACGGCTCCATGGTGACGTTGACGAGGCGTCGAGCACCCACAGCAGCCCGGCCGCCATCCACAGCGCGCCGGAGTTGGGCATCGCGACCAGCGCGAGGCTGGCCAGAATCGCGCCCGTCAGGAAATACGGCCGCCGCCGCCCGAGCGGCGCCCCAGGTGCGGTCGCTGGCGTAGCCGATGATCGGCTGCACGATCAGCCCGGTCAGCGGCGCCGCCAGCCACAGCATCGGCCAACTCGGACTCTCTGCGCGCCGAGATACTGGTAGATGGCGCTCATGTTGGCCATCTGCAGGCCCCAGCCGAACTGGATGCCGAAGAAGCCGAAGCTCATGTTCCAGATCTGCCAAAAGCTCAGGCGCGGTTGCTTCATGGGCAAGAACCCTCACTTGAGCGGTTGCGACCGGACATGACGTCACTTCATCATTCCAAGCGCTCACAAGCAAGCCTATTTGCTCCACCGCGCGTGCCTCGGGCGTATGGCATGTTCTGTATGCCCGGAATTCCTGTGTCATCTAAACGCCGCCTCAGCTTCAGCGCGGTGTGTGCTGGACCTGCCCGGCAAGCTCCCTCCGTTCGGCCCCACTTACACCGGACCCGAATGCTCCGAAGCCCCTCCGTAGCCTCTCCATAGCCTCTCCAGATGCACACCGTAGATAACAATGTTATCTACGGTGTGCATATGGAGGGGATGTGGAGGGGATATGGAGGGGCTCCGGAGAGAGAACGGAGGTATCCGGGGTGCGCGGGCTCGGGGATACGGGAATGATGACGCCCGGGACCTCTGAGTTCCGAGCCAGCCGGGCGGTCCTGCCACTCCTCCTTGCCGTGGCACTGAATCTGCGACCAAAATGCGAGTATGATGAAACCTCTTTCTTTCGTTTTGGTGCTGGGGACGGTCCTCTTCACCTCTTGTTCCACCCAGCGGCCAACAGCCAAAGCAGAACCGAAGTTCTACGAATCGAAGAATGCGGACTTGATTGTGCGCTACTATTCGCCGGCTTTAAGCCGCATCTTGAAGCCCTTGCAAATGGAAGGTCCATTCCTGAGCGACTTCGACTCGGCAGGCGTTCTCGACTTGGCTAAACAGCAGCCCGGCCGTGACTTAGCGGTCGTAGTGCTGCTGAAGTTCAACTGCGGAGACCAGGTGAAGCGGGGCTGGCTAGCGCCGCTTTCGAGCCTGGGCTACAAACGCGTCGTCTTCCTGCGAGCGGAGGATGGCCGGAAGCTGGATGGGCTGTGTATTCTGGAGAATCCGAGCGAGGGCACTCAGAAAGCCAACGCCACGGCTGGAGCCAAGCCAGAGCAGACGGACGCAGCGGGTGGCTAAAACCGGCACACTCAGCCAGACAAACGTCCGATGTTTGGACACGACTCCGGCCCTTGAGGCAGGAAGTCTGTCCCAGAACTGGGCAACTGGGTCGGCGCTCCAAGTCCAGGCGTCCTGAAGTGGACAATGACCGGGGAGCTGGAGCGCTGGAGTGCTGGAGTGATGGAGCGCTGGAAAGCCCACTACTCCATCACTCCAGCACTCCGTTTTGGCATCACGCCAATGCCCCGAATCGGTGAACGGTTGGATGAGAAGGGTCCGCGATCCGCAAAAGTACTGGTCTAGCGTGGCGGGTTCGTTCCCTTCAGGTGTTGGTCGAACCAGTCGCCGAAGAGTTCCATGTCTTTTTCCATACCGGCCCAGCCGTGAGCTTTGCCTGGGCGGCTAATCAGCTTCACGGGGGAGCCGACCGCTTCGCAGCGCTGGACGAAGGTGCGGGATTGGTAAATGGGCACGAGGTTGTCGGCGTCGCCATGGATGATGAGGATGGGCGGCATGTTGGAATGGACGAAGTAGATGGGCGAATTTCGTGGCCCAGCTTCTGCCGGCCTTCGGCGGTGTCGGCCAGCGGCCCGAACGCCGGCTTGAACGCTTTAAGGACACCAACGCCTACCGCGTCCTCGCCGGGCTGGCCATAATTGAGGAAATCCGTCGGCGGGAAGAAGCAGGCGACGCACTGCACTTCGCTGCTTTCACGCTCGACCAGGTCCTTGGCTTTGGGGTCGCCGGCGCAGCCCTGGGTCGCCATGGTCAGCGAGAGGTGGCCGCCCGCGCTGCCGCCGGTGAGGCCGAGGCGGTTGGGGTCCACTCCGTACTTGGCAGCATCGTGCCGGATGAATCGCACGGCGCGATGGATGTCCGGCTCGATCACCGTAACGATGTAGCGAGGTTGCGAGCCATGAACGACCGCAAAGACGGTATAGCCGCGCGCCAGCAGCGGGCGGAAGTTGTCCGGGTTGATCGCTGATGCGCAAGATAACCAGCCTCCGCTCACCAGCGCGATGATGCCCAGCCCGTTGGGTTTTGGGGGCTGGAACACATCCAGCGTAAGGGCGGTGCCGTAACTTCGACCGTAGATCACGTCTTCGGTCCGTTGGTAGCTGATGTTGGTTTGGGCGCAGGCGCAGGAGAGGGCCAGCAGGACGCAGGCGCCGAGGGCAGGCTTGATAATACGCATCCCGGCCAGTCTATCGGTCTCGGCCAGTGGCGGCAAGCGAGCGACGCTGACGCGGTCCTGGAGGGGTGCATTTTGGCACCGCCACCGCGTAGTAGAGCAAGCCTTCGGCTTGCGGGCGTCCGGGCAAGCTTTGAGCTTGCCCGATGGAAGCATGTGCCGCGCCCAACCTGAAAGGTTGGGAGGACGGACGCAAGCCGAAGGCTTGCTCTACTACGAAATGGTGGCAGTACCAAGATACGCCCCGCCCGGAGGACAAACCGCTTCTCCGCTACAGCCTGGCATTCCGGGGCAGGAAGCAGCCAGCTCGGCACCCGCGGGCGAGACCTTACATCACAAACCGCGGCTCGGTGAGCGGTCCACGGCCATGCCGGCGCAGCAACTCCATGAACCTGGCCAACCCGCGCTTCTCATCCGCACCCAAGTGGTAGTGAATGTGCCAGCTCAGGTAGTCTTTGCGGAAATCGTAGTCGTATTCGGGGCGCGTGCGGATGATGGAATCGAGCGTGCGGCTCAGCAGGAAGTTCAGTTCGCAGCAGGCGTTCTGGCTGCGCTGACGACCAAATCGGGGCGCGTCGCGGCGCTCGCGAGCTTCGATTTTCCCTACATGTCGCGGCAGGTGGAAGGCTTTGTTCTCGGCGTCCGCTACGCCAACGACAAGGTCAAATACAGTAGAGCGTATATCAACTCCTGGACCGACGCGGCCAAAGCCAAGGAAGCAGCCTTGGCGGCGATCGACGCCGGCGCCGACGTAATCTTGGCCGACACGGATCAAGCGGCGCGCGGCGCGATTTTCAGCGGCGGAAGGAGCGGGCGTCTACGTGGTCGCAACTTATTACGACCAGTCGAGCCTTGCGCCGAAAGCGATCTTGGGCAACGTCCTTTACGACTACGGCGCGCTGCTGCGGCAAATGGTGGTAAATGCCGCGCAAGGCAAACTGGAAAAGGGCAAGGAATACAAACTCGGCCTTGCCGACGGTTTCGGCGGTTGGGCACCCAATCCCGCTCTTCAGGATAGCATTCCTGCCGAGGCGAAAAAGAAGTTCGCAGCGGCAATGGACGACATCAGGAGCCGCCGCATCAAAGTGCCCGAGCTGAAAAAGCCCGGCGAGGCCGACACCTTCGACCTGTCGAAGTTGAGTGCGAAGTAGCGTTCTCATCCGTCCCGCTGGAGCTCCTCGATGAACAGTGCGCTCAGGGCGACAGGCATCAGCAAGACCTACGGGACGGTCCGTGCCAACGCCGAGGTTGACGTGGATATTCGCCCCGGCGAGATCCACGCAATCCTCGGCGAAAACGGCGCGGGCAAGTCGACTTTGATGCGGATCCTCTATGGCATGGAGGTTCCGGATTCCGGGCAGCTCGAGCTCGAAGGAAAGCCGATCGTGCTGAGGTCGCCACGGGAAGCAATAAAGCTCGGCATCGGCATGGTGCATCAGCACTTCATGCTGGTGCCGACCCTGACTGTGCTCGAGAACCTGATTTTGGGTAACCAGACCGCGGGACGTGGAATCCTTAACTTGAGCTCCGCCAGAAGTCACATTGCGGCGCTGGCGAGCCGCTTTCATCTTTCCGTCGATCTCGATCGAAAGGTCAGTCAGCTTTCGGTCGGCGAACAACAACGCGTCGAAATTCTCAAGGTCTTGGTCCGCCGCGCGAGGATCCTGATCCTGGACGAGCCAACTGGGGTGTTGATGCCGCAGGAGATCGCCGATCTCATGGTGACGCTTCGTTACCTCGCACGCCAGGGCTTCAGCATTTTCATCGTCACCCACAAAGTTGCCGAGGTCATGGAGGTCAGCGACCGCGTGAGCGTGATGCGCCTCGGACACATGATTGGCACGTGGAATACGGCTGACACAAATCCGGATAAGTTGATTACCCACATGATTGGGCACGGCCGCGACGTGCATCTCGCCCGGCGCAATGTGCAGCCCGGCAAACCAATTCTTCGCTTCGACGATGTGCACGTTCCGGGCGATCGCGGAATAGATGCGCTGCGGGGACTGGACCTGACAATCCAGCGCGGTGAAATTCTCGAAGTCGCAGGTGTCGAAGGCAACGGACAACAAGAACTTGCTGAGGCGATTATAGGTCTTCGCCCCGCCAAAAGAGGCAGCATAGTCTTTGATGGAATAAACCTGCGAGGCGTCGCGACCATCGATGTGCTGCGCAAGGGCGTTGGGTTTATTCCCCAAAACCGGCATCACGATGCGCTGGTGCTGGCGCTTAGCGTTGCAGAAAACGCCGTTCTCGTGTGCCATCAGGACGATCCATTTGATCGCGGAGGTCTGATTGTGACCGATGCGATCTCGGCACTTGCTAGCCGATTGATCAAAGAGTTCCAGATACGGTGTGCGGGGCCGCACGCGCCGATGCGAAGCCTGTCGGGCGGCAATCAGCAAAAGCTCGTACTGGGCCGGGAGATTGCGCGCAATCCGAAGCTTTTGATAGCGATGCAGCCGACGCGCGGGCTCGACGTCGGCGCCATCGACTATGTGCACTCGCGGTTGATCGAGGTGCGCAACGCCGGCACCGCGGTCCTGCTGATCTCCACCGAATTCGAGGAATTAATGGCGTTGAGCGATCGAATTGCTGTGCTGCGGGAAGGTCGCATCGTCGCAATACTTTTGCGCTCCGAGGCGACGGTGGATGGCATCGGTCGCTTGATGCTTGGTTCGTCACCGGCGGCGCAGAACTTTGCAGCTTAGCGGAAGTGCAATCAGGTTCTTCATTCGCAAGTCAAATTGTCACATCACACACCTGCCCAGTCGCAACAACGCCAAGAGGCCGAAACCATGTCAAAATCCATCGAGCACATTCATTGGGCCGACGCGCCGGATATGTGGATGCCATACGCACCGGCGATCAAGGTCAGAGGCGGTTCGACCGTCTATCTTGCCGGTGTCACCGCCGCCCCGGTCTACCATCATCATCCGCATCGGCCGGAGGAGTTCGACGCCATGCCGCGCGACATGGAGGCGCAGGCGCGCGCAGCGCTTGAGAACCTCAAGCGCGGGCTCGATACGGTGGGAGCGACTTTCGCGGACGTGGTCACTGCGGACCGCTTCGTCACCGACCTTTCCGATCAGGACGCGCTCAATCGTATCTGGGGAGAGTATTTCCGTGATGCCAAGCCGGCGACCACCACGGTCCAGGTGGTGCGGCTCGCCACCGATCCGCGCTGCCTCATCGAGATCAACGCGGTGGCCGTCATCGATTGAGCCAACTATTCCTGCCCCAACGGCGGTCTACCAAACGCTGCGGGGACTCCGCGCCGCTACTTTCGGTTCGCGAGCCCGCGCGTCTCAACGGAACCCCGCTTCGGGTGCTAGCGAATTCAACCGCTAACCACGCCCGAGTTGCTTCGGAACGTCTCCGGCGTCGTGCCTCGACGTTGCTTGAAGAAGCGCGTGAAGTGCGACGCATGGGAATACCCCAAAAGAAAGGAGATTTCCTTCATCGGCAGCGTCGTGTAGAGCAGAAGACGCGTCGCGTGTTCCAATATCGCCGTATGGATCAAATCGCGCGCCGAGCAGCCGCATACGTTCTGGCACGCCACATTCAACGCGTAAGGCGTGGTCGACAAGCGTGCGGCGAACGCCTCAACCGTGTTGGTATGCAGTCGCGGCTTGTCGCTAAATCCGATTACGCCGATGGTCGCCTGGACAAGATCGCGATA
Source organism: uncultured Alphaproteobacteria bacterium (assembly GCA_963833665.1). Lineage (GTDB taxonomy): Bacteria > Pseudomonadota > Alphaproteobacteria > Rhizobiales > Xanthobacteraceae > BOG-931. The sequence continues at coordinate 9,686 of CAWHZA010000026.1, read as the reverse complement.
CCGCCGAAACAAGCCGGCTGTGTTCATCGTCCGCGAACCGCCGTTGTTCGGCGCGTCAAGCGCCGCACCTAGTTCGAGTAACAGCGCGCTGAACAAACAGCCGAGCATATCGCGTCGATAGAGATGCCGCGACGAAAATTTTTCGAACATCAGCTTGGTTAAGTCCCGTGTTGTCGCAATCGCTTCTTCCGAGTTCAGGGTCACAATGCGCTGAGCGCCAAGACGAAGCATCACCGTGATCGCGGTGCCTTCCAACGAAGAAAGGCCGGCGGCAAAATCCGATGAGACGCTGATGACGGTGCCGGTTGCGCCCGGCTCGTAGGAAAATTGGTGGACAACGTTGGCGGGCGTGAACACGCAGGAGCCAGCCTCCACCGAGCTCTTTTGAAAATCATGCTCGAACATGCATCTACCGCTGGAAAGAATCAAAAGCTGATCGAAATCCGGGTGGCGGTGGAGACCAACCCGCCATTTGTTTGGAACGGTTCGCACCTGCAGAGATTCGATGTGGAAGAATCCAAAAATCGCGCCGGTTCTGTCTTCGCCGTAAAGTACATACGCCGGAACACTCGCCGCGTAGTTATCCGGCCTAGCGCGATCCAAATATTGAACCGACTGTTTGCCTTCTTTCATGCCGCACCTTTTCGCCCGACATTCGTGCTGGCCCGGCCGGTTTCTGAAACAAAACTTGCCGCGCAGCGAGGCGATAGACCTCGGGCTCTAGGTTATCGTATGGCAGAAAGACGCGGCACTGCAACGCGCAGGCGGAGCCGGAGCTGTGCCTGAAAATTGATGACTGCGTCGACGGAACACGGCAGCATTCCGCGGCCCATTCGACGCACTACCTCGCCAAAATGGATCACGCTCCACGCTTCAGCGGCACCACGTCCGCCGCGGGACGCCCCGCCATGGCGGCGCCGATCCGCTCGCCGACAAGCTCGCTCAGCGTGCGCACCGGGTCATCGGCCCGGTTGACGTAACGACCGGTCATCGAGAGGTCAGAGTTGATCTTTCTGCATTCGGAGAGCGCGGATGTCTGTAACGCATGGCAAGTGCCCGCCCCTATGTTAGCTTCGATCTGAAAAACGCGTCAAAGCAGTGACCCGTTGCGCAAACAGATCCCCGACCGCGAAAGGCGCCCCGGCCGAAAGAAGGTAAGGAGAAAAATACGCACGGACGAGGAGACCTCCCTCCATGCCAGGTGAAGCACAGGAGTGCCAAAGCGAAGCCGCCGCGATCAGGCGGGCCGAAGGAATGTCACGCGATCCCGCCTATGCGGGGGCGGTCGCATTCAAGCGTGCAGGCGATCCGAACGTTGGCGAGTTTTTTGCTGCATCATGACCGATGGACGCTGGATATGCCGTTGTCATCGCCCGATCCTTGTCGGCTCGTCAACTTAATCGGCTTCGCCGGTCTCGCCATGTACTGCCGCAATGCAGCGTATTGAAGCGCCCGGATACCTGGAACGAAAAATATGCGCCGCCCTACGTGGTCGTATGCCGGAGGCATACGCGCATTGCCGCGACTTGGCGCTAGCGCCGATGCTCTAAAGAGCGCCATCGAACGCGGGAATGACGCCGGGTCACCCGCGAGGGCAAGCCACAGCCCTCAATCCAGCGGCTCAACTTTCACCAGCGCGTGGGCGTGGTTGCTGCCCACCCAGAACGTGACCGGCGTCGTCGAGTTGTCGACATAGACGGTGCGCATGTTGGTGCCGCTCGGCATCAGATATTCGGTGGCTGTGCCGCTTTTGGGATCGAGACGTATGACGCGGTCGGAGCTCATGCCGCCGGTCCAGAGCTCGCCATTCTTATCGAACTGCGCGCGGTAGGGGTACGTCCACGGCGGCAGATCGTATTCGGTGAATTGCTCGGTCTTCGTGTCGAAGAGCGCGATCTTGTTGGCCCGATACTCGGTCAGCAGGATGCGGTCCTGATCGTCGATCTCCATTCGGCGCGCGCGCCCGTGGGGCGAAGGCAACGGAAACCACGTCACCTTGAGCGTCTTCGCATCGATCTTGCCGAGATAGCCATCCTCGAATTCGGCAACCCAGGCATTGTTCGAGGAGTCGGATATCAGCTGGTAGATGCTGTAGCGGCGACCGGGCGGGAGAAGATCGGTAGGGTGGAAGCGCTCCCATTTCCCCGAGGCGAGATCGAGCCGGAAAACGTCGACCGTGCCGACGTTCTTGGTCCATACCTTGCCGTCGACGTCATGGCGCAAGCCGACGAAATTGAGCTGAACCCGGTGATCGTTCCATTCCGGAGCGAGCGGGTAATATTTGATCTCGCCGGTCTTCGGATCGATGCTGGCGATGGCGCCCTGGTGCATGGTATCGAACCAGAGCTTGCCCTCCTTGTCGAATTCGAGGCTCAGATTGCCGACCGGCGCGCCGGGCTTGAATTCCGTGGTGGGATACTCGGTAAGCTTCTGCGTCTTCGGATCGAACTTGGAGATGAACAGTTCGCCGAAATCGGAATACCAGACATTGCCGTCCTTATCGAGCAGCACGTCGTGCGGCTGAGTCGTCGGACGCTTCATGTCGTACTCAGTTACGATCGCGCGCGTCGCTCGTCCGGAGGGACGCGGGAGCGTCTTGAGCGGATATTCCCATCTGTCGACCGCGCTCAGATTGATGGTCGCTAGGTATTCGGCGATCTTGCGGTAATCTTCCGGCTTGCCGGCGCGCGCCTCGTCGAGCATGCGCTGCGGCTTGATCGGCATGCTCACGAAGGCATAGCCTTTCATCCGCCTGACCACGTGCGTCCACTCGTCGGCGTCATGCGTCGAGCGCACGACGCGCTCCAGCGTATGGCAGCCGGTGCAGTCGAGCAGCATGGCTTTCTGCTCCTCGGTGCCGGGGATGCTCATCATCCATTCTGCGTTGGTGAGCTGGCTCGCGAGATTGCGGGTTTTCTTGAGCTTGATATCCGCGGTCGCAGTCTTCTCGGCGACGATCTCGGCCGTGGCCGGCGCACCGATTTCGTAGCCCACCGCGCGGATGGAGAGCTTGTACTCGCCCGGCTCGAGCCTGTTCTCGGGAAAGGCGTAGCGGCCGCGCGCATCGCTGGTGACGCTGACCGAGACGATCGATCCATTCTTGCGGGCCGTGACAACGACGCCTTCCATCGGGCCTTCGGCGTCAGAGCTCACCTGGCCCACGAGCGCCGCCGGCGTGCGATCGTCCGCGAGCAGGTTGGACAAAGTAAATTGGGCGAAGCCGACGGCGAGCGCCGCCGTCATCAGCGTGCATGTCGCTTTCATCGATTCGCTCCCTCGACGTATTTTCTTTCAAACAGCGGACCGATACCCCTCGGAAAATTGCGAGGCTAGCTGTGTCCGTTTTCGGATATCCTGCCCCTGACGGCCGTCCACGGCAACCGCCATGTGCGCTTCGTTCTGCAGACCCCTTAGTTTGTGTCGGCTAGCATCCCGCGAGGAGGATCAGGGCTGCGCCGACCGGGCTAGGTCCGTTGGTGGAACCTGTGTTACGCTTTGCGCGAGCCCGGGAAGCAGCTGAAGATGGCGGTAAAGTCGATCAAAGCCACCTTGTGGTGCCTGGTTCTGGCGATCGCAATGGGGTTCACGGCCACCCTCGCGTGGGCGCTAGGAGACGAACCCAGGTCAGGTCCGACCGTCACCCAGTACCTCACGCCTGAGATTCTCCAAATCGATCTTCCCGGGAGCCGACAAGGTCGGCGAGGTCGAGGGGGACTCCCCCGGCGGTCTCCATCTCCAAAGGTGGCCGCCAGTTGGGCTATGTGTTCTCGACCTGGGACGTGACCCAGTCGAAGGGCTTCTCCAACCGTGCGCTGATCCTTCTCGTGGGCATCGACTTGACCGGCCATGTCACGGCGGCGCGGCTCGTTCACCACACCGAGCCGATCGGCATCCTCGGGATCAAGGACGATCTGTTCCACCGCTTCGTCGAAAACTACAAGGGGCACAATCTCAACGATGGAGTCGACATCGTCAGCGAGCTGTCGTCCTCGGTCCTTGGGCCGGGAAGCTTCTCGCAGCGTTCGGCTCCCGGAACAAGTGATGCCGTAAAAATCGACGCCGTTTCCCGTGCCACGACAAGCTCGGTGCTGATGAGCGATGCGATCGTACGCGGCGGGCGCATTGTCGCGCGCAGCCGGGGAATTCTCGGCGCGCCGAAGACCGGCGCCGCGCTCGATGTCGATCGCTTCGCACCCGTCGACTGGGCGGAGCTGGAGAAGACCGGCGCGCTCGCGCATCTGCATCTCGACTACGCCGCGCTTCGCGACAAGATTTCCGTGCGCGCCAGCGGCAAAATCGGCGATCCGCAGGCGACCCCGGGCGACACCTTCCTCGATCTCTACGCCGCGCTGGTGACGCCGGCGGGCATCGGTATCAACCTGCTGGGCGAGACCTGGTACGCCCAATACACGGCCGGACGCGGCATCGACGAACAAATTATCCTGATCGCCGCGAACGGCCCGTACTCTTTCTTGGGCGCGGACTGGGAGCATGCCGACGCCATCGCCCCCATCCAGCTGATTCAACGCGAGCGGACGATCCGGCTATCTCCAAAGCAGATCAAGACCCTGCCCTTCCTCCACGCCAAGAACGCGCCCGACCTTTCGGAACGCGCGCTGGTCTTTTTCAAGGACAAGAGCGATTTCGATCCCTTGGAGCCATGGCAGTTGCGCGTGCTTGTGGGCAGCGACGCTATCAGTCCGCCAAGCTTTGCAAGCTTCGATCTTCCGTATCACCTTCCTGAAACTTACGTCATCAGAGCAGCCGCGGCGCCGGCCGGCAATCGCCCGCCCGACGGCGCAAGTGCCGGTGCGGCACCCGGTCACGAAACAGAAACGGCTGAGAAGGGTTTGCCCTGGCAGGCGATCTGGTCGTCGCACCGGGCGAGCATCGCCATTCTCGGCGCGGGCCTCGCCGCGTTGACCATCATCCTGTTCCTACAGGATCTGATCAGCAGGCGGCGCAGACTGCACCGCGTTCTGCGGGTCGCCTTTCTGCTGTGGACGCTTGTCTGGCTCGGCTGGTACGCGGGCGCGCAGCTGACGATCGTCAACCTGCTGACCTACATTCACAGTCTCGTTGTCGACTTTCGCTGGGACTATTTCCTGGCCGACCCGCTCGTTGCGATCCTGTCGGCGTTTACGCTGGTCGGGCTGTTCCTCTGGGGCCGGGCCGTGTTCTGCGGCTGGCTCTGCCCGTTCGGCGCCCTCCAGGAGCTGACGAACGACGCTGCACGGTGGCTTCGCGTCCCGCAGCTGACGATCCCGCCGTCGCTGCAGAGCCGCCTCATCGCTTTCAAATATCTGTTGTTTCTCGGGCTAGTCGTTACCTCGTTCTTTTCATGGGAACTGGCGATGACGGGCACTGAGGTCGAACCGTTCAAAGCAGCCATCATCCTTCGCTTCATGACCGAATGGCCGATGGTCGCCTACGCGCTGGTCATTGTCGCGGCAGGCGTGTTCATCGAGCGCTTCTATTGCCGTTTCGCCTGCCCGCTCGGTGGTGGTCTCGCCATCCTCGGCCGCGTCCGCATGTTCGATTGGCTCCACCGCCGTCCGGAATGCGGCAGCCGCTGCCACCATTGCGAGACCGTCTGCCCGGTCGGCGCGATCAAGCCCAGCGGCGTCATCAACATGAATGAATGCTTCTATTGCCTGGACTGCCAGGTCGCCTACTACGACGATCACGTCTGCCCGCCGCTGGTCTGGCGCCGCAAGCGCCGCGAGTCGGCAACAGCGCCCGCGGGTATACTGGAGCACGCGCTGGATAGCGGAGCCGCGCAGTGAAGCGCGTGCACCACGTCGCACGAATGACGCCTGAACGCGCTGTCCGCGCGCCAACGCTCGAGCATGGAACCGGTGTGTCGCGCCGGCGAGCGCTGACGATCGTGGCGGCCGCGGCGGGCATGCCTCTACTTTGCGGCGCTGATCGTTCGCACAGCGCGCCTCTCCTTCATCGGTGGACCGGCACCTCCCTCGGCTCGCCCTCTCAGCTGCTGCTCTATCATGACGACGGCGCGACGGCGGCCCGGATCGCACGTGAATGCGCCGCGGAGATTGAGCGGCTGGAGCGCATCTTTGCTCTCTATCGAGCCGACAGCGAGATCGCTCAGCTCAACAGTAACGGTCGTCTCGATTTCCCGTCGATCGATCTGCTCACGCTGCTTTCGCAATGCCAGGCCTTGTCCGCGCTCAGCGACGGCGCCTTCGATGTGACCGTGCAACCGTTATGGACGCTCTATGCGGCGCATTTTTTCGGCAATGACGCGCCGCCGCCTGAAGGGCCGCCACTGCAGGTGATCGAAAGCACGCGCAAGCTCGTCGATTGGCGCGCGATCGAAGTCGGCCCGCGACGGATTGCCTTTGCGCGCGCGGGAATGGGTGTCACCCTCAACGGAATCGCGCAGGGTTACGTCACCGACCGCATTACTGACATCCTCCGCGCGCATGGCTGCGATCGCACTTTTGCCAATTTGGGCTGCAGCGAAATACGTGCGCAAGGCAGCCATGCCAATGGACGGCCCTGGCGCGCCGGTCTTGCCGATCCGCGTCAGCCCGAAAAGGTCGCCATCGCGCTCGACCTCCGCGACGAGTCGGTGTGCACCTCGGGCGGATACGGCACGAAATTCGAGGCGACCGGGCGGTTCCACCACCTCTTCGATCCCGCCACGGGAACGAGCGCTCACGGCTATCTCGCGGTATCGGTCTTTGCCGCCCGCGCGATGATCGCTGACGCGCTCTCGACCACGCTCTACGTTACGCCGCCGCAGCGCGGCGCAGCCGTGCTCGCGTCATTTCCCGGTGTCAGCGCCCTTGCCACACTGCCTGACGGCAGCGTGCAGCATCTTCCCGCCGCCGGCTGAGCGGAGCCGTCGCGGTCTGGCGTTTCGCCTTCCACCTGCATTGTCATTCACAATCGACAGGTCTAAGCTTCCGAGGTCAACAACCATCTTTAGGGAGGAAACCACGATGGGCAGTTGGCTTAGCGACCGAGAAATGCGCCTTGTTGCAGGAGCTGAAAAAGCCTCCGCGGCAACACCGATACCGACACAGATCGTTTCCAACGGTGAGTATCTTCCGCCGACGCAAAGCGAGACGCAGAAGCGTGTCGAGCGGCGGATCATCGAGCTTGCCGATGAGAACGCCAAGAAGCTCGGCCTCAGCCGCCGGCAATTCATGGCGACCGGCTGCGGCATGGCCGCCGCCTTCCTGGCCATGAAGGAAATCTACGGGACCAACGTGTTCCAGGTCGACGCGGCCGAAGCACATACACCGGAAATGATCCAGGCGAGAGCACAGAGCCTCGCCGGGCAGTTCGTCGTTCGACGTGCAGACCCACTTCATCCGCGACGATTTCGACCACAAGGAACTGCTTGGCCTGAACGACTTCGCGGCGGAGCACTGGAATCCGAAGATCAAGGACGACAAGGCGCCTGGTTTGGCCAGGTACAAGTTCCTCAACTACGTCAAGGAGATCTACTACGACAGCGACACCCAGCTTGCGCTGCTGAGCGGCGCACCATTCGACGATCCGTCGTGGTGGCTCCTCTCCAACGAGCAGATCGCCAAGACGCGCGAAATGGTCAACGATTTCGCCGGGTCCAGGCGTCTTCTCGCCCACACCGTCATCACGCCGACGCAGCCGGGCTGGATGGATGAGGTCGACAAGGCGATCTCGATCTACAAGCCGGATTCGTGGAAGTCCTACACGATCGGCGATCCGCTTGCGCCGTCCAAATTCCCGTGGCGTCTCGACGACGAGAAGCTGATGTATCCGTTCTACGAAAAGGCGGTCAAATCGGGCATCACGACCATCTGCATCCACAAGGGCCTGCTGCCGCCGGACTACGAGAAATCCTTCGCCGGCGTGTGGCAATACGCGACCGTCGGATGACGTCGGCAAGGCCGCCAAGGACTGGCCGCAGATGAACTTCGTCATCTACCACTCGGCGTTGCGTCCGTTCCTCGAGCTGCCGGACCAGGCCTGGGCCGAGTTCGAGGCCTCCGGCCGCATCAAGTGGACTTCCGACTTGGCCGATATCCCGGCGAAGTACGGCGTCACCAACGTCTACGGCGAGATCGGCACCTCGTTCGCCAACTCGGCCGTCGCACACCCGAAGTTCGCGGCTGCGCTGGTCGCCACGCTGGTCAAAGGCCTCGGTAGCCGATCACGTCCTCTGGGGCACCGACAGCGTATGGTACGGGTCGCCGCAATGGCAGATCGAAGCGATGCGGCGCCTCGAGGTTCCCGAAGACATGCAGAAGAAATACGGCTTTGCACCACTCGGCGGTGCCAACGGCGCGATCAAGCAGGGGATCTTCGGCTTGAACTCCGCTCGTCTCTACCGCCTCAACCTGAAGGCGGCGGATGCTCGCGCCGATGCCGGCCTATTCCGCGGACAAGCTGGCTCAACTGAAGAAGGAGTACGAGTTCGCGGCGAAGGAGCCGTCGAACCTGCGCTACGGCTACGTTCGCGCCGGCTGATCGGCGGCTGGCTTCGTCAAAGACTTCGGCGGGTTCGCCCGCCGAAGTCGCGGTCTAAGAATTCGCTTATGCGCGCCATGAGTGAGAGCTGCGCAGGATTCGGCGGCGCCCGCGGCGTTTACGCTTGCCTGGGCGGCAAACGGTTCAGTTGCCGACGCTTCCCCTACGATTTTAGCGTCGACGCGACTGTACATTCCGCGTGAAAGGGTGCTTGTCGGCCAGCGAAAGCTGACAAGCTGCCCGATCGATGCGAGTTCTTTGTTACGCCGCTGACCGACGTTGAGCATCAATTTTGCAAACCGGACCATCTCGCCGGCGCGCTCGGCATTTCTTTGAATGACGCGCAAGGTATCGTCGGACGCATCATCTCAGCGAACAACGCTTCACTTTATGCTGATTTTGCAAACAAGCGGATAGAGCTCAAAAACAAAGTGCTCAGGCCAAAGGAGAACGTGCCAAGCGCCGCCGATCTATTGGGTGCGGAGATCGCGTCCGCGAAACACGACTGACGGTGGCTGGTGAGATGCCGACCTCCACGCCGATCTGCTTGCCCGTCCAGCGTTGCCGACGCAGTCGCTCGATCTCCAAAATAACAGCCTGGGGCGTCGGACGGTGCAGGCGACGCAGCCGGGATGAGCGATCCTGCAATCCAACGATATCGATCAACCTACTTGCGAACCGTCCGCGGGCAGACGCCTGCGGCTTCGGCAGTGGTTGGCAAGACCCCTTGCTGTTTTGCCCGCCTCAGATCTGCTTTCGTTCGTCTACAAAAAGTGCGAGCAAATTAGGAATGGCTCAGACGACTCCAGATCGCGCAAAAAGCCGTAACGGGGGGCGCTGGGATGCCCCTTAGGGTTGACAATGTTCGTCAGGCGTCGATCGGCACGATCGCAAAGATGAACGATACGCTAAGAAACGCATCTCATGCATCTGCCTTTGCAACATACAGACGCATGAAATATATGGTAAGCGCATGGAATGAATGCAAGGAATTGGACGTTCGGGCACAAGCTTTCCAATTGATATCCATTTTTAATTGGAAACTAGATCGGGAATGCATTGACGGCGGCGTAACAGGCCCGAGCAGGCATCCAAGGTTCGAGTCCTTGTGCGCCTAACATAAAAATCAAACACTTAGTGTGAAAATCCGACCGGCAAGAGCCTCGTGTAAGTTCGCAGGGTAATCTTTGGGGTAACAGTTC
>CAWHZA010000025.1:0-16350 GCA_963833665.1 uncultured Alphaproteobacteria bacterium | reverse complement strand
GATATCGGCGAGCGTCACGACCGCCGCGCCTCTCGGTTCATCGTTCACAGTCATCTCCCCGCACCCGAAGCGGCCGACAACAATACGCCTGAGCGGGCTTTTTCCCGATTTCCGGCGGCGTTACAATGCGCTTCGAACAGGCGGGGTCGGCCATGTACTCCGGACCAAGCTCGGGATCCGATTCTGGACCAGGCCGCAGCGGCATCGCCGCCGACCTCAGGCCGCACGCCTACGATCCGGCGATCCATCCCGAGTTGTTCGAGGGCGTGCTGACACGGCGCGTCGCCGCCTTCATTATCGACGTGATCATCATTGCCGTGCCGCTTATCGGCGCTTCGATTTTCATCTTCGTCCTCGGCATCGTCACCTTGGGTCTCGGCTGGGCGCTGTTCTGGCTGCTGTCGCCGGCTTCGGTGATCTGGGCGCTGCTCTATTACGGGATGACCCTCGGCAGCCCGGCTTCGGCGACGCTCGGCATGCGGGTGATGGATATCGAGATGCGCACCTGGTACGGCGCGCCGGCCTATTTCGTGCTCGGTGCGGTGCACGCCATCGTCTTCTGGATCAGCGTCAGCGTGCTGACGCCGCTGATCCTTGTGGTCGGCTTCTTCAATCCACGCAAGCGGCTCTTGCACGACATCCTGGTCGGCGCCGTGCTCATCAACAACACGGGGCGCACTGCCTCGCTGCAGGGGCGCACGGCCGGCTATGGCGGATTCGGTGTTTGACGCGCCGAGATTCTCGGGCAATCTATGCGCCAGCCGCACTCATTGCGGCTGCCGGTGGCCGCAACGGACCGACAACAGGCGATTCGCCCCGTGACCCAGCACTCGCGCGACACGCCGCAATTCTACCTGACAGCCCCCTCTCCCTGTCCGTACCTTGCCGGCCAGGAGGAGCGGAAGGTCTTCACCCATCTCGTCGGCGAGCGCGCTCCCGAACTCAACAATATCCTCACCCAGGGCGGCTTCCGCCGCAGCCAGTCGATCGCCTACCGGCCGGCCTGCGAGGGGTGCCGCAGCTGCGTCTCGGTGCGCGTGATCGCCAGGGAATTCCGCCCCACGCGCAGCATGCGGCGCATCGCCAACCGCAACGCCGATATCGAGAGCGAGATGCGGCTTGCAGTGCCCACCTCGGAGCAATACGCGATCTTCCGCGCCTATCTCGATTCGCGCCATCGCGACGGCGGCATGGCCGACATGACGGTGCTGGACTACGCCATGATGGTCGAGGACAGCCATATCGAGACCCGCATCATCGAATACCGGCGGCGCGAGTCTCCGAGCACACTGGCGCCAGCCGACGGCGGCGCGCGCGTGCGCCGCCGCGGCGACCTCCTTGCCGTGGCGCTGACCGACGTGCTCGGCGACGGTCTGTCGATGGTCTATTCGTTCTTCGATCCAGAGGAATTGGCGCGGTCGCTGGGCACGCTCATGGTCCTCGATCATATCGTCCGGGCGCAGCAGATGGGGCTTTCCTACGTCTATCTTGGCTATTGGGTGCGCGGCTCGCACAAGATGGACTACAAGGGCCGCTTCCTGCCGCAGGAGCGGCTCGCGCCGGACGGCTGGATGCGCGTCGACTAGCGGCCGGGGGCAGCCGCCGATGGCGGCCGTACACGGCTCCTCCCCCGCCCCGCGGGTGCAAAAGTTCGTTTTGAATTCGCAAGAACGGCCATAAATAGCACCAAATTTCCCTGCCAATTTTTGCCGGAGCACAATTTTTTCTGCGGACATTTAGACGTTGACACATACAAACGTTCGGCAATGTATATCCACGACCGAACCGAAAGCGTCCCCTTAGTCATCAAGCGTATGGGAGAATCGCATGGCCGAGGCCGATAGCACTGCCTCCACCGTCAATAATGGCGTGAACGTCGCGGCGTTGATCTCTGCTCGCGAAGCGCTCACCAATGCTCCACAGGCGGCGCAGTTCAAATGGCGCGCCGCTTGCGAGTGGAAGAACGGCACGCACAGCCACTCCACGGTCGAAGGCTATTACGGCCTTGGCCAGGAACAGCACCACAAGCGCACCTTCACCTTCGACGCCGATCATCCGGAAGTTTTCGCCTCCGAAGATCACGGCGCGACGCCCGTCGAGTACGTGCTTGTCGGGCTGGCGAGCTGCCTCACCGCTGGCATCGCCGCGGTCGCCCAGCACCGCAACATCCAGCTGCGTTCGGTCACTGCGACGATCGAAGGCGACATGGACATCCAGGGCATCCTCGGCATCGACAGCGACGTGCGCAACGGCTTCGGCGGCATCAAGGTGACCTACGACATCGACGCCGATGCCAAACGCGAGGACATCGAGGCTCTGGTGGCGCAATCGCAGAAGCGCTCCGCGGTGTACGACATCGTGACCAACCCGACCAACGTCACGGTGGTGGTGAGCTGAGCCGTCGCCGACGGCCGCGGTCGCCATCGGGAGGCTAAACCCCATTCGCGCCGTCACCACGGTGATCATCGGGGCCGGCCACGCCGGCCTCGCCATGAGTCGTTGCCTCACCGAGCGGTCCATCGATCACGTGGTGCTCGAGCGCGGCGAGGTGGCGCACAGCTGGCGCACCGAGCGCTGGGATTCGCTGCACCTGCTGACGCCCAACTGGCAGAGCCGACTGCCGGGATACGACTACCAGGGCGACGATCCCGACGGCTACCGAGCGCTGCCCGAGGTCATCGATTTCATTGCGGAGTACGCGAAAGCGATCGCGGCGCCGGTGCGGACCCACACGACGGTGACATCGGTGCGCCCGACCGAGTCGGGATACCTCGTGCGCACCGATCAGGGCGACTGGCGATGCCGCACGCTGGTGCTCGCTTCCGGCGCCTGCAACATTGCCGGCGTCCCGGCCTTCGCCGAGCGGGTGCCGCGCCCGATCGCGCAACTCACGGCGCCGCAGTACCGCAATCCCGGCCAGCTTGCTGACGGCGGCGTCATGGTTGTCGGCGCGTCCTCGAGCGGCACGCAGATCGCGCACGAAATCCACCGCTCCGGCCGGCCGGTGGTCTTGTCGGTCGGCGAACACATCCGCGCGCCCCGGCTCTATCGCGGCAAGGACCTGGAGTGGTGGATGGACGCCGCCGGCGTGCTCGACGAGCGCTACGATCAAGTCGACGACATTAAACGGGCGCGGCGCGTGCCGTCGCTGCAGCTTGCCGGCACGCCCGATCGCTCGACGCTCGACCTCAACGCGCTGACCGCGATCGGGGTGAAGCTTGTCGGCCGCCTCTCCGGCATCACCGAGAACGGCAAGACGCAGTTTGCCGGATCGCTGCGCAACATGTGCGCCCTCTCCGATCTCAAAATGGGCAGACTTCTGGATCTGATCGATGAATGGGCGCGCGCCAACGGTCTCTACGACCCCGGCGAACAGCCGCAGCGCCTGCCGCCGACCCGCGTCGAGGATGCGCCCCCGCTCGGGATGGACCTCGCCGCAGGCGCGATCAAGACCATCATCTGGGCCACGGGCTATCGTCCCGATTATTCCTGGCTCGAAGTGCCGGTGCTCGACCGCAAGGGCATGATCCGCCATGACGGCGGGGTCGTCGCCGTGCCCGGCATGTATCTGATGGGTGCCGTGTTCCTCCGCCGGCGCAAGTCGACCCTCATCGACGGCGCCGGCGACGATGCCCGCGACTTGAGCGCGCATCTCGCGTCCTATCTCGACGGCGGCCTGGCGCGGCTCACCGCGTGAGCGATACGCGCGCCGCCGACCCGCTACTCCGCCTTCGCTGATCGGCTGTTGCCGCACCGAGGGCGGCGCCGAAGCTTATTGGCCCGGACGTGTTGGGGCCCCGGACTCTCTTCAGCCAACATTGGACCCCATAGTGGAGAAGGCTGTCCGCATTTGCGACGCCAAGTTTGGCGACCTTAAGCCCCGCGAAGGCGACAACTTGCGTACCGTCGCAGCACGCGGCGGCTACCGTCGGAACCTCACGCGTGAAAATTGGAAAATGCGATGAGAAAACTGGTGATCGGCGCACTAACAACAATTGCGATAGGCATTTTTCAATCGGTCGTAGTGGCGAGCATTCTTCCCAAGGACACTGCGGCGCGGATCGAGGCAATTCCGGTTCAGACTCTAACTATCTCGGATCAACAATTTCTCAAGGGCGACCGCTCCGGCAGGCCCACGACCATCGCCGGCGCGTTGAGGATCGCGCGAGGCTCCGGCCAACTTCCAGTGGTTGTGCTCATGCACGGCTCAGGTGGCTTTGAAGCAAATACCGATCTGTGGCGCCGGCAGTTTGAATCGTTGGGCATATCCACATTTGCACTTGATTCATCTAGCGGACGGGGAATCGTCAGCACTGTCGTTGATCAGTCACAACTCGGACGATTGAACATGATACTCGACTTATATCGCAGCCTTGCGGTGTTGGCCGGGCATCCCCGGATAGATCCCAACCGAATTGCCGTCATGGGATTCTCACGCGGCGGCCAGGCGGCTCTTTATGGGACCCTCAAAAGATTTCATAAGCTGTGGAACCCCACCGGGATCGATCCGGCGGCCTATATTGCGCTTTATCCGCCTTGCAACACGACTTACATCGGCGACACCGACGTCACCGACCATCCGATCCAAATCTTCCACGGAACGTTAGATGACTACGTTGAGGCTGCTCCCTGCCGAGCCTATGTCAAGCGTCTCAAACAGACGGCTGCGCAGATTCAATTGACCGAGTACCCCGATGCGTGGCACGCCTTCGATTATCCCTGGCTTCAGCCTACTCCCATTGTCGCGTGGAATGCACAGACAACGCATTGCGTGTTGAAGGAAGAACCGCTCGGGACAATCATCAATACGGCGACACACAGGCCATTCACATATGAAGACGATTGCGTTGGACGCAATCCGCACCTGGCCTATTCCGCAAATGCTACTCACGCCACGGAAGAGGCTGTTAAGGGGTTGCTGAGACGCGTCTTTAGATTGGACTAGCGGCTTTCCGGCCGCCACGACGATTGCGAAAAGGACCTATTGGAGGAAGGGCAACAGTTGCTGATACATTGATTTATGTCGACAAGCGTTTTCAGCTTGCTCCACAAGAAGATTTGCTTTCGCAACAGTCTTTTCTACGAACGTTTTAACGTCCTTGTTCGTGCAATCCCAAACTTTCTCTTTGACACTATCCATCTTTGCATGGAAGCGATCGAGGATTGCCTTGATTGTATTGGGTGTTATACACCCGACCGCAATTTTAGTCATTCGCTCTTCGAGCGAAGTGGGTTGCTTACAGAAGTTCGCCAACACAACTGCCACCGCCCAATTTTCGACCTGGGTCCGAAGCCTGCTTTGTTGGGAGTTGCTCAGCTCACTCAGGTCGAACATTTCAGCGGCTTGGCTCAAGCTTGCTTGACTGGCAACAATGACCAGCGACAGAAACGCCAAAAAACTCTGTTTCCCCAGCACTCGCATGAGAACCAAACTCCGAGCACCCCGTCTCCAAGTTCTATTGCCGATGATCCCACCCTGTCTGGCAGTTGCGCGGTTGCGGAACTCCAACCTATGCTATTCCCGTTGGGAGTATCAAGAGGGGCGAGGCTATGGCTGACCAACCAAAGTCCGAGGAGCGGGAAAATCAGAAGGAGAGGCATTTAGTCATCTTGGTACACGGAATTAATACCTTCGCGGATTGGATGCCGGCGATGGCAGACACACTGGAGAGTGCTGGCTTCCTGGTCTCGCCTACCAGTTTTGGCGATATGCGTGTTTCCAGGTTCTTGCTTCCTATCGGAAGGCCCCGGCAACAAGCAATCCAGCGCGTACTTACCAACATCAGAACGGCCAAGGAACTGCATAAGCCCGACAGGATTTCTGTGATCACGCACAGCTTCGGCACCTATGTCGTTGCCAGAATCTTGCAGCGGGAGCCATGGCCTTGGCACCGAATCATATTCTGCGGCAGCGTCCTACCGGAAAAATTCCCACTGGATGAGGTGAGAGATCGATTTACGGCTCCGCTGCTGAATGAAGTCGGGACCAGGGACATTTGGCCGGCAATGGCGGCATGGGTAACTTGGGGGTATGGATCGGTCGGATCATATGGGTTCAATCATCCAACCGTTCGAACCAGGTGGCATGAGGGTTTTCGGCACAGCGATTTTTTGACGCCGGATTTTTGTAATAAGTATTGGGTCCCATTCCTTCGAGATGGTACCATCATCAGAGGCTCAGACAAGCCAAGTCGTTTGCCTTGGACTATCCGGGCAATAACAAAAATACCAGCTGCGCTGGATTGTGCTGTTTTTATTCTTGGCGCTTCTAGGACTTGGCGTATGGTACATTCTGTACGGCAGGGCAATTACGATTGATCTTCAAGCGTTCGATGGTCCGCCGAAATTTTCAGTTTCAATTCACTACAACACTACCATGCAGAGCGTGCTGAATAGTGTGTATAATAAAATCATCGAAAGAGACAAAACCGTCGGCACTCGCAAGTATCAAAAGGACTGGATTCTCGTTGATGCAAAAGAACATCCGGTAACCAACATTGGCACAGAATATGCGAAGTGTCTAAGCAACGATAGCGATGACCGCCTGGCTACCGAAATCGTGACGGAGGTCGGCGAAGGCAGGGGCAAAGTCCCAATCTTCATGCCGGGGTCGAAGTTTACGGCGCTGAGCTGCGTTCCGACGCACAAGCAGTCTATTAGATGTCCGCCGATCGATTGCAAAAAGCGAACAGGCGAGTTGCCATAAGGCAGTCGCCTGCTTTCATCTCACACGAACAGATTGGTAGTCCGGATGGATGAGACTTCGCGCTGAAGTGCTCTGCAAGTTTACGCCTTTGCGCCGCCGTCGAACTTGTTGCTCTTCGGAAAGCCCTTCGGCGCCAGGCGGCCGGCATCGCCGCGGTTGCCGCGCCAGTCGGCGAGCTCCTTGAGCGAGAGCGTGTAGACGCGGCCGGCGGTGTCGGTCCAGGTCAAGCCCTTCTCCGCCTCGAATACCCTGATGTCCGACAGTCCGCCGTCCTTGTGCCGCTGCAGGCGCACGCCGCGGCCGCGTGTCATCTCCGGCACCTGATCGAGCGGGAACACCACCATCTTGCGGTTCTCGCCGATGGCCGCGACGAGTTCGCCCTCGGCCGGCGCAATGATGCGCGCTTCGTCAGAGAGCGCGACGTTGAGGATCTGCTTGCCCTTGCGGGTATTGGCGAGGCACTCGTCCTCAGCGACGACGAATCCCCTGCCCTGTATGCTCGCCACGATCAGCTTGCGTCCGCCCTGGTGGCGGAACACCGTTACCACGTCCGCCTCCTGTTCGAGCTCGATGAACAGGCGGATCGGCTCGCCATGGCCGCGACCGCCCGGCAGCTTTGCCGCCTCAATAGTGTAGCAGCGGCCGTTGGTAGCGAAGATGAGGAGCTTCGACGTCGTCTCGGCGAAGAACGCGAGATTGAGCCTGTCGTCGGTCTTGAAGGCGAGACTGGAAAGGTCGGCGACCTGGCCGCGCAGCGCCCGGATCCAGCCCTTGTCGGACACCACGACCGTGATCGGCTCGCGCTCGACCAACGCTTCCTCGATCGCCGCCTCGTCGTGCGCGGGCGCTTCGGCAAACCCGGTGCGGCGCTTGCCGAGCGGCGTCTTCGGGCCGAACTTGTCGCGCACCTCGCGGATCTCGCGGGCGATGACCTTCCACTGCTCCTTCTCCGAGCGCAGCAGGTCCTCGATGCCGCGCTTTTCGGCGCGCAGCGTCTTCTCCTCCTCGCGGATCTCGATCTCCTCGAGCCGGCGCAGATTGCGCAGCCGCATGTTGAGGATGGCGTCGGCCTGCACGTCGGAGAGCTTGAACGTGCGCATCAGCACCGGCTTCGGCTCGTCCTCCTTGCGGACGATCTTGATCACCTTGTCGATGTTGAGATAGGCGACGAGATAGCCGCCCAAGACTTCGAGCCGATGCTCGATCTGGCCGAGCCGGTAGCGCGAACGGCGCAGCAGTACGTCGCGGCGGTGGGTGAGCCATTCGTTCAGCGCTTCGGCAAGCCCGACCACTTTCGGAATCCGGCCGCGCAGGAGCACGTTCATGTTGAGCTGCACCCGGCTTTCCAGCTCGGTGAGCTTGAACAGGCTCTCCATCATCAGCGCCGGATCGACGCTGCGCGAGCGCGGCTCGAAGATGAGGCGCACATCCTCGGCGGACTCGTCGCGCATGTCGGCGACGAGCGGCAGCTTTTTCTCGTTGATCAGCTCGGCGACGCGCTCGACGAGCCGCATCTTCTGCACCTGCCAGGGGATTTCGGTGACTACGATCTGATAGGTGCCGCGCCCGGTGTCCTCGGTCTTCCAGCGTGCGCGCAGGCGGAAGGAGCCGCGTCCGGTCGTGTAGGCTTCGGCGATCGCCTCCGGCGGATCGACGATGATGCCGCCGGTCGGGAAATCAGGGCCGGGTACGAATTTCAGCAGCGTGCGACTCCGTGCGTTCGGCTGCTCGATGAGGTGCAGCGCCGCGTCGCAGAGTTCGGCGATGTTGTGCGGCGGAACCGCCGTCGCCATGCCGACCGCGATGCCCTGGGCGCCGTTGGCGAGCAGATTGGGAAGGGCCGCCGGCAAGACGACCGGCTCCTGCATCACGTTGTCGTAGCTCGGGCGGAAGTCGACCGCGTCCTCGTCGATGCCGTCGAGCAGAAGCCGCGCCGCCTCGGTCAGCCGCGCCTCGGTGTAGCGGTAGGCGGCCGGATTGTCGCCGTCGACGTTGCCGAAATTGCCCTGGCCGTCGACCAGCGGGTAGCGCGAGGAAAAATCCTGGGCGAGACGCACCAGCGCGTCATAGATCGCCTGATCGCCGTGCGGGTGGAAGTTGCCCATCACGTCGCCGACGATCTTTGCCGATTTCTTGAACGCGGCGCCGGGATCGAGACGCAGGAGCCGCATGCCGTAGAGGATGCGGCGATGCACCGGCTTGAGCCCGTCGCGCGCGTCAGGGAGCGCGCGGTGCATGATGGTGGAGAGCGCGTAGGCGAGATAGCGCTCCTCCAGCGCCTCGCGCAGCGCGATCTCCTGCACTTCTCCTGGCGCGGGGGGAATCAGTTTCTCATTCATGGCGCAACGGGGTAGCGCGGTTGGCCGCTGCGAACAAGAACGGCGGCGACGAAGCGGGCGCGGGCGTCCGGCAGCGGCAGGCCGCGCGGCGCGAAAGCGTGACGCTCGAGAAAGAAGCCGGCGAGCGCGAAGGCGTCGGCGAGATCGGCGGCGGAAGCAGCCTCGACGTCGTCCTGCAGGAAGCGCGGCAGCCGCATGAGCTTGTCGCGATAAGGCTCGCCGACGGCGCGCGAGACGGCGCGGCCCGAGCGCGGCGACACGTAGATGAGATCGGCGCTCGCGCCGGTGACCGCGCAGGAAGCGAGATCGAGCCCGAAACCGAGCTCGCCGAGGAAGGCCAGCTCGAAGCGCGCGATCATCGGCGCGACCGCGGCCGGATCACCGAGCACGTCGAGGATCGCTTCGAGCGCGCCATGGATGCCCGCATGCGGCTCGCGTTCCGCGAGCAGACGGCACAAGGCCGCGAGATGCGTGACCCCGTGGACGGCATGCGCCGCGGCAAGAAAGCCGGCGGCGCGCAGATTGATTCCTTCGACCAGATAGTGGCCCAGGTGGTCGTCGAGCCTGGCCCGCCAAGTGGCGCGCAGCGAATTCCCCGGTTGCAGCACGGCGCGCAGCCGCGCGCCACTGCCGCCGCGTACCAGACCGAGATGGCGACCGCGCCCGTGCGTCATCAATTCGAGAATGACGCTCGTCTCGCCGTGGCGCTTGACGCCGAGCACGATGCCTTCGTCGATCCATTCCATGGGGGATATGTATGCACGCTGGCCGTCATTCCGGGACGCGGCCGCAGGCCGCGGACCCGGAATCCATAGTCACGGATTGTGGTTATGGATTCCGGGTTCGCCGCCGCGCGGCGCCCCGGAATGACGACTCGGAAGGATCTTACTCCCGCGGAAACTCCAGGCCCATCTCGCGGTAGCGTTCCGGGTCGTCGCCCCACCCTTCCCGCACCTTGACGAAGAGAAAGAGGTGCACCGGCTGCTCGATCGCAACGGCGATGTCGGCGCGCGCCGCCGCCCCGATCGCCTTGATCGTCTGGCCGCCCTTGCCGAGCACGATCTTGCGCTGGCTCTCGCGCTCGACATAGATCGTCTGCTCGATACGCAGGGAGCCGTCCTTGAGCTCCTTCCAGACTTCGGTCTCGACCGTCGACTGGTACGGCAGTTCCTGGTGCAGCCGCAGATAGAGCTTCTCGCGGGTGATCTCGGCGGCGAGCTGGCGCAGCGGCGCATCCGCAATCTGGTCAGCGGGATAAAGCCACGGCCCCGCCGGCACGTGAGCGCCGAGCCAGCGTTTGAGGTCCGCAACGCCGTCGCCGGTGAGCGCGGAGATCATGAAGATCGCGGCAAAGGCCGCGCGCTCATTGAGCATTTGCGTCAACGCCAGCAGCGCAGGCTTGGCGACGACATCGACCTTGTTGAGTACGAGAAGCTTCGCCGCGCGGACCTCGGCGAGGCCGCGGATGACCCCTTCGTCCTCATCCTCGACGCCCTTGCGGCTGTCGACGACGAGGGCGGCGATGTCCGCATCTCGCGCGCCGCCCCAGGCGGTGCCCACCATGGCGCGGTCGAGCCGGCGCCGCGGCGCGAAAATGCCCGGCGTGTCGACCAGGATGAGCTGCGCCGGGCCGTCGACGGCGATGCCGCGAATGAGTGTGCGGGTGGTCTGCGCCTTCGGCGTGACGATCGAGACCTTGGTGCCGACGAGGGCGTTGACCAGCGTCGATTTTCCCGCATTGGGCGCCCCGATGAGCGCCGCGAAGCCGCAGCGGGATTCACTTGCGGCCGGCTCAGCCATCGAGCCGTTGGGGCTTGACGCCTTCGCGCTTCATCATGGCCGCCGCGGCGGCCTGCTCGGCGGCGCGTTTCGAGCGGCCGGAACCTTCCGCCGGCGCGAGATGGGGAAGCTGCACGGCGACGCGAAACTGCGGGTCGTGGTCCGGGCCGGAGCGCGCGATCTCGCGATAGGCCGGCGTCGGCAGGCCACGGCCCTGCGCCCATTCCTGCAGGACCGTTTTCGGATCACGCGCCGGCTCGGCCTTCGTCTTCATGCGCACCTGCCACAGGCGTCCGATCAGCGCCTCGGCGGCGGCGAAGCCGCCGTCGAGATAGACCGCGCCGATCAGAGCCTCGCAGACGTCGGCAAGGATCGCCGGCCGCGTGCGCGCGCCGGCATTGGCTTCCGAGGCGCCGAGCCGAATCGCCGCGCCGAGGTCGATCGCACGCGCGATCTCGGCGCAGGTCTCCTTGCGCACGAGATCGGCCAAGCGGCGCGACAGCTCGCCCTCGTCGGCGCGCGGAAAAGCGCGAAACAGCATGTCGGAAATGACGAGGCCGAGCACGTGGTCGCCAAGAAACTCGAGCCGCTGGTAGCTGCCGACGCGGTTGCGCGCGCCCTTGAGCGCGGAGATGTGCGAGAGCGCGCTGTCGAGCAACGACGCGTCGGCGAACCGATAGCCGATGCGCTCCTCGAGCGAACCGTCGCCGCGCCGGCGGCGCGGGCGCGCATCCTTCTGTCCGCCGGCCGGCGCGGTTGGGACTGACGGAGCGGGCGCGCTGGCGACTTCCTCGGCAGACGGCCCTTGCGGCGGCGCTGCGGTCGAAGTGGCTTTCCGCCGCCGCTTCATCTCACGAGGGTGAACAGGCGGTTCCAGCGGACGGTCCATGGCCAGCGCCACACTTCCCAGGCGTGAGCACCGTCCTTGATCGAGAAGAAGATGATCTGCGCCTTGCCGATGATGTTCTGGTACGGCACGTAGCCGACTTGGCTGAGCACCCGGCTGTCGGTCGAGTTGTCGCGGTTGTCGCCCATCATGAAATAGTCGCCCGACGGCACGGTGTAGACCGCGGTGTTGTCATAGAAGCCGTTGTCGGTGAGATCGAGCGTAGTGTAGGTCACGCCGTTCGGCAGGGTTTCGCGGAAGCGCTTGACCCGCTGCACGGCGCCCTCTTCGCTGGTCACATAGTCGTCGATGCGCTGGCGCTTCACCGGCTCGCCGTTGATGTTGAGGATTCCGTCGATCATCTGGATGCGGTCGCCAGGGAGGCCGATGACGCGCTTGATGTAGTCGATCGAGTCGTCCTTGGGCAGGCGGAACACCACCACATCGCCGCGATCGACCTGCTGGCCGAGGATGCGGCCCGAGAACACCGGCGGCGAGAACGGCAGCGAGTAATGCGTATAGCCGTACGAATATTTGGAGACGAACAGGTAGTCGCCGACAAGCAGCGTCGGAATCATCGAGCCGGAAGGGATATTGAACGGTTGGAACAGGAACGTGCGGATGACCAGGGCGATGATGAGAGCATGAATGACCACACGTACGGTCTCGGCGAATCCACCTTCTTTCCGTTTGGTCCCGGTCTGCACGCTCATCGGCCTGTCGTCCCGTTGTGGCACTTATCGCCCCGCCGCGACCTTGTAGCCTCTGACACCCACGCACGCAATTGCACGCGAGACCTGGCCGCAGGACCGGCCGTCGCGTTTACCTAGGAGCGTCATGAGCTTAGCTCCAGCGCGGAGGCATGATGAATTTTCATTGCCGAGTGCGCACAACCTTCCGGCAAAGATGGCCGGGCCCGCACCTCACGGGTGGGCCACGGCAATCGCCGAAATGACCACAAAGGCGTGGGCCATGGGGCCTTCGTCGGTGATCGTGAGGTCGATGCGCGCCTCGTAGCCCGCGGGCGTGATCGCCTCGAGGCGGCGCTTGGCGCCGCCGGTGAGTTCGAGCGTCGGCCGCCCCGACGGCAGGTTGACGACGCCCATGTCGCGCCACCAGACCCCGGCACGGAAACCCGTGCCCAGCGCCTTGGCGCACGCTTCCTTGGCGGCGAAGCGCTTGGCGTAAGTCTCGACGCGATTCCGCCGCTTTTCCGCCTTCGCCCGCTCGGTCGGGGTGAAGATGCGGTCAATGAAGCGCTCGCCATGGCGATCGATCACCTTGGCGATGCGGCGCACGTCGGTGATGTCGGAGCCGATGCCGATGATCATCACCGGCCATCATCAATTCTAGCCCGGCCGCGGTCCATCGCCGCGCGCATCCGTCGCACCGCCTCGGCGAGGCCGTCGAAGACCGCTTCGCCGATCAGGAAATGGCCGATGTTGAGCTCGACTATTTCGGGAAGCGCCGCGATCCGCTCCGCCGTGATGAAATCGAGGCCGTGGCCGGCATGAACTTCGAGGCCGGCGCTCTTGGCGAGAGCGGCCCCCCGCACGATGCGTTCGAATTCGGCGGCGCCGGCCGCGGCGTCGCCAGCGGTAACAGCGTCGCACCACGCTCCAGTATGAATCTCGATGACCGGCGCACCGATCGCGGCCGCCGCCTCGATCTGCGCCGGCTCGGCGGCAATGAACAGCGACACGCGAATGCCAGCATCGGCCAGCCTGGCGACGGCGCCGCGCAAGGCCTCACGCTGGCCGGCGGCATCGAGCCCGCCTTCGGTCGTGCGCTCCTGCCGCCGCTCGGGAACCACGCACGCGGCGTGCGGGCGCACCCGGCGCGCGATCTCGATCATTTCCGGCGTCGCCGCCATTTCGAGATTGAGCGGCTTGCTGATGCGCGCCTTGAGCCGCGCGATGTCGTCGTCGACGATGTGACGGCGATCCTCGCGCAGGTGCGCGGTGATGCCGTCGGCGCCGGCGGCGATCGCGATCTCCGCCGCCTTCAACGGATCGGGGTGCCGGCCGCCGCGTGCGTTGCGCACGGTCGCAACGTGATCGATGTTGACGCCGAGGCGGATGGGGTGATGCGCAGGCACAGGCATAGTGGATGAATGGAGCGATGGGAGAGCCGGCGGCTTCGCGCCGGTATCACCCGTTTACCCGCTCGGCGTTGGCTACGACCTTCTTCGCCCGCAGCTGCGAGATGATCGAGGTGAGGTGCTTGAGGTTGTAGACTTCCAGGTCGATGGCGATCTCGGTGAAGTCCGGCGACTGCCGGGTCATGCGGATATTGTCGATGTTGCCGTCGTGCTCGGCGATGACTTGCGCGATCTGCGCGAGCGAGCCCGGCTCGTTCACCGATTGCACCGCAAGCCTGGCCGGGAAACGCTGCGGCAGCTCGTCGTCCACGTCCCAGCGCACGTCGAGCCAGCGGTCCGGCTCATCCTCGAAGGCGGTCAGCGCCGGCGAGTGGATCGGGTAGATGGTGATGCCTTCGCCCGGCGTCATGATGCCGACGATGCGGTCGCCGGGAACGGCCCCGCCATTGGGAGCGAAGCGCACCGGCAAGTCGGTGTTGATGCCGCGGATCGGGATGGCGGCGCCGTTCTCGCTCTTCTCCGGCAGCTTGAACTTGACCGCCTTGGCGCGCTTGAGGCCGAACCAGCCGCTTTCCGGCTTGGGCGCGAGCGGCGTCACCCTCTCGTCCTTGTAGTCGGGATGCATCGCCCGCACGACGTCGGACGCCTTCATCTCGCCGCGGCCGACCGCCGACATCACGTCGTCGATCGAAGCGCGCGCGAGCCGGTGCAAGGCGCCCTGCAGCTTCTCGTCGGCGTAGGCGATCTTGGCGCGCTGGCAGAGCCGTTCGAGCATGCGCCGGCCGAGACCGGAATATTGGCTGCGCACCGCCACCCGCGTCGCGCGCCGGATCGCGGCCCGCGCCTTGCCGGTGGCGACGATCGATTCCCAGACCGCCGGCGGCGCGGCCTGCGCCTTCGACGTGATGATATGCACCTCGTCGCCGTTCTGCAGCGCCGAAACGAGCGGCGCGATCTGGCCATTGATCTTGGCGCCGATCGCCATGTTGCCGACGTCGGTGTGCACCGCATAGGCGAAATCGATCGGCGTCGCCCCGCGCGGCAGCGCGATCAGCTTGCCCTTCGGCGTGAAGCAGAACACCTGATCCTGAAACAGCTCCAGCTTGGTGTGCTCCAGAAACTCCTCGGGATTGGAGCCCTCGGCGAGCAGCTCGATGGTGCGGCGGAGCCATGCATAGGCCTTCGAACTCGCGGGACAGAAGCTCGGTCGGGGAGCCGAGACCGTCCTTGTAGAGCGCATGCGCGGCGATGCCGTATTCGGCGATCTGGTGCATCTCTCGGGTGCGGATCTGCAACTCGACGCGCTGCTTGCCCGGCCCGATCACGGTCGAATGGATCGAGCGGTAGTCGTTCTGCTTGGGCGTCGAGATGTAGTCCTTGAAGCGGCCAGGAACGACCGGCCAGGTCATGTGCACGATGCCGAGCGCCTGGTAGCACTCGGCGACGCCCGCGACCACGACGCGGAAGCCGAATATGTCGGAGAGCTGCTCGAAGCCGACGGCCTTGCGTTCCATCTTGCGCCAGATCGAATAGGCGCGCTTGCGCCGGCCGGAGACCTCGGCGGCGATGCCGCTGTCGGCGAGCTTCCTGGCCAGTTGCTGCTCGATCTCCGTGATCCAGCCGCTCGACCGCACGGCGAGCGCATCGAGCCGCTCGCTGATCACGCTGTAGGCGTCGGGGTTGAGCTCGCGGAAGGAGAGGTCCTCCAGCTCCTCGCGCATCTCATGCATGCCCATCCGGCCCGCGAGCGGCGCGTAGATGTCGAGCGTCTCCTGCGCCGTGCGGCGGCGCGCCTCCGGCGGCCGATGCGCGATGGTACGCATGTTGTGCAGCCGGTCGGCGAGCTTGATCAGCAAGACCCGTACGTCGTCGGCGATGGCGAGCAGGAGCTTGCGCAGATTCTCGGCCTGCTTCGCCTCCTTGGTGACCAGGTCGAGCTTCTTCAGCTTGGTCAGCCCTTCGACCAGAACGCCGATGTCGCGGCCGAAGAGGCGGTCGATCTCGGCGCGGGTCGCGTCGGTGTCCTCGATCGTGTCGTGCAGCAGCGCCGCGGCGATGGTCGCGTCGTCGAGCTTGAGCTCGGTGAGAATCGCGGCGACCTGCAGCGGGTGGGAGAAGTAAGGGTCGCCGGAGGCCCGCATCTGCTCACCATGCGCCCGCATGGCATAGACATAGGCGCGGTTGAGCAGGTCTTCGTTGGCGGCGGGATTGTACTGCTTGACCTTGTCGATCAGGTCGTATTGCCGCATCAACAGCGGCTTGCGCGGCTTTGGCGCCGCTTCCGCATCGAGCGGCACCAGGGTCGGGCCGTGCGCCACCGCTACCCGGGGCCGGGCTTGGTTCTGCATTCGCGGCAGGTCGACCGGCGAGCGCGCCATAAAATCCTCGGCTCCGCCGCGAAAATCGGCGAGAGCTGACCATAAAGATATCATGACGGACGGTCCGCGCCACAAGCCGTGTCGGAACGGCTTCCCGGCGCCACCATCGCCGGGCTTGGCAAACGCTCCGTTAACGTCCCCCGCCTTTGCGCGCCTCTGCC
>CAWHZA010000024.1:0-23186 GCA_963833665.1 uncultured Alphaproteobacteria bacterium | reverse complement strand
TTTGTTAGGTCGACAATCCTCGGCGCCGATTGGCGCGGCTCGCCCGCACAAGTTATCGAAAAACAGGTTTTCTCGGTGGTCGCGGGCACGCCGAGCGAGGCATGGTTGGCCCGCCAACTTGGCAAGTTTCGGCTGACGGCCAAGGTCATCCCCGTGGATGGTTACGATGCCGGTATTCGACGCGTGGTTGACCGCAGCGCCAATGTCTTCTTCGCCGACCGATCGATCCTCCTCGATGCTGCCACGCGACCTTGCCGGTAGCGCCTTACGGTCCTCGATCGCCTGTTCACCTATGGGCCCCTGGCGCTCGCGTTGGCGCGCGGCGACGAGGACTTTCGTCTCCTCGTTGATGGTAACTTCTGAGCCAGTTTTTTAGATCGGAAAAGTTCCACGGCTTGTATGTGAAATGGTTCGGGCAGCCCGGCGAGAGCGCTGTCATGTGCTTCAGGCTGAGCGCCCTGCCGGAGTAATAGTGGCCCAATCCGGGCGCAGTTTAGTCGCCCGTAAAGGTGCGATAGCGAAAGCGGCCCCGTGGGACGAGCTGATGCCCGCTCGCTTGATTTACGCCTTCAAGGCGAGGGTGTAGTGTCGAGGGGACGCAAAGGTTCTCTCCAGGGGCCTGTCGTGCGGCCGTTCCATGCGATGATAGCAGCTGCGATCGTGCTTAGTGGCTGCACCATTGAGCAGCCGCTGCCAAAGCGCTGAACAAGACCTGATACTACTCAGGAAACGTTGATGCAGTATCGCAACGCTTGCGCTCAGCCGGCACAGCAAGCCAATTCAGCCGGCTCCAACGTGCCGTCGTTGGCCTCGTGCCTGGTAGCCGCGGGTATAAGGAAGATGCCAACGGCAACCTATCGGCGCCCTCGGGCCTCCAACCGTAAAATTCTCTTCGGGCGCCTTAGCGCCTGCGCTTGAAGTCATTAAGGGGTCTGTTGGATCACTCAGTCCGCAGTATGCAGCGCGCCGACGCTATGATCGATCAGCCGCCGACTATAGGAATTGCCTTGCTGCCAACCCGTCGAACGCAGACGCATGCGACGGGCAACGTCAGGTCATGCAGGCTGATCAGGAAGCTCTATCGGCATCCAGCAAGTAGAGCGCAGGGGGGGCAATTACCTCATTTCGCGGCCCGGTCACGTCGACCTTCTTCCAAGTCGAGTCCGGGTTGAACGACGAGATCTTCTCGGCAAGCTTCGCGGTGTCCGGCCCAAGGTCTTTCTGGAATACTGCGCCGGTGTGATTTACGATGAAGGTCACTACGCCGGAGTTGCGGTATTCGGCCGGATAAGCGACCAGGGCAAAACCTCCGATCATCTTGCCGTTCACGACATAGTTGGCTGCGCCGCCGTCCGCGTGCGGTCCCTGTTTGGTGATGATCTTATAGTAGTAGCCGTGATACGGCGAACGGCTCTCGTCGGCCTTGTAGCCCTCCTCCGACGCCCTCGCGAACAGCTCACCGAGCGGGCTCTCCTCGTCGCCCTGCGCGATCGGCCAGTAAAGCCCGTCCTTCTTGCCGGGATTGCTGATGAAGTGCTCGGCATAGACGCCCGCGCCCGCGCCGGTGCGGTCCTTTTCGGCGTATTCATCCTGGGCGTCGACATAGGCAAGACAAACCTGGATGGCGTCGAGCTCGTTGCGGCCGATCCGCCGGTAGAGAATTTCGCGACGACCCTCCTCGGTATCGAAGGACCACTTGCCGGCCTTGCGGATCAGCGGGATCGGAAACGGATAGTCATTGTCGCCGATCACCAGGATGGCTTTGCTGTCGCCGTTCGTCGTGATCTGGTGCTTGGCGTCGTAGGATTCCAGAAAACGCTCACGGATCGCGTCGTCGGAAACCTTGTCGCCGGACGAGATGATGTCGTCGCTATCGGGACCGAGAACGGCAAGCTCGGCGTTCTGATCGTCAGCGCGGACGGCGCTGACGAGCGCCGCGGCCGCTTCGTCCGGCGTCTGGTAGCTCTGCTGCGCTTCGACGGCGGATGCGGCCGTCAACAGCGCGATCGTGCCGGCTATCATCACGGCCGCGGCGCGCGGCCAGAGCGTGCGGTGCCCGCGAGCGAGCAAACGGATGGTAATCATGACATCCTCAAATCTTGCCAGTGTTCCGTCGTTCGATTGCGGGGAAGACGGGTTGCCGCGGCATCGCGTCTCGGCATATTCAGCGCGCAAGTGTTCAGTGCGCAAGTGTTCAGTGCGCAAGTGTGACCGGCACGCGCGCACCCGCTGCGACCCAAGCGTCGTAGGTCTCAAACTTCAGACCGAGCCGGTCATAGAAGACCCGCAGATATCCGTCCCGGCCGCGCCTGACCGCGTCCGGCCGGAGCATTTGCACCTCTTGCGCCATCACGCCGACATAGACCTTGTGGCTGCCGTTATAGGCGAAGCGATAGAAGCCGATGCCGTTGTCGAGATGGCCGATGACGGCAATATCGTGCTTGAGCCTCACGTCGGACCGCCGGCCGCCGCCGCGGCCACCGCCGCCGCGGCCACCGCCGCCGACCCGCACGCCTCCACCGCCGCGAGAGACGCCGCCACCCCCGCCAAGGCTGGCACGGCCGCGACCCGCCTCGAGGTTCGCCACCCGCCCTGAGCTGACGTTGCCGAGAGCGTTGCCGCCCGTCCGGCCGCCACTGGGCCGAGTGCGGGCGGTGGGCCGATTGCCGGTGCTGGGCCGTTTGCCGGCACTGGGCCGTTTGCCGGCGCTGGGTCGGGTGCCGGCGCTGGGTCGGGTGCCGGCACTGGGCCGGTTGCCGGCACTGGGCCGATTGCCGGCGCCGGGCCGGTTGCCGGCACCGCCCGGCTGCAGAACCTGGTTGCCGCCGCGGCCGCGGAAATCGAGACGGTTTTGCCCGCCGCCGGCAACGGTGTTGCGACCGCCGCCAAATTTCTGCGCGACGTTGGCGTTGGCGTAGCGCACGCCCTGGCGGTGCACGGGGTTGTGCTTCCAGTTGTTGCCGACGTTGATGTTGTTGATATTGACCGGGCGGTTGATATTGATGTTGTTGCCGCCCCAATTGCAGCCGCCGCCCCAGCGAAAGCCGCCGGAAACCCAGCGCCCGAGTGCGTAACCGGCGCCGAACGCCAGGCCGGTCGCGATCACGCCGGCGCCGATATATCCCGGCCAACCGAAATAGTACGGCGGATAGGCCGGATACGGCCACGCCCCGTATACGACAGCCGGATCGTAGTAGGGCACATAAACTGTATCGGGCTGCGTCGGCTCGATGACGATGACCTGCCTGCCGCCCTGTTGTTGTGTCGAGACGGTCTGCTCCTTGGTCGAGCTGAGCTTGTTGTTGGCCTGGGCCCTCGCGCGCAACCGCTGAATCGCGTCCATTACGTCCGCCTGCTGCGCCAGCACGGCGTTGCCCAGCTCTTGCGTCCAGTCGAGCTTGCCGCTCATCATCTCGAGCACCGACGGCGTCGCGGCGAGCGACTTCACGCTGTCATCCCACTTTTGCTTGTCCACGGCCGCCTTGAGATCCGCGCCGGAGAGGTTCTTGTTGGCCTTGACCCAGCGCTCGGCCTCGATCACCTCGAGAGGATAGGTCGAGGCCATGAGGACTTCGGCAAGCAAGGTGTCGGGATAGAGCGCGATCGGCGCCACCAGCGCGTCGAGCTGCTCCGGCTTGAGCAGTTGGTCGGACTGCGCGGTCGCCGTTTGCGGTTGCGCGACCGCCGCGTGCGACATCGCCAGCAGAAGCGCCGCCGCGAGCGCCCGTACCGCCATCCTGACCATCTCGACCTCCCCTTTCTCGCCAACCTCGTTGCCGCGGAACCATTGCGCTCAATGGAACTCCCTTTTGACCGCGCAGCCTATTCCGAGGTGACTCACTGTATCATTTGCCGGCTCGCCAGTAAGAGCGGCTCGTGCGTAACTGTGACAGTCGTTCGGCGCTCATGCGTGCCGGGAAATGTGATCTTTTGCTGGAGTCCCTTCAAGACGTCGTAGCCCGTAAGCGTAGCCGGCCTATTGTGGGGCTACCGTTGCGCAAGCCTAATCAAGCGTAAGAGTGACATGGACGGTCCCGGACTCGCGCTTCGCACCAACACGGAGGCCGCTCTTTTCAAACGCCTTCAACATCGCCGCGTTGTGAGGCAACACCTCAGCGATCAGTTCATGTATCCCTGCGTTGCGCGCAATGACGGCGAGATGGCGCACCAGGGTCATGCCGATACCTCGGCCCTGATATTGGTCGACGACGGCAAAGGCCACTTCGGCCTGCCCGGGCTTGGTGACGACATAGCGGCCGCCGCCGGCGATCACCGGCGTTCCGCCGCCCTCTTCCAGCACTGCGATCAAGGCCACGTGGCCGACGAAGTCGACATCCAGGAAAAATGCCCGTTCCTTTTCAGAAAAGTGGGGCTTAGGCGCAAAAAAGCGCCGATAGAGGGATTCGCCGCTCAGGCGGCCGGCGGCGGCGACGAACTCATCGCGGTCTTGCGGCCGCAGGGCGCGGATTTCAACTCGCTGTCCGTTGCGCAGCGTCTCGACCGCCGAATAATCCGCTGCTGCCGTCATCGGCCGCTATTCCTGTTCAGCACGTCATCCACGGGAAGCGACAAGGCCGACGATCTGCACAGCGATGACCTTCGCGATCGTCATTGAGGGAAAGATCATCGCGTACCCGATGTCGGGGCGCTCGGTGGGCGCCATTCGCGTCGAATAGACCAGGATGGCCGGATTGCCGGTCGCCCCCGAGGCGACGCCGAGCAGATCGTCGTAACTGATCTTCAGAACGTAGTAGCCGACGACCAGAACAATCAGCACCGTCGTCAATAGAACGGCAACGCCGATGAGCAGCAATGTCGGGCCGGTTTCCGAGACGGTACGCACGAACGGCTGACCTGCATTCACTCCCACGGTGGCCAGAAACATCGCCAAGCCATAGCTGCGCAGCGCGATGTTCGCGGGCATCGGCATGACCCAGAGCAACGGACCAGTGCGCCGCAGTTTGCCGGCGACGAGAGCAACAATCAGCGGACCCCCGCCGATGCCAAGGGTAACAGTGCCGACGCCGGGGATAGGAATGGGAATAAGGCCGAGCAGCACGCCCAGCACCATGCCGAGCCCGAGCGAAACATAGCTGAATTCGGCCGCAGATTTTACGGTATCACCGAAATAGCGGCGCACCTCTTCCTTGCGCTCGGGGGGCATCAGCACGCCGACACGATCGCCAAATTCCAGCGCGAGATCGGGGGTCGGAACTATGTCCGCGTCGTAGCGCCTGACATGCAGCAGATGGGCGGGAAAGCCCGCCGGCAGTTTGAGCTGGGCAAGAGGCACTCCGACCACATTGGCCTTCCCGACAAAAACCCGGATGTAATCGAGGGCAGAGCGGTCCTTGACGATTTGGCCGGTAGCCAAGGTTCCCAATTTTGCCGTCGCCTGGGCAATCGCTTCCTCCTGTTCAGCGACGACCAACAGGGCATCTCCGGATGTCAACTTCACGTCGCCCGTTGGAACGATATTCTGCCCGCGCTTGCGGACCATTGTGACCTGTACGCCGCTTGGCAGCTCCTCGCTCAGCTCGGCGAGCGTTCGGTCTGCAAAATCATGACCCAACGCAATCTCGCCCATATGGAAGCGCTGCGCCTTGGGAGGAAATGTCGGCCGAACCCGGCGCGTCATGAAATAGATGCACAGGATCGGACCAATCACTCCAAAGGGATAGGCGAGCGAATAGCCGGTCGACGGATCGCTGTTGCCGGTTACGTCGAGGGCCGCCTGCAGGGTGGCGGTGCTGGTCAATGAGCCGGCGTAGATGCCCAAAGTGTGCCCGATCTTGATGCCGAGAGCGTTGCCAAGCCCCAGTGCCACCAAAAGCCCGGCGGCGCACGCGACCAGCGCCAACACGTTATACTTTCGACCCGCTGCTCCGGTCATCCCTTCAAAGAACTCTCGTCCATAGAGAATGCCGATGCCGTAGAGGAACATGATCAACCCGGTGAGGCCGATCGGTCCGGTAATCTGCGCCTTCGGAGCGAATGCGCCAATTGCGAGGCCGACGAAAAGGACAGCCCCGACCCCAAGCGAAAACCCGCCGATACTGATTTGGCCGACGAGGTAGCCGAGACCAATGGCGAGAAACGCCGCGAGCACCGGCTGGTTGCCAATGATTTCGCGGGCGACATCCAGCATGGCAAGATTCTTTAGCAGGAATTGACTGAATTCCAGAAGGAAAAGCTAGCGGGCGCGGCACCCCGCGGCACGAAACTGCTCGATTACCCGATTGACGAGATCGCGCGTTGGGGTCGGAGTATTGACGTTCTTATAGCCAAGCTTCATGGCGTTCCACTTGAAAGCTCCCAGCTGATGGAACGGCTGCACCTCGACCCATTCAACATTCTTCATTGGAGCGACAAAGCGGGCGATCCCGTCCACGTTGGCCGGGTCGTCGGTTAATCCCGGCACGAGCGTGAATCGCACCCAGGCGGGCTTGCCCATCGCGGCGAGGCGTTCGGCGAAACGCAGCGTCGGAGCCAAATCACGTCCGGTGACCGCGCGATAGGTTTCCGGATCCGAGCTCTTGATGTCGAGCAGCACGAGATCGAGGTGGGAAAGATAGTCGTCGTCGCAGCGGTCGCCGAGAAAACCCGACGTTTCGATCGCAGTGTGGAGGCCCATCCGCTTGGCCCCTGCCAGGATTCGCCGCGTGAAGGCGAGCTGCACCATCGGCTCTCCGCCGGAGATGGTCAGGCCCCCGTCGAGCGATCGTATCGCCGAGGCGAAAGAGCCGAGACGATCGAGCACCTGCTGTGCCGAAACATACGTTCCGTCTTTCAGATGCCAGGTATCGGGGTTGTGGCAGTAGGAGCAGCGCAACAGACAGCCGGACACGAACAACACGACGCGCAAGCCGGGACCGTCGTAGCGGGAGGAGGTCTCGTACGAATGTGCGTAGCCGAAGGCGCCGTCAGCCTCGTCGCGAAGTTCGCTTTCGTCGGGCGCGTCCGGCGAGATCCCGACATGCAGGTCATGCCGGCTGCCAGCCTCCAGGGTGCCGAGCTGAGACATCGCGAGTCTCCCGTGTCCTAGACCTGACCGTGGAAGGTGCGGCTGATGACGTCCTGCTGCTGCTCGCGCGTCAGGCGGACAAAGTTGACCGCGTAGCCCGAAACCCGGATCGTAAGCTGAGGATACTTGTCGGGATTTTTCATCGCGTCCTCAAGCGTCTCCTTGTCGACGACGTTGAGGTTCATGTGGAAACCGCCGTGTTCGAAGTACACGTCAAAGGCCTTGACCGCGGCGCCGATGAGCTCTTCATCGGATAGATGCGCCTTCTGCGGCGCCACCGAAACCGTATAGCTGATCCCGTCCAAGGCATCCTTGTAGGGCAGCTTTGCCACCGAAAGGCAGGACGCCAGCCACCCATGGCTGTCGCGGCCATGCATCGGATTGGCGCCCGGGCCGAAGGGCTCGCCTTTGCGGCGACCATCGGGCGTGCTGCCGGTCATCTTGCCGTACACGACGTTCGACGTGATCGTCAGCACGCTCTGGGTATGAATTGCACCGCGATAAGTCGGATGTTTGCGGACCTTCTGCATGAACCGCGTCACGAGATCGGAAGCGATACTGTCCACCCGATCGTCATTGTTGCCGAATTGCGGAATGATGCTGTTGCCTTCATTGCGATAGTCGACGACGAGACCGGTGTCGTCGCGGACGACGTGAACCTTCCCGTATTTGATTGCCGCAAGGCTGTCGGCCGCGACCGACAGGCCGGCAATGCCGAACCCCATTGTGCGCAGCACATCACGGTCGTGCAGCGCCATCTCCAGGCGTTCGTAGAAGTATTTGTCATGCATGTAGTGGATGCAGTTCAGCGCGTGCACGTAGGTGCGCGCGAGCCATTCCAACGCGCTGTCGAACTTGGCGAACACGTCGTCATAATCAAGCACCTCGCCGGTCACCGGCGGCGTCGGCGGCGCAATCTGGTCACCCGAAATCTCGTCGCGACCGCCATTGATCGCGTAGAGCAGAGCCTTGGCGAGATTGACGCGGGCGCCGAAGAACTGCATTTGCTTGCCCAGCCGCATGGCGGAGACGCAGCAGGCAATTCCGTAGTCGTCGCCCCAGTGCGGGCGCATCAGGTCGTCGTTTTCGTACTGCAGCGACGATGTGCTGCGACTGACCTTGGCGCAGTACCGCTTGAAATTATCCGGCAAGCTTTTCGACCACAGCACGGTGATGTTCGGCTCCGGCGCCGGGCCGAGATTGGTCAGCGTGTGCAACAGTCGGTAGCTGCTCTTGGTCACCAATGGCCGTCCGCTCAAATCCATCCCGCCGACGCACTCGGTCGCCCAGTAGGGATCGCCGCTGAACAGCGCGTCGTATTCCGGGGTGCGGAGAAAACGCACGATGCGGAGCTTCTGGACCACCTGGTCCCAAAGCTCCTGCGCGCCGGCCTCATCCAAGGCGCCCTCGCGTAGGTCGCGCTCGATGAAGATATCGAGAAATGTCGAGATGCGGCCGATCGACATCGCCGCGCCGTTCGCTTCCTTCACGGCTCCGAGATAAGCAAGGTATGTCCATTGCACGGCCTCCTGGGCGTCGGCCGCCGGCCGTGTGATGTCGCAATCATAGAGCTTCGCCATCGACGCGAGATCCTGCAGCGCCCGTATCTGCTCCGCCAGCTCCTCACGCGTCCTGATCACCTCGTCGCTCGGCCACATGTCATCGACTTGCGCCCGCTCTGCGCGCTTGGCATCGAGCAGGCGCTCGACCCCATAGAGCGCGACGCGCCGATAGTCGCCGATGATCCGACCACGGCCGTAGGCGTCCGGAAGGCCGGTAATGATGCCGGACCTGCGGCACTTCATGATTTCCGGCGTGTAAGCGTCGAACACGCCGTCGTTGTGGGTCTTGCGGTATTTCGTGAACGCTTCATGCACTTGCGGGTCGGCTGGGAAACCGGCCGCCTTCAGGCCCGCCTCGACCATGCGCAGGCCGCCATAGGGGAATATGGCCCGCTTGAACGGCTGGTCGGTCTGCAGACCGACGATCGCCTCATTGTCCTGGTCGATGTATCCCGCCTTGTGCGCCAATAAGGTTGAGGGCGTCTTTGCGTCGACGGCAAGCACTCCCTTCTTCCGCTCTTCCTGAAAATAGGGCTGCAGCTTTGCCCAAACCGCCTTGGTGCGCTCGGACGGCGCCGCCAAAAATTTTTCATCCCCGAGATAGGGCGTGACGTTGCGCACGATGAAATCGCGCACATCGATGGTCGTGCACCAATTGCCTGGTTTGAATTCCCTCCAGCAACGCTCGTCTTTTATATTCTTCGGCAGCGCAGCGGTTCCTTCCATAACACCTCTCCTTGAGAGACTCGCGCCATTTGCTCTTTGCTTTGTCGGGGTGCGCAGGCAGAACCTGCAGCCTTCGCCGAGGACGGCGCGCCGATCGCTGGACTTCAGCCAGGAAAACGCTAGTGCTTGGCCTGACTCGTCCTTCTAATGACAATGGAATCCATACGTTAGTGACAATGGAATTTGCAATTTTGACATAGGTCAATAAGCGGAAAATAAGGATGTGATAGGCGAATTTCATCTATCGGAGCTCCCAAGGAGTGGCGCATATGAGCACGTCCGACGACAAAGACGAGGTGGTCCCGACGTCGTTCGAGACATCGGCCGCGCCCGCGAACGTCAATCGGCGCGCATTCGTCATGCGCAATGCCGTCATCGGCGCAGCAGCGGTGATGACCGGCAAAACTTGGACCCGAGAGGCGCGCGCCGAGCAAGCCGCCAAGGAAGCGGCTGCCCCCAAATTAGGGTCCATTCTGTCCGCGGACCTGAACGTGGTGAAGCAGTCCAAAGGACCGGTGATGACGGTGGCGGACGAGTTTTACAAGGTGGGTCCCGGCCCCTCAAGTTCGCATACGATCGGACCGATGCGCATTACCTATGACTTTTACCAGCGTTGCACGAAGTTGCCGGCCGACCAATTGGCGCAGGCCACGGGATTGAAGGTCCATCTATTTGGCAGTCTAAGCGCCACCGGCAAGGGGCACGGGACCGAGCGCGCTGCGCTAGCGGGCTTGGTAGGCAAGGAACCTGCGACGGTGGACCCCTTGTTCCTGGACGAGATGGCGGCCAAGCCGACGCAGTCCTATCCGGTAAAGCTCGGCGAAAAGACCTTCAACTTGTCGCTGGCCGACGTCATCTACGATGAGACCAAGGGCGACTTCCCGCACCCGAATACCATGACCTGCAAGCTGATGGCCGGAGACAAGCCGCTCTACGAGCTGGAATACTACTCCGTAGGCGGCGGGTTCATCGAGTGGAAGGGCTACAAGCCGCCCGACAAGGGCCAGCCGAAATACCCCTACGCGACGATGAAGGAACTGCGCCAGCACGCCGAGAAAAACAACCTGTCCATTGCGCAGGTCGTCATGGCGAACGAGGTGGCGGTGTCCGGCAAGACCGAGGAACAGGTCAACGCGTTTTTGGACAAGATCGCCGGCGCGATGCTGGCGACTGTGAAATCGGGTCTTTCCGTGAAGGAGGGCGTTCTGCCCGGTCCGATCAAGCTGCACTCGAAGGCGGCCACCGTGTGGGCGCGCGCCCAGGACGAAAAGTACGAAAGCGACCGCGCCATTGCGCTCGTCGCCGCCTGCGCCCTGGCCGCTTCGGAGGAAAACGCCCGCGGTCACCTGGTCATCACCGCGCCGACAGGCGGCTCGGCCGGCGTCATGCCCGCGATCGTCTATGCCCTCGTTGAGAGCAAGCGGAAGCTGCCGATGGACAAGGTTCGCGAGGGGCTGCTCGCCGGCGTCGCCATCGGCTACCTGTGCAAGCACAACGCGACACTCGCAGCCGCGGAGGGCGGCTGCCAGTCCGAGATCGGCGTGGCCTCAGCGATGGCCGCCGCGTTCATCGCCCAAGCGATGGGCAGTTCGCCCCAGGTGATCGAGAACGCCGCCGAGTCTGCGCTCGAGCATCATTTGGGAATGACCTGTGATCCGGTCGCCGGCTACGTGCAGGTTCCCTGCATCGAGCGCTGTGCCTTCGGCGCCGTGAAGGCCTGGACCGCCTTCATGATCGCCACCAACGAGATCGAGTCGCGGCACCGCGTCGATCTTGACACCACGATCAAGACCCTGGCCGATACCGGGAAGGACATGAACTCAAAGTACAAGGAGACGAGCGAAGCCGGATTGGCTGCGAATCTGGTGCTTTGCTGAAGTGATTCCGCCGGAAAGGGCGCGTCATTGTGGTTTTCCCAGTCGCGCCAGAGTCGCGTCGCGCTCATAGTCGTGCGCGGCTTCGCGGACGCCGCCAGATGCGCCAAATATAGCGGCGAAAGGTTAGCGCTCCCGTTGATCGAAAAGTATCCGGAAGTGATCATTGGAGAGCGTTGGAAGCTCCAAGGGCTGCGGCACATCGATTTCGTCTGTCGAACCGTCGGCCGCTTCGCGAGAACGAACGAAACCACTGGCATCGCCACAAATCGGTGACGAGCCTAGAACGAGAGCTCATAGCGAAACGGCGGCGCAACGCTTTGCCGGCTCGCGTGGAGAGGTGAACATGCTCAGCGAAATAGAAAACGAGATCGGAAGCATCGCCGCGATTGGCCCGGTCGGCGACCCGCCTGCCTCGAAATATGAAAGGTTGGTGGCTCGAGCGAAGCAGGTGCCGCCTGCTACTACCGTCGTGGCCTACCCGTGTGACGAAGGCGCGCTCCGCGGGTCGATTGAAGCCGCCAAAGCCGGCATCATCGTGCCTGTCCTTGTCGGCCCGGCACAGAAGATTCGCGCGGTGGCTCGGGAGCATGGTCTCGATATCAGTCAATATCAGATCGTCGACGTTGCAAGCAGCGAAGCGGCGGCCGCCAAGGCGGTCGAACTGATCCACGAGGCGAAGGGCGAGCTCCTGATGAAAGGAAGCCTGCATACCGACGAGCTCATGAGGGAGGTGACGTCGAGCAAGACCGGACTGCGTACGGCGCGTCGGATCAGTCACGTCTTCATTATGGATGTTCCGGGCCATGCGGAGACCCTGTTCATCACTGATGCCGCGATCAACATCGCACCGGATCTCGACGTCAAGCGCGACATTGTCCAGAACGCCGTCGATCTATTCACTGAGGTCGGCCTTGGCACGCCTCGAGTCGCGATTCTCTCCGCGGTCGAAACGGTGACGACGAAGATCCCCACCACCATCGACGCGGCCGCCCTCTGCAAGATGGCGGACCGGGGACAGATCACCGGCGCTATCCTCGACGGGCCGCTCGCCTTCGACAATGCCGTCGATCTTGAGGCGGCCAGAATCAAGGGCATCAAATCCGAGGTCGCGGGCCGAGCGCAAATTCTCGTCGTGCCCGACCTGGAGGCTGGCAACATGTTGGCCAAGAATCTGACGTTCTTGGCCAAGGCCGATTCGGCCGGGATCGTTCTTGGTGCTCGCGTGCCGATAGTTCTTACCTCGCGAGCGGATTCGGTGCGTTCGCGCCTGGCGTCCTGCGCTGCCGCGGTTCTTTACGCCCACGCGCGCCGTAAGACGGCGGCATTGCCCGCGGCGTGATCGCGAACGGATGTGAGTGGAGGATCGCAAGCGTGAGCGATCTTCTAGTTATCGTATTTCCGAGCGAGGAAAGGCCGAGCAGGGTCGCGGCGAGCTGCTATCGATGGCAAAGCAAGACCTGAGCGCACGCCCGCGACCAACTTGACTTGCCGGGCGGAATCCCGGCGGTTAGAAGCGGCTTTCTTCTGCGCCATCCGCCGGCGGAATTGCCGCATGCCGCTCTTGCCGAAAAGTCCGGCCTACAGCCGGCAGCTTCAAAGCCGTAAGCTGCAGCATCGTCGAAGGCGAGGGTGATGACGATGACCGATCTGTCGCCGCTGACGGATGCTGCTCTTCCTGCCGGTATTCGCTCGCGTCTTGTGGATGGCGTCAACGGCCTGCGGATGCATATCCTCGAGGCTGGCTTTGAGGATGGGCAGCGGCCTTGCGTGCTGCTTCTCCACGGCTTTCCGGAACTGGCTTTCTCGTGGCGAAACCAGATGGTCCCTCTCGCCGCTGCAGGCTTTCATGTCATCGCGCCTGACCAGCGGGGCTACGGACGCACGACCGGTTGCGATACTGCCTACGATTGCGACCTAAGATCCTTCGGCCTGCTGAATATTGTCAGGGATACGCTCGGGCTTGTTTCAGCGCTCGGCTATCGGTCTGTCGCGGCCGTCGTCGGGCACGATTTCGGGTCACCCGTCGCCGCCTGGTGCGCGCTCGTGCGGCCCGACGTGTTTCATTCCGTGATCCTCATGAGTGCGCCGTTCCCGGGCCCGCCGACCCTGCCGTTCGATACCGCGTCGGGGAAGGCGGTCGGCAACGCAAAAGCCGCTTCGTCCGGTGGCAACCTGCATGAAGAACTCGCGCAGCTTGATCCGCCGAGGAAGCACTATCAATGGTACTACTCGACACGGCAGGCAAATCCCGACATGCATGACTGTCCGCAGGGCGTCCACGCCTTCCTGCGCGCCTACTATCACTACAAGAGCGCCGACTGGATCCGGAACAATCCGATGCCGCTGAAGTCCCTCACCGCCAGTGAGCTGGCGAAAATGCCGACGTACTACATCATGGAATTGCACAAGGGGATGGCGGCAACGGTCGCGCCGGAAATGCCGTCGCCGGCCGAAATCGCGTCGTGCAAATGGCTGACCGAGCAGGAGTTGAGCGTCTACAGCGGCGAATATCTCAGGACCGGCTTTCAGGGCGGCCTGAACTGGTATCGGTGCCGGACACAGAACGTCGACAGCGCCGAGCTCGAACTATTCTCCGGCCGACAGATCGAAGTGCCTTCGCTCTTCATCGCCGGAAGGAAGGATTGGGGAATCTATCAGGTACCCGGCAGCATTGAGCGCATGCAGAACAGCGCGTGCACGCGGATGCGGCCGCACGTCCTGGTGGGCAGCGCCGGGCATTGGGTGCAGCAGGAGCAGCCCGAGAAGGTGTGCGAGCTGTTGCTCGCGTTTCTGCTGCAGCGCGATCGTTAACGGAACGTAGCTTCTCCGCGCGCAGGCCGATCTGGGACCGGCGGCCACCCGAGAGCGGTCAAAAGCCGCTCACCGGCATGCCTGGGTATGCGCGTGCAACGCATTCAGCGCGTTTTTCGTGACGTTGTGATGCCGGGTTCTCTGCTCAGCAGCGATCGATCCTATCGACGCTTTCCGGCTGCCCTGGACATGCATCCTTGGCTGGACAATCATGCAAGAATCCGGAGCTAGAGCATGATCCGGAAGAGTGGAAACCGATTTTCCGACAAGCTCTTGCTCCACTTAGGAAAACCAGAGCGCAATCGATCCAACTCGAAAACGATTGCGCTCTAAGGTGCCATCATGGACGTCGCAGGCTGGCTGCGGAACCTTGGCCTTGAGCGGTACGAGGCGGTCTTTCGCGACAACGCCATCGACGAGACGGTCCTGCAGCATCTCACGGAGGGTCATCTTCGTGAACTCGGCTTTCCACTCGGTGCGCGGATCAAGCTCCTCAAGGCCATTGCTGCACTCCGCGTAGACACGCAGCCGACCAGCTTCGCCGCCGACGGCGCCGCGGCGGGCGTGCCCGTCGATGCCGCCGAGCGTCGGCAGGTTACTGTGATGTTTGCCGATCTGGTCGGCTCTACCGCGCTCTCCGCACGCATGGACCCCGAGGATTTGCGC
The DNA here is from genome assembly GCA_963833665.1 of uncultured Alphaproteobacteria bacterium. Classification (GTDB taxonomy): domain Bacteria; phylum Pseudomonadota; class Alphaproteobacteria; order Rhizobiales; family Xanthobacteraceae; genus BOG-931. The sequence goes on along the minus strand of CAWHZA010000024.1, from coordinate 8,520 downwards.
GAGGTCATTTCGGCTTACCAGAGATGTGTCGCCGAGACCGTCCGCCGCTTCGGCGGGTTTGTGGCGAAATATATGGGTGACGGTGTTCTCGTCTATTTCGGCTATCCGCAGGCCCATGAGGACGATGCCGAGCGGGCCGTGCGCGCGGCGCTGGAGCTCATCCCCGCCCTGGCCGCGGTGGAGACTCGCGCCGCCTTGCAGGCTCGCGTCGGAATTGCCACCGGGCTCGTCGTCGTCGGCGACTTGATCGGATCAGGCGAGGCGCAGGAGCGCGGCATCGTCGGCGAGACCCCGAACCTCGCTTCGCGCCTGCAGGGGATGGCCGCGCCGAACACGGTCCTCATCGCCGAGAGTACCCGAAGGCTTCTCGGCAATTTGTTCGAACTCGAGGAAGTCGGGACAAGCGGCGGGTCCAAGGGACTGGCTCGACCGCTGCGGGCCTGGGCAGCGCTGCGGGTGAGTTCGGTGGCGAGCCGCTTCGAGGCCCTGCACGCAAGCGGCTTGATCGATCTGGTCGGCCGCGAAGAAGAAAACGAACTGCTGCTGCGGCGGTGGTCACGCGCAAAGACCGGCGCAGGCCAAGTGGTGCTCCTCGCCGGTGAACCCGGCATCGGCAAATCGCGGCTTACCGCCGCCTTGCTCAAGAGCGTCGCGCCGGAGCCGCACACGCGTTTGCGCTATTTCTGCTCTCCGCACCATACCGATAGCGCCTTCTATCCGGTCATCGGCCAGATGGAGCGGGCGGCCGGGATGGCATACACCGACACGCCGAAAGCGAAGCTCGACAAGCTCGATGCATTGCTCGCGCTGACCTCGACCTCGAAGCAAGACGCCGCCTTGTTCGCCGAAATGCTGTCGCTGCCAAACGACGGGCGTTATCCCAAGCTCCAACTGACCCCCGAGCAGCGCCGGCAAGGCATGCTGGAAGCGCTCGGCGCTCAGCTCAAGGCGCTGACAAACAAAAACCCCGTGTTGATGATCTTCGAGGACGCCCATTGGACGGACCCGACCAGTCTGGAAGCCTTCGGCCGTGCGGTGAATCGGGTCGCAACCCTTCCCGTGATGCTGATCGTGACCTTCCGGCCGGAATTCGATGCGCCCTGGATCGGAAGGCCGCACGTGACCGCGCTTACTCTCAATCGGTTGGAAGAGCGCGAAGTCGCCATCCTCATCGACCGCGTTTCTGGCGACAAGCGCCTGCCGCCAAACGTCCGTCAGGACATCATCGAGCGAACTGACGGCATTCCGCTCTTCGTGGAAGAGATAACCAAAGCGGTGCTTGAAGCGGAGAGCCACGGGGCGGCCGAGCAGAACTCTGGCGGCAATTCCATTCTCGGCGCTTGAGGTGCCGGCGAGCTTGCACGCGTCGCTCCTGGCGCGGCTCGACCGACTTGGCCCGGCGAAGGAGGTGGCGCAGGTTGGCGCCGCAATCGGGCGGGGGTTTTCCCACGCGCTGCTGGCTGCGGTAATGCGCAAGCCGGAAGCGCAGCTCAATGAAGCGCTCGACCGTCTCGTTTCGGCAGGCTTGCTGTTCCGCCAGGGCTCGCCGCCGACCGCGACCTATCTGTTCAAGCATGCTCTGGTGCAGGACGCGGCCCATAGCACGCTGCTTCGCGAGCCGCGGCGTGCGCTTCACGCCCGGATTGCCGAGGCCCTCGAGAGCGAATTTGCTGACCTTGTCGAGCGCCAGCCGGAGCTGCTGGCGCGTCATTGCACGGAGGCCGGACTCATTGAAAAGGCCGCGCCGTTGTGGGGCAAGGCAGGCCAGCGATCGCTCGACCGTTCGGCGTTGCTGGAAGCCATCGAACAGATCACACGCGCACTCGATCAGATCGCCGCCTTGCCAGGCTCGGCCGCCCTGCGCCGCGAACAGATCAAGCTTCAGGTCGCGGTCCTTACCCCTCTCATCCACGTCAAGGGCCATGCGGCGCCGGAAACCAAAGCTGCGGCGGAGCAGGCCCGCCTCCTGATTGAACAAGCGGAAGCCATTGGCGAGCCGCCAGAGGATCCATTGCTGCTCTTTTCGCTTCTGTACGCTTTTTGGGTTGCCAGCTTCGTCGCGTTCAGAGGGGACATGATGCGCGAGCTTGCCGCGCACTTCCTCGCTCTTGCGGAGAAACAAGGGTCGACGGTGCCGCTGATGGTTGGGCACCGAAACATGGGTGTTTCCCTGTTGCACACGGGCGATATTGAAGAAGCGCTTGGGCACATCGATCAAGCGATGGCGCTCTATGACCCGGTCGAGCACCGGCCGCTGGCCACACGATTTGGGCAGGACGTCCGGGTGGCGCTCTCGTTCTATCAGTCGTTGGCCCGGTGGCCTCTCGGCTATCCTGAGGTCGCGCTTGCCGACGCCGACCGCGCCATCAAGGATGCGCGCGATATAGGCCAGGCTGCCACTTTGATGGCAGCGTTGACGCTCACATCCCTGACCCACATCCACTGCGGGAGTTATCCGGCGGCGAAACTGCAATTGGACGAAGCGATCACGCTGGCCGACGAAAAGGGCGCTTTGTTCTGGAAGACAGGTGCGATGCTGGTCGCGGGTTGCCTGTTGGCAGCTACCGGCAAAGCTGCGGACGCCGTTTCCATGATCACTTCCGGGCTCAGTTCCTGGCGTCAAACAGGAACAACGGTGTGGACGCCGGCCTACTTTTCGTATCTGGCAAGAGCTCATGCGGACCTCGGCCATTTCGATGAGGCTTCGCGCTCCATTGGCGAAGCGATGTCCGCGGTCAAAACAACCAGGGAGACCTGGTACGAAGCGGAGATCCATCGCATTGCCGGCGAAATCGCACTGCGCCGCGCCGAGCCTGACGTGACGAAGGCAGAAGCCTGTTTCGAACGCGCGCTGGCCGTGGCGCGCGCGCAGCGGGCCAAGTCCTGGGAACTGCGCGCCGCCATGAGCTTGGCGCGGCTCAAGCGCGATCAAGGCAGGCCCGATGTGGGCCGCAATCTCCTCGCGCCGGTCTACGAGTGGTTTACCGAAGGGTTCGAGACGGTCGACCTGAAGGAAGCAAAGAGCCTGCTCAAAGCGCTGGGGTGACGAATGCCGCAAAAACAGCCGCCTGCCGTCGGTACCGCGGCAAGACGAACGTAAAGAACGCGGGCGTTGCTCGAACAGCCGAGTGACTGAGCTACAGCACCCCGCCCGGAAACAACAGGAACTGAAGCGGATCGGCATACTGCAGCAGCGCCGGACACGCTTCGTCGAGGGCGAGGGTCCGCAGATTGTCCGCCATGGGGTGTTTTGATTCCCCGACCTTCAGGACGAAGCCGTCCCCACTACTGATCTGGAATGGGGTCATTGTCCGTATAATGGTCCTGATCGCTCGCCCGCCCAGCATGCTGAAAGTGGGAACGTCCATTGGAGGCGTTGGGATCGAAGCGGCGCGCGCGCCCTCCAACGTTAAGATGAGGGCGTCGTCGGGATCACGCAGCGCCGTCGCGAACGCTTTGTGATCGCCTTGCACGTCGATTGGGGCGACGAATTTGTTGTAGCCCCAAATTTCCCGCCCCGCGCGGTGCGCCAACGTCGTAGTAACCGGGAGATCCGACACATAGAGCGCTGGGATGCGGTCGCCGGGCGCTAGCGCCCAGACACCCAAGCAGACTTCGTTGTATGGGCCGATATCCGTCGTGCGATACTCAAAGCAGGCCACCATCGTCAGGGCCCCGCCGTCCTCCTGCACCGCGACCTCAAGACCCGTGCGGTCAAGCAACAAGGCGGCACGCTCCTGGTCGGTGATGAACGAGGCCAGCAGGCATTGAGCGTCGAAGAAGCGGATTGGCAACGCTACTTCCGTTCCGTCGCTGAGGAGGCGCCGTTGCAGAGGCAGACCAGATGACCCGCTTTCGCTGCCGGTAACGCGTGGAAGCTGCGGTGCGTCGACGCATCCGGCTGTGTCGCTAGTCACCCGCCGCCGCTGTGGCGGACCCCATGGTTGGGCCTTTTCGTACGTGATGTTTTCTTCGGCGAGGATCGCCAGGGCCCGGGTGACGAGCTCCTGCGCGTCGGCCTCGGGCATCGCCGGCGTGGAGGGGCCGGCGTGGCTGCGGTTTTGCGATGGCGGTCTCAAGCCGTGCACCTGAAGGCAAAAGGCCCCGTTGCTGTCGAGGAGCTAAGCGGGAATGCAACGTGTTGGCAATGATCTTGTCATCTATCGCCGCTTTTCTTCTCCCTGGAGGTGACGGCTTACCCGCGCGGCCGAGGTTAACCATCTAAGACGATACATTTACTTGAATTTCTGGCGGCGCCGGCATCACGAGCGTATTGGCTGCCAGGAGCAGGTGCACGTTTACAGGCACGAGGGGGATTTGTATTGTTCCCTTGGGCGAGAGAAATTCAACGGTCTGATCCGGGGCGCTGAGATGGCACAGAGCAATCCGCTGGTACCGTGGACCGACGAGCAGTGGGCCCGCGTCAATCAGGTCATCCAGGAGGAAGCGCACCGCGCGCGCATCGCGGCGACCTTCCTGCCGCTGTATGGACCGCTGCCAGCGAACGCCGACTTCGTGCGGACTGAAAGCGTCTTTTATAATCCGCTGAGAATTGCCGACAAGAATACGACCCAGTTGGCGACGCTGCAGCTCAGCGTGCGAGTCCGCGGCGAGCAGTTGGCCGATCCGGAAATGGGCAGCGTGTTGACGCTCTTCCGTCGCGCGGCGAACGTCATCGCTCGGCTCGAGGATGCCCTGGTTTTCAACGGATTTGTCGGATACGACCCGGACTATCCCGGAAATGCGGGGAATCCGGCTTTGCCCTACAACTCTCCCAACGCCGGTGAGCAAATCTGGGGCGGCAAGGCAGCGGGCCTTCTGCTTGAGCCCAACTCAACGGGCGCCCCAACACTAACACCAAAAGAGAATATTGAGGTCTACAACGACGGCAACGACGTGGTGGACAAAGTAGTCCGGGCCATTGGTGATCTGGAAGGTAGCGGCCACTTCGGGCCATTCGCGGTGGTGCTTTCGCAAGATTTGTTCTCGACAGTGCAGACGCCCGTCCACGTTGCGAGTATCCTCGCCCGCGACGGTCACACCGGACCGTCATCTGTACCGCAGGATCGAATAGTCCCATTCCTTGGCGGCGGTCCGTTGCTCCGCTCGTCGACGCTTCTTTCGGACTACGGCGTGGTGGTGGCGCTTGGCGGCGCGCCGATCGAGCTTGTCGTCGCTACCGACATGTCGCTCCAATTCGTGCAGGTGACCGAGCCTCCGGATAGTCCGCAAATGGATGGCCCGTATTTCCTCTTCCGCGTGTACGAGAAAGTAGCCCTCCGCATCAGGGAACGGAACGCGATCGTGGGGCTCATTCCACCAACGGGGCCCACGGGCGGTACGGGTGACACAGGCGGCACGGGCGGCACGGGTGCCACAGGCGCCACAGGCGGCACGGGTGCCACAGGTGCCACAGGTGCCACAGGTGCCACAGGCGCCACAGGCGGTATGCAAGCTTCTCGAATCCGGGGTCCGTCCAAGTAAAGCAGATTGGGGTCGTGCTCCTACGCGGTACGAGCCGTGAGCGCTCAAATACCTAAGTGATGGCGACGCATGCCGACCAGGGTCATCGTTCTCGGCGGCGGCGTGGCGGGCATGAGCGCGGCGCACGAACTGATCGAGCGCGGGTTCGAGGTGGTCGTCCTCGAGTGGCGCGACATTGCTGGCGGCAAGGCGCGCAGCATCCCGGTGATCGACGACGGCACCGGCACGAGCGGACACGAACGCGCGGACACCGGCACAAAATCCATTCAGCACCGCCTGCCCGGTGAACACGGCTTTCGCTTCTTTCCCGGCTTCTACAAGCACGTGATCGACACGATGCGGCGCACCCCGTCGTTCGACGGGCGCCAGGCGTCGGATCACCTCGTGCCGACGACACGGGTGGGGTTCACGCAGTACGGCAAGCCCACATTCCTCATTCCGTCGATCTTTCCGCAGAAGCCGGCCGATGCCGGCACGCTTCTGCGCGATATTCTCCTCACGTTCAGTCCTGTGATCGACCTCACGCCGGACGATCTGGCGCTCTTTGGCGCGCGCTTCTGGCAGATCCTCACCTCATGCGAGGAGCGCCGGATCGGTGAATACGAGCGGGTAGGGTGGTGGGACTTCATCGGCGCCGAGGGGCGATCGGCCGCGTACCAGAAATTCCTGGCGGCCGGCTTTACGCGTTCGCTGGTGGCGGCCAAGGCGCGCAAGGCAAGTGCGCGCACCGTCGGCGACATGTTCGTGCAGATGATGTTCACGATCCTCAATCCGACGGAGGGAGCGACCGATCGCCTGCTCGACGGACCGACCAATTTCGTCTGGATCGATCCGTGGCTGAGCTATCTCGAGTCGAAAGGCGTCCGCTATCTGCGCAACATGAAGATCGAGCAGATCTTCTGCGACAAGGTGCGCATCACCGGCGTTGGTGTCCGCCACGGTAAGAGGCGGACCGTATTTTACGGTGACCACTACGTGGCGGCGCTGCCGCTTGAGCGCATTGCGCCGCTGGTGAACCATCAGATGCTGTACGCCGATCCGAAGCTCGCCGATCTGCGCATGCTGGCGCCGAACGTGGAATGGATGAACGGCCTGCAGTTCTATCTGCGGCGCGACCTGCCGATAGCTCACGGGCACGTGATTCACATCGATACCGAATGGGCGCTGACCAGCATCTCGCAGGTTCAGTTCTGGCGCAGCATGCCGCCCGCCGACTTCGGCGACAGCGACGTGCACGGCGTCCTCTCGGTCGATATCTCCGACTGGGACGATCCGGGATCGAACGGACGTCCCGCCATGCAATGCTCGCGCGAAGAGGTGATGCGCGAGGTCTGGAAGCAGCTCAAGCGCTCGATCAACGTCGACCAGGAGCTGCTGCGCGACGAAGACCTGCACTCGTGGTTCCTCGACCCGGACATTCGTGCCAGTCGTGCCTCCCGGTTTTCTGCAGAATGTCGAGCCGCTGCTGGTCAATCTCGTCGACACCTGGGCGACTGCGTCCCGAGGCGACCACCGCCATTCCGAACCTGTTCCTGGCGTCGGACTATGTGCGCACGCATACCGACCTCGCGACCATGGAAGGCGCCAATGAGGCGGCGCGGCGCGCGGTGAACGGACTGCTCGACGCGGTGAAATTCGCCGGCCCGCGCTGTGACGTGTGGCCGCTGCAAGAGCCCGAGGTCCTGGCGCCGTGGCGGCTGCACGACGCGGCGCGATACCAGGCCGGCTTGCCGTGGGACGATTCGCTCATGCAGGTCGCCGCCCACGCCATCCGCGGTGCGTCGCCGCTGCTCGAGCAAGCGCGTCCGCTGCTGGAGCAGGTCGCGCCGTTCGTCGAGCCGTGCGGCGGACGCGATCGAGCGGAGCGAAGGGACTGTGCCTGGTGTCACCGAGCTTTCGCGCCGCGGCGCGATGGTGAGCTCGGCTCGGCCGATGCGCCGAGGCTCGAACCCGAGGCGATGATAGTCGGCGCCGCGCCGGGCGCCGGCGATGGCGGAGCCGGCGGGATTCCTGGAGCGCCTCGGCTGGTACCGCGACATGGTGACCGACACCCTCGCGGCCGGCATACCGACGATGGGAGCCGCAGCAGCACCTCTACGGGCTTGTGAAGGACTTCATCGATCGATCCGGCAAGGGGCTGCGGCCGGCGCTGTGCATCGCGACAGCGCGTGCGCTGGGTGGCCGCACCGAAGACGCCTTTCCCGCCGCCGCCGGCCTCGAAATGCTGCACAACGCCTTCCTCGTGCACGACGACATCGAAGACGGCAGCGACTCGCGGCGCGGCGTAGCCACGATGCATCGCCGTGTCGGTGTACCGATCGCGGTGAACACCGGCGACTCCATGAACGCGCTTGCCATGCGCCTGTTCCGCAAGAGCGGCGAGCGGCTCGGACCCGCGGCGGCGCTTCGCATTCTCGACGAAGTCGACCACTGCTCGTCCGAGACGCTGGAAGGCCAGGCCATGGAGCTCGGCTGGGTGCGCGACAACGATCTCACCGTTGGGGCAGACGATTATCTGCGGCTCGTGCTCAAGAAGACCGCTTGGTACAGCTTCATTCACCCGATGCGCATCGGTGCGCTGGTTGCCAACGCTGACGACCGAATCTCGATCGGTTCGATCGCTTCGGCTATCTGCTTGGGCTGGCGTTCCAGATCACCGACGATGTGCTCAACCTCGACGGCGACGTCGGCGCGGTACGGCAAGGAGATCAACGGCGATCTCTGGGAAGGCAAACGGACGCTCGTTCTGGCCCACGCCCTCGGACACGCCAATCGGCGCCGACCGCGCCTGGATGAGCAGCTTCCTGGGACGGCCGCGCGAACGTCGCTTGCCGCGCGAGGTGCTGCGCCTGCGCCGGATCATCGACGGGCCGGCAGCATCGAACTGGGCGCAGCTCGGCGGCAGCCTTCGCGGAGGCTGCGGCCGCGCGAGTTTAAAAACTCGGCCTTCGCCGGCGTGCCGGCAAGTCCCGATCTCAAATGGCTGCGCGCTTGCATCGATTTCCTGGTTCAGCGCGACGCTTAGCTCGGACCGAG
>CAWHZA010000023.1:0-23727 GCA_963833665.1 uncultured Alphaproteobacteria bacterium | reverse complement strand
ACATACGGGAGAGGCCGTCGGCGGCCTTCAGCGATAGAGCAGCACCGTCAAAGTCTTGGCCCGGAAATAACGTAAGACTAGCGAGGTGCGAACGGGGCGGGGTAACCGCCGGGGTAACTGGCCTAGCGGGGGCATCCCGGGGACGCACGGGCGGCCTTCCTAGGCCCAGCGCGGGGCCTTCGGCGCGAAGGGTTATCCGCTAAGCTGACAGGCGGTACGGCGGGGATACCCGATGGACCAGCAACGGGCGAGGGCAATGTCTGATCAGAAACAGAGGCGACTTAAGCGATAAAGAGAAAATAGACCGCGCAGCAAAGCACGAAGAAGTGCGGTTCCTGAAAAGGCAGCAATGGGCTGTTGCGGCCGCGGGGGTCATTCTTTTGGGTGGGTTCCTTGCGACCATCCGCAGCGACCAGATGCACGTAACGCTCTTCGAAAAAATCCTCGCGGTGACGCTTATAGCTGCCGGAGTTTGGGCTGGCTGGTTCTTTCTAGAAGACCTTCAAAAAGGCCTCGCTAATGTTCGACGCGACTTGAACCCCGATGACCACGAAGCGTGGACCCGTGGCCTTGAGATTGTCTGCCTCCACAAGGGCATTTTGGTAGCGAGCGCCTTAGTTGTCGTGTGGGCTATCTTATTCAAGGTCCATTGAACCGCGCACGGTTGCACCCGCACTAGCAAAATACCGCCCAGCGAAATGCCTCAGCGCCGCTTCCCGCCGCCCTGGACCGTCGAGGAAACCGGAAGGCGGCCCTCGCGGTGACCCGCTCCATCCTGGCCCTGGTGGTGGTGCTGGCGATGGCTGCCGCCGTCGGCGTGGTCTTCGCGATGTTTGCCTCGCCGCGTGGCTGCGGAGTGTACACGGTCGAGGCCGGCTCCGGTGCCATCAGGTGCGTGGAGGTGAAATCAAAAGTAAAAGCAACACAATGCTGCTGACGTGTGACGAGGCGCGGCGGATCGCCGCGAACATTCGCCTAGCTGCCGGAGTTTGCTATTTCAGGCCGCTATCGATAACGGCTCGATCGATACGCGATCGTCGTGAGCCATCCTTTTGGCGTCGCGATAAGCCTTCCTCTTCTCAGGATCGCCCGTCACCTCGTCGCCAACCAATTGAACTGCGTCCTCAATGACTGACACAAGCGGGATAAAATCGTCATCAAGCAGTTTGTATTTTGGCTTGAGATGTTTGATGAAGAAGTTCTTGAACCCCTTTAGCCTAAAACCGTTTAGCTTGTGGGTTTTCAAATCCAGAGCCAACGTCAAAAAGCCATCAATCCTACGGTAAACGCACGCGACGTCGTGGCGCACGTACTCCACGGAGTCCGCATCCTCAAGGTAGATCGCGACTGGCACGTAGGGGGTTTTCAAGTCAGAAAGACCGATTTGAGCTGTTTTCATCCGTATTCTCCTACCACAGGCGATTGCGATAGCGGGTAGAAAAATCAACAGGCAGTTCCGGATTTGAACGGTCAACCTCGACAAAGCCCCAGTGGGTTACCGTTCCTCGGGGACCGTTACCATCTGCTGCTGTGTCCAGACGCGCGTACGTTACAAATACCAAGCCTTCTGGCACGCGAACCTTTGAAGCCACGCTAACCATGTGGGGGTCATACTCGTAAAACCACTCGGGCTTAAGAACGTACGAGAGTACATCGGCCCCCTGGTCGTCCTCTGCCAAGGGGCGCTCGATGCCTCGAAAGAGCGCATGAGCATTGTGTAAACACGTTAAGTCTCCGGCAATACGTCGGTTCCTGCGTTCTACGCCGGGGACCGGAGGCGCAACGCCAAGGACGACGCTCCAAAGCTCAAATATCAGTTGTCTGCGACCGGCTAGGGCCATTTTAATCGAGTTCTGCGGATGCAAGGCGAAAAATGGCGGGGATCGTCCGGTCTTCCGGCGACGGGGCAGTTACCCGCTCCGGTAGTTGAACCCACTTCCCTACGCCTGCCGCAACCGGCCGGAGTCCCAGATTTCCCTTGGCCACGCGACTCGTTCTCCCAATGCATCGCCTATCACGTCCTGCGTACAACTCCAAGTTCTGACCCTTGACGACGCGAGGCCAGCATCGCAGCCCGATGCGCCGCCCCACGAAAAAGGCCCCGCGCCGAAGTGCGGGGCCAGTCGGAGGTAGACCACTCTGTGCAATGGGGAGCACTCCCTTGCACAAAGCTCCCCAGCTTAGCGCAAGTCAGAGCGCCGGGCGAGCGGTTGCCGGCTCGGTGCAGCGCCGCCAACATCGCCAAGCTGCCTGACCTACTCACCATCAAAACGTAGCGTCAGCTAGGCGCGGTGCTCGCGTCCCATCGTCGCCGGCTGAGCAATTTAGACCAGACGGCCACTAGCTATGGGTGCTTGTTATGCGTGATAGGTTCGTCCGAGCGGCCCCCTCGCCCCCCAGCGACCCCCAGCCGCCCGGTCAGAAAAAGCCTAAAGTAGAGGCAACCTGTGTACGACCCCGAGTGCGTCCAGACTGCTCGGGGTTTATTTTTGCCGGCGGCTGTTTTGTGCGAGTTCATCGCCGAGCGAGTTTAATCGCGGGCGGTTTTAGCCTAAGTCGTAGCCGCCGATGCAGTCGCTGCCCGCAATCGACGAGTTGGCGGCTCTCGCCGCCGCAGAGGGGTAAGTAAACATGCCTGGCCCATCAGCAGACGAGAGGATTAAGCGGTTTCTAAAGAGACGCGCTCAAGAAAGCGCACTGGCGGAGGTAGCTAGTCAGGAACATCGTAAGCGCGAGAGGCAGGAACATGATGAGCGCGAGCACCAGCACGAACAGATAATCGAACGTATTAAAGCGAAATGGACGGCTGACGTTGGTTTAATCGCCGCCATTCTTGCCGAACTTCAGGCCAAGCTGGCGGATGAAGACTTGGAGGTTAGATTCCAGGACATAGGCCCGAGTGGGGATGCGATTGTCCGTGGACTAATTACGGGCCGCTTCTTGGGGCAGCCGATTAACGTGACGCTCAACGTTTACGCTGATGGAATTGAGCTACACAAAGCGGGACCGACAGGCGGGTATTTAAATGAAGAGTTTGCTTCTACATCGAAGCTTTCTATTTTGAACGCGGGCAAAGGCGAATACGAGGCGCTGATCCTCGACTTGCTTGGAATCGATTAGGGCACGTTTGCGGCGAGTTCTGAGGCTATGCCAATTTGCGCTGTCGGAGTAGCATCTCAGGTCTGCGGCGCACCTAGAACCGCAGCCGTTTGCGCTTGCGCGGCTCGCCATAGCGGCGCTGCAATGCCTTCGCACAGCCGCGGAAACGCCGCCGCTGCCCGCCGCCTTGGATCGCCGAAGAGACGGACGCCTGCTTCATCCGCCGGACCGTCGCTGGCCGATCATTGCGCTACCGTTCCGAAGAACGCGGCGGCTGCCGCGCCGAAGCCCCATGCCACGGCAGCCAGCACAGCCGCGATCCGCAAGCGACCGGTCAAACCGGCGACAAAAGCGAAGCAGCCACACGCCACGGCCACCAACAACCCAGATGTGAACAGCTGCAAGCCTGCCGACATACCGCAACTCATAGGTAAACTGAATTAACAAGCAGCAAATTCGTATCTCTTCTTCGCCGTCTCCAATCTAACTGAAAGCCCATAGGAGCCGCCGCGCAGCTTCTCACCTCCTCACCCGCGACGAGGCGCGCCGCATCGCCGCCAACTTCGCCAAGCTTGTTGAAGCGGTTCTGACTTCTGCCCTGTACCCGGCACCCGACACGCTTCGGCCGACACAAGTATCCGACCTACTTCTAATGACACTGGTAAACCCATTGCCCTTTGCCCGGTCTATGACGATAGGGCTCTACCCGCACATAGCTGCATATAGGCTTTCCGGGCATACCGCCGCCGCTTCCAGCGTAGGGTGGCCAGTTCCAAGTGCCTGGCATGGGACCGCCCTTTACAGCGGACGCGCCGGTAGGCATCAGTGCGCCTGTGGCGAAGGCGCTTGCAGCCAAGCAGGCGATCACAGATTTTGGCAACATGGCTCCTCCGCCGAGCCGTCGATGTATTGGAAAATGGGCCGAGCTTCGCCCTTGTCAACCGGACGCGACGCCTGCTTCATCGTCCGGGACACAAACGCGCAGGCGCTCGCCTACGTCTATTCGAGGACGAGCCGGGGACGGCGCACCTGCTGAGGCGGGACGAGGCCACCCCGCTCGCGGGAGAATAGGTTCACAAGAGGCCCGCCCGCCGTTGACGAATCACTTACGGGCGTGACGCTATGAGCGTCGCAATGCTAATGGCGCTACCGAGGCGTCGGATGCCAGACCACCAGGAGCCGCTGCACGAGGAGCTTGAGCAGATTCGGGTCGCGTTGCACCAAATGGCATCCGCGGCGCGGGGATCCAGCCCCCGCGCCCCGAGCCCCGGAACGCCGCCGACCGACCGCAATGTTCAGGTCATCGTCGAGATCGAGGCCAAGGCAGCAACGGTCGAGCGCCTGTTTATGATCTCGGAACGGCAGGGGTGGACGTTCGGCGAGACGCTCGAATACGCCCTCGACGCGCTCGAACTGGCGCTGGCAAAAATGGCGACCGGTTGAACCCTGAGCCCATCATCGACCACTGGTGCTTCGGGCGGGGCCGACCGCATGGGCCGCTCACGCGCCGCCGCATGTTGTGCCGCGCCCGCGCTGGCCGAGGAGCTACAGCGTCGCCGGGGAACCGCGGCTCGCAGAGCACTTGAAGCTGGTGCTCAGCATCATCGACCGGCCGGTGCATTGATGTCCCGCACCATGTTCGCTGTCGTGGTCGTCCTCTTAAATGCCCTCGGCTTCACATCGCTCGCCTATATGACTAATCGCAAGGGATACCACGCTATGGCTGCTCTGGCGGCGGCGGGAGCATGGCTGTTTGGCGTGACCGGCGGAGTGCTGATTTGGGGGATTTGGCGCTGATGTCCCGCCACTTCCCGCCGCCCTGGTCCGCCGAGGAAACGGACGCCTGCTTCATAGTCTCGCCAGCGGTACGAAGCTTGTTGCGCTCGACGTAGCGCGTCAGCCAATTGGCTGCGACTGCCGCAAGGGTCTCGGGTGCCGGCGGACGCGGCGCCAACGGTCAGGCCGCTCGCCTATTTATTTCGAGGGGGAGCCGTCTTGCGCGATGTTCTAACTCAAGAGGGGACCGTATGGCCTTGATCCAATGGATTGTTGCTGCCGGCACAGCGGTCTTCGTCGCGCTCGTCGGTTACTTCCAATTGCGCACGGCGCAGCAACGCGAGGCGCTCGATCTGTTCGATCGCCGATACGAACTTTTCCGCGTTTTCCGGGAGGCGGTCGGACAAATGACTATCTCATCTGCTGGTTTTGATCAGCAGCGAGAAACAGATTTCATTCAGGCAAAGGAGCGAGCTTACTTTTTCTTTGGTGATGATGTGGAGGACTACCTCGAAGAACTGTACAAGGACATTATCAAGGTCCGCACAGTTGACGCTGAATTGGACGGTTTCAGTGGCCAAGAGAAACAAAGGGCGATTGAAACCCGGCAAAGCGCGTTCAACCGCCTCGCGAGGTTTCACGCGACGGGGCGGCCGCTGTTCGGTCGTTATATGAGGTTCTCGCAGACTATACCTAAACCCATCGATCTGATTGCGAAAATGCGCAATAGCGGATCAGATGCCTGAGTGCCCGCCGGACTTTGGTATTGATCTTGATCAAAACAGTGAAGCCAAGCCAGACGCCAAAGTGTGATCGAAGCGAGTTTCAAGATGCGTTCTTGCGCGTCGGCCATACCCGCCAGTGCGTGGGCTTCACGCTAATCCATCTATTGGTTTTGGCCGCGATCCATCCGCCGACGACGCGACGACAAGGAAACGCGACAGTGTGCGGACCGTCTTTTTCAATGACGGCTAACTCCAGCTCACCAGTGTACGGCGCGGTAGATATTGGCTTCCAATCCATTCAAAAATTATCGGCCATTACGCAGTCCACGCTTTGATCTAGATCATTCGCTCAAACCTAAGCGCGGCTGACCGTCCACGAGACCCGGCGCATCGCCGCCAACATCGCCAAGCTGCCGGTGCTGCTGCGCCCGCCGCCGCCGATTAAGCGAGGCGTGACAAGGTTGCAGCCGCACATTTCACGACATTTCGCGCCATGTCGGCTTAGACCCCAAGTCCGGAAGTATCGCCGCAACGCACTATCTGACGTCATGGGCCAGGACCGGACCTCCACGGCAGTGCAGCAATTTCCAGCTTTTTCCCGTCCCGTACTCCAAGCTTTTCCTTCGTGTACGGTTCCCATTTAAGGTAAGCAACCGTAGCGCCACCCGAGGCTTTGCGATCGCCCAATCACAGTGTCGAAATAAAATAAGAAGCCCCAGAGGTCCTTCGCCTCTAGGGCTCTCAGATTCGCTCGATCAGGTTACCCCTAATTTTTTCCCAACGTAATCGCCGCGCATTCTCGAATGTGACCCTACTCAAACTTTTTCAATGAGGAGACGATTTGCGCAAATTATCAGCCAGCCATTTCACGATGGTTCGTGCGCACTCTCGATGATCGTAAAGTGCGTGACCAAGGCCCCACTTAGTTTCTTCGGGAGAAAGCGTAACGATCTCAGCCCCCGGCATATCCGGCGCTGAATCAGCCGAAATCTGACACCGCCCTGTGCCGAAAAGGAATTCGCGGCCGAACACGCTTTTGAACGCGCCCGGAGCGAGCAGTAGCGAAAGAGTTCCGAGCGTAAGAAGGCAAGTCAGATGCGTTATTGTCATTACAAACGGGTCGCCGGACGGAGCCCGTGAAACGCGACCATACAACAGAAGCAAACCCATGACACTGACGGCGGACGACGGCAAAAATAGCAACATCGCCAAGCCGCCCGCGAGCAGCTTGGTTAATCGCGCTCCAATTGCGCCCGCTGCCAGAGTAAGCGCGGCCCTCATCATCAACTCCCCGCATCACAAAAAGGTGCGGCGCACGGTGGGGGCTAAAATCGGCATTTACAGCTTCCGCGATTCTTTCTGGCCGCTCCTGCCACGCAGGACGTGGCAAGAAACGACCAATTCTGATCATCTCGCTTGTATTGATTCCGAAGATCAAAATCAGCTTCGCCGCATAATGGCAGCCGCTGAGAATGACTATCGATGCGAAGACGATCACATAACTATCTACGTGATTTTCTGCTTGCCATAGGCCAAGCCCCAGAAACGAAAGCGTTAGCAAAACCATCGCTACGACCAATTGAAGAAAGAATTCGAATGGATAGAACCGTGTTGGAAGCACGCGAAGAAAGGGCGTAGCCAGCGTGACCACCCGCACGCGCGCCGCATCGGAGCCAAGTTCACTCAGCGCAAGTAAGGCGACATTTCCGCCATGACTGTGTGCAACGATGACCGAGGGCACGTCGGGAAAACGGTTCAAGTCCGAGCGGAGGATAGCGGCCAGCTTCTTGGCGGCCGCTTGGCGGGCGTAAATCGAATTACTGCCACTCCACCGAAAGGCCCGAATAGTGGAGTCGAAACCCGCATTCGCCAAATGCCCGCCGAGCTTAGCTCGGAATTCGGATGGCCAATCGAACCAGCGTACCCCTCGCCAATAGCTTTTAATGGCTTCGACGAGCTCCCCCCTTAGCGTACTTGGTCGCCGTTCAGGACGATAGGGTTTAAGACCTGAATAGTCGTGATCCGACGCCCATAACACGCCTCTAGCCCACGTCCCATGAACGAGCGTCACAATACAGGGGTGGGGCCCCGCGGGATCATAATGCCGATCCAAGCATGAGAGATCGGGCTCCGCCGCTTCCGTATGGCTTGTGCTAACCTCCACTCGCATCCCTCCCAATGCCATATCGAACGGCATCGCGGACCATCCATCTTGCGATCATCCATGACAAGTGCTCAGCCAAAGCACACGAGCGCGTCCGTCTAAAAGCCCAGCAAAATCGGGCCAACCACCATAGGTCTGCTTGGGGTCATCAACGTCTTTTCAAGCGCAAGTCGCGCACTTCCGCTTTTCCCCCGATTCCCGACATATCGCTGCGTCGCACAGCTTGGCGAGCTATCAGTCTGACCCGCGACGAGGCCCGGCGCATCGCCGCCAACATCGCCAAGCTGCCGCAGCCGCCTGCGCCTCCGATCAAGGCCCGCCCCACTTTCGGCGTGCGTCCTCAATCGACAGTTCGAGATCAGGCGGTAGGCTAAAAGGATTGATTTGCCCCATTAATGCTATTTGGTCGAGCCGAAGAATACGGCCGTTTAAACGCGCTCGCACCTGACCAGTGACCACTGTGAGATACAGGACCCTCTGCGCTTCCTGACCGCCGCCAACCGCAGGGTCAACGTAGTATTCGCGCAGCTTCGGGGCCGGAAGCCATCCAAACTCAGCCATGACACTTATACAACTACCGGGCCAAGTCCGTGAATTGGCGCACTCATATAATTGTGGCCGTGATCAAACGGCTTGTCCACCGCCCGGCGGATCGCCGCCAACATCGCCAAGCTGCCGGGTTGCTGCGCGAGCCCTGAGACCAGAAGCTACCAGCGACCTTCTCTGGCCCGGCGCGGGACCTTCGACGGCGAAGGGCTACCCGCTAAGCTAACAGGCGGTACGGCGGGGAAACCCGATGGACCAGCGCATTGAATCCTTCCTGGCCGACGTTCTCGCCCTCGCGGACGAAAACCCTGACGCGATCCGCGAGGGGGTGCGGGTCGCTCTCGCCGACTGTGAGGAAATCTTCCGGGCGCAGGAAAAAGCAAGCGCATGAAGGATAAGGCAGCGCGCGCCTGCCGCGCGCTGTGCCGCGCTCGCGTAGCCGAGGAGTTGCAGCGTCGCAGGGGAACGCGCATCCTGGCGCTCAGCATCATCGACCGGCAGCAGGAGCGTTGAGGGAGCAAGGAGCGAGCCCGTGATCATCGCCCTTGGAGAAAAAGTCTTTGGGGCTTTGCTGGTGATTACCGGGGCAGCGATCATCCTCACCGGCCACTGGACGACGACGGATGACATGATCGCGGACCTGATCGCCGGTGGGCTGATGCTGGCGTCTGGCGTTCTGGTGTTATTGATGTGGAGCTTTCAGCGCTAAACGCCGCTCCAGTCCGTCGAGGAGACCGACGCCTGCTTCATCGTCCGCGACGCCCGGCGGCCAGGCGCTCGGTACCGCAAGACCGGCGGCCAAAGACACTACTGGGCTTGACGTCGAAAGACTCTGTTAACTCGCGCCGGGCTTCAATGAGCCGCCGGAGAGATGGGCTCCGGCAACACGCGGGGAGGCCTCGGCATGCCCTCTCCCAGCCAAGCACTGCCGGGGTCTCTTCTCTAATCTCAGGTCTGCTCTCGCCTTAGAACCGCAGCTGCTTGCGCTGTGCGGTTCTTCCAAAGCGATAGTGCGATGATCGACAAGCCCGAACGCCGGTGCAAGAGCAGCTTAGATTGCTACGGTGCGTTGGCCAAAGCGTCTACGCAAATTGGTCTTACCACCCAAAGTCGCGACGATGACGCCGCCTTTGTCCGTTACGATGCGGCGTGATGACTTGCGCAAAAAGTTTCGGTGGCCTCCCGACCTCGACGAGGAGCGGCAAAGTACCGGCATCGGCACAGGGCACGTAAGTGCTCCCTCGCGACGGACACATTAGCGCGGTACTCAACGCATTGGCTTGCGCAGTGCCAGACGCGTCAGCATTGGCTTCCTGCGCCCGATGACGGGGCAGAAAAAGATTCAGCGCGCCCCCGAACTCGACCGGAAGCGGCAAACTGCCGGTGTCGCGACAGGGGGCGTAAATGTTCGATTTCGGGCACATCAGTACAGTACCCGACGCATCGGACATCGTTTTCCGATATGGGGAAAACAGTCTGCGCGTACCCCGACGCTGCCCACATGACGACAAGTGCTGTGAGAAGGCGCACAATACATTTCATATGACGTGGAAATGCGCTCACGACAGCGGGTTCCAGGCGGTTTGCCTCAAATACTGGGCAAAGGCGCTCCGGCTCAGGCACTCGCACCGAAATAGCCTTCCAGTATCCCTCATCCTCTACCTAAGAGACCTTGGAGAATTGCTCCTTTCCGCCCGAGCCGTGAATGATACGAACAAATAGTCTGTGCTATACAAAGGCGTAATTGCCTCCGCAGGGGCGTGCGCTGTTGAGTCGCCGAGTTTAGGCGGACCGGGCGGCTCCCCCGTCCCCCCGACACCCCCGCTGCTCGGCCCAAAGCCTAAATTGGAGGACCTCCGACCCCAAGCGGTCTCGCCGCTTGGGGTTCTTTTTGAGGCGCTCAATCGATGACCAGGCCCGGCGCATCGCCGCCAACATCGCCAAGCTGCGGAAGCTGCTGAGCAAGCCACAGACCTCTAACTGCCACTCTTGGTCCGTCGAAGCGACCGACGCCTGCTTAATTGTCCGCGGCGCGAACGGGCAGGCGCTCGCCTACGTCGATTTCGAGGACGAGCCGGGCAGGCGCTCGGCTGCGCACTTGCTCGCCCGCGACGAGGCCCGCCGCATCGCGGCGAACATTGCAAAGTTGCCTGAACTGCTGCAGCATTAGCAAGCGAAGAGGGGTAATCTCGTGAACCACAGCGCCGCCGAACTCGACCAGACCGACGAAGATTTCTTCTGCGAAGCCTCCGACGAGACACTTGAGGCAGCGGCGGGCACCCCCATCGGGGGCCAAGCCATGGTGACTGTTGGACCAACGATCTTGATTGGGGGGTGCTGCTGACTTGGGAAGCTCAAGCCGCCGCCCGCGGGATCGCTGAGCGCCGCCCCCGGCGCTCGGCGGCGCACCTCCTCACCGCGACGAGGCCCGGCGCATCGCCAAGCTGCCGGAGCTGCTGAGCAAGCCACAGACCTCTATCGACCCACTTCCGCTATAACCTCAACTGTCCACCGTCAGCACTCGTGGGACAAATAAGGCAGATTGAAGAAGGGAGTGTTTCTGGCTCATCGTAGCGTTCACAGGAGCGAAGATGAGACAGCATTCCAATTTGGAGAAGGATACGGCCGAGAAGGTCGTCAAGGACATCCGCCGGGCGACACGCAAGCAGTATTCGGCGGAGGAAAAGATCCGGATCGTTTTGGAAGGCCTGCGCGGCGAGGACAGCATCGCCGAGCTGTGCCGCCGCGAGGGTATCGCGCAGAACCTGTACTATCGCTGGTCGAAGGACTTCCTGGAGGCTGGCAAGAAGCGCCTGGCCGGTGACACGGCTCGTGCCGCAACTTCGGACGAGGTCAAGGATCTGCGGCGTGAGGCGACCGCGCTCAAGGAGGTTGTCGCCGATCTGACCCTGGAAAACCGTCTGCTCAAAAAAAGCGTGACGGCGGATGGGGAGGACGAGGCATGAGATACTCCGCCTCGGAGAAGCTGGAGATCATCCGGCTGGTCGAACAATCCCACCTGCCGGTTCGTCGCACGCTAGGGCAAATCGGGATCCCGAGATCGACGTTCTATCGTTGGTACGATCAGTATCAGACCGGCGGGCCAGAGGCGCTGGACGATCGCAGTCCCCGGCCTGATCGGGTGTGGAACCGTATCCCCGATGACGTCCGCTCGCGGGTCGTCACCTTGGCCCTCGACGAGCCGGAGCTCTCGCCACGGGAGCTGGCCGTGCGCTTCACCGATGCCGAGCGCTACTTCGTGTCGGAAGCCTCGGTTTATCGCCTGCTCAAGACCCACGACCTGATCACCAGCCCGGCCTTCATCACGATGAAGGCCGCGGACGAGTTCAAGAACAAGACGACTGCGCCGAACCAGCTCTGGCAGACCGACTTCACTTACCTGAAGGTGACTGGCTGGGGCTGGTTCTATCTGTCAACGATCCTCGACGACTTCTCCCGCTACATCATCGCCTGGAAGCTCTGCACCACGATGAAAGCCGAGGACGTCACCGACACGTTGAAGCTGGCTCTGCAGGCTTCCGGGTTGGATCAGGCTACGGTGATGCATCGACCTCGTCTGCTATCGGACAACGGGTCGAGCTACGTCTCCGGCGACCTGGCCAAATGGCTCGAGCGGCAGGATATGCGACATACGCGTGGTGCGCCTTATCATCCGATGACGCAGGGGAAAATCGAGCGCTGGCATCAAACACTCAAGAACCGCATCCTGCTCGAGAACTATTATCTGCCCGGCGATCTCGAAGCTCAGATCGATGTATTCGTCGCGTACTACAACCACCGGCGCTGTCACGAGAGCATCGACAATCTCACCCCGGCCGACGTCTACTTCGGGCGCGGTCAAACCATCCTGCTGGAAAGAGAAAGGATCAAACGCAAGACCATCCAAAACCGTCGGTTGCTTCACCACAAACAAGCCGCGTAACATCAACCATGATGCGCCAGAACTCTCTCTTGGTTCAGGCCGCCTCCTGTCTCAAAATCTCTGACGACGGACAACCTCAACTTCGGACATTTCGCTGCACTGCGCTCACTGACGTCATGGGCCAACAACGGACGTGAGCAGTCGCAACAAAATGGCTGCTATTCGATCACATCATCGGCAAGCGCGAGCAACGTGGGCGGTAACCGAGAGGCCAAGCGCCCTGGCTGTTTTGAGGTTGATCACAAACTCGCTGTTTTGCGGCGTCAACAACGCGCCGATGCCGGAGTATGCGTTAGAAGGGTCACTCATAGTCTTCTCTCCTTGCCCAGGTCGGACGGTTTCAAGATTTGCAATTACTTTGAAGGGTCATTGGGCCGTGAGACATCGCCAGGGCCATCGAAGAAGAGATAGACGGCGGCGATCCGGCCGTTCCGCGCAATGACGAAATCGGTTCCGGCGTAAGCTGGCGCCTTGCCAGGGGTGCCCGACACCCACCGGCACCGCGCAGCATCGCCCAACTCCTCAGGCGCGCTGATCGGCTGATACTGATAGTCTGGATGAGTGGCCTTGATTATGCTGGCGATGCGGTCGATCGCGTCGCGGCCACGGTGGGCCCCTTTGTTGGGGTCATAGAACACGCACTCTTCGTTGTAGAGCTCGTTGATGGCCGCGCGCCTACGCGCCGGGTCATTTTCGCCGAAGACATCACGGAGATTGCGAAGAAGTAGCTCCGACACGGTGTAGGACATTGCTTGTCTCCTTAGGTGGGGATCGTGGGACCTAGAGCCGATTCGCCGCTATTGCGGTGACAATAGGCATTGCTGGCTGCTTCGCCCGCGCCGCGAGCGGCAATGAGGCAGCTCCGCCGATCAGAGATATGAAGTCCCGCCGCTCATGTGTCTCCACACGTTGAGAACTACAGCCTGATTTCGTTTTCACACGGCCTGGGCCAGAAGCCGACATTCGATGTGCATCACGGGACTACAGCAAAGAATAAAAAAACCGCGAAGATGACCAAGTGTACCACGCCTTGCAGCACTGTGGTTCGACCGGTGCCCAACGTGATCACACCGACAAGGAGTGTTAGGGCTAGAAGAAGCTGGTCCTTGGCGCCCAGCCCGAGTTCAAGGGGCTGCTGCAGCGCGATCGAGACGATAGCGACGGCTGGGATTGTCAGACCAATACTTGCGAGCGCCGATCCCAGCGCGAGGTTCAAGCTGGTTTGCAACCGGTTGGATCGGGCCGCTCGGACGGCAGCTAGACCTTCGGGCAGCAGCACCAGCCCGGCAATCACAATTCCCACCACAGCTTTTGGAACGTCAACACGGGCTACACCCATCTCCAGCGTAGGTGTGAGAGATTTTGCAAGGCCCACCACGGCTACGAGGGCGGTAAGCAGGAGCCCGGCACTTACGACAGCGGTCGTATTCGAGGGAGGCGGTGCATGCGCTTCTTCACCGGCGCTGCCAACCGGTAAAAAGTAGTCGCGGTGTCGCACAGTTTGGACGAAAACGAACGAGGCATAGAGCACCAGTGAGACAATTCCTTCAAAAATTAGTTGCGATTTGGCGAGCGAAGGTCCGGGTGTGCTCGTCGTGACATTAGGCAGAACCAGGGTGAGGACGGTGAGCGCTGCCAACACTGCCAATGCAGCGCTTGCTCCATGAACCTGAAAGCCTTGCTCGTGGTGACGTGCGCCACCCCAGAGCAGGCACAGGCCGACGATGCCATTGCATACAATCATAACCGCGGCGAACACTGTGTCGCGCGCCAGACCCGCCTTTTCCGCTGGCGCGCCAATCATGATGGAGACGATCAGCGCGACCTCAATGGTTGTGACGGCGACGGCGAGTACAAGTGTCCCGAATGGTTCGCCGGTTCGAAGGGCGACCACCTCAGCGTGATAAACGGCAGCGAAAACGGTTGTGACTAGAGCTACTCCAGCAACGGCATCAATGAGCCCGCCTTTGACAAAAGGCGTCATCAATAGAACCGCCCAAGCTAACAAAGGCCACGTGTATGCCCACCAAGGGGTTCGCGCTGCCGCCATTGCCGAAAAGGTCCGTGACGCGGGCCAGCAGGATAGCGAATTGGCGCGGATCAGTCAGTCGATATCCACGCCGCTGGAGGCCGAGTTGGGTCACGTGTGGACGGCGCCCTGGCAAGAACTTTCTGACGTTTGTGCAGCATTGGTCGGGTGCGGTCACGTGTCCGGCCTGTTGATGCGGCGCGGATGGCCGCTGGCCCTAATGCTCTGCGCGGATCGGGTCCCAATCGTTTACACGCACTCGGAAGTGCGATGACCCAAGCGGGTTCTCCCGATCCCCGGAACGACCGTATCTGCATTACGTCGTCATGCCCTCGCCAATTCGTTGCACCCTCGATCAACTCTCGACTATGCCGCCTGCGAGAGCAATCTCGGCTCCTTGAAACGTTCGCCATGCACCATCATGGCCCAGGCCATACGTGCGATTTTGTTGGCCAGCGCGACAGCAGCGACCTTGATCGGCCGACGTTCCATGATACGCGCGAGCCAAAGCCGTTTCGTACCGTGCTGCCGCGCGTATCGAATGACAGCCATAGCTCCAGCGATGAGCAACCATCGTAAATATCGATTGCCCTGCTTTGAGATCCCGCCGAGACGCTCCTTGCCACCCGTCGAATGCTGCTTTGGAACAAGACCAATCCAGGCCGCTAGGTTGCGTCCGGACGAAAATGCTTTCCAATCGCCGACCTCGGCAACCAGCGCAGTGGCGACGATCGGGCCCACGCCAGGGATTCCCTCGAGCCGCCGACTTTCTTCACATGATCTGTGCCAGGCATGAATATGCTTCTCAAAGGCTCTGATCTCTGCCGTGGTATTGGCGTATTGCCGAGCAAGAGCGTCGAGGCTCAATCGCGCAACCGTTGGAACGCGGTCATCATCCGCATTAGTAATGATCTCCAACAGCTCGACCGTGCCATTGCGGCCCTTGGCCGAGATGATGCCGAGTTCCGCCATGTGCCCGCGGATCGCATTCGACAACATGGTTCGTTGACGCACCAAAAGCTGCCGGCCGCGATGCAACATCAATCCCGACTGCTGCTGTTCAGATTTTGTTGGCACGAAACGCATCGACGGCCGCGTTACTGCCTCGCAAATCGCGGCGGCATCGTTGGCGTCGTTTTTGCTCCGCTTGAGATAGGCCTTCACATAGCTCGGCGGCATCAGCCTTACCGTGTGGCCGAGCGCCTGAAGCTTGCGGCTCCAATGATGTGCGCTCGGACAAGCCTCAATACCCACCAGGCACGGCGAAACAGCCGCAAAGAACTCCAAGACCTTCGCACGGCTGATCCGCTTGCGGATCACCACCGCGCCATCAGCATCCACGCCGTGAACCTGAAACACCGACTTCGCAATGTCGAGACCAATTGTGCTAACCTCGCCCATGGACGGTTCCCCTCATAGTGGTTCGCTTTAACGCAACCACCCTTTGGCACATCGATGCCGTAGAGTGGGCGCCGTCCACAGCATCATCTTCGACATTTCGACGATGTCCGGGGGATGTCGGCTTGTGCTCCGATTGCTGACATGATGTGCGTCATCGCGTACAGCTGCGAAGTGCCAATAGCAGACAAAAAAGCGGGCGGCTGTGAGAAGGCCGCCCGCCGTGGGAGCTAGTCGAACGATGTGGCGTCTTACTTGGCTACCGCCGCCCGTGCCGCTTCAATCTTGGCCTTGACCGCATCGAGGTTGAAGCTCGCACCCTTCTGCATCGGCGGGAATTCCACCGCGGTCATCGCAAGCTTCTCAACCTGCTGCTGGACAAATACGAAGCGCCAGAATTCGTACTTGAACCAATCGAAGTATTGCTGCGCTCCGAACTTGGTGCCGCTGTCGGGCCAGCCCGTTCGCTCGAATGGATCGAGGCGCAGGTTGATCAGGTAGGGCACGTCAGGTTTGGTTTTGTCACCCAGCCAACCTCCCGGTTGGTCGATGAAGCGATACTTGTAGTCGTCGATACGCACCGCACCAAGTTCGCTTTCCCCGAAGTACCAGACTTCGTGGCGGTTCGACGGCCCCTTGCCGGTGATCATGTTCGTCTGGTCGTAGCCGTCCAAATGCACCTTGTAGGTCGTGTCACCGATCTGCTTGCCCTGCTTGAGTTCGGCAACGATGTTCGGATTCCCGGCGGCGGCCAGGAACGTCGGGAACCAGTCGAGCCCGGAAATGATGCCGTTTTCGACCTTGCCCGCCGGCACCTTGCCGGGCCAGCGGATCATTGCCGGCACGCGGAAACCGCCTTCAAACACCGTGCCCTTGCTCTGCGCGAATGGCGTTTGTCCGCCATCGGGCCAGGTGAAGACTTCGGTGCCGTTGTCGGTGGTGAAGACGACGATGGTGTTGTCGTCCACACCCATGTCCTTGAGCTTCTTCATAACGAGACCAACGTCGTCGTCGAGCTGCGCCATGCCGGCTTCATGGATGGACCAGCCGTTCTTCGAGTTGCGCAACGCCTCGTATTTGGGCGAGAGATGAGTGACGATGTGCATGCGCGTCGGGTTGAGCCACAGGAAAAATGGTTTGCCGTCGGCTTTGGCCTTTTCGATGAACTTGAGCGCGAGGTCGCGGATCTCGTCGTCAACGGTCTCCATCCGCTTGGGATAGAGTGTACCGGCGTCTTCGATCTTTTGTTTTCCGACCTTACCCCAGCGCGGATCGACGATTGGGTCATCTACATCGGTCGCATAGGTGTGCAGCATGTTGCGAGGACCGACGACATTCAACAAGTCCTGCGGATAGTTGGGGTGTGCAGGGTCTTCCATTGCGTCTAAGTGATATAAGTAACCGAAGAATTCGTCGAAGCCGTGCACCGTCGGCAGAAATTCGTTTTTATCGCCAAGATGATTCTTGCCGAACTGGCCGGTGGCGTAGCCCAACCCCTTGAGCGCGGTGGCAATCGTTACAGCCTGCGCGGGTATGCCAATGGCTGCACCGGCCTGCCCCACCGTTGTCATTCCGGTTCGGATCGGCAACTCGCCAGTGATGAAGTTGGCGCGTCCCGCCGTACAGCTCGCCTCGGCGTAGTAGTCGGTGAAAATCATGCCTTCGGCAGCGATCTGATCGAGGTTCGGCGTACGCCCAGCCATCATGCCGCGATGGTAAGCGCCGATGTTCCACATGCCGATATCGTCGCCCATGATGACGACGATATTCGGCTTTTGGGCAGGCTGCGCGGTTGCCGGCGCGGCCGCCATCACCATCGCGGCAGACGACGCCACGAGACCTAGCCGGATAATTCTAATCAAACTCATTGTTGCGCTCCTTGCGGTTTGGTTCCTCGCAACTGCCCAAAAGGGGCTGGCAGCCGATGCCTCTCAGTCGCACCGCGCGTTCATCGTGAAAAATTGAAGTTGGCGATCTTAGCGGCGACGGACGCCCCTTCAGGCCCCACATGCATATTTCGCTCTCCCAACACACGTGCGAGGCCCGCAAAGGGTACGTGCCAGAAGTATTTGGAGGTTGAATGACGAGCGGATCGTAGTCTACGCAAATTCCGCAATGCGGCGTCACTAACCCGTGATCGTGACGCCCCACGAGGTCGTCGCGACGCCCTAGCGCCGAAAACGGCGTGACGGCCGTCGACGGACATCGCTTACGTTAACACGGAAGTTCAGGACAGGGCCCGGGGCCATTTCTGCACGGATTGTCGTGCTAGTCTGGGCACTCGACGCCCTCAAGCTCACCTGAGCGGGCGTTTGTTCGCGCAAGACTGGAGGGTGAGTTGTGAGACCCCTGTCGATGTCCGTGATTGCGTTTGCATGTGTCCTGGGCGGGACGTTTCTCGGCATATTTCTTCGCAACAGGTTGCCCGAGCATCATCTGAGCGCGGCTACTAAGGATGTTGTGAGGCTGGGAACAGGACTGATTGGGACAATCGCTGGGCTTGTGCTCGGGTTGCTTATCGCGTCGGCAAATAGCACTTTTCAAACTCAGAGCACTCAAGTCCAGCAGTTAACCGCCAACATCGTTCTGCTCGACCGCACCCTGGCGCAGTACGGGCCGGAGACGGATTTGGCCCGTAATCTGCTTCGTCGGGGGGTCGCCTCTATGGCTGATCGGATTTGGCGCGAAAACGGAGCGGACTCTGGGAAGGTGGCGCCGTTCGAAGCGAGCGCCGCAGCCTTATCACTCTACGATGAGATTCTGAAGCTGTCACCCCGGAACGAGATGCAGCGCTCTCTCCAAGCCAGGGCGCTGGACACCGTTCAAGATCTCGGAAAAACACGTTTGCTCCTGTTCGCGGAGGCGGGGATGGCAATTCCCATCCCCTTCCTTGTAGTACTGATTTCCTGGCTCACGATAATATTCGCGAGCTTCAGCCTCTTCGCCGATAACAACGGAACCACCATTGTCGCCCTCGGCGTCTTCGCGGTTTCGGCGTCTGCCGCCATCTTTCTGATCCTGGAGCTAAGTCAGCCATTCACCGGCCTCATGACGATTTCCAGCGAGCCACTACGCAACGCGCTCGCGCCCCTCAGCACTTAACAGGCTTCGAGCCCAAGGCCTTCATGGTAGATGCCGGGCTGCATCCATCCGATGTCGTCGCCCATGATGAAAAGGATGTTGGGCTTCTGCTGTTGCTGCGCGGCTGCGGGCGTGCTTGCCACCGTCACGGCGGCGAACACCGCGAGCAGACAGAAGTACATGCCGCTGGTTCTACTCATCGTTCCTCCTTACCTCTTGAGCTAGGGAGACCATCCAGTTTGCACCCAACGAGAAATGTTTGTCAGTAGCCGGAGGCCAAAGGTTCCTCATGTGACAGATTTATGAAAGGCGCGCACCGCTCGACTGCGCTATCGGAAAGCTTTTGCGCGGCCCCGCTAAATGCGACGCAAAAGTCCGCGGCTTCCCGCGTACCCATTTCCCTTTGGGAAGCATTAAAATCCGATAAAGCGGTAGTTCAGACCCGCTCGTATCTCGCTGGTATGCGAGATTTCGAGTGAAACACCGGTGATATACAGATACTCGAGTTTTGCACTCAAACTTGGGGTAAATCCATATTCTATGCCAGCTCCCAATGCCGCGCCGATTGCGCGATCGGTACCGCTGCAGCCGCTAAAAATCCCGCCGCAAACTGGCCCGACCGGGGTCGTCAGGGTGGTCTTGGCCCCCTGCAGCGCCAAGCCTCCGGTGACATAGGCCATCACGTTGTTAAACGCCCAGCCTGCGCGCAGCCTTGCCGTGCTTTCCCAATCGATCTTCGTCGCCGCGTTGATCGGAAATGCAGTGACCGGTATCCCCCCGACTGTCGGGATGACGCTCGTCGAGCCCTTGATGTTCGCCCAGTCGAGGTCCGCCTCCAAGCCCAGCACGACGTAGCTAACTTGAACCTGGGCCCCAATCGTTCCACCGAACAGTCCACCGGAAATGCTAGTAGACAAATGATCAAAGCGGTTGGTGATGAGATTGAGGGGGTCTTGGCTACCCCACGCCCCGCCGCCGTTCACGCCAACGTAGACGCCTGTCCAGCTATAAGCGGGCACCGGCGACATTATTGGCGCGGGTCTGTAGACCGGTGCGGGGGCTAGATCAGCCCCGTAAGCAAATCCGCACGTCGTGAGTGCTGCAGCCATAGAGGTGACAATTACTGAGAGGGGTCTGTTCATATTCATCTCCGGTTCAAGAAACCCGAACACCAAAATTCGCGTAGTAAAGGTAGCGAAGATGCAGCCTGTGCACTAATTTCGTGCACCGATTGTGTCTGGATTCGCTTTTCCGAACGAATTTTTTGAGCTGTGGCAAGCACGCCACATGCCGAGGGCCAAGAGCAGTCATTGTTTACGGCACGCCTGCCACGTAGGCTCAGAAATTGATCGTCAGCCGAAGCTCAGTCTTGAAGTTATAGACCGGATAATCTTTCACGATCGGCGCGGCGATCTCCCAGGTGATCATCGCTTTGTCGGTTATTTTTCGTCCAATCGCCGCGTCGAACGGAAGGAACAGCCGTCCAGTCTGACCCGGTACCGGATCGCCGTAATTGATGCGGATATCGTATGAAGGATAAAGTGTCACGAACCAGCGATCGGGCAGGCCAATATTGAGCGTCGGCGCAATTTGCGGCTCATTGCGATTGCGCCGGGACGGCTCACCGCCAAAGCTGACTGCATAGCGCAGCTTCGGAACGAAGTAGGTATCGTCGCCAAACTCGAGGAAAGAGTAGCGGATGCCAAATCCGGGCATGATCTGCCACCGTCCGGTGCCCAGAGAGTCTTCCGCAGTCGGCGCGACCAGCCGGGCTCCGAACCCATAACCCCAGCGATCATTGATCGGGCGACTGAGCACGCCCTGAAACACCGTATCGCCGATCCCAAATTCGCCACTTGAACCCGGCGGCGCGGACGTGACGGTCGTCTCATTGATCAGCGCAATTTCAGACAGCCAACCGAATTTCCACCCGTCGCTTAGCGCGATGGCGCCGCCACCGCGAAGCAGCAAGGCTTGTGCATCGACGGACTTCGCGATCCCCGAGGTTCGGTCCTCCAGACGCATTTCGACATACGCCTTTTCCGGTCGCGTGATGTCGAGCCCATTATAGTCTGCGCCATACCTGAAATCGGTGCCGCGAGCGATATTCGCGGAATTGGCAGGTGACTGCGGATCGGAAAGCGCACTGGCGGTTTGCGCAACGAGCAACGCGAGGCCGGCAAGCGCGGATGTTCGGGACGAGCTGTCCTGGCGGCGCGACATCAGGCGGCGTCCAGACGCGCGAAGATGGCGTCTTGCGCCGCCTTGGCAGTCTCCGTATCAAAACCTGATTCGATCACATCATTGCCACTTCAGGTACGGCCCTGTTTAGTCCTCGGCTGGGATCGGTCCATCCGTTTGTAGTTTCTCTTCCTGCACCTCAGCCGGCGAACCGCGGTATTCCACACGCGCACCTTCGATCTTGCCGTTGAATTTGAAGGGAGCCTGATCGTAGTACTCAATCCCGACCGGAGAGCCGAGATCGATGCCGAAGTCGAGGCAATCGTTGGCAGTAAAAATCAACGGCGCGCTGACTGGCACCACGCCCGACGCGACTTCCTTGCCATTGACTTTCAGTACCACCTTGAGAGGACCGGCCGGCCTGCGCTCGACATACGAAGTCTCGACTTCGATCTTCACCTTGCCGGTGGGCAGTCCATCCTTTGCCTTGATAAGGGTGCGTTGGATCTCGAAAAGATTGTACTCATACGACAAAGTGCCGTCCTTGACATACAGGGTCAGTCCACCGGAAAAGCCGCCCAGCGCATAGATCACGCCGTTGGGATTGGCTAGCACGTCCGCATCAACGCTCACGCGGTTCTCTTTGTTGCCGAGGGCGGGGGCAGCGACTTCAGGCATACGCGTGATGGCGCCCGCGAAAGACCATGATGTGTACGGGGGTGTCAGGCGCAGTTCAGGATGGAGCACGGGAATCCACAGGCCGCCGCCGATTGGCAAGCCTTTGTTCTTGGTGAACTCAATCAGAAACAGGTCCTTCATATCGGCAACCTTCGCGGGCATGTTGCCGGCGAGGTCGTTAACCTGCGACCAGTCTTTGTTCAGGTCGTAGAGTTCCCATTTGTCTTTATCAGGCGTCCATTCCTTGATGCCTTTGGGTAAGCCAGGAACCCATGGTATGCGCGGACCAAACGCAGACGCCATCCAGCCGTCGCGATAAATGCCGCGGCTGCCCATGATCTCGAAATACTGGCTGTTCTTCACCTCCTCGGCCTTGGGATCATTGAAGGTGCTGGCAAAGCTGACACCGTCAAATGGGTCTTGCGGGACACCGTTGACCACGCGCGGAGGTTTGATGCCCAGAATGTCATAGATGGTCGAAACCACGTCATTCACGTGCAGGAACTGAGCGCGGGGCGTGGGGTCGGGCTTGATTTTGGCGGGCCAGCGAATGGCCAACGGATTGCGTGTGCCGCCGAAATGCGAGGCGATGAGTGTTGGTCGCCTGATACGGCGTACTGCCCGCCCAGGCCCAGCCGGCGTGATACATGTTGTCCGTTTTGGCCGTGCCGAGGACATCGAGACCGCCGAGCGTGTTGAGAGCCGCGATCTGCTGTTTCGTGGTGGTGGGAATACCATTCTGTGCCAGCAACTCGCTGATGGAGCCGTCCTGGCCTTCGGCCGATGCGCCGTTGTCACCCCAGATATAGAGAACGAGCAGAGCTCGTCCCGTAGCCGAGCCGGTCAATTTCATCAACCATGCGGCCGATCTGTGTGTCAACATGCTCGGTAAATCCAGCGAACACTTCCATCAGGCGGCGCTGGAAGGGCTTCTCGTCGTCTGGGATTGAGTCCCAGGAAGCAAGCGTCTGCCGGCCTCGGGGTCAATTCCGCATCCGGCGGTATCCAGCCCATCTGTTTGGCGCGCCGGAAGGCACGCTCGCGGTATTTGTCCCAGCCGTCGTCGAACTTGCCCTCATACTTGTCGGACCATTCCTTCGGCACTTGATGCGGGCCGTGAGACGCGCCGGGAGCCCAATACATGAAGAACGGCTTGTCGGGCGCAAAAGCTTTATGTTCACGCAACCAACTGATCGCATCGTCGGCAAGGTCTTCGCTCAAATGATAGTAATTGTGGCCGCCGGAAGTGCGGGGATGTTCGACGTAAGCCGTATTGCGGACGAGTTGCGGTTCGTACTGCGACGCTTCGCCGCCGAGAAAGCCGTAGAAATACTGGAAGCCGTAACCGGCGGGCCAATCATCGAAGGGACCGGCGGCGGCGGCGCGCTCGGCAGGGGTGCTCGTGCCATCTTGCCCCGAGCGGCGGTGCTGTCAGCCGTAGTCTTCGAGTACCTCGGCGACGGTGGCGCTGCTCTTAGGGACGGCACGCCCAGGTATCCGTCCGACAACCATCCGCCAACTCGCCGATCTGGCCGTCGCCGACGCGATGATGATCCGCGTCACCCGTCAGCAGCGCCGCGCGGGTTGGCGAGCACATCGGCGGCAGCGTGAAACCGATTGCAGGACGTTCCCTCGTTGGCGATCTTGCTCAGAGTCGCGCGTGTCGGCATTCCGCCGCCGTAGGCGTCGGTCTGAGCAGGCCCGACGTCATCGATGAGCACGATGAGAATGTTCGGCACATCCTTCGGCAGATGATTCACCGGTAAGAGCGGACTGTAAATTGACTCCGCATGGTCCGCGCGGCTGTGCTGCCAGACGGTTGGGCGAAAACGGCAAAACCTCCTGGGCTGTACCCGGAACCGCAAAACCGGCGCTTAGCGTGAGAGCGAGCAGACCGTCTAAGAACCTCAAGCTCATCGGATGAACTCCTCGAAGCGTGAAGCCTTAAATACTCGGCCGTGAATGCGGCGCTGGCAAGAAGGTGCCTGGGCGGCAGCCAATGTCGCCCTCGGGTCCATTCGCGCCTTTCGAGCCGTGTGTCAGTTCGCCCGGCATGTCCGCTATTGCTGCAAGCTACCAAATAGGTATGAGGCTACATCTGCAGCGA
>CAWHZA010000022.1:0-216622 GCA_963833665.1 uncultured Alphaproteobacteria bacterium | reverse complement strand
CTGCCGAACCGCATCTACTTCGGCGAACGGCTCGAGAGCGTCATCGCGGAGGTGCGGCGCGGCGGGCCTTCGGCGGCCGTGTTCTACATCGACCTCGATCACTTCAAGGACGTCAACGATACCCTCGGCCACCACGTCGGCGATGCGCTCATCCTCAACGTCACTCAGCGCCTGAGCCGCGTGGTGCGCGGCCACAATCTGGTCGCCCGGCTCGGCGGCGACGAGTTCGCCATCATCACCTCCTGCCCCTCCGATTCGTATTCGCTGCAGGCGATCGCCGGCCGCATCATCTCCGCCGTCTGCGCGCCCTATTCGATCAACGGCAACAACATCATCATCGGCGCTTCGATCGGCATTGCGGTGATCGACCGCCGCGCCGGCGATGCCGCCGACATCCTGCGCTATGCCGACATGGCGCTCTACCGCGCCAAGAACGAAGGCCGCAACCGCGCCTGCATCTACGACGCGGCGATGGACGCCGACCTTTCCCAGCGCAAGCTTTTGGAAGCCGATCTGCTGCAGGCGATCCGCAGCGACGGCCTCGCCGCGGCCTATCAGCCGATCGTCAATGCCAGCGGCGCGGTCATGGTCGGCGTCGAGGCGCTGGCCCGCTGGAACCATCCGACCGCCGGCGAGATCTCGCCGGTGGATTTCATTCCGATCGCCGAGCACTCCGGCCTCATCGTCGAGCTCGGCGAGTGGATGCTGCGGCGCGCCTGCCTCGACGGCAAGGGCTGGCCGGACCTGACCATCGCCGTCAACGTCTCGCCGCTGCAGTTCCGCCGCTCCGACTTCGTCGACACGGTCGAGCGCATCCTCAACGAGACCGGTTTCGACGCCAACCGGCTCGAGCTCGAGCTCACCGAGAGCACGCTGCTCGGCAACCTGGAAACGGCGGAGCTTTCCATGCTGCGCCTCAAAGCCATCGGCGTGCGCTTCGCGCTCGACGATTTCGGCACCGGATATTCGAGCCTGCTGTATCTGCGGCGCTTCCCGTTCGACAAGCTCAAGATCGATTTCGAGCTTCGTTCGCAGCATCGAAACGGCTCCGGACGCCGCCGCCATCGTTCACGCCGTGGTCAGCCTCGGCCGCGGTCTCGGCATGAAGGTGACCGCCGAGGGCGTCGAGAACGCCGAGCAGCATCTGTTCCTGCGCGCCGCCGGCGTGCACTCGATGCAGGGCTTCCGCTTCGGCAAGCCGGGCCCGGCAACCAACATCAGCGCGCGGCTCGCCGCGCCCGACGACTACCGCGTCCGCAGCCCCGACCAGGAGGTTGCGCTCGCAAGCTGAGCGCGCCGGTTTGTCCGGGGACGGGGCCGTTGCCTCCGTCGCTGGATGCGCCGCCATGCGTGCCGCGGTAATGTGAGCGAAGGCCCTTCGCCGCGTTGCTCCCTTCGATGATCAATGTTCCGCCATGGCCGTCGGCTGCGCGCGCAAAAGCTCGCGGCGATGTCACAGCCGAGGAGAGCAATGGTGGCGGTGCGAGTGAGCCGCAGGTGTTCAAGTCTGAAGGAGATTGTGCCACAGTCGGTTCCAACAATTGGAACTCGACCGTATTGTCACGCAATCAAACGGGAGGAACCGATCGATGGCTGCGCAGAAAATCGCCTTGGTGACCGGAGCCGGCAGCGGAGTGGGCAGAGCCGCCACGCTCGCCCTCTCGCGCGACGGTTATGCGGTCGTGCTCGCCGGCCGGCGCCGCGAGATGCTGGAAGCGGTGGCCAAGGAGGCGAGCGGCAAGACCCTCGTCGTGCCGACCGACGTCAGCGAGCCGGATTCGATCCGCGCGCTGTTCGCCAAGACCAAGGAGGCGTTCGGCCGGCTCGACGTGCTGTTCAACAATGCCGGCATCGGTGCGCGCGCCGCCCCCATCGACGAGATCCCGCTGGACAAGTGGCAGGCGGTCGTCGCCACCAACTTCACCGGCTTGTTTCTGTGCACCCAGGAGGCGATCAAGCTGATGAAGTCCCAGGACCCGCGCGGCGGGCGCATCATCAACAACGGCTCGATCTCCGCGCATGCGCCGCGCCCGGGCGCCGCGCCATACACGGCGACCAAGCATGGGGTCACCGGCCTGACCAAGCAGACCGCGCTCGATTGCCGCAACTACGGCATCTGCTGCGGCCAGATCGACATCGGCAATGCCGAGACCCCGATGACGGCGCGCATGGCCGAAGGGGTGCCGCAGGCTGACGGCCGCATGATGCCCGAGGAGCGCATGAGCGCCGACGATGTCGGCCGCGCCGTAGCCTACATGGCGAGCCTGCCGCTCGAGGCCAATGTGCTGTTCATGACGGTGATGGCCAACAAGATGCCGTTCGTCGGCCGCGGCTGAGCATGGTCACGAAAAGTGGCGTCCGGTCTTCGGATCAGATCATGCTCGACTAAAATGCGCCCATGCTTGATGGCTGGCACGAATTTTACATCCTGCTCGGGACCGCCGCGGCCGCGCTGGTGGCGCTGCTGTTCGTCGCGGTCTCGATCGGCGCCGGCTTTCTCAGCCGCGAGAGCGCTAGCGCCACCCGCACCTTCATGAGCCCGGTCATCTTCCACTACGCCAGCGTGCTGTTTCTCAGCCTCATCGCGCTCATTCCGACCCACACCGCCATCTCGCTCGCAGCCGCCATCGGCGTTGTCGCCGCGGTCGGCCTCCTCTATTCCGTCATGATTCTCATCCGCGTGATCCGCGACCCCGTGGGCGATACGGCGGACGCGCTCGCTTACGGCGCATGCCCGCTCGTCGCCTACGCCGCCGCGCTCGCGGCGGCGTGGCTGCTGCTGGCGCACGCCAACGCCGGCGCAAACGTGCTCGCCACCGCCTTGCTGGTCCTTCTCCTCGTCAATATCCGCAACGCCTGGGATCTGGCGGTGGCGCTCGCCCGCCGGCAGACCGAGCACAATCGGCAGTCGCGCGCTAATCCCGGACCGTCACCTTGATCTTGGCGCCGGCCTTTACCTTGGCAAGCGTCTTCACGTCGCCAAGCGCCCTCGCCCAGATGTTGCACGGGCTCGCCAGCCGGGTCTCATCGCCCTTCGAGATCGGCGTGCGGCCGAAGCCGATGGCGATGGCGTGGCCATCCGGCCAGTAGGCGATCTCGCCGGGCTTGACCACCGCGCGCGCATCGCTCTCGCGGGCGACCTCGACCGCAATGTCGAAATAGACCTCCTCGCCCCAGGTCAGCGCCGAGCCGGCGAGCGGCAACGCCGCGGCGATGGCCTTTGCCGTCGGCGTATCGAGCGTCTCGGCATCGAGCGTCACCGCGCCGAAATCAAAACGGATGCGCATGGAGAATCTCCTCCTCGCCGCCGGCGCGCGATTTCATCATGGATCGAGCCGCCTGGCCCTCGCTCATAGCAATTTTCTCTCCGACCCGCTGCACGCGGCAAACACCGTAGCCCGGATGAGCGTCAGCGAAATCCGGGAATGACGTTCAGGCTCGCAAGCCGCTCCCGGATTTCACTTCGTTTCATCCCGGCTACAGCTTGGCTACAGCTTGGCTGCACACGGCAAGCCGGGAAACCCAGCTTTGTCTGCGCGACCGCGTCAGCGTCCCGCGTTCTTCAACGTTTTGGCCAATTCCCCAGCCTTTTTGAATGCGGCCATCGCCTCTTTCGAGGTCACGGCGACCGTCGTTTTCATGTCGCTGATGCTGCCGCCTGCGGCGCCTGCGATGGCCAGCGCCAGCGCCGCGTGATGGTCGGGACAATCGGCGATGGTGAGGAAGTCGTCTTCTCCGAACGTCAGGTAGAACGCCAGCAGCTTGCCGCCAGCCTTCTCAAAAACCTTGGCAAGCGCTGCCTCGCGATCTTCGGGGCTTGTCATCATTCCCTTGAATGCGTCTGCATTGTATCGACCTCGATAGATAAAGATCGGCATCTGTTCCTCCCATTGGCTGACCGCCGATGGACGTAAGGCAGCTTGGTGGCAAAATTGGCCAACCGAGGGCGTCAGGCTCGGCGCCGTAGCCCGGATGAGCGTCAGCGAAATCCGGGACCGGCGTTCGGGCCCGCAAGCCGCTCGCGGATTTCACTTCGTTCATCCGGGCTACAACGGCCGCACCCCCGACCGCCGTGCGGGTCAAGCAAAGCACGTAGCCCGGATGAGCGTCAGCGACATCCGGGACCAGCGTTCAAGCTCGCAGATCGCTCCCGGATTTCACTTCGCTCATCCGGGCTACGGCTTGGCGCGTGCCCATGACGAACGACGGGGCCGCGGCTACTATCGGACCCGGGGAATGGGGCTTCGCACGTCATGGAAAATCTGCAGTCGGTTGCCGGAGTGGTCGCGATCATCGCCATCGCCTTCGTCATCAGCGAGAACCGCGGCGCGGTGAACTGGCGGCAGGCCGGCATCGGCCTGGCGGTCACCTTTCTGCTGGCGCTCCTTCTGCTCAAGGTGCCGGAAGTCAAGATCGCCTTCGTCGGGATCAATCGCGCGGTCGAGGCGATCGCGGCGGCGACCAGGGCCGGCACGTCTTTCGTGTTCGGCTATATCGGCGGCGGTCCGCTGCCGTTCGAGCTCAAGGCCCCGGGGACGGAATTCAGCCTCGCCTTCCAGGCGCTCCCCGTGGTCCTGCTGATGAGCGTGCTGTCTTCGCTGTTGTTCTACTGGGGCATCATGCCGCCGATCGTGCGCGGATTTTCCTGGGCGCTCGAGCGCACGCTTCAGGTCGGCGGCGCCGTCGGGCTGTCGACCGCGGCCAACATCTTCGTCGGCCAGGTCGAGGCGCCATTGTTCATCCGGCCCTATCTCGCCAAGCTCTCGCGCGCGGAAATGTTCGTGGTGATGACCGGCGGCATGGCCGGCATCGCCGGCACGGTGTTCGTGCTCTATGCGACGATCCTCATTCCGGCGATTCCCGACGCCGCCGGCCACATCGTGGTCGCCTCCGTGCTCGGCGCGCCGGCGGCGATCCTGATCAGCCTCATCATGGTGCCCGACCCGCAACGGGCGCGCACCGGCGCCAAGCTCGGCGACGTCGAGCAGGCCGCGACGAGCACCATGGACGCGATCGTCAAAGGGACCGGCGCCGGGCTTGAGCTTCTCCTCAACATCGTCGCCATGCTGATCGTGTTCATCGCCCTGGTCTACCTGGCGAACTCCATTCTCGGGCTCCTTCCGGATTTCGCCGGCGGGCCGCTGACGCTGCAGCGCGCGCTCGGCTGGGTCATGGCGCCGGTGTGCTGGGTGATGGGCGTGCCATGGTCGCAGGCCGTGACCGCGGGCGGGCTCATGGGGATCAAGACCATCCTCAACGAGCTCGTGGCCTATGTGCAGCTTGCCGCCTTGCCGCCGGGCACGCTCGACCCACGCTCGCGCCTGATCATGCTCTACGCCATGTGCGGCTTCGCCAATTTCGGCTCGCTCGGCATCATGATCGCCGGACTTTCCACCATGTGCCCGGAGCGAGGCAACGACGTCGTCTCGCTCGGCCTGAAGTCGATCGTCTCCGGCACGCTGACGACGTGTCTGTTGGGGGCGATTGTCGGGGTAATTACAGCGTAGACCGCTTCACCCGTCATTGCGAGCGAAGCGAAGCAATCCAGTCTTTAGGAGCAAGTCGTCTTGGATGGCTTCGTCGCGGAGCCGGTCATCGGGCCGGCCACTTCGGGCCGGACCCGTTGGCTCCTCGCAATGACGCGGGTAATCAATGCAGCCTGAACTCGCCGTCGATGGCGCGGATCTCCGCCGGCTTGATCAGCCGCGCATGCGCCACGGTTACCGAGTGCAGCGGCCCTTCGAGCTTCTCGAGCCAGAAGTTGAGGAACTTGTTCAGTTTCGGGAATACCGGGCACAGGTCGTAGCTCTGCCAGACATAGCTCTGCAGGAGCCAGGGGTGGTCCGGCCGCCGGTACAGGATGTTCGCCGTCGTCAGTCCGTAGCCTTCGAGCTGTTCGCGAAAGTCTTTGGATACCAAGCCTTGGGAAACCATCGTTGCCCTCCGTCCCGCTCGTGGGATGTTCCGAGACTCGCTCCTCCATTGCAAGCCTCATGTTTGAATAAGTTGTTTACTTTCAAAGCACTAGCAGCATCCTTGCGTCCGTGCTAACAGCCCGGCTGCGACTGGTTCCATCGCCTGGTCAACGGAGCCCCCTGGGAACAGTTTCCTCGCCCGGCGGAACTATATTTTTCCATAAAGTGCGGAACCGACTGCCGTTTACCGTTGCTGAAAGTTTCTATTGGCAATCAGTCTGAGTGAGTGCTAATAAATTTTGTGGCGCCTCTTGCGGGCCAAATCACAGGCCCTTATGTCGCCACCAAGCGGTCGGCCGGGAGGCTTCTTGCGGTGGACCGCCCACACCCAGAAACCTGCGTCTTTTCAAATCCCTAGGAGGACACCATGAAGTTTCGTCCGCTTCACGACCGCGTTGTCGTCAAGCGCATCGATGCCGAGGAGAAGTCGTCCGGCGGCATCATCATTCCGGATACCGCGAAGGAGAAGCCCTCTCAGGGCGAAGTGATCGCCATCGGCCCGGGCGGCCGCGACGAGGCCGGCAAGCTCATCCCCATCGACGTGAAAGTCGGCGACCGCGTGCTGTTCGGCAAATGGTCCGGCACCGAGGTCAAGATCGACGGCCAGGAGCTCCTGATCATGAAGGAGTCCGACATCATGGGCGTGCTCGACGAGCCAGTGGCCAAGAAGAAGGCCGCGTAACCCTCATCATTCGTCATGGCCGGGCCTGACCCGGCCATCCACGGGGCCGCGACGGCAGCGTGGATCACCGGGTCAAGCCCGGTGATGACGAGGCAAAAGCAAATGTAGTTTCAGGAGAGAGAACTCATGGCTGCCAAGGAAGTAAGATTTTCGGTCGATGCCCGCGACAGGATGTTGCGCGGCGTCGACATCCTCAACAACGCGGTGAAGGTGACGCTCGGCCCCAAGGGCCGCAACGTCGTTCTCGATAAATCGTTCGGCGCGCCGCGCATCACCAAGGACGGCGTCACCGTCGCCAAGGAGATCGAGCTCGAAGACAAGTTCGAGAACATGGGCGCGCAGATGGTGCGCGAGGTCGCGTCCAAGACCTCCGACATCGCCGGTGACGGCACCACCACCGCAACCGTGCTCGCCGCCGCCATCGTCAAGGAAGGCTCCAAGGCGGTCGCCGCCGGCATGAACCCGATGGACCTCAAGCGCGGCATCGACATCGCGGTCGAGACCGTGATCGAGGAGCTCAAGAAGAACTCGAAGAAGGTCACCTCGAACGACGAGATCGCCCAGGTCGGCACCATTTCGGCCAACGGCGACCACGAGATCGGCCGCTTCCTCGCCGAGGCGATGAAGAAGGTCGGCAACGAGGGCGTGATCACGGTCGAAGAGGCGAAATCGCTCGAGACCGAGCTCGACGTGGTCGAGGGCATGCAGTTCGACCGCGGCTACATCTCCCCCTACTTCATCACCAACGCCGACAAGATGCGCGTGGAGATGGACGATCCCTACATCCTCATCAACGAGAAGAAGCTCTCCGGGCTCAACGAGCTGTTGCCGCTGCTCGAGGCAGTGGTGCAGACCGGCAAGCCGCTGCTCATCGTCGCCGAGGACGTGGAAGGCGAGGCGCTGGCCACGCTGGTCGTCAACAAGCTGCGCGGCGGCCTCAAGGTCGCGGCGGTCAAGGCGCCGGGCTTCGGCGATCGCCGCAAGGCGATGCTGCAGGACATCGCCGTCCTCACCGGCGGCCAGGCGATCAGCGAGGATCTCGGCATCAAACTCGAGAACGTCACGCTTGCCATGCTCGGCAAGGCCAAGAAGGTGATGATCGACAAGGAGAACACCACGATCGTCAACGGCGCCGGCAAGAAGAGCGACATCGAGGGCCGTATCTCCCAGATCAAGGCGCAGATCGAGGAGACCACCTCCGACTACGACCGCGAGAAGCTGCAGGAGCGGCTGGCCAAGCTCGCCGGCGGCGTCGCGGTGATCCGCGTCGGTGGCGCCACCGAGGTCGAGGTGAAGGAGCGCAAGGATCGCGTCGACGACGCGATGCACGCGACTCGCGCCGCGGTCGAGGAAGGCATCCTGCCGGGCGGCGGCGTCGCGCTGTTGCGCGCCGTCGATGCGCTCAAGAAGGTGCGCACCGGCAACGAGGACCAGAAGCACGGCATCGAGATCGTGCGTAAGGCGTTGTCGGCCCCCGCACGCCAGATCGCCGTCAATGCCGGCGAGGACGGCTCCGTCATCGTCGGCAAGATCCTCGAAAATTCCTCTTACACGTACGGCTTCGACGCCCAGGGCGGCGAATACGTCGACATGGTGAAGAAGGGCATCATCGACCCGACCAAGGTCGTGCGCCAGGCTCTGCAGGGCGCGTCCTCGGTCGCCGGCCTCCTCATCACCACCGAGGCGATGGTCGCCGAGCTGCCGAAGAAGAAGGACATGCCGTCGATGCCGCCGGGTGGCGGCGGAATGGACTTCTAAGAAGAGAAGTCCATCCATACGGTTCTGTCGAGGGCGCGGCGCGAGCCGCGCCCTTTCTCATATTTCTTGATGTGCGTGCGTTGCGTGCTAAGCGGGCGTCACGCGCCAACGCGGCGAACGCCCCGGACTGTCTCAAAGGCCGTCGTGCGCCACATCGGCACGGACCTCCGTCGGGGTGCGCCCGAACCGCCGGCGGAAGGTACGATTGAAATGCGAAAGGTCGCTGAAGCCGACGGCAAATGCGATGGCGCTGATGGTGCGATCGCTATCGGTGTGGAGCACTTCATGTGCCCGGGCAATGCGCTCGGCGAATACGTATTCCAGGAACGAGAGGCCCTCGGCCTCAAACAGCATGTGCACGTAGCGCGGGCTGACGCCGAGATGGGCCGCGACGGCCTCCGCTCTCAGATCGGGCCGGTGCAGGTGCCGCCGCACGAACGCCTTGGCGGCGACCAGTCGTGCCGCGCGCACCCTGCGGCCCTTGGCGGTGGCGGCCGCGTCGCGCGTCGCCCCGAGCGCAAGGGCAAGAAGGTCGTAGACGTGAGTAACGGCAAGCCGCTGCAGCTCGGGCGTAATCAGCCCCTGCACGTCATTGGCGGTGGCCAGATAACCCAGCAGCAGTCTGAATGCCGGAT
Source organism: uncultured Alphaproteobacteria bacterium (assembly GCA_963833665.1). Classification (GTDB taxonomy): domain Bacteria; phylum Pseudomonadota; class Alphaproteobacteria; order Rhizobiales; family Xanthobacteraceae; genus BOG-931. The sequence goes on along the minus strand of CAWHZA010000022.1, from coordinate 207,572 downwards.
TATTGGCCGGAATCGGCCGCGCGATCGTGGCACCCACGTCGGGAACGAGCGCCGCGATCGCTGCTCTGGGGACGGCAAAAGCGGCGAACCGCGATGCCGCCAACGTCATCGAGCCGACGTCGGCGTTGCTCATCAAAACGCCTTCGCCCGGTCCGAGCGTCGGATGGCGGCCGAGCTGCGACGCCGTCCATCGGGACGCCGACACCGCCATGAACGACAGATCATCGTCTTTTATGAGCGCGCGCGGATGAATGCACCGATGGGCGTCGCTGTAGGCGAAGATCAGTCCAAGGCCGGGCAGCAGGCAAGCGGTCGCCTCGGCACGAAGCCGGCCGGCGTCCAGCGGCTCGATGTCCACATTGACGATCGAACGGCCGACGAGTTCCCGCCACGCGGTGATGCGCTCGCGTTGCGAAAACGCGTCAGTCGAGAACTGAAAGACGGGGGGAGCACCGGGCGTCGAGGATTTCACTGGCACGGCTCAGGATCCCGATCGGCACATACCGCAGGTTGAAGGCTAGCAGCATTGAGTAAATTTTTGAAGTCGATTTCGTTCCCGTCCTAGCGGCAGTTCCCTCCCGTCCAAGCCCGGCTCCCAGGCGCACTGTTATGTTCTGGGCCGGCCGACGTTCTGGGGTCAGGGAGGGCAACGGCACGGGAGGCTGGAGCGCCGCCATGACGACAGTCGCCAGCGGTCAGACGCTCAACGTCACATCGGGCCAGACTAGCACCGGTGTCATCGTTGATTCCGGCGGCACGCTGGACGTGTTCGCGGGCGGCAAGGTCAGCAGCACCGTCGACAGCGGTTTCGTCAATGTCAGCGGCGGCAAGGCCGTTAGCACGATCGTCGTGAGCGGCGGCGTGGAGGAGGTCGTAGCCGGCATCGACAGCCTGACGACGATCAGCAGCGGCGGCTTTGCGTTTGTCAGTTCCGGCGGTACGGCGATCGGCACCAAAATCGAAGGCTTTCAGCGCGTCGAGGGCAAGGCGACCGGCGCCAAGGTCTCTAGCGGTGGCGACCAAACGCTTCAGTTTACCGGTACGGCAATCGGCACCACGGTATATAGCGCCAGCCAACAAGAGGTTTTTTCCGGCGCCAGGGCCGTCAGCACCACGCTGAGCGGGGGAGCACAATCTGTCCACGACGGCGGCACCGCGACTGCGACGCGGATAGTCAGCGGTGCCACTCAGCAGATTTTCTCCGCCGGCACCGCTATCGGTACCACGGTCAGCAACGGCAACGAGTTTGTACTGCAATCCGGATTGGCGATCAGCACGACCGTCCATTTGGGAGGGTTCCAACAAGTAATCTCCGCCGGCACGGCGCTGCAGACAACGGTGGCCGGCGGCGAGCAGATACTCGACGCCACCGGCCTCGCGAGCGGCACCACTGTTGTGTCTTTTGGGTTCCAGTTTGTGGACTCCACCGGCGTCGCGCTGGCCACGACCGTAAAGAACCGCGGCCACGAAGTCGTCCTCAGTGGCGGGGCGGTGAGCGGCCTCATCGTGAGCAGCGGCGGCATGTTCGAAGGGAGGGGCAATGCCGTCGTGATCGCCGCGCAATTCCGCAGCGGCGCGCAGATCGAAGTCGGCTCCGGCTTCGTCTTCAACAGTGCGGTCGGAAATGGGGTTACCGAACAGGTCCTGTCGGCGGGCACTGGCACCGGCTCGGTCAGCAGCGGCGGAACGCTGATCGTTAGATCCGACGGCCTCGCCACGGGGGCAACCGTGCGCAAAGGCGGTGCAGCTTTTGTCCGGTCGGGCGGCACCATCGGCGCGATGGTCGTCAGTGGCGTCGATGTCATCTCGAGCGGCGGCGTCGAGAGTGGCGCGACGATCAGCAAGGGCGGCATCGAGAAGGTGCTTTCCGCCGGATTTGCCAGTGCCTCGACCCTCGACAGCGGCGGCACGCAGATCGTTCTCTCCGCCGGCACGGCCTTCGTTGTGATGGTCAAAGGCGGCGGGCACCAGATCGTCTCCGGCCTGGCCGACCTTGTGTTCGTATCCTCTGGCGGCGAGCAGGACGTCGGCCGCGGCGGCACCGCCGAGGCCGTCCTCGTCAGCGGCGGCGCACCGGCAAGGTTTTCGGTGGCGGCTTCGTCCTTGGCGGCGGCCTGTTCGGGTTCACGGTCAACAGCGGCGGAGTGGAAATTGCAAATTCGGGCGGCACCACTTCGGCCATCGCAGTCGCTTCCGGCGGCGAGCTGATCATCCGTTCCGGCGGCACCGGCATCGGCACTACGATACGTCTCGGCGGCCAGGAGCTGGTCAGCGCCGGCGGCAAGAGCATTGCCACGCAGATTCGCAGCGGCGGGACGGAAACCGTCTTCAACGGCGGCCTCGACAGCGGCGCTGCGGTCAACAGCAGCGGCATCGAGTTTGTCTCCTCGGGCGGCGTGGCGAGCGGCGCCACCGTGTCAAACGCGGGCGTCCAGGAGATCGGGCGCGGCGGCAAGGCTGTCGGTGCCACGCTCGTGAGCGGCGGGACGCAGATCGTCTCGTCCGGCGGGGTCGCCAGCACCACGACTATATCGTCCGGCGGCGTCCTGGAAATCGACAGCGGCGGCAAGGGGGTTGGCGCCACAATCCTTAGCGGCGGCATGCAGATCATTTCGGGGCACGGCCTCGCGAGCGTCGAGCACTCGTGAGTGACGGCGGGATCGAGAGCCTACTTGCCGGGGGCACCGCACGCGACGCGGTACGCTCAGCGGCAACGCCAGCTTCCAGGATGTCAATTCTGGCGCGTTGGCGATCCGACACCACGATTAGCAGCGGCGGCAATCAGCAGGTCTCGGGAGTGGCGATCAGCACCACGGTCCACTCCAGCGGCTTGCAAACTCTTTTTTCCGGCGGCACGGCAAGCGCCAGCACGATGAGCCAAGGCGGCTATCAATATGTCAATTCTGGCGCGACAGCCATCGGCGCTACGGCTGTCGGCAGCGGCTTTAAGCACCGGCACAGCAGCGTGGTCAACTCCGGCGGCACGGCGATCGGCACAATGCTCAAGGGCGGCCAACAAATCATCTTTTCCGGTGGCGCCGCGGCCAGCACCATCATCGGCGACGGCGCCAACGCAGATACCGCTGGTGGCGTTCTAAACAGCGCGACCGTCAAATCCGGCGGCGAATTGCAACTGGACACCGGTGCGCTGGCGACCGCGATCACTGTGCTCAGCGGCGGCTTCGAACTCGCGGTCGGCGGCGTCACTGCCGGCGGCGTAGTCAGCAGCGGCGGGACTTTTAGATGGAGCGAAAACGGCCAGGATACGACCGGTGTGGCGTTTCGGCGCCGGCGCCATCCTGCAACTGAATGCGAACCATGTCGGCAGCGACAACATCAGCAGCGGCATCACTGAAGAGTTGCTGCAAGGGCGGCACCCAGGCCGGCGGCGTCGTCCTGTCCACCGCCGTCGTCGACGTTCTGAGTGGCGGCTTGGCGCGCGGCGTCACCGTCGGCAAAGGCGGCAGGATCTTCGTTTCGTTCGGCGGTCTCGACAACAGAACCACGATCAGCAGCGGCGGGACCGAGGTGGTTTCCGGCGGCGGGACCGCCAGCGGCGCCACGGTCGAAGGCGGCGGCTTGCTGCAGGTGCTTCCCGGCGGCGCCACGGTGTCGACCCTGCTTGATGGCAGCAACCCCGCGGCGCCCGGCGGAAAGGAGATCGTCAGCTCCGGCGGCATCGCCACCGCGACCAACGTGACAGGCCGGGGACTGTTGATCGTCAGCTCCGGCGGCACGGCGCAGTCGACGGTGGTGGACAGCCGCAACGGCAGCGGCGGCGTCATCGTCTTCGGCCACGGCGTGGCCTTCGGAACCGTGATCGACAGCGGCAGCACCGAATTCCTCTCTGGCGGCGCCGATCACAACGGCATCGTCAGCAGCGGCGGCAGGATCGTCGTTGGCAGTGGCGGCACCGCGATCGACGTGACCATCAGCGGCGGCGGCACCGCGACTATCTCCTCCGGCGGGTTGATCACGGCGGACGCCGGCGGGACGGCGAACATCGACGGTGTCGCGATCAACTCCGGCGTCCTGCTGGCGAGCACCGCGTCAAGCTTCATCGACATCGCCGGCGTGGTCAGCGGCGGCGCCGTCAGCATCGGTGACGGGCTGGTCGAAGTCGAAGCCGGCGGCACCGCCAACGCGATTTTCCTGTCCACCGGCATCGGCGGGCTTGAGATCGCGGACACCGCGAACAATCCGACCGCCTTCACCGGCGCGGTGTCCGGTTTCGGCGGTGTCGGACACTCGAACCACGCGCAGTTCATCGACCTTCTTTTTGTGACTTCCGACGCCACCGTGAGCGTGAACTTCGTATCCGCAGCCTCCCACACCAGCGGCGCGCTGATGGTGTCGAGCGGCGGCCAACTGGCCGCGAGCATCGACCTCATCGGCGTCTACTCGACCGGCGACTTGAGGGTCGTCTCCGGCGTGAGCGCGACGGTCAAGATCCTCGACCCGGTGGTCGTCGGCGGCGGCAGCGTCGACATCAGTTCGGCGGCGATGGTGTGGCTGCGGAACAGCATCGATGCGCCCGGCGTCGCAGCCGGCGCTCGCGCAACGCTGGCCGGCACGACCGATGCCAGGGAGACGGGCAGCAGTCCGCCGGCTGCCGCCCGCGCCGCGGCCGTCGCGTTGCTCGGCAATTACATGGCCGCCAGCTTTGTCGATGCGGCGCACGCCCAAGGCGGCGCGCGCGTCACGGATTCGCAGCCGTCGGAGCAGCCCCAACTAACACATCCGCATCACTGACGCGGAGCGGCGGAGGCGACAAAAGACAAACGACCACGGGTGGGGGCGCGCGTTCATCCGGCGTCGCCCGATCGCACCGTGGCCGTCGTGGCGATAGAGAGCTACAATCACACACCTCCATCGCCACTTGCAGCTTCCACTAGCATTGCCGGGTGACACCCTCGTGACGACCAAATCAGGACAAATCCGCATCGGCATCGGCGGCTGGAACTACGAGCCATGGCGCGGCGTGTTCTATCCCGACGGCCTCGCGCAGTCGAAGGAGCTCGCCTATGCCGCGAGCCGGCTGACCTCGATCGAGATCAATTCGACGTTCTACGGTTCGCAGAAGCCGGAAAGCTTCCGCAAGTGGGCGGCGACCGTGCCCGACGGTTTCGTGTTCTCGGTCAAGGGCCCGCGCTTTGCCACCAACCGGCGGGTCCTTGCCGAAGCGGGCGACTCCATCAAGCGCTTCCTCAATTCCGGAGTTTTGGAGCTGCGCGACCGGCTGGGGCCGATGCTCTGGCAATTCGCGCCAACCAAAAAGTTCGATGCCGGCGATTTCGGAAAATTCCTCGAACTGTTGCCGCGGACCGCGGAAGGGCGGCCGCTGCGGCACGTGGTCGAGGTGCGGCACGCAAGCTTCCGCACAGCCGAATTCGTTGCGCTCCTGCGCACGTTCGCAATGCCCGTCGTGTTCACCGACCACGCCACCTATCCCTCGATCGCGGACGTGACCGGCGATTTTCTCTACGCGCGCCTGCAGAAGGGGGTGGACACCATCCCGACCGCCTACCCCGCAAAGGAGCTGGACGCCTGGGCCGGCCGGCTGCGCGCCTGGGCGCAGGGCAAAGCGCCCGACGACCTGCCGCGTGTCGAGGCGGCGGCGAAGCCGAAGGCCGGCCCGCACGACGTGTTCGCTTACGTCATTCACGAAGGCAAGGTGCGGGCGCCGGCGGCGGCGATGGCGCTGATCGAGCGGCTCGGAAAATAAAGAAGGTGCCGCCGCCCCGAGAAGCGCGGCGTGGGGAGCGCGCGGGATCGGCATATTCCTCATAACGAGGGCACGATTGCAGCTTAACAGCGAGAGACCGGCGGCATCGCGAATGACAAGGTCGCTGGCATTACCGCCGCTGCAGCGCAGTGTCAAAAACGCCAAACGGCCACGAAACGAAGGCGCGCGTACATCCGGCGTCACCCATCGCTAACCGTGGCCGTCCCGCGGTGGAGCCCCTAAAGGTTCAACACCGCTAAAGGGGAGATAGGAGCTTGGCGCGTTTTGTGCAAGACTCCCGACTCGGATATTTCCTCCGGAAAGGTCCCCGCTGACGGTTTTGCAAGGCGTACGCCGGCGAGACGGCAAACGATCGGCAACCTCTACAACTTCCGGGAGCCAGCCATGACGATGAACCAACCAAGCGACGCAGAGCGCATGGGCCGTACGGTCGCGAGCGCGATCCATGAGCATTGGGTGCTGTTTCTGATCGAAGGTATCGTCCTCGTCATCCTCGGCATTGTCGCGATCCTGGTGCCGCTGATCGCGACGCTCGCCTTCACCATCCTCATCGGCTGGTTGTTCCTGATCAGCGGCATTGTCGGACTGATCACGACGATCTGGGCGCGACACGCACCGGGATTCTGGTGGTCGCTGATCTCGGCGCTCATCGGCATCCTCGCCGGGCTGGCGCTGCTCGCGTCCCCGGTCACCGGCGCGCTGTCGCTCACGCTGGTGCTCATCGCGTTCTTCATCATCGAGGGCATCGCCTCGATCATGTATGCCGTCGATCATCGCCGCCAGCTCACCGGCAGCTGGGTCTGGATGCTGCTGAGCGGCATCATCGACATCATCCTCGCCGGCATCATCTTGTTGGGTCTGCCGGAGACCGCGGTGTGGGCGCTCGGCCTCCTGGTTGGCATCAACATGCTGTTCGGCGGCGCAGCGCTTATCGCGATGGCGTTCGCGGCGAGGCAGCCGGCCTGACGCTGCGTACCCCGCTCGTCCCCGCGAAAGCGGGGACCCCGCTTTTTTTCGCTCGTTTTGCGCTGGATTCCCGCGTTCGCGGGAATGAGCGACCGGATTACTCCGCCGGCACCGGGTGCGGCACCCGGGTCTTTTCCACGCCGTTGGCGATCACCGCGATGAAGACCACGGCAACGAACAGGGCGAGCGCCACGGCCGCGGTCACGCCGAGGACGAGGTCGAACCCGCCGCGGCCGTACAGGATGGCGATCATCGACACCGCCACGCCGGAGACCATGAAGGTGAAGAAATAGCGCACCGCGTAGACCCGCCCGCGCCAGGCGTCGGCCGTGTAGCGTGCAATGACGAGATCGTTCACCGTGATCTGCCCGTAGATCGCCGCCATGGTGACGGCGAGCGCCACGAGCAGGGTCGTGCCGGTCGCGCGGACCGCCCAGGCCACGCCGGCAAACTGGATGAGCGCGATCGCGGCGAACAGAAGGTGCGGCGGAAAGCGCTCGACCAGGCGGCCGACCGCGATCTGGGCGAGGCCGCCGCAGAGAAACACCGCAGTCGACAGGCCGCCGACCACGACGAGCGGGATGCCGCCGCCGATGCGCTCGTCGACGATCTTCGGCAACGCCACCGTCAGCGTGTTGAACACCAGGCCGGCGGTAAGCGCGACCACCATGAACAGGGCGAAGATCGCGACCGCGGCCGGCATGGAGAGCGCGACGTCGGGCGCGGAACTGCGCTTGCTGGCATGCCGCTCCTCGTCGGGCGCGAGCCAGACATATGCGGCGCCGGTCGCGATGGCGATCACGCCCGGCACCAGGAAGGCGCCGCGCCAGGAGAACGCCGCGGTCAGGGCTGCGGTGATGCCGGCCGCCAGCGAGACGCCGAGATTGCCGCAGACGCCGTTGAACGCCAGCGAGCGGCCGCGCTGGGTGGCGGTTTCGATGAGCATCGCGGTGCCGACCGGGTGATAGATCGCCGCGAACACGCCCAGCGCGAACAGCGCCGCCGCCAACATCCACAGCGACGGCGCGAACGCGGCGCCGACGAGCGACAGCCCGCAGCCGAAATAAAACGCCGCCATCATGTTGCGCCGGCTCCAGCGGTCGGCGAGCCAGCCGGCCGGAAGCGAGAACAATCCGAAGGCGATGAAGGAGGCGGTCGAGAGCGCGATGAGGTCTGAATAGGAGCGTCCGTAGGACGCTTCGAGTCCGATCGCGACAGTCGGAAAGATGAGGATGACGAAGTGGTCAAGCGCGTGCGCCCAGTTGAGAAACCCGATCGCCAGCCGCCGGCGGGAGGAGCTGCCGGCAACGGAGGAGTGAGTTCGGTTGGAGAAGGTGTCGCTTGCCATGGTGTCGTTCCCGGATCGCGGCGCGACTTATAGCGTGCCCAAGAGCGGGCCACCTGCGCTCATTGTGCAACGCAGCCCGGCGCCCCTCCCCGCAAACTCGTGCGCAGCTTGACCCGCGGTGCAGGCCGGTACGCTGCCCGCTGATGGGGATGGGGTCCCCCGATAACCGCCGCAAGGCTGATGAACTCCTACCGGGCGCTTCCGCGTCGGTAGGAGCTACTCCTCCCCGCCAGCGCCCGAAAGCGGGCGCTGATGCAACTACCACCTTTACTGGCAATCGCCCTCTGGCTAACCGGCGCAATGTGGTTCGTCGGGCTGCTGGCCTATCGCTTTGATCAGCCGCCGGAGGTAGTCGGCGGCATTTTCATCGTGGGTATCATCGCTGCCGTCATGGAGTGGCTGACCATCAAATCCAAATAGGAGAAATCGATGCGGGCTTGCGTGCTGGTGTTCGTGGGCGCGCAAAGCGGCCGGATGGACTAGGCGTCCTCCTCCAGCGGCTCAAACTTGGGCTGGAACCAGATCTGGGCGATCAAGGTCGGCACCACGGCGCTGCCGATCACTGCGGTCAACAGGACGGTGTATTGTTCCTGGTCGATGATGTGGTTGGTGAGGCCGAAGAGCGCTGAGATCGAACCGAAGGTCAGACCCGTCGACATCATCAGGGTCGTGTACATGCCCTCGCGCCGGTCGAAGCGAAAATAGCGCGTCAGCGGCAGGATGCCGGCGAACTTGGTCGCCATTTTGATGGCGAGGAACGCGGCGATTAGTCCGGCGCCGGCGACAAGCGCGTGCGCCTCGATCAGCGACCCGGCCTTGAGGAAGTAGAACGGCGTCAGGAATGCAAAGCAGATCGCACGCATCCGCTTTTGCAGCTCGCGCTGCCCCATGAAGAACGGCGCCAGCGCCATGCCGACCAGATAGGCTGGCAACACCGCCTCGCTCTTGCCGAGATTGGCGAGGCCGCCGAGGACGAACAGCACCAGGAAGATGAACTTGATCTCGGGCTCGCTCGCGCGTCCGCCGATCCGCTTGAACAGCCAGGGCACGACCCACGGCAGCGCCGCGAGCACGGCGACCGTGACCACGGCGAAAGCGAGCAGGTAGACGTTGTAGTTGGCGAAGACCAAGCCGAGCGCCAGCACGGTGCCGACGTCGTTGATGAAGCAGGCGGCGAGGATGATCTTGCCGAGCTCGGTACGGTTATAGCCGGTCTCGACCATGACGGCGTAGACCACCGCCACCGAGGTCGTCGACAGCGCGATGCCGGCGATCTGCGCCTGCGGCCACGGCCAGCCGAGCCCGTAACGGGCAAACACCAGGCAGCCGAGATAGGGCGCGAAGAACCCCATGAGCCCGATGGTCACGCTCGAGGCGAAGTTTCGCTTGACCACCTGGGGATCGATCTCGGTGCCGGCGAGGAAGGTCAGCACGATCGCCCCAAAGCCCGCGATGTAGTTGACCCACGGCGTCAGCGGCAGGCCCACGGTGTTGCCGGCGATGGCACCGACGACGATCTCGAACAGCGCCGCCGATATGGTGATCAACAGCGATCCCATCGCGGCAATGAGCGCCAGCACCATCCACAATGCCGACTGAAACCAGATATTCTCCATGGCCTTCGTCCCTTCCGTTCGCGCCGGCTCCGGCACAAAAAAGCCCGCTCTCCGGCGGGCCGCGAAAAGGCGCCCCACCGCGCTTGAACAAGCGGCAGGGGTCATCAGCTCTGACGAGCGGTTTTGGGGAACCCCATCCCCATCAGGATGCGCCCGCCATCTATACCGGATTTGCCGCCGCTTTCAACTTGCGCCGCGCCGTCGCGGCGCATGCCGAAGGGCGCATGCAGTCCGGCTCAATCGAGCGTGCGGCGGAAGCGCGTGACCGCGATGACCATGGCGAGCGCCATCAGGCCGGCGAGCGCGAGGATGTCGAACTGCAGCTCGGCAAGCGTTGCGCCCTTGAGCATGATCGAGCGTACGATGCGCATGTAGTGCGTCAGCGGCAGGAATTCGCCGATCACCTGCGCCCAGCGCGGCATGCCGAGGAACGGGAAGATGAAGCCCGAGAGCAGCAGGTTCGGCAGGAAGAACATCATCGACATCTGCATCGCCTGCAGCTGGTTCTGCGCCAGCGTCGAGAAGGTGTAGCCGAACGACAGGTTGGTGGCGATGAACAGCGTGGTGAGCGCGGCGAGCAGCGCGAAATTGCCGACGATCGGCACCCCGAACATCAGCACGCCGGCGAACAGAATGAGCGCCGCCTGCACGAAGCCGACCAGCACATAGGGCGCGATCTTGCCGAGCATGATCTCGAACGGCGTGATCGGCATCGCCAGCAGGCTTTCCATGGTGCCGCGCTCGATCTCGCGGGTGACCGAGAGCGCGGTGAAGATCAGCATCGTCAGGGTGAGGATGGTGCCGAGCAGGCCGGGGACGATGTTGAGCGCCGTCGAGGCCGCCGGATTGTAGCGGTCGTGGGTGCGGACCTCGAACAGCGGCTTGGCGCCTTCGGGCAGCCCGCGGTCGTTGACGAGCGCGGTGGTGACCACCTGCGACAGCGCCGCCATCGCCGGGCCGGTCGCCACCGGGTCGGTAGCGTCGGCGGCGACGAGCAGCGCCGGCACGTCGCCGCGCCGCAGCGCGCGCTCGAAGCCCGCCGGAATCTCCACCGCAAACAGCACGGCGCCCGAGGCCAGCGCCTCATCGAGTTCGTCATTGTCGCGCAACTGGCGCGTGACCTTGAAGAATTTGGTGTTGCGCAGCGCCGCAAGAATGGAGCGGCCGACGTCGCTCGATTCCTGCAGCAATACGGCCGTCGGCAGGTCGCGCGGCATCGTATTGATCGCATAGCCGAACATGATGAGCTGCAGGAGCGGGATCGACACCATGGTGGCGAGCGTCACGCGATCGCGGCGCAGCTGCAGCAGTTCCTTGCGCAGCATGGCGCCGATGCGCCGCCAGAAGCCCCCGGCGCCGAGGGCGGCCAGCGTCGCCAGCAGGTTCATTCGAAATTGTCCCGGGCTTCAGCCATCAGGGCGATGAACACATCCTCGAGCGAGGCGCTGGAGCGCTGCCAATGGAGTCCTGGCCGCGTTTGATAGGATGCAATCGCCGCTTCGAGCGCCGCGCCGTCACGGCCGGAAACATGGAGGCTCGCGCCGAACGGCGCCACCGTGTCGACGCCGGCGCGGGTCGCGAGTTCGCGCGCGAGCGGGGCAAGATTTTCGCCGTTCGCTGCGTCCACGGTGAAGGTGGTCAGGTGCGAGTTTTCGATCACCTCGCTCACGGTGCCGCGCGCGAGCACGCGGCCGAAGGCGATATACGCGATCTCGTGGCAGCGCTCCGCTTCGTCCATGTAGTGGGTGGAGACGAGAACGGTGAGACCGCCGGCCGCGAGGTCGTGGATCTCGCTCCAGAAGTCGCGCCGCGCCTTGGGGTCGACGCCCGCGGTCGGTTCGTCGAGCAGGAGCAGTTGCGGGTTGGGCAGCGTGCAGGCGCCGAGGGCGAGCCGCTGCTTCCAGCCGCCCGACAGCTTGCCCGCGATCTGCTCCTCGCGGCCTTCGAGCCCGAGCCGGGCGATCATCGCCTTGGCGGCGCGCGCCGGGCGCGGCAGGCCGTAGATGCGCGCGACGAATTCGAGATTCTCGCGCACGGAAAGATCCTGGTAGAGGCTGAAGTGCTGCGTCATGTAGCCGACGCGCGTCTTGATCTTTGGGGCTTCGGTGCGGATGTCGAAGCCGAGGCAGGTGCCGCTGCCCTGATCGGGCGTGAGCAGGCCGCACAGCATGCGGATGGTGGTGGTCTTGCCGGAGCCGTTGGGGCCGAGGAAGCCGAAGATCGTGCCGCGCCTGACCTGCATCGACAGGTCGCGCACGACCACGCGGCCGCCGAACGATTTGGTCAGGCCGTTCACGTCGATGACGACGTCGCGCGCCGTCTCAGGCGCGATCGCGGCAGCCCCGCTCATCGCGATGCCTGTGGCGGCGGCACCGGCGCCGGCGCCGCAGTCTTGCGCGGCAACAGCGTCACGTCGACCGGCTGCCCGACGCGCAGCTCGCCGGGTTTTTCCGGCAGCGCCTCGATCAGAAAAACGAGCTTGGAGCGCTCCTCGAGGCTGTAGATGACCGGCGGCGTGAACTCGGATTGCCGGGCGATGAAGCTGACCCGCGCCGTGAGATCGCCGGCACAGCCGTCGCAAGTGACCTTCACCGTGTCGCCGTAGGCGATCGTCGGCAGCGCCGTCTCGGGTATGTAGAAGCGCACCTTGATGTTGCCCGGCGGCAGCAGCGACAGCACCGGCCGGCCGGCGGGCACCATCTCGCCGGGACGGTAGTAGATCTGCTGCACGGTGCCGTCGACGGCGCTGAAGACGCTGCGGCGCGTCAGGCGGGTCTGCGCGGAGTTCAGCCGCGCCTGCGCGTCGCGCAGCACGGCGAGCGCCGCGTCGTAGTCCTTCTGCGTGCCGGAGCCGCTCTTCAGCAGCATCGAGGCACGATCATAGGTCTGCTGCGCGTTGGTCACGGATGCCTTTATCTGGTCGAGGTCGGCGCGCTGCAGGTCGTCGTCGACCGTGAACAGCGTGTCGCCGGTCTTGACCGTGTCGCCCTCGCGCACCAACAGGGTCTGCACCCGCCCGACTTCGTCCGGCGCGACGAAGATGAGATTGGCCTCGATCCAGCCCTGGTAGCCGTTGTCGGGCTTGCTGCATGACGCGAGCAGGAGCGCGGCAAGGAGGCCGGCAAGCACGGTGAGCATTCGCAGCGGCCGGCTCATGGCGGACTCCGCGGGCCAAATAGGCAATCGAAATAGGCGCGCATCATCGCGCGCACGTCGAGCGGCTCGAAGCGGTCGAACAGGCCGCTCCACACGATGGCGACAATGCCGGGCGCGCCGAGCAATTGCGGGAAGCGCACCAGCTCGTCGCCGGCAATCTCCCCCCTTTCGACCGCCCGCGCGAGCCGTGCCCGCACCGCCTTGAGAATATGCGCGAGAACCTCGCGATAGTAGAATTCGGCGAGCGCGGGAAAGCGCGGTCCCTCGCTGATGATGAGGCGCAGCACTTGCTTGCGGTGGGTGCCGTAGATTTCGCGGACGAAGATGTCGAGCGCATGCTCGACGATCACTGCCAGCGGCAGGTCGCTCGCGAGCACGGCCTCGAGGGCGCCGACCACGGGACCGATCTGAAAGCGCACAAGCTCCTGAAAGAGCGCCTCCTTGTCCTTGAAGTAGAGATAGATCGTGCCCTTGGCGACGCCGGCGCGCCGCGCCACGTCGTCGAGCCGCGCGGCGGCAAAGCCGCGTTCGGAAAATTCGTCGAGCGCGGCTTTCAGGATTGCGTTTCGCCGCTCCGCCGCCTTGGCGGCGCGCACGTCGACGCGGCGGGAGCTTGAGGCGGCGGCGGCAGCGCCGGCCGGGCGGGCGGCAGCGGCCGGCCTCTTTGCGGAAGGTTTCGATGCGGTACGCACAAGAGTAATATGACTGACCAGTCAGTCATATTCAAGTGCAAACGCGCTGGCAGCCGCCGTCGGCGCCCCAGCGGAATTTTTAAAATTAGATCAATCGTTTATGGGCCGATCAGCCCTTTTCGTCGCAGGCCCAGGCGCGCACTACGCAATCGTGCCCGCCGTATTGATAGCAGCGGTGCAGGGATGTGTTCTCGGCCTTGCCGAGATGGGCGTCGATCGCCCAGCCATACGAGCCGCAGGGATGCTTGGCATCGACCGCGAGCGCCGCGCAGCCGCGGCGGATGGCCCCGACGATCTTGCACGACGCGCCCGAGCACTTTTGCGCCGCGGCGGTGCGCGCGGCGGCCATCTGCTTGTAGTCGTAGGCATAGCCGTAGGCGCCGCAGGCGCCGACGGCGAAGGCGCCCGCCGCCTGCGCGGCGCTCACGGTTGCAAGCAGCAGAGATGCCGCCGCGACCGCGGCCGCGATGCGGCGCCAAAAGCCGATCATGAAGGCCCCTCCCCCGAGGAACCCGCTGACGCTACCCCGGCAAGGTTTCCAGTTGGTGAATCAACCCTTCCCCACTCCGGGCCCCCGCGAAAACGCGGAGCCCGGAATCCATAGTCCCGGTCGCGAGATTCGGAATGCGTAGTCACAGTGCGGCGGATTTGGATTCCGGACTTGCCGCTGCGCGGCAATCCGGAATGACGGCGAAATAATTGAAGGCCGCCTACGTCCCTTCCAGCTCCGCTTTCACCGCCTCGAACGCTTCCGGCGTGTCGATGTCGGTGAGCGCGGCATTGCCGGTCAGCGGCACTTCGACCACCGCTTCGGCGTAGCGGCCGATCAGGTAACGCGCGCCGACGTCGCCTTCGACGGCCATGAGGTCGGGAAAGAAGCGGCGCGACCACACGACCGGATTGCCGCGCTGCCCGCCGATGGTCGGCAAGGCAACGAGCGCGCCCTGGCCGGGATCGAGCGCGACGATGAGGCGGTCGATCAGCGCGGCGTCGACCTGCGGCATGTCGCCGAGGCAGACGATGACGCCGTCGGCCTGTGCCGGCACCGCGGCGACGCCGGCTTTGAGCGAGGTGCCGAGGCCATCGGCGAATTTCGGATTGTGGACGAAATCGACCGGCAAGCCGTCCAGCGCCGCTTCGACCCGCTCGCGCTGGTGGCCGGTGACGACGATGATCGGCCGCGCCCGCGAGCGCAGCACCTCGTCGACGACAATGCGCACGAGCGGCCGCCCGCCGATCTCGGCGAGAAGCTTGTTCGAACCGCCCATGCGGCTCGAACGGCCGGCAGCAAGCACCAGCGCGGCGACGTTGCGCACCGGGTGCAGCGGCTCATCGCGCGGTTGCGGCCGGGTGACGATTTCCATGAGCAGGCCGCCGACGCCCATGCCGGTGATGTCCTCGCGCGGCACGGAAAGGCCGGCGAGGAGCCGCATCAGGACCCAGTCGAAGCCGTTCTCCTTGGGGCTGCGCGCGCAACCCGGCGCGCCGAGCACCGGATGCTCGCCGGCCGTGCCGATCAGCAGGAGATTGCCCGGATCGACCGGCATGCCGAAATGCTCGATGCGGCCGCCGACCGCCTCCAGCGCCGCCGGAATGACGTCGCGGCGGTCGGCAATCGCCGAGGCGCCGAAGATGATTGCGAGCTCGGCGCCGCTGGCGAGCACCTCCTTGAGCGCACGCGCCAGCGGGGCGCGCTCGTGCGGTACGCGGCGTTCGGCCACGATGGCGGCACCGGCCGGCGCCAGCCGTTCGTTGGTGATCTTCAGCGTCTTCTCGATCACCTTGGACGAGAGCCCGGGGAGCACGGTGGAAACGACGCCGACCTTGCGGATGCGGTAGGGCGCGACGCGCACCAGCGGCTGCGGCGCCGCCGCGAGCGCGAGATCGCGCGCGGCCTTCGCGACCGCGAACGGAATGATCTTCACGGTGGCGATCATCTCGCCGGGAACGACCGGCTTGTAGGCGGGCAAGGTCGCAACCGTGATCGCTTCGTCGACGCGATTGAGGCGATCCACGGCATCCTTGTCGACGACGAGCACGCCCGCCGTTTCGGCAAAGAGATTGGCGCGGCCGGTAAAGGCGCGGTCGACGTGCACGCCCTCGCCGGTAATTGCCGCCGCGATCTCGGCCGCCGCCACGTCCTCGGAGACGTCCTCCGGTTCGAGCCGCGCGACGACGATGTCCTTGATCCCGCCAGCGTCGAGCGCCGCCGCCTCCACCGGGCCGATCAGGGTGCCCTTCTTGAGCACCAGCGTGCCCTGGCGGATCGTGTGCACCGCCGTGGCGCCGATCGCCTCCTGCGGCGCGACCGGACCGAACTTCATGACACCGCCTTGACCATGGGACGCCGGGCCTCGGCCGCCTCGCGCAGCCGCTCGGTGATCTGCGCCATGATCGCGACCGCGATCTCGGCCGGCGAGACGGCGCCGATGGCGAGCCCGATCGGCGCGTGGATGCGGGCAATGTCGGTGTCGGTCAAACCCTGCTGCCTGAGCCGCTCCACCCGGCGCGCGTGAGTCTTCTTCGAGCCCAGCGCACCGATATAGAAGCAGTCGCGCGACAGCGCGTGCTTAAGCGCCGGATCGTCGATCTTCGGGTCGTGGGTCAGCGCGACGAAGGCGGTGTAGCGGTCGATGCCGAGCGGCGGCAGCGCCTTGTCCGGCCATTCGGCGATCACCTTCACGTCGGGGAAGCGCTCGATCGAGGCGAAGGCAGTGCGCGGGTCGACGATGGTCACGTCATAGCCGAGGAGTTTGGCGATCGGCGCCAGCGTCTGGCTGATATGCACGGCGCCGGTGATGACGAGCTGCGGCGCCGGCACATAGACGGTGAGAAAGACGCGGCCCTCCGCCGACTCCTCCATGCCGCTCTTGCTGGTGCGCAGGTGTTCGGCGAGCACCGCCCGCAGCGGATCCCTGGCGATGTCGGCGGCCTTCACCAGCCGCTGCCGGCCGCTCTCCACGTTGGTGACGACGATCGCCGCGCGCCGTGCGGCGCGTTCGGCGTTGAGGGCAGTGAGGAGGTCGAGTTGCATCAGGTTTTCTCGGTCGTCATTCCGGAAGCCGGGCGCAGCGCGGCTGTGCGGAATCCATAGTCACAATACGATGAAATTCTCGCTCAGTGGTTATGCATTCCGGGTTCGCCGCTTCGCGGCGCCCCGGAACGACGATCACTCCACCTTCTCCACGAACACCCGGATGGTGCCGCCGCAGGAGAGCCCCACCTTCCAGGCGGTCTCGTCGGCGACGCCGAACTCGAGCATTTTCGGCTCGCCGCTGTCGATTACGTCGAGCGCCTCGGTGACCACCGCGCCTTCGACACAGCCGCCCGACACCGAGCCGAGGAAGTTTCCTTGCTGGTCGATCACCAGATTGGAGCCGACCGGCCGCGGCGCCGAGCCCCAGGTCTCAACCACGGTCGCCAGCGCCACTGCCCGGCCCTCTTTGCGCCAGTCCTCGGCGGCTTTGAGAATGTCGCTGTCGGTAGAGAGCATGGGTTCGTCTCCGTTTTTCCTGGACGCGAATGGCGAATAGGGTGTCCGGCCCGGCCACCCGCTATGTTTTCCCGAATATAAGCCGTCACGCGACCTTGCGCATCCATGCCTTCGGGTCGCCGGAGCGGCTGCCGCGCTGGAGCGCAGCGACGAGCGCCGCCATCGAACTCGAGGCTGTGGATCGGGCGGAACTCGTCGACACGCGGCAGCATGGTCTTGATGCCGCGGGCGCGCGCCTCGAACCCTTCGAAGCGCAGCAGCGGATTGAGCCAGACGAGCCGCCGGCAGGAGCGGTGCAGCCGGTCGATCTCGAAGGCAAGCGTGTCGTCGGCGTCGCGCTCGAGCCCGTCGGTGATGAGGAGGACGATCGCGCCCTGGGTCAGCACGCGGCGTGCCCACAGCTTGTTGAACACACGGAGCGAGGAAGCGATGCGCGTGCCGCCTGACCAGTCGGGCACGCTCGCCGAGCAGGCGGCGAGCGCGTCGTCGGGGTCGCGCGCGCGCAACGCGCGGGTGACGTTGGTCAGCCGCGTGCCGAACAGGAACGTGGCGACGCGCTTGCGCGCATCGGTGAGCCCGTGCAGGAAATGCAGGAACAGGCGGCTGTACTGGCTCATCGAGCCCGATATGTCGAGCAGCGCGACGATCGGCGGCGGCTTCGATTTCGGCCCGATGAAGCGCAGGTCGATGAAATCGCCGCCGCCCTTGAAGCTCGCGCGCAGGGTGCGGCGGACGTCGATCAGGTGGCCGCGCGGATGCGGCGCCAACCGCCGGGTGCGCACCTCGGCGAGCGGCAGCACCAGGCGGCGCATCGCCTCCTTGGCGGCGGCGATCTCGGCGCTCGTCATCTGCGCAAAGTCTTTTTTCTGCAGTACTTCGCGGTCGGACACGGTCATGCGCGCGTCGAGCTCGATCTCGCGCTCCTTCTTGAGCTTGTCGTCGAGGCCGGAGAACAAGGCCTCGTGCACGCGCGTGGCGCCAGCCTCGGGCGCCCGCGGCGTGTTCGGCGCCTGCGGCAGCATCATCGCCATCAGCTGATCGATGTAGCCGCGGCGGCGGAAGAAGATGCGGAACGCCTGGTTGAAAAGAAGCGAGTGCTCGTGCCGCTTCACAAACACCGCGTGCAGCGTCCAGTAGAAATCATCGCGCGTGCCGACGCCGGCGGCCTTCACCGCTTCGAGCGCGTCGAGCACCGCGCCCGGGCCGACCGGGATGCCGGCCGCACGCAGCGCACGGGCGAAGTAGACGATGTTTTCGGCGAGGCGCCCGTCGGAGCGCGCCCCCTGCTCGGTCGCCCGCTCCCCTTGCGGGGGAGATTGCACAGACTCACCAGGATGATTCTGTTGACCTTTCAAGTGACTACCCTTCCCGCCGGAGATGTTACGCAGGCTTCACATAGGCAAACTTCATTTTATACCAAGGTCCAAACGCTCAATACCGACAAACGATTGTTTAGGCAGAGGGTGCACTCTAGCCTCAACGATGCTCGGCCAACCGAGCGGCGCCCCCCCCCGACACCCCAGCCGCTAGGTTTTAGTCCGAGTTGAGTCGATCGCTCAGGACCCCAAGCGCGTAACCGCTTGGGGTTCTCCTTTTCCACGAGCAGCGCCGAGACTTAGGTGTCAGACTTCCAACCCTTCTGCTGCCCGGACGCCTACCTAGGCACGATTGAGGTGCCGACACATTGCGTCTAATCTTTCGGTGAGCAAACAGAACTACGCAGAGCGTACAAGTGGACGCAGGCCTCTTTACCGCTAGGTCGCTGCCGCAACTGATGCTCCAACGGTTTGGACCTGCTCGTCATCACCCCGCTGTCATCACCCGGCCGTCATCGTGACGACCGCTTGCTGTGTTCTATTCATTGCTTTGGTGTCGCCGGTAGCGGCTACCGAGGCGGCGCGTGCGACGCTCCAAGACCTATCCGCGGAAAGTGCCACAGCAGCGGAGCCCGCGCTTCGATCCTGCATCGACTTGGAATTGTGGCTTCTAAATCCGACATGTTCAACAAAGCGCACAAAACACCCGGCTCGAACGCGTCTCCTCGATCTGGACGATCCCGCGAAGAATGTTGGAAAATGGCGGATCGAATGACCGTCATTTGCTTATTTTCCGGCTAGTTCGCTCCTCCGGTACGGCCGTCTATGGAACCACATACACTCCCGTTCGAGGATATCCACGAGGTGGCGGCCAGGCTGGCCGCCCGCAGATTGAGCCGTTCGCAACTTCGCATCGCAGATCGCGAGGCGCGGAGATTGTGCGGGGCCCTTCGTGCACGACGGGCAGAGGTAAAATCCCAACTACAGCGCATCGCATTCATCAATGAGGTCGCCAAGCTGGTCGGCGACGATTGTTTTGGCTTTCATCTGGCGATGGAAACCAACACACGAGAGCTGGGCATTATTCACTATATATTTTCCGCTGCTGGCACCGCGCTGGACGCCGTCAAGAATTTGATTCGGTACCATCGCCTCGTGAACACGACAACATCCTTCGCAGTTGAGGAAACCACCCGACACGTCTCCATCAACACGACATTCAGGCCGGGCCTGGAGGGTTTGGAAAAGCATGTTGCAGAGTGGGGCACTACCACATTTGTTGCCGAGATCCGGCGTCTGACCGACTTCCGGATCGTTCCGCAGTCCTTGACCTTTATCCACCGCCGCAGCTCAGGAATTGACGAATTTAGAGAGTTCTTCGGCTGTCCGGTTCGCTTTGGCGCAAACCGCCAAAGCATTGCTTTCGCCAAGCACGATCTTTCCGTCCCGATACATTCTGCCGATGCACATCTGCTAAACATTCTCAAGGTCTTTTGCGATGAGGCTCTGAGCCGGCGCAAGGAGCCGGCGACGCCAACTCGTGTTAAAGTCGAAGCAGCGCTTATCCAAATGCTTTCAAAGGGGGACGCTACTGTAACAAACGTCGCAGGGGCTCTAGCGATGAGCACGCGGAGCCTAGGGCGGCGGTTGAAGGAAGAAGCAACCAGCTACACGGCTGTTCTTGATGAACTCCGTCGTGACCTTGCGATGCAATATCTTGATGACACGACTTTGGACGTCAGTCAGATTGCCTGGCTGCTGGGGTATTCCGAAGTCAGCTCGTTCAATCATGCCTTTAACCGATGGACGTCCAGCAGTCCCAGGGCGGTGCGAAGTAGCCGCAAAAATCGCCGGGGCACGACATGATATTCTCGTAGGCTTTTTTGCGGCGCGGCGGGACTACCAAGCCCGCCAATGTCCTCCCTAACTTGCAAAAATTGCACGAGGCCCCGAGTCGGCGGAAGAATATTCACACGGCGGCGACGAGCGCGCGACGCGCCGAGGTGTGGCGCCGGCAATCTCGCGGAGCTCGCACTCACCGGCGACGGCCTTTTGACGCTGAATCAACGACGCATCACGGAGCGGCTTGAACGGAGGGCGGCGCTTTGGCGGCGACCATGTCCGCGCGGCCAACGTCGGGCGACCATTGTTGTGACTTGCCGCCTCGAGCACGCACGCATTCGCGTCCGCTTTTCCGGCGCCGAGGCAAGCACAACGCTAGTTTGGCTCCCAAAAGCAACACATTGGCGCACCGGAGCAAGTTCACGCTCGTTTCCTTGCTTATAAGAGCATCGTCTCGACCCCGGTTTCAACTTCGCCGTCGTGGCGACTGGAAGCCAAGTTCGACGGAGGAAGCGCTTCGTGAGTAAGCTCTACAAGGCGTACCTAGCCCTTACCATCGCCGCCCAAAAAGAGGATGGGTCGCGCACGACTTGTATTAAGCGTTTCGGCGCTTTCGAAGTCCGATTGGTAGAGCTTGTTGCGAGCCAAAAGGCGGACGCTCTAGACCTTTGGATCGAGCTGTATAGCCACGAGTCGCAGTCGTCATTGGACAGCTGCTCATGCAACGATCTCGACGAAGCGGAGCCGCTGCTGGAGCACCTCATCTGCTCGGCTCGAGAGTTGAATGAAACAAGCCCCACGTAAGTGCGCGACAGCCGGTCAACAATTTTAGCCGGCGAGCCTGAAATAGAGCAGCGGCAATTTTTCGGGAAGCCGCTCGATGCGATCGAGCTGGATGACGTTGGAGCGCCCGAAGATGCGGGTCAGATAGGAATCGCCGCCGGCGTCGAGGCCGACGCAGAACAGGTCGATACCCTGGTGCTGCAGCGAGAGCACGGCGCGGCGGGCGTCCTCGACGAGATAGCGCCGGTCGGCGATGTCGACGTCGGAGGGCTCGCCGTCGCTGACGAGGAGCAGGAGCTTGCGATACGACTGGCAGGCGGCGAGATCGCGTCCGGCGTGGCGCAGCGCGGCGCCCATGCGGGTCGAGAACCGGCCGGTGACGCCGGCAAGCCGGCGCTTCGCCAGCGTCCCCCAAAGGGTGTCGAAGTCCTTGAGCCGGTAATAGTGCACGTCCTCGCGGGTGTCGGAGCAGAAGGCGTGGATGGCGAACGGGTCGCCCATGCCGTCCATCGCGTGCGCCAGCAGCGAGGTCGCGTCGCGTTCGAGTTCGAGCACTGACCGGCCGGCGGCCTTGACGATGTCGTTGGTCGACTGCGACGCATCGATCAGCACCAGCACGGTAAGATCGCGCCAGCGCCGCTCGAGCCGCGCATAGA
Organism: uncultured Alphaproteobacteria bacterium; assembly: GCA_963833665.1. Classification (GTDB taxonomy): domain Bacteria; phylum Pseudomonadota; class Alphaproteobacteria; order Rhizobiales; family Xanthobacteraceae; genus BOG-931. The sequence continues at coordinate 185,958 of CAWHZA010000022.1, read as the reverse complement.
CGTTGGGACTCGGCGTCAGTCCGGCGCGCAGGTCGATCGCCGCCGTGATCGTCGCTTCGAGATCGAGCCGGTCGCCCTCGCGCTGGCGGCGCACGCGCAACGGCCGGCTCACTTTCGCCGCGCGCACCAGCGCCGCGATGCGGTAGGCGGTTTCCGGGTAGCGTTCGAGGATGTTGTCGATCTGCTCGGCGCGGCCGTCGGCGGGATTGTACTCGAGCACCGTCGTCCATTCGCCGCGGTCGCGGCTGATCAGATAGTCCCATTCCGGGTAGCGCGCGACCGGAATGCCGACTTCGGCCTCCTCCGGCGTAAGCCGCGCGACGTTCACCGGAACGCTACCGCCCGCCTCGCGTTCGCGATCCGCCGGCTCTGTCTCCGATTGCTCGAAGCGCACCGATTCGTAGAGCGACTCCCCCGCCGCTTCCGCCGCCGAGGGGAAGTCCCAGAGCCCCTGATGATCGTCGCGATAGGCCGGCTCGACCACGTAGGTGCGCGGATTGAACTGCACCCGCATCTGCCCGAGATCGTTGCCGAGCAGGCCGCCGACGCTGCGGCTGATCGCCGGGTCGGTCCAGCGCACACGTTCGGCGAAAAACAGGTCGCGGCCCTTGCTCACCCAGGCGTGGGTGTCGAAATAACCCGGATCGAGCAGCGCGCGGGCGAGCCGCGCCATCAGCGCCGGCGCGGTCACGACGCCGCTGGCGTCGGCCAGATGGAACGGCAGCCAGAAACGGCGCAGGCCCGGAAAGCGGCCGATCGCCAGCTGCTCGACGCGGGCGTCCTCGATCAATGAAACGAGCGCGATCTGCACCGGCTTGAGGCTGCCGAGCGGAAACTTGCCGCCGCCGAACTGGAAATGCGCCAGCACGTGCGCCAAGGCCGCACGGAACAAATCCTTGCCGCTCTGCCCGTCGACGCCGCGGGAGGATTGCGGCACGCGGACCACGCCGTTGCTGAAGCACGGGCGCCGCGGCGTGTCGAAGCCAGCCGGCGGCAGCACCCGGATCGGCGGCGTCACGTGCCACAGCGCGGCGATGAACGCCTTGAGCTCGCGCTCGACGTCAGTGAAGGCGATGCTGTCGGCGCCGTGCTCGATCGCGTGCAGCGCCTGCGTGTCGAGCAGCGCGAAAAATCTCAAGCGACGTTCGGGGTCGTTCTCGGCGGCGCGAATCCCGCCCAGCGCCCAGGTCTCGAACGAGCGAAGATCGAGACTGTCGAGCACGCGGGCGGAACGGTCGAGCAGCAGGCCGACGGATTCCGGCGCCGTTTCGGCAATGCGCCTGACCACCCGCAGCCATTCGCCAAAGGCCTGCGGCGTGCCGAGCCGGCGCGCCGCATGCGGCGCCGCGACCAACAGCGCCAGCGTCGCGTTGCCGCCGGCAATCTCGGCAAAATCGGGGGCCAAAGCGGCCAGCGCCGCGACGGCTTGCGGCCCCGCGGCGGCGGCGACCGACGGGGAATTACGCAGAAAGGCGATGGCGGCATTCGGCCCGATGCGCGCGGCGATGTCGCGGCAGGCGGCCACCCAGTCGCCGAGCAGCGCCGGCGGCATGCTCGCGCGCGCCTGGCGCCACACCAGTTCGAGCGTCCCGGCGATCTCCGGCTGGTCGGCGAGAGTCGCGATCAGGGATTGCTGCTGCTCGGAGAGACTCCTGGCCATGGACCGTCAAATGGAGGCGGTGATTGCCGCCGTCAGCGCGCCCCTGATATCGGCGTCGTCGGTGATCGGCAACACCAGCGCAATCTGACAGGCGGCCTCGATCGAGACGCCGTGGGCGATGAGCCGCCCGGCCTGGATGAGCATGCGCGTCGAAGCACCCTCGTCGAGACCGTGGCCCTTGAGATTGCGCGAGCGCTGCCCGATCGCGACCAGCTTGTCCGCCACCGCGCCTTCGATGCCGGCCTCGTGCGCAACAATTTCGGCCTCGATGGCGGCGGGCGGATAGCCGAAGTCCATCGCGCCGAAGCGCTGCTTGGTCGATTCCTTGAGATCCTTGAGAACGCTCTGGTAGCCGGGGTTGTAGGAGATGACGAGCTGGAAATCGGGATGGGCGCGCACGAGCTCGCCGCGCTTCTCCAGCGGCAGCACGCGGCGGTCGTCGGTGAGCGGATGGATGACGACGGTCGTGTCCTGCCGGGCCTCGACGATTTCATCGAGATAGCAGATGGCGCCGTGGCGCACCGCGATCGTGAGCGGACCGTCATGCCAGACGGTGCCCTGGGCGTCGAGCAGGTAGCGCCCGACCAGATCGGATGCGGTCATGTCCTCGTGGCAGGCGACCGTCACCAGCGGGCGCTCGAGCTTCCAGGCCATGTACTCGACGAACCGCGTCTTGCCGCAGCCGGTCGGCCCCTTGAGCATGATCGGCATGCGCTCGGCATAAGCCGCCGTGAACAGGCGCACTTCATCGCCGATGCCGCGGTAATACGGCTCCTCGCCGATCCTGAAGTCGTCGAGCTCCATTCTGCTGGAACCTATAGAACAAGCGGGCGCCGTTGTCGCGACCTCCGGCCCCTCCCCCGGAGGCGAGGGAGGGTCGAGAGGCGGAAGGAAGGCGCCGCTGCCTCTAAAGCGCGGCCGCGTCAGCGATGGGCTGCCGCCTTCTGATTCGGAATGCCTTCGATCGGGCATTCGTCGGTGCCGACGGTCGAACGCGTGAGCGCCTCGACCATGGTGCGGGTGCCTTCGGGATCGGTGATCCACTTCTTGTAGAAGTCGTACGGGCAGATCGCCTCGCCGCGGATGTCCTCGCGGGAATTGATCTTGCCGGTGTAGCCGCGGTGCACCAGCTTGAACAGGTGGTTTTGCGACTGGAGATTGCGGCGCGCATCGCGGATCAGCCCCTTCGACAGTTGGGCGTATTGAATGCCCATGTCCTCCTCGCCGCACTCGCCGAGCGTCCGGCCGTCGAAGCCGATAATCGCCGAGTGGCCGAAGTAGGAGTAGACGCCGTCGAAGCCGGAGGCGTTCGCGACCGCGACATAGACGTTGTTGGCCCAGGCCATGGCCTTGGCCATGAGCACCTGCTGGTCCTTGGCCGGATACATGTAGCCCTGGCAGCGCACGATGAGCTCGGCGCCCTTCATGGCGCAGTCGCGCCAGATCTCGGGATAGTTGCCGTCATCGCAGATGATGAGGCTGGTCTTGAGCCCCTTCGGCCCTTCCGAGACGTAGGTGCAATTGCCCGGATACCAGCCTTCGATCGGCACCCACGGCATGATCTTGCGATACTTCTGAACGATCTCACCCTTGTCGTTCATCAGGATCAGCGTGTTGTAGGGCGCCTTGTTCGGGTGATCCTCGTGACGCTCGCCGGTCAACGAGAACACGCCCCACACCTTCGCCTTCTTGCAGGCGTCGGCGAAGATCTTGGTCTCCTCGCCGGGCACGCTCGCGGCGGTCTCGTACATCTCTTTCGAGTCGTACATGATGCCGTGCGTGCTGTATTCCGGGAAGATGACCAGATCCATGCCCGGCAGGCCGATCTTCATGCCGACGAGCATCTCGGCGATCTGACGGGCATTGGCCAGCACCTCCGCCTTGGTGTGGAGGCGCGGCATCTTGTAGTTGACGACGGCTACGCCAACCGTGTCGTTACTGCTGGTGATATCACCGTGAAGCATGTGGATCTCCTGATCGCTGGATTGTCGCCCTCGCGCCCTCTCGCTGTGCTTGTTGGCCGGCGGCTGCTCGTGCCTTCGCCACTCGCCAGCGCGGCCGAGTGCCGAAGCACAAAAAAGCCCGCTTCGCCACGGCCGTGGTCGTAGCGGGGCATCGTTGCCCATTGAGATTTTTTATGCGGCGCCGCTGCCGCGCCCCTAAGTTGAGGAGCAGGCAAAAACGCTAGCCGAGAATGTCACGCGAGTCAATGATAGCGGCCGCGACCGCCCCGACGGAAACGCGCTGACTCATGGCTTGCCGGCGCATGAAATGATACGCAGCTTCCTCGTCCAGATTGCGCTTTTCCATGAGAATGTTCTTGGCACGTTCGACGCTGCGGAAGGAGCGCAGGGTCTCGTCGAGCTTGTCGATGCGCGCGCGCAGCCGCTGCTCGTAGAGGAATTGCGCGCGCGCGACGGCGAGGCTGGTCAACACCGTTCCGGTGGTAAACGGCCGGTGCAACACCGCGTGCGGGGCGCAGTTGCGCAGGAGCTTCAGCGGCGGCATGTGCACCGCCGGCGTCACCACCACCAGGGCCGCCAGCGGCTGCCCCGGAACCCAGGGCAGACATTGCGGCAGCTCGGGGGTGAGCTCGCAGAACATGACGTCGACGCCGTCCGGCAAGCGCGGCGGCAGCGGCCAGAGGCGGCGCACGCCGCTGCGCGTGCGCAACAGCTCGCGCGCCAGCATGTCGCCTTCCTCGTCGCGCGGGACGGCGACGAGGATTTCCAGGGAAGATATCTCGGCCGCGGCGCCGGCCGGTTCTCGCGCCGACCCGCCGCCGCCGGTGACCTTTTGCGGCGGCTCTTTCACAGCCCGACCGCCAGGGCGCTCACGGCGCCACGGCCGACAAGAAACGGGTCAGCCCACACCGGCATTTCCGATTGCTGCATGATCTCGAACTGGCCGCGGCGGTCGACGCGGCCGACGCGCGACCACAGATTGGTATGGCTGGTGGCAGCGCTGACCGAGACGCGGCCTTGCGGCGCGTCGAAATCAGACCCGAGCACGCACTGCTTGATCAGGTCGGTGTCGAGCGAATTCGTCTGCGCCAGCGCGTTGGCGAAGAGGTGCACCTGAAAATATGCCGCCTCCGCGCACATGTTGGTCGGCTCGTCCTCGCCGTAACGCGCCTTGTAGCACTTGACGAAAGAGTCGTTGCGCTCACCGCTCACCGACTGGAAATAGGGAGCCGCGGTGATGTGGCCGGCGGCGATATCGAAGCCCATGGCGCGCACCTCGGACTCCGTAGTGGTCAGGCTCGCAATCGGCGTCACCCGCGCATCGAGCCCGGCCTCGACGAACGCCTGGTAGAGATAGATGGTCGAGTAGCCGACGACCGTCGAGAAGATCACGTCGGCGCCGGCGTTCTTGATCTGCCGCATGACCGGACCGAAGTCGTTCCGCTTGGAGCGCAGGTCGAGGTAGGTTTCGCCGACCACCGTGCAGCCGCGCCGGCGCAGCAGGTCGCGCATCACCCGGTTCGATTCACGCGGATAGACATAGTCCGAGCCGACGAAATAGAAGCGCGGCCCGTAGGTCCGGCTGAGATACGAGGAAAGCGCGACGCTGTTCTGGTTGGGCGCGGCGCCGGTGTAGATCACGTTCGAGGAAAACTCGAAGCCTTCGTACAGCGTCGGGTACCAGAGCAGGCCGTTGAGGCGCTCGACGACCGGCAGCACCGCCTTGCGGCTGCTCGACGTGTAGCAGCCGAAGATCATGTTGATGCCGTCCTCGATCATCAGCCGCTTCGCGCACAGGGCGTAGGCCTGGGCGTCGGACTGGGGATCGTAGATCACCGGCACGAGCTCGCGGCCGTTGATGCCGCCCGACCGGTTGATCTCGTCGATCGCGAGCAGCGTCGCCCGCAACTGCGTCTCCTCGATCACGGCCATCACGCCGGACTGGGAAAACAGCACTCCGACCCGCCACGACTCAAAAGCAACTTCCGGGCACCGCGTCACAGCTCCTCCTTGATCAAGCAGGGCGTCGCTGACGCATCGGGGGCACCGTCCCATACTCTGTGGCTTGCGCGCGAACGAGTAAATGCCGTTCACAAGGGCATGGCAAGCGCACTGCTCCGTCTTCCGCCATGCAGGAATGATGCCAGCGGCGAGCGCCGGAGGTTCTGAATTTTCCGTTCCGGCCGCACGCCGCAAGGGCGATTTGGCGTGCGCGAGTGCTCCACTGGCGCGAGGCGGCAGACTGAAAGTTGCAGCGCCAAGCGCCGCTCGCCTGCAGGAAGAATTGCCTGGCGCCGCCGCGCGTTTCCCGCCTCACACCGAGAGATGCCGCTGCACGACCTCCGGCGTCAGTTCGCCGATGTTGCCGCTCGCGACAATCCGGCCCGTTTCCAGAATGGCGAATTTCTGGGTAATGGCGCGGACGAAATCCAGGTTCTGCTCGACGAGGAGGACGGCGCAATTGCGTTCCGAAGGAATGCGCTTGATGATTGGTTCGATCTCCTCGACGACGGACGGCTGCAATCCTTCCGTCGGCTCGTCCATGAGCAAGAGCTTCGGCTCCTGGACCAGAGCCCGGGCGATGGCGAGCTGCTGCTGCTGGCCGCCGGACAGCGTGCCGCCTTTCTGCCCGACCAGCGCCTTCAACGCCGGAAAGTAGTCGAACACGAAACTCGGCACCTTCTTGCCCTTGCGGCCCTTGCCGAGCAGCGCGACGTAGATGTTTTCCGCGACCGTAATGTCGGGAATGATCTCGCGGCCCTGCGGCACATAGCTGATGCCGAGCCAGGCGCGGCGGTGCGATTTGAGATGCGCGATCTCGGTGCCGTCGAGCTGGATCGATCCGACCGTCGGCGGGTTTACGCCGGTGATGCTGCGCAGGAGCGTGGTCTTGCCGGCGCCGTTGCGCCCGAGGACCGCGCACAGCTCGCGATCGGCCATGTCCAGCGAGACGCCATGCAGGATATGGCTTGTCCCGTAGAACGTATCGATGGCCTTGACCTGCAGCGTCACTGGAACTTGCCCTTTCCCAGATAAACCCGGCGCACCGTCTCGTTGTTCATCACCTCGCTCATCGGGCCCTCGGCAAGGGTCTGGCCCTGATGCAGCACGGTGATGCGCTGGCCGATCTGGCGCACGATGTGCATGTCGTGCTCGACCAGCAGCACGGTGTGCGTCTTGGCGATCTTGCGGATCAGCTCCGCGGTCTTGCGTTTGCCGTCCTCGGTCATTCCGGTGGTCGGCTCGTCGAGCAGCAAAAGCTTCGGATTGGAGGCGATGAGCATGCCGAGCTCGAGCCATTGGCGTTCGCCGTGCGACAGTGAGTCGGCGGGGTCGCTGGCCTTGTCCGCCAGCTCGACGAATTCCAGGATTTCCCAGATGCGATCGCGCTCCGCGCCGCTCAACCGCTGAAACAGCGTGGCGAAGACCCGGCGCCGGCCTTGCAGCGAGACCATGATGTTGTCGAACACCGAGAGGGTCTCGTACATGTTCGGCACCTGGAACTTGCGGCTGATGCCGGCCTGGAAGATGTCGTCGGGGGCCCAGCCGGTGATGTCGCGGTCGCCGAAGCGGATCGATCCGGCGGCCGGTTTGAACTGGCCGGTGATCATGCTGATCAGCGTTGTCTTGCCCGCGCCGTTGGGGCCGAGGAGGACGCGCAGCTCGTTCTCTTCGATGCTGAAGTCGAGGTTGTTGAGGATGGTGAAGCCCGACACCCGCGTGGTGAGGCCTTTGACTTCCAGGAGGTTTGCCATCCCTCGCTTCCTCTGTCGCGACGGCCGTGGTGTCAGCGAACGGGTTCGTCCATGGGAGGCGGGCCGCCGGGCTGCCAGTCGAGCTGGCGGTCGTGCGCCTTCTGATCGGAGTCTTCCATGATCTGATGCAGCGTCGCTCCCTTCTTGCGCTTGCGCAGCCAGTTGCCGATCGTGCCGACGATGCCGTCGCGCATCACCAGGACGACGAAGATGAACAGGCCGCCGACGATGATCTGCCACCATGAGGCAAGCACGCCGCTGAGAAAGAACTCGGCGCCCTTGACGAGGAAAGCGCCGATGAACGGGCCGATGATCGTGCCGCGGCCGCCCACCGCGGTCCAGATCACGCCCTCGATCGAGAACACAGGCCCGGCGTCGAGGAAGGAGACGATCCCGACCCAGGCGGCATAGAGCGCGCCGGCCGCCGCGGCCATGAACGCGGAGGCGCAGAACACGAAGATGCGGTAGTTGGCGACGTTGTAGCCCATGAATTCCGCGCGCACGTCGTTGTCGCGGATCGACTTGAGCACGGTTCCGACGCGCGAGTGCGTCAGCGCCCGCGCAGCAACGAAGAACACGACGACGACCGCGAGGATGACCCAGAGAAACGCGGGCGTGGCGTAGTTCGAGTAGTCGGTTATGCCGTTGAAGCCGCCGGTATAGGCCTGATACTCGATGATGAAGTCCTGGAGGATAAGCGACTCGGCGAGCGTGATCACAGCGCAATAGACGCCGTAGATGTGGCGCTTGAAGGTGATCACCCCGAACAGCAGCGCGAGCAGCGTCGGCACCACCAGGGCGCAGAGGACGGCGAACGGCGTGCTGATCAGCGGCGTCATGAAACCAGGCAGCTCGGTCAGGCCGTTCCACTCCATGAAGTCGGGGAAGTTGCCGCCATAGCGCGTCGGGTGGGTCATCGCGTAGTTGATCTTGAGCGACAAGGCGACGAAGTAGGCGCCGATGCCGAAATAGACGGCTTGGCCGAGGCTAAGAATGCCGGTGAAGCCCCAGATCAGGTCGATGCTGAGCGCAAAGATCGCAAAGCAGAGGAACTTGCCGAGCAGCGACAGCACGTAGGCGTTCGAGCCGTAATAAGGATACGTGCCGATCAGGGCGATGACCGCGGCGCCGCCGATCAGCGCCCAGAGCGGCATGAACGTAGGCGCCCGATAGACGCGGTGCCGCGGCTGCACGCCTTGCTTCGCCGCCGGCGCGTCCTTCATCCCAGGATCTCGAACCGCGACCTCTGCCATCTCGCCCGTCCGTCAGCGCCGTTCACTGTAGCCGAAAATGCCCCTCGGAACGATGCGGATGATGATCACGATGAAAAGGAACACCAGCAGTCTGCCGATCACGTTGTTGAAGATGAAAGAAAGAATTGTCTCCGCCTCGCCGATCAAGGCGCCGCCGGTCAACACGCCCCACAAACTCCCGACACCGCCAAGCACGAGCACCATGTAGGAGTCGACCGCGTACGGGAAACCCATGGCGGTCGAGACCGACTTGATCGGCGCCAGCACCGCCCCGGCGATCCCTGCAAGACCCGAGCCAAAGGCGAAGATCGTCATGTCGATCCGCGCCGTGTCGATGCCGAGGCAGCCCGAGATCGCCCGGTTGCGGCGCACCGCTCGCACCTTGAGCCCGAAGTCGGTCTTGAAAATCACGTAAAAGACCAGGAGGAGCAGCAGGAGCGCCATCACGATCAGGAAGAGCCGGTACCACGGAAATGGCAGCCGGCCGATGACGCGGAAGCCGCCTTCGAGGATCTTCGGCGCGCCGACATAGTAGAGTTCCGGTCCAAAGATGAGCTTGATCACCACTTGCAGGATGATGCCTACGCCCCAGGTAGCGAGCAGTGTCTCCAATGGTCGATCGTAGATCCATTGGATGACGCCGCGTTCGATGATCAGCCCGAGAAGCCCGACCACAATGAAGGCGACAGGTATCGCGAGGAAGGTATTGCCGCCGAGCTTGCCGACCACGGCGGCGGTATAGGCGCCGACCATGATCAGCTCGCCGTGAGCCATATTGATCACGCCGGCAACGCCGAAGATGATGGCCAGACCCAAAGCTGCGATCACCAGGATCGCGACTACGCTGAAGCCGCTGAGAAACTGGGTGATGATCGACTGAAGCATTCCCCGCCTGCCCCGAAGGGCTCGCCTCTTTCTCGTCGTCCGCGTTTGCGGGGGCGCCCATCGGCGCCCCCGCAAAAGGTTGCCGCCCGCCGGTTACAAGTCAATCGTTCCCGAGCGGTTCTTTTCCGCGCTCCAAGGCTTCTTCACGCGATCGAGCACGCGCTTGTCGGTGAAGTCGCAGGACTTGTTCGGATAGAGATACGGCACCCACGGCTGCGGGCGGATCCAGTCTTCCGACTTCCACACCACGTCGAACTGGCCCTTCTCGTTCGCCTGGCCGATGCGGGCCCACAGCCAGGTGTGGTGGTTCTTCTCGTCGATCTTGACCTTGCCCTGCGGCGCCTGGAACTCCTGTCCCGGCAGTCCCTCAAAGATCAGGGCGTCCGCGTCGGTCGACTTAACCTTCGCGATCGCCTGGGCGAGGAAGTAGGTCTGGAAGTAGGCGGCCTCCATCACCGCGTTGGTCACCGCGTCCTTGCCGTATTTGGCCTTGTAGCGGTCGACGAACGACTTGTTCTGCGGGGTGTCGACGCTCTGGAAGTAGTTGAACGAGGTGTAGTGGCCGATGGCGTTCTCCGCCCCCATCGCCGCGATCTCCTGCTCGGTGGTGATCGGCGTGCAGATCGGGATGTCTTTGGCGGTGATGCCGAACTCCCGGAACTGCTTGTAGAAGGCGACGATCTGGTCGCCGACCAGGTCGGAGAAGACGATGTCAGCGCCGCTCGAGGCGATCTTGTTGATGTTGGTCGAGAACTCGGTCGAGCCCAGTGGCGAATATTCCTCGGCCACCGTCGTTCCGCCGTGCTTCTGCAGCAGCGCCTTGACCTCGCGGTTGGTCTCCTTGGGATAGATGTAGTTGGCGCCGATCAGATAGAATTTCTTGCGGCCCAGCGTCTTGATGATCCAGGGCACGAAGTCGTCGAGCTGCTGGTTCGGAACCGCGCCGGTATAGAAGCAGTTCTTGCTGCATTCCTGCGCTTCGTAGAGCGTCGGATAGAGCAGCACGCCGTTGTTCTCCTCGAACACCGGCAGCACCGACTGGCGGCTCGCCGAGGTGTAGCAGCCGAGGACGGCGACGACCTTGTCGTCGAGCAGCAGCTTCTTCGCCTTTTCGGCAAAGACTTGGACGAGCGACTGCGGGTCTTCCACGACCGGCTGAAGCTTCTTGCCGAGCACGCCGCCCTTGGCGTTGATCTCTTCGATCGCCAGCAGTTCGGCGTTATGCAGCGAGCTCTCGATGATGGCGATGGTGCCGCTCAGCGAATGGAGAATTCCGACCTTGATGGTGTCGCTCTCGGCCGCCTTCACGATATTGCGCACGAAGCCGTAGGGTGCGACGCCGCTTGCCAGAACGCCGGCCAAACCTCCGCCGGTACTCTTCAGGATTCTTCTTCGGGTGATGCTCATGACTTCCCTCCTGTTGGCTAAGCCAAAAACGCAAAACGCCCCACCTTCTCCCCTCAGGGAGATGACGGTGGGGCGCCCATGCCCGTATATCAGCGGCACCACTGCCGCAAAGTATGAACGGAAATCCGCGCTCGACCACCCCGGGAGCGGGAAAATCCGTTCGTTGACGCAAGCATAAGCCAAATGCCGGGTGTCGCGCAAGACGAACCGCGCGCCGTTGCGACCGAAAATCGGGCATTTTCAGCACGTAGCGAGCAGCGAGCTGGGCCGCGGCCGTGCCGCGCCAGGGCCGCGGCGATGTGCTATTTCACTGATGCCGGCCGGCATCGCCGGGGGAGACGATGGCGAACGAGGTGCTGCGCATCGAACGGATCGTCGGTGAGGCCGCCGACCCCGCGCTTCACGACGCATTGCACCGGCTCGAGCATGCGGGACGGCTGGAATACGTCATGCTGGGCGCCGACGACATGCTGCGCCGGCGCCAGCGCGTCACGACCGACCGGGGCAACGAATGCGCCATTGCGCTTGCCCGCGAAGACAAGCTGTTTGACGGCGCCGTCCTGGTGCTCGATCACGACCGCGCGGTGGTCGTGCGGGCCGCGGCAACTTCCTGGCTCGCTGTCGCGCCTGCCGACGTCGCGGCGGCAATCGAGCTCGGTTATTGCAGCGGCAACATGCATTGGCGGGTCGCCTTTGCCGGTTCCGTGCTGCGCATCGCCATGAACGGCCCCAAGGCGGACTATCTGGCCCGTCTCGCGCCGCTCATCGCTGCCGGCCGCATCAAGGAAGTCGGCGATGGATAGCCGCGCTCTTCTCGCCGCCCTGCAGCACGCCGACAGCTTCTTTCCGAGCGGCACCGTTTCTTTTTCCTGGGGACTCGAAGCGCTGCGCGCGGACGGCCTGGTCCGCACGGCGGAGGACGTCACCCAGTTCATCGCCGCGCTGCTCCGCCACCGCTGGGCCACCGGCGACCGGCCGATATTGGCGGCCGCGCACGCCGCCGGCGATGATCTGGAAGCAGTCCGCGCGCTTGATCAACTGCAGGAGGCGCTGGCGCTGGCGCAGGAGTTGCGCACCGGATCGCGGCGCATGGGCGCCGCGCTCCTCGGCGTCCACGCGCGGCTCGGCACCCGCAACGCCGCCGGCTACCGCGCCTGGGTGCTTGCCGATCGCGCGCCGGGCCACGTGGCGGTGATGCAGGGCCTGTTGTGGCGCGGCATTGGCCTCGATCTTGAGGTCGCGCTCCCGGTCGCCGCGCACGGCTTCTGCGTCGGGCTCATCGGCGCAGCCTTGCGCCTCGGCCTCATCGGTCATGTCGAGGGCCAGCGCTGCCTCGCCGGACTGCACGGTTTGATCGCGGACGTGTTGGAAAGCCCCCTGCCCGGCCTCGACGAGATTTCGACCTTCGCGCCGGCGTGCGACATTGCGTTCATGCGCCACGAAGTGCAGCCGGGCCGTTTGTTTGCCAATTAACCGACGACGAGAGAGGTTCGCATGCTGCTGACCCCGACCGAAATGGAGCGACTGGTGATCTTCACCGCCGCCGAGCTTGCCCGCAAGCGCCGGGCGCGCGGCGTCAAGCTCAACCACCCGGAAGCCGTGGCGTTCATCGCCGACGAAATTTTGGAGGGCGCCCGCGACGGCCGCTCGGTCGCCGATCTGATCAGCTTCGGCGCCACGCTGCTCACCACCGACGACGTGCTTCCCGGCGTCATGGACCTGATGCCGATGATCCAGGTCGAGGCCACCTTTCCCGACGGCACCAAGCTCGTCACCGTTCACGACCCGATCCGTCCCGGCACACGTCCGTACAAGATGGAGCGCACGCCCGGAGAGCTCATCGTTCCCGACGAGGAGGTCGAGATCAACGCCGGGCGCCGCGAGGTCATGCTCAAGGTCCTCAACACCGGCGACCGCCCGGTGCAGGTCGGCAGCCACTACCATTTTTTCGAAACCAACCCGGCGCTCGAATTCGACCGCAGCGCCGCCTTCGGCATGCGCCTTGCCGTTCCTGCCGGGACGGCGGTGCGTTTCGAGCCCGGCGAAAGCAAGGAAGTCACGCTTTGCGAGTTCGGCGGCTCCGGCGAGCTTGGCGGCCTCAACAGCCTGACCGACGGTTCGCGGCACGCACCGGCGGTCAAGGAACAGGCGCTGCGCCGCGCGCGCGAACGCGGCTTCCGCGGAGCTTGAAACAAATGGGCAAGATGCACCGTCGCGACTACGCCGCCATGTACGGGCCGACGACCGGCGACGCCGTCCGGCTCGGCGACACCTCGCTGCTGGCCGAGATCGAACACGATCACGCGGTCAAGGGCGACGAGTGCCTGCACGGCGGCGGCAAGACCCTGCGTGACGGCATGGGGCTCGCCGCCGGCTACGACAGCGCCGCCGGCGCGCTCGACATGCTGTTGAGCAATGCCGTGCTGATCGATCCGGTGCTCGGCATCGTCAAGGGCGATCTCGGCGTCAAGGACGGCCGCATCGTCGCCGTCGGCAAAGCCGGCAACCCCGCGATCATGGACGGCGTCCATCCGGCGCTGATCTGCGGGGCGGCGACGACGGTGCGCGACTGCGAAGGCCTGATCGCGACGCCGGGCGGCATCGACGTGCACGTGCATTTCGACAGCGCCGCGCTGTGCGAGCACGCCATCAGCTCCGGCATCACCACGATGATCGGCGGCTCGCTCGGCCCGATCACCGTCGGCATCGACTGTGGCGGCGCCTGGAACGTCGGCAAGATGCTGCAGGCGGTCGAGCAATGGCCGATCAATTTCGCCTTTCTCGGACGCGGGAATTCGTACAAGCCGAAATCGCTGATCGACCAGATCGAAGGCGGCGTCGCCGGCATGAAGCTCCACGAGGATTGGGGCTCGATGCCGGCCGCGATCGATTGCTGCCTGAAGGTCGCCGACGACGCCGACATCCAGGTCCAGCTGCACACCGACACGCTCAACGAAAGCGGCTTCCTCGAGCAGACGCTCGCCGCCATCGGCGGCCGCACCATCCACATGTATCACGCCGAGGGCGCTGGCGGCGGCCACGCCCCGGACATCATCCGCGTCGCCGGCGAGATGAACTGCCTGCCGTCCTCGACCAATCCGACCAACCCGTACACCGTGAACACCTTCGACGAACACCTCGACATGATCATGGTGTGCCATCACCTCAATCCGGCGGTGCCGGAGGACGTGGCATTCGCCGAGAGCCGCATCCGCGCCGGCACCATCGCGGCGGAGGACGTGCTCCACGATATCGGCGCGATCTCCATGCTCGGCTCCGACAGCCAGGGCATGGGCCGCATCCACGAAGTGATCTGCCGTACCTGGCAGCTCGCCAGCAAGATGCGCGACCAGCGCGGACGGCTCCCGACGGAGACTTCGCGCATCGGCGACAACGAGCGCATCAAACGCTACATCGCCAAATACACGATCAATGCCGCCCGCACCTTCGGCATCGACGCGCACATCGGCTCGCTGGAGCCGGGCAAGCTCGCCGACGTCGTGGTGTGGCGCCCGGCCTTCTTCGGCATCAAGCCGGAACTGGTGATCAAGGGCGGCTTCATCGTCTGGTCGGCGATGGGCGACAGCGCCGCCTCGCTGATGACCTGCGAACCGATGGCGATGCGCCCGCAATGGGGAGCGTTCGGGCGCGCCAAGCAGGCGCTGAGCGTAAGCTTCGTGTCGCGGGCCGCAGTCGAGCGCGATATCGCCGGGCGCCTCGGCCTGGAGAAGACGATCCTGCCGGTGGGTGGCGTGCGCAAGCTGACCAAGCGCGACATGCTGCACAACGACGCCTGTCCGCAGATCCGCGTCAACCCGGAGACCTTCGAAGTGTTCGTCGACGGCGAACTAGCGACCTGCGAGCCGGCGACCGTGCTGCCGCTGACGCAGCGCTACATGCTGCGGTGAGCGCCATGGGAGATCGTCGCCTCGGGCCGGCGCGCGTCGGCATCGGCGGACCGGTCGGGGCCGGCAAGACCGCTCTGATCGAGGCGCTGCTGCCGCGGCTTCGCGCCCGCAACATCGACGTCGCGGTGGTGACCAACGATCTCGTCACCCGCGAGGACGCCGAGCGGCTGCAACGCGGCGGCCTGATCGAGCCGAGCCGCGTGATCGGCGTCGAGACCGGCGCCTGCCCGCACACCGCGATCCGCGAGGACCCGACGCTCAACGGCGAAGCGATCGAGCGGCTCCGGCTTGCCTTTCCCGGGCTCGATCTGGTGCTCGTTGAAAGCGGCGGCGACAATCTCGCCTCGACCTTCTCCCTCGATCTCGTCGACTACTGGCTGTTCGTGATCGATGTCGCCGACGGCGACGACATTCCGCGCAAGCGCGGCCCCGGCATCGTCAGCTGCGACCTTCTGATCATCAACAAGATCGACCTTGCTCCCTATGTCGGCGCCGACGTCGCCGGCATGCAGCGCGACAGCCTCGGCGTGCGCAGCGGCAAACCGGTACTGCTCACCAATTGCCGCAGCGGCGAGGGTGTCGATGCCGTGATCGATCGCATCGCGCATGACGCGCTGCTGCTCGCTTGATCGCGGCCTCGTCAAAGCGCGAGCGCACCGCCGAGACAGTGCCGGCGACGGACGCGGCTCCGACCCCAGCACACACCGCGGCGCATGAAGCTCGCGGGCGGGGCGAGACCCGGCTCGAATTCGCCGTCGACGCCGAGGGCCGCACCTACCTTGCGTCGCATTTCGCCAGTTACCCGCATCACCTGACGCGCGCCTTTTACCTCGACCGGGCGGCGCCGCAGGCGGCTACCGTCTATCTTCAGTCGTTGTCGGGAGGGCTGACGCAGGACGACCGCGTCAGCATGCGGATTTCCACGACCGGCGGCGCTGTCGCCCATGTCACGACGCAGGCCGCGACCAAGGTCCACAGCATGGAGCGCGGATTTGCGCTCCAGCAGGTCAGTCTTGCGGCACTGGCGCACAGCCATCTCGAATTCCTTGCCGACCCCACGATTTGCTTCCCGCACTCACGGCTCGTTGCCAAGACGGACCTCTGCGTCGCCACCGAGGCCAGCGCGATCGTCGGCAACTCCTATATGTGGCACGATCCGCGCGGGGCGGACCCCATGGCGTTCGATGCGCTGACCATGGAAACAACGATCCGGCGCCCCGACGGCCGCCTTTTGGCGATTGACCGCGGCCGGCTGACCTCGGGGCACGGACTGGCCGGCAACCCGGCGCTGCTCGGCCCCTGTCGGGCGCTCGGCACGCTCTTCGCGGTTGGCCGTGGCTGCAGCGACGCGGCGGTGTTGGCGGCGGTACGCACCGCGCTTGCCGATCTGCGGGGGGTCTATGTCGGCGTCACCCAACTGCCCGCCGGAGCGGGGCTGTGGCTGCGGGTTCTCGCCATCGACGGCGCGGCGTTGCGCACGGCCATGGAATGCGCCTGGCGGCAATGTCATCTCGGCATGCTGGGATGGGCCTGCGACCGGCGCCGCAAATGACCGTAAGCGCACCCCGGAGGATGCCTCACGCGCACCTCTCGGTGGTGCATGATCGCGCTGGCTACGCGGCGATCATCGACCCTCCGCGCCGCCAGCGCCGTGACGGTTGGTAGCAGCGGCCGGTTGATCGTTTCTGCGGAAACCGGCGATCACGCGCCCTGCTATCGAGTGCCCATCACGCGCAAGCGCCCGTTCCGCGGCGACCCCTAAACCTTCGTATAAGGGCACTAACCTTTCCACTCATTCCCCGCATACTTTCGCCCAGTGGAGGGAGAAATTCGACCGTCTTAGACTGTTGCGCGTCCGAGGTGACACTGTCCAAAGGGTCATCATGAAAAACTAAATGGAACGGTTCGCGCCGACCGGCGTCATCGCTTGCGTTGACAGTGCGGGAAATCATCCGTCGGGGCAAAGGTCGCCGGCGCCGACCACAACGGATACGTTGCGCAAGACAGGAAGGTAATGGGTGATGCTCACGCAAACTGCCATTCGCGCCTCCGCCCCACCAACTTACTTTGCCGCTCCACCAGTAGACCGCGTTGTCAATAGCCGGCCGCCGCGCGACTTGCTGGCAACGATCCTGCATCTCATTGGCGCTGTCGTGTCGTATCGGCGCAATACCGAACTCTTCGGCGAGAACGAGCCCGCGGACTACCTGTACAAGGTCGTCAGCGGCGGCGTGCGCACCTATAAGATCCTCAGCGACGGACGCCGGCAGATCAGTGCCTTTTATCTGCCGCGAGACATGTTCGGTTTGGAGTTCGCCGGCGAGTACTCCTGTTCCGCCGAAGCGATTTCAGACGCGAAGGTGCTGGTGGTCAACCGCAAGACGCTCACAGCGCTGGCCGGCCGTGATGCCGAGATCGCCCGCGAACTCTTCGTCCTCACCGCGCGCGAGCTGCAGCGCGTTCACAAGCGGGTCTTGCTCCTGGTCAAGACGGCGCAGGAGCGCGTCGCGAGTTTCCTCGTCGAGATGGCGGAACGGGGCTCGGCGGGCAACGCGATCGAATTGCCGATGTCGCGGCAGGACATTGCCGACTACCTCGGCCTCACCATCGAGACCGTTTCGCGGACGCTGACGTCTCTGGAAACCTGCGCCGCAATCGAGGTGAGCTCGCGGCGAATCGTGGTGCGAAATCGCTCCGCGCTCAACCGGATGAACGGCTAGCTGTTTACAAGAGCCGCCGACGGATTCAGGGCCGAAGGAGCGCGCGCCTTGCTCATCGCGCTTACTCCGCGGCGCGCAGCTCCGACTTGACCTCGTCGAGCAGCTCCTTGACCTTGCTGCCTTCGAGCCGGGCGATGTCGTCCTGGTATTTGAGCAGCACGCCGAGCGTGTCGGAGACGGTTGCCGGATCGAGCGCCACGACGTCTAGCTCGGAGAGCGCGGCCGCCCAGTCGAGCGTTTCCGCCACGCCCGGCGACTTGAACAGATCCTGCCGGCGCAAGGCCTGCACGAACGCCACCACCTGCTCGGAGAGCTTCTTGCCGACGTCCGGCACCTTGGTGCGCACGATCGCAAGCTCGCGCTCGGCGCTCGGATAGCCGACCCAGTGATAGAGGCAGCGGCGCTTGAGCGCGTCATGCACCTCGCGGGTACGGTTCGAGGTGATGACCACGACCGGCGGATGCGCGGCCTTGACCGTGCCCATCTCCGGGATGGTGATCTGAAAGTCGCCCAGAGACCTCGAGCAGGAACGCCTCGAACGCCTCGTCGGTGCGGTCGATCTCGTCGATCAGGAGGACCGGCGCGCCGGCGGCATCGGGCTCGAGCGCCTGCAGCAGCGGACGCTTGATCAGGAAGCGTTCGGCGAATACGTCGCGCTCGATCCGCTCGCGGTCGTGCTCGCCCTCGGCCTCGGCGGCGCGGATGGCGATCATCTGCGCGGCGTAATTCCACTCGTAGACCGCGGTGGAGATGTCGAGGCCTTCGTAGCATTGCAGCCGGATGAGGCGACGGCCGAGCGTCTGCGACAGCACCTTGGCGATCTCGGTCTTGCCGACGCCGGCCTCGCCTTCGAGGAAGATCGGCCGCCCCATCTTCAGCGCCAGATAGAGCACAGTGCCGAGCGAGCGGTCGCCGAGGTATTGCGCCTCGGCGAGCAGCGCGACGGTGGCGTCGATCGAGACGGGAAGCGGGCGGGGCGAGGAAACCGGTTTCATGTCGACTGGATATAGGCCTTCCGCGCCGCGATCAAACCCGTCATGGCAGCCCTCCGGCGTCAGCTTGCTGCCCTGCAGTCGGTTGAGGCCACGAACGCCGACGGGGCCGGCCGCGCCATACTGAAATTCAGCCCCTCTCAGCGCGTCAAACTTCCCCTCCAAATGCCCGGCAGCGCTATAACCGCCGCGAAATTCTCCAAGATCGGCAAAGAGCGCAGCCGGCAGACAGCACCGTGCCATGACATCGATCCAGCAAGTTCAAGACCTGTTCAAGCCGTTGCTCGGCCAGTTCGCCTGGAACGTAGATGGCGGCGTAGGCAGCATGCTCACACTGGAATTCGGCACACCGCACATCATTGTCAGCGAGCCGAGGGTCCCGAGTCCGGGGGGATCAGAACGGGTTCGGCGGCATCTTCGGCGCCGGCACGTAACGGTCAGAGGAGATTGGCATCTCTGGATACAATATTGCGACTGGAAGATTTCGGTTTCCGATGGCTCCTGCGACAGTGAAAGCTTCGACTGGCGGCAGCCGGACGAATGTCTGGCCGATCTGGATGGACAACGCCTCATCGGCGTTGGGCAGCGGCTCCTTGCCCAATTCATGGAAATTCGAATTCGACCTCGGCGGTGTACTGGAGCTCTGGCCCTCGACCGAATACGAGGCTGCGGACAACTTGTGGAGCCTCTACCGCTGGAGTGCCAATCCTGAAGACTCACGTTTCGTGGCCGCTGTGCAGAGCGACGGTGCGCTTGTGTTCGCATAGCCGCTCGGCGACCCCGCTGGCCGGAATTTGGTATGAATCCCGCGTGGATGACGGGCCGGCCCCGACGAAATGCCAAGCGTGATACCGACGCAGCAAATCCAAGACCTGTTCAAGCCGTTCCTCGGCCAGCTTGCCTGGAACATAAGAGGCGGCGTCGGGAGCAGGCTCACACTGGAGTTCGGCGGCTTCTTCGGCGTAGGCACATCACTGTCGTAGGTGACTGGGATCTCTTCATACAATATTGCGACTGGAAGATCTTGGTTTCCGATGGCTCCTGCGACAGCGAAAGCTTCGACTGGCGGCGGCCGGATGAATGTCTGCGCGATCTGGATGGACAACGCCTCGTCGGCGTCGGCGGCGGTTCCTTGCCCAATTCGTGGAAATTCGAATTCGATCTCGGCGGCATCTTCGAGCTCTGGCCCTCAACCGAATACAAGGCGACCAACGACCTGTGGGGCCTCTACGGCTGGGACGGCGATGCCCAAGCTATGCGCTTCGTCGTCTCTGTGCACAACGATGGAACGGTGGATTTCGAAGACGCTTGGCGTGAGTGATTTCGTTAGTTCGGCATCCAGCCGGCGCGGAACGATATTGCTCATGCCTCACGAGATATGGAAGTCTCGCAAATCGCAACGCGCAATTTCGCGCGCGGCGCGAACGGAGCTTACTTCTCCCCCTTCCCCACCGCCTCGGCGACGGCGCGGCGGGCAAGCACGCCGACGAGGTGCGCGCGATATTCGGCGCTGCCGTGGATGTCGCTGTTCATGCCGTCGGCCGGGATGGTCATGCCGTCGAGCGATTTCGGCGCGAAGCGCTTCGCCAGCGCCTCCTCGAACGCCTTGACGCGGAACACGCCATTGGCGCCGGCGCCGGTGACGGCGACGCGTATGTCGCTGCCGCGCTTCGCCACGAACACGCCGACGAGGGCGAAGCGCGAGGCCTGGTTGCGGAATTTCTGGTAGGCCGCCTTTTTCGGGATCGGGAAACTCACCTTGGTGATGATCTCCGCCGGCTCGAGCACGGTCGAGAACATGCCGGTGAAGAAGTCATCGGCGGCGATGCGGCGCTGGTTGGTGATGATGGTGGCGCCGAGCCCGAGGCAGGCGGCCGGATAGTCGGCGTTGGGATCGTTGTTGGCGACCGAGCCGCCGATGGTGCCCATGTGGCGTACCGCCGGGTCGCCGATCATGCCGGCGAGCTTGGCGAGCACCGGAACCGCCTCCTGCACCACCGGGGAGTCGTACACCTCGGCATGGCGCGTCATCGCGCCGATCTGCAGCGAGCGGCCCTTGAGTTCGATGCCGGCGAGCCCCTCGACGCGCGAGAGGTCGATCAGCTGCGGCGGGCCGGCGAGGCGCAGCTTCATCGTCGGCAACAGCGTGTGACCGCCGGCCAAGAGTTTGGCGTCGGCGTTCTTGCTGAGCAGGCTCACGGCTTGCCGCAGCGTCTCCGGACGATGGAAGGTGAAGGCGTACATCGCAGTCCTCCGTTTTCGTCACCCGCCTCTCGCCGCACTTCGGCGGGACGGGAAATTATTTCCTCACGCCGCGCGCGGCATCGACCGGCCCGATTTCCTGAGCGCGGCCCAGACCGCGGCCGAGGTCGCCGGCATGGCGACGGCTTCGGTCCCGATCGCGTCGGTGACGGCATTGATGAGCGCCGCCGGCGCGGCGATCGCGCCGGCTTCGCCGCAACCCTTGATGCCGAGCGGATTGGACGGGCACTTGGTGACCGTAGTGCCGACCGTCAGCGCCGGCAGGTGATCGGCGCGCGGCATGCAGTAGTCCATGAACGAGCCGGTCAGGAGCTGCCCGTCCTTGTCGTAGATCGCGCCTTCGCACAGCGCCTGGCCGATGCCCTGGGCGACACCGCCGTGGATTTGGCCCTCGACGATCATCGGGTTGATCAGCACGCCGAAATCATCGACCGCGGTCCAGGCCGCGATCTCGGTGTGCCCGGTGTCGGGATCGACCTCGACCTCGCAGATGTGGCAGCCGGCCGGGAAGGTGAAGTTGGTCGGATCGTAAAAGGAAGTTTCCTTCAATCCCGGTTCAAGTTCCTGGCCATTGAATTTGTGGGCGGTGTAAGCGTTGAGCGCGACGCCACCCCACGGCGCGGATTTATCGGTGCCGGCAACTGTGAATTGCCCATTCTTGAACTCGATGTCTGTTTCGGCGGCTTCGAGCAAATGCGCCGCGACCTTCTTCGCCTTGGCCTCAACCTTGTCGAGCGCCTTGACGAGAGCCGACATGCCGACGGCGCCCGAGCGCGAGCCGTAGGTGCCCATGCCGAACTGGACCTTGTCGGTATCGCCGTGCACGATCGTCACCGTGTCAATCGGGATGCCGAGGCGATCGCAAACGACTTGCGCAAACGTCGTCTCATGGCCCTGACCGTGGGCATGCGATCCGACCAACACTTCGACCGAGCCGGTCGGGTTCACCCTTACCTCGCACGATTCCCATTGGCCTACTCCGCCGCCTAGCGCGCCGACGGCTTGCGAGGGCGCCAGACCGCACGCTTCGATATAGGTGGAGAAGCCGATGCCACGCAG
This sequence comes from uncultured Alphaproteobacteria bacterium, assembly GCA_963833665.1. Taxonomy (GTDB): domain Bacteria; phylum Pseudomonadota; class Alphaproteobacteria; order Rhizobiales; family Xanthobacteraceae; genus BOG-931. The sequence continues at coordinate 164,093 of CAWHZA010000022.1, read as the reverse complement.
TTTGCCGTGGCGCGCCGCTTCGCGCTTGCGTTTGGCAAAGCCCTTGTAGTCCGCGAGTTCCAGCGCCTTCTTCAGCGATGCGTCATAGTCGCCAGCGTCGTAGGCAAAGACGACCGGGGTCTGGTGCGGGAACGTCTTGATGAAATTCTTGCGCCGCAGCTCCGCCGGATCCACACCGAGTTCGCGCGCGCCGACCTCGACCAGCCGCTCGACCACGAAGGTGGCCTCCGGCCGCCCGGCACCGCGATAGGCGTCGACCGAGTTGGTGTTGGTGTAGACCGCATCGACCTCGCAGTAGATTTGCGGGATCTGGTACTGGCCCGACAGCAGCGTGGCGTAGAGATAGGTCGGTACCGCCGACGAAAACACCTGCATATAGGCGCCCAAGTTGGCGATCGTCTTTACCCGCAGCCCAAGGATTTTGCCGGCTATGTCAAATGCCATTTCGGCATGCGTGACGTGGTCGCGCCCGTGCGCATCGACGAGAAAAGCCTCGGAGCGGTCGGAAACCCACTTCACCGGCCGGCCGGCCCGTTTGGACGCCCAAAGCGCCACGACTTCTTCCGGATAGATGAAAATCTTGGAACCGAAGCCGCCGCCGACGTCGGGGGCAATAACGCGCAATTTATGCTCCGGCGCGATGCCAATGAAGGCGGAGATGACAAGGCGCGCCACGTGCGGGTTCTGCGAGGTATTCCAGAGCGTGAATGCCCCGGTGCCGGAATCGTATTCGGCGAGTGCGGCGCGCGGCTCGATGGCATTCGGTATGAGCCGGTTGTTGACGATATCGAGCCTGGTGACGTGCTTCGCCGATTTGAACGCCGCCTCGGCCCCTTCGGGGTCGCCCAGATGCCACTGATAGATCGTGTTGTTCGGCGCCACGTCGTGGATTTGCGGCGCGCCCGGCCGTTGCGCCTGCGCCGGATCGATGATCGCGGGGAGCACCGCGTAATCGACCTTGACCTTCTCGGCGGCGTCGCGCGCCTGCGCCAGCGTGTCCGCGATCACGACCGCAACCGGATCGCCGACATGGCAGGCCTTGCCGTTGGCGAGCGCCGGATGCGCCGCCATCTTCATCGGCGAGCCGTCCTTGGAGTGGATCATCCAGCCGCAGATGAGATTGCCGATCTTGTCGGCGGCAAGCTGCGCGCCGTTAAGGACCGCGACCACGCCGGGCATGCCGGCCGCCTCCTGGACATCGATCGATTTGATCGTGGCGTGGGCGTGCGGCGAACGGACGAAATAGGCGTAGGCTTGGCCGGGCCGGTTGATGTCGTCGGTGTAGTGGCCCTTGCCGGTGATGAAGCGGTGATCTTCCGTGCGGCGTACCGAGGCGCCGATCCCGGTTGCGGTCATGACATCTTCCTCCCACGGGTCTTGTTCTGATTTGTGCGTGGACGCTCCCAATTCGCTCCCTATTCCGCGGCTCGCGCGGACGCGCCGCTCGCACCCATGGCGCGCGCCCCTGCCGCGATCGCCTTGACGATATTGTGATAGCCGGTGCAGCGGCAGATGTTGCCTTCGAGCTCCTCGCGGATGACGCGGTCCTCGAGCTCGTGGCCCTTGCGGCGCACGATGTCGACTGCCGTCATGATCATCCCGGGCGTGCAATAGCCGCATTGCAGCCCGTGGTTCTCGCGGAAGGCCTCCTGCATCGGGTGCAGCGGCCCGTCGGGCGCAGCCAAACCCTCGATGGTAAGGACGTTCGCGCCTTCGAGCTGCACCGCCAGCACGGTACAGGACTTCACCGCCTTGCCGTCGACATGCACGACGCAGGCCCCGCATTGCGAGGTGTCGCAGCCGACGTGGGTGCCGGTGAGCCGGAGATTCTCGCGCAGCAATTGCACGAGAAGCGTGCGCGGATCGACCTCGGCGGTAACAGGTTTGCCGTTCACAGTCAGGGAAACGGCTGCCATGAGCGCCCTCCTCGAATTTCCCATAAAAGGCTTGTTTCCGGGGTGGCTCGCGGCCACTTTCCGGGCCCAAGGGCAAAATCGCGCCGATTTGGCCGGCTTTCGTACCTTGGAACTGGAATTAGTCTGAACCGCGGCGTGGCCGCCGGTCAAGGGAGTTCGGGCCACAAGTGGCAGCGCGAACCTGGCAGGGTGCGAGAGGTCCCCGCTAGGAACTTCGCTGGCTGACGGCGGTGGCGAAGTTCTTGAAGAATTCGTCGGCGATTTTCTTGGCGGCGCCGTTGATCAGGCGCTGGCCGAGCTGCGCCAGCTTGCCGCCGATCTGGGCCTCGACCGTGTACGCCAGCAGCGTGCCGCCGTTCTTCGGCGTGAGCTTCACCGTCGCGCCGCCTTTGGCAAAGCCCGCAACCCCGCCGTCGCCCTGCCCGGAAATCTTGTAGCCGTTCGGCGGATCGAGATCGGACAGCGTGACCTTGCCTTTGAACTTCGCCTTCACCGGCCCGATCTTGGTCGTGACCACCGCCTGGAGTTCGGTGTCGGAGAGCTTGTCGAGCTGCTCGGCGCCGGGGATGCAGGCCTTGAGCGTCTCGGCATCGTTGAGTTTTTCCCACACCGTTTCCCGCGGCACCGGAAGCTCATATTCGCCGCTCATCGTCATCGCCATGACTGCTCGCTCCCGCGGCCGCGCGTCGGCCGCACCTGCTGCTTTCGCCTGATCGCCTAGTGTCGCACAGCGCCGTAGGAAAGGCCAAGCGCGCCGGAGCGGACGCTAGACCAGCGTTTTCGAAGTTCGAATCATATCAGGCCGCCTTGTCGAGCTTATAGGCCCAGGTGTGAACGACGGGCTCCTGATTGAAATAGTCCATGGCAGCCATGATCCGATCCTTGAGTTCCTGTTTGGACGCGACGCGGATGTGGCGGAGGACGGAGCGGGCAAGTTTAGAGAAGAAGCCCTCGACGAGGTTGAGCCAGGAGCCGTGCTTGGGAGTGAAGGTGAATTCAAAGCGGTGCGCGGGTTGATCGGCGAGCCAAGCTTTGGTCTCTTTGGAGATGTGCGCGGAATGATTGTCGAGGATCAACTTGATCGCTGTGTGGGCCGGATAGGCGGCGTCGAGAAGCTTGAGGAATTCGATGAATTCGCGGCTGCGATGGCGATCCTTGACCAGCGCATGGACCTTGCCGGTGACGAGGTCGATGCCGGCCAGCAAGCTGATCGTGCCGTGACGTTTATATTCATGCTCACGTGCGAAGGTCGCATGCACGCCGGGCTCGGGCGGCAAGTCGGGGGCGGTCGTTGCGATGGCCTGTATGCCGGGCTTCTCGTCGTAGGAAATGATCGCCATCGCGTCGCTCGGCTTCTTCTTCGAGACGGCTGCGGCCTGCTTCAAGATTCTCACTTGGCGATAAACGCACAGCACTTCGGCCATCTTCTCAGCAAAGTCGGGATCGCGCTGTTCCAGGTAGTATCGCACTTTGTGCGGTTTCACCTCTTCCTGGTCGAGGATCTTGCACACTGTGCCCTGGGCGAGGTTGGCGAGGCACGCATGTCCCTCCGCGGGTCCATGCTCGCGAGCGTGGCGGGCCAGAAGCCGCGTTGTCCACAGTTCGTGGGGATAGCCAAGTTCCTTCGCCTTCCGGCATGCCAACGACACCAGCCATGCCTTGGCCTCGGGAGTGATCGTCGGCTCTCTACCGGGGCGAGGGCGATCATCCAGCGCAGCCAGCGGGCCTTCGGCCACGGCGCGCTCGACGCAGCGCTGGACCGTTTGATGATGCAGCCCGAGTGCCCGGCCGACCGCAAAAAACGAGGGGTCTTCTCGATAGGCCAGCAATATCCGCGCCCGCTCCACCCGGCTCGCCGGTTCAGTGCGCGACTGCGCTATCGATCTCAACTTCGCCGTATCAGCTTCTCCAAGCGACAACTCAATCGCCCGCCGCCACGCTGCCATGACTTCTCATCCCGTTCTCTTGTGGGCACGCGCGACATATGTGGGAATCCGAAAACCAAGATGAATCCCCCCTATGACAACTGACAACTTTCATGGAATCGATCGTCTAGAGCCGTCGGCGTCCTGCACAGAGCGAGCCGGGGAAAAGCAATTGCTCACTCTTCAATCCAAGCGATCCGTTAGAATGTCAAATGAGATTTGACGCAGGTAAAATTGCGCTTTACACCCGCCCTGGAAGCGGGGTGCCCGCGGTAATGATCGAGAGTTTCAAGCACAAAGGTCTGAAACGGCTGTTCGAGGACGACGACCGGCGCGGCGTCAATCCGCAGCATGTGCGGAAACTCCGGCAGTTATTGGCGCTGCTGCAAGCGGCGGAAAATATCGCTGACCTCGACTATCCGACACTCCGGTTGCATCCGCTCAAGGGCGACCTTCAAGGGTTCTGGTCAATCACCGTACGGGCAAACTGGCGAATTATTTTCCGGTTCGAGAACGGCAAGGCTTTTCACCTGGACCTCGTGGACTACCACTGAAGGAGGCGAACACTATGCCTTTGCAGATGAAGAACCCGCCGCATCCCGGCGAGCTGATCGGCGACACCCTTGAGGAGTTTGGTGTGAAAATCACCGAGGCGGCAAAGGTGCTCGGCATCACGCGGCAGCAGCTTCACAACCTCATCGCGGGTCGCAGTGGCGTCACGCCGGAAATGGCTCTGCGGCTGGAAAAGGCGCTCGGCAGCACCGCCGATGCCTGGCTGCGGATGCAAATGAACTACGACTTGGCGCGGATCAGAGCGCGCGCGAGCACGATTAAGGTGAAACGCATCGAACCAAAAGTCGCGTGATCGAAACTCGCCCGCGCGAACTGCCGATACTGCCATCGATATTCCAGCTTGAAATCAAGTTTGGCCGGCTCACGCGGCGACTATCCCGAGCAGCTTCGTTAACTGCGTGCTTCCCTTCACTCATTTGCAATTGTTGCTAACGGAGGAAAACTCATGCCCGACATCGATGCCGACGGCTGCATGATCCACGCCGAGGTGGAAGGGCCGGAGCGCGCGCCCGTGCTCATGCTGTCGAACTCGCTCGGCACCAACCTGCATATGTGGGACGACCAGGTCGCTCCGTTCACGCGTCATTTCCGCCTCTTGCGTTATGACCGGCGCGGCCACGGCAAATCGGGCGTGCCGAAGGGGCCCTACTCGATGGAGCGGCTCGGCCGCGACGTGATCGCCGTGCTCGACAAGCTCGGCATCGAGAAGATCAACTGGTGCGGGCTGTCGATGGGCGGCATGGTCGGACAATGGCTCGGCGCCAACGCGCCGAACCGCGTCGACAAGCTCATCCTGTCGAACACCGCCTGTTACTATCCAGACCCGACGTTCTGGGTCGAGCGCCTGAAATTCGTGCGCGCGAACGGGCTTCCGGCGCTCGTCGGCGCCAACATGGAGCGGTGGTTCACCAAGGATTTTCGCGAGCGCGCACCCGACGTGATCGGGCGCATGACCGAGATGTTCGTCAAGACCGACGTCGAAGGCTATGTCGGCTGCATGGAGGCGATCCGCGACATGGACCACCGGCCGCTCTTGCCCAAGATCAAGGCGCCAACCCTGGTGATCGCCGGCCGGTTCGATCCGGCGACCCCGCTTCCCGGCAACGAATTCATCCGCGATCACATCCCCGGTGCAAAGCTCGCGGTGCTCGATGCCGCGCATATCGCCAACATGGAGCTGCCGCAGGCCTACGCCGACACCGTGCTCGGGTTTTTGTTGAACTAATTCCGTCATCCTGAGGTGGCCGCGAAGCGGCCCTCGAAGGATACGGCCCAGGCGTCGCCGAAAATCGTTTCGCGGATTTCGGAATGTATTGATTTCGGAATGTATTTCCGTTCGAAGTCAGCCGCCCTTCGAGGCTCGGCGCATCGCAGCCAAGCGCACGCAGGCTGCGCCTGCTATGGCGCCGAGCACCTCAGGGTGATGGAAGATGATCGTCACCCGCCCTGGTCGCGGAATTCGTGCGGCGTCGTGCCGGTGTGCTTGCGGAAGAAGCGGGCGAAGTGCGAGGGATCGGAGAACGCCAGCTCGTCGGCAATATCCTGGATCGGCTGCGCGGTGAACACGAGCTGGCGCTTGGCTTCGCTGAGCACGCGCTGGCGGACGAGGTGGCCGGCGGTCACGCCGGTGGCGCGCTTGACGTGGTCGTTGAGCCGGTCGATCGTCATGCCGAGCTGCTCGGCGTAGAAGCCGAGCTGCCGTTCCTTGCGGAAGAATTCATCGACCAGTGCGCGCAGCCGCGCGACGGTGGCGTCGGCCGGCTGCAGGGTCACGCTGCCGGTGCGCGCCCGGCTCGCCGCGAGGCGGGCGACGCCGATGGCGATGAGCGCGAGCAGGCCACGCATCGCCAGCCGATGGCCCTCGCGTGCAAGACTGCTTTCCTCGAAGAGTTCGGCGCACAGCGCCGAGAGCCGCGACCGCTCCGCGTCCTCGGCAATCGGAACGATCGGCTGTACGGCCAGCGCACGGAGACGCGACAGCGCCTCCCCGGCGCGGTCGGCGAGGAGGCCGGCGGCGTCCTCGGTGAAGCTCAGCACCCAGCCCCGGGTGACGTTTGGCTGAAAGCGAAATCCGTGCGCCACGGCGGCGGGAACGAGGATCGCGGCCGGCGCCGCAAACGGCAGCCTCGCCGCCTCGAACGTCATCTCGCCGCCGCCCTGCTCGATCAGCAGGATCTGAAAGAGGTTGCGATGCCGGTGCGCGCGTATGGTCCAGTCATGGATTGAAGATCGCGAGGCAATCGTTTCAACGTGAATGAAGTCGAACGCCTGATCGTCCGGAGGATCCCCGTAGAGGTGGAACAGGGGGAGCGCGGTGGCCATACCGCAAGCATAGGCCGATCGCGGCGAAGAAACATCCGCCGCGAAAGCGCGACGCAAATGTTACCCACAAACGGCGGCAGCCGGCGTGACGCCGGCTGCCGTTGAAAGACTATGGTGGGGCGTCAGCGGTCCATGCCGCCGCCGTGCTGGCCGCCCTGCCCGGGCTTGTTCTGGCCGCTTTGCTGTTCGCCGGGCTTGCGTTGCTCGCCGCCCTGCTGCTGCTGACCGGGCTTCTGGCCACCCTGCTGATGCTGAGGCTTCTGTCCGCCCTGCTGCGGGTTGCCCTGCTGAGGGTTGCCCTGCTGCTGCTGGTCACGCCGCGGGTTGTTCTGCTGCTCGTTCGACATGGAACGCTCTCCAGTGATTTCGTGGGTTGGCACCGCCAAATGCGGCCCCCGGCCCTCACGATAACCCGCGAACGGCGCCCCGGTTCCGCTTTTGGTTGCGGCATCTGTGTGCAACGGATTGAAATCTTTGGAAAAACAGGCCCGCCGCGGGGACGCGGCGTTGCCGCTCGCGGACGCCCCTGTTAAGACGTTGCGGACAGCGCAGACGGGGACGCATGGAATACTTCGTCCAGCAGCTCATCAACGGCATCACGCTCGGTTCGATCTACGGCCTGATCGCCATCGGCTACACGATGGTCTACGGCATCATCGGCATGATCAACTTCGCCCACGGCGACATCTTCATGGTCGGGGCGTTCATCGCGCTGATTACCTTCCTGGTGCTGGTCGCCATCGGCATAACCGCAGTGCCGCTGGCGCTGCTCATCGTGCTCATCGTCGCCATGGCGCTTACCGCGCTCTATGGATGGACCGTCGAGCGCATCGCCTACCGCCCGCTGCGCCACTCGTTCCGCCTGGCGCCGCTCATTTCCGCCATCGGCATATCGATCGTGCTGCAGAACTACGTCCAGGTCGCCCAGGGTGCGCGGGTAAAGCCGCTGCCGCCGCTGATCCACGGCGGCTACACGCTGTTCGAGGGCAATGACTTCGCCGTGCGGCTGTCCAACATTCAGGTCATCGTGGTCGTGACCACGCTCTTCCTGATGGTCGGGTTCTCCTTTCTGGTCGCCCGCACGCGGCTCGGCCGCAACATGCGCGCCTGCGAGCAGGACCTGAAGATGGCGGCGCTCCTTGGCATCGACGTCGATCGCACCATCTCGCTCACCTTCGTCATCGGCGCGGCGCTCGCCGCGGTCGCCGGGCTGATGTTCCTGCTCTACTACGGCGTCGTCGATTTCTTCATCGGCTTTCTCGCCGGGGTGAAGGCGTTCACCGCGGCCGTGCTCGGCGGCATCGGCTCGCTGCCCGGCGCCATGCTCGGCGGTATCCTCATCGGCCTCATCGAGACGATGTGGTCGGCCTATTTCTCGATCGAGTACAAGGATGTCGCCGCCTTCGGCGTCCTCATCGTCGTGCTCATTTTCCTGCCGACCGGCATCTTGGGCCGGCCCGAAGTCGAGAAGGTGTGAGGGAGCGGCCGCGCGTGCTGCGCGACAACGAGCCCAGCAAGCCGCCTGCATTTGTCGCCGCGGCCAAGGAGGCCGCGCTTTCGGCGCTGGTCGCGTTCGGCCTGTTCGTGACCTTGATCGGCGTTCGCACCGACCAGGGGCCGACCGGTGCGCTGGTGATCGCCACGCGCTTCGGGCCGCTCGCGGCCATCGTGGCCGCCGTGTTCGTCGCCGCGTTCATCAGGGCGCTCGTCTTCCGCGACGCCACCGTGATTTCGCTTGGCCGCCTGGTGCCGCCGCGTGTCACCGCGGTTGTATCCGGACTTGCCGGCTATGCCGCGATCGCGTTCCTCGTCGTCGCGCTCGTCGTGCCGGTGTTGGCCTACACGAACCGCTACTATCTCGACCTCGCGATACTGATCGCCACCTACACGATGCTCGGCTTCGGGTTGAACATCGTGGTCGGCCTCGCCGGGCTCCTCGACCTCGGTTACGTCGCGTTCTATGCGGTCGGCGCTTATTCCTATGCGCTGATCGCACAGAATTTCGGCCTCTCGTTCTGGATCTGCCTGCCGCTCGCCGGCATCCTCGCCGCGTTCGCCGGCCTCCTCCTCGGCTTTCCGGTGCTGCGGCTGCGCGGCGACTACCTCGCCATCGTCACCCTCGGCTTCGGCGAGATCATCCGCCTGATCCTGCTCAACTGGCAGGACCTTACCGGCGGCCCGAACGGCATCTCCGGAATTCCGCGCCCCTCGTTCTTCGGCCTGCCGTTCACGGCCGGCGAGAACGGCTTCGCCGCGACCTTTGGCCTGAAGTATTCGGCGACGCACCGCGTCGTGTTCCTCTACTACCTTATCCTCGCGCTTGCGCTCGCCACCAACTGGTTCACGCTGCGGCTGCGGCGGTTGCCGATCGGGCGCGCGTGGGAGGCGCTGCGCGAGGACGAAATCGCTTGCCGCGCGCTTGGCGTGAATACCACCACGACCAAGCTCACCGCGTTCGCGCTCGGCGCCATGTTCGGCGGCTTCGCCGGCGCGTTCTTCGCCACCCGGCAGGGGTTCATCAGCCCGGAGTCCTTCGCCTTCGGCGAGTCGGCGCTGGTGCTGGCGATCGTCGTCCTCGGCGGCATGGGCTCGCAGCTCGGCGTCGCCGTCGCCGCGACCGTCATGCTCGGCGGCTTCGAGCTGTTCCGCGAGTTCGCGCAATACCGCATGCTGGTGTTCGGCGCCGCCATGGTCGCGATCGTGATCTACCGGCCGCGCGGGCTCGTTTCCACGCGCACCCCCTCGGTATTTCTCACCGAAGGCAAAGTCATTCCCGCTGCTATCGTGCAGGCCGCGCGCACGGAGACGCCGGCATGAGTCCGACGCAGATCCTTGTGGTCGAGCACCTGACCATGAGTTTCGGCGGGCTCGTCGCCGTGAGCGATCTTTCCTTCGACGCGCGCCGGCGCGAGATCACGGCGCTGATCGGGCCGAACGGCGCCGGCAAGACGACCCTGTTCAACTGCATCACCGGTTTCTACCGGCCGACGGTCGGGCGTTTGCAGCTCGCCCATCCGGACGGCGCCTCGTTCATGCTCGAGCGCATGCCCGAGTTCCGCATCGCCCGCGAGGCGCGCGTCGCGCGCACGTTTCAGAATGTGCGGCTGTTTCCCGGCATGACGCTCCTTGAAAATCTGCTCGTTGCCCAGCACAAGGCGCTGATGCTCGCCTCGGGCTTCACCGTGCTCGGCCTGTTCGGCTCGCGCCGCTACGCCCGCGCCGAAGCGAACGCCATCGACAAGGCGCGCTACTGGCTCGACCGCGTCGGGCTTGCCGCCCGCGCGGACGATGCCGCCGGCACCCTTCCTTACGGCGCGCAGCGCCGGCTCGAGATCGTGCGCGCGCTGTGCACCGATCCGGTGCTGCTCTGCCTCGACGAGCCCGCCGCCGGCCTCAACAACAATGAGAGCGCCGAGCTGAACAAATTCCTGCGCGCGGTCCGTGAGGAGCACGGTACGTCGATCCTTTTGATCGAGCACGACATGGGCGTGGTGATGGAGATTTCCGACCGTATCGTGGTGCTCGACCACGGCCTGAAAATCGCCGAGGGGACGCCGGAGGAGGTGCGCCACGACCCCAAGGTGATCGCCGCCTATCTCGGCGTCGCCGACGCCGAGCTTGACCACGTCGACGCGGAGGTCGCGCCGTGAGTGCCGCCGTCGGCAGCGCTGCAATCAGCAACCCGCTGCTGATGCTGCGCGGGGTCAAGACCTACTACGGCAACGTGATCGCGCTCAAAGGCGTCGACGTCGATGTCCACGAGGGCGAGATCGTCGCCTTGATCGGCGCCAATGGCGCCGGCAAGTCGACCTTGATGATGACGGTGTTCGGCAATCCGCGCGCGAGCGAGGGCGAGATCCGCTTCGCCGGCCGCGACATCACCGCAATGGCGACGCATGAGATCGCCAAGCTGCGCATTGCGCAGTCGCCGGAGGGCCGGCGCATCTTCGCGCGCATGACGGTGCTGGAAAATCTGCAGATCGGCGCCACGGTGAGCGGCGGCGGCGACTTCGAGGGCGACCTTGAGCGGGTGTTCACGCTGTTCCCGCGGCTGCGCGACCGAGTGAGGCAGCGCGGCGGCACGCTCTCGGGCGGCGAGCAGCAGATGCTGGCGATCGGCCGCGCGCTCATGGGCCGGCCGCGGCTCATCCTGCTCGACGAACCGTCGCTCGGCCTGGCGCCGCTCCTGGTGCAGCAGATCTTCGCCGCGATCCGCGCCCTCAACGAACGCGACCGGCTCACCGTGTTCCTGGTCGAACAGAACGCCTATCACGCGCTCAAGCTCGCGCATCGCGGCTACGTCATGGTCAACGGCGAGATCACGCTCACCGGCAACGGGCGCGAATTGCTGCAGCGGCCGGAGATCCGCGCCGCCTATCTCGAAGGCCAGACGCGCTGAACGAGGTGGAGATGGCCGAACTCTACGCCGGCGAGAGCATCGGAGCGATTGTCCTGGTCACCGGGTTCCTCGGCGGCGGCGCCGCCTGGCTTTCCGGCCGCGCCATTGCCGGCGCGTGGCATCCGCCATGGCATGTTGCCCTCGTCGCACTCCTGCTCGGGGCCGCGGCGCGCTTCATCCACTTTGCCTTGTTCCACGGCGAACTGCTCTCGGCGCCGTCCTATGCGTGCGACACCCTGATCTTGTTCATTGTCGGGCTCCTCGCCTGGCGCGCGACTCGCGCCAGCCAGATGGTGCGGCAATATCCCTGGCTCTATACCCGCGCCGGCCCCTTGCAATGGCGCAAAGTTGGGCGGGAAGACTTACCGCGGCAGTGATAATTTCGGCGTATTCTGCTAGCACCTGAGGACGACCTTACCTCAAGGGGACCAGACATGAACAAGCTGCGGCTTTGCGCTCTCGCGTTCCTTTTCGGCCTCTTCGCGGCGCCGGCCATGGCGCAGGACATCACCGTCGCCGTCGCCGGCCCGATGACCAGCGGCCAGGCGACCTTCGGCCGGCAAATGAAGAACGGGGCCGACCAGGCGATCGCCGACATCAATGCGGCGGGCGGCGTGCTCGGGCGCAAGCTCAAGCTCGAGGTCGGCGACGATGCCTGCGATCCCAAGCAGGCCCGGTCGGTCGCGGAAAAGCTCGTCGGCAAGCAGGTGGCCGCCGTGGTCGGCCACTACTGCTCATCGTCGTCGATCCCGGCCTCCGACGCCTACCTCGACGGCGGCGTCCTGCAGATCACGCCGGCGTCGACCAATCCGCTGCTCACCGATCGCGGCATGTGGAACACGTTCCGCACCTGCGGCCGCGACGACCAGCAGGGCGGTTTCGCCGCCGGCTATCTGGCGAAGCATTTCCGCGACAAGAAGATCGCCATCATCAACGACAAGACCACCTACGGCAAAGGTCTGGCCGACGAGGTGAAGAAGGCGCTCAACGCCGCGGGCGTGAAGGAGAAGCTCTACGAGTCCTACAACATGGGCGACAAGGACTTCACCGCGCTCGTCTCCAAGCTCAAGCTCAACGGCATCGATATCGTCTATGACGGCGGCTACCACCAGGAAGCCGGACTGATCGTGCGGCAGATGCGCGATCAGGGCCTCAAGACGATGCTGATGTCGGGCGACGCCATGGCCGATCGCGAGTTCGCCTCGATCACCGGCCCGGCGGCGGAAGGGGTCCTGTTCACATTCGGCCCGGATCCGCGCCGGCGCACGACCGCAGCCGCCATCGTCAAGAAGTTCAAGGACAAGGGAATCGATCCCGAGGGCTACACGCTTTACACCTATGCCGCCTTCCAGGTCTGGGCGGCGGCAGCCACGAAGGCCGGCACCCTCGATCCACAGAAGGTTGCCGCGGCCATGCATTCCGGCACCTGGGACACGGTGCTCGGCCCGCTCTCCTTCAACAAGAAGGGCGACATCACCGCCATCGGCTGGGCCGTCTACCGCTGGGACAAAAACGGCAACTACGACGAGATCACCGAGGAGTCGCGCACCTGACGAGCGCGTCTTTCCGGATTGTCATTCCGGGGCGCCAAGTGCACCAAGCGATTTCCCGTCATCCTGAGGCGCTCGTCGCGCAGCGACGAGCCTCGAAGGATGCGGCCCAGGTGCCGATCAAAATCGGCTTTCCGATTTCGAGAAATATTAGCGGCCAAGTCAGCAACAGCCGACTTGGCCGCCGGCGCCCTTCGAGGCCCGCGCTTCGCGCGGGCACCTCAGGGTGACGGTGACAGTCGCTACCCAATTTTTCCGAGCACCGGGAACGTCTCCATCAGCCAGAAACTCGCCTGCGTGACCGCGCCGGTGAGGAAGGCGATGCCGGTGAGCACGAGGAGACCGCCCATCGCCTTCTCGACAAGGCCGAGATGGGCGCGGAAGCGGGCGAGAAAAGCGGCAAACGGCTCGACCGCGAACGCCGCGGCAATGAAGGGAACGCCGAGGCCGAGCGAATAGACGGCGAGCATGCCGGCGCCCTTCGCCACCGTTTCCTCCGACGCCGCGACGGCGAGAATGGCGGCGAGGATCGGCCCGATGCACGGCGTCCAGCCGAACGCAAACGCAAGCCCCATCAGATAGGCGCCCCAAAGGCCGACCGGCTTGGCGACTTCAAGCCGCTTCTGCCGCATCAACAGGCCGATCGGCGCCAGCCCGAGGAAATGCAGGCCCATCACCACGATGATGATGCCGGCGGCAATTGCGAGCTCGCCCGAATAGGCCCGCAGCACGGCGCCGATCGCGCTCGCGCCGGCGCCAAGCGCCACGAACACGGTGGAGAAGCCGAGCACGAACAGGAAGGCGGCGAGGAGCGTCTCGCGCCGCACCCGCGGTTCGGCTTCCGCGTCGGCGAAGCGTTCGAGCGAGGTCCCGGTGAGATAGACGAGGTAAGGCGGCACCAGCGGCAGCACGCAGGGTGAAAGAAAGCTCAACATGCCGGCGACAAGCGCGGCGGCGATGGTGACGTGCGGCATGGCGCTCTCATGCCCGCGCGCTCCCGGGGGCGCAAGGCAGGCGCGAGGCTCCCGCGAGGATGTGAACGGATGTTATTGGTGTGATCGGATGCAACCTTGGCGCCGTATGCTGCCGCCAGCGAGGCGGAATCCGGTGCGTTGCCGCGGGATGTGTGATTATGCGTGGCCGGGTTCGCACCTTGGGCGCGGCCGTCATGAGCGCGCGCCGGAATAACGGGAGTACGTCTTGCGCAACCTCATCACCGACGTTCCCGGCCTGAAAGTCGGCCACGCCGAGGACGCCCGGCTCGGCTCCGGCGCCACTGCGATCGTATTCGACGTACCGGCAGTCGGTTCGATCGACGTGCGCGGCGGCGGGCCGGGCACGCGCGAGACCGCCCTGCTCGATCCTGCGCAGACGGTCGAAGGCATCGACGCGATCGCGCTCTCCGGCGGCTCGGCTTTCGGCCTCGATGCCGCCTCCGGCGTACAGGGCTGGCTCAAGGAGCAGAACCGCGGCTTCGCCGTTCGCGGCGCGCGCGTTCCGATCGTGCCGGCAGCGATCCTGTTCGATCTCCTCAGCGGCGGCGACAAGGAATGGGGGCGCTTCCCGCCCTACCGCGAGCTCGGCTACGCCGCGGCAGCCGCGGCCGGTCTCGACTTTGCGCTCGGCAGCGTCGGCGCCGGGCTCGGCGCAACCACCGTCGACTGCAAGGGCGGCCTGGGCTCCGCCTCGGCGCAAAGTTCGGACAGCCACACCGTCGGCGCGCTCGCCGCCGTCAACGCCGCCGGCAGCGTGCTGATCGGCGGCGGACCATGGTTCTGGGCAGCGCCGTTCGAGCGCGACGGAGAGTTCGGCGGGTGCGGGCTACCTCCGGCGTTCTCCGCCGCGGCACTCGAGCCGTACACCAAGGGCAGCGCGCGCGAGAGCACGACGCTCGTCGTCGTCGCCACCGACGCCGTGTTGAACAAGGCGCAGGCCAAGCGTCTTGCCGTCATGGCGCAAACCGGTCTCGCGCGCGCCATCTATCCGGTGCACACGCAGCTCGAAGGCGACGTGCTGTTTGCTGTCTCGACGGGCCGCCGGCCGCTCGCCGATCCGCTCGTCGGACTGACGAGGCTTGGCGCGCTTGCCGCCAATGTCGTGGCGCGGGCGGTCGCGCGCGGTGTATTCGAGGCGACGGCGCTTCCGTTTCCCGGCGCGGTCGCGAGCTGGAAAGACCGGTTCGGCCGCTGAAAAAAGGAAAGATTGCGGCAGCGCCGCGTCCCTTTAGTGCCGGAGAAACCACAATTGTTCTCTTTCGCGTGTAGACCCATCGCGACCGTTGACTCAGTCGCAGATTGCGCTTTGAGTCCGCCGCGTGGGGTTGCTTTTTTGGGTGGAGGGATACGATGAAGGTCGTATTGATCGTCATTGCCGCGCTGGTGACCCTGGGTCTCGCGGCAGTGGGAGTCGTTGCGGCGCAAAAGGGCACCCTTTCGTCCCCACCTGCGTCGCCAGCTACGGAACGCGTCGCTCGCGCCGCTAACCCCGCTCAGACCAAGGCCGCGCCCCCGACGCCGGTTGCGTCGCCGGTCCGTGACACCGACGCGCTCGCGTCGACCACCGTCCAGTTGGCACCGCCCGCGCCGGCCGCGCCGGCGTCAATCATGGCGGCACCGTCGCCGCCGCCTGCTCCCGCCGCGCCACAGCGCGTCGCCGAGAATACGGCCCGCCCGACCCTCGCAGCGGCGACCGCGACCGACCACGCCGGCGCCTCCGCCCCGGCCGCCAACATCGGCGTCTGCGACAAGCCGGGCGGCATGGGCCTTGCGCGCATCGTCGAGATCGACACGAGCGGCGGGCCGGGCTTCGGCTTCGAGCATTTCAAGCAGTACGATTTCCTGCGCGCCGGCGAAGTGGTGTTGACCTTCGACGACGGTCCGTGGCCCGAGAACACCCCCGCCGTGCTCCGGGCACTCTCCGACAATTGCCTCAAGGCGACGTTCTTCGAGATCGGCCAGCACGCGATGTGGCACCCGGAAATCGCCAAGCAGGTGGCGGCCGCCGGCAACACCATCGGCACTCACACCTGGTCGCACAAGGATCTGTCGAAGAGCCCGTATGCGGGCGACGTCGAACAGGCCAAGCAAGAGATCGAGATGGGCATCAGCGCCGTGCATTCGGCCGTCGCCGGCCCGATCTCGCCGTTCTTCCGCTTCCCCGCGCTCCAGCATCCGCCCGAGCTCCTGAGCTACCTCGCCGAGCGCAGCATCGCGAGCTTCTCGACCGACCTCGACTCGTTCGACTTCAAGATGCGCAAGCCGCAGCAGGTCATCGAGTCGGTGATGCACAAGCTGCAGAAGCAGGGCAAGGGCATCATCCTGATGCACGACTTCCAGCACGCTACCGCCGAAGCGATGCCGGAGCTCATCCATCAGCTCAGGGCCGGAGGCTACAAGGTCGTGCACGTCGTGCCGCGCGCGCCGGTGACGACGGTGCCGAAGTACGACGAAATGCTGATGCAGCAGGACAAGCTGTCGGTGAACAACACGCGCCCGAGCGACAGTGTCGTGCGCACGATCGGCGAGTATATCGGCGGCGCGCCGCCGCCCGGCGCAGCGCAGCGCTGAGCGCAACGACCTTCAGCGCGTGAAGCGTTCTGCCGCGTAGGGCTGCGGGTCGCAGAACGGCGTCGCGCCGGTCATCATCTCCGCAATGAGCCGCCCGGTCGGCGGGCCGAGCGTCAAGCCCCAATGCGCGTGACCGAAGGCGAGCCAGAGACCGGGCTGGCCGGGTGCGCGCCCAATGACCGGCCGGGAATCGGGGAAACAGGGCCGTGCCCCGAGCCAGGTCCGCGCCTCGGCGGGTTCGCCCAGCGGGAATAATTGCCGCGCCGCCGGCAGCACACGCGCTAGCTGGACGGGCGTAGGCGGCGCGTCGCGCGCGGCGAATTCAACGCCGGTCGTGAGGCGGATCCCCTGCTCCATGGGCGCCAAGCAATAGCCGTTCTCGGCGTCGAGCACCGGGCGGCTGAGCATGGCGTTTCCCTGCGGGCGGAAATGGCAGTGATAGCCGCGCTTGACGGCGAGCGGCAGCCGCACGCCGAGAGGATCGAGCACGTCGCTCGTCCAGGGGCCGAGCGCGAGCAAGGCTTGGCCGGCGTCGAGCGGCCCCGCCGCGGTCTCGACCCGCCAGTGCCCGTTGGCGCGGCGAAGCGTGCGCGCGTCGCCGGCGAGCGTGACCCCGCCGAGCACCGCGAAGCGCGCCGCATAGGCGCGCGTAAGCTCCAGGGGGTTGCTCACGCTCACCGCGCCAGTCCAGTGCACGGCGCGATCGAAAACCCCGGCGAGCGCCGGCTCGAGGGCAAGCGCCCGGTCGCGGTCGAGCGTCACGGGGGCGATGCCAAAATTCGCCGCAAGCTCGAGCTCTCCCGCCTGCGCCGCGAAGGCGGCGTCGGTGCGGTAAAGCTTGAGCCAGCCGCGGTGGTTCAGGTAGCGCTCGGCGCCGGCCTCGGCGGCAAGCGCTTCATGCTCGGCGACGGCACGCGCGAACAGCGGCCGCATCGCTTCCGCTGTTTCGATCAGCCGCGACGGCCGCGACGCGGCGGCGAAAGCCGCGAGCCACGGCGCGGCGCGCGGCAGAGAGCCGAGGTGATAGTTGACCAGCGGCGAGCGCTTGAGCGCGATGCGCAGGAGCGAGCGCCAATCCGCCGGAAAGGCCGGCGGAAAGAGTGTCTCGCCCGTGATGATGCCGGTGTTGCCGTAGGAGGTCCCCTCGCCCACCGCGCCGCGGTCGACGAGCGCGACCGACAGGCCGCGTTTGGCAAGATGGACCCCGCAGCAGGTGCCGACAATGCCGGCCCCGAGCACGATGACATCGGTCTGCGCCACGAACCCTCCGCCGAGCCAACCGCTCTGCATATACCCGGCATGCCGGCCGGAACCAGCATTTGCCCGAACCGGACCGGCGTGTTACGCGAGCCGCGAATCGCTTATTCCGCTCGTTCCCGGACAGCGGGAATGCGGACGGCCCTCGTCATCAGCGGGCTTGGCGGCTCTCCGCTTCGTGGAGACGGGCGGAGATGCGGTCGGCGGCTCAAATCGTCACTCCCGCTGCATGGAGGACTTGTTGCATCGCCCGTTGATCATCGCTCCGTCGATCCTCGCCGCCGATTTCGCCAAGCTCGGCGAGGAGGTGCGCGCCGTCGATCGGGCCGGCGCCGACTGGATCCACGTCGATGTCATGGACGGCCATTTCGTGCCCAACATCTCGATCGGCCCTGACGTGGTGAAGGCGCTGCGCGCGCACACCGCCAAGGTGCTCGACGTGCACCTGATGATCGCGCCGTGCGATCCCTATCTTGAGGCCTTCGCCAAAGCGGGGGCCGACATCATCACCGTGCATGTGGAAGCCGGCCCGCACCTCCACCGTTCGCTGCAGGCGATCCGGGCGCTGGGCAAGAAGGCCGGCGTGACCTTGAATCCGGGAACCTCGGAGGACACGGTCGCACCGGTTATCGATCTCATCGACCTGATCCTGGTCATGTCGGTCAATCCAGGCTTTGGCGGGCAGAAATTCATTCCCGGCGCGGTCGAGAAGCTGCGCAAGCTGCGCGCGCTCGCCGCCGGCCGCCCGATCGACATCGAGATCGACGGTGGCATCACCCCGGAGATTGCGCCTGAGGCGGCGCGCGCCGGCGCCAACGCGTTCGTCGCCGGCTCCGCCGTGTTCAAGGATCGGACCCCGGCGTCCTATCGCACCCATATCGCGGCCATCCGCCACGCGGCCGCGCTCGCACGCGGGGAGGCTGCCTGATGGGCATGCTGGTCGAAGGCCGCTGGACCGATGCCGATCCCATTCAGGAAACCGGCAGGGACGGCGATTTCCGGCGGGTGGAAAGCGTCTTCCGCGAGTTCATCACCGCCGACGGGTCCACGGGCTTTCGGGCCGACCGCGGGCGGTACCAGCTCTATGTCGCCCACGGCTGCCCCTGGGCGCACCGCACGGTGATCTATCGCTCGCTCAAGAAGCTCAAGGATTTCATCACCGTCGCCTACGCCATTCCCGGCCTGTCGCTCGAGGGCTGGACCTATGAAGACAATCCCGCGTTTCCCGATTGCACGCCGGACCGGGTCAACGGCTTTCACTATCTGCACGAGGCCTATACCGAGACCGACCCGTTCTACACCGGCAAGGTGACGGTGCCGGTGCTGTGGGACAAGAAGTCGCGGCGGATCGTGAACAACGAATCCGCGGACATCATCCGCATGCTCAACACCGAGTTCGCCCGCCACGGCGCCGATCCGACCGACTATTATCCGGCGCCGATGCGCGCCGAGATCGACCGCGTCAACGAGCTCGTCTACACCGACATCAACAACGGCGTTTACCGCTGCGGCTTCGCGCGCTCGCAGGAGGCCTACAACGAGGCGTACGATGCGCTGTTCGCGGCGCTCGACGACCTCGAGGAACGGCTCAACCGCCAGCGCTACCTGATCGGGCGGCAAATCACCGAGGCCGACTGGCGCCTGTTCCCGACGCTGGTGCGCTTCGATGTCGCCTATTTTTCGCTGTTCAAATGCAACCGCAAACGGATCGCCGACTACCCGAACCTTCTGAACTACATGCGCGAGCTCTACCAGGTGCCGGGCATCGCCGAGACCGTCAAGCCGCGCTACTACGTGCGCACCTACTACTCGATCAAGCGCCTCAACCCGTCCGGCATCATTCCCAAGGGGACGCCGGTCGATTACCGGCAGCCGTTCCTGGCGCCGTCGTCGCGGCGCGAGCAGAACGCCTGAACCCTGGGCTTCCGGCGAGGCCGCAATGATCCCGCGCTATACCCGGGCCGAAATGGCGGCGATCTGGTCGGCGGAGACGCGCTTTCGCATCTGGTTCGAGATCGAGGCGCATGCCGCCGACGCCATGGCCGGACTCGGCATCATCCCCAAGGCGGCGGCGGCGCAGATCTGGGCCAAGGGCAGGAACGCGGCGTTCGATACTGCGCGCATCGAGGCCATCGAGCGCGAGGTCAAGCATGACGTGATCGCTTTCCTCACCCATCTCGCCGAGATCGTGGGGCCGGAGGCGCGCTTCGTGCATCAGGGCATGACCTCCTCCGACGTGCTCGACACCTGCCTCAACGTGCAGCTCGTGCGCGCCGCCGATCTGCTCATTGCCGACGTGGACGTGCTCAATGCCGCGCTCGAACGCCGTGCCTATGAGCACAAATTCACCCCGACCATCGGCCGCTCGCACGGCATCCATGCCGAGCCGACGACGTTCGGGCTCAAGCTTGCCGCTGCCTACGCCGAATTCTACCGCGCGCGGAAGCGTCTGGAGGCGGCGCGGGCCGAGGTCGCGACCTGCGCGATTTCCGGCGCCGTCGGCACCTTTGCGCAGGTCGATCCGCGCGTCGAAGCCTACGTGGCGGAGAAGATGGGGCTTGCCGTCGAGCCGATCTCGACCCAGGTCATCCCGCGCGACCGTCACGCCATGTACTTCGCCACGCTCGGTGTCGTCGCCTCCTCGATCGAGCGGCTGGCGACCGAGATCCGCCACCTGCAGCGCACCGAAGTCCTGGAAGCGGAGGAGTATTTCTCCGCAGGGCAGAAAGGCTCTTCGGCGATGCCGCACAAGCGCAATCCGGTACTGTCGGAGAATCTGGTCGGACTCGCCCGCGTGGTGCGTGCCTATGTGATCCCGGCGCTCGAGGATGTCGCGCTCTGGCACGAGCGCGACATTTCGCATTCCTCGGTCGAGCGCATGATCGCGCCCGATGCCACCGTGACGCTCGACTTCGCCCTCGCGCGCCTCGCCGGGATCATCGACCGGCTGATCGTCTATCCCGACAACATGCGCAGCAATCTCGAGCGCCTCGGCGGCCTCGTTCATTCCCAGCGCGTGCTGCTGGCGCTCACGCAGAAGGGTGTTACGCGGGAGGACGCCTACCGGCTCGTCCAAAGCAACGCCATGAAGGCCTGGCGCGGCGACGGCGATTTTCTGGCCTTGCTCAAGGCCGATCCGGAGGTGCGCAAGGCCCTGAGCGAAGAAGATCTGGCGGCCAATTTCGATCTCGATTTCCACTTCGCCCAGGTCGACACCATCTTCCGCCGCGTGTTCGGGCGCGCCTAGTTTAAGCGCCGGTCATTCCGGGGCCGACTGAAGGGAAGACCCCGGAATCCATAGCCACAGCGGCTCGTGGAAATGTTTGGACGCCACTTCCATCTGTAGGGGCTATGGATTCCGGGCGTGCGCTTGGCGCGCCCCGCAATGACGGCCGAGGTTTGCGTCTTCGGCAATCCCAAGCTGATTTCACAACTTTTCCGCAGCGTCGTTTGCCCGACTCAGCGCGCTGACGTAGCGTCCCGCGCCGCCGCGAAGGAGCGAATTATGGGACGCCTGGTACGCAAGCCGCAGATACCCGACCTCGACGCACAGATCGCCGGGCTCGAAGGCGTGCTGCAATCCGGCATCGGCGGCCTCGGCGGCATGCAGATGGCCGGCGCCCGGCCGGGCGACAATTACCTCGAACGCATGGCCAAATACGTCCCCGCCGAGATCATCGGGGCCTCGATGATCGTCAATTCCATTCTCGAGCAGGCGATGAAGAGCGGAGGCAAGAATGCGGCGATGGCCGGCTTTCCGGTCACCAGCATTGCCGCCGGCGCGCTGGTGCTGGCGTTCGTGCTGACGCCGCTGTTCTGCTGGTACGTACGCGAGGACGGCGACGCCTGGCTCGTGAACGCGTTCGTATCGACGATCGCCTTTCCGTTCTGGGCCTATCTGATGGGCGCCGTGGCTTTCGCCGATCATCATGACGGCAACCTCGCGGCGATCCTGGTCCTGACCTTTACCGTCGTCAGCGGGCTCATTTCGCCGCGCGCGCGCCGCCCGCGGCGCCGCAAGCAGCAGGCGGAGCCAGCCGCCGTGGAGGGACCGCGTCTCGTTGAGGCGCTCACCGGCTAGCGGAGCGGATATGACATTCGCCAGCCACCGAGCCGCTCACTCGCGAAGCGAGTGTCAAATCCAGAAGCTCCACTAAGACGTATATTTGCTGGCGGTCCTTTGATTCCAACATTCGCATGCGAGCATGCGGAGCCGGTATGCGAATGTTAGAATCGGACCATTCGGACCATTAAGGCGGGATGAGTTCAGTTCGAAATCCGTAGTTCGTCATGGCCGGACTTGTTCCGGCCATCCATGTCTTTGTTTGGCACGGCATTTAAGAGGTGGATCCCCGCGACGAGCGCGGGATGATTCAATGGAAATCTCACAACGCACCACACTGGCGCGTGCGATCGGCCGCTGGGCCTTCCGAATTGTGGCAACGTCGCCGAAATTTCTTCGGCGTTGAGTCATATTGCGAACCGACCCAGCCCACGATTTGGCCCATACTGGGCGGGTACCTCCGTGCCGGTCGAGAAGTCCCGGTGGTATCCTTTTGCTCCCACCATCGGGACTTTTCGCCGGTACGCTTGGTCCGCGTTGAGGGGCGTTTCATGCCGGCCGACGAATGTCTGACCTTCGCTCGAGAATGCCGGCGGTGGGCGCTCGAGACCAAGGACAAGGACGTTCGCGAAGCCTTCCTGGAAATGGCGAAAGTCTGGACCCAGCTCGGCTCGCAGCAGCAGCGGCTGTCGTCCGAGGTTGAAGATCCGCCGCCGTCGCCGCGCGCCTCGTGAGTGCCGCTTACAACGGGCCCGCCCGTCTGATCGTCCCTGCGCCCCGCCGCTGAGCGGGAATGACGAAGCGATTGCCCGCGCCCGATTCCTCGGTATCTTCTCTTCCGCAATGGCGAGGCGGGAAACCATCCTGGTCTTTGATTCGGGACTCGGCGGGCTCACCGTCCATCGCGAGATCGCCGCGGCGCGGCCGGGCGCCGATTTCGTCTATGTCGCCGATGACGCGGCCTTCCCCTACGGAGCCTTGCCCGAGAAAGCGTTGGTCGCCCGCGTGGCCGGGCTGATCGGCGAGCTGATCGGCGCGCACCGGCCCGACATCGTCGTCATCGCCTGCAACACCGCCTCGACCATAGCGCTGCCCGAGCTGCGCCGGCGCTTCTCGACGCCGTTCGTCGGCACTGTGCCGGCGATCAAGCCGGCTTGCGCCACCTCGGTCACGCGACGCGTCTCGGTGCTCGGCACCGAGGCCACGGTCGCGCGCGAATATACCCGCGCGCTGATCCGCGACTACGCCCGGGACTGCCGGGTCACGCTCGTCGGCTCGAAAGAGCTTGCCGCCTACGCCGAGGCGGAGCTTGCCGGCGCGCCGGTGGGCGACGAGGCGCTGCTCACGGAGATCGCGGCGTGCTTCCGCGACGATGGCGGGCGCACCGACACCGTCGTCCTCGCCTGCACCCATTATCCGTTGCTGATCGCCCGATTGCGGCAGCTTTCGCCGTGGCCGGTGAACTTCATCGATCCGGCGCCGGCGATTGCGCGCCGGGTCGCCGATCTCCTCGGCCCCGCCCCTTCCCCGGGCGCAGCGCCGGGCGCAGACAGCACGCGCGCCATTTTCACCTCCGGCCGCGCACCGCACGCGGTGCTCGCCGGCTTCGGCGTCCGGGCCGAGGAGACGGCGCCGACCAGCGTGCGCTGACGATTGCCTATTCGGATTTCGGCGGCTTACCCCAATTCGGCGTTGTCCCGCTTGTTCCGATGCGGGCGCGACGTTACGCTTTTGCGCGCTGGCGCCGGAGGGGCAGAGGCGACACCACCATGAACGTCGCAATCCAGACCGAGCGGGTGGCGTGGCACGCCAACCGCTGGAATCAGCTCATTCTCGGCATCATCGCGATGATGGCGATTTCCTCGCCGCAATATGTCTGGACGCTGTTCACCGGCCCGCTCAATCAAAAACTCGGAACGACGCTCGCCGAGTTGCAGTGGACGTTCTCGCTGCTGATCATCCTGCAGACCTGGTTCTCGCCGTTTCAGGCCTATCTGGTCGACCGCTTCGGCCCGCGCACGCTGATCTCGATCGGCGCGCTGCTGTCGGGCGGCAGCTGGATCGCTTCGGGCTACGTGGACAATCTGTGGGCGCTCTATTTCACCTACGGGGTGATCGGCGGGTTCGGCACCGGCATCATCTATGTCGGCATCATCGGCCTGATGGTGCGGTGGTTTCCCGATCGCCGCGGACTGGCGACCGGCCTCGCCGCCGCGGGCTACGGATTCGGCGCTTTCTTCACCAGCTTTCCGATCGACAGCATGATCAAGAGCTCCGGCTATGCCCACACGTTGATCGTCTGGGGCATCGTCCAGGCCGTGATCGGCGTTCTGGCGGCGCAGTGGCTGCGGGTGCCGCCGGAAAACTATCAGGTCGAGAGCGCCGCGCCGCCGGCGGCCGTGGCCTCCCAACAGACGCGCCGCAGCTATTCACCGCGCCAGATGCTCAGAAGTCCGGTCTTCTATCTGCTGTTCGTGATGATGAGCATGATGTCGACCTCCGGTCTCATGGTCACATCCAATGTCGGGCCGTTCGCCAAGGAATTCGGCGTTGCCGATATGCTGGTGCTGGGGATGGCGGCGCTGCCGCTTTCGCTCACGCTGTCGCGCGTCACCAACGGCCTAACCCGGCCGTTCTTCGGCTGGGTGTCCGATCACATCGGCCGCGAAGCCACGATGGCGCTCGCCTTTTCGCTGGAGGCGGTCGCCATCCTGGTGCTGTTCGCCTACATCAATCAGCCCGCTCTTTTCGTGGTGCTGACCGGCCTCGTCTTCTTCGGCTGGGGCGAAATCTTTTCGCTGTTTCCCTCGACGCTGACCGATACCTTCGGACCAAAATTCGCGGCGACCAATTACGGCTTCCTCTACATCGCGCAAGGTGTCGGCTCGATCCTGGGCGGCCCGGCGGCGGCCTTCCTCAAGCAGTCGACCGGAAGCTGGACCGCGGTGTTCATCGTCGTCGCGGTCCTGGATGTCATCACCGCCCTGCTGGCCATCACCGTGCTGCGCGCCATGCGGCGCGAGCACTTGGCGGCGGGCTGAACGACCCCTTGGCCGCCGCCTCACCGCCGGTTTGACACTGCGCAGTTTTCGCCCTAGATACGTGGCGCTGCGCGGGCCCGAACGGGCCCGCGTGGTGTTTCGCGACCCGTGGTTGACGCCGGCGCTTCGGCGGTCGACCTGTCGGTCCGCCCTCCCCCTCCGGCCAACAGCGGATCGGAGGAGCGGGGTCTGGATAGAGGAGGGCGCGATCCTCAGCCAAAACTTTCAGAGCGAGGACGCGAATGACCAAGCGCCATGAGGCGAAGTACAAGATCGACCGTCGGATGGGACAGAATATCTGGGGTCGCCCGAAGAGCCCGATCAACAAGCGCGAATACGGTCCCGGCCAGCACGGCCAGCGGCGCAAGGGCAAGCTCTCCGACTACGGCGTACAATTGCGCGCCAAGCAGAAGCTCAAGGGCTATTACGCCAACATGTCGGAGCGCCACTTCCACGGCATCTACGACGAGGCGCGGCGGCTCAAGGGCGATACCGGCGCCCACATGATCGGCCTGCTCGAGCGGCGGCTCGACACCATCGTCTACCGGGCGAAGTTCGTGCCCACCGTCTTTGCCGCGCGCCAGTTCGTCAACCACGGCCACGTCAAGGTCAACGGCCGGCGGGTGACCGTGCCGAGTTACCGCGTCAAGGTCGGCGACATGGTCGAGGTCAAGGAGAAGTCGAAGCAACTCGCCCTGGTACTGGAGGCGACCGCGCTCGCCGAGCGCGACGTGCCGGATTACGTCGACGTCGACCACTCCAAGATGACGGCGAAGCTCAACCGGGTGCCGCTCATTGGCGACGTGCCGTATCCGGTGATCATGGAACCGCACCTCGTGGTCGAATATTACTCGCGCTGACTCTCGCCGAGCGGCGACACTGCAATAGGCGAGCGCGAAGGGACGGCAGAATCGCTCACGCCTGGATGCGTCATGGCGACCGCACGGGACCTTCGCCGCATCGCGCTCTCGCTCGAGGGTACGACCGAAGCGCCGCATTTCGATCGCACCGCTTTCAAGGTGAGAAGGATTTACGCGACGCTTGCCGCGGACGGCCGCACTGCAAATCTGATGTTCACGCCCGACGAACAGGCCCTCAAGTGCACGGTCGCGCCGGAGGCGTTCTCGCCGGTCCCCAACGCCTGGGGCCTCCGCGGCGCGACCACCGCGAAGCTTGCTGCGCTGACGGTCGAGGAACTGCGCGACGCCCTGGCGCTTGCATGGCAGCACGCGCTGCCGAAAGCGAAAGCGCGCTGACGAAGAAATCCGACGGAGCCGACGAGGCGTTCGCCTGTTTCCGGCGTGTGCGCGAACGGGTAGAGCGCGCTAAGCCGGCGCGCTCTCCTTCACCGGAACGCCCTTGTCCTTGAGCAGCGATTGCAGCTCGCCGGCCTGGAACATTTCACGGATGATGTCGCAGCCGCCGACGAACTCGCCCTTGACGTAGAGCTGCGGGATGGTGGGCCAGTTGGAATAGGCCTTGATGCCCTGCCGCAGCTCGTCGTTCTCGAGGACGTTGAGCCCCTTATAGGCCACGCCGAGGTAATCGAGGATCTGCACGGTCTGGCCGGAGAAGCCGCACATCGGGAATTGCGGCGTGCCCTTCATGAACAGAACGACGTCGTTTCCCTTTAGTTCGTTGTCGATGAATTGCTCGATGGACATCGCGCTCTTCCTTGTTTGCGTCGCGGATCGCTTCCTCGTCCGCGTCGACTGAGTCCCGCCGGAAACGCAATATATGTAGCGCAAAGCCGGCGCAAAGCCTATGCGCAGATTTCATGCCTGCAATCCCTTGAAAACCCAGCAGTGTTTGGCCACCGCCGTTCCGGCGCAGAGCATGGAATTCCACCGGGGCGGCGCTGGAAAGAGAATGCCTTAAAGAGTCCTCCGGCCGCCTCAGCGGTCGGGCGTGCCGGTCTGCAGGGCAAGCGCGTGGAGCTTGCCGCCCATCTCGGTCTTGAGCGCCTCGTAGACGATCTGGTGCTGCTGCACGCGCGACTTGCCGCGGAAGGATTCGGCGATGACCGTTGCGGCGTAGTGGTCGCCGTCGCCGGCAAGATCGCGGATCGTCACCTGCGCGTCAGGGACGCGGGCTCGGATCAGCCGCTCGATATCGTTCGCAGCCATGGCCATGGCGCGCCTCACCTGTTCCGCCTGCGGCCACCCCGTGCCCAAGCTTGCGCAGCGTCGCGACCACAATGCGGCGGCTGCGCCCGAGCGTCAATGCGCCGCTTCGGCTCAGGCCGGAGCCGCCATATAGGCGGGCAGCCAAGCCTCGAAACGCGCGCGGAGGTCCTTGACCGGGAGCGGCCGTTCGCCGGCGACGGCAAGGACTTTGCCGCCGGTCGCGCCATGCCGGACCACCGGCACAGCGGCGGCGCTCGCCCGCTGCACAACGGCGTCGGCATTCTTCGCGGTGACGACATAGCGGCCCTGGTCCTCGCCGAACCAGAAGGCGTGACCGGCGACGCCCGGCGGCGCCTCGAGCACGGCGCCGATGCCGGAAGCCATCGCCATCTCGGCGAGCGCCACCAGAAGGCCGCCGTCGGAGACATCGTGCACCGCGGTCAGCAAGCCGTCACGGATGAGGGCGCGCACGAATTCGCCGTGCCGGCGCTCGGCGGCAAGGTCGACCGGCGGCGGAGCCCCCTCCTCGCTTCCGCAGATCTCGCGCAGGTAAAGCGATTGGCCGAGCCAGCCTGAGGTTTCGCCGACGAGCAGGATGGCGTCGCCCTCGCCCTTGAAGGCGAGCGTCATCGAGCGCGCGAAATCCTCGAGCAGACCGACGCCGCCGATCGTCGGAGTCGGCAGGATCGCGCGGCCGTTGGTCTCGTTGTAGAGCGAGACATTGCCGGAAACGACCGGAAAATCGAGCGCGCGGCAGGCTTCGCCGATGCCGCGGATGCAGCCGACGAGCTGGCCCATGATCTCGGGCCGCTCGGGATTGCCGAAGTTGAGGTTGTCGGTCACGGCGCGGGGCAGCGCGCCGACGGCGGTGAGGTTGCGATAGGCTTCGGCCACCGCCTGCTTGCCGCCTTCGAACGGATCGGCCTCGCAATAGCGCGGCGTCACGTCGGCGGTCAGCGCCAGCGCCTTGGGGCCGTCGTTGATCCGCACCACGGCCGCATCCCCGCCCGGCCGCTGCATCGTGTTGCCGATGATGACGTGATCGTACTGCTCGAAGACCCAGCGCCGCGAGCACAGGTCCGGAGCGCCGATGAGCTTTTCCAGAGCGTCGGCAAGGCGCATCGGCGGCTCGATCGAAGCTGCGCCGATCACCGCCTGCCGCGGGCCTTGCTGGAACGGCCGGTCATAGAGCGGCGCCTCGTCGCCGAGTTCCTTGATCGGCAGGTCCGCCATGAGCGCGCCGCGGTGCCTGACCTCGAAGCGCCGGTTCGCCGTGGTCTTGCCGACGATCGCGAAATCGAGGCCCCATTTGCGGAAGATCGCCTCGGCCTCCCTCTCCTTCTCGGGCTTGAGCACCATGAGCATGCGCTCCTGGCTTTCCGACAGCATCATCTCGTAGGCGCTCATCCCGGTCTCACGGCAGGGCACCTTGTCGAGGTCGAGCGCGACGCCGAGATCGCCCTTGGCGCCCATCTCGACCGCCGAGCAGGTCAGGCCCGCCGCGCCCATGTCCTGGATGGCGATGACGCAGCCCTCGGCCATGATTTCGAGGCAGGCCTCGAGCAAAAGCTTCTCCGCGAACGGATCGCCGACCTGCACAGTCGGGCGCTTCTCCTCCGCATCGGCGCCGAACTCGGCCGATGCCATGGTGGCGCCGTGGATGCCGTCGCGGCCGGTCTTCGAGCCGAGATAGACGATCGGCATGCCGACGCCGGTGGCCTTGGCGTAGAAAATCTTGTCCTTCTCGGCGATGCCGACCGCCATGGCGTTGACCAGGCAATTGCCGTCGTAACGGCGGTGGAAACGCACTTCGCCGCCGACCGTGGGCACGCCGAAGGAATTGCCGTAGCCGCCGATCCCGGCGACGACGCCCGACACCAGGTGCCGCGTTTTCGGATGGCGCGGGTCGCCGAAGGACAGCGCGTTGAGGCAGGCGATCGGGCGGGCGCCCATGGTGAAGACGTCGCGCAGGATGCCGCCGACGCCGGTCGCCGCGCCCTGATAGGGCTCGATGTAGCTCGGGTGGTTGTGGCTCTCCATCTTGAACACGACGGCAAGCCCGTCGCCGATGTCGATGACACCGGCATTTTCGCCCGGCCCCTGGATCACCCAGGGCGCACTGGTCGGCAGCGTGCGCAGATGGATTTTCGAGGATTTGTACGAGCAGTGCTCGTTCCACATCGCCGAGAAGATGCCGAGTTCGGTGAAGCTCGGCGCGCGGCCGATCAGCTTGAGGATGCGCGCGTACTCGTCGGGCTTGAGGCCGTGCTGGGCAATCAGCTCGGGGGTGATCGGAGGCTCTGTGGAAGTCATGCGTCAGCGCCGCCTTGTTACCTTCGAGGTAACCGAAGCCATCCTCACGTTCCCGCGTCAATTGTGTTGTTCAGGCCCGTACCTGATCGCGTAGTGCGCTTTCGGCAAGCGCGATCCATTCGGCCTGCGCGCGCCTGACATATTTGGGCGCCCGCTTGAGCTGGGCCAAGACCTCGGCAAGGACCGTCTTCGCCTCGGCGTGGCGGCCCGCCTTGGCAAGCAGCAAGCCGTAGCGCACGCGCGCCTCGGCGCCGGGGTAATAGTTCGCAACGGCCTGATACTCGGAGAGCGCGTCCTCGGTGCGGCCGCTTTCTTCGAGCGCACGGGCATAAAGCAGATGCCCTTCCGCCGACTGGTAGTCCGGCCAGCGTTCGCGCAAATCGTCGAGCGTCGCCACCGCCTGCTGCGGATTGCCGTGACCGAACTGGGCGCGCGCCTTGCCCAGCGCGTAGATCGCGTCATCGCCCATCGGCAGCGCCAGGATGTGTTCATAGTGCCCTAGCGCCTATTCGAATTTTCCCAGCGCCAGGCACTCCTCGGCGAGCGCGGCACGGTTCGCGATGGTGTCGGCGACCTGAAGCTGATCTGTGAGCTCGCGATAGCGTCTCCCCGGATCAAGGGTGCTGACCACCCGCCGACGCGCCTGCTGGCCCTGGGCGCTGCCGAACCATTCGGGCAGAAGCTCAATGAGCACATAGGCGAGCGCGCCGAATCCCGGAATGAAAAGGATGATGAAACCCCACGGCCAGAACCGGCCGGTCTTGGCCGCATGGACGATCAACGCCACTTCGATCAGGAGCAGGATCAGTCCAAGCTGCATGGGAGCCCCAGAACGGCGACCGGCGAAACGCTCACGCCGCCTGCCGGAAATGGTCCACCAATCCCGCAAACAGCCCACGCCCATCGGTGCAGCCCAGCACCGCTTCGACGTGGTTCTCCGGGTGAGGCATCATGCCGAGCACGTTGCCGCGTTCGTTGACGATGCCGGCGATGGCGTTCATGGCGCCGTTGTGGTTCCAGTCCGGATCGACCATGCCGTCGGGCGAGGCATAGCGGAACAGCACCCGGCCGTCGCCTTCAAGCCGGGCGATGGTTTCGCCGTCGGCAATGTAGTTGCCCTCGCCATGCGCCACCGGCACGCGGATCACCTGGCCGGCATTGTAGCCGCGGGTGAACGGCGTGTCCGAGCGCTCCACGCGCAGATAAACATCGCGGCAGATGAAGCGCAGCTGCGAATTGCGCATGAGGACGCCCGGCAGCAGCCCGACCTCGCAGGCGATCTGGAACCCGTTGCACACCCCGAGCACGAGCCCGCCCTTTTGCGCGAAGGCCCGCACCGCCGCCATGATCGGCGCGCGCGCCGCGATCGCGCCGCAGCGCAGGTAGTCGCCGTAGGAGAATCCGCCGGGAATGACGACGAGGTCGGTGTCCGGCGGCAGGTCGGTCTCGGCGTGCCACACCATCGCCGGCTCCCGGCCGGAGACGAGCCGCAGCGCGCGCGCCATGTCGCGCTCGCGATTGATGCCGGGGAAGACGAGCACCGCGGATTTCATGAGAGCATCGAGACCCTGCCGTTGCGCGGCCCGCGGCCGCCTTACTTTACCTCCGCCTTCTTGACCAGCGGGCAACCGCCCTGGTCCAGTGGCCGGAACGCCTGGTCCGCGGGAACATGCTCCACGACCTTGAGGTAGTCCCACGGCTCCTTCGATTCCGCCGGCGTCTTCACCTCGACCAGATACATGTCGCGCACGACGCGGCCGTCAATGCGCAGCTGCCCGTTCTTGGTCATGAAATCGTTGATCGGCATCTCGCGCATCTTGGCCATGACCTTCTCAGGCTCCTTGGTGCCGAGGGCCTTGATCGCCTCGAGATAGTGATGGGTGGCGCTGTAGACGCCGGCCTGGATCATGGTCGGCATGTGGTGGACGCGCTCGAAGAAGCGCCGCGAGAAGGCGCGCGTCGCGTCGTCCATGTTCCAGTAGAAGGCGGAGGTGAACTGCAGCCCCTGCGCGGTCTTGAGCCCGAGGCTGTGGACATCGGTGATGAACATGAGGAGCGCGGCGAATTTCTGCCCGCCCTGGACGATGCCGAACTCCGCTCCCTGCTTGATCGAGTTGATGGTGTCGCCGCCGGCATTGGCGAGGCCGATGATCTGCGCCTTGGAGGCCTGCGCCTGCAGCAGGAACGAGGAAAAATCTGCCGTGTTGATGGGGTGATAGACGGTGCCCAGCACCTTGCCGCCGGACTGCTCGACCACGGCCGCGGTGTCGCGCTGGAGAGCGTGGCCGAAGGCGTAGTCGGCGCCGACGAAGAACCAGCTTCGGCCGCCGGATTTGACGATCGCCGAGCCGGTGACGTGGGCGAGCGAATAGGTGTCGTAGGTCCAGTGCGCGGCGTAGGGCGAGCAGCGCGGGCCGGTAATGTCCGAGGTGGCGGGACCGTTGAACAGCACGAGCTTGTGCTTCTCGCGCGAGACCTCCTCGACTGCCAGCGCCACCGCCGAGGAGCCGCCGTCGGCGACCATGTCGACGCCGCCGGTGTCGTACCACTGCCGCACGATGGTCGAGCCGATGTCCGCCTTGTTCTGATGATCGCCGACGATGACCTGCACGGGCTGGCCGAGGACCGGCCCGGCATCCTCGGCAGCCAAGCGCGCGCCGACGACGGAACCTTCGCCGACGATGTCGGCGTAAAGGGAATTCATGTCGGTGAGGACGCCGATCTTGACCGGCCCCTCCTGGGCGGCGGCGCCGCCGCCGAGCAGCGCGAAAACGGCGACAACAGGGGCTGCGAGCCTGGCGTTCATGATAGTCCTCCCTGGGTCCTTATGCAGTCGCGTCCTATCCCGTCACCTCGACGCGGTAGTTTTCGATCACGGTATTGGCAAGGAGTTTCTCCGCCGCGTTCTTGAGCGCCGCTTCGGCGCCGGCGCGGTCGGCGCCCTCGATCTCGATGTCAAAAACCTTGCCCTGGCGCACGCTGGCGACGCCGCGGATGCCGAGCGAACGCAGCGCGCCTTCGATGGCCTTGCCCTGCGGGTCGAGGATGCCGGATTTCAGCGTGACGGTGACGCGGGCTTTCATGGGCAAGTCTTTCATGGGCAAGTTTTCATGGGCAAAGCGCTCCAGCGTTGCCTGCCGGTACGGAGGCGCCGCCATGGCCGCGACGATGCGGACGCCACGGGCGCTGTTCAATCACTATCGCAAATCGGTGTCGCGATAAATCTCCGCCAGCGGCAGCGAAATGCCCAGCGCCGGCAGTTCGAGCGTATCGGCGAGTGAGCGCAGGTGCCGCTCCGCGAATCCGGCGGCGCGCGCGAACACCACGATATCGACCGCGTCCTGGGCGATCACCACGTAGTGCGTGAGCGAGGGCAGGCTGGTATAGGCCGTGCGCTTCCAGCGCAGATCGCGCTCCGCCGTCGAAGGCGAGAGGATTTCGAACGCGACGAGGACGTCGCTGGTTTCCCGGCGATAGGGGTCGCGCCGCGCCGACCCGGCCGGAACGATGAAAATGTCGGGCTCAGGCAGGCTTGTATCGGATACCCTCACGCCAACGCCCGGGCTCGCTTCCCACGATTGTGGACGCTGGCGCTGGATCGTTCCAATGAGAAGAGCAAGATTCCAAAAAATCGTCTGATGCGATCTGCTGGGCGAGGCGTTCAAGATCGGCTCCCCGTCGATCAACTCCCACTTCTCATTGTCGGGCTGCGTCTCGGTGAAGGCGAAATACTCCTCCACCGTCATCGGACCGGTTTTGATCGTCGGGACGCCCACGGGACGCGCTCCTAGATTGCGCCTGCGAGCACGATCCTTGGCGCAATACGGCGGCCGCTTTCGCGGACCATGCTCCAGACTAGCCCTTGACCAGGATCGGGCCGGCGCCCTGCGGGCGCTCGCCTTCGCTCATGATGCCGAGGCGCTTGGCGACCTCGGTGTAGGCTTCAAGGAGCCCGCCGAGGTCGCGGCGGAAGCGGTCCTTGTCGAGCTTCTCGTTCGACTTGATGTCCCAGAGCCGGCAGGAATCCGGCGAGATCTCGTCGGCGACGACGATGCGCATCAAGTCGTTCTCCCACAACCGGCCGGTCTCCATCTTGAAATCGACGAGCCGGATGCCGACGCCGAGGAACAGCCCGGAGAGGAAGTCGTTGACGCGGATCGCGAGCGACATGATGTCGTCGATCTCCTGCGGCGTCGCCCAGCCGAAGGCGGTGACGTGTTCCTCCGACACCATCGGATCGTTGAGCTGGTCGTTCTTGTAGTAGAACTCGATGATCGAGCGCGGCAGCTGCGTGCCTTCCTCGATGCCGAGCCGCTGCGACAGCGAACCGGCGGCGACGTTGCGCACCACGATTTCGAGCGGAATGATCTCGACCTCGCGGATGAGCTGCTCGCGCATGTTGAGCCGGCGGATGAAGTGGGTCGGAACCCCGATGTCGTTCAAGTGCTGAAACACGTACTCGGAGATGCGGTTGTTGAGGACGCCCTTGCCCTCGATCACCTCATGCTTCTTTGCATTGAAGGCGGTCGCGTCGTCCTTGAAATGCTGGATCAATGTTCCCGGCTCGGGTCCTTCATAAAGGACTTTCGCCTTGCCCTCATAGATGCGGCGACGGCGGCTCATCGGAGTGTACCGTGGCTTGGTGAAATCCATGGGATGCCGTGGCTCCAGTTCTGCTATCGAGATCCGCGGCGGCGGCAAGGGGCGGCAACTCAACGCAGCCCCTCCGCAACGGGAAGGCTAGCTGAACGCGAAGCGGAGTACAATCGACATAGACCCGCGCCCCGCGCGCCGCAACGGCGATGTGTGGAAGCATCGCGGTTGCCTTGACGGCGCATGCCCGATATGCAAGGCGGCAGGCGCGTTGCAAGGTTCCACGCAACATCAGGACGAGAGGCATGACCACGTTCGACAAGCGCGAGGAAGGCTTCGAGAAGCAATTCGCCCACGATGAGGAGCTCAAGTTCAAGGCGACCGCGCGGCGCAACAAGCTCCTCGGCCTGTGGGCGGCGGAAAAACTCGGCCTCAGCGGCGCCGAGGCGGAGGACTACGCGAAATCGGTGGTGATGGCCGATTTCGAGGAGGCGGGCGATCACGATGTGTTGCACAAGATCCGCCGCGACTTCGACGCCAAGGGCGTCGCGCAATCTGACCATCAGATCAGCCGCACCATGACCGAGTTCCTAGCGAAGGCGGTCGCCGACATCAAAGCAGGTCGGTAGGGCGGGAGCCGACATCATGGCCCTTCCCGGCTTCAGCTTTGCCCGCCGTCTGCGCGCGGGAGAAACCGTGTTCTGCGGCTGGTGCAGCATGCCCTATCCCATCGTCGCCGAGACGATCGGCCGCGACGGTTTTGTGGCGGTCACGCTCGAAAGCCAGCATGGCCTGTGGGACATGGGCGCAATGCTCACCGGCATCGCGGCGGTGCGCCAAAGCGGCGCGGCGCCGCTGGTGCGCGTTCCGGTCGGCGACTTCGTGATGGTCTCGCGCGTGCTCGACTACGGCGCCGAAGGCGTCATCGCGCCGATGATCAACACCGCCGCCGATGCGCGCGCCTTCGTCGCGGCGGCGAAATACCCGCCGATTGGCGAGCGCAGCTGGGGACCGCACCGGGTGACGACGCTCGCCGGCATCGCCGACCAATCGATGTATCTGCGCGAGGCGAACGACAACATCATCACGCTGGCGATGATCGAGACCACCGCCGCGCTTACCAACCTCGAAGCGATCCTGGCGACTCCCGGCATCGACGGCGTCTTCGTCGGTCCGGCCGATCTCTCGATCGCGCTCACCGGCGGCAAGAGCCTTGACCCGGTGTCGCCGGAGGTCGACCGCGAAATCGACCGCATCATCGCGGCGGCGCAGAAGGTCGGAAAAACCTCCGGCGTCTTTTGCCATTCGCCCGAACGCGCGGTGGCGCTGGCCAAGCGCGGCGCACGCTTCCTCGCGGTGATGAGCGATCTCACATTGCTGCGATCGGGGATCGCGACCGCCATGAAGGTGCTCAAGGCCGGCTAGCTGCACCTTGACGCGCGCTTCCGTTGGCGCGTCGACGGATCGTCTACCGTTTCGCGACCACGCCGGCCGTGCCCAGTCCTTCCGCCAGGCGATCGAGCGCCACACCGACGTCCGCCTCCACGTCGCCCGCCGCCATCTCGATCACGCGATAGCCGCGCGCGACCAGCCAGACGCGTTTCTGCTTGCGCGCTGCGGCTGCGGTTTCCTCCTCCGCGCTCGGCACGACGTCGAGCACCACCTTGAGCGGGAAGGAGACGAAATCGCAGATGTGCGGACCGACCGGCGTCTGCCGTTTGAATCCGCGGCCGGCGAAGCGGCGATCGTTCACCAGCGCCTGCCACAGGGTGCGCTCGGCTTCGGTCGGGTTGCGGCGCAGGAGCCGCGCCAGCCCGCGCACCGGGCCGCGCTCCGAGGGCACGCGGCCGCCGCCATGCTCGGCCAGGAGCGCGCGCAGCATCTCCGCTTCCTCGCCGTCGAGGACGCCGCCGCGCGCCGGGCCCTTGCGCCCCTCCGCGATCGCCATGACCACGCCGTGCAGCGTCTGGATGTCCTGCCGCGTCGGCTGCATGCGGGAAAAAATGTTGCGCAGATTGATCTGCATGGTCTCGCGCTTGTCGGGCGGCCGGAAGAACTCGACCTTCTCCAGCTCGCGCTCCAGCGAGGCGAAGAAGGCGAGAAGCTGCTGCTTCGGCGCGGGCGCGGATTTCTCCGGCATGGCGAACGGCAGCCTGCCGCCGGCCGCCAGCTTGAACCACTCGTAGGCGACGATCGCCACCGCCTGCGCCAGATTGAGCGAGGCGAACGCCGGATTGACCGGCAGCGTGAGGATGCGGTCGGCGAGCGCGACCTCGTCGTTCTCGAGCCCGTTGCGCTCGCGGCCGAAGACGATGGCAACGGTCTCGCCGGCATCGACGCGCGGCGCCAGCAACGCCGCCGCCTCCGCCGCTCCGACGACCTGCTTCGCCTGGTCGTGCGCGCGCGCGGTTGCCGCGACAACGAAAGTGCAGTCGGCGATCGCGGCTTCGAGGCTGTCGTAAAGCGCGGCATCGTCGAGGATGCGGTCGGCGCCCGCCGCCATTATCCGCGCCTTGGCGTTCGGCCAGGACTGCCGCGGCGCCACGAGGCGCAACCGCGACAAGCCGAAATTCGCCATCGCGCGTGCGGCGGCGCCAATATTCTCGCCGAGCTGCGGCTCGACCAGAACGACCACCGGTGCGGCGGCCGCCGCCCAGCGTTTGGTCTTGTCGGTTCCTGCGCCCGGCATGGTTGTTCTAATGCACCGCGGCGCCGATCCCGTCGAGGTGGCGAGAATTCCGCGCGCAATACGCCAGCAGGCCCGAAATTCCGCGTGCCGGAGGACCTGCCCTGCTCTATCTCGCCGCCGTCGAACGGCACACGCTCTTAAGCGCACGCCACTCGGCAGCCGACAGCAGCTCCGGTCCCGTGGCGGGACGGTCCTCGCGCCGCATCAGCTCGCGGCGTTCCTCGGTCAACGGATGGCTCATCAAGATGCCGATCGTGTGGCTTCCTTGCGCACCGGTGATGCGGAACAGAAGCTCCCCCATGGGGGCGGGCGAGCGGCCGAGCGTATGCATGGTCTCGATCGCGAAGGCGTCCGCGCTCTGCTCGGCGTCGCGCGTATAAGACGCGTCGAACAGGCTGCGCGTGACGAATATCACGGCCGTCGAGCCGGTGACGTCGCCGAACAAAAGTCCGACCAGGAACGACATGCCGCCGCGCTGGAGCATCAAGCGCGTTTGGTCGCGACGGCTGACATGGCCGATTTCATGGGCGATGACGCCGGCAATCTCGTCCGCGCTCTCGGCCTTCTGCAACAGCCCGTTGAGCAGATAAATTCTGCCGCCCGGCAGCGCGAACGCATTGGGTACCGGCGACGCCAGCACCTCCGTCGGCAACGCCATGTCCACATGGCCGGCCTGACGCAGCGTTTCGACAAGCTTGGCGAAAGCGGCGTCGCCTTCCGCATCGCTGCAGGTCCTGCCGCCGAATATCGCCCTCACCTGATTGTCGGCCACGCCGCCGAGACGCCGTTCAAACGAAAGCGGGACCAGTGGCGTCAGGCGCTCGGCGGCGAGCGGCACGCCGAAGACGACGATCAGCACGATCGAGGCGACGGCGGCGAGCGACCAGGCGACGATGCGGCCGGTTTGCCCTCTGCCGCCGCGTTCGACCTCGAGCGAGCGGGCGCGCATGCCGATTTCCACCTGCGCCGCCGGGTCGGCCACCTCGAGCCGCGCCAGCGGCAGGGCGGACCGTATGGGCTATAAAAGGCCGGTTGACCGGCAGGCGTCAAAAGAACTCACCCACAAGCGCCGTAAAAAGCCCTAAGCGTCAAACTACGGCACTACCGCAGGCGGTGATTGATTGCCGCAAACTTCGGCTTTCTCCGCTGCGGGACGGGTGCTATAGCGACGCCGCCGGCGCGTTGGGGCGCTGCTCTTCATGCGCGCCGTCGCTGCCGCCTCTCCCTCCATTCCGCGCTGTAAAGGTCGGAAACCCCTATGCCGAAAATCAACGTAGCCAATCCGGTGGTCGAGCTCGACGGCGACGAGATGACCCGGATCATCTGGCGCGACATCAAGGACAAGCTGATCTTCCCCTATCTCGACATCGACCTCGTCTATTTCGATCTCGGCATCGAGAAGCGCGACGAGACGCGCGATCAGATCACCATCGACGCGGCGGAAGCCATCAAGAAGGTCGGCGTCGGCGTCAAATGCGCGACCATCACGCCCGACGAGGCGCGGGTGAAGGAATTCAACCTGCACGAAATGTACCGCTCGCCGAACGGCACCATCCGCAACATCCTCGGCGGCGTCATCTTCCGCGAGCCGATCATCTGCAAGAACGTGCCGCGGCTCATTCCCGGCTGGACCAAGCCGATCATCATCGGCCGCCACGCCTACGGCGACCAGTACCGCGCCACCGATTTCAAGGTCCCGGGCAAGGGCAGGCTGTTTCTCACCTTCATCGGCGACGACGGCAAGGAGATCAAGCGCGAGGTGTTCGCGTTTCCGGGCGCCGGCGTCGCCATGTCGATGTACAACCTCGACGCCTCGATCACCGACTTCGCGCGCGCGTCGATGAACTATGCGCTCAGCCGCGGCTATCCGCTCTATCTCTCGACCAAGAACACCATCATGAAAATCTACGACGGACGCTTCAAGGACATCTTCCAGGAGATCTACGAGAAGGAGTTCAAGGCCGAGTTCGAGAAGAAGAACTTGTTCTACGAGCACCGGCTGATCGACGACATGGTGGCGGCGGCGCTCAAATGGTCCGGCGGCTATGTCTGGGCGTGCAAGAACTACGACGGCGACGTGCAGTCGGACACGGTGGCGCAGGGCTACGGCTCGCTCGGGCTGATGACCTCGGTGCTGACCTCGCCGGACGGCAAGATCGTCGAGGCCGAGGCGGCCCACGGCACGGTCACGCGGCACTATCGCGAGCACCAGAAGGGCCGCGAGACCTCGACCAACTCGATCGCCTCGATCTTCGCCTGGACGCGCGGCCTCGCGCACCGCGCCAAGCTCGATGCCAACGCGGCGCTGGCGCGCTTCGCGTCGACGTTGGAACAGGTCACCGTCGGCACGGTCGAAGCCGGCTTCATGACCAAGGATCTGGCGCTGCTCATCGGCCCGGAGCAGAAATGGCTCACCACCACCGGCTTTCTCGACAAGGTGGAGGAGAATTTGCGCCGGGCGATGGGATGACTAGGTCTTGCGTTGCCGGCTGCCAAGCCCGGCAATGACGGAGCGATTGCCACTCGCCGGCGCCGCCGCGCCGGCCGCTCAAACCTATCTGAGCGCCATGCGTTATCCGGACGCGATGAAGAAGCCCAGCGTTCTTGGAACTGTCGCGGTCGTCGTGGTGCTGCTCGCAATCCTTGCGGCGGCGGCCTGGTACGCCGCCGGCGCCTGGATTT
Source organism: uncultured Alphaproteobacteria bacterium (assembly GCA_963833665.1). Classification (GTDB taxonomy): domain Bacteria; phylum Pseudomonadota; class Alphaproteobacteria; order Rhizobiales; family Xanthobacteraceae; genus BOG-931. The sequence continues at coordinate 125,078 of CAWHZA010000022.1, read as the reverse complement.
CCATTCAGGGCCCGCCGATGCCGACGGCAGGCTACGTCGCCATGGCGCTCGGCGTCGTTTTCTCGCTCGTCATCGGCTGCGGACTGATGGCGCTCCTGTTCTATTCGAGCCGCCACGGCTACGACGAGCCGTCACGGTCCGACGACGACCGCGCCGGCGAACGCTGATCCACGGGCGGGTCAATCTCACGAATGACGTATTCATGCGGCGCAACTAGGTGGTCAATTGTGACATGCTCTAATCTCTTGCGCCCTTCCCGACTGTCTATTCGTACGTGAGGGTTCTCTTCTATAGCTCGCCCATACCAATACTTAGCCGCGTGCAAGTCGCCCATTCTTTCATAGCACTGGGCTATTCTCTCCCCGAGATAACCCGCGTCCAATGACGGATCACCGTCCGCCATGAATAGATAGATCTTCACGGCATCCGCAGGCCTATCGTCGGCCAAACACTCTTTGGCACGCCTTTCCAACACATTGAAATCGTACCGCACAGCGCATCTCCTCTAGAAGATATTGGCCCCGCTGCAGAGGTTCCCCAATTAAGATGGCCACCCTGGCGACAGCCGCCGCACCCGGCAAGTTCGCCGCAATTTAGCGTCAAACATCAACCTGGATTTGAACTTTTCACTCATAGAACGCAACGGAATGCCAGGGGGACTGGCACCAAGCTTCCGGCATTCGTCACGTTCAACAAACGCACCCTCACCCGCTCAAGAAACTTCGAGGCATCAAGTGACACCTTTGCGAAACCATATCCGGCTCGGCGCTGCCGCGCTCATCACCGCCTCCGCCGCGTTGGCGGCAAACACCAGCTTCGCCGTGCCGCGCTATGACGGCGTCTGGAGCGTGTCGATCTTCACCACGAAGGGTGACTGCATCGCCAGCTACCGTTATCCCATGCGCATCGCCAACGGCGTGCTCGCCAACGGCGGCGACCTTGCGATCAACGTCTCCGGCCGGGTCGCGCCGAGCGGCGCCATTCGGGTCACGTTGAGCCACGGCGATACGCGCGCCGCAGCCTCCGGCCGCCTTTCCGCCGGCGTCGGCCGCGGCTCGTGGAGCGGGGCGTCCTGCTCGGGCTCGTGGACCGCGCAGCGGCGCAGTTCATAGATCAAATTCCCGCCCCGTGCAGAGAAGGGTCGGGACGCGGGGCGGTGAGGCGCAGATTTTGACAATTCCCCTTCCCCTTGTGGGGAGGGGTTAGGGGTGGGGGTGGTGAGGCCACTCGCACGCGTCAACACCAGCGCGTTGCCTGTCGACCCCCCTCCCAACCCTCCCCCACAAGGGGGGAGGGAAAATAGGGCGCTGCCAAACTTGTGGAGCGTGCACGTGGGCGCGTCGGCGGATCGGCTCACCCTTCCGCCGCGTCGTCGTCGCCATCGCCGGCGGCTTCCTCGCCGGCAAGAATCTTCTCGGCGATCAGCCCGGCGTTCTGCCGGATGGCCGCCTCGATCTTGCCCGCGATATCGGGATTGGCCTTGAGGAAGGTCTTGGCGTTCTCGCGGCCCTGGCCGATGCGCTGGCTGTCGTAGGAGAACCAGGCGCCGGATTTCTCCACCACGCCGGCCTTGACGCCGAGGTCGATCAGCTCGCCGTTCTTGGAGACGCCCTCCCCGTACATGATGTCGAACTCGACCTGCTTGAACGGCGGCGCGAGCTTGTTCTTCACCACCTTCACGCGGGTCTGGTTGCCGACCACCTCGTCGCGCTCCTTGATGGCGCCGATCCTGCGGATGTCGAGGCGCACGGACGCGTAGAACTTGAGCGCGTGGCCGCCGGTCGTGGTCTCCGGCGAGCCGTACATGACGCCGATCTTCATGCGGATCTGGTTGATGAAGATCACCATCGTGTTGGAGCGGTTGATCGAGGCGGTGAGCTTGCGCAGCGCCTGGCTCATCAGCCGCGCCTGCAGGCCGGGCTGGCTGTCGCCCATCTCGCCTTCGAGCTCGGCGCGCGGCACGAGCGCGGCGACCGAATCGATGACCAGCACGTCGACGGCGCCGGAGCGCACGAGCGTATCGGCGATCTCCAGCGCCTGCTCGCCGGCGTCGGGCTGGGAGATCAGCAGATCGTCGACATTGACCCCGAGCTTGCGGGCATAGATCGGATCGAGCGCGTGTTCGGCGTCGATGAAGGCGCAGATGCCGCCCTTCTTCTGCGCCTCGGCGATGCAATGGAGCGCGAGCGTGGTCTTGCCGGAGGATTCCGGGCCGTAGATCTCGACGACGCGGCCGCGCGGCAGCCCGCCGATGCCGAGCGCGATGTCGAGACCGAGCGAGCCGGTGGAGACGGTGTCCACGTCCATCGAGTGCATGTTCTTGCCGAGCCGCATGATCGAGCCCTTGCCGAAATTGCGCTCGATCTGCGAGAGCGCCGCATCAAGGGCCTTCGATTTGTCCATGGACGATCCTTCGATGAGGCGAAGCGCTGCACTCATGATTCATGCTCCTTATGGCCGGGAATCCCGGGACCGACAACGGATGTGCCCGCCCCGCTTGCGGCAATGGCGATGAGCAGCAATGTACACTATCTGTTCTCCGTTCGCAATATGTTCTCACAAATTTCGTAACGCGCTGATCTCGCGGCGGTATTCATCCCTGAGGCCCGCGCCGGCCGCCGCGCGCCGACCCGTGCGCAGTCGCGGCGACCCGCCGGTTCCGTCCGGGAACCGGCACGCATTCCGCTGCTGATTCTGCCGCGCCGCCGGCCGGAATTTTCCGCTCGCCGGCCGCGCCGCGAAATGCCGCGGCTGACGGCGAATGCGTCACCGGCAGGAACCGCGCGTCTCGGGCAAAATTGAATCGCCACCTTGGCAATTTCGGCGTAGCGTTCAACCATCACCGGCATAACAACAATCCAGGCGCCGGTGACTGAGTGACTGCTCACGGTCCCGCCCTGATCGAGGAGTAGCGTCATGTCCATCATACCCCTCCTGGCGAATAGCTCGTTCGACCCCGAAGCGGTCGAAGTGCTCAGCGACGCCTTCGAGGATGCGTGGGCGAGGCTCAAGCAGTCGGGCAGCACCTTCACGCGGCCCGCCTACGAACTCGGCGCGCGCGAAGTGCTGGCCAAGTACATCATCGAGATGGCGCAGCGCGGCGAGCGCGACAAGCGCCAGCTCACCGAAGCCGCCGTGACCTATCTCACCAACAACTACAAGGGTTAGCGCGCCGGCCCTGCCGCGCACGCGGGGCGCGCGCGGTCAGTCAGTCTCACGCCTCGATGACGATCTTCGGCGCCGGGCGGCTCGCCACGCCGAGGCCGTCGCGCACCCGCGCGGCGATGTCGCGGAAGTGCCGGGCATGGACGCCCGCCGGCGCGCTCGCCGACCACCGGCGCGCCGGCGTCGGATTTTTCCCTGATCTCGATGGCGAGCGGCACTTCGCCGAGGAACGGCACGCCGAGCCGCTCGGCCTCGGCCCGCGCGCCGCCGTGGCCGAAAATATCCGAGCGCGCCCCGCATTGCGGGCAGATGAAGGTCGACATGTTCTCGACGATGCCGAGCACCGGCACGTTGACGCGGCGGAACATGGCGATGCCGCGCCGCGCGTCGATGAGCGCGAGGTCCTGCGGCGTCGAGACGATGACGGCGCCCTTGAGCGGCACCTGCTGCGCCATGGTGAGCTGCGCGTCGCCGGTCCCCGGCGGCATGTCGACCACCATGACGTCGAGCGTGCCCCATTCCACCTCGCGCAGCATCTGCGTCAGTGCCGACATCACCATCGGCCCGCGCCAGATCATCGGCGTCTCCTCCTCGACGAGGAAGCCGATCGACATCACCGGCATGCCGTGGCGCACGATGGGCTTGAGCCGCGTGCCGCTGATCACCTCCGGCCGCTCGCGGATGGCGAGGAGTTTTGGCAGCGACGGCCCGTAGATGTCGGCATCGAGGACGCCGACCTTGAGACCGAGGTCGTGAAGCGCAAGCGCGAGATTGACCGCCACCGTCGACTTGCCGACGCCGCCCTTGCCGGAGGCGACCGCGATGATCGCGGCAACGCCGGGAATGCCGGCGGCGCCGTGCGCTGGCCCGTGCGCGTGGGGCGCACCTTCTCCGGGCCGCACCCGGCCCGCGGCCGGCGGAGGCCGCCGCGGCGAGCGCCGACCGCGGTAGCCCCTCCCCCTTCGGACCACCAGCCGCGGCGCCGCCCGCCGCGCTCGGCGGTGAGCGCGATCATGACCAACTCGACCCCCGGCAGCGCGCGCACCGCGGCCTGCGCGCGCTCGCGCACGCTCTCCCATTGCTGCACGTGCGCGGCATCGACGGTGAGGGAGAAGAACACCTTGCCGTCGGTGACGAGGATGTCGGAAAGCTTCCCGGTCGCGGTGAGCGGCCTGCCGTCGGGGCTTGGCACGGCAGCGAGCGCGGCCAGAACCTCGTCCTTGAGCGCTGCCATCTTCGCCTCCTGCGCGGCATCGCGCGGGCGAAATCCGGCCTGGATCGCGCCGACCTATCGCTCCCGCGCCTCGTTGATGCAACGTAGATAGGGAAGCGCGCACGGCGGCTCAATTGCCATGATCGGCCGCGGGCCTGCTATACCTGACCTGTAGCCCGGATGAGCGAAGCGACATCCGGGACCTCTTTTGCAACGGCCCAATCATTTCCCGCATTTCGCTCCGCTCATGCGGGCTACTGACGGAGGACACGAATGGCGAAGGTGGCGTTTGTCGGGCTCGGCGTGATGGGCTACCCGATGGCGGGGCATCTCAAGGCGAAAGGCGGCCACGAGGTGACGGTCTACAACCGCACCGCCGCCAAGGCGGAAAAGTGGGTGGCCCAGCATGGCGGCCGCAGCGCGCCGACGCCGAAGGCGGCGGCGCAAGGCCAGGACTTCGTCATGGCCTGCGTCGGCAACGACAACGATCTCCGCCAGGTGATGCTCGGCCAGGACGGCATCTTCGCCGGCGTCGAGAAGGGCGCGATCGTCGTCGACCACACCACCGCCTCGGCGGTCATCGCCCGCGAGCTTCACGCCGAGGCGAAGAAGGGCGGCTTCGACTTCATCGACGCGCCGGTCTCCGGCGGCCAGGCCGGCGCCGAGAACGGCGTGCTCACGGTGATGTGCGGCGGCGACGAGGGCCCGTTCGCGCGCGCCGAAAAGGTGATCGCGGCCTATGCCCGCGCCTGCACGCTGCTCGGCGCCTCCGGCTCCGGGCAGCTCGCCAAGATGGTCAACCAGATCTGCATCGCCGGCGTGGTGCAAGGGCTCGCCGAGGGCCTCAACTTCGCGCAGAAAGCCGGCCTCGACGTCGAAAAGCTCATCGCCACCATCTCCAAGGGCGCGGCGCAGTCCTGGCAGATGGAGAACCGCTACAAGACCATGACCGCGGGCAAGTTCGACTTCGGCTTCGCCGTCGACTGGATGCGCAAGGACCTCGACATCTGCCTCAGCGAAGCGCGCCGGAACGGCGCGAGCCTGCCGCTCAGCGCGCTCGTCGACCAGTTCTACGCCGCAGGTGCAGAAGATGGGCGGCAAGCGCTGGGACACCTCAAGCCTGATCGCGCTGCTGCAGCGGTAGAGGGGCTCACCTGACGCGACCGGACACTGGCGTATCGTCTTCGCCAGTGTGCGCGACGTGCTGCGCGATCTTTATGTGGGCGGCAATATACCAACGGCGGTCTTGAAGCCGATCGCCGTGTTTTCGCCGGCTCGACGACGGTGCTTGGCCACCAAGGTCCGATGAGCCCGCCTGAACGGGCAAGATGGACTGTTCCGGTTGCACGCGTCGGCTCTATCGGTCTTGATATAAGCACCATCTGAAGACAATCCGAGTTCATGGTGCGATTCCCTGGTGAACATCGCGCGACTTCGCGCCCTGGCACGTCGGGCTGCGTGCTCAATCAGGCTCGATCTGAAAGGTCCAAAGTGATGCGCTTGCAGCCGGTCGATCTGGAAAGCCACGGCGAGCGTTCGGACCGACGTACCCGAACTGCCCGGCTGTGTCGCAACCGGCGCGACGGTGTCCGAAGTGTAATCGGAAATCCGTGAAGCGATCCGCTTGCCGACCGCACGGCTGTGGCTGCACGCGTTCCAGAACCGATGACGCAACGGACCGCCGAAACGCGACACTCGAACTCGCAGCCAAACGGTTTCGTGAACTGCGGAAGGCCTGAGAGCATGGCACGACGGACATTCGCCAGTGTATGGGACGCGCTCGAAGATACCGCAGCGGAAGCGGCCAACATGCGCGCCCGCTCGGAACTGATGATTGCGTTGCGAACCAAGATCGAAGGCTGGAAAGTCAGTCAGACCGAGGCCGCCCGGCGCCTGGGCCTGACGCAGCCGCGTTTGAACGACCTGATGCGCGGCCGGATCGACAAATTCAGCCTTGACGCGCTGATCAATGTGGCCAGCCGGGCCGGGTTCGCGGTCAGACTGCAAATCAGGAACGCCGCGTGACCTGCGTTTGATCGTCCGACAACGTCGACCGACACCACAGAAAAGGGCTTCGAAACCGTCGACATGGAAAGCTATCGCGTCGAGAAGCGGGCTGCTCAACGAACTCAGCTTCCCGATGCGGACGCCAAAATTGGTCTAGTGCCCACGACAGGCGAAGGAAGTAAGCCCGAGCCTGAATTGGACCTGCTTTCCAACGTCATCAAGACATTCAACGACAAGTTGGTTAATTCGATTGGCGCGACGCTCATCCCGCTCGTCGAATGATCGCGTTCTCAGCCCTATGAACAAAGGAAAACGATACGGCGTTAGTTTGCTCGGGCTACTTCTCCTGATAGGCGGAGGCTCCGCACAAGCGGCCCCCAACGCCCAATCAGCCAACCAGAACAACAATCAACTCCATCCGCTCCTGTCGTCATCCAACAAGAGCAGACTGCGACCGATTACTATAAAGGCGAGTTGCGAGCGCCCCAACGACCACGATGCTGCCGATCTTTGCGAGCAGCGGCGCATGGCTCAGGCTGCGGAAGATTCAGTATGGTGGTCGCGGGTTCAAGCTTGGCTCGGTGGCTTGGGCTTCGCGGGTATCCTTGTCACTCTCGTTTTTAGCGGCCTGGGCACGCGGGCTGCTGCGCGTCAAGTGCGGTTGAGCCGAGACGCCTTGATTCATACAGATAGGCGTTCGTTTATCCATTTCAAACCATGTGGAACGCAGTCAAGGATGTTAACACCGACAAAGTCCGCAGCTGGCGGATGTCGATACGATGGAAGAATAGCGGCAATACCCCCACACGCCACCTTCGTATGTGGACAAACTTGTCCGTCCGAACTGATACTCTGCTTAGTGATTTCGATTTCCCTGATGAGGGCGCGGGAGATATTCCGACACTCATCGCCCCTCAGGCCACTGTCGATACCCAGGAACTTGAACTCTCGCTCGATGATCTGGAATTGGCTATCGCCGGCAAACGGCACCTCTACGCATGGGGTTGGGCTGAATACGACGACGTTTTCGATAGAACGCGCCGACACCGCACAGAATTTTGTTACAAGATCAATGTAGGGGGAAACCCTCGCGACCCAAACAAAATGACATTTCGTTGGATAACTCACGATAGGTACAACGGCGCAGATGAAGAATGCGAAACACCACTGAAAGCAACATCGTCAAAGGACATGGGCGATAGATGACCGCTGCGCCCACTTAAGTCTTATTTTCGGTTACCGCGGTCATTTCGAGGGCCAGCTCTCGACTGGAAACGGGACGGTTTCGCCCGCATTTCTAGTCAAGTACCGGTAGCCGCCCAGTAAGTTCCTTGGTCGGCAGTCGTCACATTTTCATTGACTATGTCACTGTTTACGTTACGATCGCACCGAATCCCGCTCGCGAAGGACGTCGGCCGGCGACACCGGCCGACGGAGCGGGTGCGGTTCCCGCGGGCGCGGGCTCGTCACCTGCGCTCCCGGGCGGCTTCGGAGCAACGCCCGGCCGGCACTATGACCGGCCTGCGAGGAGCTCGCTGGACTGGGACAGGAAACTCCGCGTCCCAGGAAGCGCGTCCGGAGCTGAGCTGCGGCGTTGGCTCGCTGCAGCAAGTGCCGCGGTGGAACGCCGACAGGCGGCGCGTCGCGTGGATTTTGTGTGCGCCGACTTGCGTACACTTGTCTGCGTGGACGCGCGCCGCGCCCCCTCCTCTGTCCTCCCGCGCAAGCGGGAGAGGATGAAGGCGGGGGCGCGGAGGTTGGAGATACGCGTCTGCCGGCGTTCCGCCTCCTTTTCTTTTGTAGCCCGGATGAAGCGAAGTGAAATCCGGGGTCGGCGTTGCAAGCCGCGCGATCGTTCCCGGATTTCGCGGCCGGTCATCGGGCCGCCACTTCGGCCGACCCGTTGCGCTTCATCCGGGCTACAGATGCTCATCCGGCGCACGGATCGGATTTTGCTGCGCGTGATCATGGCGACGCCGGTCCCACCGCCGGCCTGACCTGACGAGATCATGACGCAGTGCTTTCTTGCCCTTGGCGTCGGCAGAACTCGGGCGCGCACGCGCCGCGAGACGCGTTGTTTTGCGTCATTGCGAGCGCCAGCGAAGCAATCCAGTGGCGGTGCTTGGGCTCTGGATTGCTTCGTCGCGTTCGCTCCTCGCAATGACGAGGCCGGACGTGCAGCGAGAGCGAATTTGCTTTTTCACCTCTCCCGCCGGGCGGGGAGAGGTCGGAGCGTCGAGCGCAGCGGGACGATCCGGGTGAGGGGGCGTTGCCGCGAGTCTGAGCTTTGCGGAGACGCCCCCTCACCCCGACCCTCTCCCCGCACGCGGGGAGAGGGAGGGCGCGAGCCGAGCGGCTGAACAAGCTGCACGCAAAAGGAGAGGAACGCGCATGCCGATGTCGCAGCGAGCCGTGCGAGGCAGCCGGCGCAAGCCGGGCGAAAAGGATTTCACCAAGCGGCGCACGGTGGATGAGGGGCTGGCGCTCTCCGATGCGGCGCATGCGGCGGTGTGGCGGCTCTATTGCGAGGTGTTCAAGTTCTGGCGTTCCTGCCGCGTCAAAAGGTGTCGCCGCCATCGGCGCTGCCTCGGCGAGCCGGCGCCCTGCCTGATGGGCGGTCTTTCCTCGGTGCCGGAGGCGGAGCGGCGGGCGGCGGCCGCGGCAGTGATCGCCGGCGGGCCGCGGCGCATGGCGCCGTCGACGCACATGGAATGGCGGCTGCGCCGTGAGCCGCTGCCGCTGGTGATGGCGTGGCGGAAGTAGTGCCGATTTCGAGGGTGCCTCGGCAGCATCCGTCGCGGGGCGCGCTCAGACCCCCAGATAGACTTGTCTGATGTATTCTTCACCGGCAAGTTCCTGTGGGCGTCCTTCACGAACCGTGCGGCCATGCTCCAGGACGTAGACGCGATCGGCAATCCGCAGCGCCGAGGTCGCGTCCTGCTCGACGAGCAGAACGGCCGTGCCGTCGCTCGTGATCCGCTGAATGGAGTCGAAGATCATTCGCTTGAGCCGCGGCGCTATGCCGACGGACGGCTCGTCCAGGAGCAGCAGTTCGGGGCGGCCCATCAATGCGCGGCCGATGGCGACCATCTGCTGCTCGCCGCCGGAGAGCGTGCCCGACTGCTGCCATCGCCGCTCGCGCAAAACCGGGAACAGCGCAAACACGCGTTCCATATCGGCCTCGATTGCGGCCCTGTCCCTGCGCAGATAGGCACCGAGCTGAAGGTTTTTCAGGACGGAAAGTTCGGAAAACAGCCGGCGGCCTTCGGGACAGTGGCAAATGCCGCGCGCTACGACCTCATGCGGCGCCAGTCCGGCAAGCGGCTGATCCTTGAATGTGAGCTTGCCCTGGGAAGCAATCGAGCGCGAAATCGCCTTCAGCAAGGTCGTCTTGCCGGCGCCGTTGGGACCGAGAACGCCGACGAGTTCAGCCTTGTTGACCTCGATCGAGACCAATTCGATCGCCAGCGCCTTGCCGTAGCTGACGCGCAGGTTCGATACCTCAAGCAGAGGCATGCTCGTCCTCCGCGGCCCCGATATAGGCCTCGACGACTTTCGGGTCTTTGATGATCTCCTGCGGCTTGCCGATCGCAATCACATCCCCGAAGTTCATGGCGATAACCCGTGATACCAGCGCCATGAATTCCCGCAATTTGTGCTCGATCAGAAGAATCGTCAGGTTTTCCTCCTGATGCAGCCGCCTGATCAGTTGAGCCACCGGCTCGATCTCGCCGCTGCCGAGGCCGGCGAACGGCTCATCCAGCAACAGCAGTTGCGGCCGTGTCGCCAGCGCCCGCGCGATTTCGAGCCGCCGCAGGTCGCCGTAGGGCAAGGTCTCGACCGGTTCGAGTTCGCGGCCGCCCAATCCGACCTGCGCCAGCAGATGTCTCGCTCGCTCCTCCTTGTTCTCGTCGGCGGCGGCGCGCGGCGAAAGGCAGGGTACGACAACGTTCTCCAACAAGTTCATGCCAGCGAACGGTCGGGCCAGCTGAAACGTGCGGGCGATGCCGCGATTGACAACCCGGTAGGGCGCGAGCCGGTGGATCGGTTCGCCGTTGAAGCGGACCGTACCCGAGGTCGGCGGCATGAAGCCGGTCAGGACATTGAACAGCGTGGTCTTGCCGGCGCCGTTGGGGCCGAGGATTCCCGTCAGCTCTCCGCGCTGCAGCGAAAAGGTCACATTCCTTACGGCGGTAAGACCGCCGAACCGTTTCGTGACCTCTTGTACTTCGAGCAGCGCGGTCATCGCAGCCGCGCTGTCAGTCGCCGCCAGGCCGGGGCGACGAGGCCGCTCGGCAGGAAGAACAGAATGAGCATCAGCGTGAGCGTGTAGACCCACAGCCGGTACTCGCCGAAACCGCGCAGCATCTCGGTGAGCAGCGTCAGCAGGATGGCTGCAATGGCCGCGCCGTAGATCGAACCTACGCCGCCGACATAGGCCATGATGATCACAGTGATCGACACGACCACCGAGAACAGCGGCGGGCTGACCTGGAGCTGATAATGGGCGTAGAGCGCTCCGCCGAGCCCGGTGAAGGCGGCGCTGATCATCAGCGATGCGATCTTGTAGAAGGTCACGTTGATGCCGGCGGCCTGGCAGGTCGCTTCGTCGCCGCGGATCGCGCGCAGCAGCAAGCCCCAATGCGCGTGCGCCAATAGCGTCAGGATGAGTACGGTGACGGCGAGAATCGCCAGGACGAACCAGTAGTAGTAGAGCGGCGAGCGAATGATCGGGTCCAGGCCGTAGAGACCTTCCTCGCCGCCGGTATATTCCCAGTAGATGAGACAAAGGCGCTGCATGATCGCCGAAGCCGACAGCATGGCGAGCGCGAAGTAAGGACCACGCAGGCGTAGCGTCGGGAAACCGACGATCAGGCTGAAGAGGACAGCGACGACGACAGCAGCGGGCAGGCTGTACCACGGGTTCAGATACCAGACCGTGGCCATGAAACCCGCGGTGTAGGCGCCGGAGCCGATGAACAAGGCGTGGCCGAAATTCTCGCGGCCCGTCAATCCCGACATGAAATCCCAACTGGACGCCCAAATGCCGTAGATCGCGCAGACGGTGAGAACGCCGGTCAGGTAGTTGCTGGTGGCGAACAGCGGCACCAGCGCCAGCATCCCGAGGACAAGCAGCCCGCCGAGAAGGTCGATCCACGGAATTCGCCGCATCAGAACGCCGCCCGCCGGCCGAAGATGCCCGAGGGTCTGATCATCAGCGTGGCCACCACGGCGACGAGCGATACCAGCTCGGTCCATGCCGTCGAAGCCAGATAGGCCACCGCCGTTTCGGAATAGCCGAGGATGAGCGCGGCAATGATGCTGCCCGGAATGGAACCGAGCCCGCCAACGATCACGATGGCGAAAGCCTTGACCATCGGCAGCAGACCCATTGAAGGCTGCACCGTGAGAAACGGAGAAACCAGGATGCCCGCAAGCGCCGCAGTGCCGGCCGATATGGCCATGACGATCGAGAAGATGCGATTGGTCGGAATGCCCATATATTGCGCGGCCTCAGGGTCCTGCGACACCGCGAGTATCGCCGCCCCGAGCCGCGTGCGCTGAATGACGAGCCAGAGCATCAACAGCACAGCCACGCCGACAGTGAGCGCAAGCAACCGCTGCCCGCTGATGTCCACACCTCCAATGGCGATCTTCTCGGCAATGAAGGACGGGACATTCCGGTACTCGGAGCCGAATATGAGGAACAGGGCCTGCTCGACGGCGAGCGATACCGCCAGCGTGATCATCAGCACCGCGAGCTGCGATTGCCGCAATGGACGCACCAAAAACCTCTCCATCGCCACGCCAAAAAGCGCCACGACCAGAACGGAAAGCGGTGCCGCGACCAGAAGCGGAAGGCTGAGCAGCGAAGTCATGGTGAAGGCGGAATAGGCGCCCAGGGCGTAGAACGAGCCGTGCGCAAGGTTGAGGATGCGCGCCACGCCGAAGATCAAGGTGAAGCCCACCGCCAGCATCGCGTAGATGGCGCTGGACACGGCTCCGTAGATCAAGATTTGAAGCATGATCGCCCGCCGTGAAACCAGGAAAGCGAAGCCGCGCCAGTGCTCCGGCCGGCAACCGCGCCGCCGGCCGTTTCCGCGAACTGAAGCAAGATCAGTTACCGAGCCAGGGCGGAGAGATCATCTTCCCGGTCTGCGAGTCCTTCGGCCAAACCACGACGCGATCCGCGTTTCCCTGCCACTGGACAAAAATAAGATTCTGCAGCCCCGGGCCGGTCTTCACGTCATGGACCTCATCGAACTGGATCTTGCCGGCGATGCCAACCATGTCGGTCTTCTCGAGCGCCTTGATGACCGCATCGGTGTCGAGCGAGTTGGCCCGCCGGACGGCTTCCGCGTAGACGTGGACGGCGTCGTAGGTGCCGATGCCGGTATAGACGGGCGCGGTGCCGAAACGTTTGACGAATTCATCCCAGAACGGAATCGTCTTCGGGGTCATGGGTGCGCGTATGGCGAACAGCGCGACCGTTTCCGAGATGGCCTTGCCGCCGACGCGAGAGAAGAAGTCAGCGTCCTGGCTTTTTACGTCGATGCCGCCGATCGGGATCGGCACCTGCGCGTCGTACCATTGCTTGACGAAGATGTCCGAGGAGGCGTGCGAGAGAATGACGATGAGGTACTGTGCACCGCTTTCCTTGACCTTTGCGAACAGCGGGGAAAAATCCGATGTCGATGTATCGAAGAACTCCGCCAGCCGCACGTCGGTACCGCCCTCCGCGGCTCCCTTCTTCAGGATCGGCACAAGGTCCTGAACCCATTTAGCATTTTCACCAACGATGGCGATCTTCGAATACTTCAAGTCGCCTTTCAGCTTGCCATTGATGAAATCGACCAGGGCGCGGGCCTGATGCGCGGCGTTGATCGGGCAAACGCGGAAAATGTATTTGTAGTTGTCGTAGTCGGCCTTCACCTTCGCCGTGATGGACGGAGACGCCGCCCCGATGCCGATATAGATGGTCTTGGCATTGGAAATATGCGGCAACTGCGCCAATGTCACACCGCTGGTATAGCCGCCGATCAGAACGTCCACCTTGTCGTCAGCGGTCAGCTTCTTGATCGCCGCGATACCCTGCTCCGGATTTTCGGTTTCGTCGGCGACGACGATCTCGAGCTTGCGTCCGAGCAAGCCGCCTTGCGCGTTGATTTCCTCAACGGCCATCTTGGCGGCGTTTTGCGTGTCGCGTCCGACTTGAAGTTGGATCGAGGTCGGGATGCCGATCTTGATCGGCCCCTGTTGGGCTATGGCGACCGCCGAGATGCAAGTTGTTCCGAGGGCGATCAGGCCCGCCGCCGCGAGCCGGAACGGTGAAATCATGAGATAGCCTCCCGCAGTGCCGTCGCTGGTTGTATGGGAATTCAGTGGCGCGATATTCCGCATTGCGAGAGTAGCGGGTCGGGCTGCGAGGTCAACTGCCTATTCGATTTGGCTGACTCATGTTCGGTCGCAAGTGGCACATACGCCCGCGGATGCCGGCCAAATTTGTGCGGGACCCACCGTTGCGGCGCATTATTCGCAAATTTGCTAAGCAGCGCTGACCCACGCCTGCGGCCTTCGTGCGTGACTCATATGATGAGATTCAGAAATCCTCGTTCGAGAGCTGGAAGCAGCAGAGGTTTCGCCTGTTGCGCTGGGTGATCAACTCGACATGTCCAGTTCCAGCCCTATATTGTTCGCCCGAGCTCGTTGCACCAAAAGGCTGCCTATCGCCAGATCCTGCAGCGCAATTCCAACTGAATTGAACAAAGTGATTTCATCGGCGCTCGAACGCCCGGGCACCTTTCCGGAGATGACGTCGCCCAGCTCCTGATGCACGTCGCCCTCGCCGATGGCGCCGTCGGCGATCGCCAAGAGCACGTCTCCCGACTTCTTCAGCGCGGTGGCGACGCTGTCCACGAATAGCTTCGCGCGCGCGATCCCGGTCGAATCGATTTCCCGATGATCGGCGCGCGGCGGAGCGCCCACTGCGTTGATATGTTGGCCCGCGCTGAACCATTCGCCGCGAACGAGCGGCTCTCGTGACGGCGTGAGCGTGCACACCAGTTCGGACCGCCGTACGACGTCCTCAGCCGATCCCACAGCTTCCACTTCGAGACCGGGATGAAGGCTGTTCACGCGCTTGATGAAGCTGTCGATAGTCTTATGTGTCCGCGACCAAACCAGTACACGTACGATCGGCAGCACGGCAGCTATCGCACCAACGTGTTCAACGGCGAGATTTCCGGCACCGACCAGCCCGAGGACACGGCTATCCCGTCGGGCGAGATGGCGCGTCGCGACGGCGCTTGCAGCAGCGGTGCGCTGGCGCGTTGGGATTTGCCCGTCGATGATCGCCTCGCAAGCTCCGGTCGCCTCGGACACCAGCACGATGACCGAGCGCTGCACCGGCAGGCCTCGTGCCGCGTTGTTGGGGATGTCAGACAGGAGCTTTACGACCGACAGACCCTGCCGCTTGGCGCGGGCTGCCATCGGAAGAACGGCCGTGTCTGACGGATCGAAACTCAGTGTGCTCGGCGCAGGCTGGATCGCCAGGTGGTTGGTTAGATCGGCGTGAGCGAGTTCCACCGCATCAATGACTTCGCGGATGGTCAGCAATCCTTCGACGTGCTTGCGCGTCAAAATGCGAGTCATTGTCGTGGCGCCACTCGAACTCGGTATTCGCCCTTTCACCAGCGCGAAAGCGTGGCGCGGTCGATCTTCAAGGTCAGCGGCGCGCGACGCCGCGCGGCGCGAAGCCTCCGCCAAACGCGAAGCGCCCGAGCGCGAATTGAGCCGTGCATCAAGGGCTTTCCGATGTGCTGGAAATGGCCGGCGAGCCGCTGCTGCCGGCAAGGAAGCGTTCCTCCCACCACGAGAAAAGAACATCGCGCAGGGCCGCGCCGTCGTCATCGCCGTAAATTGGCTGGCGAACCGCTGCGAGGAGGGCCATCTCATTGGCGCTCAGTTCGACCGGAACATCCTCCACCATCAGCGGGACATTCCTGAACTCAGGCCGGTACGTCGGGTCGGCACGGAGTTCGCGATCGGCCTTGATATTGCGAACGCGAAACGACTCCGGGGTGCGTTGGCTGCGCAGGATCGGCGTCGGCGGTGCTGCCGCGCGCTCGGCGTCCGTTGCCTGGCGAACGGACAGACGGATCGGCTTCAGTGCGAAATTGCTGGTCCGCATGACGTCGGCGCCGCACACGTTCGTAACCGCGAGCACGTCCATCAACGCCAGCAGATCGACGTAGTCGCCGGTCCGACTGCTTTGTCGCGTGATCTGGGCGCGGTGCGGACCGCTCACTTCCGTGCACATGAAGAAATTGAAGCTGTCGTGGACATCATCGGGGGTGAGGCCGTACTCCCGCTGCGCCTCAGCTTGAATGTCCTGGCAATTGGTATGAACGTCGAAACCGTAGGCGCTCTCGTAAAGATAAGCGCTGCAGCGCGGAAAGAGCACGTCGTTGCGGCCGTAGGTATCCTCCAGGATGAACATCATTGCGTGCTCGCGCGGTGGCCCGGACCAAAGAAACGTGCCTTTGGACGGGTGAAAGCCGTGTACCGTGCGGGTTCGGCCGCAATGCATGAATTCCTTGTAGTCGTTGAGATTGAAGCAGTTGAAGTCGACACATTGGCCACCCTCAACTTGCTCGATGCGCAAGATCTGGCCGGCGCGCACCTCGACGGCCTTGCCGGTGCCGGGCTCGATCACATGCTCGAAAATGACTTCACTCACACGCATCGTCAGATCCGTTGCTTCAACTGATTGCGGGATGCGGCATATTCCTTCAACGCGAGCCGCACGAGGCTGGCGCGATCCGGCGCCACCCCGCGGGCGACGGTGCGATCGATGAGCTCGAGCTGCTGCCGATTGAGGCGCAGGGTCACGATCTTCGCCGCGAGTTGCCGGTTCGTTGGCGCAGTTGCCATGACGATCTTCCAGTTACGACGACAGTATCTTGTACACAAGAATGGATGGGCGGCAATGCTTCGTTGCCGGTGTGTCGGTCAATTTTGCTGCATCGGCGCCCAAACTTTCAGCAATTCCTGCCCAAAAGTTGAGATTGCGCTCTTCAATCTTGTATGCGAGCCTTGGACAGCTTGGGCACAAGACGTCCCGCGGAGGTCCTGACCCTTTGCGGTTTCGGGGACTGCGGCGCCATCAGAGCGGAGTGCGCGGACGTGACGAGGGCCTCCGAGCGTGCGGATGCGGCGTATCAGACGCTCCATCGCGCCATCATCGAGCAGGCGCTCGAGCCAGGCACCAAGCTCCGCGAGGATCAACTGGGCGCACATTTCGGGATCAGCCGGACCCTTGTCCGAATAGCGCTGGCTCGCCTCGTCGGTGAAGGTCTGGTCGAGCGGCGCCACCGCCGATCCGCCATGGTGGCGCGGCCGACCCTCAAGGAAGCGCGCGATGCCTTCGGCATGCGCATCGTCCTCGAGCGGGAGGTGATCCGCCTGGTGATTGCCGGGTGGCGGCCGGAATTCGGTGCCGAGCTCGAAGGTCGAATTCGGGAAGAGGAAGTTGCCGCACGGGGCAATGATCCGCGCGTGTCGATCCGCCTCGCGGGAGAATTTCACGCGGCCCTCGCTCGGCTCACCGATAACGCTTTGCTCGAGCGATATCTTGGCGAGGTGGTGTCGCGCTGCTCGGTGATCCTCGCGCTCTACGGACGGCCGCATTCCTCCGAGTGTGCCGTCAATGAGCACCGTGAAATCTTGGTAGCGTTGCGACGGCGCGACGAAGCCGCTGCATCTCTGTTGATGGAGCGGCATCTCTCGTCGGTCGCAGAGCGAGCGCGGCTTTCAGATGAACCCGCCGCTGAGCCGCAGCTGGAGGCTATCCTGTCAAGGTATTCCGCACCGATCATGGCCGGATCGAGCGCGGTGGAGTTCCGCGAAGTTCAGAGTCGAAAGGGGCGATGACGCAGGACGAAAACGCGTGTTCAATCGGGCCGTAGGTCATCTGTCGCGGCCCCAACAGAGGAGACCAACATGACGCACACGCTCACCACTCGGCGCGGTGTGCTCTCGGGTGCAGCAGCCACCAGCGCTCTAATCGCCAGCGGCTCGTTCAAGGCTCGTGCGGCCGACACGGTCGTCGGCTTCATCTATGTCGGTTCGCGCGCCGACTTCGGCTGGAACCAATCTCATGCCGTCGCGGCTGCCGCACTCAAGCAAATTCCGGGGATGAAGGTCGTGGAGGAAGAGAACGTTCCGGAGACCGCGGCAGTCGCCAAGACGATGGAATCGCTGATCACGCTCGACGGTGCGTCGCTCATTTTCGGCACGTCGTTCGGATACTTCGATCCCTTCATGATCGACATGGCCCGGGAATTTCCCAAGGTCCAATTTCGCCATCCGACTTCACTTTGGAACAAGGACAAGCATCCGGCGAACCTGGGCGGCTACTTCTGCTACATCGAGCAAGCGCACTACGTGAACGGAGTTGCCGCCGGTCTTTCGACCAAGTCCAACAAGCTGGGATATATCGCCGCCAAGCCGATCGCGTTGGTGCTGCGGACGATCAATGCGTTCGCGCTCGGCGCGCGTAAGGTCAATCCGAAGGCTGAGGTCCATGTCGTCTTTACCGGCGATTGGACACTACCGGTGCGAGAAGCGGAATCGGTCAATGCGCTCGCTGGCGCCGGCTGCGACGTCATCGCGTGTCACATCGACAGCCCGAAGGTGGTGATCGAAAACGCCGAGGCGCGCGGCATCAAGACGTGCGGGCACAATACCGATCAGGCTCGCTTGGCGCCGAAGGGATTCATCACCGGGGCGGAGCTGAAGTACATCACCATCTACAAGTCCTATTCGGAGAAGATCGTGAACGGAGAGAAGCTGCCAAATCTCTATGAGGGCGGCTTTGACCGCGACATGGTTCAGAACACGGCCTTTGGGGCCGGCGCGACCGACGCCGCACGCACGGCGGCAATGGCGGCGACGGCTGAGATCAAAGGGGGAGCGCCGATCTTTGTCGGCCCGTTGAAGGACAACAAAGGCAAGACCGTTATTGAAAAGACGCTCGGGCTGTACGAGCCGAGTCTCTGGGGCATGGACTATCTGATCGAGGGCGTCGCCGGATCGGTCACCTGATTGGACTTTCCTCCGTGCTGGTCCATCCGACGGAAGTCTTGAGAAACCACGGTGGCAGCGACCGGCACCGCCGCGTCGCGGCTACCGTCGTTTGTTCGTGCGGACCGACCCGGTGGTAGCGCCGACCAAAGTTGGCAAGTGGAGCCTGGGCGTCCGCACGTGGCTGCACTATCGTGCGGAGACTTTCATCATTCCGGCCGTGGCCCTGCTCGCCTCGGCCGCGTATTTCTCCGTCTTTCTGATCTGCCTCGGCAAGTCGCCAGGGGAATTCTTCTTCCTCATCGCGCGTGGCGGGTTCGGGACGCTATTCTCGTGGCAGAACACGCTGGTCCGGGCCGCACCGCTCATTCTCACCGCGCTTTGCGTGGCCATTCCCGCGCGCATGGGATTGGTCGTCATTGGAGGTGAGGGAGCGCTGGTCATTGCCGGCTTCTCGGCCGGTGCGATTGCCATCCCTCTCGATCAATCGGTCGCACCGATGTTCATTACGCTGGCGATGGGGCTGACCGCCGTCGTCGTCGGAGCGTGCTGGATCGGTCTGGTCGGTTGGATGCGGCACGCCCGCGGCGTCAACGAGACGATCTCGAGCTTACTGCTGACCTATATCGCGATCGCCATCGTCAACTTCTTCATCGAGGGGGTTCTCCGGAATCCGGCCGACCCGAACCGCCCTTCGACAAAGGCCATCAATCCGGATGCGATGGTGGGCGCGATTCCGGGTCTCCACGTTCACTGGGGGCTGGCAGCCGGCGTGGTCCTCGCGGTGCTTCTGTATCTGCTGATGGACCGCACCACATTCGGCTTCGCCGCTCGGATCGCTGGCGGGAATCCTCGCGTTGCGGAAGCGCAGGGGCTGTCGGTCGGCCGGCTCATCGTGACTGGTTGCTTTATTGGAGGCGCTTGCGCGGGCCTCGCTGGCTTCTTCGAAGTCGCGGCGGTGCATGGGCGCGCCAATGCTGCACTTCATGCGAACTACGGGTTCACAGGTATCCTCGTCTCGTTCCTGGCTCGGCACAGTCCGTTGGCGATCATTCCCGTTGCGTGCTTGTTTGGCGGCATTGGCGCCGCGGGCGGCCTCATTCAACGACGGATGGAGCTTCCGGACGCAACCGTGCTGCTGTTGCAAGGGGTTGTGTTCGTCACGCTGCTGGCAAGCGAAACGCTCTACGGCCGGCTGCCTTTTTTTCGGGCAACCCAGGACAGCCACACATGAGCGACCTCTGGAGCGCCCTCACACTTGTGCTCATCGCATTGTTGGGAGGCATCGTTCGTGTGTCGACCCCGTTTCTGTTTGTCTCTCTCGGAGAGTGCCTGACGGAAAAGACGGGTCGAATCAACTTGGGCCTCGAAGGCACACTGGTTCTCGGGGCGATGACCGGATACGCCGCCTCCTATCTCACCGGCTCTCCGTGGCTGGGCATCGGTGCCGCCGCGCTCACGGGAATGGTGTTCGGCGCGTTTCACGCCATCCTTTGCCAACTGCCGCGCGTCAACGACATCGCCGTCGGAATTGCGCTCATTCAACTGGGCACCGGGGCCGCTTTCTTCTTCGGCAAGCCGTTCATCCAACCCACCGCACCGCACATGCCATCGATTGCGCTCGGTTGGTGGAGTTCCAACCCGGATCTGCAGAATGCCCTGCTGATCAACCCCCTTTTTCCGATGGGAATCGCGTTGGCGATCTTCCTGCGCTGGGCGTTTCGCAACACCTACTGGGGTCTCATTGTGCGGACGACGGGCGACAGCGAGCCCGCAGCGCGCGACCTTGGGGTATCGGTCAACGGCGTGCGGCTCGCGGCAACCAGTATCGGAGGTCTGCTCGCGGGCATCGGAGGCGCCTTCTTGTCGCTGTCCTATCCTGGGAGCTGGAACGAGGGTCTATCGTCCGGACAAGGCCTGATGGCTGTCGCATTGGTGATTTTTGCCCGCTGGGATCCGGTGCATTGCTTCTACGCCGCCGTCTTGTTCGGTGCTGCCGGAGCGATCGGGCCGGCGCTGCAGTCGGTGGGCGTGACGCAGGGCTATTATTTCTTCAATGCGGCGCCTTACATCCTGACGCTGCTGCTGATGGTTGCCTCCGGGCGTTCGAAGCGTGCGGCGCGCGACATGCCGCGCGAACTGGCGATCACACGATGACCGTGCGGACCGACCAGACGGATCCTGGCCGAGCCATTGGACTCGACGTCTCCAGCGTTTCGAAAATGTTCGGTTCCTTCGTTGCTTTGAAGGATGTCGATCTGAAGGTGCCGGCGGCGTCTTTTCACGCCATGCTTGGAGAGAACGGAGCCGGTAAGACCACGCTGGTCAGATGCATCACCGGCTATTACCACCCCGATCACGGAAAGATTGCGGTCGACGGTCACGCGGTCACGATTGCGAGCCCTCGCGACGCGCACCGCTTTGGGATCGGCATGGTGCACCAGAGTTTCACCTTGGTGCCGTCGCTGACCGGAGCGGAGAATCTCGTAATCGCGCGAACGGATCGGCCATTGGTGTTTCACTGGGATTCCGAACTCAAGCGGATGAACGAGTTTCTTGAGCGAATGCCCTTTCGCGCGCCACTCGATGTCCCGGTGTGGACCCTATCGGCGGGCGAAAAGCAGAAGCTTCAAATCCTGAGGCAGCTTTACCTAAACCAGCGCTTCCTGATTTTGGACGAGCCAACCTCAGTCCTCACCCCCGACGAGGCGGAAGAGTTGCTGGGCCGGCTTCGCGACATGACACGCGCGGGCGAGCTCACGATATGCCTGATCACGCACAAATTGCGCGAAGTGCGCACCTTCGCCGACGAAGTGACCGTCTTGAGGCGGGGCGAAGTCGTAGGAGTTGGGCGGACAGCCGATCTGACCAATGCGGACATCGCAAAGTTGATGGTCGGGGATACTCCACCCCCGTCGCGTTGGACCAGCCGCAAACCTGCGCAGCCGGCGGGTCACCCTGCCTTCGAAATCCGCGGCTTGGCCGCGGATAGAGATGATGGAATGGCGGCTTTCCGAGACATCCAACTTGCCATTCAACCAGGCGAGATCGTCGGCATTGCCGGCGTCTCCGGAAACGGCCAGAGCGCTCTTCTGGAAGCGTTGTGTGGTCAGCGCGCGGTCGTCTCCGGCGAGGTCTGGGCACACGGCGAGCGGGTGCCACCGACAAGAGCTGCATTTGCGAAGCACCGCATGTTCAGCCTGCCGGAGGAGCCGCTCAAGAATGCTGCCGTGGGCCGCATGACGGTCGCCGAGAATCTCGCCTTGCGAACATTCGATCGCGCGCCGTTGGCCAAAGGCGGTTGGCTCTCATCGGCAGCGATGCGACGGCAAGCGATCGGTCTGATCGGCCGCTACCGCATCAAGACGCCGTCACCTTCGGCTCCGATCGATACACTCTCGGGCGGCAACATCCAACGAACCGTACTGGCCCGGGAACTTTCCGGCAATGTGGGAATTCTCATCATCGCTAATCCTTGCGCCGGGCTCGACTTCACGTCGACGGATGCGATCCACGCAGAAATCATGGACCAGCGCAACCGCGGGGTGGCGGTGCTCCTCGTTTCCGAGGACCTCGACGAGATCCTGGAGCTTGCGGATCGCGTGGTCGTCATGTCAGGGGGGCGAATTACCTACGCCGCATCAATCGCGGACACAGATCGCGCGACAATCGGACATTATATGGCCGGCGAGAAGACAGCAGAGGCTGCTATCTGATCTCGCGGAGCGACGAGAGAGGAGCACTTGTCGTCCTGGCAAACGGGGCCTTCGCGTCGGGTTCAGCGGCTCACCGTTTCGTTAGTGATCGGAGCAGAGCGGACATCGCAGGACCTGCCGCCATATCCGGCCGGTCGTGAATTGACTCATCTCTGGCATCGGCGGCCAAATTTGCTGTGATGCAGAATGCTGCACTCGACGATGTGATAGGGTGTGGTTTTCGATGAGGGAGAAGCCATGAGGCGGCGCGAGTTCATCACGCTTCTCGGGAGCGCGGCAGCCGCCTGGCCGCTCGCTGTGCGCGCGCAGCAGCCCACACGGCGCGTCGGCTTGCTTATGTCGACGGTCGAGGACGATCCGGAAGGGCAGGCTCGCGTCCGGGCATTCCTCGAGGGGCTGCAGGAACTGGGCTGGGCCTATGGCCGCAACGTACGCGTCGATATCCGCTGGACCGCCGGCAATCCCGCTGACTCGAACAAATATGCGGCGGAATTGGTCGCGCTTGCGCCTGACGTCATTTTTGCTTCTGCCAGCGTGAATGTGGCCGCGCTGCAGCGGGTTACACGCACTGTGCCGATCGTGTTTGCGAATGTTATCGACCCGGTTGGTGCCGGCTTCGTCGCAAGCTTGGCGCGGCCGGGCGGCAGCACCACCGGCTTTAGCGCGTTCGAATACAGCCTCAGCGGAAAATGGCTCGAATTGCTGAAGGAGATTGCGCCCAGCGTGACGCGAGTTGCTGTTCTTCGCGATCCTTCACTGGCCGCTGGGATCGGCCAATACGCCGCGATCCAGGCCCTAGCGCCGCCCTCATTTGGGGTAGAGTTATCTCCGATTGACTCTCGCGACCCCACTGAGTTCGAACACGTCATCACTGCATTTGCGCGTGAACCAAATGGCGGCTTGATCGTGACCGGGAGCCAGTCAGCGGTGAATCATCGCAAGCTGATCATTGCCCTGGCTTTGCAGTACCACCTGCCGAACGTCTACGGTTTCCGATACTACCCGACGGGTGGGGGCCTCGCCTCCTACGGGCCTGATGCCAGTGATATGCACAAGCGCGCAGCTGCTTATGTCGATCGCATTCTTAAAGGAGAGAAGCCCGCCGACCTGCCAGTGCAAGCGCCCACAAAGTACGAGCTAGTCATCAACCTCAAGACCGCCAAGGCGCTCGGTCTTACTGTTCCGCAGACGGTCCTCGGCCGTGCCGACGAGGTGATCGAATAGTTCTTGCTGCACTGCATGAGTCCGGAACTGGCCCGCCGCGTCAGATATTGCGACGCAAGCGAAGGTAAGCTTTTGGGGGAACTGCTGAAGTAGCCGACGCGCTCTCAAAGCGTCGAAGATGACCCGGAGCGGTCATCTGCAATGCGCTAGACCCTCTGCCGAACGAGCCGCAGGCTTGTCTCCTTTTTCCGGATCATGAGCCTAGTAACCGGCGACTGCGAGCACTGCAACGGCGACGAGCAGCATCCATCCGAAATGCTTTCCCCGCGTGCCCCAAGCATTGCCGAACGCGCAAAAGGCAAACACGCAGGCGAACGTCACGATCATCCAGTGCCGGGCTGACTCCGACGCCATCGAAGGTGCGGCGATCAAGAGCACGCCGCAGGCGATCCAGGCGACCGTCGGGATCTGCCAGACCAGGCGAAACAGCGTCCGCAGCCGGCGCGGCTCGATCGTGACCCGCGGGAACACTTTGGTTTCCGTGAGCACGCCATGGGTTAGCGCGGCCGCGATGGCCAGCAGCCCCGAACATTGCAGGAGGATGTCGCGCATGGGAGTCACCATACAGTTGCGTATGGTGCTACGCCCGCGGCTAGCGCCTGTCAATACACGAGTGTATGGTTGCGACGTCATGTCCGATCAACTCTCAGCCCAAGACTGGCTCGACCGGGGCCTCAAGGCGCTGGCCGCGAAGGGTGCCGGCGCACTGAAGGCCGAGTCGCTGGCGAAAAGCATGGGAGTGTCGCGCGGCAGCTTCTACTGGCACTTCGCCGATATCGCCGCGTTCCGTACCGCCATCCTGGCCCATTGGCGAGAGGTTTCGGCCGAGCGGGTCATTGCCGATCTCGAGGCAGCCGCAGAGCACGAGAATCCGTTGCTGCTTTTGTTGCGCCGCACATTCTCCAGTCGCTTGACGCTGGAGAAAGCGGTGCGGAGCTGGGCGACTTTCGATGCCGGGGCGCGAACTGCCGTGCAGGCAATCGACCGGCGGCGCATGGACTATATTGAGGGTCGTCTCAAAGCGTCCGGCCTCGCCGAGCCCATCGCACAGGCTCGCGCCCAAATCCTTTATTGGGCGTTTGTCGGCTATGCACTGTCCGACAAGCCGCTGCCGATGGCGAAACAGGAGGCCGTGTACGACGAGCTCGTGCGGATCGCGCTCTCAAACTGATACCGCGACGGGTGCCGAACATGCCACACGGACGCCTGTGAAGCCGCTCGCCTCCGGCGCGCCCAGGGCAAGCAGACGTTGTGGTGGAGTCGAGGCCGCTGTCTGGCTCCCTGTGTCAAGCACGATAGGAGCGGGCTAGACTTCGACGGTCGTACCGCACCAAGACCTCCCCGGCAGGGCTCCTACGGAAAGGACCAGAATGGACGCAGATCCAGTTGCACAGTTGCTCAGCGACTCTCGCTTTAAAGGCCAACCCATCACTTGGGGAGTCACGTCAGAGAGCTACGATGCCGTCCGGCGAGCTTGGCTGACCCACGTTCACGCCGAAGAGGTGTTGTTCAAACCATTCACGGAGAATGAATTCAAGACGCAGATGCAGGCCATGCTCAGCGTCTTCACCGATGATTGCGTGATGGAGTTGGTCCCCGGAGGGGAGCGCTGGGAAGGCCATGGGCAGGCCGCCGAGTTCTACCGCGTGTTCCTGAGTTCTCTGGAGGGGATGGAATGGGTTCCACAGGCGCTGGTCATCGGCCCTCAGGGTGTCCTCGACGTGGTGAATATGACCGGGAAGCTCGTCAAGGAGTTTGCCGGTCTGAAAGAAGTCGGCGCACGGGTGCATCTCCAATGGGTGATCTACTTCCCGTGGGTGCCGAATGCGGGCAAGTTCAAGGGTGAAGTGATCTATTCGATCCGCCCGTTGTAGAACGGGCGTGGAGGATCGCGAGAACGTAAGTTTTACGGCAGTGGTCAGCGACCGAGCGCGTCTACTTCTGGCCCTTCGCGTGGGTTTCAGCGTCTCACCATTTCGGTAGCAATCGGAGCAGAGCGGACATAGCTCGACCTGCTGCCGGTTCGACCCTTGTCGCGCATAACCCGACTCGGACATTGGCCCGGTCGCCCACGAGATGCACGGGAAGCCCTTCCCTGCTATTTTCGCCACCACCAAGAGCTTCTGGCAACAGGAGGAAAAACCATGTCACGGGGCTCTTATGAAAATGGCATTGGCCGGCGCGACATGCTTTGCAGTGGCGGCTCGGTGGTCTTCAGCAGCCTAATTACCGCGCTTTTAGGCGACGCTAAGCCGGCGCGGGCGCAGACGATCTCGGGCAGCGTGCCGGAGCTCGATCGCGCCGCCATTCGGGTGGTGGTCGACAACTACCATTTTGCCCTCAGCCCAAGCGGCAAGATCGGCGACGTGGAGGTTGAAAGGATCGGATTTCCCCTGTCCGACAAGCCGCCGGGAAAAGTGTTGATGAGCGAATTCGGACTTTCGATGCACCTTGAGACCCGGCGCGGGAACGAGACGCGAAACGTTCTGATCGATTTCGGCTATTCCGCACCGACACTGCTTAACAACCTCGATATCCTCGGCATCGACCCAGCCAAACTCGACGCGATGGTGTTAAGCCATGGCCATTACGATCACTTCGGCGGCATGGTTGGATTCCTCAGTGCGACCCAGGGGCAGCGCAAGCCGAAGCTGCCGCTGTATATCGGCGGCGCGGAATGCTTCTGTTCACGTCAGTTCACTGTCGCGCCGACGCCACTCGGCGATTTACGCAAATCAGTGCCGATCGTAGCCTTCCCTTTCAAAGATCGGTTCAGCCTCGGCGTTCGTCGTTAGAGCCTCGAACCAGCGGCACCAGAGTTTTCCTGCGCGCACAGCAACCTCATTGTGCCCACCGGGAAAACTCCGCCGATCAAGTGCTGCGATCGCTTCCATCAACTTGACGATTTCCGCCGGCAATTTAATCCGATGAAAACCTTCAGCATACCGCACTTGACAGTCAGCGAGCGCCGAGAGCCGATCATAATGCCGCCAGACATTGTTCCATGCTGCCTCGAGTGCGTTGGCTTGTGTAAAGGCTGCCGCGGTCAGGAGGTCAATCGCGGCAGAAGCAACCTTCTGCGTACTCTCCTGCACCGCGATTTCCGCAAGACTGAGATCGGCCCTTAAACCTTCATGCGCCGCTTTAGTTGTGTCGGCGCGTTGGCGGCTTTTTTGTCTTTCCGCCTGCTGCGCCACAAACTGAAAAAATAAGCCTTTGTCATCACGTCGCTGCGTTGCAACACTTTGGTCGTGTTTGACCTTGTGCAGGGAGGTAGCCCGATCCGCCCCACCGAGCGCGGTGAGCATTCGTTCAGGCGCAAGATCCAATTCTCGTGCTTGGTCTTGCAGAAGTTCATTACGTCGTGCTTTCGCTGCTTCCAGTTCATTTATGGCTGCGCGCAACGCAGTGCGTGCGGGGTGGAAGCTGCCAACGTTCCGCACCTTTTTGGGAGCAAATTTGCGGACCTGTTCGGGAAGATCATTGAGCGAGGTCGGTAAGTCAACACCTTCTGTTTGCGGACCGCAATAAGGTCCGGAACGAATAGCAGGCATACGCGGCGGCCTGTTAAATGCGAAAGCCGTCGTTGGATCCTCCCACCCGAGCGTCAGTGCAATGTTTCGGAATTGAGAAAAGACACGCTCGATCCAACCCGCCAATTCCTCGTCCATTGAATTAGGGAGCTCGGATGGCGGTGCTCGCCAAAATCTGGAAAACGAAAATGATTGCTGCGCGACAAGCGCTTTCAAGGATAGGTTGAGGAGCGGAATGTCAAGCCAAGCGGGCGCAGTGTTGGCGCTTGAGAGCAGGTCACGATCCTGATGTGCGCTTGCTTCGAGCTGATTGCGCACTGCCAGGAGAGACGCCGCCGCGGAGAACTGATCCCGAAGCATCTCGTAGGTCTCTGCTGAGTTCACGTCTCGCGGATCGATTA
This sequence comes from uncultured Alphaproteobacteria bacterium, assembly GCA_963833665.1. GTDB lineage: Bacteria > Pseudomonadota > Alphaproteobacteria > Rhizobiales > Xanthobacteraceae > BOG-931. The sequence continues at coordinate 97,735 of CAWHZA010000022.1, read as the reverse complement.
CGTAAAGAATCAAGGGTTCTATAGAGTGGTTGAGCGCCTCCTCGAAGAATCCTATCTCTCGCGCTATGGCGAAGAAGTTGTCAAACGCGCGATGGCTGAGGTCGATTACTTTGGCGACGGGGCCGTCGGAGATCAGCTGATCAAAAAAAGCAACCTGACCATGTATATCCCTGATGTCGACGATGGTCGTTATCTCTGGCAAATAATCTACCAACTGCGGACCTTCATCGGCCAGGTCGAATGCTACCACGTGTCGGTAATCGACGAGATAAAACTCAGCGAGCAGCCGCGACACTAGGGTCTTTCCAACGCGTGTCCGCGGGGAGCAAACGACGTACAGAGGGGTTGGATTCTCTGACATGCCAGGATGCGCTCAGTTCATCAACAACGAGCTCTTATTCGACAGCTGACTGAGTAGTGACGAATATAATCGCGGAACTAACCATCCATGGGCCCCACATATCTGACCGCAGGCACGCTGCAGAGCACGCTATCCAGCTATCCAGCATCTTAGCGCAAATTCGGCAGCGTGCTTCGCGCAACACCAGGGCAGCTCATGATGATGGTTCATCAGCGACCGCCAAGCAATACGATTGCATTGGAAATGACGATGCCGCGGCGACTTGTTCGCGTGATCGCAATGCATGCTCGTTGACTCGTCTTAATCGAGATGGGGAGCACCTTTACACGCGACTTGACTGCGTTGCGTGTGATGCGCAGGGAAAGCTTGTGTTTCCCGACCTTGGTGCTCGTCTTCATGCTGCCCGATCCGTGCCTGCACTCTTGCTCGAATTCGCCACATTGATTGCGTATCGAGGACTATGCGGGGGAAGGCAGCATGGGTCAGCCGACAGTAATCCTTATCGGTGCGGACAAAGGCGGCGTTGGCAAGACGACGGTTGCCCGAACGTTACTAGACTATTTCAGCGCTCATGAGGTGCCGGCTCGGGCATTCGATACTGAATCGCCTAAGGGCACGCTCCATCGCTTTCATCCAGAAATCTGCGAAATAGTCGATGTCACGTCGATCTCAGGCCAGATGCGCATCTTCGACACAGTTTCCGAGGCAGCGGTGACCGTCGTCGACGTGCGCGCGGGGTTGTTGTCCCCAACATTAGATGCCTTGCGTGACATTGAGTTTCTTGACTCAGTGGAGCGAGGGCAACTCACCTTCATCGTGTTGCACGTCGTTGGTTCCTCCATAGCCTCCTTGGAGGGTATCGAACACACTGTGTCCTCCACTACGGGCGGCAAGTATTTTCTGGTGAAAAACTTCGTAAATGACAGCAGTTTCTTCGAGTGGAATCAATCGACATATAACTCGTATTTCAACAAATTTGGAAGCACCGAGGAGCTTGTCGTTCCTAAGCTCAGGGAACTGGCCTACGAACAAGTTGAGCTTGCCTCCGTTCCGTTCACCACCTTTGTTGCCAATAAAAATAGGAAAGGTGACCTAGGTAGCTACTCGCACGTGTTGCGTGGATATGTTCGCCATTGGTTACGTCAGGTGTGGGATGAGTACGATCGCATCAAGCTCAAAGACGTCGTCAGCGGTGCGGCAACCGATCGACACGTTGACGGCAACGGGGATGGTGTCGGGCTAGAGTCGCCTGAAACTGAAACTTCGGCTCTACAGCCCGCAAGCTAAATCGATGCTGTTGAGGGTGCCTTTTAGTTTTCTCTTTGCGCTCGAGCGTCAGTTTGCTTCCGCGTGGATGGCGTACCGGTCGAAGAGCGGCAGCTAGGTCGCTGACTGATATAGCGCCGCCCTCCAGAAGCAGCCGCTAATAGGCTTGACGCGCTTGAACCCGGGTCCGGAGTGTAGGCCGTTCGATGTACAGCATCTATGACGAGGGACCTAGGCGGCTTATGACCGCCGGCCGAAACAGCCCAACTAAGGAAGCCGCAAAAGACGCTCTGCTTCACTATCTCTCCGGCACTTGCTCCAAAGTAGAACTCGCAGCATTGTCCACACTAGCGCCTGATGAACTCGCAGCGCGTCTCCACTACAAAATATTTAGCCACCTCACCCCTTACCTGGCCGATAAACAATACACTTCGCTTTAGTTGCTGCTCATTGCCTCATAACAGCTGATGCTCGGCATCATCGAGCTGCGGGGACGTTAGCTCACTTCCTTACCTTAAGGGTGCGATCTTTCGCTTCTTGCGTAAGAGGAGATCGGCATGAGCCGCCAAATCGAAGTCTATAGGAGAGTAGCTGCCGACTACGACCGCATGGCCTTACTAATCAACGATCAAAGGCTTCGGAACATGTTTCTTGGGTTTGCGCAGCAGTGGCGCGAAGCGGCCCTAGAAGCGGACGCTGTAGATCTGCTCGATCAACTGAAACACTAATCACCGCGCTGTTAGGCGACGCTAAGCCGGCGCGGGCGCAGACGATCTCGGGCAGCGTGCCGGAGGGCGATCGTGCCGCCATTCGGGGTCGTGACCGACAATTACCATTTTGCCCTCAGCCCAAGCGGCAAGATCGGCGACTCCGCACAAAGAAGACTATCTCCACCAGACCCTCAACGGACTGGTCGATCTCGACGTCGACTACACTATCCCGATGCATTGCACGGGCGAACCATTTTACAAGGTGCTCAAGGCGGAAATGCCAAAGAAGGTGATGCGGTCATACACCGGCACCAAACTCGCGTTCGGAGCCTGATTTGCGCTGATGGCCTAGCATCGGATCCCGCGGTTATCCCTTTGCATTTTGGGTCAGAGCCGGGTGGCCTTTTCTCCTACGCGATAGACCCGCCCGATTTCCGGGGTTCGGAGCAAACTCGCGGTTACGATCGAAGACGCTGGCTGGCCATGCCTGCGAAAGGGCGGCTTGAGGAAAGCATGGCCTCGCAACTAGGGATAGGTCGCGGGCCTGGGACGCTTTCCTCTCTTCGGAGTGGCCGATAATCGCACCCGGTGCTAGAGTGGACTTACGCTACCGCCCTGGTGACGTCGGGGGTGCTTTTCTGCTCTTCTTGCTGCAAGGTCACACGCGCATGGTGCAGGCGGCGCGCCTCGCAATCGTCCTCATCGCGGCATTCCTCGGCGGATGCGGCGGATTGTCGGTCTTTGATTCTGGCGTTACAGCCTCCCTTGAAGACCCAGGCAAGTCGGCGCGGCCGCCTACGCCGCCTAACGAGTTGCCGGTCGCACATGCTACCGTACAGGCAAAACTCGACGCCCATGCGGCTCCCAGAACGCTGCCCCGCGCCGTGGCTCAAGCCGCAGAGCCGCGCGGACGCGCCTACCTGTTCCGCGGTATTGCCGGATTGATCTATTCGCTCGGCATGGACGAATTGGCGCAACGGATCAATCGCACCGGCGTACAGGCGGGCGTTGACACCTATTTGATGTGGCGCGGCGTCGCCAACCAGGCGATCCGCGACTATCGCCGCGATCCGCAGCCGATAACCCTCATCGGCCACTCGATGGGGGGCGATGCCGCCGTAGCATTTGCCGAATACCTCAGCGCTGCGGATATCCCGGTTAGCCTGCTGGTGACCTACGATCCCTCACGCTTTGCCGACGACGTGCCGCCCAATGTTCAGCGCTACATCAACATCTACCAATCGCTTAGCGTCATGGGCGGCGGCAACATAATCAGTGCCCGCGGCTTCCACGGCCACTATGCCAGCATCAATCTTTCGGCCCACGGCGAGATCATCCACATCAACATCGAGAAGGCGGATGGCATCCAGGAGCAATTAGTCGCTAAAATTGTCCAGATCGCGAGGACGCCAGCGGCCGGCCAAGGCGAGGCGGTGCCGATCCGCTATGCCGTGCCAGCGGCCTCTGCGATCGAGTTGTGGGATAGCGGCGTCGCGGTGACCGCGCAGGCCGGCGATACGTTGCAGAGCCTCGCCACGGCGCACCACGTGCCGATCTGGGCGCTGACCCAGCTCAACGCCATGTCAGAGGAAGCGACGCTGGCTGGCGGCGAGCGCATCGTCGTTCCGCGTTACCTTGCACCAAAGGCGGTTGCGTACTCTCCGGTTTTCAAGCTCTCCCTCGGGCGTCCTTAGGCAGCGGATACAAGGGCTCTGTGGCGGTGGCTAAAATTTTGCCTTATCATCTAAATTACCTTCGTCACCTCGCCCAGGCAGCTCGGCCCCTTTCATGCGCTTATCGGGAGACGTCGAAGTGGCGCCGCGCCTGAACGGACGAGCATCGCTTATTGCGACGGTCTTTGTTCTCATGATCACAATGAGTGGTCTTTGTGGTTGCTCGATCCCGCTCGATGATATTGACGCCATACGGATCGGCGCGGTTCGGCCCTCAACGCTTGAAAAAATGGCAAGTCTTAACGTGGATCGTGCCGCGCCAGTCCTTCTTCGAGTTTACAAGGAGGAAAGCACGTTCGAGGTCTGGAAGCAGGATAGGAGTGGCAAATACATTTTGCTCAACACGTATCCGATTTGCAAATTTTCGGGAAAGCTAGGTCCAAAAATTAGTGAGGGAGATCGGCAGACGCCCGAAGGGTTCTATGAAATCACCCCGGAGCAGATGTTTCCGTTGTCGCGCGAATACCTCGCCTTCAACATTGGCTTTCCCAATGCCTTCGATCGTTCCCTGGGACGAAGCGGCAGCTTCATCATGGTGCACGGCGGGTGCGCCTCAATCGGCTGTTACGCCATGACGCATCAGCAAATGGACGAAATTTATCGACTCATCGACGAAGCATTCAATGGTGGCCAGAATAGAGTGCCGTTCGAGGCATTTCCCTTTCGTATGACGGCGGAGAACCTAGCGCGGCATGCGCCGAACAATCCGCATGCGTCGTTTTGGACCATGCTCAAGGCGGGGAGCGACTCGTTTCTTGAGACCGGCAAGCCACCCGCAATCGCCGTCTGCGATCATCGCTACGTGTTCAATCCCCCCGCCGCCGACAAAGATCTTGATCCGAGCGCTCCCTGCCCGCCGGACATCGCGTCTACCTCTGTTGCTGAGGACGCACAGTGGTCAAAATCAACCGTCTCCGTCTCGGCCCCCTCCCACCAGCCGCCGGCTGAAGGGAAAGAAACTCTCTTGCGGAAGCGCTTCGCAGGGCCCCGCAAGGTGCACAAGGAGGCGCGCTCACGACGCCTCGCGGTCGAGCAGGCCCGCGACGTTGCCGACGACCAGTATGTCTTCCCGGTGGTGACAACCACTTTCCGACAGCCACGCTAAGCGCGGAAACTCCCTCAGCCGCAAGTCCGGCCGGGCAGTTGCTGCGTCTTGGTTCGTGTACCCATAAGTCGGGACCAAGAAAGCGGCTGTCGGAAATATGATCTTCCGGGGCTTACATGCTACTTCCAGAACCGTCTGGTGGCGATGCGCGCACCCTCGGCGAGTGCCGCGAATTTCGCCCAGACGACGTCGGGATCGACTGCGGCTTGTCCGACCCAAGTTCCATACCCGCAATCGCTGCCGGCGACTACGTTCTCTCGTCCGACCAGTCTCGCGTAATTGCTTATTCGATTGGCAATCAGCTCGGGATGCTCGATAAAATTCGATTTTGATTCGATCACGCCCGGGATCAGGGTCTTGCCTTCGGGCAACTTTACCATCTCGAACAACGCCCATTCGTGAGCGTGACGTGGATTGGCGGCCTCGAACGAGACGGCAGCAGGCCGCGCCGAGAAAACGATGTCCACGATGTCCGCCAAGGGAACATCGTAGTGGTGCGGGCCTTCGTAGTTGCCCCAGCATACGTGCATGCGCACTCGTTCCGGCGGAACGTTCGCGAGCGCGTGATTGAGCACCTCGACGTGCTTCATTGCCCGTTTGCGGAATTGGACAAGGCCGAGGCTCGCGTATTGAATGTGTCGGCCCATCGCCAGATCGGGACAGTCGATCTGCAGATCGAAGCCGGCGGCGACAATTGCTTCATATTCAAGCCGCATGGCATCGGCAATTGCTTCCAGATACGCGTCCTCCGAGGAATAATAGTCGTTGCGAAAGAACAGGGAGATCACGCCAGGGGACGCCGCGGATATGAACGCCTGCCGCCGCTCACTGGTGCCGATGGCGGTTGCAAGATTCTCGATGTCGATGTCGACCGCCTCAGTATCGCGGAATGCGATCGGCCCGTTGCAAGCCGGAGTCTTCCGCCTGGATCGCCCCGGATCGCCAAAGACGCGCTTTGCCATGTTTGGGAAGTCCGCCAAGTCCTGATAGACGAACGTGTTGCCGGTCCCGCCGAACCCGGAAAGACGATCCTTGACGTAAGTCGCATAGCTCGGCTTTGACATTTCGCCGTCATTTATGATGTCGACGCCGGCTCCTTTTTGCCGGGCGACGACTCCGGCCACCGCGTTGCGAACATGGCTCGCCAATGCGGCGCGCTCGACGGCCTGCCCTTCTTCTTTGGCGTACATGATGCGGACCAGGTCGTCCGGCCGCGGCAGACTGCCGGCATGCGTGGTCAGAAAGCGATCGGTGCTGCGCATCATGGGATACTCTCGTTGGGAACGGGTGCGAGGTAGGCCGGTTTCCGGGACGCCCTATTGATCGCCTTTGCCTGGCCTTCTTTGCAAGTGCGCGACAAGCCTGTCAGACCTCGCAAATCGCGTCGCCGTTGCGCTATAATTTCACTTTGGCGCTGTACTAGGAAGGCCACCATGAAAGTCGAGCTTCTGTACGGCAAGGCAACGATCGCGGCCGCGGTGCCGCCGGGGTGCCACGAGATGGTGATCCGGAAGCAGCCGCGAGCGCCGTTGCGCGACCCGCGATCGGCCATCGCCGAGGTCTTGGCCCGGCCGATCGGTGCGCCCGCGCTGGCGGATTATGCGCGGGGCAAGCGCAGTGCCTGCATCTTAATTTGCGACATCACGCGCCCGGTGCCGAACCACCTGTTCTTGCGCCCCATGATTGAGCAGCTTCTCGGCGCCGGCATCGCGCGTGAGGCCATCACGGTGCTGATCGCTACCGGGCTACACCGTCCCAACGAAGGTGAGGAGCTCGCGCGGGTTGTCGGTGATCCCTGGGTTCTTGACCAGGTCCGGGTGGTCAATCATTTCGCGCGCGACGATGCGGCCCACGTCGATTTCGGCCGGACCAAGGGAAGGGGCGTGCCGGTCAAGCTCGATCGCCGCTTCATCGAGGCGGAGGTCCGCATCGCCACCGGCCTGGTCGAGCCGCATTTCATGGCGGGCTACTCCGGCGGGCGCAAGGTTGTTGCTCCTGGCATCGCTCATGCCGACACGATCCGAACATTCCACTCGGCGGCATTCATGGAGAGTGCCGCCGCGGTCTCGTGCAATCTTGTTGGCAATCCCTTGCACGAGGAGCAGCTCGAGATCGTGCGCATGCTGGGAGACGTCATGGCGCTTAACGCCATCATCAATGAGCAGCGTGAGCTGGTCTTCGTCTCGTACGGCGACATCATCGAAAGCCATGATACTGCCGTGCGCTTCGTCCAGGACTGGATCCAAGTGCCGGTGCCGCGCCGCTTCAAAACCGTTGTCACTTCCGCCGCGGGATTTCCGCTCGACCAGACCTACTACCAGACCATCAAAAGCATGGTGACACCGGTCGATATTCTGGCCCCCGGCGGCACGCTCCTCGTCGCATCCGACTGTTCGGAGGGGCTCGGGTCCAAGGAGTTCCGGGCGTCGCAGCGTCGTCTTGTCGAGATGGGGCCCGACGGATTCCTGCGCAGCATCCTGCCCAAAGCGCTGGCCGACATCGACGAATGGCAGACCGAGATGCAGCTCAAGCCCATGCGAGTCGGGCGGATCCAGCTCTTTACTGGCGGTCTTCCGCCCGAGGACCGCTCGCTCACCGGAGTCGAGTTGGTGAGCGACCTCGATGCCGCCATACGCGACGCGGTTGTCGCCAGCGGCGACGGGGTTGCAGCTTTCATCCCCGAAGGGCCGTACGTGATCCCCAAATATGTGGCAGCGTGAATGGCCAAGGACCCGCGTCCGTCGCTAGTCATTCTCGACCCCGTCGGCGGCGTGAGCGGCGACATGTTCATCGCTGCGGTGCTCGACGCATGGCCTGCACTGGCCACGCCGGTGTTGCGCGCGATCAGGAACAGCGGCCTCCCGCAAGGCAGCAAAGTCTCGCTCGTGCAACGCCGCAGCGGTGGCCTTGCCGCAGCGGGGTTTGTCTTCGAGGGAAGCGCAGCCGCCCCGAGCGGTGCTTACCCCGATGTTCGCCGAAGGCTCACCGAGGCGCCGCTCTCTGCATCGAATTGCGACCACGCTCTCGGCATCCTGGCGCTGCTGGCCGAGGCAGAAGCAGCGGTACATCGTGTTGCGATCGAGAGAGTACATTTTCATGAACTGGCGGATTGGGACACCGTGGCCGACATCGTCGGCGCGGCCGCCATCATCGATCTTCTCGCGGGGGCGCGCTGGCATTGCCGGCCGCTGCCGCTCGGAACTGGCACGGTGCGCGCGGCCCACGGGCTTTTGCCGGTGCCGGCGCCGGCCGCCTCTCATCTGCTCGCCGGCTTCGCATTCCGCGCCGACGATGGCGCGCCGGGCGAGAGAGTGACGCCGACCGGCGCCGCCATCCTGCGCTATCTCAATCCGCAAATTGCCGGCGACGGACCGCCCGGAAAATTGATTGCGACCGGCACGGGCGCTGGCAGCCGGCAGCTCCCGGGTGTTCCCAACGTGCTGCGCGTTCTCGGTTTCGCTGCGGCGGAACCGGCAGGCGATACGATCCTTGTGATAGAGTTCGACATCGACGATCAGTCACCCGAAGAGTTGGCGACGGGCCTCGATCGTCTCCGGCGCGTTGCGGGCGTCCGCGACGTCGCGACCTTCTCCGGCATCGGCAAAAAGGGGCGTTGGCTGCAGGCAGTGCGGGTAATGGCTGATCCGGTGCACCGCGATGCGGTCGTCGGCGCAGTTTTCGAGGAGACCGCGACACTCGGTCTGCGGCTGCGGCGCGAGGAGCGAGCGGTGTTGGCACGCCGGACCGTTGTCGTCGAGGACGGGAGCGGTCCCGTCCGCGTGAAGCTGGCTGATCGTCGGGGGCGGCGAACCGGCAAGGCCGAAGCCGACGACGTTGCCGCTCACGCCGGCGGTGCAGATGCTCGCGCGCGCGCGCGCCGCTCGGCTGTTGCCCGCGCCTTGCGCGCGGTTGGGCGGACCCCGTGATTCCGCTGGAGCGCGCCCTGGCGCAAGTGTTCGCGACGCTCGACCAGGTCGCCGTCGCCGTGAGCGGCGGCGTCGACAGCATGACGCTGGCGCATCTCACCCATCGTCACCATGGAGCGCGGGCCCGCATGGTTCACGCGATGTCACCGGCTGTACCGGCGGAGGCGACGGCGCGGGTGCGTGCGCATGCCGACCGCTACGGCTGGGCGCTCGTGCTGATTGACGCCGGCGAATTTGCCGATTCACGCTACCGCACCAATCCCATCGATCGCTGCTATTTCTGCAAGAGCAATCTCTATAGTCGGATTGCCGGCGCGTTCGCGGGCGTCATTCTCTCAGGCACCAACACAGACGACCTCGGCGACTATCGCCCCGGGCTCAAGGCCGCCGACGAGAATGGCGTCCGCCATCCTTTCGTCGAGGTGGGAATGGCCAAATCTGACGTTCGCGTCGTTGCCCGCGCGCTTGGCCTCGATGACGTGGCGGAACTGCCGGCGGCGCCGTGTCTTGCCAGCCGGATTGAAACCGGTATCCACATCAATGCGGCTGATTTGGCGCTCGCCGATGAGGTCGAGCGTCGCGTGCGTGCGGAATTCGGTGCGGCCGACGTACGCTGCCGCATCACTGCGCAGGGCGTGCGCGTCGAACTCGGCAGCGAAGCACTGGAGCGGCTACGGTCGCCGATCGGCGGCGCCACCCGGGCGGCCGTGGAGGAGATCGTCGCCGGGTTGGGTCGCGCCTTTCTTGGGTACGCTCCCTATCGCCGGGGTAGCGCCTTCGTGCGCAACACGTCGCATGACTGAGCACGGCATCAAGCCGGACTGGCAGCGTGAATCCCGCATCGGCGTTGGCGAGGCGGTTTATTGCAGCGGCAAGACGGCCGCGCAGATCACTCGGATCCTGGCGTTGGCGGATGAGCGCCGACAGTCGCTACTGCTCACCAAGCTTGATGCGAGCCGTTTCGCCGAGCTTGATGCGGGTATGCAGCGCCGGCTCGACTTTGATCCTCTTTCGCGGACCGCGGTGCTCGATCACGGCGTACCGACAGCGGTACCAGCGAAGGTCGGAATTGTATGCGCGGGTACGTCCGACATGAGCGTCGCCGTCGAGGCGCAGCGTGGACTCGCTTTCCATGGCGTGTCGGCGATGGTGGTAGGCGATGTCGGCGTGGCCGGCTTGTGGCGGCTCTTCGACCGTCTCGATGAAATCGCATCGTGGCGCGTAGCGATCGTTGTCGCGGGGATGGAGGGCGCTCTGTTCAGCGTAGTTGCCGGCCAAGTATCGGGCTTGGTGATCGCGGTGCCGACGTCCGTCGGCTACGGCGTCGCCACGGGTGGCACAGCGGCCTTGCATTGCGCTCTCGCGTCCTGCTCGCCGGGCGTTGTGGTGGTCAATATCGATAACGGTTTTGGCGCGGCCTGCGCCGCTTTGAAGCTGTTGCGCGTCTTCGCTTCTACGTGAGCCAAGCGGGAATTAGGCATTAGACGCATGAAGCGAGGGTCGCAACGGGCAAAACCGTCCGCATCCTTCGCGGGCCGCGCGCCGCGCGGCCACCTCAAGATGACGTCAATGTGGTGCCGTCGGGACGTGCGGCCGGGGAACTCACAATCGTATCGGGACTTGCATGCTAGGCACGATCTTGAGGGAACCCCCATGCTCGAAGTGAAATTCAGACTTGTTCATCCCGGACTGCAGCCGCGCCGGACCAAGCTCGAAATGCCCGGCTGGGCCGGCCATCCGGCGCCGCGCAAGGACGGGTCGCACGAATACGCCTGGCACTGCATGCCCTTCACCGAAGGAGCGCAGTACGGGATCGAAATCTTCTATCCCTACGACAACGAGCTTCGGGTCACGAAGAAGAACGGCGAGTTCGTGTTTGACGGCGATTTCGGGCCGGCGCCGGAGGAAGGCCTGGAATGGCCGCCGTTCCGCAGCTTCGGCAAGGAGTATTATACCTATCAGCTCCTGCTCGATCTCAAGGTCGGCAAGGAATGGGCAGTGCGCACCGAGCCGCATCCGCGATTCTATACCGACACGACCGACACCGTGCCGATTGCCGTCCCGGCGCTGCTGCGCACCGAATGGTGGCCGATGATCGCGTTTGTCGTTTTCAAGTCGCCGGCGGAAGGGCGCACGCACATCTTCCGCCCAGGCGAGCCGATGCTGCAAATCCTGATCGTCCCGGTGACGTGTGACTTTGCGCTGGTGCCGATGGAGGAAGAGGAGGCTGCGGAGCGCGAGATGCGGGGGCGGCGGATTCACGCCAGCCGCCCCGCGCTGGCAGCCGATAGCACCTGGACGTCGGACACCGACACCGTGTTCGACGGCACGTATCGCCATCTCCTTCGCGCCGCCAAGGCAAAGGAGCGCGAGGGATAAACCACCTTTTCCGAGGGTCGCGGGCGGGGTGCCTCGCCCGCCTCGGTGCACGACCTTAGTAGTCGTGATGGTGGTGATGGTGGTGATGCCAGTGGCGCCACCCATGGTGATGGTGGTGGTGATGATGGTGATGCCAGTGCCGCCGCCAGCCATGATGATGGTGATGATGGTAGGCGAGCTGCGTTTCACCGCTGGCCCGCGCTTTGGCGTGCTGCGCTTCGTCGGTCATGAGCGCGGCCAAGGCATTCGGGACCGGATCGAGAAGCTCCCGATAGCTTGCCGCCGGTGCGGCCTCGGTCGATTGCGCCGGCGCCGCAGCCTGCGCGCCGCTGACTGCCGTCAGAGCGGCCGCTGCGCCGAGTAGACCGGCCAGTTTCTTATCCATAGTTCCTCCTTGGAAGGTCGCCCCCAGCACCCCAGTACGCGAAGGCAACAATCCGCGCTGGCGCGGTTGGTTCCGCATTTGGCCTATGAAAGCCCATGAGTGGGCCGTTCTCGCGCGGGTTTGGCGCACAAGCGGAAGCGGAGCGAGGCTCGCAGATCAGGCCGCCGCGCTCGGGCGCGCCGACACCGCATCGTACCAGCGGCGAAAATGGGTCAGACCGTCGGGCACCGGCAGCTTCGATACTTTCATGAAATCGACCGCGACCAAGGCGGTGATGTCGGCGACACTATAGTTCTCGCCCGCCACATAGGGCCGCTTCGAAAGCTCGCCGTCGAGGAACTTGAGGAAGTCCGCGATGCGCGGCTTATTCGCCTCGCCCCATTCCGGCACCTGCGGATCGACCAGGGCCTTCATGAACGGATGCAGGTGCTGAAACACCGAGGAGACCGGCAGGAACAGATGAAACTCGACGCGCCGGTTCCACATTTCCACCAGCGCGCATTCGAGCGTGCCGCGGCCGAACAGCGGCGGATCGGGGTCGAGCCCCTCGAAATACCGGCAGATGGCGATCGACTCCGCGATCGCCGTGCCGTCGTCGAGCAGGAGCGCGGGGAGGCGCCGCATCGGGTTGATGGCGGCATAGGCGTCGGTGCGGTGCTCGCGCGTGGCGATGTCCATCTGCTCCATGGGAATCTTGATCCCCTTCTCGGCGAGGAATATCCGCACCCGCCGCGGATTGGGTGCACGGCCGCCGTCGTAGAGCTTCATGGTCCCTGCCCCTCGCTTGGCCCGCTCCCTATCCCGTTGAGCGCACAACCTTATCGCGTGCGGCCGCAGCCCGCCAGCCGCAAGCCGGATGGGCGCGGCCCGCGTTCGGCCCGAAGTGTGAACGATCGCTTGCCGCGCTGCACGTCAAGGCCGCGCTTAAGCCTCGTCTTAAGGAATTTCAGCCACTTTCGTCGCAGAGTAGCGTCCCCGGATTGCGATGCCCGCCACCACCAGCGAACCGCGCGAGCTTTCCTCGCCCGCCGCCGTCTCGCCGGCAAGGCGGCGGCTGGCCGCCCAGCACGTTCGCGAGGCGCGCGACCGGCTGACCTCGACCAGCGGCACACGCCCGGTCTTCGACTACGAGCTGCTACGCCAGTTCGCACAGAACCGGCTGTCGGCCTCTCCGGTGATCCTGGTCCTCGTCGTCACCGTCGGACTGCTCTCGAGCCTGTGGACCTCGGGACCGACGTCGGGGGTGTGGACCGCCGGCGCACTGCTCATCCACCTCGTCATCATCCGCGAATGCCGGAAATTTCTCGACGAGACGCCGAGCACCGCCGCCAACCTGCGCTCCTGGCGCATGCGCTTCATCATGCTCGATCTGTTCTTCGGCATGGCGTGGACCTTCATCCTCATCCATCCGATCGGCGTCGACGAGCAGTCCGGCACCTTCATGCTGTTCGTCATGCTGCTGGTGGTAGCGATCTCGAGCATGCTGGCGTCGAGCCTTCCGGTCGCGGTGTTCGCGCTGACCTTGCCGGTCACCATGGCGATCGCGCTGGACTTTGTCTTCAAGGGCACGCTGCGCGACTACATCCTCGCCATCATGGCGCTGGCTGCCGAAGGCTATTTCTCGCTGCTCGCTTACCGGCTCTATTCGACGACGCTAGCGACGCTCGAGGCGCGCGCGGAAAAGGATGCACTCATCGGCGAGCTCGAGCAGTCGAAATCGATCTCCGACGAGGCGCGCCGCCGCGCCGAGGCCGCCAACATCGCCAAGTCGCGCTTTCTCGCACAGATGAGCCATGAGCTGCGCACGCCGCTCAACGCCATCCTCGGCTTCTCCGAGGTGATGAAGGGCGAGATCTTCGGGCCGCATGCGGTGCCGGCCTACAAGGACTATGCCGCCGACATCCATAATTCCGGCGTGCATCTGCTCAACCTCATCAACGAGATCCTCGACCTCTCGCGCATCGAGGCCGGCCGCTATGAGCTCAACGAGGAGGCGGTATCGCTCGCGCGCGTGGTCGAGGATTGCCACCACCTGCTCAAGCTGCGCGCCAGCAACCGCGGTATCACCATCCACGAGCTGTTCGAGCCGGACATGCCGCGGCTGTGGGCGGACGAGCGGGCAGTGCGGCAGATCTGCCTCAATCTCCTCTCCAATGGCATCAAGTTCACGCCGCAAGGGGGCGAGATCTGGCTGAAGGCGGGCTGGACCGCCTCCGGCGGCCAATACATGAGCGTCAAGGACACCGGGCCCGGCATCCCCGACGAGGAAATCCCGGTGGTGCTCGCCTCGTTCGGCCAGGGATCGAACTCGATCAAGTCGGCGGAACAGGGCGCTGGGCTCGGCCTGCCGATCGCCAAGAACCTCATCGACCTGCACGGCGGCACCTTCGCGCTTAAGTCGAAGCTGCGCATCGGTACTGAGGTCATCGTCACCTTCCCGCCGGAGCGGGTGATGGCGGCGCTGGCGCCAATCGCCGACGGTGCCCCGCCGCTGCAGCCGCAGACCGATGTCTCATCCTCCTCGTCGTCGGCAGCCGCAGCAAACCGCGCGCGCAAGGCCCTGTTCAGCACATAGGGCTGACGCCTTGTCGTTTCTTGAGGCGGAATGCGAATTCGCGCCGATTTGCGGTAGTGCAGCGGGTCCATCCGGAAAGCCGGTTTCGACTTCGCAAACCAGGCGCAGAGAACATTTGCCTTCGCCGATGCGGACTCTATGGTGACCGCGATTCTCGCCGGCAGTACCGTTGCGGCGCGGACGTCGCCTGGACAGCGTGGCAGGAAGGATGATCACGTGCGCCGTCCCCTGTTGTGGCTACTGCTCGCCGGCCTCGCGATTGCGCTCCTCTTTCTGATCCTCCACCACGAGGAGGGCAGCGTCGGTTCGCTGTCGAATGGCGATTTCTCCTCGCTCGCCTACGGCGTCGCGCTTCTCGTCTTTCTCGGCGGCACCGCGTTGACCCTGTTCCGCGAGCGCTTCGCGCAGGCGCTGACCGCGCTGCTGTTGTGGGCGGCGGTCGCCCTCCTCCTGGTCGTCGGCTATTCCTACCGCTTCGAGTTGCACGAGGTCGCCGACCGCGTCATGGCGGAGCTTGTGCCCGGCCATGTCATCTCCCACGGACGCAGCGTCGAGGTCGCACGCGCGGTATCGGGAGATTTCGACGTTTCGGCGCAGATCAATGGCGCACGCGTCGCCATGGTGCTCGATACCGGCGCGAGTTCCGTCGTGCTCACGCGCGAGGACGCCAAGGCCGCCGGCCTGCCGCTCGAAGTGCTCGCCTATACGGTGCCGATCGACACGGCCAACGGCAGCGCGCGCGCGGCGTCGGTGCGCCTCGACCGCATCGCCGTCGGCGGGCTGGTCGAGCGCTCGGTCGAAGCGCTGGTGGCGCAGCCGGGCCAGCTCAAGATGAGCCTCCTCGGCATGAGCTTCCTCAACCGGCTGCAGAGCTGGGAGGTACGCGGCGACCGGCTATTTCTGCGCGGCTATCCGTAATGCGCTGGGTCATTCCGGGGCGCCGCGAAGCGGCGCGCACCGAAATGACGAGCTTCACCCTTTGGCCTTGAGCACGCTGAACATGTCGTACGCCTCTTTCGGCTTGGCGTTCTTGTGCACGACGGCGTTGATCGCGGCGATCATCGCCTGCGGGGCCGCCGACTGGAAGATGTTGCGCCCCATGTCAACGCCGGCAGCGCCCTGCTGCACGGCGTTGTAAGCCATGGTCAGGGCGTCGAGCTCGGCGAGTTTCTTGCCGCCGGCCATCACGATCGGCACCGGGCACGAGGCGGTCACAGTCTCGAACCCGTCGTCGACGTAGTAGGTCTTCACGTATTGCGCGCCGAGCTCGGCGATGATGCGGCAGGCGAGGCGGAAATATTTGGCGTCGCGCACCATGTTCTTGCCGACGGCGGTGACGCCCATGACCGGGATGCCGGCGCGCAGCCCCGCATCGATGAGCTTGGTCATGTTGTGCACCGAGCGCGTCTCGTGCTCGCCGCCGATGAATACCTGGATGCCGACGCCGGCGGCGTTGAGCCGCACCGCGTCGTCCATCTCCATCGCGATCTGCTCATCGGAAAGTTCCTCGCGCAGGATGCTTGGCCCGCCGCTCGCTCGCAGCACCATCGGCTTTTGCGAATCCGCCGGAATGAGCGAGCGCAGGATGCCGCGGGTGCAGAACAGCGCGTCACAGGATGGCAGGAGCGGCACGATCGAGAGGTCGATGCGCTCGAGCCCGGTGGTCGGGCCCTGAAAATAGCCGTGGTCGACGGCGAGCATCACCGTGCGCCCGCTCGCCGGAGAAAAGACGCGGGCGAGGCGGTTCTTCATCCCCCAGTCAAGCTGGTGGCAGCCTTTGAGGAAAAAGCCCGGCGCCTGTTGCGGCCGATCGGCCGAATAGCGGACCCCTTCACTGTCGACTTCCGGCATGACGCTCCTCGTTGCTTGCGCTCCGCGCGCTGGCCGCAACCTATGCGCCATCGCCTTGGTGCCGCAAGGCGGAACTATTCCGCCGGAGCCACAGCCTTTGCCGCGCGCCTGCCGAACCACATCCGTCGGAACAATCCGTCCCTGCGCACGAACTGATGATAGAGCGCCGCCAGCACGTGCAGGACAACGAAGCCGGCGAGGAAGAGCGCGATATAGCCGTGGGCGATGAAGGTCGGATAGACGGCGAAGTTTTCCGGCAGCGGTTCGCCTGAACCCTGGAAGACGATCCTGTTGAGACCGGCAAGGATCGCTGTCGCGTAGCCGGTCCCGACCATCAGCAGGACCAGGACGTAGAAGCCGTAATGCGTGACCGGCGCGATGCGGTCGAGGAACGGATGGCCGGTCGTCGCCGGCGCCGGCCGCGACGTCAGCATGCGGACAATGAAGCGGACGACCATCAGGGCGAGAATGGTCATGCCGGCGGCCATGTGCACGAGCAGCACGCGGATTTTTTGCGGGTCGGAATTCGGCATCCGCGCAAGCAGGAAAAACCCGGCGAGCAACGCCGCAATGATCAGGAAGGCAAGCAACCAATGCAGGGTGACCAGCAACGGATGATAGCGTGTCACTTGTTTCATGCTCGGCTCGATCCTGCGGCCAGCCGCTTCAGCCCGGCGATATAGGGGCAGTCAGCCATAGCACGCGTCTTGCTGGTAGGCCTCTTCCTCGGCCGGAAGCTCGACTTACGCATGACAACGCCCGCGGGCACTGCAGCAGCGTTCAGGTGACGACGGTCTTTAGCCCTTTGCCGCCTCCTCGCTGGAAGCAGCAGAAAAGCCAAAGACTTGGCCAAGGACTTGGCCAAGGACTTGACCAAGGGCCTGCCCATCGGGGCGCTGGGGCGGCTACGGCTCGATCGGGAACCTTGGCTTTGTTCTTGCTTTGTTCTAGTATCCCGGACAGAGCCGACCATGACCCAGCCCAGTGCCTTTTCCGTCATGCGCAATCGCGCCGCCGTTGCCGAGGAATTGCGCCGCCTGTTGCCCCGGATGGAGGAGGATTTTCGTGCGGCCAGGACCGTCCCCTTGGGTCTTTCCGTCATCGACCGCCACTTGCCGCGGGGCGGCCTCTCCTGTGGCGCCCTGCATGAGGTGGTGCCCGAAACTCAAGGCACAACGCCGACCGCCTTCGGCTTCATCGCGGCGCTGCTTATTCGCCTATCGACCCCTGCCATCTCTTCCATTCCTCCTTGTGGGGAGGGGTTAGGGGTGGGGGTCGGGAGGCCAAGCGCAGGCCTCGATGCTCTCAGACAACCTCGCGACCCCCCTCCCTACCCTCCCCCACAAGGGGGGAGGGAAAGGGGACGACGCCCCCTCTTCTTCGTCATGCCGCGCTACGGGCTCGGCCCCCACGGCCGGCTGCATGGTCACGGCCTCGGCACTCTCGGTCTCGATCCGGCGCGCCTGATCCTGGTCGAGACCGCGCATCGGCGCGACACGCTGTGGGCCATGGAGGAGGCGCTGCGTTCGCGCGCGCCTCTGGCCGTCGCAGGAATGATCGACAAGCTCGAACTGAAATTGAGCCAAAGGCTGCAGCTCGCCGCGGTGGATGCGGGGCTGCCGCTCCTGCTGCTGCGGCCGGCGTCGACGCTGGAATCGAGCGCGGCGGCAACGCGCTGGCGCATCGGCACGGCCAAGGCCGCGCGCGACCGTTTCGGTCTGATCGCGCGGGCGCGCTGGCATCTCACACTTGAACGCTGCCGCAACGGACGGCCGGGCGAATGGATGGTGGAGTACGATCATGTCGCGCATCGTTTCAGTCTGGTTGCCGCGCTGGCCGATCCTGCGCTTTCTCGCGGCGCAGGCGAACAAGCCTTCGGAAAAACCCGTCGCGCCTGACCTCCCGTTCGTGCTCGCCGTGGCCGCCGCCGGCGGACCGCGCATCGCCGCCTTGAACGAAGCGGCGGAAGCGGCGGGCCTTAAGCTCGGCGCGCCGCTCGCCGACGCGCGGGCGCAAGCGGAATCATTGCAGGTGCGCGCCGTCGACCCCACCGCCGACAGCGCCGCGCTGCGGCGCGTGGCGCTGTGGGCCACGCGCTATACGCCCACCGCCTCGCCCTGGGGCGAGGAGAACAGCGCCGACGGTTTTTTCCTCGACATCGAAGGCGCCGCGCATCTCTTCGGCGGCGAGAAGATGCTCATCGCTGACCTTGCGTCCCGGCTCCAACAAAATTTCGGCCTGCCGGCGCGGATTGCCGTCGCCGCGACGCCCGGCGCCGCCTGGGCGCTGTCACGCTTCCACACGGCGCCGCTGACCGTGCTGCCGTCGGGGGACGAAGCCGCGGCACTGGCGCCGTTCCCGGTCGAAGCGTTGCGCCTGACGGCGGAAACCTGCACGGCACTGCGCCGGCTCGGCTTCAAATCCGTCGGTGCGCTCCTCGACCAGCCGCGCGCGCCCTTTGCCGCGCGTTTTCCCGCCGAGTTTCTCAGGCGTATCGACCAGGCACTCGGCCGCCTCGACGAGCCGCTCGTCCCCATCGTGGCGCCGCCGGTCTATCACAGCCTGCGCTATCTGCTCGAGCCGATCTTCACGCAGGACGCCGTCGTGGCATTGGCCAGCCGCCTGATGCACACCCTCGTGCACGTTCTTACCCGCGACGACGTGGGCGCGCGCGCATTGCGGCTGTCGCTCTACCGCGTCGATGGCGCGGTAGAGACGGTCGATATCGGGCTCACGCTGCCGACGCGCAGCGTCACCCATGTGGCGCGCCTCCTCGATCTGAAGCTCGAGGCATTGGCGGCGACGCAGGATGCCGGCTTCGGCTTCGAAGCAGTCGGTCTTGCCGTCATCCGGGCCGAGCCCATGCCCGCGCGGCAGAGCAAACTCGATATTGACTGTCATCCCGAGGTGCAAGCGCAGCGAGCCTTGGGCGACGGCCCGGCTTCATCAGCTCCATCCTTCGCGGGTCACCTTCGGTGGCCGCCTCAGGATGGCGATGACGTTGAACGCTGCGCCGCCCTGATCGATGCGCTACGCCAGCGTCTCGGCCCGCACAGCGTGCGGCGGTTCGAGGCGGTTGCCAGTCACATCCCCGAGCGCGCCGAAATATTATCGCTGGTCGATGGCGAGGCGCTTCAATCACCTCCGCCTGGAAGAAGGAGGTCGACGGCTGACAGCCGTCGGGCGGGGGGCAGTTGCACGAACGATGAGGCAAAGACCGGCCATGGCGAAGCCTGGGAGCAAACAAGGCGACCGCTGCTGCTGCTGCCGCGCGCCGAGCCGACCGAGGTCACCGCGCTCGTTCCCGATGGTCCACCGCGGCGTTTCTGCTGGCGCGGCGTGACCTACGAGGTGGCAGGCGCCCAGGGACCCGAACGCATCGCCAGCGAATGGTGGCTCTTGCGCACGCTTAACCCGTCCGCTCATTCGCGTGACGGCGAGGATCCGATTCTGAATGGCGCAAAGGCCGAGCGGCAACAAGCGCTGACGCGCGACTACTATCTTGTCGAAGACGCCGACGGCCACCGCTTCTGGCTCTATCGCGAAGGCCTTTACGGACGCGAGACCACCGCCGCGCGCTGGTTCGTGCATGGGCTGTTTGCGTGAGCGGAGAACACAAAATGAATTTTAGGAGACCAGCGGAGAAGCGGACACCCCTCCCCCTTGTGGGGAGGGGTTGGGGTTGGGAGTGGGGGTCGAGAGGTCATACGCAACCGTCGACGCTCTCACATCACCGCCCGACCCCCCACCCTACCCTCCCCCACAAGGGGGAAGGGAAATGAACGCCTATGCCGAACTGGCGGTGACCACCAACTTTTCCTTCCTGCGCGGCGCTTCGCATCCGCAGGAGATGGTCACGGCCGCCGACGAACTCGGCCTTGCCGCCATCGGCATCGCCGACCGCAACAGCTTCGCCGGCGTGGTGCGCGCCTATGACGAATGGAAGAAAAGAAAAAACTTGAAGCTCGTCGTCGGCACGCGCCTAGTGACGATCGATGGCTTCGAGGTTCTGGCCTACCCCGCGGATCGCCAAGCCTATGGACGTCTCTGCCGGCTCCTGACCCAAGGCAATCTCAAAGCCAAGAAGGGCGAATGCCATCTCACCTTCGCAGAGATTCTCGCCGCGAGCGAAGGGCAGATGCTCATCGCCCTGCCGCCGCCGGCGCTGTTTGCTTCATCCTCCCCCGTGGAGCGCAGCGAAACGGGCGAGGATGACCGCGCGAAGCGCGGTGGAGGGGGCATTGGCGGCAAGGCTTGCGTAGGCGCCGGGCCGAGCACAAGGATGGAAACTCCTTACCGGGGAGCCCCCTCCACCGTCCCTCGGGGACGGTCCCCCTCCCCCGCTGCGCGGGAGAGGATGAGTGCTTTCACCGAGCGGCTCGCGACGCTCGCCGACGCGGCGCCGGGCCGCACGTTCCTCGCCGGCGTGCATTATCATCGCGGCGACGAGCCGCGCCGTCTCCGGCTTCTCGCCGAGCTCGGCGCGCGCCTGAACGCGCCGCTCGTCGCCGTCAACGATGTTTCCTATCACGTCCCGGAGCGCCGGCCGCTCGTCGATGTGCTCACCTGCATCCGCGAGAAATGCACGCTGCGCCAAGCTGGCCTGAAACTCGCCGTCAATGCTGAACGGCATCTCAAATCCCCCGCGGAGATGGCGCGGCTGTTCAAGAACTTTCCCGAGGCCGTCGCCCGGACCCTCGCCATCGCCGAAGCCTGCAGCTTCTCGCTCGGCGAGCTCAAATACGAATATCCCGACGAACCGGTGCCGGAAGGCAAGACCGCCCAGCAGCATCTCGAAGATCTCACCTGGGCGGGAGCGCAGGAGCGTTATCCGCAGGACAGATATCCGGAAGGCTTTCCGGCCGATGTCAAAGACCGGCTCACGGAAGAGCTCGCGCTCATCGCCAGGCTCGATTACGCGCGCTACTTCCTCACCGTCCACGACGTCGTCGCCTTCGCGCGTCGGCAGGAAAAGGAAATCCTCTGCCAGGGCCGCGGCTCGGCGGCGAACAGCGCCGTCTGCTACTGCCTCGGCATCACCTCGGTGAACCCGGAAAAAAGCAATCTCCTCTTCGCCCGCTTCATTTCCGAGAATCGCGGCGAGCCGCCTGACATCGACGTCGATTTCGAGCACGAGCGGCGCGAGGAGGTGATCCAGTACATCTACCAGCGTTACGGGCGCGACCGCGCCGCAATCTGCTCAACCGTCGTGCATTACCGCTCCCGCCGCGCCATCCGCGAGGTCGGCAAGGCCTTGGGCTTGACCGAGGACATCACCGCGGCGCTCGCCAAGACGGTATGGGGCGAGAACGAAGGCGTGCCCGACGACCACATCCGCCACGCCGGGCTCGATCCCGCCAATCCGGCGATCCGGCAGGCGGTCGCGCTTGCCGACGAGCTGATCGGCTTTCCGCGCCACCTGTCGCAGCACGTCGGCGGCTTCGTGCTCACCCGCGCACCCCTCGACGAGACGGTGCCGATCGGCAATGCCGCCATGGACGAGCGCACCTTCATCGAGTGGGACAAGGACGACATCGACACGCTCGGCCTGATGAAGGTCGACGTGCTCGCGCTCGGCATGCTGAGCTGCCTGCGCCGCGGCCTCGATCTGCTCAGGCAGCATTACGGCAAAGACTACGCGCTCGCCACGCTGCCGCAGGACGATCCTACGGTCTACGAGATGCTCTCCCGCGCCGATTCCATTGGTGTGTTCCAGGTCGAGAGCCGCGCGCAAATGTCGATGCTGCCGCGGTTGAAACCGCAATGCTTCTACGACCTGGTCATCGAGGTCGCGATCGTGCGTCCGGGGCCGATCCAGGGCGACATGGTGCATCCCTATCTGCGCCGGCGCGACGGCATCGACCAGGAGCACTATCCCTCCCCCGCTCCCGCGCATGGGCCGGCCGACGAGCTCAAGGAGGTCCTCAAGCGCACCCTCGGCGTGCCGCTGTTCCAGGAGCAGGCGATGCAGATCGCCATCACCGCGGCGAAATTCTCGCCCGACGAGGCGGACGGGCTGCGCCGCGCCATGGCTACCTTCCGCCACAACGGCACCGTCCATCTGTTCCGCGACAAGTTCATCGACGGCATGACGGCGCGCGGCTACGACCGCGAATTTGCCGAGCATTGCTTCGGCCAGATCGAAGGCTTTGGCGAATACGGGTTTCCGGAAAGCCATGCGGCGAGCTTTGCGCTCCTCGTCTATGCCTCGTCGTGGATCAAATGCCGCTATCCGGACGTGTTCTGCGCCGCCATCCTCAACAGCCAGCCGATGGGTTTTTATCAGCCGGCGCAGCTGGTGCGCGATGCGCGCGCGCACGATGTCGAGATCCGCGCCGTCGACGTGAATTTCAGCGACTGGGATTGCACGCTGGAGCCGGCTGCTCCCGCTTGCGGGACAGCAGACAGCAAAGAGCCCTCCCCTCCTTGCGCGGGAAGGAAGGAAGGAAGCCATGCCGTCCGCCTCGGCTTCCGCCTCGTTCACGGGCTCAATGAAGACGAATTGCAGAAACTCGTCGCCGCGCGCGGCAACGGCTTCTCCAGCATTGAGCGGCTCGCCGCCGTCGCCGGCGTTTCGCGCTTCACCATCGAGCGGCTCGCCGAGGCCGATGCGTTCCGCTCGCTCAAGCTCGATCGGCGCGCCGCGTTGTGGGCGGCACGGCGGCTCGACGCGATCGGCCTCAAATCAGCAGTTCTGAATCTTCGCCGGCATCCGGGGACGACCGCACCGCGGCCCGCGAAGAGTAAACGCCCTGAAGCCGATCGGGAAATTGCCGCCAAAAAAGATCAATCGCTCCCGCTGCTCGCCCCGCATCTGAGCGAGGAGCTTTTCCCGGAGCCTGAGGTCGCGCTTCCTGCCATGGCGCTCAGCGAGCACGTCGTCGAGGACTACGTGGCGACCGGCCTGTCGCTGAAGGACCATCCGGTGCGCTTTTTCCGCAACCGCCTCACCACGCTCGGCGGCGTCCGCAACGCGGCGCTTCGCGGTGACGAGCTGCGGCAGGACTTCGCGCGTCACCGTCGCCGGCCTCGTGCTGGTGCGCCAGCGTCCGGGAACGGCGCAGGGCGTGATCTTCATGACGCTCGAAGACGAGACTGACATCGCCAACATCATCGTCTGGCCCAAGGTCTTCGCAAAGAACCGCCGCACGGTGATGAGCGCGCGCTTCCTCGCCGTGCGCGGACGCCTGCAGCGAGCCGGTCTCGTGATCCACGTGGTGGCGGAAAGCTTTGTCGATCTCTCCGCCGAACTGCCGTGGCTGCGCGAGGGCGGCGACCTGTTCTCACCGAAATTCTCCGGCGGCCCGCTGCCGCCGGACGCCGCGCTCCCACTCAAGAGCCGGGATTTTCATTGATCATTCTTCTTCAAGCAGTGCCTTTGCCGAGCAGCTTTG
The DNA here is from genome assembly GCA_963833665.1 of uncultured Alphaproteobacteria bacterium. Classification (GTDB taxonomy): domain Bacteria; phylum Pseudomonadota; class Alphaproteobacteria; order Rhizobiales; family Xanthobacteraceae; genus BOG-931. Next base: position 74,050 of record CAWHZA010000022.1, on the reverse strand, counting down.
GAAATTGGTGATGCCGTGGATACTTGAAGCTTGGAAGCATCGCCGAGACAAGCGGATGAGCAGATCGAAGTGGTTCGCGCTTACCATTGTCAGTCACCCTAAGGTGGCCGCGGAGCGGACCTCGAAGGCGACGGCCTCGGACATGCATTTTCGAGGGTCGCTTTGCTCGCACCTCAAGGTGACGATCGGGGGCAGCGACTCAGTTTCAATCAAATATGCCCTAAAAGAAAACAATCCGCCTGAGCCGGAGAGACCGCCGCTGGCTACCTGCGACAACGATCTCGGTACGCTGCCCGCCTCAAGCACGCCTCGCTGACCGACTCGTCAAGTCAGCAGCATCCCCCCGTCATGACCGTTGGTCCAATAGTCACCAAGGATTGGCCCTCCACGTGACTGCCCGCCGCCTCAAGTATCTCGTCGGAGACTTCGTACCAGATATCTTCGTCGGCGTGGTCGAGTTCGGTGGTGAAGTTGGTGCCGTCGTTCATGGGGATTATTCCTCTTCGCTCGTCGCCGCGCGGGTAAACATTCGTCCCAACTAACCGAATCGAACCCGCGACGAAGATAACCCAAAGAGATTGACGAATATAGAGGCTCTCGATTCGCTGGTCTCGCTCGATACCATGGACAGTCATTCTTTGTCGCCGGCGGCTACGCCCGCGCAAATCAGCCTGTTTTGACGCAAATCACAGTGGTCCGAACGGCGAAAAGGCTTGCTGCTCTTCTCCGTCGCGAAATGTCGCTGCTGGCCAAGTCGATATTCCGACTGCAGGAACAATGTCGGCTTCACGGGCAACTCGGAAAGCGTCCCCCCTGTTGGCCGCCGACGAATGGCCTATTCCTTATGGATGCCAGGCGGATGAGGATTACGGGCGTCAATCGGTACCCTTGCTCAAACCCTTGCCGAGCACGCGCGCGAGCCGCGCGGAGAAGGCGCGCGCGTCCGCCGGGCGCTCGCCGTCGAGCACGCGCGCCTCGTCGAACAACAGATGCGCCGCGTCCTCCTTGAAGGCGCGCTCGTCCTCGCCGAGCGCGGCGAGCGCCACGACCAGCTCATGACGCGGGTTGACTTCCAGGATCGGCTTCGACGCGGCCGTCAGCCGCCCGGCGCCGGCGAGCAGTTTTTCCAGCGCCCGGTCGGGACCGGAATCGGGCGCGACCAGGCAGACCGCGCTGTCGGTGAGCCGGTCCGACACGCGCACTTCCGCTACGGTCTCGCCGAGCGTGTTCTTGATGAAGGCGAGAAACTTCTTGACCGAATCCTGCAGCTCCGGCGGCGGCGCCTCCGTGGCGTCGGTGAGCGCAATGGCGGCGAGATCCGCCGCCCCTTGCGTCACCGATTTGAACGGCTTGCCGTCGAACGACACGCCAGGCATGGCCCAGAAGCTGTCGACCGGATCGGGCAGCAGCAGCACTTCGACGCCGCGAGCACGAAAGCCTTCGAGATGGGGCGAGGATTCAAGCCGCGCCATGTCGTCGCCGGCGAGGTAGTAGATCGCCGTCTGATTGGTCTTGAACGCGGCGACGTAGTCCTTGAGGCTGCGCCAGCCGCCCGCCGACGTCGTGGTCTTGAAGCGCGCGAGCCCGAGCAACGCGTCGCGGCGCTCGAAATCCTCGTAGATGCCCTCCTTCAGCACGGCGCCGAAGGTTTCCCAGATTTTCGTATAGGTCTGCGGCTCCTTGTCGGCGAGCCGCTCGAATTCGCCGAGCACGCGGCTCGACACGCCCTTTCTGATCGCGGCTAGGAGCGGGCTCTCCTGGATCTTCTCGCGCGAGACGTTGAGCGGCAGGTCGGCGCTGTCGACCAGGCCGCGCAGGAAGCGCAGATAGCGCGGCAGGATTTCGGCGTCGTCGGTGATGAAGACGCGCTTGACGTAGAGCTTGATGCGGCCCCGGCGGTCGGGATCGAACAGGTCGAAAGGCCGCGAGCCGGGAACGAACAAGAGCGTGGTGTAGTCCTGCCGCCCCTCGGCGTGGAAATGGATGGTCAGCGCCGGCTCGTCGAACTGTCCGGCAACGCTGCGGTAGAAATCGGTGTAGTCCGCAGGCGTAATCTCGGCTTTCGGCTTCGCCCACAGTGCGGCGCCGTCGGTGATCTCCGACGGTTCAGCGCCCGGCTTCTCGATGATCGAGATCGGCACCGGCACGTGACCGGAGTGGGCCTTGACCAGGCGCTCGATGGTGAAGCGCTCGGTGTACGACTTGGCGTCTTCCATGAGATGCAGCACGACGCGGGTGCCACGGCGCGGCGCATCCGCGGGATCGGCCGCCGACACGGCGAAAGTGCCCTTGCCGTCGGAAGACCAGAGAAAAGCCGCGTCGGTGCCCGCGCGGCGGGAGATCACCTCGACACGCTCGGCCACCATGAAGGCCGAGTAGAAGCCGACGCCGAACCGGCCGATGAGCGTCGAGCCTTCCGCCGCCGCCTCCGCCGCCTCGCCCTGCGCCGCTTCGAGCCGATCGAGAAAGGCCTTGGTGCCCGAGCGCGCAATCGTGCCGAGCGCCTCTACCATCTCCTCGCGGCCCATGCCGATGCCGTTGTCCTCGACGGCGAGGGTCCGCTTGTCGGCATCGATGGCGAGTGTGATGCGCGGCTTGACGTCATCGCCGAGCAGCGCCGGCTCGGCGATCGCGTCGTAGCGCAGCCGCTCGCAGGCGTCCGCGGCATTCGCGATCAGCTCGCGCAGAAATACGGATTTGTCGGAATAGACCGAATGCACCATCAGGTGCAGCAGCTTGGCGACATCGGCCTCGAACGGCCGGCTCTCCGGTTTGTTTTCCTCGATCGTGCTCATGGCAGGTTCCCAGCGCGGCACTTATCGGGCCGGAAATGGAGTGAAGCTGTCGCCGATTTAAGGCAGGGCCGAGCTGATCGATCTATGACGCAGCGAGCACATCCGGCGTGTGGACGTGCTCGGGCCGGACGCCCACGGCGAGCAGCCGGCCGGGGATGCGGCGCAGCAGCGGGAACCTGTCGAACAATTTGAACATGAACGGTGGCTTCGGCCGCTGCGTCGTCGTGAGCGCGCGGCTGATGATCTGGTTTTGCATGATGAGCTGCAGCCGCTGCGTGAAGCGCACGGGGAATGTTCGGCGCGCCTCGATCGCGCGGAGGTCGTCGTCGCTCACGGTGCCGGCCTTGAGCGGCGCGACCAGGCGGTTGGCAGCGGCGACTGCGTCCTGGACAGCGAGGTTGATGCCGACGCCGCCGACCGGCGACATCGCGTGCGCGGCGTCGCCGATGCAGATGAGCCCCGGTCGCCACCACTGCCGCAACCGGTCGACAGTGACGCTCAAGAGCTTGACGTCGTCCCAGCTTTTCAATTCCGCGATGCGGTCGGCGAAGTAGGGCGTCAGCATCACCACACGTGCACGGAACGCGTCGAGGCCGGCTGCCTTGACGCGCTCGATGCCGCCCTTGGGAATGAGGAAAGCGCACTGCCAGTAGTCGCCGCGGTTGAGCATGACCAGCATCATGCCGGCCTCGATGTGGCCGAACGTTTCGGTCTCGTCCGTGTCCTTGCGCGGCAGGCGGAACCAGAGCACGTCCATGGGCGCGCCGTAGTCGTCGCTCTTCAGGCCGGCCTTCTCCCGGATCGTCGAATGGCGCCCGTCGGCGCCGACGACGAGGTCGGCGCGGATCGTCAGCGCGCCGTCCGGCGTGTGCGCACGAACCCCGACGACGCGGCCGCCCTCCTCGATCAGATCAGCCGCCTCTGCCCGCATGCGCAGATCGAAGCTCTTGTAACGCCGGCCGTGCGCAGCGAGAAAACCGAGAAAATCCCATTGCGGCATCAGCGCGATGTATTTGCAATGGGTTGGCACATGGGTCAGATCGATGAACTGCACCCGTTCGTCGCCGATCTGACCGCTCAGCCGCTCGACCTTCTGGTGCGGCAGCTTGAGGAACTCCTCGAGCAGCCCGAGCTCGTACATCAGTTCCAGCGTCGAGGGATGGATGGTGTCGCCGCGAAAGTCGCGCAGGAAATCCGCGTGCTTCTCGAGCACGACGACATCGACGCCGGCGCGCGCGAGCAGGAAGCCGAGCATCATCCCGGCCGGCCCGCCGCCGGCAATGCAGCATCGGGTGCTGATCGATGAGGTGGGCATCGCAGCTCCGTGGCTTGGTCGCTTCGGCGACCCAGGGAGAACTCGCACTCGTCGCGGCCCCGCGAGTCCAGACCTCTAGATGAGGAACGCTGACGAGCCGGGAAGATCAACATTTTAGCAGGCGGCGACCACGCCTACATAAGCTCGATAAAAAGGGTTATCAAATGGCTATAATTCTTCAGTGACCACCCACAGCGTCGCCGACGCCAAGAAGCGGCTCCCGGAGTTGATCGACCGCGCGCTCGAGGGTGAGGAATTGTCGTCACGCGTCATGGCCCGGCCAGTGGTTGAGCTCGAGGCCATCCCGCGACACGCTAAGCCGGTAGCGCCCGCTGATCTCGACTGGCTTGCCGCGCGCTGCGTCGGAAGAAAATTACCGGACGAGGATGCCGGGACTTTCGTCAGCAGGATGCGCGACGAGGACGAGCGTTGAGTGTCTATCTCGACGCGAGCATCCCGGTATCCCTGTTCACCATCGACACGTTGACTGCTCGCGCCGATGCAGTTCTGCGGGCGCGTCCGCCCCTGCTGATGGTCAGCAACCTCGCGGCGGCCGAATTCGCGTCGGCGACAACACGCAGGGTTCGGATGCAACTCATAACCGTCGCAAGAAGCGCACGCCGCATTTTCAACGTTCGACGCGCGGATTGCGCGAACGACGACGCCATTATTGATAGCCAGCGCGCACTCACCGCTGCGGGCAGGATTTCTGCGACGGCTGAATTTGACGCTGCGCACCGACGACGCTTTGCACATTGCAATCGCGCAGCGCGTGGGCGCCGAACTTTTGACCTTCGATCGACCAATGGCAAACGCCGCGCGCGCTGGGCACGAGCGTTGTCGACCTCCAGCTATTCCGCCGGTGCCGGCGCAGGGTTCGGCGCCGGCGTCGGGGCTGGTGCGACGCCGAGCTTCTTCTGCAGGCTGGTCGAGGATGTGGTGTATTGGAACACCAGGCGCTTGTCCGGATAGACGTAGCGATACGCCTTCTGCGCCATCAGCGCCGCCTCGTGGAATCCGGAAAGGATCAGCTTGAGCTTGCCGGGATACCAGTTGATGTCGCCGATCGCGAAAATGCCGGGCGTGCTGGTCTCGAAGCTTTCGGTGTTGACCGGGATCAACTCGTTGTTCTTCAGCTCGAAACCCCAGTTCGCGACCGGACCGAGCTTCATGGTCAGTCCGAAGAACGGCAGCATCGCGTCGCAGGCGATGTCGAACGAGGAGCCGTCGTTGGTCTTCACCAGCGCCTTGCTGAGCTGACCGCCCTCGCCATGCAGCGATGTCACCTGGCCAAGCACGAAGTCGATCTTGCCCTCGCCGACGAGCGCCATCATCTTGTTGACGCTGTCGGGCGCGGCGCGGAATTCGCTGCGCCGGTGCACGAGCGTGAGGTGGCTGGCGATTGGCGCGAGATTGAGCGTCCAGTCCAGTGCGCTGTCGCCGCCGCCGACGATCACCACGCGCTTGCCGCGGAACGCCTCCATCTTGCGCACCGCATAGAATATCGACTTGCCTTCGTACGGCTCGACTCCGGGGATCGGCGGCCGCTTCGGCTGGAACGAGCCGCCGCCGGCGGCAATGACGACGATCTTGCTCTCGAATTCCTTGCCCTGGTCGGTCTTCACCAGGAACAGGGGATCGCCGATCTTCTCGACCGTCTCCACCATCTCGTTGAGATGGTACTGCGCATTGAACGGCTTGATCTGCTGCAGCAGCGCATCGACCAGGCCCTGCGCGCTGGTATAGGGAATGCCGGGAATGTCGTAGATCGGCTTCTCCGGGTAAAGCTCGGCACACTGGCCGCCGATCTTGTCGAGAATGTCGACGAGATGCGCCTTCATATCGAGCAGCCCCAACTCGAACACCGCGAACAGCCCGATGGGGCCCGCGCCAATGATGAGAACGTCGGTCTTGATAGGTTCGGCCATGTCTGATCCGTATACTCGTCGCTGATGGACTCTTTGCTGCTGAGTTGGCGAGTGTCTAGCGTGCTCGCCGCGGCAGGGGAAGAGGCGTTGCGATGAGTGTTCCGCGGCGGATTTGTTCCAGCCGGATTGGATTTGTGCCAGCTAGGCTTGCCGCTCGGGCGTCCTCACGGTGAGCCCGTCAAGCTCCTCGCTCACCTTGATCTGGCACGACAGCCGGGAATTCGGCTGCACATTATAGGCGAAGTCGAGCATGTCCTCTTCCATCGGTGACGGCTCGCCGACTTTCGCGCGCCAGTCCTCTTCGATGTACACGTGACAGGTCGAGCAGGCACAGGCGCCGCCGCACTCCGCCTCGATCCCGGGCACGCCGTGCTTGATCGCCGTCTCCATCACCGTCGAGCCGACTTCGCCTTCGACCGTGCGGGCCGCGCCCGCGGCGTCGATGTAGGTGATTTTGACCATGACTGAAATCGCGAAGCGGGGCTGACGGGAGCGCGGCGGACGGCGCCATAAATCGCCGGCGTGGCGGCGGCCTCTTCTATCGACTTGGGTTGCGGGGCGCCAGGGGAAGCGTGCGGACGGGATCAATCGTCGCGCGCGCGCCGACCGGGCGGCTCGGCGCCGGCGCCGTCAGAACGATCGGCCAGACGCGCGAGGATCGCTGCGCGCGCCTCGCGGCTTGCGGTCTCGAGTTCCGCGAGCGCCGCCTTGAAAGCCTCCAAGCTGTCGCCGACGGCAGCGGTCTGCTCCAACCGGTCGGCGGCTTGCGCCACGCGCCACGCGCCGATCCCACGCGCCGAACCTTTGAGAGTGTGGGCCGCGGCCGCGGCCAGCGCCGGCTTCGCGCCGGAGATGCGCCGCAGCATCAAGGCGGCCTGGCGTACGAAGATCTCAAGCACTTCTCGTTCGAGGCCGCGATCGCCAAGCGTCATCTGCCGCAGGTGGTCGTCATCGATGACGGTTTGCGTCGGCTCAGGACCGGCCGTCGCCGTTAGGTGCGGTACGGCCATGGACCTTCTCCCCGACAGCCCTCGCCGGAACGGCAGCGCGCGCGCCCGCCGGCAAAACCCGCGTAACCGTTGCTGTGGCCAGAAAATTCGAGGGCCCTTCTCGCACGTCGACGGTAACGACAAGCTTAACCGCATCGGGCTCGGCGCCTCGGGCGCCACCGGGCCGCTTCGCGCAGGTCAGGCAGTCGGGGCGGAGCTTTCCACAGGCGCGGAGAAAAAGAGCACCGCGCGTTCGCTCGGGGCGTGTTTCGCCGCAAGCCGGCCCAATTGCTGGCCACACAATGACGGGTTGATCTCTGGCGAACGCCGGATGAAACTATGGTGACCAAACCGTTAACGATGATTAAAGGGACGTTACCAAAACCCGTTTCCTTCGATCCGCCAAACCGATAGGATGGGCAACGGCAGCACGATATGAGGGCGGGGGGCCCTTGGTGCCGGATGACAAATTGAACGATCAACGCGCTCGTGGCGCGGCCTGAGCACCCCAGGCCGTCCTGGTCCAGCGTAAACACGCGAGGCGACGACCGAAAATGGCCAACAATCCGAAGATGATGGACCCGACCGAAGCGGCACTGTCGGCGATCCAGGAAGCATTGAACATCAAAGATAGTCCGGTCCCGCTGGACAGCCATTTGGACGGCCTCGATGAGCCGCCGCTTCCGCCCGAGCGGGGCAGGCGCACTGCGGCGCCGGCGGTTCCCGTATACGACGAGCCGTATGACCCCGAGCCGTACGACCCGCGCATGGAGGCCCACGGCCTGCGCGCCGCCAACGACGATCAGCGCTCGATCGGCGAGGTGCTGCAGGCGCTGCAGCGTCGCCCCGCGCATACGTCCTACATCGTTGCTGCCGTCTTCTCCGTCGCCTGGGTGATCGGCTGCGTTGCGCTCTCCTGGGCCTATCTGTCGGACCTCAGCGCGGCGCTCGGACCCGGCCATTCTCCCGTAGCCATCATGATCGGCCTCGGCGCCGGCGCGCTGCTGCCGATCATCTTCTTCTTCGGCGTGGCCCACATGGCCTGGCGCTCGCAGGAATTGCGCCTGGTCGCACAGGCGATGGCCAACGTCGCCATGCGGCTCGCCGAGCCGGAGACCGTGGCGCACGAACTCGATCGTGAGCGTCGGTCAGGCGATACGCCGCGAGGTCGCGGCCATGGGCGACGGCGTCGAGCGCGCACTCGCGCGCGCGAGCGAACTCGAAACGCTGGTGCAGAACGAAGTCGCCGCGCTCGAACGCGCCTACAGCGACAACGAGGTCCGCGTCCGCGGGCTGATCAAGGATCTCGTCAACCAGCGCGACACTCTCGTCGCCCAGGCCGAGCAGGTGCGCTCCGCCATCAGCAACGTCCACATCGATCTGACGCAGGACCTGTCCACGATCAGTGATCTCGTCGGCCAGCAGGTCAGCGAGGCGGCGCAGAGCATCACCCAGTCGCTCGCCGAGAAGGGCGAGCACATCACGCTGGCGCTCGGACGCGTCGGCGACAACATGGTGCAGCAGTTGAGCGACCGCGGCGGCGATTTGATCGAGCGCCTGGAGACCGCAAGCGAGGAGACCTCGCGCGCGATCGCCACAGCCAGCGAACAGCTCACCCGCAGCCTCAATTTCAAGGCCGACCACGTCACCGAGGAGTTCGCCGAGATCGCCGGCGGCCTGGAAGACATGATGACGGCGCGGCTCGATCGCGTCACCGAAGGCTTCTCGGAAAAATCGCTGGCGATCCTCGACATGATGAGCGGCCGTTCGCAGGAGCTAACCGACAGCTTCACCACGCGGGCGCAGGACCTCACCGAGAACATCATCGACACGTCGAGCCGCCTCGCCGAGACGATCGCCACGCGGGCCGACGAGGTCAACAGCACGCTGAAGGCGTCCGGCGAGTCGCTCATCCTCGACCTCAATCTGCGCGGCGGCGACGTCGTCACCAAGCTCGAGCAGACCGGCAACCGCATCACCGAGGAGATCGTCTCCCGCGGCAGCAAGGTCACGGATTCGTTCCGCGACCGCGCCGAGCACCTCGCCGAGGTCATCGCCGCCGGCGGCGATGCGGTGAAGGAGATGCTGGCGACGCGGCTCGCCGCGTTCGAGGACATGTTCAACCATTCCGGCGCCGCGCTCGGCGAAAAGATCTCGCGGGATTCCTCGACGCTTGGCAACCTCATCACCCGCCACCTCGCCGAATTCGACCGGACGGTGAAGACCTACGGCTCCGATCTCGTCGAACGGCTCGGCGCGCGCACCCAGGAAATCACCGAATTGCTGCACAGCTACGTCGACAGCTTCGACACCCGCGTCACCTCGAAGTCGACCGAGGTCACCACTGCGCTGCAGCAGCGGCTCGGACGCTTCGAAGAGGCGCTCGACAGCCGCACCCAGACGCTCACCGAGGCGCTGTCCAGCCGGGTCATGGACATCGCCAAGACACTCACCGAAGGCGGCAAGGAAATCGTCACCGCGCTCGACAAGCGCATCAGCGATGTCACCGTGGTGATCGACACGCGCGGAGCAAAGCTCGCCGAGACCGTCGGCGGCCGCATCGCCGACATCGACAAGGCGCTGGGCACGCGCGCCATCGAGGTTGCCGACACGCTCGACGGCCGCATCGCCCAGCTCGAGGAGCTTCTGGTCGGGCGCGCCGAAGCGGTGACGGAAAAGCTGGAGACGCGCACCCGCGCCGCCGCCGACCTGCTCAACGCCCGGCTCGAGGAGCTTTCCACCTCGATCCGCACCAGCTCCGTGGATGTCGAGCAGACGCTCGCCCAGCTTACTGCCAGGACGACGGAAATGCTGGGCAAGAATACGGCGGCGAGCGTCGCGGCAACGGAGGTGCTCAACCGCAGCGCCGCCGAGGCGACCGCCTCGCTCAATCAGAGCGCGGGCGCGCTGAGCGGCACGATCGCCAAGAGCGCCGCCGCCGCCAACGAGACCATCGGCAAGACCACGGCGACCGCCGCCGATCTCGTCGCCAGGAGCGTCGTCGCCTCGCGCGAGGCGATCGCGCGCACGGCGGGCGAGGCCGAGCGTTCGCTGTCGGCGCTCTCGGGCGAGGTGACCACCGCACTCAAGCAGAACGTCGGCAATGTCGAACGCACCCTGCTCGGCACCAGCGCCGAGATCGGGCGCAATCTGGTCACCAAGGCCGACGAGATCAACAATGCGGTGGTGCAGCGCATCGGCGAGATGACCCGCATCCTCGATGAGAAGTCGAGCGGGCTGATCGCGGCATTGTCCGGCAAGGGCCAGGAATTCGCCGGCGACGTGAGCCGGGTCACCGACCAGGCGGTGAAGGCCATCGAGGCCAAGAGCTTCGTCTTCACTCAGACGATGATGGACAACAGCCAGGAGATCGCCCGCCTCATCAACGAGGCGAGCCAGAGCGCCACCGCAGCGGTGACGCGCTCGCTCGGGCAATTGCAGGATGGCACTCGCGGCGCCGTCGACGACGCCAAGACCACGGTCTCGCGCACGCTCGACGAGCTGCACAGCACCACCAAGGCGGCGATCGAGGACTCGAAGCAGACCGCCTCCGCCACCGTCGCCGACATGCTGGAAACGCACGGCATGCTGCGCTCCGATACCACTGCGCTGTTCGAGCGCCTGCGCGAGGCCAACATCCTGCTGCAGGAGGTGCTCAGCGGCGCCCACGACAACATGAGCACCATCGAGCACACGATGGTGACGCGCGTTTCCGAATTCGTCGCCGCCATGAACGACGTGAGCGGCAAGGCCGGCGCCACCAACGCCCGCGTCGAGGACCAGCTGGGCACTTTCAACACCGTGACCGCCAAGGTGCTCAATGACCTCGGCGAGCTCGCCACGCAGTTCAACACGCACGGCCGTTCGCTCGCCGAGGCGGTGGAGCTGCTCGAACACAGCAACCGCAAGACCGCGGACGGCGTTGCGCAGCGGCAGACCAGCATCGAGACGCTCGTTTCGACGCTCGATGCGCGCACCGGCGATTTCGAGGAGCGCTTGCGGCGTTTCTCCAACCTGCTCGAGGAGTCGCTCGATTCAGCGACGACGCGGGCGCGCGAGATCGCCAGCATCATCGCCGAGACGAGCAGCGAGAGCGTGCGCACCATCGAGCAGCAGTTCGAGCTGGTGCGCACGACCTCCGAGGAGGAGCGCAAGCGCACCGGTGAAACACTCAATGCGGTCTATGACCAGGCCGCTGCACAGGTGCACGGCGTGTTCAGCCAGTCCGCCACCCGCTTCACCGAGATCGTGCAAGGCATGAAGCAGATGGCCGGCGAAATGCAGCAGGAGCTGGAGGCGACGCGCGCCGAGATGCGCCGCGGCATTCTCGAGCTGCCGCAGGAGACTTCCGACACGGCGGCGCAGATGCGCCGCGTCATCGTCGATCAGATCGAGGCTCTCGCCGAGCTTAACCGCATCGTCGCCCGCCACGGCCGCAGTCTCGACACCTCCGAGCCGGCCCGGCGCGAGGCCGAGCCGATGCTCGCCATCGGCGGCGGACGCGCCCAAGTGGCGCCGCCACCGCCGCCGCGCGCCGATCTCGGCCCGTCGCCGCGCGCCGATCTCGCCCCGCCGCCGCCTCCGGCCGTGCGTCGCGACATCACCGGCGCGCCGACGCGCCGGAGCGAGCCGCCGCCCGCGGGCAACAACCTCATGCCGGTCGGCAAGGACGGCGGCAATGGCCGCAATGGCGGCTGGCTCAGCGATATTCTGACGCGCGCCTCGCGCGACGAGAGCCCGCCGATCGCTCCGCCCGGGCCGCGCGCGCAGCGCGACAGCGTCGAGACGCTCGAGACGCTTTCGGTCGACATCGCCCGCATGATCGACCACGACGCCGCCGCCGAACTGTGGGACCGGTACAAGCGCGGCGAGCGCAACGGCTTGTTCAGCCGGCGTCTCTACACCGCCCAGGGGCATAAGGCGTTCGAGGAAATCCGCCGCAAGTACCGCGGCGATGCCGAGTTCCGGCAGACCGTGGAGCAATACATCCACGAGTTCGAGCGGCTGATCGACGATGTGTCGCGTGGCGAACGCGGCGCAGCGGTGGCGCGCAACTATCTCACGTCCGACACCGGCAAGGTTTACACCATGCTGGCGCACGCCGCGGGACGGTTCGAGCAATAGACGCGTTCGGCGCGCGGAGCGGGCGCCGTGGCACCGTCCGTCGGCTTTTTGCCGCAACGGCCGGCGCACGGCACATAGCCCAGCGTCGCGCGCGGCCTGCGCGCGTGGTTGAATAGCGCCCGGAACCGGTCGGATTCGGGCGCCGGCGGCCTTGCCCCTGCCGTGATCGCGGCGCTACCCTTCGCGGAATGACAGCTTCGGCTTTGTTGCCTACTGCCGCCGATGTCGATGAGGCGGCGCGGCGGCTTGCGGGTGTTGCCCTGCACACGCCGCTGCTCACCTCGGCCGTGCTCGACGCCATGACCGGCGGGCGCGTTTTTCTCAAGGCGGAGACGCTGCAGCGCACGGGCTCGTTCAAGTTTCGCGGCGCGTACAACAGGCTCGCGGCGATCCCGCCCGGCGAGCGCGCCGGCGGCGTCGTGGCGTATTCCTCGGGCAACCACGCGCAGGGCGTCGCCGCGGCGGCGCGCCTCCTCGGCATGCCCTGCGTGATCGTCATGCCGCGCGACGCGCCGCGCGCCAAGCGCGAGCGCACCGCGGCGCTCGGCGCCGAGCTCGTGCTCTACGATCGCGAGCACGACGATCGCGAAGCGATCGCGCGCGAGCTTGCGGCGCGCCGCGGCGCGGTGCTCGTGCCGCCCTACGACGATGCGCTGATCATCGCTGGGCAGGGCACCGCCGGGCGGGAGATCGTCGAGGATTTGAAGGCGCTCGGCCTCACGCCGGACGTCGTGGTGGTGACCGCATCCGGCGGCGGGCTCACCGCCGGCATTGCGCTTGCGGTCAGGGCGCGGGTGCCGTCGGCCGCCCTCTATACCGCCGAGCCGCAGGGCTTCGACGACCACGCGCGCTCGTTCCGCAGCGGCCAGCGCGAGCGCAACGACACCCTCACCGGCACGATCTGCGACGCGCTGATGGCGCGCATGCCGGGCGAGATCACATTTGCGATCAATCGCTCGCTGGTCGGAGCGGGCGTCGTTGCCAGCGATGCCGAGGTCGCGGCTGCGGTGGCCTTCGCCTTTTCCGAACTAAAGCTCGTGGTCGAGCCGGGCGGCGCCGTGGCGCTCGCCGCGCTGATGACCGGCAAGGTCGACGTGCGCGGCAAGGTCGCCGTCGCCGTCCTCTCCGGCGGCAATATCGATCCCGAGCTCTTCTCTCGCCTGGTCGCGTAGAGCGGACTCGATCAGCCCGCCCCCAGAACCGGAACGGCAATCCGTCCTTACCTGAAATTCCCACTCCGGCGCGCGACCAAGCGGAACAGATCCTACGCGCCGGCGCCCGGCATGAAGCAACGGATCTGCGTTGCTCCGTTCGCGTCGAAATACGGCCACACCACCGCAGGACCGAAGCGGTTCGGCTCGCTCACGAGCGCCGTGTCGGGCACGACAACCCACTCGCCTTGCAGTCGCACCCGATAGCGGCCGTCCTGCGTATCCCAATCGACATCCTGCACGCTGAAGCCGTCGGCGAACGAGCAGCACAAGCCCTTCCCGCTTGCGAGCTGATCGAACCATTGCTTGAGCGGATGATTGGCGTAGCGGCCATCAGGATCGCGCGCCGAAACGCCGTTCGCAACGAACATTGTCATGCACAACGCTACGGCAGCCACTGTTGGACCGGTGAGTCTATGCATCGTGGCCTCCAGAGTTCGTGTTGTGCGGACCAACGCGACGTGATCCGGCAGACCTGGAGAATGCAACGCCTTCCGGCTGCGCCGTTGTTGCTGATCCGCATCGACTCCTGAAAAGCAACTTCCGTGCCGCGTCACCCGAATCACCACGGGAGACTTCTCTTTGTGAACAAAATGCGACGGGACGGTGTAGCGCGTCCGCTGCGGCGCGCACGACCGCGAGCGTTTGGTGGGTGCGATGGTACCGGCGCGTTTAGCTGAACAGCGCGATCAGCTCTTCCTCGCTGAGAGCGCGCACCGCGGCGAGCGGATCCTTTGGCGCTGGGCGTGGGATCTCCCGCGCCACCGGCGCCGGCGCGGCGGCAAGCGGCGCACGCTGGACCGGCGATGCCGCGGTCTGTGTTACCGGCGAGGAAAACGCAGGCGGCGGCAGTTCGCGAGAGAACATCTGCCGCGCGGATTCCGGCGTCGCAGTGCTCGCTACCGCCGGACGCCCTTCGTGTTCCAGCGGCAGCGGCTCGAACAAATCGTCGAGATCGTCTTGCGGACTTGTCGGCGGCACGGCCGTCGGCGGCGAATCGGCGGGCTCGGTCTCAAGCAGCGATTCGATGTCGTCGGCGGCAGACAAGACCGTTTCAACAGCATCGTCCGCGAATTGCGCAGCGGTATCGTGCGATCGCGCGGCGGTGCCTGCGTTCTCATCATCCGCAGGACGACCCACGGCCAGGTCCGTAGCCTCGGCGCGAAGCTCCGGTGGCCGCTCGGCCGGCTCGGTCACGGCGTGCATGGGAAGTTTCATCGCAACGGATGGCTCTTCGCTGCCTCGCTGCTTGCCGCCACTTCGCGCGGCTCTTCTTCGCTCAGCAGTTGCTGCTCGCTCGCTGCCTCTTCGCTGCGCAACGGCGCGCGCGATGGTTCCTCACCCGAAACCACCTCACCGGACATACTTCTGAGCAAAATCTCTTCGCTCGCCAGCGGTTCGTTCGCAGGCTCCTGGGAGCCGTCGATGTGTTCCACGTGCTCGTCGTGCGGCGGCTCGATCTCGCGCGCTGGCATCTCGGCTTCCGGCGCCGCGTGCGTCTCCCATTCGCGGTACGCGACCGAGGCACCCTCCGACGCCTGTTTGTTTTCGAGTGCCAGCGGCTCGATTCCCTCGCTCGCACGCAGAACTCCGCCAGCGGAATCCGGCGGCGCGGACTCCATCGACGGAGATTCCTCCGGTTGGCTCGCCGGCGCCGCCGCTTCGGGCGTCACGGTGCCTGCTTGAACTTCACTCACCATCCCCCAAATCGGCTCGCCCGGTTCGGGTACTCTCGCGCGTTCCGCGGCTGAACTTGGTGCCGCGAGCGCGATCATGGCGCTGATGCTCGCCTGGAGACCGCGCAGCAACGCGGCCGCGCTCTGCGCGCGCTCAGCCGCGGCGTCATGCCGCGCGAACGCTTCGCCGAGGTCGAACAGGGCGCTTTCCAGCGCCTCGCACAACACGAGTCGGTCTCGCGTTCGCGGAGCGCAAAAACGATCTCCTGGATGCGCTCGCTTGCGGCAAGACCGCCGGCCGCGGGCGCGCCGCCCGCCGCGATCACCGCCTCGACCTGTCCGATCGCCGCCGCGAACTGGGCAAGATCGTCGGCGAACGGGTTGGGCATCGCCGCAACCGCACCGCCGCGCAGCGCCGCTTCGGCACGCGCCAGCGAATCGACAAGCCGATCCGTGTCCGCTGCACGATTGCGTTTGACGTGCTCGCTCAGGAACCAGCGGCCGCGCTCGGTCGCAGCGATCTCCGCGTGGATCGCCTCGTACTCCGCATCCTGGGCGTCTTCCGCACTCTGCGTGTCGTAGGCGTCGTGCGAGTCATGCCCACCATGCGGGTCGTCCGGCGATCCGGCCGAAATGTCCGGCAACGGCAGAGGATCGTTGGCCATCGCAACACCTGATGCGGCACGATTCAGTCAGCACACCCGCCGCGCGCACGCAATGCTATTGCCGGCTTATCCCGAGGTTTGCGGACGCGGCGCAAACGTCGTTGCGGCGGGCATGGCGACCAAGCCATCACGCCCCTCCCCTTGCCATGCGCGGCATCAGCGACCCGACTTGCGTCAGCCCCACAGCGCTGGTTCGGGCGGATAAACGAGGCTGCCGTCGTAACGCAGGCCCTCCGGGCGGTCCTTGGCGAGAAGGAGCGGCCCGTCGAGATCGACCACGCGCGCACGCTGCGCCACCAGCATCGCCGGCGCCATCGCCAGCGAGGTCGCCACCATGCAGCCGACCATCACGGCCAGGCCGCGCTGTTCGGCGGCGCCGGCAAGCGCCAATGCCTCGGTGAGGCCGCCGGCCTTGTCGAGTTTGACGTTGATGGCGTCGTACTTGCCGGCGAGCGCGTCGAGCGAAGCGCGGTCGTGCACGCTCTCGTCGGCGCACACCGGGATCGTGCGCTTGATGCGCGCAAGCACCTCGTCGCCGCCCTCGGGCAAAGGCTGCTCGACCAGCGTGACACCGGCGTCGGCGCAGGCGGCAAGGTTCCGCGCGAGATCGTCCGCGCGCCACCCCTCGTTCACGTCGACGATGATTTCCGCGAGCGGCGCCGCGCGGCGCACGGCGGCGATGCGCGTCCGGTCGTCGTCGCCGCCGCCGAGCTTCACCTTGAGCAACGGCCGCAACGCCGCCCGCTCCGCCGCCTCGGCCATCGCCGCCGGAGTGCCGAGCGAGATCGTGTAAGCCGTGATCAGCGGCGCAGGCGGGCCAAGCCCGGCGAGCTCGTGTGCACGGCGGCCCGCGGCCTTGGCGTTAACGTCCCAGTAAGCACAATCGAGTGCATTACGGGCGGCGCCAGAGCGCATGGCTTGCTGCAGGGCGGGCCGGTCAAGCCCCTGCTGCAGCGCGGGGCGCACGGCCTCGATGGCTGCCACAATGCCGTCCGCAGTTTCACCGTAGCGTGCGTAGGGGACGGACTCGCCACGGCCGCGGTGGGTCCCATCGCTCAGTTCGGCCACCACCACGACCGCCTCGGTCTTGCTGCCGCGGCTAATCGTGAACGCGCCAGCCAGCGGCCAGCGCTCGATTCGTACGGAGAGCTCCATGCGAGCGGCACTATGACCGGGGACGTCCGGCGGGCTCAAGGGTCGCCAGCGGCGTCGCGGTTCGCTGGGAGCGCCGTGCCTTGACCGCCGCTGCGATCACCGGCCGGGTCGAGGGCGACCGCGTGGCCCTTGCCGCCACCGGCGCCTGGACGGCCGACGCCGCGGTCGCCCTCGAATCGATCGTTGAGGAGACCGCGCGCCACTACCAGGCCGCCCGCAGGATCGACATCGATCTCGCCAGGCTCGAACGGCTCGACACGTTCGGCGCCTGGCTGATCGAGCGCCTCACGCGCACGCTCGCCGCGCGTGGCTCATCCGCGCGCATCGTCGGCCTCTCGGACGCCGACCGGGGCCTCATCGAGGAGGTGCGGCTGGTCAACCGGGCCCCGGCGCGCCCCCGCCGCCGCGCCGACAATCCCGCGCTAGCCATGCTCGATGCGATCGGGCGGGCCGTGGCCGATATCGGCGGGTCACTCGTGCTGCTCGCCCAACTCTTCGGCGCGCTGACCATGGCGATCGCCGGCACGATCGCACGCCCGGCGCGGCTGCGCCTCACCTCGACCGTTCACCACCTCGAGCGCGTCGGCTGGCGCGCCGTGCCGATCATTCTTTTGAGCACGTTCCTGATCGGCGCCATCATCGCCCAGCAGGGCATTTTCCACTTCCGCACCTTCGGCGCCGAGGTCTTTGTCGTCGACATGGTCGGCATTCTGGTGCTGCGCGAAGTGGGCGTGCTGATCGTCTGCGTGATGGTCGCCGGCCGCTCCGGCAGCGCCTATACCGCCGAGCTCGGGGCCATGAAGATGCGCGAAGAGATCGACGCGCTGCGCACCATGGGCCTCGATCCGGTCGAGGTGCTGGTGCTGCCGCGCATCGTGGCGCTGGTCATCGCCGTGCCGCTTCTCACCTTCCTCGGGTCGATGGCGGCGCTTTATGGCGCCGGCCTCGTCTGCTGGCTGTACGGCGGCATGACGCCGGAAATTTTCCTCGAACGGCTGCGCCAGGCGATCTGGATGCCGACCTTCGCGGTCGGCATGATCAAGGCCCCGTTCATGGCGCTCACCATCGGGCTGGTCGCCTGCGTCGAGGGGTTCAACGTCGAAGGCAGCGCCGCCTCGCTCGGCCGCAAGACCACCGCTTCGGTGGTCAAATCGATTTTCCTCGTCATCGTGCTCGACGGGTTCTTCGCCATGTTCTTCGGCGCGATCGGGATGTGAAGATGACCGGCAACGAGGCGGTGATCAGCGTGCGCGACCTTGTCGTCAGCTTCGGCGCGGCGACGGTGCTCGACCGCGTCACGCTCGACGTCTTCCGCGGCGAGATTCTCGGCTTCGTCGGCGGTTCTGGTGCGGGCAAGTCGGTGTTGATGCGCACGATCATCGGCCTGCTGCCCAAGCGCGCAGGCACCATCGAGGTGTTCGGGAGCGATCTCGCCAGCCTCGACGGCCGCGAACGGCGCGCCGTCGAGCGGCGCTGGGGCGTGCTGTTCCAGCAGGGCGCGCTGTTCTCCTCGCTGACCGTCCGCCAGAACGTTCAGTTTCCGATGCGCGAGCACCTCGACCTGTCGCCGCGCCTCATCGACGAGATCGCGCTCGCCAAGCTGGAAATGGTCGGCCTCGATCCAGCGGTGGCCGAAAAGTTCCCGGCCGAGCTCTCCGGCGGCATGATCAAGCGCGTGGCGCTGGCGCGTGCGCTCGCGCTCGACCCCGACATCGTCTTCCTCGACGAGCCCACCTCCGGCCTCGATCCGGTCGGCGCCGCCGCCTTCGACGAGCTGATTCGCACCCTGCAGCGCACGCTTGGACTCAGCGTGTTCATGGTCACGCACGATCTCGACAGCCTGCATGCGGTGTGCGACCGCATCGCCGTGCTTGTCGACGGCCGCGTCATCGCCGCCGGCCCAATCGAGGCCATGCTCGCCTCCGAGCATCAATGGCTCAAGTCGTATTTTCGTGGCAAACGAGGGCGCCAAGTGTACCACTGAGCAACTGTACCACTGAGCAAGTCTACCACTGAGATGAGGCCGAGATCGCGCGCCCGGACGCAATGGAAGAGACCGAATCATGGAGACCAGGGCCAACTACGTGGTGACCGGCGCGTTCACGCTGGCGGTCATCGCCGGCGTGTTCAGCTTCATCTTCTGGTTCCACAACAGCGGCAGCGGCGGCGAGCGCGCCAGCTACCGCGTCGTGTTTACCGGCTCGGTCTCCGGCCTTCGCAGCGGCGGTTCGGTATTGTTCAACGGCATTCGTGTCGGCGAGGTTTCCGGGCTTGCGCTCGACGCGAACGATCCGCGCAAGGTCGTGGCGACGATTTCGGTCGACCGCGCCGTGCCGGTGCGCGCCGACACAAGGGTGGCGCTCGCCTTCCAAGGACTGACCGGCCTCGCCGAGGTCGCGCTCACCGGCGGCGCGGCCGACGCGGCGCTCCTCGCGAGCGACGACGGGACGCCGCCGACGCTTTACGCCGCTGCGGGCGCGGGCGCCGACGTAACGCAGGCGGCGCGCGACGTACTCTCGCGCATCAGCGGCCTTGTCGTCGACAACGAGACGGCGCTGCGCAGCTCGCTGCGCAACATCGAGACGGTAACCTCGACGCTGGCGCAGAATTCGGAGCGCCTCGACAAGGTCATGGCCGGCCTCGAAAACCTCACCGGCAGCGGCGACAAAAGCGGCGAGATCGCCCAGGCGGCGGAGGCGGTGCGCAAGCTCGCAGAAAATCTGGACAAGCGAACCGACGAGATTTCGGTCGGGCTCACCCGCTTTTCCAATTCCGGCCTCAAGGAATTCGAGGCCTTCGCCGTTGACGGCCGTCGCACGCTCGCCGAGCTCAACAAGGCGATCAAAAACATCGACCAGCACCCGTCGCGGCTGATCTTCGGACAGTAACGCCGCTAGCCGTTGCGCCGGTTTGCTCCGAAGGCGTGACCCGCCGTTTCGCGTGCGATGGTGGGTGACGCTTCGCTGATTCGCCCCACCCGATGACCAACAAGTGGCCCTTGGTGCTTTCGTTCCGCGAAAGGAGCAATCCAAACGCCGCATCCCGCGCTGGCGGGAACGAGCGGCATCGACAGCGTTCACGCCGCGATTTCTCTTTCCTCCTCCAGCCGGAACTCCGGCGGCGGGAGAAGCGGGCGCACGGCGTCAGTCTCGGCCCAGGTGATGATCTCGAATCGGCCGTCCGCGTGCTCAGCGATTGCCGTGCAGCTCTCGACCCAGTCGCCGCAATTGATGTAGCGGATGCCGAACTTCTCGTGGATCGCGGCGTGGTGGATGTGGCCGCAGATGACGCCGTCGACGCGGCGGCGGTTCGCCTCGGCGGCCAGCGTCTGCTCGAAGGCGCCGATATAGTTCACCGCGTTCTTGACCTTGTGTTTCGCCCACTGCGACAGCGACCAGTAGGAAAAGCCGAGCCGCCGGCGCAACGCGTTGAAGTAACGGTTGACGAAGATGGCGAGATCGTAGGCCTTGTCGCCGGCGAGCGCGAGCCAGCGCGCGTGCTTGACCACGAGATCGAACACGTCGCCATGCACGACGAGATAGCGCCGCCCGTCGGCGCCCTCATGGATCGCCGTCTCCTTGACCTCGATGCCGCCGAAGTGGGTACCGTAATAGTCGCGCAGAAACTCGTCGTGGTTGCCCGGCAGATAGATCATGCGGGCGCCCTTGCGCGCCTTGCGCAACAGCTTCTGCACCACGTCGTTGTGCGGCTGCGGCCAATACCAGCCGGCGCGCAATTGCCAGCCGTCGACGATGTCGCCGACCAGATAGATCGTTTCCGCATCGTGATAGCGCAGGAAGTCGAGCAGGCTTTTGGCTTGGCAGCCGCGCGCGCCAAGGTGAACATCGGAAATGAAGAGAGTACGGAACAAACGCGTGCCGTGCTCAACTGCCACGATGTTTGATCTCTCGTCCGTTCGCCATGGCCGCGTGAATAGACGCGTTCCATTGCAGAACGATGACAACAAAATGTTGATCGCTGCGGCCGCCGCCAGGAACGGTGGAGAAACTGAAGGTTAACGGCCGAGTCACAGCGCTGTCACGCCGCGCCGGTATGCATCGCCGCGATGACAGCGCCGATTCTCGCCGCCGCGACATTCTGCATTGCCGCCACTGCCATCCATGTCGCGAGCATCGTCGTCGCGATCCTCCGCTTCCGGGGGAGCGCGCTTGGCGAAGCGCCGTCAGCTCGGAAATTCCCCCCGGTCAGCCTGGTGCGCCCGCTATGCGGAATAGACAATTATGCCGCCGATACGCTGCGTTCGACATTCGACCTCGATTATCCGCGCTGCGAAATCCTATTCTGCGTCGCTTCCGCAAGGGATCCCGCCGTGCCGCTCGTCGAAGCGCTGATGGCGCAGCACCCGGAAGCCGGCGCGAAGCTCCTCGTCGGCGACGAGAGGGTCAGCAGCAATCCGAAGCTCAATAACGTGCTCAAAGGCTGGCGTGCGGCGCGCCACGATTGGATCGTGATCGCCGACAGCAACGTGCTGATGCCGCGCGACTATATCGATCGCCTGTTCGCGAGCTGGCGCGCGGATACTGGGCTCGTCGCCTCGCCGCCGATCGGCTGTCGGCCGCAAGGCCTATGGGCCGAGCTCGAATGCGCGTTCCTTAATACCTATCAGGCGCGGTGGCAGTATCTCGCCGACGCGCTGGGCTTCGGCTTCGCCCAGGGCAAGACCATGCTGTGGCGGCGCGCGGACCTCGAGCGCGCTGGCGGCATCGCTGCGCTGGCGCACGAGGTCGCGGAAGACGCCGCCTCGACCAAGGTGGTGCGCGCCGCCGGGCTCAAGGTGCGGCTCGTCGACCGGCCGTTCCCGCAGCCGCTCGGCTACCGTAGCGCCGCCGACGTATGGAGCCGGCAACTGCGCTGGGCGCGGCTGCGCCGCGCGAGCTTCTTCGCCTATTTCCTCCCCGAGGCGCTCTCCGGCGGCGTGCTGCCGATGATCGCGCTCGCCTGCATCGCTCCGGCGGTCGGCCTGCCGCCGCTGCTGAGCGTCGCCGCGCTCGCCGCTGCGTGGTATGGCGGGGAAATGCTGCTCGCCGCCGCGGCCGGATGGCACCTCCCGGCGCTCTATCCGCTCTACGGGCTCGCGCGCGATCTGCTTCTGCCCTTCCTCTTCGTCGGAGCGCTGCACGGCGACGACTTCGTCTGGCGCGGCAACGAAATGCAGGTCGAGCGCATGCGCCCGCGCGGGATGATGGCGCTGGTGCGGCCGCGACTCAATGAGATCGCGCCGGTCGCGCGCCGCCGCTTGCGCGCGCTGCGCGCCAGGATGTCGTGAAGCGAGGCGAACGGGCCGTGCCGCGTTCCCTCCGTTCAATGCGCCCGACCAGCTTGCGCAGCCTCATCGGCAATGGCGTCGAGCGCCGCGCGCTCAAGTGGGAAATCGGCCGCGATCCACGCCGCTTCGGCCGCGCGCATGGCGGCGCCGAGCGCCGGGCCCTGCCCTAGTCCGCGGCGGATGAAATCCGCCGCCTTGAGCGGGAAGACAGGGAATGTCCATCGTTGCGGCAGGCTTGCAAGCTCGCGCCAAGCCGCATCGGCGGTTCCCGCCGGCGAGCGCGCCCAGGCGACAAGCACCCGGTCGGCGAACGATTGCGGCCCGAGGCGATAGAGGAGCGCGCGCGCCGCCTGCTCGCGGGCCGCCGGCGCGACGCGCCACCAGGCTTCGAGAGCGATGAGCCGCTCCGTCTCTGCGTTGGCGAGGCGCAGCCGCTGCGCGAGCCTTTCCGCATCCTCCTTGACCAGCACCGCAAGCCCGCCGAGGCGGCGCACTGCGTCGGGCGCCATGCCGCACGCCGCCTCGATCTTCGCCACGTTCTCGAAGCTCGCGAGCAGTGGTACGCCGCCGAGCACGCCGCCGAGCAGGCCAGCCTCCGTCATCACCGCAAGTGTCGGCGCCGCATGCGGCGCGAGCAGAAGCTTGAGCACCTCCATGCGCACCCGTTCGCGCGAGAGCCTTTCGAGGCCGGCGTGCGCCCTGATGCAGGCGAGCAAACCCGCCGCGTCCGGGGCGCCTTCGCCGAAATAGGCATGGAAGCGGAAGAAGCGCAGGATGCGCAGGTAATCCTCTTCGATGCGCTTCCGCGCGTCACCGATGAAGCGCACGCGACGCACGGCGATGTCGGCAAGGCCGCCGACATAGTCGTGGACCATGCCGTCGGCGGAAGCGGAAAGCGCATTGATCGTGAAGTCGCGCCGCTCGGCGTCGGCGCGCCAGTCGCGGCCGAAGGCGACGCGCGCCTTGCGGCCGAAGGTTTCCACGTCCTGGCGCAGCGTCGTCACCTCGACCGGCTGATGCTCGATGATGACGGTAACGGTGCCGTGCTCGATACCGGTCGGGATTGCCTTGCAGCCGGCCGCCGTGACGCGGCGCATGACCTCTGCAGGCAGCGCCGTGGTCGCCACGTCAATCTCGGCGACCGGCAGCCCCAAGAGCGCGTTGCGCACAGCGCCGCCGACAATGCGCGCTTCCTCGCCGTCGCGATCGAGCAGCGCAAGGAGGCGCGCAACCGGGCCTTCGTTCAGCCAGGCCGCATCGCCGAGCCGGGCCTGCGGCATCACCGCGTCACTCCCGGCACGAACTTGCCGCCGTCGACGTGCGCCGGAACGTAGGTGGAGCCGGGCGGCGCGCCGGAGAAGTGCGCGAGGACAACGAAGCTTCCAGCCATCAGCACGAGCGACACGATGACGAGGCCGGCGACGCGTCGCGGCGCCCACGCCTTCGGCTGCAATACCCCGGTCCGCGTCACCACGAGAAACGCGGCATAGAGAATGAACGGGGCAAGGAACAGCCCGATTTCGGTCGCGACAGGCCGGATCATGCGCTGCAAACCCGCTCGTAGAGATTGCGCACGATACCGGCGGTGGCGCCCCAAATGTAGCGGTTCTCGAACGGTATGGCGTAGAATTCGCGTGTGACGCCTTTCCACTCGCGGCTTTTGCGCTGGTGATTTTCCGGCGTCATCAGGAACCTCAGCGGCACTTCGAATGATTCGGTGACCTCGCGCGGATTGAGTGCGAGCGTGAAGTCGGGCTTGACGCGCGCGACCGTCGGCAGAATGCGAAAGCCGGTGAAGGTGAGGTAGAGATCGAGATAGCCCAGCGGTTCGACCAGCATAGGCGCGAGCCCGACCTCCTCCCTGGCTTCGCGCAGCGCCGCGGCGACCGGACTCTCGTCGTCGGGGTCGATCTTGCCGCCGGGGAAGGCGACCTGGCCCGCATGGTTGGCAAGCTCCTGCGTACGAATGGTGAGCAATACCGTCGGCTCCTCGCGATCGATGATCGGAACGAGCACCGCGGCCGGCTTGGTGGCGCTCACGCCGGCGCGCTCCCAAAGCGCGGGATTGAGATCGAGATCGCCGCGTGCCCCTTGCGCCGCCGGATTGGTCAGCGCCGGCGGCACTTCGAGTGTGAGCCGCACCCGTGCGCGATCAAAGAAATTATCAGGCCGCGCGATCAATGGCGATGCACGCGCCTCGCTCACGCAAAGTCCCTCACCTGCTCCGCCGGAGCCATCGGGAAGAACACGCCCATCGATGTCACGCCGAACATCGCGTGCCCGTCGACCTCGCGCTCCTCGCCGAGCTCGACGAGATCAAAGAACAGCGGGCGCGTGACCTTGGCCCACAGATCGCGGCGGACGTGAAGGTAGGGCTTGAGCCCGCCGGTGCCGGGCTCGGGATCGAAGCGCAGCGCATGGCGCGGCCCACATTGGACCCAATCGTCGACATTGGTGCGGAAGCTGAGCACCCGCCCGTCCGCAGAATCCTGGGCATCAAGCTCGACCGCCAGGAACGGCGCGTCGTCGACCTTTATGCCGCACTTCTCCACAGGCGTGACCAGGAAGTACTTTTCGCCCTCACGCTTGAGAATCGAGGCGAACAGCTTGACCAGGGCCTGCCGGCCGATCGGCGTTTTCATGTAGAACCAGGTTCCGTCGGCGGCGATGCGCATGTCCAGATCGCCGCAAAACGGCGGATTCCAGCGATCGACCGGCGGCGGCCCCTTCACGCCTGCGCGGGCGAGGGCGCCGGTAATATCCTCGAGGCCCCCTTGCCCTTGCTTCGCCATGGTTTGCCTTGAACGTAAGATGGAAGTACCCACGGGGGGCGCGTCAACCCGTGGTATCGTAACCCGCCACGTCGCACCATGCCGCGCCCAACCCAAGTCGTCTCCGGCGGATCGGAAGTTCGGCGCAAGGGCTGGTTCAGGGCGCTGGCGCATATATTGCATCGTCTGTAGCCGCGCAAAGTTCGCGGCTTACATTCTTCCCAAGTGTCTGCCTTCCCAAGCGTCTGCGGATCGTTCACGGTACGAAATGCGACTTAAGACGAGGAGTTGACTATGCCCGCTGCCGGCGAAGGGCTCGAAAAGCTCGAAGACATGATCGTGCGCGCGGCCGAAACGACCGCGCAGAATGTGCGTGCCGCCACGGCGGCGATCGGGACGGTCATCTTCGGCCAGGACAAGGTCATCGAACAGGCGCTCGTGACCATCCTCTCCGGCGGCCATGCGCTGCTCCTTGGCGTTCCAGGCTTGGCCAAGACCAAGCTCGTCGAGACCATGGGTATTGTGCTCGGTCTCGACGCGCGGCGCATCCAGTTCACGCCTGACCTCATGCCCTCCGACATTCTCGGCACCGAGGTTCTCGAGGAGAGCGCCACGGGCAAGCGCAGCTTCCGTTTTCTCTCCGGCCCGGTCTTCGCCCAGCTGTTGATGGCGGACGAAATCAACCGCGCCAGCCCGCGCACGCAATCGGCCCTGCTGCAGGCCATGCAAGAGCAGCACGTCACCGTCGCCGGGACGCGTCACGATCTCCCCAAGCCGTTCCACGTGCTCGCCACGCAGAACCCGCTGGAGCAGGAAGGCACCTATCCGCTGCCCGAGGCGCAACTCGACCGCTTTCTCATGGAGATCGACGTCGGCTATCCCGATCGCGACGCCGAGCGCCGAATCCTGTTCGAGACTACCGGCTCCGAGGAGACGCGGGCGAAGGCGGCAATGAGCAGCGAGGATTTGATCGCGGCGCAGCGGCTGGTGCGGCGGCTGCCAGTCGGCGAATTGGTGGTCGAGGCCATCCTCAGGCTGGTGCGGTCGGCGCGGCCGGGACCGGAAAGCGGCGAAGCCGCCAAGCTGATCGCCTGGGGTCCGAGCCCGCGCGCGAGCCAGGCGCTCATGCTCGCCGTGCGGGCGCGGGCGCTGCTCGACGGACGCTTGGCGCCGTCGATCGACGACGTGCTCGATCTTGCCGAGCCCGTGCTCAAGCATCGCATGGCGCTCACCTTTACCGCGCGCGCTGAAGGGGAGACAATCGAGGGGGTGGTTGGACGCTTGAAGGCGCGAATTGGATAGGCGGATGGCGGTCGAGCCGAGGCGCACCCCCCACCATGATCGTGCTGCGGTTCAGCGTGCGGCCGGCGAGGGCCGCACGCTTGCGGCGACGACTCCGCGATTGATCCTCGAGGCGCGGCGCGTCGCGGCCACGGTGATCCACGGCCTGCACGGCCGCCGGCGCGCCGGATCGGGAGAGAATTTCTGGCAGTACCGCCGCTTCGTCTCCGGCGAGCCGGCTTCTCGCGTCGACTGGCGGCGCTCGGCACGCGACGACCATCTCTATGTGCGCGAGCAGGAATGGGAGGCCGCGCATACGGTTTGGATCTGGCCCGACCGTTCGCCCTCGATGGCCTTCGCGTCGCCGCTGGTGCGCGACAGCAAGCTGTACCGCACGCTCGTCGTGGCGCTTGCGCTTGCCGAGGTTCTCGTCGAGGGCGGCGAGCGCGTCGGTATCCCAGGCCTCATGCGCCCGACCGGGAGCCGCAACGTCATCGAACGGATGGCGCAGGTGATCGGCCACGATCAAAGCGAGCGCACGAGCCTGCCGCCGACCTTTGCGCCCGCCCCGCTCGCCGAGATCGTGCTCCTCTCGGACCTTTGGAGCGAGATCGCCGACGTGCGGCGCACGATCACGCAGCTTGCCGGTAGCGGCGCACGCGGCCACGTCGTGCAGATCGTCGATCCCGCCGAGGAGACATTCCCGTATTGGGGCCGCGTCGAGTTCATCGAGCCGGAAGGCGGCGGCCGCATCACCGCCGGCCGTGCCGAGACTTGGCGGAACGACTACGCCGCACGCGTGCGCCGCCACCGCGCCGAAATCCGCAGCGAGACCGACCGGCTCGGCTGGAGCTTCGCCATCCACCGCACCGACCGGCCGGCGAGCGAACTGCTGCTGTCGCTGCACGTGCGCATCGGCACCGGCCTCGCCGACGGCGGAACGCGTACCTACGCGTCGACCGAGCAGAGGATACCGGCATGATCGCTGGGTTGCCGCTCGGCTTTGCCGAACCGCTGGTGCTCATTGGTCTGCTCACCCTGCCGGTGCTATGGTGGCTGCTGCGCCTGATGCCGCCGCGCCCGCGCCGCATCGAGTTCCCGCCGACCCGGCTCCTTCTGGAAATCGCGCCGCGGGAGGAAACGCCGGCGCGCACGCCGTGGTGGCTCACGCTCATACGGCTGGCGCTGGCGGCGCTGGTCATCATCGCCGCCGCCGGTCCAATGTGGAATTCCGCCGGTGGCGACGACGAAGACGCGCGCGCCGGTCGCGATCCTGATCGACGACGGCTGGGCCGCTGCCGCGAGCTGGGACGCGCGCCTGCGCACCGCCGACGACATCATCGCGCGGGCTGACAACGACCGCCGCGCCGTCGCGCTCATCCCGCTCTCCGAGGGGACCCGCGACATTTCATTCGCCACGGCGGCGGCGGCGCGCGTGCGCCTGCACCAGATCAAACCCAAGCCGCACACGGTCGACCGTACCGAGGCCTTGCCGGCGATCACGCGCTTCCTCGGCGAAGCGCACGATGTGGAAATGGTGTGGCTCGCCGACGGCATCGATCTCGGCCGCGGCACCGATTTCGTCAAGAGCCTCGCGCAGGCGCTCGAGCAGCGCCCGCTCACCATCGTCGCCGGCGGCCTGGCCGGTGCTCGCGCCCTCACCGCCATCGACAACGCCGCCGGCGCGCTCAGCGTGAAGGTGCTGCGTTCGGCTGCGGACGCGGCGGAGACCGGCACCGTGCGCGCGCTCGATCTCAAGGGCCTCACGCTCGGCGAGGCGCCGTTCGCGCTCAAGGCAGCGGACCGCGAGACCGAGGCGCGGTTCGATCTGCCGGTCGAAATTCGCAACGATATTGCGCGCGTCGAGATTGCCGGCGAGCGCTCTGCCGGCGCGGTGCAGCTCCTCGACAAACGCTGGAGGCGCCGCACCGTCGGCATCGTCTCGGGCGCGACCGCCGATACGTCGCAGCCGCTGTTGTCCTCGAGCTACTACATCGGGCGCGCGCTCGGCCCGTTCGCCGATGTGCGGCTTGCGCAAGGCGAGTCGCCGGCGGAAGCGGTGACGCATTTTCTCGACCAGAACCTGCCGATGCTCATCCTCGCAGACGTCGGCAACGTCGCCGGCGATGCGCACGACCGGCTCGCGCGCTGGATCGAGGACGGCGGCGTGCTGGTGCGTTTCGCCGGGCCGCGGCTCGCCGCGTCCGACGACGATCTCGTGCCGGTCAAGCTGCGGCGCGGCGGCCGCATCCTCGGCGGCAGCCTGAGCTGGGACAAGCCACAGCCACTCGCCGCCTTCGCGCATGACAGCCCATTCAACGGCATGAATACGCCGAACGACGTGACCGTCAGCCGGCAGGTGCTGGCGGAGCCCGATGCGGGGCTGACCGAGAACACCTGGGCGACGCTCGCCGATGGCACGCCGCTCGTCACCGCCGCCCGCCGCGGCAAGGGCTTGATCGTGCTCTTCCACGTCACCGGCGATACCCGCTGGTCGGATCTGCCGCTGTCGGGCAGCTTCGTGGAGATGCTCAAGCGCATCGTTGCGCTCGCGGGCACCACTCACGTCGCCGAGGCTGCCACGGGCACGGCGAAGACGAAGGCCGCGCGCGAAGCGGCCGCGCCGAGCCGCGTACTCGACGGCTTCGGGACTTTCGTGCCGCCGCCCTCGACGGCGCGGCCGGTGCCGGCGGACTTTTCCGGCAGCGCCACCGCCGAGCACCCGCCGGGTTTTTATGGCGCGCCGGAAAACCTCCTCGCCGTGAATACGCTCGCCGCCAGCGACCGCCTGGCGCCCCTCGATTTCACCCCCCTCGCCAATGCCGCCCGCGAAATCTATCGCCGCAGCGAGCCGCAGGATTTACGCGGGCCGATCTTCCTCGCCGCGCTCGCGATCCTCGCGCTCGACACCGTAATCGTGCTGTTCCTCGGCGGCGGCATCGCGCGCCTCCTGCCGCGCGCTTCGCGGGCGCCGGCCACGGTCGTGGTGGCGATTGCAGCGCTCGCCCTCGCGCACAGCTTGGCGGCCGCCGAAGATTCGCCGCGCGGCGAAGTGCCGCGCTCGGCACTGGAGACCAAGCTTGCCTACGTGATCACCGGCAACGGCGACGTCGATGCGATCAGCAAGTCCGGCCTTTCCGGCCTCACGCTGTTTCTCGCGCAACGCACCGCGCTTGAGCCGGGAGACCCGATCGGGCTCGACATCACGCGCGATGAGCTTGCGTTCTATCCGCTGATCTACTGGCCGATCGTGCCCGGCGCCGCGCACCCGCCGGAAGCGGCGCTCAAACGCATCGATTCCTACATGAAGCAGGGCGGCACCGTTCTGTTTGACACGCGTGACGCGGTCGTCGCGCCTCCTGGCTCCGGTGGCGAGACCCGCAGCCCGGGCATGCTCGAACTGCGCAAGATCCTCACCTCGCTTGACATCCCCGAGCTCGAGCCGGTGCCGCGCGAGCACGTTCTGACCAAGACGTTCTATCTGTTGCGCGACTTCCCCGGGCGCTTCAATACCGGCCAGCTCTGGGTCGAGGCGCTGCCGGCGAGCGAGGACGAAGAGACGACGCGTCGTCCGGCGCGGGGCGGCGACGGCGTATCCTCGATCATCATTACTTCGAACGATTTTGCCGGCGCGTGGGCGACGCGGCCCGACGGCCAGCCCATGCTGCCCATGGTCGAAGGCGAGCCGCGGCAGCGCGAGCTTTCGTTCCGCGCCGGCGTCAACATCGTTATGTACACGCTGACCGGCAACTACAAGGCCGACCAGGTGCACGTGCCGGCGCTGCTCGAACGGCTCGGGCAGTAGGAGGACGGACGTGAATCTCGGCGTCGCCTTCGCTCCCCTCGTCCCGCTCCAGATATTGTGGGCCGCAATCGCCGCGGCCGTCGTGCTGGCGCTGCTCTTGATCGTCTCGCGCAGCCGCGGCGGCGCGATCCGCGTGGTGGCGCTGCTGCTCATCGCACTCGCGCTTGCCAATCCGTCGCTCACCCGCGAGGACCGCGACCCGCTGAGCTCCGTCGCGGTCGTCGTGGTCGACAAGAGCCCGAGCCAGAATTTCGGCGAGCGCACGCGGCAGACCGAGGAGGCGCGCGCCGCGGTGCTGGAACGGCTGCGCCGCATCCCCGGGCTCGACGTGCGCGTGGTCGAGGCCGGGCAGTCGGACGGCGAGACCGACGGCACGCGGCTCTTCACCGCGCTCGGCGCGGCGCTTGCCGACGTGCCGCCGGATCGCGTGGCCGGCGCCGTCATGATTACCGACGGGCGCGTGCATGACGCGCCTGCCGACGCGAACGCGCTCGGCTTCGCCGCGCCCGTTCATGCTCTCGTCACCGGCAGCAAGGATGAGCGCGACCGCCGCGTCGCCCTCATCGCCGCGCCCCGCTTCGGGATCGTCGGCCAGTCGCAGACCATCACCTATCGGGTCGAGGATCAGGGCGCGACGGCGACCACCGCGGAGGTCACGGTGCGCCGGGACGGCGACGTCGTGCAGAGCCGTACGGTCCCGGTCGGCGCGCCGCAGCGCGTCGACATCCCGATCCCGCACGGCGGCGCCAACATCGTCGAGATCGAGGCTTCCCCGCTCGCCGGCGAGCTCACCCAGGTCAACAACCGTGCCGTCGTCGCGATCGACGGCGTGCGCGACAAGCTGCGCGTGCTTCTGGTCTCCGGCGAGCCGAATGCCGGCGAGCGGACCTGGCGCAATCTGCTCAAGTCCGACGCTTCCGTCGATCTCGTGCACTTCACCATCCTGCGTCCGCCGGAGAAGCAAGACGGCACGCCGATCAACGAATTGTCGCTGATCGCCTTCCCCACGCGCGAACTGTTCCAGCAGAAGATCGGCGAATTTCAGCTCATCATCTTCGACCGCTATGCGCGCCAGGGCGTGCTGCCGATCATCTATTTCGACAACATCACGCGCTACGTGCGCGACGGCGGCGCCGTGCTGGTCGCCGCCGGCCCCGACTACGCGAGCCAGACCAGCATCTGGCGTACACCGCTCGACGCCATCCTGCCGGCGGAGCCGAGCGGCAACGTGACCGAGCGCGCCTTTCACGCCCGCCTCTCCGAACTCGGCAAACGTCATCCGGTGACCCGCGACCTCGACGGGTCGGAGAGCGATCCGCCGCATTGGGCCAAATGGTTCCGCATGGTCGACACCAGGAACAACACCGGCACGCCGGTGATGGAGGGCCCGGACAACAAGCCGCTGCTCATCCTGTCGCGCGACGGCGAGGGCCGCGTGGCGCTCCTGCTCTCCGACCAGCTCTGGCTCTGGGCGCGCGGCTTTGAAGGCGGCGGACCGCATCTCGACCTGCTGCGCCGTCTCTCGCACTGGCTGATGAAGGAGCCCGACCTCGAGGAGGAGTCGCTGCGGCTTGTCGTCAGCGGCCACAACCTCCTGATCAAGCGGCAGACCATGGCCGAGGACATCGCCGACGTGACGCTCACCTCGCCGTCCGGCACGACGCGCACGCTCAAGCTGGCGCCGGGCGAGCCCGGCGTCTGGCAGACCAGCGTCGAGGCGAACGAGCTCGGGCTTTGGCGCGCGACCGACGGCAAGCTCAACGCGCTCATCAATATCGGCCCGGCCAATCCGCGCGAGTTCACCGAGGTGACCTCGACGACCGATGTGCTCGCGCCGATCGCCGCGGCGACCGGCGGCGACGCGCGCCGGCTCGAGGCGGGGAGCAGCATCAGCGTGCCGCGCCTTCTCGCCGTGCGCTCCGGCGACACCTACAAGGGCGACGATTGGCTCGGCATGAAGATGCGCGACGCCAGTGTCGTGCGCGGCATCGGCGTGCTGCCGGTGTTCGCCGGCCTCTTGGGCCTGCTGCTCTTGCTCGGCAGCCTAGCCGGCACCTGGGCGCGCGAGGGGCGGTGAACGCTATTAGGCAGGGTGGGCAAAGGCGCAAAGCGCCGTGCCCACGTAACTCTTCCACGAATACTTGACGATGCTGCGCTACCGACTCGCCAGATGGAAGCGCACCCTCTTCGTTGCGCTCGCGCCGATCGCGTAAGCAAGGTGCTCGGCGCATTCTATTTTTCGGCGTGGGCTTCGCTTCGCTCAGCCTACCCTACAAACTACTACAAACTACAAACTTGATCGTTTCCAAGCCCGCAACGCCAGTAACCGCGTGGGTTCGGCGCTCCGCGCCGTAAGCCAGCCTACACGAACGTCACACCCTGCGACCCGCCATCAGGCCGAGAACGAGCAGCACCACGAAGATCACCAGGAAGATGAAAAACAACACGCGCGCGATGTCGGCGCTCGCGGCCGATATGCCGGTGAAGCCGAAGAGTGCCGCGACCAGCGAGACCAC
This sequence comes from uncultured Alphaproteobacteria bacterium, assembly GCA_963833665.1. GTDB lineage: Bacteria > Pseudomonadota > Alphaproteobacteria > Rhizobiales > Xanthobacteraceae > BOG-931. The sequence goes on along the minus strand of CAWHZA010000022.1, from coordinate 41,532 downwards.
GAGAAAGATCAGCGCCCACTTGAGTAGGTCACGGCCGGTCCTGTGCCGGTGCCCAACTGGAATCGCTGGCTTGGTTCCGCAACTAGACTTCGGCGCGCGCGGGGTGCGGTGATCGACCCTTCAAAGCAATCAAACCAATCTACGAAATGTGCTCCCATTCCGGACGGATCGGCCCGGACACACCGTCGAAGGCGCCGGCGGCGAGTTCGGCGACCAGGAGCCGCGCCGGGTCGACCGGGCCGGGCATGCCCGCGCGCCCGGGCGGAATGCGCTTGAAGCCGAACTTGCCGTAGTACGGCTCGTCGCCGACCAGGATCACCAGCCGGTGGCCTTGCGCGCGCGCCTCGCCGAGCGCGCGTTCGATCAAGGCCTTGCCTACACCGCGCTCGCGGAATGGCGGCTCCACGGTCAACGGCCCGAGCAGCATCGCCTTGGTCTCGCCGACACGCACCGGCGACAGCCGCACCGAGCCAACGAGCAGCGTGCCGATATGCGCGGTGAACGACAGGTCGAGGCAATGAGCGACCTGCTCGCGCAGGCGATACGAGGTCTTGGCGTGGCGGCCCGGCCCGAACGTGCGCTCGTACAGGCGCTCGATCGCGACCGCGTCGTCGCGCTTTTCCGGCAGGATGCTGAGCGAGATGTCGGTCATGGCGCCCGCGCCTAGCATCCGCTCCGCCAAAGGTCCAGCCGGAGAAAGCCTCGGCGCGCGGCTGGCGACACCGGCGCGTGGCTCTGACGCCGGCGCCCCGGGATGCTTAGATCAAGGAGCAAGATCAGCGGAGACGACAATGGGATTGCTTGTCGACGGCGCCTGGAAGGAGGACGTTCCCCGCGCCAAGGACGGCCACTTCGTCCGACCGGCCACGGCCTTCCACAACTACATCACGCCCGACGGCAGCCCGGGCCCCACCGGCAAAGGCGGATTCCCCGCCGAAGCCGGCCGCTACCACCTCTACGTCTCGCTCGCCTGTCCATGGGCGTCGCGCGCCCTCATCGTCCGCAAGCTCAAGAAGCTTGAGGACGTAATCTCGGTCTCAGTGACCAAGACGCATCTCGGCAAGGCGGGATGGGAGTTCGGCATCGAGCCGGGCGCGACGCCCGACAGCGTCAATGGCAAGTCGACGCTTGCGGAAATCTATCTCCTGGCCGATCCGCATTACAGCGGCCGGGTGAGCGTGCCCGTGCTCTGGGACAAGAAGCGGCACACCATCGTCAACAACGAATCCGCGGAAATCATCCGCATGCTGAATTCCGCGTTCGAGGCATTCACCGACGTCCATACCGACTACTATCCTGCTCCGCTGCGCGCCGAGATCGACGGTATCAACGCGACCGTCTACGCCAACGTCAACAACGGCGTTTATCGCGCCGGCTTCGCCGGCACGCAGGCCGCCTACGAAGAAGCCGCGCGCGCCGTCTTTGCCACGCTCGATGAGCTCGAAGCGCGGCTCTCGCGCCAGCGCTATCTCGTCGGGCGGCAAATTACGGAAGCCGACTGGCGGCTGTTCACCACGCTGGTGCGTTTCGACGCGGTCTATTACGGCCACTTCAAGTGCAACGTGCGGCGCATCGTCGATTATCCCAATCTCTGGAATTACCTGCGCGATCTCTACCAGGTCCCCGGCGTCGCGGAGACCGTGAGCCTCGACCATATCAAGCGTCACTATTACGGCAGCCACCGCAGTATCAATCCGACCGGGATCGTGCCGATCGGGCCGCTGATCGACTTCACATTGCCGCACGACCGCGGCCGCTTCGGCTGAGCGTACAAACAAACGTGCAAAATAAAAACGCCGCGCCCTTGGGGGCGCGGCGCGCGTCGCTTGGCAGCCGTTGCTACCAAGCGTAGCTGTTGCCGTAGCAGCTGTTGTACGGATAGCTGTAGTAGGGCCAGTTGTAACAGTCATACGAATAGCCGCTGAAGGCATACAGGCCGCCGCCAACGAAGAAGTGGCGGTGGTGGTGATGGTGGCCCCAATTGCCGCCAGCCCAGGTGCGGTTTGCCCAGGCGCCGGTGGCGGGATGTCCCCACGTTCCGACAACGCGGTTACCGGTGATGCCCGGGCGCACGAAGTTGGCGTGTGGCGCTACGGCAAAGGTGTTCATGCGCGCGCCACCCATGGTCATCGCGTGGCCGCCTCCCATTGTCATCGCATGGCCACCGCCCATGGTCATCGCGTGGCCGCCGCCGCCCATGCTCATGCCGCGACCGCCACCACCTCCGCCCCCACCGCCCATGTGCGCCGCCATGGCGCCGGTCGTCATCGCCGCGCCGAGCGCTGCGGCCGCGGCGAGCGCAAGGATTTTCCTCTGCATCGAAATCTCTCCTTCTGTCGCCCCAAGACGCTCATCCAAGGAAACGTCCGTCCGCGAATTTGGTTGCTGTTGCGTTTGCGCATATGACCAATTGACGCGGCCGAATACCGCTTGGTAGCAACAAACCCGGCAGTGTGAAAATGACATCGCTGTCAGAAAGTGACACGACGCTAATGCCGTCACCGGCCATCACCAGAACTCGGCCGCGGCGCGCCCGGCAAAAACCTCATCGATGCGCTGGCGGGTCGCGCCGGTCGCGCCCGCGGGCAGCGAATCGACAGCGAAGAAGCCGTGCGCGATGATCTCGTGGTTCGGCCGCGGCGGCGCGCTCTGGCGAAACGAGCGTGCGACATAGAGCGCCACGTGGTCGCGCCGCGATATGCGGCGGTTGAAATAGATCGCGAACAGCACCGCCGGCGCGGTGAGTTCGATGTTGCCTTCTTCGCGCAATTCCCGCACCAGCGCCGCAGCCAGCGTTTCGCCGGGCTCGACTCCGCCGCCCGGCAAATGCCAGCCGGCAACGTAGCTGTGCTTGACCAGGAAGACCCGCCGCTCCGCATCGATGACGAGGCCGCGCACACCGAGCGTCAGTCCGCGCGCAAAACGCCAATAGAGATGCAGCCCGCGCCGGATCGCCGGCTCGACCCGGCGGCGAACGGGGTCAAGCTCCATGATTGCCTGAGGACCTTGCCAGATGATGGCGGATCCGGCGCAGCAGCCTCGCCTGCTGATCCTTGCTGTCGACGCGAAAACGCTCCCAGTCCGAACCGATGCGCAGGTCGACGAACAGGCCAGCAGGATCCTCGTGAAAATGCAGGAACGCTTTCGAGCGGCAATAGAACACGCCGCGCGATTTCTCCTTCACGCGCTCGAATTGACGAATGCCGGTGAGGAGTTGCGCCAGCCGGCCGAGTGCTGAAGGGCTCGCGTGCTTCATGACGTAACCGCGCAAACGACACTGCTCTTCGGAAGAATGCCAAATCTGCGCGGCCGCCGCACCCTCGGATCGCGATTTTGAGGTGGCCTTGCGCCTAGTTTAGAAGCATTCTAACATACGCGCCAGCCAGCCATTGGGATCAAGCCATTGAAACGTTTCGCCGACCTAAGCGAGCAGGAGGTCTTGGCGCTCGCCGTCTCCAATGAGGACGAGGACAACCGCATCTATCATTCATTTGCCGACGGCCTGCGCGGCTCATACCCTGACACGGCGGCGATGTACGACAAGATGGCGGATGAGGAGATCGGCCATCGCGACATGCTGCTCGAACTCTATCGCCGGAAGTTCGGCGAGTTTCTCCCGCTGATCCGCCGCCAGGACGTGAAGGGGTTTCTCAAGCGCCGCCCGCTCTGGCTGAACCGACCGCTCGGGCTCGACGCGGTGCGCAAGTTCGCCGAGGAGATGGAATACGAGACTGCGCGTTTCTACCGACGCGCCGCGAGCTCCGCCGACGACGACGCGGTGCGCGACCTCTTGCGCAAGCTCGCCGCCGCCGAGGACAAGCACGAGGCGCTTGCCCGCGAGCTGGGCGCAAAGCTCGAGCCGCGCGCGCGGGCGGCGGAGGATGAGACCGCGCGCCGCATGTTCGTGCTGCAATACGTGCAGCCCGGCCTCGCCGGCCTCATGGACGGCTCGGTCTCGACGCTCGCGCCGCTCTTTGCCGCGGCCTTTGCCACCCACAGTACCTGGGCGACTTTTCTCGTCGGGCTCGCGGCCTCGATCGGCGCCGGCATCTCGATGGGATTCGCCGAGGCATTGTCCGACGACGGCTCGCTTACCGGCCGCGGCGCGCCGCTGGTTCGCGGCGTCGTTTGCGGGCTGATGACCACGCTTGGCGGCCTCGGACACGCACTCCCCTATCTCATTCCGCATTTCTATGTCGCCACGAGCTTCGCCTTCGCGGTGGTCGCGGTCGAGCTTGCGGTGATCTCGTGGATCCGCACACGCTACATGGATACGCCGTTCCTGCAGGCGGCGTTCCAGGTCCTCGTCGGCGGCACCCTGGTCTTCGTCGCCGGCATCCTCATCGGCAATTCATGACCACCCTTCTGTAGTAGAGCGTGATCCTTGCGGAAAAGCGGTTTTCGCTTTTTCGGATCATGCCCGATGCGCGGGTCGCTGGCCGTTGTGACCCGCACGACTCGCGTATCATCGTGGCGCGATGTTCGTGCTCGCCCACCTCTCCGATCTGCATTTGGCGGCGCCGCCGCGGCTTGCCGAGCTTGCCGGCAAGCGCGGGCTCGGCTTCATCAACTGGCACCGCGGGCGCAAGAACATCCACCGCGTCGCGGCGCTCGACGCCCTGACCGCCGATTTGAAGACCCTGGCGGTCGACCACGTCGCCGTGACCGGCGATCTGGTCAACCTGTCGCTGCCGGACGAATACAGGCGCGCGCGCGCCTGGCTCGATGCGCTTGGGACACCGTCCGACGTCACCGTCATTCCCGGCAATCACGACATCTATGTGCCGGGAGCCCTGGACAGCCCATCGACGTTCTGGGGTGACTACATGCGCGGCGACAATGGCTCCGGTCGCGGCGCGTTCCCGTTCGTGCGCCGGCGCGGCGACGTGGCGCTGATCGCGCTATCGTCGGCGCTGCCGACGGGGCCCTTGTTGGCGACCGGCCGGCTCGGCGAGAGCCAACTCGCACGCTTGGCCGCGGCGCTCGACCGCGCCCGCGCGCTTTTCAGGATCGTGCTCATTCATCATCCGCCGGTGAGTCCGCCGCGCCGCTATCTGCGCCGCCTGACCGACGCCGGCGAATTTCGTCGCGTGCTCGCGGAAAAGGGCGCCGAGCTCGTGCTGCACGGTCACGACCACCGGCGCTCGCTCGTCTGGCTCGACGGGCCGCAGCGTCCGATCCCCGCAGTCGGCGCGCCGTCGGCCTCGGCGCGGGTCCCGCATCACGGCGAGAACGCCGCCGGCTACAATCTCCTGCGCATCGATGGCGAGGCGGGGGCCTGGCGCTGCGAACTCGTCGCGCGCGAGCGCGGCGCCGACGGGTTCATCCGCGAGGTCGAATGGCAAACATTGCAGCGGTGAAGCGTGCGCGCGTACTTCGGGGTGCGGCCGGGCGATCGCCGGTAGCAGAAATCAATAGCGGCTCGCCAGCAGCAATCCTGCGAGCAGCAGCGCGAACAGGCCGAGGACAAAGCCGAACAGGAGCGCGCCTGCGGCCTGCCAGCGCCGCCGCCGCCGCTCGCGCCGCGCTTCCTGCTCGCCGATGCGCATGATGAATTCGGGATCCTCGTCGAGCGCCCGCTCGCGCTCGACGAGCCGGCGCGCCACGTAGGAGGTCACCGCGCGGACGATGTCGGGGATTTCGTACGACTCGGCGAGGACGCGGCGGCCGACCCGCGTGTCGTGGAGCAGGCGGTACAGGCGTTTGTCGCGGCCCATGGCGATATGCGCGACGGCGTCGATCCACAGCCGCGGCGTGTCGCCGCGGCTCAGGCCGCGGTCGAACAGCTCGGCCTCCGAGGGAATTTCGGCGAACACCAGATCGAGCGCCTCGCTCAGCAATTCGAGGCGCGCCACCTCGGCGTCGCGCAGATCGACGACGACGCTCGTGCGCTCGGCCGCCTCGACCCGCGCCTCATGCATCGCCTGCTTGAGCGCCGAGCGCGGCTCGGCGGCTGGAGCCGCAGCCAACTTGTCCCGTCTGCCCCACATGGCCCGTCTGCTTCGTGGTCCCCAAGCTGTCGTGTTGTCCCCAACACGACGATACACCAATGCCAGCCCGCAAAGAAGGCCGCTGGACCGTCGAAGCCTAGGAAACTACGGCGGTTTCGCCCGCGAACTGCCCCCCGCAGGGAGCGCCCACGCTCACCCGCGGGGAACGACGCCGTAAGGCCGCGCCCAGGCGAGCCCCTCCTCGGTGCGTCCGCGCGGGCGGTACTCGCAGCCGACAAAGCCCGCATAACCGAGCCGGTCGAGCAGAGCGAAAATCTCGGGATAGTTCACCTCGCCCTCGTCCGGCTCGCGGCGCGAGGGCACGGCTGCGACCTGAACGTGGCCGACAAGCGGCAGGTGCGCCTCGAAGCGGCGGATGAGGTCGCCGCCGACGATCTGTACGTGATAGAAGTCGAATTGAATGCGCAGGTTCGGCGCGCCGACCCGCTGGACGATATCGGCGGCGTGTTCCACGCGGCTCACGAAATAATCCGGGCGGTCGCGCGGATTGAGCGGCTCGATCAACAGGTTCACGCCGGCGCCCGCCGCGGGCTCCGCGGCGCGCGCGAGATTGCGGATGAAAACCGCTTCCGCCGCCGGCCGCTGCTCCGGCGGCACGCAGCCGGCGAGGCAATGGATCGCCCGCCCGCCGATAGCAACGGCATAGTCGAGCGCGCGCGCAAACGCGGCCTCCCAGTCCGGCTCGCGGCCGGGCAATGCGGCGAGGCCGGATTTGCCTTCCCGGCCGGGCGGCGTGTTGATGCCGAGTTGCGTCAGGCCATGGCGTGCCAGCTCCGCCTTCACGGCGGCAGGCGCGACCTCATAGGGGTATTGCAGTTCGACCGCGGAAAAACCCGCGGCGGCGGCAGCGCCGAAGCGCTCGAGCAGCGGACGCTCGGTGAACAGAAACGCGAGATTGGCGGCTAAACGCGGCATTGTTTCCCCCTCCCACCGCTTTGGGCGGCGCGCCATCTCTCCTAACGCACTCGGGGAACCATTCCGAAGCCGGTCGGACGGAAAGCAGGGGATCGACGGGATAACCCCTCGAATCGGCATTGGGCTATTTCCCATTATCCTGCCCACGTTGATGGTGGGCAATTTTGTGGTTGACGATTGCGGCATGCCTTGGTTCCCTCGCCACAGAAACTTCCAAGTTAAAGCTTTGGCCGTGCGGCTCGGGCCCCCGGCACAGAGCGGAGGAAAGCACAGGAGCGGCGTCATGAACGCCCAGCAACTGCTCCAGGAAATCTCGGATTATTGCCGGCAGGCTGGGCTTGCCGAGTTGACCTTCGGGCGCCGAGCGGTCAACGACGGGAAATTGACCGCCCGGCTGCGCGGCGGCGGCCGCATCACCACGGATACGCTCGAGCGCATCCACAATTTCATGACCGCCCACCCGCCCCAGGGGCCGCGTCCCATTGTCATCGAGCGCGCGCGCGAGCCGCGCCTCACCAATTCGCCGACGCTCGCACCGGTCATGGCGCCGAGCAAGCCCGGCGACCCGCAGCGCAATTTCCGCTTCTTCGACAACCGGCAGAAATATCTCCTGTTCGTCAACACCTGCAGCGAGAAATGGGAGGTGGCGAGCCGAGTAGCCGGCGAACTCGCCCTGATCCATCCGCGCCCGCCGGCTGTGCGCGTGTTCGACGCCGGCGTCGGCGACGGCAGCGTGCTGGTGCGCACCATGCGTGCCATGCACGACCGCTTTACGCACATGCCGTTCTACGTCGTCGGCAAGGAGATCAGCCTCGAGGATGTGCGGCTGACGCTGCAGAAGATGGCGGACCGCTTCTTCGAGCATCCGGCGACGGTGCTCATCCTCACCAATCTCGCCTATGCCGATGCGCCCTGGCTCGCGGTGAAATCGCTGAACGCCGCCTCGAGCCTGGTCTGGCACGAGCTTCCGCTCACCGGCAATTCCGCCCACCGTTTCGAGCAGCAGATCATCGACCTCGAGCCGTTCCTCGCGCTCAACTGGAAAGCGGGGGTGAGCGCGCGCACCGGCAATCCGATCTACGAGCGCCCGGTGGTGCTCGTCATCTACCGCGACGACCACCGCTTCGTGCTCGACCCGATCATTCCCAGGCCGGGCGGCACCGTCGCCAACTACGACCTGGTCATCGCCTCGCAACCCTATCGCGCGCGCGCCTCGCTGGAGTTCAAGGCGACGCGGGTGATCGGCCCGCTGTCGCGCGCGCTCGGTCCCGGCGGCCGGCTCGTCGCCATCCACTCGCACGGGCACGACCCGGGCATGGAAATCATCCAGAAGGTCTGGCCGGACGACAACCCCTTCATCCACGACCGCCATCAGATCCTCAAGGCGGTGAAGCAGGACCTCGGCGCCGCCGGGCGCGACCTCAACTTCAACGCCTACGCCGACAACCGTGCGCTGTTCCGCTACGTCATGCATACGCTGCCATCGGAGATATCCGACTCGATCGGCACCTCTACACTGTTCGCGGCCTGGAACGCGGCAATCTATGTGGCGCAGGTTGAGGACGACCGGCTCGCCGAGGTGGTGGCCGACGGCCGTTATCTGGACGCGACGCGCTCGGTGCTGCGCGAGCGCGGCGGGCTGTGGTTCTTCGACGAGTTGTACGTGATCTCGCGCCGGCGCGCGTGACCTTATCATTCGCTCCTCGTCAGCAACGCCACGACGGACAAATGGCCGCGCTCGCAGCTCAGGATGAGGCGACGTTCGATCCGGTGGCGCGCATCGCCGCGTTCATGGAGGGATTCTCCATTGAGGCGACGCGGCCGTCGGACGCCGACATCGCTGCGCTGGCGACCCTCAAGCGCGGCGCGCGCGTTTATCTCAGCGCGGTGCCGAACCGGCCGGCGCACGAATCGCTCGGTGCGGCGATCCTGGTGCGGGCCGCCGGCTTCGAGCCGGTGCCGCACGTCGCTGTGCGCAATTTCGCCGGCATCGCTGCGCTCGACGATTTCCTGGCGCGGCTCAACGGCGAGGCCGGCGTCACCCATGTTCTCGTCATTGCCGGCGACCGCGCCGAGTGCGGACCGCTGCGGCGCGCGCTCGACGCCATCGACGGCGGCGCCTTGCGGCGCCGCGGCATCCGCACAATCGGCATCGCCGGCTACCCCGAAGGCCATCCGCGCATCGGCGAGGTCGAGCTTAACCGCGCGCTCGGCGAAAAGATCGCGGCCGCGGAGGCAACCGGGCTCACGGTCGAGATCGTCACCCAGTTCTGCTTCAATGCCGGCGCGATCCTCAACTTCTTCGCGCGGCTGCGCGCCTTCGGCTTCGAGCATCCGGTGCGGGTCGGGCTTGTCGGACCGACCGGGCTCGCGCCGCTGTTGCGCTATGCTGCCCGCTGCGGCGTCCGCACGTCCGCGCAGGCGCTGGTCCAGCGCTCCGGCCTCGTCCGGCAGATGTTCGCCATGACCACGCCTGACGACCTCGTGCGGGCGCTTGCCGAAGCGGCGCCCGCCGGCGTTACCCCGCACTTCTTCTCGTTCGGCGGCGTGCGGGCGACCGCACGGTGGGCGCGCGCCGTCGCCGGCGGCCGCATCGCTCTCAAGGCGGACGGCGGCTTCCTGGTCGAAGCGCCGAAGTCAGAGGGATAAGGCCGGACGGCGATGCCGCCGGCCTATTTTCAAAATCACGGAAAGCGAACTCTTGTGATGCCGGTCACGTTCGGTTCGGGCCGTCATGGTTAACGTCTCCACCAATGATGGAAGACGCAATCGTGAACAGGGAGCACTCCGATGACAGCCACCCTGAGCTACTTGAGCCAGATAACCGAGAAATTCTTTGAGCGGCAGATGCGCCGAACTGCAGAGAAGATCGACGCCGGACGTCAATTGTTCCCCGACACTTGACGGCGGCTGCGCGCCGTGCCCGCGCGCGTCGCGGGCACGGCGCTTTATTGTCTCTCCGGCGACCCGGAAAACGCTCAAGCGCCGAGTTGCTCGGCAAGATGCACGAGGTCCCTGGCGGCAAGATCGACGGGGACGCTGGGCTCGCCCTCGCCGCGGCCGGGACCGCTTTCGTTTGGCCGCGCAATATGCGCGGTGCGTAGGCCCGGCGCAGCCGCAGCCTTGAGATCGGAGCTGTGCGCGGCGACCATCATGCATTCGTGCGCGGCGAGATCGAAGGCTTCGGCGGCGGCGAGATAGACGCCGGGCTTGGGCTTGTAGTCGCCGGCGATCTCGGCGCCGAGAACCGCGTCCCAGGGAAAATCGTTGCGCCGCGCGAGATCGACCATCAGCGAAATGTTGCCGTTTGATACCGGCGCCAAGAGATAGCGGCGCTTGAGGCGGGCGAGAGCAGGCGGCACCTCGGACCAGGCATCCAGCCGGTGCCAGGCGAGGTTGAGATCGTGCAGCACATCATCGCCGAGCGAAGCGACGCCGAAGCGCGGGAGAATGCGCTCGAGGTTGCGCCGGTGCAGCACGTCGAGCTTGCAGAATGGGATGCGGCCGGCGCGCACCTCTTCCATGGCGCCCTGATACTCGCCGCGCCAGGCGTCCGCCATGGCCAGCCAGTCGAGCGCGTAGCCACGTGGCGCGAGCAACGCTTGCGTCTCGCGCGCCACCGAGGTGCGCCAATCGACCAGCGTGCCGAACACATCGAAGAAGAGGGCTTTTATCGCGAGCGGCATGGCTGCACCTGGCACAATCCTATATCAATCAATCGATCCGCGACGACCGGGCGCGAGGGCCCCAATGACGGATGAGGCTTGGAGGCGGAGCAAACCGCGGGCAGCAAGATGTCGGATTTCGAGCGCTGGGAAAAGCGCTATGGCGCCCCCGGCTATCTGTTTGGCACGGCGCCGAACGCGTTCCTTGCGGCGCAGGCCGACCGCCTCCGCGGGCGCAAGACGGCGCTTTCGGTGGCGGACGGCGAAGGCCGCAATGGGGTGTGGCTCGCCGAGCAGGGGCTCGACGTGCTCGCCATCGACTATTCGCCGACGGCGCTCGCCAAGGCGGAAACGCTGGCGCGGGAGCGCGGCGTACGGCTGCACACCGAAGTCGCCGACCTGACCCGCTGGCATTGGCCGCGCGCCGCCTTCGACGTGATCGCGGCGATCTTCGCGCACTTCGCCGGTGCCGAGCGGGACGCGTTTTTCGCCAACCTCACGAACGCGCTTAAGCCCGGCGGGCTCCTGCTCATGCAAAGCTATCGGCCCGAGCAGCTCGCCTATCGGACCGGCGGGCCGCCTGACGCGGAGCGCATGGTCACGCGCGCGCTTCTCGAACAGGCGTTCGGCGACTGGGCCGAATTCGATATCCGCGAGCATGACAGCGTCATCGACGAAGGCACCGGGCACGTCGGCATGTCGGCCCTGATCGACCTTGTCGCCATCAGGTAGGCAGGGCGGCTGTCAGCAACGCGCAGTCCTCCATAGTGCGCCGCCTAGCGGCGGGGTATCTTTGCCACGCCGCCCCAGGGGCCTGCAGGAGGAACACATGCCCAAATCGCCGTCACCCCGCTCTCGCGCGAAAGGAGCGCCGCGGGCGCCCTCCCCTCGCGTGCCCATGCTCGCCCTCGACACCCTGACGCAGGAGCAGCAGGCGCTGGTGGCGGCGATCAAATCCGGGCCGCGCGGCCGTTTCAGCAATGACGGCCCGTTCGCGGTCTATCTGCAGGCGCCCGGCTTCGGCCAGTTGGCGCAGCAGCTCGGCGCGCATCTGCGCTTCGGCACCAGCGTGCCGCCGCGGCTCGCCGAGGTCGCCATCCTGTTCACCGCGCAATACTGGAAGGCGCAGTACGAGTGGGCGGCGCACGCGGTGTTTGCCGGACGGCATGGCGTGAAGGAAGCGGCCATCCGCGATCTTCAGGCCGGCCGCGCGCCGAAATCGGCGCCGCGCGACGAGCAGGCGATCTACGCCTTCGTCAAGGAGCTTTACGCCACGCGGCGGGTGAGCAACGCCACCTATGCCCGCGTGCACAAATTGCTCGGCGATGCGGGCACGGTCGAGCTCGTGGGCATGCTCGGCTATTACGTCATGGTGTCGATGATCCTCGACGCCTTCCGCATGCCGGCGCCGGAAGGAACGCCGCCGCCGTTCCGCGAGCCTGGGAGCAAATAGCCCGATCGGCAGCGCTCGCCGCCATTCGTCGCCGCAAGAGCGCGGGCGTTAGGCAGAAGATCGCGAACCTTTGCTGCGGCCCGAAGCCCGGACCGCAATCGCTCAAGTTGCAGCGATATGCTCGCTTCTTCTGCAGCCGCTCTTGCGCATCGGTGCGCTAGCGCTGCGGCTTCACCTGCATCATGCTGCCGCCTTGCATCATCGTGCCGCCGCCCGTCGCCGCGCCGGGTGCCGGCGCCCCGATCGCGGCGATCGGAAATTCCACCTGGACTGTCCCGGCCTTCTCGAATTGCAGCGTCGCCGCAACGGTCTTGCCCGGCTCCAGTGGATGTTTGAGATCGAGAAACATCATGTGTACGCCCGCCGGCTTGAGCATGACGCTCTCTCCCGGCTTGACGTCGAGCCCCCCCTCTACCGGCCGCATTTTCATGACGCCGTTTTCCATGGTCATGCTGTGGATCTGGCATTTGGCGCTCGCGTCGCTCGAAACACAACTCAGGCGATCAGGCGTTGTGCCGTTGTTGGTGACCGTCATGTAGCCAGCCGCGGCGCTTGCGCCCTTCGGCGTCGCCCGTGCCCAGGTGTCTGCGATGTGGATCGCGCCGACATCGTAGTCGCCCGCCTCGGCCGGTGAGACCGACGGTTGACCCAGAACGACGGCAAGCGCGGCCGCGAGGCCGTTGCAAATGATGCCGCGAGCAATGGTCTTCTGCTTCATCGAATCGCTCCGTGCCGAAACGGCGGACCGGACGCGCCGCGCCCGACGCTCTCGCACGCAGTGCCGATCGCATCAAGCGCGGTGTATGGCCGCATCGTTCTCGGCAGATTTTGGGATCGCCGCCGGCGAGTCGGAGCGGGCGATAGCGCGACCGCTCGATCCGGCATCGAACGATGCCGGCATGAGCCAAGCCCCGGACTTGCGGCGTTACCGCGTGCTCGAGGCCGCGCCGGCGCTGCCAGACTTTTCGGGCCCGGTGATCACCGGCGTGCCGCCATCGGCCAGCGGCTTCACGGCGTCCCTCGAGTTCGTAGCCCCATCGGCGGGCTTGGCCGGGATCCGCTTCGAATCTCCCGGCTTGGTGGCGCCGTCGTTCCCCGAGTCAGGCGTGGCGGCGGAGCGGGGAGCGCGGTGATCATTCGCCGCGGGCCCCGGCTTCTGATTTCCGTTGCCGTTGCCCACGACCGCGAGAATGGCGCCGATCACTTGGGCGTGCAGCCGCGCCGATTTGTCGATGTTGAGATGGTCGATGTTGCGATCGCTGCTCACGTCGACGTTGGATATCGAGCCGTGGAAGCCGGCCCCGCGATACACGCGGCCGTAGTCGGCATGGGTCAGGTTGAGCACGCGGGCGACATTGCTCGGCGTAGCAAAGGATTGTGTACCGTCGAACGGAACCGCGAGCGCCACTGGAACGCCTTTCCTGCCGAGGTAGGCGGACATCTCCATGACGGCGTCGGCGCCGAGCGAATGCCCGATGATGATGATCGGCCCCTCGGTGCCGGCGTGATAGGCGGCCGCAGCGTGGTCGGCGAGCGTCTGCCACTCCGAATAGTTGTGGACCGTCGCGTAGATGCCGCGGTGCTGAATCTTCTCCGCGAGCGTATCCATCCCCAGCGAGAAAATGTTCATCAGCCCGCGGAGCAGGTAAACGTGCGCGCGGGACTGCGCCATGCCCGGAGTCGTCCCGAAGCCGGCCACCATCACCACAGAAAGCACACCGATCGCCGCTAATCGCCGCATATTTCTCATGGCCGCCTCTTGGCATCCGGACCCGGCACCTCACCGTGGAGTCCGCTTCTTCTTGACTGGTATTCTAAGGAATAGAGCCCGCATCGCCAGTGCGATGATGCCATATTCCCTGCGAAATGCGCCTCGTAACACAACGTACGCGAACCTGTAGCAAAAATGCCACGCTGCAGGCCGGCCGACGTCAGTAGATCCAGGGCACGACGCGCGCGGTCCGTTGCATATACGACCGATACTCCTCGCCGAAGGCGTTGATCATCATGCGCTCCTCCCGCCCGACCCGACCGAAGAAGAGCGCGCCAAAGCCGACGAACCCGGCCGGCCCGGCGATCCAATTCGGCAGCAGCAGGACCTGGGCGAGCGCCATGAGCCAGAAGCCCGTGTACATCGGATGGCGTATGCGGGCGTAGACGCCGGTTGTGACCAGGGTGTGGCGTTCGCGCAGATCGAAACTCACCGACCAGTTGGCGCCGAGGTCGTGATGCGTGCGGTAGAACAGCCACAGGACCGCCACGAACACGGCGATCCCAAGATAGGCCTGCACCGGCGTGAACGGGTAATTGGCGAACCGCGGGAACCCGGTCACCACGTAGATGAAGGGCACGATGCCGAGCCCAGTCAGCGAGCAGCCGAGCAGGACGATTTCGCGGACGTCGCGGCCGGAGTAGCGCACCGCCGTCTTGCGCGAGCGCCGGCCCGGCCGTAGCCGTAGCACTGACCAGAGCAGGGCGAAGCCGAGCCACACAAATTTCGAGATTGTCGCGGTCACGGCGCGGGCTCCGTCGCGCCTGCCGGCGCCGCCGCTTGCCACACTGCGGTCAAGGCCCCCTCGCCGGTAAAGGCCGCCACCGCCGCATCGCCATCGGCGACCCGCTCGGCGAGCGGGATCGGGCCGCAGCAGAGCATGTAATAGTCGTAATAGTAGCGGCGCTCGTTGCCCATCATCGCCTGGCGGTGGATGCGGAGGAAGTTGAGGTGGAAACCCCGGTAGGTCGCCTCCTCGACCATCGCCCGGATGCGCATGATCTTTATGATCGGCTTGCCGGTCGTCGCGAGACCGAGCGCCACGACCGGATCGACCTTGTAGACATTGATGATGTCGACGAGCGCCTGGAACTCGACCCAGTAGATCGGCGCGGTCGCGACCCGGGCCACGGCCTCGCGCAGCCAGCCGGCGGCCGGGTGCAGCGCGACTTTGAGCAGCGAGGAGCCGCTGGAAATGAGGTGCAGCGGCCTGCCGCGCCGGCTGAGTTCCGGGTCGAGTTTCAAGGCGCGGTCGACCACGACGAGGGAGAGCGGCGCGCCCAGGCTGTGGCCGTCGACGATGATCTCGTCGGCGTCGGTCTCACGCGCGATGCGGACCAGTTCCGCCGCAAAGCGGTCGAGCCGCTCCTCGATCCCCGGCCGCACGCGATGAATGAAGTCGCGCGCGAAGTACCAATCGTCGAGCGCATAGCGGATGAACAGCCTCTGGCCGAAGATCAGCCGCAGCGCCACGAAGAGCGCGAACGCAAGCAGCGGCGCCCAGAACAGGGAATACGGCAGGCCGCTGTGGCCCACGACGAGCCGCGTGAGCCCGATCGACAGCCAGATCATGCCGAGAATGTAGATGAGAGGAGAGAGAAAGAAGCCGCCGTATCGCCACGCCACGACGAAATATTTGGTCGCTGTGCCGGTGAGAATAAACTCTATCAAGGCGGCGACGCCGAGCGGAAAGCGCCACCAGTCGCTCTCCTGCGCGTCCGCCGACACGAAGTCGTCCCAGCGGAAGTAATGATAGTCGGTGGCGACGCGCCAGTTCGGCCCGCTGGTCTCGACCGTCCAGTTCGCGACCGCGCCGTCGGCGGAAACGCTGAGCGGGGAAACGCTGCCGCTCACGTTCCACGCCTTCTGGAACCGCGCCATCTCGCGGACGAAGCGCCGATGGTGGTGTTCGGCGCCGACCGGCTCGTAGCCGATCATCTGCACAAAGCAACGCTTGCGCACCAGCGCTGGCGGCATGGATAACCCTCTCGGCCGTTCATTAGGGAATATGCGTTCGCCAATCAAGCGAAGCGGTGACCCAAGCTTTTGCGTGAACAAGTTCCGATAACCTGCCGCCCGCCGGGCGCAATCGGCGCTACCAGGCGCGCGGCGGCGAGCACACTTTGGCCGAAGCCGCCGTTGAACTTGGCGACATCCTTCGCTATACGGGGCATTGACGATCTGAGGGGCCCGGAACGATCGGGCTGGTTGGCGCCGTCGTTGCGACGGCACCTTTTACGCCGTCAAGAAATGAGCACGCCCGATGTCCACCACGTTTGATAAAGTGGCTGAAATCATTGCGGAAACCTGTGACATCCCGCGTGAGAACATCAAGCCGGAAAGTCACGCGATCAACGATCTGGAGATCGACAGTCTCGACTTCCTCGATATCGCCTTCGCCATCGACAAGGCGTTCGGTATCAAGCTGCCGCTCGAGCAATGGACCCAGGAGGTCAACGACGGCAAGGCGACGACCGACCAGTACTTCGTGCTCAAGAATCTCAGCGAGCGCATCGACGAACTGATTGCGGCCAAGGGCGCCTGAGGCGCCGCAAATGCGTCTTGAATATTTTCAGATGATCGACCGCTTCGTCGAGGTCAATATCGGCGAGCGCCGGACACGCTCGATCTGCACAGTGCCCAAGGAGAGCACGGTGTTCGAAGGCCACTTCCCGGGCTATCCGCTGATGCCGGGCGTGCTGCTGATCGAATGCATGGCGCAGACCACCGGCTGGCTCGTGAGCGCGCTCACCGGCTTCACCGGCCTGCCCGCGCTTGCCGGCGTCAAGGAAGGCAAGATCCGCGCTGCCGTGTTTCCCGGCGACGAGCTGGAATTCGAAGGCAAGGTGATTCACGAAGGCTCCGGCTACGCCGTCGGTGAGGCCAAGGGATGGTGCAAGGGCGCGCCGGTCTGCGACGCCACGCTCACCTACCGCATCATTCCCTATCCGAGCCCGGAGCTGCGCGCCGGCCTGTGGGATTGGGCCGAGCGCATCAATTTCCCGGCCAAGGAGTTTGTGAAGTGACCGCACGCCGCGAGGTGTGGATCACCGGCGTTGGTCTTCTCACCTGCCTTGGAGAGGGGCTCGAATCGGTCTGGAGCCATCTCGAGCGCGGCGATCCGCCGCCCTACGACGACAAGAGCTTCGCGCCCTACGTCGTGCATCCGCTGGCGCCGATGAGTTTCGACAAGCAAATTCCGAAGAAAAGCGACCAGCGGCAGATGGAGACCTGGCAACGGGTCGGCGTCTACACGGCGGGCCTCGCGCTCAGCGACGCCGGCATCGCCGGCAAGCCCGATCTCCTCGACCACACCGACATGATCGTCGACGCCGGCGGCGGCGAGCGCGACATCGCCGTCGACACCGCGATCCTCAGCGGCATGCGCAAGGTCGCGGAACCCGCCGCGTTTCTCAACGAGCGGTTGATGCGGGACCTGCGTCCCACGCTGTTCCTGGCGCAGCTGCCGAACCTATTGGCCGGCAACATCTCGCTGGTGCACGGCGTCGTCGGCTCCTCGCGCACCTTCATGGGCGAGGAAGGAGCCGGCGTCGACGCCGTGCGCGTCGCCCAAGCGCGCATCGCCGCCGGTCAGAGCGAACTCACCTTGGTCGGCGGCTCCTACCACGGGCCGCGCTGGGACGTCCTGTTCTCATTCGAGCTCACGAACTCGGCACTCAAGGGCAAATTTGCGCCTGTCTGGGATCGCGGTCCGCAGGGCGGCATCGCGTTTGCGACCATGGGCGCTTTTCTCGTCCTCGAAAGCCGCGAGCATGCGCAGGCGCGCGGCGCACGCCCCAGGGGGCGCATCTCGGAGGTCTATTCCGACCGCAATCTTCGCAAGCCGGGCGACATCGAAGCGTCGCTGCGGCGGCAGTTCGCGGCGGTCGCCCCTCGGGTCGAGCACGCCCACGCAGCCGTCATCTCCGGCGCTTCCGGGCTCGAGCCGGCGACTTCGGCGGAGCTGAGCGTGCTCAAGGAGTTCGGGCTTCCCGTCCGCAACGCTGGGACTTATATCGGACACGGGGTCGATACTCAGTTCGCGGCGAATATCGGCATCGCCTCCGCGGTACTCGAGCACGGCAAGCTGTTCGCCCCGGCCGGAAGCGGCGACAGCGGCGCAACTCCGCCGTCGCTGTCCCAGGTCGTGGTCACCAGCGTAGGCAATTGGCGCGGAGAAGGGCTCGCGCTGGTAACGCGAGCCGAATGAAGGAGGGGTTCATGGCAGGCCCAATGACCCGCGATAAGGCAGGCCGTCCGGTCGTCGCCATCACCGGCATGGGCGTTGTCACCTCGCTCGGCGTCGGCAAGTCCGACAATTGGGCGAAATTGACTGCCGGCGCCTCCGGCATCCGCCGCATCTCGCGCTTTCCCCTGGACAGCATGCGCACCACGATCGCTGGGACGGCCAACGACGTGTACAAGGACTATATGCCGCCGGCCGAGCTGTCGAAACGTGTCGCTCTCCTCGCCGGCGAAGAGGCGATCGCGGAGTCGGGCATTGGCGGCAAGGGCCACTTTCCTGGCCCCCTGTTCATTGCTTTGCCGCCGCTCGAAATCGAGTGGCACTATCGCGTGCAGGTCGCCGAAACGGCGGCACCGACCGGCGAGGCCGGCTACCCCGACCTGGTGCGGGTGGCGCGTGAGCCGCAGTTCGCGCCAATTTCGGACACGCTCAGATACGGCATCATCGGCGAGCACGTCGCCGCGCATTTCGGCACCGAGGGATCCCCGATCTCGCTGACGACAGCTTGCGCCTCCGGCGCGACGGCGATCCAGCTCGGCGTCGAAGCGATCCGGCGCGGCGAATGCTCGGCAGCGCTGGCGATCGGCGCCGACGGTTCGTTGACGCCGGAATCGCTCGTGCGCTTCTCGCTCCTGTCGGCGCTCTCGACCCAGAACGACCCGCCGGAACAGGCCTCGAAGCCGTTCTCGAAAAACCGCGACGGCTTCGTGCTCGCCGAAGGCGGCGGCGCCCTGGTGCTCGAGGATCTCGATTACGCCCGAGCGCGCGGGGCGCGCGTACTCGGCATTCTCGAAGGCTGCGGCGAAAAATCCGATTCCTTCCACCGGACCCGCTCGAGCCCGGACGGCAAGCCGATCATCGCCTGCATGCGCAACGCGCTGGCCGACGCCGGCGTCGGCGCCGAAGACGTGGATTACATCAACGCGCACGGCACCTCGACGCCCGAGAACGACAAGATGGAGCATCTGGGTGTCTCGGCCGTGTTCGGCGAACGCATTCGCGGCATCCCGATCTCGTCCAACAAATCGATGATCGGCCACACCTTGACCGCGGCCGGCGCGGTGGAAGCGGTGTTCTCGCTGCTCACGCTCGAGCACCAGCGCATTCCGCCGACGATCAATCACAATGTTCCCGATCCCGCGATTCTGCTCGACGTCGTGCCCAACGTGGCGCGCGACGCGCGGGTCACGCGCGTCATCTCCAATTCGTTCGGCTTCGGCGGCCAGAACGTTTGCCTGGTCATGACCCGGGAGCCGGCGTGAGCGACGCGGCGCCACCCGCGCTGGGCGGCGAGCGCGAGGCTCCCACCCGATCCCCGCCCGGCCGCAGCGGCGCGGATGCGCGCATGCGCGCGCTCAGCCTCGTCGGCGACCGCAAGATCGAGCTTGTCGAAATCGCCGCCCCAGCGGCGCCCGCGGTAGGCGAGGTGCAGATCGCCATCAAGGCGATCGGCCTCAACCACATCGACGTGTGGGGCTGGCGCGGCATGGCCTTCGCCAAGCGCAAGCTGCCGCTCATCGTCGGCGTCGAGGCGGCCGGCGAGATCGTCGCCGTCGGGCCGTCTCCTGCGCCTGCCGCAACGGCGGCAAGCAGCGAGGCGTTCAAGGTCGGCGACCCCGTCGTCGCCTATGGCGGGCTCACCTGCGGCACCTGCAAAGCCTGCCGCGAAGGCCGCGACAATCTTTGCGAGAACGTCGCCGGCATCATGGGCTTCCACGTCGACGGCTTCGCCCGTGATCGGCTCAACATGCCGGCGCGGCTCGCGGTGCCGGTGCCGGCAGGCGTGAGCTTTCGCGACGCCGCCTGCGCGCCGGTCGCATTCTCGACCGTGCAGCACATGCTGTTCGACAACGCCAAGCTCGAACCGGGCGAGACCATCCTGGTGCAGGCCGGCGGGTCGGGTATCGGCACCGCCGCCATCAAGATGGCGAAGGCGATCGGCTGCACCGTCATCACCACCGTCGGCGACGACGAGAAGGCGGCGAAGGCCAAGGCGCTCGGCGCCGACCACGTGATCAATTACCGGACCGAGCGTTTCGAAGGCGTTGTGCGCAAGCTCACCGCCAAGAAGGGCGTCGATGTCGCTTTCGAGCACGTCGGACCCGACACCTTCAACGGTTCGCTCCTCTGCCTCAAGCGCGGCGGACGGCTGGTGACCTGCGGCTCGACCTCGGGCCAGTCGACGACGATCAACCTGTTCCAGCTCTATCTGCAGCAATATCGCATCTTCGGCTCGTTCGGCGCCTCGATCCGCAACATCGGCGAGAGCCTGGCCAAGATGGCTTCCGGGCTCACGCCTGTGATCGACACCGAAGTCGCCCTCGCCGACTTCGAGCGCGGGCTCGCGCGGCTGGAGAGCCGGCAGGTCTTCGGCAAGATCATCGTCAATTTCTAGAACGCGATCGTTGATCGCGTTCTCATCTCCTTTGGTGGAGCATGATCCCTTCGGAAAACCGGCGTCCACTTTTCCGGATCATGCTCTGATGCTCGGCGAGCCCTTCAAGGCGCTGCTCGACGGCGCGGTCGGCGCGTCGGCCGTTGGGCTGGTGCGTGCGGTGAAGCTCATGGATCGCCGGAGCACCGCCGACTTCGCCGGCGCGCTGGTGCGCAAGACCGGACCGCTGTTCAAGGAACACCGCCTCGGTCGCGAGAACCTGCGTGCGGCCTTTCCGGAAAAATCCGACGCCGAGATCGAAAAGATCCTGGCCGGCGTGTGGGACAATCTCGGCCGGATCGCCATCGAGTTCGCGCACCTCGACGAATTTCATCCGGCAGGGCTCGGCCCTGCGTCCGCTGACGTCATCACCTACCCGCCCGACACGCAGGAGCGCGGCGAGCGCCTGATGAAAACCGGCAAGGCGACCATCGGTTTTGCCGCCCATCTCGCCAATTGGGAGCTTCCCGCACTCGGCGCCAAGCTCATGGGCATCAAATCCGCGGTGCTCTACCGGCGCCCGAACATTACCTCGATCAGCAATGCCATCGTCAGGCTGCGCGCGCCGCTCATGGGCGATCTGATCCCGACCGGCCTCGACGCGCCGGTGAAGCTCGCGCGGCTTCTGCAATCGGGCGTCCATGTCGGCATGCTGGTCGACCAGCATTACACCCGCGGCATCGAGGTGACCTTCTTCGGCCGGCCCTGCAAGGTGAACCCGCTGATCGCGCTGCTCGCCCGCCAGACCGAATGCGCCATCCACGGCATGCGCGTCGTGCGCCAGCCCGACGGCAACAGCTTCAGGGGCGAGATCACCGACGCCATCGAGCCACCGCGCGACGCCGAGGGACGCGTCGATATCCGCGGCACCATGCAGGCGATCACCTCGGTGGTCGAGGGCTGGGTGCGCGAATATCCCGAGCAGTGGCTCTGGCTGCACCGGCGCTGGCGGGACGAGAAAGCCGACACGCGCTGGTAGATCGATGAGCGTTGCTGGCGTGTGCCATCGTGGCCGCGCGCACCGTAAGCGGCGGCGCCAGCATCGGGATTGTCAGGAACAACAGGAGGCGCCGCACCCGGCGCCCGACCGCTCCGCCTGGATCGGCGGACACGGCACCGAACCGTAGGAGCAGAACACGCAGCAGTCGCCCGGCTTCGGCCGCAGCGTCGCGCCGCACTGCGCGCATGCATAGAAAATCCGGCAGGCATCCGTCGGCATCGTCTCCGCTTTCGCCGTTGCGCAGTGCGGGCAGGTGATGACCGATTCAAGAATCATCGCTTCGTTCCCGAAAGCATGCCGCGGAAACGCCCACGTACATTGGCGAATGGGACCTCGCTGAATGGTTTACGCGTCATGTCACTTTTACGTAGCATTTTTCGCCTTTTCTCGCATTTGTTCTAGTCGCTTATCGGTCGGCGATCGACAGAGCCCGTCGTCTATGGATCGCCGCCTCGGCGTTGCGTTGTTTTCCCATCAGTTCATTATTTTTTAGACGATTACTGCATAAGGCTTAAACTGCTCCCGCCGACGGCGCCGACTATTAAAGAAGGATGCCGCCCGAGCGACATACCCGACTTGCCCCAAGGAAAACGATGTCCCTCGCAGCCACGACTCCTGCCGTCACGGGCGCGGCGCGTCCCGACTTTAGTTCCCGGATCGTGGCCCTGGCCGCATCGATGGCTTCGCTTTGCCTCATCGTGCCTCTGCTGATCTTCGCCGCGCGGATCATCAAGTCGTCGCCCGTCCTCGACGCCCTGTTCTTCCAGCGCCTGCCGATTTTGGCGATCCTGTTCTTTTCCGCGGTGGGCGTCGCCGGCTACGGCCGTCTCAAGGGCCTCGGCGAAAGGTGGCTTCACGACCTCGTCGAAACGTCGAGCGAACAACTGGCGGCCCGGGACGAGAAAGAGCGCTCGACGGCACTCTACTCGAACATCACAGTGCTGTCCGGCCTTACGCTCTTTCTCGAGCTTGTGCTGATCAGGTGGCAGGGAAGCCTCTTCCCGGTCTTCGCGCTCTACAAGAATTTCACCTTGCTCGCATGCTTCTGCGGCCTCGGGATCGGTTATGCGCTGGCGCACCGGAGACCGCTCTTGCTTCCGATGACGCTCCCTCTGCTGGCGCTGACCATATTCCTGTTGATCTCGCTTCGCTACGCGAGCCTGGGCGATGTCTTCTTCTTCGTGCCGGTGAAGGAGGAAACTTCCGTCTTCGACCTGCACAACATGCTGCCGGAATGGGCCTCTGCGGCACTGAACATACCGGCCTATCTTCTCCTGATCGTCACCTTCATCCTCAATGTTCTCATCATGGCGCCGGTGGCGCAATTCTGCGGCCACGTCATGCTGCGCGCCAACACGCTCGCCGGATACGGCTGCAATCTCCTGGGCAGCATCGCCGGAGTGGGCCTGCTGTTTCTGCTGAGCTGGCTGTGGACCGGCCCGGTGATCTGGTTCGCCGTCGCCGCCGCCCTCCTTCTCGCCTACCAGCTCGTCTCCTATGAATTGCCCCTGGAACGGAACCACTATATCGGCCTGGGCGCGGCCATGGCCTGCATCATCATCACCGCCTATCCGGTCGAGCCGATGGTGCAGAACATCTATTCGCCTTATCAGCTCATTCAGAAATCGACCAAGCCTGACGGCTTGATGAATATCCTTTCCGCCGGAGCCTACTTTCAGAAGGTTCACGACTTCTCCTTACAGAACCTGAGCCGTGAATCCGGCCAGCAGAGAAAAATCCTTGGCTACTACGAGTTGCCATTCCATACCGCGCCGTCGCTCGACAGCGTCGTGGTCGTCGGGGCCGGCACCGGCAACGACGTAGCGGCAGCGCTGCGCCTCGGCGCCAAGGCGGTGGACGCGGTCGAGATCGATCCGGCGATCATCGCACTCGGCAAGGCGAACCATCCCGAGCATCCGTATGACGACGCGCGGGTGAATGTGGTCAACGATGACGCGCGAACCTTCTTTCGTAATAGCGACCGTACGTACGATACGATCATCTACGGCGTGCTCGATTCGCACATTCTGCTGTCGCACGGATCGAACGTCCGCCTCGACTCCTTCGTCTATACGAAGGAGGGACTGGCGGAAGCCTACTCCCACCTAAGGCCGGGTGGGCTGATGAGCGTCTCCTTTGCGCTGCCCAATCTGCGCATGGGTTTTAAGATCTACAGCATATTGAGCGAGCTTCGCGGCGGGGGAGCGCCGGTCGCCGTCCTCACCGGATATGATACCGACAAGACCTATACCTTCATGGTCAGGAAAGACGGCGCGGTGGTACTGCCGATCGCGTTCATGGCCGCCCACGATCTCGTCGATCGGACGAGCGACTTCGCCAAGGGCTGGCCGGAGAAGCTCGATGTCCCGACCGATGACTGGCCGTTCTTCTACATGGACGCGCGGATGTACCCCACGTCCTATGTCATCTCGCTGCTGCTGGTGTTGGCGCTGGCGGCGCTTCTGGTGCGCAAGCTCTTGCCGGATCAGCGCTGGAACAGATCGCTGATGCCGTTCTTTTTCCTCGGCGCGGGATTCATGCTGGTCGAAACCAAGGCGATCACCGAGCTCGGTCTGTTGTTCGGCAACACCTGGCACGCCATCGGAATTGCCATCATCGGCAATCTGGTCATGGCTTTCCTGGGCAACCTGCTGGTGGCTTATAGCGGATTCCGCTCGGCCACGGTCTCCTACGTGCTGCTGCTCGCAACGATCGCCGTGGGCTATGCGGTGGCCGTAGCCGGCGGCGTCACGCAAGCCGATCTCTCTGCCAAGCTGAGCCTCGTCGCATTGCTCACGGGCCCGCTCCTGTTCTCCGGCATCGTATTCTCGACGCTCCTGAAGGACGTCGAGGACCTGCCGTCGGCGCTTGCCTACAATCTCCTGGGCGCCATGCTCGGCGGATTGCTGGAATACAATTCCATGGAATTCGGTTTTGCCTTCCTGTATCTCATCGCCTTCGCGCTTTATGGCTTGGCGTTGGCCACCACGTGGCTGTGGCCGGCCAGGGCGCGATGACAGCCTCGGCGGCTTCGGAAAAGTTCTTCAGGCCTTGAGCGCCGGCTGTCCGTTCAAGCGGACGCCGACTGACAGAGCGCGGGCGCGGCAGCAAACACCGCCAGAGCGTTTGCCCCGACGAACGGACTTTTCCCGATGCCGCCACATCCGTAATGTGCGCCGGCCCTTCTAGCTGTTTCAGCGAGGTTCGCATGCGTCTCAAGGACAAGATCGCGATCGTGGTCGGCGCCGGTCAATCGCCGGGCGAGGGGCTGGGCAACGGCCGCGCCACGGTTTTGCGTTTCGCGCAGGAAGGCGCCAAGGTGCTCGCGGTCGACAACAATCTCGCCTCCGCGGAGGAAACGGTCGCCATGGCGCGGCCGTCCGGCGAATGCGCGGCATTCGCCGCCGACGTCACCATGGAATCTTCGCTCGCCAAAATGGTCGAGGCCGCGCGGCGGCGCTGGGGTCGCGTCGACATTCTGCACTACAATGTCGGCGTGAGCATCGCCGGCGGCGACGCGCCGCTCGAGGCGATTACCGAAGCGGCGTTCGACCGCCTCACCACCGTCAACCTGCGCGGCGCCATCATGGCCTGCAAGCATGTCTTGCCGCTGATGCGCGTGCAGCGCGCGGGCGTCATCATCACGATTTCCTCGGTTGCCGCGTGGGAGAACTACCCGAATGTCGCCTACAAGGCGAGCAAGGCCGGGCTGATCGCCTTCACGCAGCAGGTCGCAATCCAGAACGCCGCGTACGGCGTGCGCGCCAACGTCATCCTGCCCGGCTTGATGGATACGCCGATGGCGGTCGATACGCGCGCCCGCGCCAGTGGCAAGAGCCGCGCCGAGGTCGCGGCCGCCCGCGACGCGCGCGTGCCGCTGCGCCACAGGATGGGCACCGCCTGGGACGTCGCCAACGCGGCGCTGTTCCTGGCCTCCGACGAGGCAAATTTCATCACCGGCGTCGCGCTCCCGGTCGACGGCGGCGCCCTCGTCCACATCAATTAAGCCCGCCGGACCCTCGCCCGCCGGCTCGGCCGCGCGGCGCGAGCCGTTCCCCATCTACAGCGCGGCGGCCGCAGCCTTGACGCGCTTGGCGATTTCGGCGCGGCCGGCGACTGACTGCGACCAGCCCCTTCCGACCGCGGTCAGCGCGCCATCGACCACGAGGTTGTGGCCGTTGACGAAGCTTGCGCCGTCGCTCGCGAGATAGACCGCGGCGCGCGCGATATCCTCTGTCGCGCCGGCGCGCGGGGTCGGCTGGAACGAGGCGAACAGCTCCTTCGCCGCATCCGCCGCCCGGTCCGCTTTGGCTCCTTCGAGCCCCGCGGCCTTGGCAAAGATGCCGGTCACAATCGCGCCCGGCACCACGCCATTGACGCGAATGCCCTTCTCCCCGAGCTCGGCGGCGGCGGACTGCGTGATCGAGTGAACGGCCGCCTTCGACGCGCTGTAGATGTGGCCGGAGGCGCCGCCGCGAAATCCGGCCACGCTGCCGATATTGATGATGCTGCCGCTGCCCTGCGCGAGCATCACCGGGGCCACATGCTTGATGCCGAGCATGACGCCGCGCACGTTGATCGCCAGCAGCTGATCGATGCTGGCGACATCGATCTCGGTGATGCTGATCATCGGTGCCGGCACCCCGGCATTGTTGACCAGGCAGTCGATGCGGCCGAACCATTCGACGGTGCGCCCGACCATCGCCTTGACATCGGCCTCGTTCGCCACGTCGGTGCGGATGAAGCGCACCCCCAGCCGCTTCTCCAGCGCCCGGCCTTCCTCCTGTCGGCGCGCGGCGACGACGACCTTGGCCCCTTCCTCGACAAAGAGCTCGGCGATTTTTTCGCCGATACCGCTCGTTCCGCCGGTGACGATGGCTACTTTTCCGTTGAGAGCGCCCATTCCTTGCCTCCATCTCGCTTCCAGTCTGGAGAGCCGCAGAGCTTAGCCACGGCCGCCGCAGCGGGATAGATGCCGCGGCCGCCGACGATCATTCGTTCGATGATTATGCCGTCCGCCCGCCCGCCGTTGTAGGCGCCGGGCTAACGCGAACTGTGCCACTACTTCCCGGTCTTGATCCGCGTCCACAGGCGGTTGATCAGCCGCTGCGTCTTCTGATCGTGCGCGGTGATGGTGTAGAGCTTCGCCATGGTGGCGTCGTCGGGGTAGATGGTGCGATCGTCGAGGATCGCCTTGTCGATGAATTTCTGGCTCGCGAGATTGCCGTTGGCGTAGGAGATGTAGTTCGTGTTCTTCGCCGCCACTTCCGGCCTGAGCAGATAGTCGACCAGGGCGTGCGCTTCGGCCGCGTCCGGCGCATCCCTGGGAATGGCGAGGTTGTCGAACCACAATTGCGCGCCCTCCTTCGGGATCGAGTAGCCGATGGCGACGGCGCCCTTCGCCTCGGCCGCGCGCTTCTGCGCCTGCTTGATGTCGCCGGAGAAGCCGACGACGAAGCAGATCTCACCGCTCGCCAGCGCGTTGAGATATTCCGAGGAGTGGAACTTGCGCACATACGGCCTGATCTTGGTAAGCAGCGCCGCGGCTTTTTCCAGATCGCCGGGATCGCTTGAGTTCGGATCGAGGTCCAGGAAGTGCAGCGCCGCGGAGACGATGTCGTCGGAGGAGTCGAGCAGGTGGATACCGCAATCCTTGAACCTGGCGATCTTTTCCGGATCGAACACCGCGTCCCAGGAGCCCATCGCAGCAGCGGCCGCCGCCTCCGATCCGAAGATCTTGCGCGCGGCGTTGACGTTGTAGCCGATGCCGGTCGTCCCCCACATGTAGTTGACGGCGTATTGATTGCCCCGATCGTACACGGCGAGGCGGCGCGCGATCTCCGGCCAGGCGTTGACCAGGTTCGGCAGCTTCGCCTTGTCGAGTTTCTGGAATACGCCGGCAGTGATCTGACGGGCGAGGAAATAGGCCGTCGGCACGACCACGTCGTACCCCGATTTGCCGGCGAGCAGCTTGGCCTCGAGCGTATCGTTGGAATCGAAGGTGTCGTAGCGGACCTTGATGCCGCTTTCCTTGCTGAAATCCTCCAGCACGCTCGGGTCGATGTAGTCCGACCAGTTGTAGAAGTTGACGACACGCTCTTTTTGCGCCGCGGTCGGCATCGGCGCGAGGATGATCGCGGCGATCATGGCGGCCGCCGCGCTCGTCTTCCGTGCGAAGACCGATCGCTGCTGTCTCGCTCGCGAAAGCGCGGACGGAAGGACAGTGTGCGCGACAGGCAGCAAAGAGTGCCGCAGCGTCATCGAGGGGAAGAGTTGCGTCACGTCTCGGTCGGCAGCCCGGCGGCCTTCCAGGCCAGGAGGCCGCCGGCCATATGGGCATCGTAGGCGAAGCCCTGCTCCTGCGCCGCGAACGAGGCGGTCGCCGAGCGGCGGCCGGAACGGCAGGCGAAGACGATTTCGCTTCCTGGCGGCGCCGGGATGGTCGCCGCGTCGAAGGCCGAGAGCGGAACCAGCACGGCACCGGGGAAGCGCTCGATCTCGGTCTCGTTCGGCTCGCGCACGTCGACCAGCACCACGCGGCCTTCCTCGAGCCCGCGCGCGACTTCCTCCGGAGTCAGATCGCGAACCTTAAGCGTTCCACCCGGTTGATCCGCCATCGTCACCTCCCGTTCGATCGCAGGGCGGATGGAACACAAGTCGTTCACCGCCTCGCCATGCGCGCGACCTGCCGGCGCGGACACCGCCTCGGCCGCTTCGCCCGCCCTACGCGCTCCCGTTAACCTTGGAGAAAACGTGGAGCAATGGAAAAGCACCGTCAAGCGGCCCAGGGTCGGCCGATCATGGCGTTGCCGCCTCAGATCGTAACCTGGGTGCCGACCTCGACCACGCGGTCGCTCGGAATCTGGAAGTAGTCGGTGGCGTCATTGGCCGAACGGGCGAGCGCGATGAACAGGCGGTCCTGCCAGCGCGGCATGCCGGAGCGCTGCGCCCGCCGCAAGGTGCGGCGGGACAGAAAGAACGATGTCGACATGATGTCGAACTGCAGGCCGAGCTTGCGTGCGATGCCGAGCGCCTTGGGAATGTTCGGCGTCTCCATGTAGCCGAAACGCAGCAGCACGCGCTGGAAGGTCGATCCGACCGGCTCCATGCGCACGCGCTTGCCGTCCTCCACGCGCGGCGTGTGCGTGGTCTCGACGCTGACGATGACGTTCTTCTCGTGCAGCACCTTGTAGTGCTTGAGGCTGTGCAGCAGCGCCGTCGGTGCGCTAAAGGGATCGCCGGTGAGGAACACCGCCGTCCCCGGCACCCGCGCCGGCGGCTTCTTCTCCAGGATGCGCACCAGGTCGTCGAGCGGCGTTTCCAGGCGGCGGGTCTTCGCGAACAGGAGCCGGCTGCCTCGCCGCCAAGTGTACATGACCAGCATCAGCACGCCGCCGAGCGCCAGCGGCACCCAGCCGCCTTCGACGACCTTGAGCATGTTGGCGGCGAGAAAGGTCAGGTCGATGAACAGGAACGGCGCAATCAGCGCCGCAGCGGCGATAAGCGACCAGCGCCACATCCGCCAGACGACCACGAATGCCATCATGCCGGTGACGACCATGGTGCCGGTGACGGCGATGCCGTAGGCCGAGGCGAGCGCGCTCGACGAGCGAAACAGCGCCACCAGGAGGAGCACGCCGATCAGCAGCAGCGCGTTCACGCGCGGCATGTAGATCTGGCCGGCCTGATGCGCCGAGGTGTGGCGGATTTCCAGGCGCGGCAACAAGCCGAGCTGGATCGCCTGGCTGGTCAGCGAATAGGCGCCGGTGATCACCGCCTGGCTCGCGATCACGGTCGCGACCGCCGCCAACACCACCATCGGAATGCGCGCCCAGTCAGGGTAGAGCAGAAAGAACGGACTGGCGACCGCCTCCGGGTGGGCGAAGACGAGCGCGCCCTGCCCCAGATAGTTGAGCGCCAGCGACGGCAGAACGAGGCCTGACCAGGCGATCTGAATCGGCAGCCGACCGAAATGGCCGAGGTCGGCGTAAAGCGCCTCGGCGCCGGTGACGGCGAGGAAGACGGCGCCGAGCGTATAGAGGCTGATCATTCCGTGGTGGGTAACGAAAGCGAAGCCGTAGGCCGGATCGAGCGCCCACAACACGCCGGGATCGCGTGCGATCCAAAGCACACCGGGAATCGCAATCGCCACGAACCAGACCGACGTGATCGGCCCGAACAGGGCCGCGACCTTCGCCGTACCCCGCGACTGGAAGGCAAAGAGCATGATCAGGATCACCACGGTGATCGGCACCACGTAAGCGTGCAATGCCGGAGTGGCGACGTCCATGCCCTCGATCGCGGAAAGAACCGACAGCGCCGGCGTAATGACGGCGTCGCCGTAGAACAGCGCGGCGCTGATGATGCCGAGCAGCGCGACGAAGCCGGCGGCCCGGCTCGCCCTGCCAAGTGCGCGCGTGGCGAGCGCCATGAGGGTAAGCGTACCGCCCTCGCCGTTGTTGTCCGCGCGCAGGAGGATCACGACGTACTTCAAGGTGACGACGATGAACAGCGCCCACAGAATCAGCGACAGCACCCCGAGCACCGTGGTGCGAGCAAGCTCGCCGGTATCGGGCGTGGAAGCGGCGACTATCGCTTCGCGGAACGCGTAGAGCGGGCTCGTGCCGATGTCGCCGTAGACGACGCCGATGCTGCCGACGGCGAGCCCCAGCAACCCGGCGCCGGAGCGAGCCTCAGGGCCGGCCTGCGCCGGCGTATCGGTCGTCGGCGCAGCACGCACGGTGTCCGTCATGGAACTCGAAACAGGATGTCGCCTGCTCCTGCTGCTGCATCGCGGGGGGATGCAGGGCCGCGCCCTATACACTCTTCGCGCCCGTGAGTCATGAATTCTGTAAAGCAAACGCATTGACGCCGGCGATCGCGAGTGGGCGATGCCGGCGGGTCCGACCTGCCAAATCATTGTCTACGGCGGCGACGTGGCGCAAGGGCGGCTACGGCCGCCTAGGGCTTGAGATCCGGCGGGACCGGGGGGCCTCCCGCATCAAGGTGATGGTCACGCGGCGGTTGGCGGCAATAAACGGGTCGTCAGGGAACAGCGGATCGGTGTCGGCCTTGCCGGCAACGGCGTAGAAGTTGGCCGAAGGCATGCCCTCCGCTTCGAGAATCTGGCGGACCACGTTGGCGCGGTCGCCGTAGAAGGTGCAAGCAGGGCGACGGCCATGAACGGGCCGAGCTTCGACGGATCGGTCATGTTGGCGAACATCTGCACCATGCCGATGAGCGTGCTCACTTGCTCCAGGCGGCGAACGCTTCCGCGAAAGCGCGGCCACCCGGCTCGCCCTTCTCAAAGCTGATCACGGCGCGAGTGCCGTTCGCGTAGGCAAAAGGCACGTCGAGCCATTCCCGCTCCTTGAGCAGCTGTAAATTCTGCGGAGCGCTGATGGCTGCCAGCGCGAAGATGAAAAACCCGTTCGTCACCGTAGCGGCAGCGCCGGAAAGCGGCATGCCTTGCGCGTCCTCCTTCGATTTCATAACCACGCCTGGCGCCTGGGCGACGCCGCCGCCCGGAGCGTTGGGCGGTAGTCTGAATATGATCTCGATCATGTGACTGGCCGGCATGCTCTTGTCGGTATTGCGGCGCAGCGACCACTTCATGCCAATCTGCCGCTCGGGAATTTCCACGTCGGCGCGCAGTGCTACTTCCGCGGGGCGACCGGCAGCCGGCGGGCTGCTTTCGGTGCGCCAAGTGGTCGAGCCGACGTAGCGCTTGCCCTGTTTCGGGTCGCTCGGATTGTCTTCGCGGAGCACTGCGAGAGGCTCCGCCGCCAGCGCCGGCACGCAAGGTGCGGCCATGCCGGCGACCAGGACCACGAGCGCGGCCAACGCGCAATGGGAACGCGCCGCGCTGCTCGCTGTCGGCCTCGCCGCGAGGTGCGCTCGCTCGCGGATGAGGAGCAGTGCATACCGAATATCCATTATCTTTGCCCCCAAACGCTAGAAAGGCCGCGGGCGCCTCGCAAGTTGCGCCCATGACGGTTTTGGCAGGATAGCAAAAAATCCTTGCCGCGGAATCTCGCTCTGGCCTGGCCGACGACACATTGCCGCTGCCGGTGGTCGACGGGGCCCCCGTGACCGTTCCGGAAAAAAGCGGCACAATGGCCATGCGAAGCGGCCCCAACGCCGTTCGGCTTTCAAGGAGAAACTCCCATGCGCGAGATCGGCCATTTCATCGGCGGCATCGAGGTGAAAGGGGCATCGGGACGTTTCGGCGACGTGTTTGATCCCAATACCGGTGAGGTGCAGGCGCGCGTCGCATTCGCCAAGCGTTCCGAGGTCGAGCACGCAGTCGCCGTCGCTGAGGCCGCGCAACCGGCCTGGGCTACCGTCAATCCG
This sequence comes from uncultured Alphaproteobacteria bacterium, assembly GCA_963833665.1. Lineage (GTDB taxonomy): Bacteria > Pseudomonadota > Alphaproteobacteria > Rhizobiales > Xanthobacteraceae > BOG-931. The sequence goes on along the minus strand of CAWHZA010000022.1, from coordinate 9,684 downwards.
CAGCGGCGCGCACGCGTGCTCATGAAGTTTCTCGAACTGGCGCAACGGGAATTCGACAGCCTCGCCAGGCTCCTCTCGTCGGAGCACGGCAAGACTTTCGCCGACGCCAAGGGCGACGTGCAGCGCGGCCTCGAAGTCGTCGAGTTCGCTTGCGGCATTCCGCACCTCCTCAAGGGCGAATTCACCGAGGGCGCCGGCCCGGGCATCGACCTGTTTTCCATGCGCCAGCCGCTCGGCGTCGTCGCCGGCATCACGCCGTTCAACTTTCCGGCCATGATCCCGATGTGGAAATTCGCGCCGGCGCTCGCCTGTGGCAACGCCTTCATTCTCAAGCCCTCGGAGCGCGATCCCTCGGTGCCGATGCGGCTTGCCGAACTGCTGCTGGAAGCCGGCCTGCCGGCCGGCGTGCTCAACGTCGTTAACGGCGACAAGGAAGCGGTCGATACGCTGCTTACCGACTCGCGGATAAGGGCGATCGGGTTCGTCGGCTCCTCGGCCATCGCCGAATTCGTCTATACGACCGCCTGCGCCAACAACAAGCGCGCGCAGTGCTTCGGCGGCGCCAAGAACCACATGATCGTCATGCCGGACGCCGACATGGACCAGGCGGTCGACGCGCTGATGGGCGCCGGCTACGGCTCGGCCGGCGAGCGTTGCATGGCAGTTTCCGTCGCGGTGCCGGTCGGGCACAAGACGGCAGACATCCTTCTGGAAAAGCTCGTGCCGCGGGTCGAAAGCCTCAAGATCGGCCCGTCGACCGACGCGCAGGCCGATTACGGGCCGATGATCACGCGGGCGCATCTGGAAAAAGTTAAGAGCTACGTCGACCTCGGCATCAAGGAAGGCGCGAAGCTCGTCGTCGATGGCCGCGGCTTCAAGCTGCAGGGCTACGAGAAGGGCAACTTCATGGGCGGCTGCCTGTTCGACCACGTGACGCCCGACATGCGCATTTACAAGGAAGAGATTTTCGGGCCGGTGCTCTCGGTGGTGCGCGCCAAGGACTACGAAGAGGCGGTGCGGCTGCCGTCGGAGCACGAATACGGCAACGGCGTCGCCATCTTCACCCGCGACGGCGACGCCGCACGTGATTTTGTCAGCCGCGTCGAGGTCGGCATGGTCGGCGTGAATTTCGCTATCCCGGTGCCGCTCGCCTACTACACCTTCGGCGGCTGGAAGCGCTCCGGCTTCGGCGACCTCAACCAGCACGGCCCCGACGCGGTGCGCTTCTATACCAAGACCAAGACGGTGACAGCGCGCTGGCCCTCGGGTGTCAAGGAAGGCGCCGAGTTCGTCATTCCGACGATGAAGTGACTGGCGTTTGCTGGTCGTTTCAAGGCGGCAGCGCGGCGAGCCAGGAGGCCCATTCACGGCCGGTCGCTCGCGGGCCCGCAAACCGCCGCTCAGCTCACGCAGGAATGGTCCGCCGCTCCGTTGCTGCCGTTGAAACGGCATTGGCAGCGCGGCGGGCGTTCCAATACGGACACGGTGACGGTGGTAATGCGGTTCCTCTTCACCTCGATGTCGCAAAGCGGCGCGAGCGATCCGGCGATCCAGTCGGCCTGGAGTTTCCGCGTGCCGACGTGCTGGCGCAGGATAGTGCTGCCGCGCTTGATTGGCGCAAGCTTGGCGGAGTCGAGATAGAGCGCCATCTGCGTGACCGGCGCGACCGGGACCGTCTTGATCTCGACGTAGCCGACGTCGCCGGTCGGCCGGCAGGCGGCGATGGCCGCGCCGACGATCAGGGCGCTGATCGTAAGACCAAAACCCCGGCGCACGGTCGCGCTCCCGCGTTTCGCTCTCACGCTCCGGGCGGCTTGATGCCGCCGATCAGCTTGTTGAGCTGATTGGAAGCATCGCGGATGTCGCGCGTGAGGCTGCGGATCACTTCCAGCGCCTTCTCCGCCTGCCTGATCTCGATGAGCTCGCCGATGAAATCCTCGTTCTGCTGCAGAGTCTGCAACAGCCCGGCGAATTGCGCGCGGGCGTCGTCGAGCTCCTTGGTCGCGCTCTCGGTCTGGTCCTGGAGCCGGCGCCACTGGTCGATGAGGAATTGCCGCTCTTCCTGCTTGAAGCGCGTTTCCTGCGCCAGCGCCTTGAGCTTGTCGTGGACGTGATTGAGCGCCTTTGCCCCGAGCTGCGAGACCGGACCGTTGTCGGACACGGCGCCGAGCAGCGCCGAGACCGTCTCGCGCAATTTGTCGATCTCGGCGCGCGCCTTCTCGACGTCGTTCATGCTGTCGATGGTGCCGGCGCTGTCCTGGATCGATTTGTTGAGATCCGGGACACTCTTCTGGAAGGCCTCGAGCTGCTGGGAGAACTCCTCGACGGGCGAGGCTCCGCCGCTGCCGCTGTTCTCGGCGCGCGCCGCGGCCACCGAAAACACGAGGCCGACCCCGAAGAGAACGGCGACCGCCGATCGTGCCCACGTTCCGGCAATGGCGTTCGGCGAGACGTTTGTCATGGCGTGCCTCCCTCGACACAGGTACCCACAATAGGGTTGATTTCGGTTAGGAATATTGGCGCAAGTGGGGCGCCCTGCCTATCGGAAAAGCGGGATTGGGGGCTTCTTTTGCGGCGGCTTTTGAGGTTTCCTGGGCTACGGATGAGCGGCTTCAAGGGAATGCGCTTTGCGGGGGCCCACGCGGCAAAGGTCGCGGCCGCATTGCTCGTGGCCGGTGCGCTAACCGGATGCGCCGGCAACGACCGCGTCGCCGCCCGGCCCGAGCCCCAGGCCAGCGCGCCGCCCCCACCTGCGCCGTCCCCGCCTCCGGTCGACCTCGCCGGCCGCTGGAAGCTCAGCGCGGCAGGCAGCGGCGCCTGTTTCATGAATCTCGGCAACTCGCCAGGCGCCCTGCAAGGCACGATCGCGCCCGAGGGCGGCTGTCCGGGAAGTTTTTTCACCAGCCGCAAGTGGACTTTCGAGCATGACGCCCTGATCATACGCAATCACAAGGGCGAACCGCTGGCGCAGCTTTCGTTCGCCGGCGGCCGCTTCGAAGGTCGTGAACCGAACGGCGCCGCGCTCTCGCTGTCGCGCTAGCGGCCTTGAGTCCTTGAGGGGATAAGAATGGCCGAATATCAGCTCTACTGCTTTGCGCAATCGGGCAACTCGTATCGCGCGGCGCTGATGCTCAAGCTGATCGGCGCCGACTGGCAGCCGGTGTTCGTCGACTTCTTCGCCAGCGGCGTTCAGCGCACCGCCGGCTACCGCACCGACGTCAACGAGATGGGCGAAGCTCCCGTGCTCGTTCATGGCGCGAAGAAGCTGACCCAGTCCGGCGTGATCCTGACCTATCTCGCCGAGCGCTCCGGAAAATTCCAGCCGCGCGGCGAGGACGACCGCCTTGAAGCACTGCGTTGGATCATCTTCGACAATCAGAAGGTCAGCGGCTATCTCGGTCCGTACCGCTTCCTGCGCACGCTGGCGAAGCCGCCGGGCCATCCGGCGGTACTGGAATTCTTCAAGGGCCGCATCGACAACGTGCTCGGCATACTCGACAAGCGCCTCGCCGGTCGCGCCTACGTCGTCGGCTCGGAGCCGACCATCGCCGACCTGTCGCTCGTCGGCTACCTCTACTACCCGCCGGAGGAATTCGGCTTCGACGTTGCGGCGAACTACAAGAACATCGCCGCCTGGCTCGGCCGCATCAAGGCGCTGCCCGGTTGGACGCATCCCTACGAGCTGATGCCCGGCTATCCGCTGCCGAAATGATCCTTGTTGCGTCGCTCAAGGGGGTGAGTAGGGTGCGCGACCGCAAGGTCGCGCCGCTTGGCGGTATCCAGTTGCCACGTGATCGCTACAGCGGAATATCGAGCTCCTTCGGCCGCGACGCGGCCGCCGGCGGAGGTTTGGCGGCCGGCGTAGCGGCTGGGGCGGGGGCCGGGGCTGCGGCTTTTGGCGGCTCGACCTTGGCTTCCGGGCGCGGCTGCGGTTGCGCAACGACCTTTTGCTCGGGTGCCGGCTGCGGCGACGGCCGCGGTGGCGGCTGCGGCTGCGGCTCCGGTTCGCCCGCATACTTTTCCAACAGCTCGCGAATATCGGCGAGGAGCTTGTCGCCGTCGATCCGGCGCTCTTTCATCTGCTTCACCCACGCCGCGATCACCGGCTCGGTGGCTCTGCGCCAGCGCAAAACTTCCTTGGGCGGGAGCACCGTGACCGCGTCGCCGCGCTCGCGCGCCAGGGCCACGGCTCCGGCGGCTTCAACGTCCCACATGGCGCCGGCCATGCCCGCCGCCGGTTGACCCGAATTGGCGTCGATCACCGACTTCAGCGGGCGCGGCAGACGGTCGTAGGCCCCCCGGTTCATGGCCAGCACGAACGCCGTCGTGCTCAGCGCGGCATCGGCAAAATCGGTATGCGCCTTGAGCACGTCATAAAGCTTCAGCCCCGGCGCTGCGTCCCAGGGGTCGAGGCAGCCGTTGATCACGCGCCCCGAGAGCGCCAGGAGCACCTGGGAGATCGGCATGGCGACGGCCTGCCCACCGAGCGCGCGCACCGCCTCGTCGGCAAGGCGGTTTGGCACATGGAGCTTGAGGCCCCTGAGCTCCTCGAAACCCTGCAAGGTGCGGGTCGCGTGCACGACGGCGCGATCGCGGCAGGAGAAGCACAACGGACGGACTTCGCGAAACTCGTCCGCCAGGTTTGCGGCGGCGTAGTCCTCGATCGCCTTCGAACTGACCAGCGCTCGGCTTGCCGGCACGAACGGCAGTTCGAACGCTTCGATTTTGGGAAAGCGGCCGGGCGTGTGGCTCGGCACTGTCCACACGATATCGGCCAAGCCGTCGCGCGCCTGGTCGAAAAGCTGCGCGGGGGCGCCGCCAAGCTGCATCAAAGGATAAATGTCGATGCGGATATGGCCACCGGAATCCGCCTCGACCTTGCGTGCCCAGGGCACGAGAAACCGGTCGTGCACGCCCGATACCGAAGAGAACGAGTGATGCATTTTGAGCGTGAGCTGCGGCGCGTCCGCCTGCACTCGGCGCGGCAGCAGCGCTGGAGCCGCCGCTGCGCAACCGATGATCGAGGCCAGGAAGCTGCGGCGGGCAACGCGCATACTCATCCCTCGCCGCCAATCGAAGGCCGGCGATACGGCTCAATTGAGGCGCGACGGACGGTCTTCGTTCTCAGACTGGGACGGCACGACGCTCGCGGCGACCGGCGCGTTGCCGGTGCCAGCCGGCGCCGCTTCCGCCTTGCCCTCGCGCGAGCGTCGCTCGTAGGCGCGGTACGACAGCCACCCGAACGGCAAGCTCGCGAGGTAGGCGAGCGTCCCGGCGGTGAGGATCACCCACGGATAGGCGATGAGCAGCGCGACGAACAGCACCATCACGATGACCAGCGGGCCGACCATGTCCGGCGGCACGCGATTCCCGATGCGCTTGCCGGAGAAGACCGGCAGCCGCGAAGCCATCAGACAAGCCACGGCGAGCGTGTAGCCGAGAGTGAGCCAGGTCAGGAAATTCGAGCGTGGAAGGCCGAGGAAAGCGGCATAGATCGGCAGCAGCACCGTGATGGCGCCCGCCGGCGCCGGCACGCCGACGAAGAAGTTGCTGGCCCAGGCGGGCCGGTCCGGATCGTCGCTCATTACGTTGAAGCGCGCGAGCCGCAACCCGGCGCAGATGGCGAACACCATGGCGGCGATCCAGCCGGCAGATTTGAGGTCGTGCAGGCCCCAGAAATAAAGGATCAGCGCCGGGGCAACGCCGAAGTTGACGAAGTCGGCGAGGCTGTCGAGTTCGGCGCCAAAGCGCGAGGTCCCCTTGAGGAACCGCGCTAAGCGCCCATCAATGCCGTCGAGGATCGCGGCGAATACGATTGCGCCGAGGGCCAGCACGTAGTGATTCTCGAACGCCATGCGGATCGCGGTCAGCCCCGCACACAGCGCGAGCAGCGTGACGACGTTGGGCGCCAGCGTGCGCACCGGAATGCGCCGGAAGCGCCGCCGCTTCAGCTTCGGCAGTCGGGGCCGGTCAAACCGCGGCTGGTGCATGGCCATGATCGAGAATATAGCCCCTTCCGGCTACGCGCGCCACGCGCCACGCTTTCGCGGCGTTAACTTTGCTTTGCTTTGCTTTGCTTTGCTTTGCTTTGCTTTGCTCAGCTCGCACGAAACGCGCGGCCCGCCTCTGCTGCTTTGAACTCTGCGAGCACCGTTTCGCCGGCAATGGCGGTCTGTCCCTCGTGGACCAGCGGCTGCGCCCCGTCCGGCAGGTAAACGTCGACGCGCGAGCCGAAGCGAATCATGCCGATGCGTTGCCCGGCGCCGATCGCCGCACCCTCCCGTACGAACGGCACGATGCGGCGCGCCACGAGGCCGGCGATCTGGACGACGGCGAAGCGCACGCCGGTCGCGGTCACAATGACGAAGGAGTTGCGCTCGTTCGCCTCACTGGCCTTGTCGAGGTCGGCGTTGAGGAAGGCGCCAGAGTGGTAGACCATGCGTTCGATGCGCCCGCCGACCGGGCTGCGGTTCACGTGGCAGTCGAACACGCTCATGAAAATGGAGATGCGGATCAGCGGCCGGTCGCCGAGTTCAAGTTCCTTCGGCGGCGGGGCGTTGGCGATGCGGCTGATGCGGCCGTCCGCCGGCGCCACCACGACGCCCTCGCGCGCCGGCGTTACCCGTGGCGGATCGCGGAAGAAATAGGCGCACCAGAGCGTGACGACCGTGCCGAGCCAGCCGAACGGCGGCCACAGCCAAAACAAAATAATGCTCGCGAGCGCGAAGCTGCCGACGAAGGGATACCCCTGCGGATGGATCGGCGCGAGCTGCGAGCGGATGGAATTGATGACGGACATTGCGCGTCGCTACGGCGTCATTCGGCGGCATCCGCCGCGGCAGGAAGAAGCTCCTCCACTTCGGGCGGGTTGCGATTGGGGGCGACCTTCTCCGCTTCGACCTCGGCGAGAATATCGCGCGCCATCTGTGCCTCGCGCTGACGGTTCCACATGCTGGCATAGAGACCGCCCTGCAACAGCAGCTGATGATGGGTGCCGCGCTCGACGATCATCCCCTGGTCGAGCACGAGAATCTCGTCGGCGCCAACGATCGTCGAGAGCCGGTGGGCGATGACCAGCGTGGTGCGGTTCTTCGCCACGCGGTCGAGCGCGTCCTGGATGTCCTTCTCGGTGTGGCTGTCGAGCGCGGAGGTCGCCTCGTCGAGCAGGAGGATCGGCGGCGCCTTGAGGATGGTGCGGGCGATGGCGACGCGCTGCTTCTCGCCGCCGGAGAGCTTCAGCCCGCGTTCGCCGACCTCCGTCTCGTAGCCTTTGGGCGAAAGCCGGATGAAGCCGTCGATCTGCGCCAGCCGCGCCGCCTCCTCGACCTCGGCGTCGCTCGCATCCCAGCGGCCGTAGCGGATGTTGTAGCGGATGGTGTCGTTGAACAGCACCGTATCCTGCGGCACCATGCCGATCGCGGCGCGCAGCGATGCCTGCGTGACCTCGCGGACGTCGACGCCGTCGATAAGAATGCGGCCGCCGGTCACGTCGTAGAAGCGGAAGATCAGCCGCGAGAGCGTCGACTTGCCGGCGCCCGAAGGCCCGACAATGGCGACGGTGTGGCCGGCCGGAACCTCGAAGTTCAGGCCTTTGAGGATCGGCCGCGCCGGCTCATAGGCGAACGACACGTTCTCGAAGCGGATGGTGCCGGCGCGCACCTTGAGCGCACCGGCGTCTTCGGCATCCTCGATCTCGGGCTTGCGCTCCAGGATCGCAAACATGATCTCGATATCGATCACCGCCTGCTTGATCTCGCGGTAGAGCAGCCCCATGAAATTCAGCGGCTGATAGAGTTGGATCATCATGGCGTTGATCATGACGAAATCGCCGACCGTGTTGGTGCCGCGCTCGACGCCAGTGGCGCAGAGCACCATTGCCCCCGCGAGCCCAAAGGCAAAGATGATCGCCTGGCCGGCATTGAGCACGGCGAGGGACGTGTAGGCCTTGACGCTCGCGTCCTCGTAGCGTGCCATCGAGCGATCGTAGCGTTTGGCCTCGCGGTCCTCGGCGGAGAAATATTTGACGGTTTCATAGTTGAGCAGCGAATCGATCGCCTTGGCGTTGGCGTCGGTGTCGCTCTCGTTCATCTTGCGGCGGATGCCGATACGCCACTCGGTCGCGTAGAACGTGAAGCCGACATAGAGCGCGACCGTGCAGACGATCACCATCACGTAGCGCCAGTCGAAGTGGAACAGCAGCACCCAGACGATCAGGACCACCTCGACGACGGTCGGCGCCAATTGCAGCAGCACCATGCGCACGATGGTCTCGATGCCGTTGCGCCCGCGTTCGAGGACGCGGGTAAGGCCGCCGGTCTTGCGCTCGAGATGGAACCGCAGCGACAGCAGGTGCATGTGCTCGAAGGTCAGCATCGCGAGCCGCCGCACCGCGTGCATCGCCACCTTGGCGAAGATGCCGTCGCGCCATTGCGTCAGCACCCCCATGAGGATGCGCGTGCCGCCGTAGGCGAGCGTCAGCAGCACCGGGCTCGCCAGCGTCCACGCGAGCCAGTTGTCGGGGGCGACCGGCGCGGTACCGCGGCCAGCGAGTGCGTCGGTCGCCCACTTGAAGGTGAACGGCACGGCGATGGTCGCGAACTTGGCGGCGAAGATGAGCGCGCTGGCGAACACGACCCGGTTCTTGAGGTCGCGGCGGTCGGCCGGCCAGATATAGGGCCACAGGTGCAGCAGCGTCGCGAACAGCGCCCCGCCTTGGCCGCTGACGTCCCGCTTGAGGTGCTCGGTCGGTCGCTGAAAGTCGATCATGAAGAAATTACGGCCCGGAAGGGCCGCCAAGGGCCGCCGCGTGTTTGCGATGCCATGTGATTGTCATATAGGGGCTTTCCATTGTTCCTGCACGCGCGCCTGGCCGCCCGCACGCCGCGCAAACAGCTTGCGCTGCGGGCGAATTGCCGCCACATCTACCCTTTCATGAGTGTCACTCTATGAGCAAAATCAATGCGCTGTGCGTCTACTGCGGATCGAACCCAGGGACTGACGCGGCCTTTGTCAAGGCGGCGCACGACTTCGGCAAAATCCTCGGCGAAAATGGCCTTCGCCTGATCTATGGCGGCGGTTCCATCGGCCTGATGGGAGCGCTTGCCGCCTCCGTGATCGAGCATGGCGGTGAAGTGACCGGGATCATCCCGGAGTTTCTGACCGCGGCCGAACGGCCGCGGCGGCTCGCCCAAGAGCTGATCGTCACCCACGACATGCACGAGCGCAAGCGCACGATGTTCGAGCGCGCCGATGCTTTCGTCGCACTGCCCGGCGGCCTCGGCACGCTCGAGGAACTCGTCGAGCAGATGACCTGGGCGCAGCTCGGGCGCCACAAGAAACCGATCCTGGTCGCCAACATCAACGGCTTCTGGGACCCGCTGCTCGGCCTTATCGCGCACATGCGCGCGCTCGCGCTGGTCCCGTCCCCGGCGCAAGGCGTCAATCTGCTCGTTGCCGACCGCATCGAGGACATTTTGCCGAAGCTGCGGGAAGCAGCGCGGGCGGTCGTCGCCGCGGAGAAGAAGATGGCGGTGCCCGCCGACCGGATGTGATGTCTTGAGGGCTGGCCCTCTCCCCTGCGGGAGAGTTTCAGCGTGATGGTCGGGAGAATGTTTTTATTATCATGTCCTATAAAGGGGGGCCTAATAGCACTCTGGCACTGAGTGCACATAGGTAGCACGAACG
>CAWHZA010000021.1:0-36494 GCA_963833665.1 uncultured Alphaproteobacteria bacterium | reverse complement strand
GCCGGGTTAGCTCAGCGGTAGAGCAGCGGTTTTGTAAACCGTTGGTCGGGAGTTCAATCCTCTCACCCGGCACCAACGAAATCTGGGATTCTTGCACTGCTGCTTCCCGCAGATCGGTCTTGGAGCACTGGAAAACGGCAGCCAATGAAGCCCCGCCTTCTCAGTACGGCCGACCGGAAGCGGCGCGCAGCGACACCTGCATCGCACGCGGATGTTCAGCGGATGCCGCGATCGAACTTCCCGACTATCAACCCGAGCACCCCGATGGGCGCTCGGCATAGTCGATGATCGCTCCGGAGTACACCCGTACCAATAAATTCATGAATCCCAGACGGCAGGCATTCACCAATTAAATTTGAAATTGATACCGCCGCGGACGACATTCTCAGTCAACGTGACCGAACCGCCGCAGACCACTATAGCGGTTGCCTGGCAATGCATTTTGCCGAAATCGGCGAAAAGATACTCGATCTTGGCTGTCCACATATCGGCGAAGGCATACTCAATTCCCGCCCCGACAGTCCAGCCGGCCTCCACTTTGCTGTCGGTCGCTGCTGGATTCGTTATAACCAGTTCCACATTGGCGAGCGCCAAGCCGCCCGTAGCAAAGAGCAGGACGCGGTCGAACGCGTAACCCCCGCGAAAGCGGGCTGTGCTCAGCCAATCACTCTTTGTTTTGCACGCAAACCCAGTAACAGCGGGCGCGCAAAGACCGACAGAACTGCTGCCAGTTAGACCAGACCAATCCAGGTCCGCCTCTAACCCCACCACAACGCGGCTATACTGGAAATTTGCGCCCAACGTTCCGCCGAAAAGGAAGCCATTCGTCTTGAAGTTGCCGGTCGAGAGGGCGCCGAGGGTCCAATCGCTGCTGCCGACGGCATAACCGCCGTTTAGGCCGAAATAGCCCCCGCCCCAATTGTACGGGGCGGGGAAATAGCTTGTGCTTGGAAGCCTTGCCGGGAGCGGAAGGTCAGCTGCGAAGGCCTGGCCTGCCGCAACGATCGACAACAGCAACGCGACCAATACCCGCTTCATCGGAAGCCCACAGTTTACGGTACACCCGATCGTATCGCCTTCACTGGCGTAAAGCTGTTGCTAACAGGCAACAGTCGAAATCAATCGGTCGTCTGACTGGCTGCGGCTGGGCCCCGCCTGGTCCAAGATGAACGGCACCGATCTCTGCCGACGCCAACAAGCTCAAGTTCGAGGGACTTACACAATGAACCGCCAAGGCTCGTCGTTTCTCGGCATGCGGACGCATCATTTCGTGATTGCGCTGATCGCCATACTGATCGCGATCGCATTGGTGTCGAATTATTACCTCTGGTGAGGCGCATTGTCTCAAAACTGTTTGGCCGTTCCGTCCGCTTGCATGACCAATCCCCGCTGGTTACGTGGCCGGACTATCAGGCCCAGCTGATGAGGCTCTATGCACAAGCCGCGCAAAAGCGTGGTCCTGGCCGTTTTACTGCCTTGGGCGTATGCTGCGCCGCGCAAGACCGGACGAAGACAAGGTGAACATGGAGTGACGCCATGAGCCCTTCGGCCTGCACCCGTCCACGCCCCACTCGCCGCAGTGTCCTGATATCGGCGGCGGTCGGCTCGGCCGCCGCGATGGCGGCGCCCTTTGTCAGACACAGCTACGCCGCCGGAACATTGAGCCTCGGCGCCGTGGACCACTGGGTGCCCGATGCCAACAACGCGCTTACGGCGCTTTGCCACGAGTGGGGCGCCAGTAACAGCGTCGAGGTGAAGATCGACTACATCACTTCGCAGGGCGACAAGGACAAGCTGACAGCGGCCGCGGAGGCGCAAGCGGGCACCGGCCACGACATCATGTCCCACCGTGATTGGATGATTCGCATTCATGCCGAGGCGCTCGCGCCGCTCGACGATGTTGCCGCGGAACTTATCAGGCAGAACGGCCCGATCAGTCCGGTCTTTGAATATCTGGGCAAGATCAAGGGTACGTGGCGAGCGGTACCGGCTACGAGGCTAAGCCAGGTGAAGCCGTGCTGCTCGCGTCTCGATCTCTACAAGGAGCACGCCGGGATAGACCTGCGTGACATATTCCCCGCCGATGAAGCGAAACACGACCAGGCCAAGATCGCCACCTGGACCTGGGATACGTATCTCGCTTGCGCCGAAAAGCTCTTCAAGGCCGGCTATCCGGTTGGCTTGCCGATGGGGCAGACCGCCGACTCTGTCGACTGGGTCGGCGCGCTGCTCAACTCCTACGGTGTGGTCATGGTCGATGCGAAGGACAACATCAGGATCAACTCTGACCAGACGCGCGAAGCGCTGGAATACCTCAAGAGGCTCATGGCGGTGAATCCGCCGGAGGTTTACGCCTGGGATGATGCCGGCAACAACCGCTGGCTCATTTCCGGCAAGGGATCGGGCATCATGAACCCGCCGAGCGCCTGGGCGGTGGCCAAGCGCGACAACCCGAAGGTCGCGGAGAACTGCTGGACGCACCCGATGCCGAAAGGACCGAAGGGCCGCTTCGTTGGGCAGCTCCCGACATTTTACGGCTTGTGGAGTTTCTCGAAGAACAAGCCGGCGGCGAAGGAGCTGCTGCTCCATCTCTCGCAAAAAGCATCGGTGGCGAGACTTGTCCAAGCGTCGTTTGGGTATGACCTCCCCGCCTTCAACACCATGTACGACTTCGACACCTGGAAGACCGTCGCGCCGCCGCTCGGCACGGTCTACAACTACCCACCGCGCGGCGACGAACAAACCTCGATCGCCGGGGCACCGGCGCGCTCGGAAGTTGGCGCGCAAATCTACAACCAGGCGATCAATACGGTGATGGTGTCCAAGTTCACACAGGGCGGCGAGAAGCTCGACGATGTGATCAAGTGGGCCGAGAACGAGCTGGAAGGAACGCTGCGCGCCTAGATCACGCCACGTGAAAGCTTGTCGAGTTCGGCTCATGCCTACAATCACATCCGGCGACGGCGAGATTTATTACGACGTGCACGGTACGGGGCCCCCCGTCTTGCTGGTCTCCGGCCTCGGCGGCACCGGCAGTTACTGGAACCCGAATCTTCCGGCTTTCGCAAAACGCCACCAGGTCATAGTCCATGATCACCGGGGGATGGGCAAAAGCAGCCGGTCGCGCATCCGGTATTCTGTCGACCAGATGACCGCCGACCTGCTCGCGGTCATGGATCACCTCAAGGTCGAACAGGCTCATCTCGTCGGCCACTCGACCGGCGGCGCCATTGGGCAGACGCTTGCGGCAACGCATCCCGACCGTCTGCTCAGCCTGGTGATCTCCGCAAGCTGGACCAAGGCCGACCGGTACTTCCGCCGCATGTTCGAAGCACGGCGCGCGCTGCTTACAGCTGTTGGTCCTGCGGCCTACGTTCGCTCGGCCACGATCTTTCTCTATCCAAGCTGGTGGATCAACCAGAACATCGGATTGCTTGAAGACCGTGAGAAAGTCACCGTTGCGGCGTTTCCGCCCGCCGAGATTGTCGCCAGCCGAATCGACGCTATTCTCGAATTCGATCGTACCGCTGATCTGCCGAAGCTGAAGATACCTACGCTGATGATCTGCGCCAAAGACGATATCCTCACCCCGCCCTATTTCAGTCGGGAGCTCGCAGCTCTGATTCCTGGCGCCGAACTGGTCGAGCTTGCCCGCGGCGGACACTGCGCGTCGGAAACAAATACCGAAGAATTCAACGGCGCCGTTCTTGGATTTATCGCGCGGCATTCCTGGACGTGAAGCGCCTTCGCAGCGTGCCGCCGGCGACTCCATTCACGCGCGCAGCGTTGCTTCAAGTTCGTTCTCGGCCCACCTGATCACGTCGTTGATCTTCTCGCCGCCCTGCGTGAATTTGGATACCATTACGGTATTGATCGCCTGGTTGTAGATTTGGGCGGCGACTTCCGTGCGCGCCGGCGCCCCGGCGATCGAGGTCTCCTCGTCGCCGCGCGGCGGGTAGCCGTAGACCGTGCCGAGCGGCGGGCCCACCGTGTTCCAGATGTCGAGGTCGTACATGGTCTTGAAGGCGGGCAGGTCGTAGCCGAACGACGCCTCGACCACCTTGGTGACCGCCGGCTTCTGTGAGAGATAGAGCAAGAGGTCCTTTGCCGCCTGCTTGTTCTTCGAGAAACGCCACAAGCCGTAGAAGAACGGAAGCTGGGCGACAAACCGGCCCTTCGGTCCTTTCGGCATCGGGTGCGTCCAGCAGTTCTCCGCCACTTTGGGGTTGTCGCGCTTGGCCACCGCCCAGGCGCTCGGCGGATTCATGATGCCGGAACCCTTGCCGGAAATGAGCCAGCGGTTATTGCCGGCATCATCCCAGGCGTAAACCTCCGGCGGATTTACCGCCAGGAGCTTCTTGAGGTATTCCAGAGCCGCGCGCGTCTCATCGGAATTGATCCTGATGTTGTCCTTGGCGTCGACCATGACGACGCCGTAGGCGTTGAACAGCGCGCCAACCCAGTCGACGGCGTCGCTGGTCTGGCCCATCGGCAAGCCAACCGGGTAGCCGGCCTTGAAGAGTCTTTCGGCGGCGGTGAGATACCGGTCCCAAGTCCAGGTATCGATCTTGGCTTTGTCCCATTTTGACTCGTCGGCGGGAAACATGTCGCGCAGGTCGATGCCGGCGTGTTCCTTGTAAAGGTCGAAACGCGAGCAGCAGGGTTTCACTTGGCTTCCCCGCGTGGCGGGTATTCCGCGCCAAGCGCCCTTGATCTTGCCGAGGTATTCGGCGACCTGACTGGCCGGACCGTATTGCTTGATGAGTTCGCCGACGACGTCGTCGAGCGGTTCGAGCGCGTCGGCGTGGATGCGGATATTCCAATCGCGGTGCGACATGATGTCGTGACCGGCGCCGGCTTGCGCCTCGGCGGCGGCGGTGAGCTTGTCCTTCTCGCCCTGCCCGGTGATGTAATCGATTCTCACCTCGACGCTGTTCTTCGCGCCCCATTCGCTGCAAAGCGCCGTCAGCGCGTTGTTGGCTCCGGGCACCCAATGATCCCACACGCCAAGCGTCAATATCCCGGCGGCGCGGCCACCGCGAACATGAGGTGCGGCAATGGCAGAGACGGAGCCGACGGCGGCCGCACGAAGAACGGATCGACGCGAAAGGCCTGGCCTGGTCCCCGATCGTGAGTGCATGGTCGTCTGCTCCATCGTGGCCGCGATGGTGTGTTGTCGGGAGCAAGTATACCACACAGGGGCTGCGATGGCTGCAAACGGAATCTCTGATGCCCGGAGGTCGAGCGGTTCCTAGTGCTCGCTGAAACGACGGACCGCGAGCGGATCGAGCTCGACGCCGAGGCCAGGACGGTCGGGCAGCACGCAGGCTCCATTTTCAACAATGATCGGCTCCTTGAAGATCCCGTCGCGAAGGGCGTTGTCGCCAACGTCATACTCGATCAGCGGCGGCTGCACGATATTCCGACTGTGCGGATAGTCGGGCAGCGATGCGACGAAATGGCAGGCCGCAGCCAATCCGACTCCACTCCCCCAAACATGCGGCGACAGGCGCACGTGATGAAGCCGAGCCAGCAGGGCGATCTCACGCCCGGCCCGGAGGCCCCCGCACAGCGACAGGTCGGGCTGCACGATGTCGACGGCGCGCAGATCAAGCAATCGCTTGAAATCCCACGCCGTGTAGAGCGCCTCCCCAGTCGCGATCGGGATCGGCGCCCGCGCGCGCAAGACGGCATATCCGTCGAAGTCGAGCGGCGGAAGCGGTTCCTCGTACCATTCGATACCGTAGTCGGCGATGCGCCGCATGCTGTCGAGCGCCTCGTCCACCGTATAGTTGCCGTTCGCATCGACCAGGATGCCGATATCATCGCCGAGCACCTTGCGGGCGACCGACGCGCGTTCACGGTCAGACTGCGGACCAGCGCCGATCTTGATCTTCGCTCGCTTGATGCCGGAAACGCGCAGTCGTTCCAGTTGCGCCGGAAAGTCTTTCTCGGGCGTCGCGGTGAAGTATCCCCCGGAAGCGTAGATCGGTAGGGGGTCTCGTGCGGCGCCCCCAAGCAACTTGACCACCGGCAGACCCAGCATCTTTCCGATCGCATCGAGGCACGCCATGTCGATCCCGCTCAAGCAACTCGTCATCTGATTCTGAATGCCGGAATGATAGTACGCGGAGAGGATCGCGCTCACGGCGTGCTCGAAGCCGTAAACGTCGCGGCCGATGAAAAAGGATACGATCAAGTCAAGATAAGCCTTGGTAACGGTGGGCGGTCCCCAAGCCTCCCCGACGCCCTCAACGCCCTCGTCCGTCGTCAACTTCAACAAGCTCGCCTGTCGGATTGACGTCAAGCCACGTGCCATTCCGTACGCGCGCCCCTCGGGCACGCGGTATATTAACGGAACAATCTCGAGCTTCGCGATCGTCGGCACGTATCCTCCAAATTTCGCTTGTTGCCGGCATTCACCGGTCGCTCGGCCGGAATTGTCAAGGATAAAGCGAATTGGAAGCCGCCAGCCTGGCTGCCGCCGTCCAAAAAAATGACCACATTTTTGCTTATCGTCCTACTTGGCGGGCGTCCCGCGACTCGAAAGCATGATGTCCCATGATCGAGGACGATAGGCGGCGTGAGTAAATATTTGCCGTCTACAATGGCCGGCTACAATCTTGCCCGGCGCGAACCAGAAATGCTGGGATCGAGTTCAAGCATCGGCACTAGCGCTGCTCGCTCGGCGTTGGGATGCTGTGCTACTGAACGAAGGAAACGCGACAATGACCGATAGCATCATGTTTCATGAGGGAAATCGGGAACTACAGGATAAATTCCAAAGTCGCAGAATTTCCGATCGACTTGAAGAAAAGCTGACGAGAACCACATTTACGCCTGCCGACATGACGTTCATCGAGAGCATCCCCTATTTCTTCCTCGCTACCGCGGATGCCTCCGGGCGGCCGGATTGTTCGTACAAAGGCGGCTTGCCGGGCTTTGTGCGGGTTACCGGACCGTCCGAGCTCGCCTTCCCCGACTATGACGGGAATGGTATGTTCAAGAGTCTCGGCAATATTCTTGTCAATCCCAAGGTGGGTCTTCTGTTTATTGCCATGCACGGCAAACCGCAGCGGCTGCGCGTGAACGGCGAGGCCACCGTGAGCGATAGTGATCTACTCTTGCGGGACACGATCGGCGCGCAACTTATCGTGCGTGTCGCTGCGCGGGCAATTTTTCCAAATTGTCCACGTTACATCCCGACCATGCAGGTGACCGAACATTCGATCTATTCCCCTCGGCCCGGCTGCGATGCGCCTGAACCGGCGTGGAAGGATTTTCCGGATTTCAAGGACCATGTGCACCCGCGCCAGCCAACCTTCAAAGGTTGAACGCGGTCATTGCGCGTAGGTGTTATAGCTCTGGCACAATTGGCCATGCCCGACTCCTGCAGCCGAACAGCGCGCAGCGGCATAAACGCAAAGAAGGTCGAAGGTGGTTAAGATCACCGACATGCGCCATAAGCCGACCCGCCGCCTTTTCCTGAAGACGACGGGAACGTTCGCCACATCAAGCGCGCTCGCTTTGAGCCGTGCCGCGGCTGCGTTGGCGGCGGAGCCGCCGGACAAGGCTCTTGGAACACTTCCGCAAGTCGACGTCCTGCTGAGGGCCGCGGTCGGCGCTGAGGATGTGCCCGGCGTAGTGGCTATGGCCGCCACCGAAACCGGCGTCGTCTACGAAGGGGCTTTTGGCAGCCGGCGCATTCACGAGGGACCGGTGATGACCCGCGACACGATTTTTCGTGTCGCTTCGATGGTGAAGCTGATCACGTCGGTGGCGGCGCTGCGCCTGGTCGAACAAGGCAAGCTCTCGCTCGAGGCGCCGGTGCCTGATATCGATCCGGCGATCGCCGCGCCGCAAGTCCTCGATGGCTTCGATCAGGCCGGCAAGCCACTGTTGCGGCCGGCCAAGCGGCCGATTTCGCTCCGTGACCTCCTCACCCACACGGCCGGCTTCGTCTACCGCCTGTGGGACAGTGAGGCGCTGAGATATTATCGGGCCCTCGACAAGTTGCCGACCGCCGACCGAAGCAGGTTTCCGCTCAAGCCGCTGATGTTCGATCCCGGGGAGCGCTGGCAATACGGCGGCAACATCGACTGGGTCGGGCGCATCGTGCAAGCGGTGAGCGGCGAGCCGCTGGAGGCACATTTCCGCAAGCACATCTTCGAACCGCTGGGCATGAGCGACACCGGTTTCGTCATTACGCCGGCGCAGCGGACGCGTGAGGCGAGCGGGCATCGCCGCCAGTTCGATGGCTCGTTGAAAGCCGAACCCACGGAGCACCTGTCGAAGCAGTCGCCGCCACCGCAATCCTTTACCGGCGGCGGCGGCATCTATTCGAGTGCACCGGATTATCTCACCCTGGTCCGCATGCTGATGAACGGCGGCGCGCTCGACGGCGTGCGCATCCTGCAACCCGATACAGTGGCGCTAATGGGGCAGAATCAGATCGGCCGGCTCGACGTCGGCGTGCTGCGCACCACCACGCCGGCAGTCTCCCGCGATGTCGATTTCTTTCCCGGGCGGAAGCTGAAGTGGGGATTCGGCCACATGCTCACCTTGGAGCCGGTGCCGGAAGGCCGCAGTGCCGGCAGTCTCACCTGGGCTGGCATTTACAACACTTACTATTGGATCGACCCGAAGACGCGCATTGCCGCGGTGTTCATGACGCAGGTGCTGCCGTTCGCCGACGACCGCGTATTGGGCGTCTACCGGCGGTTCGAGCGTGGCATTTATGCGGCGATAAAAGCCGGCTATGTCAAAGCCAATTGACGCCGCCTCCTCGACGTCAGCGGAAATCACAGAGTAGGCGCCGTTGAGGCAAAGGCACCCCATGCGCACCACCCCCGCAATTGCCCTTCTGCCGCTGTTCTCGCCTGCTGCTGTCGCCCGGGACGAGAGCGAGGAGACGCGAGACCTGCCATCATCATCAATGAGTGCGCCGGCGCCCGCGACCTTTCGGAGGAGGTAGCACCGGTATGACAGTAGCTTCGCCTACGAGGAGTTCCTTAAACTTATTCTTCAAAGTCCGAGTTCGGTTTCGGCCAGCAGACCACGATGGTCGGAACTGAGGCGTAATCGCAAATTAGCCGGAAGAAACGCGTGTCATGAGGTTTGCATTTGCCCTCTTACTGGGAGCCCTCGTGGGCTTGGTAGCGTTCGACACCGCGACCGCTACAAGCTCCGGCGAACTTCTACCGAGCTGTCTGGAGATAGTGAATAGGGCACGGCCCGTGTCGGGAGGCGACATCGATATCCCGCCGAGCGGATTGAGTTGCTGGCACTACATGGCGGCGATTCAGAACGCGTCGGTTCTGGAAGACGTGCGTGGAGTGCGGTTACTTGGAATTTGCGCTCCACCAGAAACAACTTTGATCGATTACATCCGCATTTTCGTGCGGTATGCGCGTAAAATTAAGACGCAAGAGAGCAACGCAGCGGCACTCGCAGTTGTCGCTCTCAGCAAAACCTTTCCGTGCGAAGCCAGCGGAACACGAAAATAGGTGCCTTAGACGAGCATCATCGCCCGCCCGGAACGTCGGCAAGAGCGTGGCAGATGGAGAAACCAAGGTCCCCGTGGTGAGTGATCGGCATCTGGCCAACGGTGACTTTGCATAGGCTCGGTAACCTGAAGCTGCGCTTCTCGGCGTTCTAGCGATTTTTCATTTTTCGCGTCACACATTTTCTCACTTGCAAATATTTTCCGTTCTTACCTAGTTCGGCTCGACAGGCGTCAATTGCTTCTACGGTCGACATCCTTTTCTGGCTCACACATTTTCTCACCTGCGAATACCGCCCGTGCCTCCCTAATTCTGCTCGGCAAGCTTTGATGGCGTCGACGGTCGACATTTTTTCAATGGTGGTCGGTTGGGTATCGGGAGCCGAGGAGGCTGCTGTCGCCACTAGGGCCACCTGTAGGACGATCGCATATCTAAGCATGGCTTGCTCCCTGCGAGCGAACGGGAAAGTTCACGGTTCTACAGCCGACCTGCCTCGGTATCGGAACTCGCCGACCGAGCTTTACCGATAACATTCTTTGGCGGCTTCGACCGTTCTTATGACATTGCCGAAGTATCTTGGTTCAACGGCGAGCGACGATGCCGTTACGACCGATCCGTACAGCATCCATGTGCATTTCAATTCGCGATCGGGTCGCCTCATTGGCGAACTCAGCAACGTCATTCGCCTGGTTGCTGCCGCCCACCCGGCGATCCGTTTCACCATCAAAACCAGTGGCCTCGTCGCCGAAAAACGCGCTTTGATCGAATCCCAGTGCGCTTCGCTTGCGCACGTCCTGCCTGACGAGCAAGACGCGGGCGACTACCTCGCCAACTTTTCAAAGTGCGCCGTTGTCGTGCTGGCCTACGAGGCGCAGCCTTACACAGCGGGCTCCTCCGGGGTTTTCATCGAAGCTGCGAGTTTCGGCAAGGTCGCCGTTGTGCCGGCCGGGACGTGGATGAGTGAACAGATCGCCGACGGCTGCGGCGCCGGCACAACGTTTGCGGAACCCGGAGCGGAATCGCTTGCCGCCGCACTCTTGCAAGCGATCGCCGACTTCCCCCGCCTCAGCACCCTCGCGCGTGAGCGCGCACCAGAGGTACGAAGCCGAAACTCCAGTGCACGATATATCGAGCAGATCATGAGTTTAGTCCGGCAGATGCCGGACATGGAACCAGTCTGCCACCTCGATGAAGAGATTAACTTCGGTGACACTTTCGATTCGCGCTACTTCATGCGCGAGGGCTGGGGAGAGACTGAGGATTGGGGTGTCTGGACTATCGGCCGCCATGCTGTTCTATGCATTGGATTTGCATCGCCGCAAGCCGTAGTCCTGCGCGCGTTGGTTCAACCGTTTCTGACAAAGACACATCGCCGTATCGAGGTTCGCGTTTCTGCCGGGCCGCGGCAGGTAGCGCGATGGACCTTCAGTCTAGACAGCGATGCGGGCGACAGACCGCAGTGGCGCGAGGCTTTGATTCGACCAATAAGCCGTTGCACCACACTTACAATTTCCTTTGCGATAGACGCGCCAACGTCTCCATTTGCAGAGGGGATATCCGGTGATAAGCGGACACTTGGCCTGGGACTGCGCAAGCTCATCTTCCGCTCGTTCCACTGACCAGCCTCGTGGTCTACTGTCTCACCTCCTCAGCTCATATCAGCGCGAAAGTGCAACTCCCCAATGACCCCGGCATTTGCCACCGCCGTGCAACATCCCCTGCTTTGTAAGTTCGGTCGCGGGCTCGCATTGTATCTTCCTTGCTGCAGGATCGGCGCGTGAAGCCGCGATCTGCGATTGGCACCGCCTATTTGGCCGCCAAGCTGCGCCTACTGCTGTGCGGGTCGATCTTGGCGGCAATTTTCAGCTTCGGCGTGTACCTGTCGAATGGCCGCACCGATCGCAGCGGCGATACGGTACCGGCCTCCCTCATCCCGGTGACCGTATTGCTACACGGCACGACAATGCTCGACAGCTTTGCCGAGGAAGAGCATCGCCGCTTCGCAAACCCGTATTGGCTTAAGGAAACGCCTTACGGAGCGGCTTCGCGTTACCCGCTCGCCAGCGGCATACTCTCTATCCCAATCTATGCGGTCCCAGTGTTGCTGCAGCAGTGGCGGAAACCGCCGCTCTCAATCGACGAGTGGCGCGACTTTGCCGTGGGCCTACTGCAGAGGTGGCGGCGTCCATTTTCGCAGCGGCGGCGGTCGGCGTGTTCTGGTCGATCTGCGTCGCTCTCGGCTTTCGCCCATGGCTGGCTGTTGCTCTCACCGTCCTTTTTGCCTTCGGCAGCGAGAACTTCGCGATCTCCTCTCAAGGTCTATACCAGCACGGCCCTGGCAGCCTCGCATTGCTTTGCGCAATTCGCGCATTCTTGGCCCTCCAATCACGGCGCAAAACCGCCGCACTTTTTGTTGGATTGTTTTTGGCGCTGGCTGTAGCGATCAGGATCAACAATTTGCTTCTGGCAGTACCGATCGGCGTTGCAGTCCTTTTTCAACAGCCTCGTTTGTGGCAGTTGCTCCTGGTCGCACCGACATTAGGTCGGGTGGACAAACCTATTGACGCAAGAATTGCGAATTGATTCAAGGCTGCTCTTTGCGGAGGGCAGCCTTGATTCGCGGACTGATGACCGACGATGAGTGGGCGTACTTCGAACCGTTCCTGATCCATCGCGGCGGCGGCCGGCCGCCACGCAATCATCGCCGCGTGCTCGACGCGGTGTTTTGGTTGATGCGAACCGGCGCACCATGGCGCGACCTGCCGGAGGGCTTCGGCAACTGGAATTCGATCTTTAGGCAGTTTCGGCGGTGGGCCGACAGTGGCGTCTGGGACGTGATCCTGGAAGGGCTCGCGGGAAGCGGAGTGTCGGACGCCGCGCTGCAGATGATCGATGCGACCATCATCCGTGCGCATCATTGCGCAGCCGGTGGAAAAGGGGGGCCGAGCGTAACGCGCTCGGTCGCTCGCGTGGCGGCTTCTCAACCAAAATCAACGCCCGCACCAATGCCGAGGGTCTGCCGATCGGCGTTGTGATTACGCCCGGGCAGGCACACGATGTCACCGCGTTTCCGGCCTTGATGCAGGAGATCGACTGCGATCCGGAACAGATGCTCGGTGACAAGGGCTACGACAGCGAAGCCGTCCGCAACGACATTGAGGAACGTGGTGGTGAAGCCGCAATCCCCAGCACTGCAACCCGGAAAATACAGCATGCCGTCGACAAGGCTCTCTATGCCCTGCGCAATCGCATCGAGCGCTTCTTCAATCGTGCGAAGAACTCACGCCGTGTCGCCACCCGCTACGACAAGCTGATCGAGAGCTTCGCCGCCTTCGTGCTGCTTGCCTGCATCCGAATTTGGATTAAGTTTGTCCACACGACCTAGTTGCAGTACTTCTAGTTGGTTACAACGAGACTGTATTCGGCAGCTTCCTTGGTGGCGGCCAGCGGGAAACTGGCAATTTGGCGGTTGCCAACATCCCGAGCGGACTGCTGGGTTCCTTCTTTAGCCCAGCGCGCGGCCTTTTTCTGTACTTTCCCGCTGCGCTATTGGCTCTTATTGTTGTATCGCGACGTGCAGGCTCACTGTGGCATGATCCGCTCTTCTTCGCTCTTGGCTTGTCTATTTTGCTCGTCACTCTACTCAATTCTTCCTTCAAGATATGGTATGGTGGACACTCATTCGGCCCGAGGTATTTCACGGAGGTCCAAGCGCCGATTCTGATCCTGCTCGGGGTCTCACTAGAAACGAGCGGGCTGCGTTCAGGTGTTGTGGCCGCGTGCCTCGCACTGATCATACCCTACTCAGTCTTTGTACAGACAATGGGCACATTTAACGATGCCACGATGGTCTGGAATGCCTTCCCTACCAACGTGGACCAGGACCGCTCCCGGCTTTGGGACTGGAGCGACAACCCGATCTTCCGCGGCCTTCGCGTGAAAAGCCGTTAACAACCAAAGACCGGCTTCGCTTTCGCGTACGTATCGTGCGTGCAGAATCTTGCAGTCGACTGTCGGAACAATGGTGCGGCGGATGGTGCACTTCGCCGTGGCGGATACCGACGCCGCCGACAGGCCGTGATCCGGTTACGTTGATTGGCCCTCCCCTTCTCGGTCAAAGGGCCGCCATCCTCAAGCGGCCTTCACGGCCCCCAGAAAGAGCGTAAGTTGGGGGCCAGTACTTCCGGGGGCCAAAGGGAAACGGGCACCCGGCGCAGTCAAATCAGGGATTTCTCAAAGACGTCTTCCCAATAATCCATTGGGAAAGACCATAGGAAGATTGACATGCCCGCCTCGCCGCGCCGTTTCACAGGGTCTGCAGCCATGATCATCCTCCTCCTCGCCGCGGGGCTTGCCGTGCCGCGCGCGGCGGCCGCTGCCGACATGACCGCCGAGGAAAGGGTCGCGATCCT
Organism: uncultured Alphaproteobacteria bacterium; assembly: GCA_963833665.1. Classification (GTDB taxonomy): domain Bacteria; phylum Pseudomonadota; class Alphaproteobacteria; order Rhizobiales; family Xanthobacteraceae; genus BOG-931. Next base: position 22,579 of record CAWHZA010000021.1, on the reverse strand, counting down.
GGGCGTCTATCAGATGGAATGCGCGCCGCTGAACGCGCGTCTCAAGGCGCTTCTCACCGAACTCTCACAGAGCCTGGACGGCGACCAGATTGCCATCAGCGCATCCGAGAAACGCCAAGACCTGCAGAGCTCCGGGAAAAAGCTATGGTGCGCCAAGGCACGGACGACCGTCGTCCACCCGCTCGAGCGGCAGCGATGACGCGCAAGCTCGCCTTCGTGCTGGCCGCGTCGTTTTCGAACACGCCTGCGCGCTAGCCTACCCGAACGGGGCGCTGGTCCAAAAAGCCTCAGGACCGAGGCTTCATTCGCCGATCACACCGCAGATGATGCGGTCGCCGGCTTTTCCGGCCGGATCGCTCGTGTAATCATCCTTTCCGGCGTGGATGACGATGGCGGTGCCGCCAGGATGAAACACCGAATTGGGCTTGTCCTTCTCGAGGGTGATCGAGGTGTTGAGCACTTCGAGATCGAGGGCGCCGCTTGCCGGAACGTGCAGGTTCGGCATATCGCCGGCGTGTCCGGGCCCCGACATCATCCCGTGATGCGCATTGGCCGGGTTGAAATGCCCGCCTGCCGACTCGAACTTGGGGCGGCTCGCACTTGCCCACTGCATGGATGTGGAACGCATGCTCGCCGGTCGCCACGCCTTTGAGCGAAAGCTGCAGCAGCACTCCGGCGGGGGTCTGCGTGAACGAGGCGGAACCCGCCTCCTGTCCGTTTGCGTCCTTGAGCATGGCCTTGGCCGTCTCCGCAGCATCGACCGTAATGGGCGGCACCGACAACACGGCAACTGCAGTCAGGACCGAAGCAAAATTGACAAGCTTCATGCGCTGTCTCCGAAGACCCGCGCAGCAATGCCCTCGAATGCGTCTAAATCACATAACTTTTGAAATTCAGCCCTGTTCCGCCGCCTGGCCCTGTCGAGCGTGCGGAGCGAGATCGACCAATGATGCTGGAGCAGTGGTTAGACCGTTGCTGGGGAGTTCAATCCACCAGGCGCCAGTCAATCAGCGGTGCTCGGCAACTCTTCCAACCTACGGACAGCCTGCTAGTGGTCCTTCGATTCTAACATTCGCACGAGAGCACGCCGAACCGGACGCGAAAGTTGGAATCGGACCACTGGCTAACGATACCAGTGGCCGTTGGACCATCGGCAATGCCGGTAGAAATGATTGTCAATCCAGCAGGCATGAGGGCTGTGTGGCGGACCCCAAAATGGCCTTCCCCATACTGCGCCGACAACGCCGCCGACCACCGCACCAACAGGCCCGGCGACCACCAAGCCAGTGCCGGCCCCGAAAACCGCGCCAACAGTATCCGCTTGCGAACTCGTCGGAGCAATGGCGATCGTAAGAACCGATGCCGCAGCCAACAAACACTTGCGCATGATCGTCCCCCGCTGAGCCAACCGTCGTCCCCCGCTGAGCCAACCGTCGTCCCCCGCTGAGCTGGCCGCAAATTGGGCCATGATCTGGCACTCAATGTGGCGAACTACCGCCGGTTCCCATTCGCGCGACTTTTTCAGTCCGTTGTTGCGGAAGCGCCACACTTGCGAGCCGCTTCGTCTGCAGCGCGAGAGCGCACGGCAAATTCTCGCAAAACGATAGTCCACGACGCATCGACGCGAACAGGTCGATGCCGTGGCGGGAGGTTTGCAGCAGCAAGATTGTCTGTTGTTTCGAGGCATTGCTTGTTTGTTTGCTTGTTTCGGCGTTTGGATCCACGACCCGATAGTCCGCTGCCCACGAGCAATATTGGCTTTCAAGTTGACGCGCTGGGCGCGAAACGCATTGCTGAAGAAGTTACCAACGCCAGCCGCTGAAAGTGCCCACGCCGCCGCGCGCGCGGTGGGCCCGAGAAACTACCGCGCCGAGATGTGCCGCGGCGGTCCCCGGTTGGGCGGGGCCGGTTCCGGGGCCGCGGCATGCCGGATCCGGCGTCATCGCGACGGTGACGACGTCGGGGTATTTGTTCATCGCACCGGAGGCGGCATCTACCCCAAGTCCGATGATGCCGCCGAAGATCACATTGCCCGCAGCCATGCTTTCTGCGTTCGACGGAATGATGCTCGATCCGAGCAGATAGCATTCCTTCGTGCATTGGATCGGAAGCGAGCTCGACCCCCTGGAAAGGGTCACCGATCCCGGGGTCGTGACCACCTGCGGGCCGTTTTGGGTCTGAATAGCGCAGCTTGTCCCCGGCGCGCCCGGGGTATCAACGGCGACGACTTGCGTCGTGCCCCTGGTGATCGTCGCGCAGGCGACCAGCACCATGGCAGAGACGGCCAAAAAGACGCAACGGAGCACGGTTCGATCCCTCCCCGCCCCAGATGCCCCATCATCGGACAACCAATGCGCGAAAGCAAGGTGGATATATCCCAATCGGACACCCTGGGCCCAATCCGTGGGGTGCTGCTCGGCAGCCTCGGGAATGGGATCGGCCAGTCTTTCGGCAGCGCGCTCCCGGACTCGAACCCCGCCGGCGGGCGGCCATTAAGGCTCAACCCTCCTCACGCCAGGCCGCGTGCTGATGGGGGCGCGCCGGCCGCTTACATCGGCTGTTGCGGGACAAAACCGAAAGTGCGTTCGAAGCGCCTGGCGTAATCCGGCCACACCCCTGGATTGACGATGCGTCTCACCGGCTTGCCGTCGAGCGCGTCGAGGACCTGCTCGGCCGCGATCCGGCCCATATTGACCCGCGCCTCGCGGGTCACCCCGGCCGTGTGCGGACTTGTCATGACGTTGTCAAACTGCATCAGCGCATGGTCGGCGGGCGGCGGCTCCTTCGCCCACACGTCGAGGCCGGCGCCGGCGATCTTCTTGTCGCGCAGCGCCTGCGCGAGCGCGTCCTCGTCGTGAATGAAGCCGCGCGCGGTGGTGATGAAATAGGCGTGCGGCCGCATCAGCCCGAATTCGCGCGCGCCGATCATGCCGCGCGATTCATCGGTCAGCGGGCAGTTGATGGAGACGAAATCGGCGCTCTGAAGCAACTCGTCGAGTTCGACCTTCGTGGCGCCGCGCGCGCGCGCCTCCTCGGCGCTGAGGTAAGGATCGTAGGCGAGAACCTGCATGCGGAACGGACCCCCGCACAACTCGGCGATCCGCCGCCCCACATTGCCGAGGCCGATGATGCCGATGGTCTTGCCGAAGATTTCGCCGCCGATGAAGTCGATGCGGTGCGTGAGCCTGCCGGCGCGCAAGGCGCGGTCGGTCTCGCCCACACGCTTGACCAGGCAGAGCAGCATGCCGAGCACATGCTCGGCGACTGCCTCCGAGTTGCCGCCCGCCTGGTTGACAACGAGGATGCCGCGCTCGCTGCAGGCCTTCACGTCGATCGTGTCGTAACCGGCGCCGTTGCTCGACACGATCAACAGGTTGGGCGCCTGCCGCAACAGGTCGGCTCTGGCGTGGTAGCGGGGCGTCAGCTCGTCGCGCGTCGCGCTGGTCTGGTAGACGTGCGCCGCCGAGAGGATGGGCGTCGCGACATCGGCCGGGCTGTCGTGCTCGAGGCGGTCGAGCGTCACATCGGCGCGCCCGCCGAGGATGTCGGCGTAGCCGACCACCATATGCGGTGCGACGTAGAACACGCGCTTGCTGTTGGCGACATTGTTCATCGGTTCAATCCCCCCTTGCGGAACTAACCTGTCCGACGCCGGCGCCGGCCGTCAAGCCGGTCAATCGGGCCGGCTCTCATTCAGTGATGATGCTTTCATACCGCAACGGTTATGCCTTGCCGATCGCTTCCCGCTGGCTGCGGCGGCGCTCGCGGCGCTCTAGGTAGGGTCCCGTCTCATCAACAGCCGGGCCATTGTTTGCAACGCTTGATGACGAAGTCCGACTTGGGTTTTACGGCAGCCTGCACCGAGCGCGACCGGGAGGGTGACAGGATGCCGCGGCGCCGTCTCATATCTTTGTGATTGCGCTACGGACAATCAGCCACCGATGTCACAAAATGAGCGTGTTCGCCGGATTAACGGGTTCGACCGAGAAGGCATTTTTGCCGACGCCTGCCCCGTCCCCAACAAACAACTTCGAGAAAACGGAAACGCCATGCCGACACTGACGCGCCGCCACCTCCTCGCGGGCTCTGCCGCCGCCACGGCCCTTGCCGCGCGCGCCGATCTGGCCGCTGCCGCGGAGCCGGCCGCCGGCAAGCAGGCGCCCGGCATCTACCGCTACAGGATCGGCTCCTTCGAGTTGACCGCGCTCTATGACGGCATCTGGTACCGCCCGATCACGGCGAAATTCATCCACAACGCGCCGTTCGCCGAAGTGGAGCGCGCGCTCGCCGCCGCGTTCATGCCCGCCGACAAGCTGGCCACGCCATTTACAACCCTGGTCGTCAACACCGGCAGCAAGCTCGTGCTTGTCGACACCGGCACTGGTGGCCAGATCGCGCCGTCGGCCGGCGTGCTCGGCGACAATCTCGCCGCCGCCGGCATCGATCCGAAGGCGGTCGACCTCATCGTCATCTCGCATTTCCACCCGGACCACATCAACGGCATCAAGGACAAGGACAACGGCCTCGTCTTCCCCAACGCCGAGATCATGGTGTCCGCGCCGGAATGGGCGTTCTGGATGGACGACGCCAACATGAATGCGGCGCCGGCCGACCTCAGGCTCACCTTCCGCAATCAGCGCCGCATCTTTTCCGACATTGCGAAGCAGATCACGCGCTTCGAGCCGGGAGCCGAGGTTGCGCCCGGCATCGTCACGCTGCCGGCGCCAGGCCACACGCCCGGCCACACCGTGTTCGCCATTCATTCGGGCGACCAGTCGCTCATGGTGCTCGGCGACACCGCGCAGCATCCCGCTGTGTTCGCGCGTCATCCCGACTGGCAGGCGGCCTTCGACGTCGACGGCGACGCCGCCGTGGCGACGCGCAAGAAGCTGTTCGACCGCGCCGCCGCCGACCGCATGCTGGTGACCGGCTATCACTTCCCGTTCCCGGCCTGCGGGCATCTGGTCAAGACCGCCAGCGGCTACGAGCACGTTCCCGTGCTCTGGCAGCCGACGCTGTAACGCACGCGCCCTGCCGTCGCCTGTCGGCACGAGAGGAATTCGGCTTGCGGGCGAACGGCAAGCAGTCGGAACGCCCGCAAGCCCGTGCACGCGAAGCGGACTTCGGGTTAGTTGGTCCGGGTCGCGGGCCCTTGGATCGGCTGCGCGCCGGCAGCCTTCGGGTTCTTCGCGCCGACGGTCATGGGGGCGACGTACGCCTTGTGCGTCTTGCTGCCCTGCAAATGATGCACTGTCTTCGTCCGGTGGATGCTACGGTGCGCTACGTGCTTGCGGGTGTGGCTGCGCACATGCTTGCGATGGTGCTTCGCCGGCTCAACGGACGGCGCGGCGGCCTTGACCGTGGCCTTGGCATCGGTGCGGACCGTTGCGGACGGCGCGGGCGAGGAGGCGTTGCCCGACGGCTCCACGGCGAACGCCGGCCCAGCGATCAGAGTCGTGGCCAGCAAGGCGGCGGCAAAATTCCTCAACATGTTTCTCTCCTGTTGTTTGTCTAACGGCGCCTCGTTGCGAGTGTGCCGATCGTCAGGAGAGCTTCGCATGCCGGCGCTGAATGGGTCCTGAAGCGCGCCACGGGAAGCCGTTCATCTACATGACTTTTCGGTCATCTGCCGCGCTTTCTGACATTCCTGTCATTCTCTGTCATCGCCGCCAGGGGGTGCGGAGGTGCGGGGTTGTCCGATCAACTTTTCTTTATCACGCCACCATGCCGGCCCGTGCCGCATCTGATGCTGTATCATCATCGTCCTCATCCCTGGAGACCCTCATGAGAATGTCACTCTCGCTTGCCGCCGCTCTGCTGTTCTCGACCATCCTCGTCGCTCCCGACATCGCCGCCGCTGCCGGCGAATTGAACCCGACGCCGCCGTCGCAGACCAACCAGCCGGCGCCAATGAAAAAGAAGATCAAGAAGAAGACCAGCTCGGACGAGGAGTTCCTGAAGGGCTATCACGCCGCCTACGCGCTCATCTATGACAAGGGGGACTACGTCGGCGGCATCGAGGCCCTGCGGGCGCTCGGCTACGACGACAACGCCGACGTGGCGACGCTCGTGGGTTACGCCAGCCGCAAGCTCGGCCGCTATGACGATTCCAAGTTCTGGTACGAGCGCGCGCTCGCCGCCGACCCGGACCACGCGGTGACCTGGTCCTACTACGGCATGTGGCAGGCCGAGCAGGGTAACGTGCTCAAGGCCAAGGACGACCTAGAAAAAGTCCGCCTGATCTGCGGCACCGATTGCAAGGCCTATAAGATGCTCAAGGACGTGATCGACGGAACGGCGACGTACTAGGGGCCCGCACGCTTTCTGTCGCGACTTTCAAGAACACGAGCAGGCCTGGCGGTTGTGAAGCCGGCCTGCACGGCAAATCTCACTGAACTCGATCCCGTTCCTCCTTCCGCTCGTCTCCGCGAAGCGGGGACCCATGGGATTGGCCGCGATGTCGGCGATCTCCATTGGAGTCCCGCGTGCGCGGAAATGAGGAGTGGTCAACTCGATCGGGCAGGCGCGCACATTCCGCGGCCTATTGTTTCCCCTCCGTCTCCGCCACGATCCAGGCGTGGTAGTCCGGATCGACGTTCTCGATCGGGATCACCAGGACGGCCGGCGTGGAGTAGGAGTGCATTTCCTTGACCGCGGCACGCACCGCCTCGGCCAGGCTGGCGCGAGTCTTTATGATCATCACCACTTCGTCGCCGCGCTCGACGGCGCCCTGCCACCAGTAGTACGAGACCATGCCGGGTAGGATGTTGACGCAGGCGCACAACCGGCGCTCGACCAGCGCCCGCCCTGCCCTCTCCGCCTCGACAATGGCCGGATAGGTCGTATAGACGAAAACCGCGCGTTCCATCTTCATTCTCCGCGCCGCGAGCGCGCCGCCCGGCAACGTCAGACCTACCATGCCCAAGCGCCGCAACGGCCATCGCTACAAGCGCATCGCCTTCGTCGCCAGCGACACCCGGGCGGCGCAGCGCGCGCTGCGCAGGCTCGCCGCCCGCTACGGCGACGCGTCGCCGGACACTGCCGACGCCATCGTCGCGCTCGGCGGCGACGGCCTCATGCTCGCGACCCTGCAACGCTTCATGAATTCCGGCAAGCCGATCTACGGCATGCACCGCGGCACCGTCGGCTTCCTCATGAACGAGTTTTCCGAGCAGCGCCTCGAGGAGAGGCTCGCCGCCGCCCGCGTCACCGTGATCCATCCGCTGCTTATGCGCGCGCTCGACGCCACCGGGCATGTACGCCGTCACCACGCCATCAACGAAGTCTCGCTGTTCCGACACTCCTACCAGGCGGCGCGGCTGCGCGTCCTGGTCGACGGCGAGGAGCGGCTCGCCGAGCTCGTGGCCGACGGCATCCTGCTGGCGACCCCGGCGGGCTCGACCGCCTACAATCTTTCGGTGCAGGGGCCGATCATCCCGATCGATGCGCCGCTTTTGGCGCTCACGCCGATCAGCCCGTTCCGGCCGCGGCGCTGGCGCGGTGCGCTGCTGCCCGACCGCGCACGCGTGACCATCGAGGTGCTCGAAGCCGAGAAGCGCCCGGTCGCCGCCGTCGCCGATCACAACGAGGTCCGCTCGGTCAGCTCGGTCGATATCAGCATGGACCACACGATCGCCATGCACATGCTGTTCGATCCCGGCCACAGCCTCGACGAACGCATCCTGCGCGAGCAATTCGGGTACTGACGACGAACGACCGAGGACGAACGGCAGACATGGATTCCGGGTCTGCGGCCTGCCGCACCCCGGAATGACGGCAGGCTAGGCGGCGGCGGATTGCGGCTCCTCGTCAAAAGCTTCGGCCACCAGCTCGTCGCAGAACAGGCGCGCCTCTTCGCGCGCGGCTTCGGTGGCGAAGCGCCGCAACAGCGTGAGCAGCGGCGCGACGTCGCCCAACGCCTCCTTGCCGCAGCCGGTGAGCACACGCTCGACCATGCGGCGCTTGAGCCGGACCGTGCCGCCGGGCTCGCCGACGAATCCGCCCTCGTGCATGGCCTCGATCGCGGCCTTGAAGGCGGGATAGGTCGAAGGCGGCAACCCGGCCCGATCCAACAGCGCCCGTAGCCCGGCGCTGCCGCGGTCGTGCACCAGCGCGGACACGCGGGCGACCGGCATGTCGGCCAGCTCGGCCAGCGCCTCCTCGAAGAGCACGACGTTGCCCGACAGCAAGGCGCGCAGGATGAGGCCGGCGTTGAGCTGGCCGCTGCCGCGCAGATGGCGGATCAGCGGCCCCACTTCGCTCGTCGGCGTTTCCGCCGCGAGCACGACCGTCGCCCTCTCGCAGGCTTCGCGCGCGATGCGCCAAGCCTGGTCCTCGCCCAGCCATTCTCGCTCGGCGACGAAACCCGCCAGCGTCTCCGACAGCTTGGCGACCAGAATCTGGCGCGTGGCAATGGAAAGATCGTCACGCGCCAGCGTCAGCTCGCGCACGGCGGCGAGATGGCCGTGGCGTTCGACGATACGATCGATCGAGAACGGCGCAATGTCGGCATCGTGGTTCTGCAGCAGCGCCAGGCAGGATTCCTCGGTGCCGACTTCGGCGATCGCGGCGGCGACCGAACGCGGCAGCGCGGCGCGGCTCGCGATCGCGGTCTGCACCGCCGGCGTGCCGGTCGCCACGGCATCGACCAGATCGGCATCGACGAACAGCGGCGATAGCGCCAGCACGGGCGCCGCGATGTCCGGGTGGTCGGCGGCCAGCGCCAGCACGATGGCCGGCGGCGCGCTCGGGCTCGCCGCGAGCGCGTCGGCGAGCGCCCGGCGCACCAGCGGCGAGGGATCGTCGAGCAGCATCAGCATCGCGCCTTCGGCGGCGCCGAGATCGTCGGGCGAAAGATCGGAGTAGAGATAGGCGCGGGCCAGTGCGCTTGTTGCTTCGGCCCGCTTGCCGGCCGGCGCGGTGCGCACCCAATCGAGAAAATCGCGGACGATCATTGCTCGCTCGCGCGATCCAGCGTGCTTTTAGCTACCAAGGCTAGGAACGCAGCCTTAACAAATAGTTTACCATCAATCTTGGCGACGGTTACGCCCGCCTGCGGATCGAGACCCGATTCGACTTGCGCCTTGGCCAGGAGGTAGTTGAAGCTCGCGCCGGTCGCCTGCGACGCCTGACGAATGGCGCCGGTGACTCTGGAGCCCGCTGCGGGATTGCTGGGATCGACCAGCATGGAAGCCTCTCCTGCCGGCTCCTATCGATAGCCCGCATGGGTTGAAGCGTGGGCGTAAGGGTTCAACGGCCGGCCCGGATTTCGCTTCGCTCCATCCGGGCGACTCCACGTCGGCGTTAGGGATCATTAACGAGTATGGTAAACGTGCGCTTAACAGAACGGAGGCGGAAATGACCCAACAGGCAGCGATACGTCACAAGCGCGGCGGCCTTTATTTCGAGGACTTCGTGACCGGCGACGTCATCGAACACCGCTACACGCGCACCGTCACGCAGATGGACAACATGCTCTTTTCCAACATGACGCTGAACCCGCAGCCGCTCCACATCGACCGCCATTTCTGCGAGCAGGAGACGGAATGGGGGCAGCCGCTGATGAACTCGCTGTTCACGCTCGGCCTGATGATCGGCATGTCGGTGAGCGACCTGACCGTGGGCACCACGATCGCCAATCTCGGCATGACCGAGGTGAAGTTCCCGCATCCGCTGTTCGAGGGCGACACCGTGCACTCTACCACCGAGGTCATCGGCAAACGCGAATCGAAGTCGCGGCCGGGCGCGGGAATCGTCGAATTCCATCACCGCGCCTACAACCAGGACAACAAGCTCGTAGCCGAATGCCGCCGCCAGGCTTTCATGCGCATGCGGCCGAAGTGAAGCTGTCGCCGAGGCGGGCTCGCCCGTTTAGTGTTGACGACCGGTTGCGGGCGCGTTGACTTTCGACTCCGCGGTTCCAATGATGGTGCCGATGTTGATCGGACCTTGACATGATCGGCGTTGGCGGCGTTTGCGGAAGTTCCAAGGGTTTTGGGCGGCCGTTCATCGGCACGGTTGCGGCCTTCGCCGTTGCCGCGCAGACTCTGTTGATCGCGTTCGGCCTGGCGATCCCGGCGCGCGCCGATCTCGGAACTCCGACGTTCGAGCTGTGCCTGCATGACGCTCAAGATGCGCCGGGCGAGCCCGCTGGCAATCCCGGAATTGCCGCGTGCGCGCACTGCATTTTCTGCTTCGCCGGATCGCATCAGGCAGCGCTCGCGGCGCCTCCGGCCCTGCTCCAGCGTGTTGACTTTGCAATCGCTGCCGCATTCCCGGCAGCCGGCCGACCGCCCCTGCCCGGCCGCCTGCCGCATTCGATAGCCAATCCCCGAGGTCCTCCGCCTGGCGCGTGACGTAAGGCGGCCCGCTCCGCGGCCGTCCAATGTCCCTCACGCGCCAATGGAGAAGCGTCATGTCCGGCTATCTTCGCTGCTTGCTTGCGTCCGCATTCTTGTTGGCTTTGCTGCCCGTCTCCCAAGCCTCCGCCCATTGCTTCGTGGGCGCACGATTTTTTCCCGCCACCTTGGCGACCGACGACCCCTGCGTGGCCGACGAGATGTCGCTGCCGACCGTCGCCTGGTCGAAGACCGGCGATGTTCCTCCGGCGAAGGAACTCGATATCTCCGGCGAGATCTCGAAACGCATCACCGAGGATTTCGGCATCTCGATCGGCAGCGGCTGGACGCAGATCCGCCAGCCCGGCAACCCCACCATTTCGGGTTTCGGCAACCTCGAAACTGCATTCCAGTACCAGTTGCTCAAGGACCCGACGCATGAGACGGCGATGTTGCTCGGCCTGGTCGTCGAGTGGGGTGGCACCGGCGCCATTCATTCCGGAATAGCCGACCCCTACAGCACGCTCACCCCGACCTACTCTTTCGGCCAGGGGTTCGGCGGGCTTCCCGAAACGATGGGATGGGCAAGGCCGATCGCGGTCACTGGACAGATCGGCTATCAGATCCCGACCCGGTCGCATCTTGTCGACGAAGATGTCAACGTGCCGCAGGTGCTCGCCTACGGCGGGTCGGTGCAGTACAGCATGGGCTACCTGAAATCCGAGGTCCAGGACCTTCAGCTCCCCGACTTCATCAATCATCTCATTCCGATCGTCGAAGCGCAGTTCTCGACGCCGGTCGCCAACAATGTCGGCAACAGTTTCGTGACGACCGGCACGATCAATCCCGGCGTGATCTGGGTGGGAAGCTATTTCCAGGTCGGCGTCGAGGCGATCATTCCACTCAACCGCGACAGCGGGACCGGCATTGGGGTCCTCGGCCAGCTGCACCTCTATCTCGACGACATTTTCCCGAGGAGCTACGGACAGCCGCTCATCGGCGGCGCCTCGAGCGCTTCCGGCAAGCCAGCCTCCTGAGGCACCGCCATGCGCACACGCCTAATAGCCACAACGCTCCTGCTGGCGACGCTCTCGGCGCCCGCGGCGCACGCCCACGCCTTCCTCGACCATGCGAGCCCGCTCGTCGGCGGCACGGTCGCCGCCGCGCCGCATGAAGTGACCCTGTGGTTCACACAGAATATCGAGCCGGCCTTCAGCCGCACCGAGGTGAGCGATTCAAGCGGCGCCCGTGTCGATCAAGGCAAGGCGCAGGTCAGCGGCAGCACCATGCGGGTCGGCCTCAAGCCGCTTGCGGCGGGAACCTACCGCGTGCACTGGCACGTGCTCTCGGTCGACACCCACACGACCCAGGGAAGCTTCACGTTCCATGTCGGCGGCCGATAGGCGTACCGCTCGGAAAGCGCACACCGGGAGGTCCGATTGGATGACCCGCTGATCTACGTTCGCGCAATCCATTTCGCCGCGACGATCGCGGTGGCGGGTGTCGTCTTCTTCGTCGTCTTCATCGCCGAACCGGCTTTTGCGAAAGCCGGCGACCAAGCACGCCTGCCCGCCGCCGTGCGGCCGCCCCTCGCCTTCTTGGCGTGGATCGGCCTTGGGCTGACGGTGGTGTCGGGGGCGGCTTGGCTCGTTCTTGTCGCCGCGTCGATGAGCGAGCGACCCGTGGCAGATGTCCTTTCCGAAGGCATCCTCTGGGTCGTCCTCCCGCAAACAGATTTTGGCCGGGCTTGGCTGATGCGCGCGTTCCTGGCCTGCGTGCTCGCCGCAATATTCGCTGTGACGCTGACAGCGAAACACAAACAGCCGACGGCGATGTGGCTCAAGGTCGTCGCGGTGGCCACGGCGGCGGGCCTCGTGGGCATGCTGGTGTGGGCTGGCCACGCCGCCGGTGGCGCCGGAGCCGAAGCCGTCGTTCACCCGGCCGCCGACTTCCTGCATCTGATAGCGGCAGCAGCATGGTTGGGCGCACTCATCCCGTTGGCGCTGCTGCTTAGAATGGCGGGACGCGATGCCGCCTCGGTCGCGATCGCGCGGACCGCGACACTGCGCTTCTCCGCCTTCGGCCTCGCGAGCGTCGCCACCCTCATGGCTACCGGCTTTGTCAACGCCTTCTATCTCGTCGGCAGCATTGCGGCGCTCTTCGACACCGGCTACGGCCGGCTGCTGATGGCAAAGGTCGCCCTCTTCTTCGTCATGGTTGCGGTCGCCGCGATCAACCGGTTTCGGCTCACGCCCCGGCTTGTGCCGGACGCAACTCTTGCTCCGGCGCGGCATGTGCTTCGCCGGCTGCGGCGCAACGCCGTGATCGAAATCGTGCTCGGCGCCGTCATTATCGCCATCGTCGCGAAGCTCGGCGTGACGCCGCCGGCCTTCGAGCAGGAAGCCATGCCGCATATGCACCACCATGCCCATTGACGGCCGCATGCGGCCGAAGTGACGATGACCGTCTCTCCAGGCGAGGTGAGAAGGAAAGCCGATGCGCTCGCTGCTCTTCGTTCCCGCCGACAGCGCCAAGAAGCTCGACAAGGCAATGACCAGCGGCGCCGATGCGCTGATCATCGATCTCGAGGATTCGATCGCGCTCGACGGCAAGGCGCGCGCACGGGAAAGCGCGGCGGCGTTCCTCAAGGAGGCGGTCGCGGCCGCGCAGCGGCCCTATCTGCTGGTGCGGGTCAACAGTTTGCAGACCGGCCTCACCGACGCCGACCTCGACGCCGTCGTGCCGGCGCGGCCTGATGCCATCATGCTGCCGAAGGCCGAAGGCGGCGCTTCGGTCGTGCACGCCGACGCCAAGCTCGCCGTGCGCGAGGCGATCGCCGGGGTGCCCGACGGCCACGTCAAGATGATCGTGCTCGCGACCGAAACCGCAGCCGCCATGTTCCGCGCCGGAAGCTACGCCGGCGCAAGCGCGCGGCTCATCGCCCTGACCTGGGGCGCGGAGGACCTTTCCGCCGAACTCGGCGCCGAACGCAACCGCGATACCGAGGGGCGCTTTCTCGATCCTTACCGGCTGGCGCGCGTGCTCTGCCTCGCCGGTGCTGCTGCGGCGGAGGTGCCGGCGCTCGACACGGTCTACGTCGACTTCCGCGACAGCGAGGGCTTGCGCCGCGAATGCGAAGAGGCGCGCCGCGACGGTTTTGCGGGCAAGATCGCGATCCACCCGGCGCAGGTGCCAGTCATCAACGAGCTGTTCACCCCGACGCTGGAAGCCGTCGCTCACGCGCAGGCCATCGTCGAAGCCTTTGCCCAAAACCCCGGCGCCGGCGTCGTCGCCATCGGCGGCGTCATGGTCGACCGCCCGCACCTCGCGCAAGCGAAGCGCGTGCTCGCGCGCGCAAGCCCCGCTCCCGGTCATACGCGGGCCTGATCCGCGTTTCCGTGCAGCGTCTCTGCCCCATGGATTGCCGGACCGAAGTCCGGCAATGACGCGTATCATGACTGATCGCGATACACCTTTTTCGGATCAAAGACGCGCTCGCCGCGGAATTCGAGCGTGACGGCGCCGCCCTTGCCGACCGGCACCGCGCGGTAGAAGCAGGAGGGGCGCCCGGTATGGCAGGCGCCGCCCACCTGCTCGACCTTGATCCAGATCGCGTCCTGGTCGCAATCGACGCGCATCTCGACGACGCGCTGGGTGTGGCCCGAGGTCTCGCCCTTCCGCCACAGCACGCGGCGCGTGCGGCTGAAATACCAAGCCTGCCCGGTGGCGATGGTCTTCGCCAGCGCCTCGGCGTTCATGTGCGCGACCATCAGCACGTCGCCCGAGCGGGCGTCGGTCGCGACGCAGGTGACGAGCCCGTCGGCGTCGAATTTGGGCGTCAACGCCGAGCCTTCCTCAAGCTCTACTGCGGTGCCAGGCGGCGCGAAGGCTATGTTTTCCGTCATATCCAGCCCGTCATTCCGGGGCGCCGCGCAGCGGCGAGCCCGGAATCCATAACCACAGAACGCGCAGAATTGGTATGGAGTATTGCCTGGACCATCTGTGACTATGGATTGCGGCCCTCGCTGCGCTCGGCCGGAATGACGCCCCTCGCCCGCGCCTGCCCGCGCCTATATATAGTTGACGGACAGGTGGACGGCGCCCAAGCGCGATCTGGCAATGATCAACGAAGTCTACAATCGCCGCATCATCGAGCTCGCCGCCTCGATCCCGCGCATCGGCCGTCTCGCCGCGCCGGACGCGACGGCCAAGGCGGTGTCGCGGCTCTGCGGCTCGACGGTGACCGTCGATCTCAAGATGGACGGCGACCGGGTGACCGATTTCGCCCACGAGGTGAAAGCCTGCGCGCTCGGCCAGGCGTCGTCCTCAATCATGGCGCATCATGTCGTGGGCTCGAATGCGGACGAGCTGCGCGCGCTGCGGGAGACCGTGCGCAAGATGCTCAAGGAGAACGGCGCGCCGCCGCGCGACGGCAAGTGGGCGGACATCGCCGTGCTCGAGCCGGTGCGCGACTACAAGGCGCGCCACGCCTCGACCTTGCTCACCTTCGACGCGGTAGTCGATGCCATCGGCCAGATCGAGACCAGGCGCAGCGCCAAAGACACCGCGAAGACCGCGGCGGAATAACATTCACGGCGGCAAGCGATGACTTGTTCCGTCACCCTGAGGTGCGAGCGTAGCGAGCCTCGAAGGGCGACGGCCCGGGCCGAGCCGCATCCTTCGAGGCGCGCCTGCGGCGCGCACCTCAGGATGACGGGTCAACTTCAAACGGCACCGGTATAGCTTGCCTACGACCGCCAAGACTTGGCGTCACGCGCCTCGCCTGTTCGGCCGCGGCCTGGTGAGGGCCTACCGCTACACGCTCTCGCCGCTCGTCGGCTTCGATTGCCGGCACCTGCCGACTTGTTCCGAATATGCCGACCAGGCGGTCGAGCGCTACGGCTTGTGGGCGGGCTCATGGATGACCTTGGCGCGGCTGCTGCGCTGCCAGCCCTGGGGCACCGCCGGACTCGATTTCGTGCCGGCGGCGTTGCCGCCCAATGCGCGCTGGTATATGCCGTGGCGCTTCGCGCGCTGGCGCGGGACCAACCCCGGCCCGCCGGCGCCCATTCCCGCCGCACCGGGCGCGGCTGGGGAATGACGGAACAAGAGACCGCCCGGCCGGGCTTACCTGCGCTCGTCCGCAGGAGTGAGCAACAGGAGTGGACCATGGTCGCGTTGACCTTCCCCGACGGCGCACGTCGGGACTATCCCGCCAACATCACCGGCCTCGAGGTCGCCAAGGGCATTTCGCCTTCGCTCGCCAAGCGCACGGTGGCCATGGCGCTCGACGGCAAGCTTGCCGACCTTACCGATCCGATCGAGCACGACGCCAAGATCGAGTTTCTGACCCGCGACGACCCGCGGGCGCTCGAACTCATCCGCCACGATGCCGCGCACGTGCTCGCCGAAGCCGTGCAGACGCTGTGGCCGGGAACACAGGTCACCATCGGGCCGGTGATCGACAACGGTTTTTATTACGACTTCTTCCGCAACCAGCCATTCACGCCGGAAGACTTCGCCGCCATCGAGAAGAAGATGCGCGAGATCATCGCCCGCGACAAACCCTTCACCAAGGAGATCTGGTCGCGCGATGAGGCGAAGAAAACCTTTCGCGACAAGGGCGAGCTGTTCAAGGTCGAGCTGGTCGACGCCATCCCCGCGGACCAGCAGATAAAAATCTACAAGCAGGGCGACTGGTTCGATCTCTGCCGCGGCCCGCACATGACCTCGACCGGAAAGGTCGGCGGCGCCTTCAGGCTGATGAAAGTCGCCGGCGCCTATTGGCGCGGCGATTCGAACCGCGAAATGCTCTCGCGCATCTACGGCACCGCGTTTGCCAAGCAGGAGGAGCTTGAGGCCTACCTCAAGCAGATCGAGGAGGCGGAGAAACGCGACCACCGAAAGCTCGGCCGCGAGATGGATCTTTTTCACTTCCAGGAAGAAGCGCCGGGCTCGGTGTTCTGGCATCCGAAGGGCTGGACGCTGTTCCAGACGCTGGAGAACTACATCCGCCGCCGGCAGACCGATGCCGGCTATGCCGAGGTCAACGCGCCGCAGCTCATCGACTCCTCGCTGTGGGTCGCTACCGGCCACATGACGACCTTTCGCGAAGCGATGTTCCTGGTGCAACCGCGCGAAGAGGACGAGCGCACCTTCGTCATCAAGCCGATGAACTGCCCGGGCCACATCCAGATTTTCAAGAACGGCCTCAAATCCTATCGCGATCTCCCGTTCAAGGTCGCCGAGTTCGGCAAGGTGCACCGCTTCGAGCCGTCGGGCGCGCTGCACGGGCTCCTGCGCGTGCGCGCCTTCACCCAGGACGACGCCCACATCTTCGTCACCGAGCAGCAGATCGCCGACGAGGTGCTCAAGGTCAACGATCTCATCCTGTCGATCTACCGGGATTTCGGCTTCGACGACGTGCGCATCAAATTCTCCGACCGGCCGGAGAAGCGCATCGGCGAGGATGCGGTGTGGGACAAGGCCGAGGCGGCGCTGATGCAGGCGCTCGAAGCCTCGGGGCGGCCGTGGGCGCTCAACAAGGGCGAAGGCGCGTTCTACGGGCCCAAGCTCGAATATGTGCTGCGCGACGCCATCGGCCGCGACTGGCAGTGCGGCACCGTGCAGGTCGATCTCAACATGCCCGGCCGCCTCGGCGCATTCTACATCGACGAGCACTCGAACAAGGTGACGCCGGTGATGCTGCACCGCGCGATGTTCGGGTCGCTCGAGCGCTTCACCGGCATCATGATCGAGCACTATGCCGGGCACCTGCCGCTCTGGCTGTCGCCGCTGCAGGCCGTCGTCGCCACCATCACGTCGGACGCCGACGACTACGCGCGCGAGGCCATCGCCGCGGCGCAGCGGGCGGGGCTGCGGGTGGAAGGCGACCTGCGCAACGAGAAGATCAACTACAAGGTCCGCGAGCACTCGCTGGCGAAGGTCCCCGTACTGCTCGTCGTCGGCAAGAAGGAGGCCGCCGAGCGAAGCGTCTCCATTCGCCGCCTCGGCAGCGAGAAGCAGCAGTCGATGCCGCTCGACGCGGCGCTCGCGGCACTGGCGCAGGAAGCCGTGCCGCCGGACATGGCGCGAATGAAAAAGGCGGCGTGATCGCCGATTGCACGCTTGAAAGCGGCGGCGCGTAGTCGGCGGCGTCAACGTCTAATCACGGCAAATTTTCAACGCCACGCGAGCGGCCTGCGACCCCCACCTCGATCCTCCCCCTTTCAGTGGGAGCAAGGAGAGTTGCCGCTCTTTTGGTCGCGACGAGAAGCGCCGCGGGTGCCGCATACGCTTCCCTCCCCCTGCAAGGGGGAGAGCTAGAGTGGGGGTCTGCTGACTCGTCGCAATGTAGTGAGTTGGAGAATGACGCAAGAGCGAGTCAGGAAATGGTGAAAGCCGGGACTACCGCGCCAGCACCTCGACCTCGCCGTCGACGCCGGTGATCACCTTGAAGTCGCGCTGGAAGGTCTTGCCGTCGTTGCGCGCGACGGCGTGATAGTCGCCCTCGGCGAGCACGACGCGCGGGAAGGCGCCGATCGATTCCTTGATCACGTCGCCGCCCGGGGTCAGCACCGTCCATTGCGTATTGGCGAGCGCCTCGCCGCGGGTCTCGTTGACGAGCTTCAGCGTGATGACGGCGGCGCGGTGGGTGACGGCGATATCGATGAGCTTGCCCGCCTGAACGTGCACATCCGAGCGCACCGCGGAATTGCCGTCGCCGTAGTTCGAGACGATGTAGTAAGTTCCCTCGGGAAGCAGCACGACGTCGCCAGTCAGGACGTTCTGCGCCAGCGGCCGGCGGTCGGTGGTGTCGAACTGGCTTCCGCCGTAGAGGTCGAAGGCGATTTGCCCGGCGGGGATGCGCACGTCGCCGACGCGGCCTTCGAGGCGCAGGCCGCCGGCGGGAATATCTAACACCTCGCGGACGGTCTCGGAGGTCAGTTGCACGGCCTTGGCGGCGCTGGCGAGCCCAAAGCTCGCGTGCACGACATAGTTGCCCGGCGGCAGGACGAAGGTCGGCGTCGGTGCCTTCTCCTCCTTGATCAGGGGAAACACTCCGGTCGTATCCGGCCGGCCGGCATAGACGCGCCAGATGACGCCGCCGGTGATCAGCGGCGCGTCCCGCCCGTAGCGGGCCGCGACCACGAGCGCCACGTGACCGGCCGGAACCACGGGTGCGACCTGTGCCTGCGCCGGAGCGGATGGCGCCGGCCCTGGCGAACCCGTACCGGGCGTGAGCTGTCCTGGAACCGTAGGCTGCGGCGAAAATAGATTGCGCGTCTGCGCGTGCGCCGAGACAACGAGAAGGAGCGCCAGCGTTGCCGCCGCTGCTGCCGCCGCGTAGCGCCGAAGCCGGCTCAAGCTCCACCTCGACATGGCGGGCTGTTTCGGTTGCAATCGCGGCAATTTCAAGCCGATTGGAACGAAAGTGTCGCGGCTCGCTTGGCTTGGCGCCTTCACCATAATAGGGCTAGCAGCTTGTTGCGGTTCTTCTCCTGGCTGATCATGCAGCGGTCGCGAAGGGAGCGCGACGTCGGGCAGGCCGCTTCGCCGGGAAGAGAGTGAGGGTGAAGTGAGTATCATAGACGTCGGGCGAAAGCCTGTTGTTGTTGCGGCAAGCCGCGGGCGGCCCACGGTCGGCCTCGTCCTCGGCAGCGGCGCGGCGCGCGGCTTCGCCCATATCGGCGTCATCCATGCCCTGCGCGAGCACGGCATCCTTCCCGACATTATCGTCGGCACCTCGATGGGCGCGCTGGTCGGCGGTTGCTATGCGAACGGCCAGCTCGATCAGTTGGAGGTCTGGGCGCGTTCCCTGACGCTGCGCCGCATCCTCGGCTATCTCGACATCAGGATCGGCAGTTCGGGCCTGATCGGCGGCGGCCGGCTGGCGCGACGGCTCGAACAGGCGATCGGCAACACGTCGATCGAAGATCTGCCGGTGCGTTTCGCGGCGATCGCGACCGAGGTCGGCACCGGCCATGAAATCTGGCTGACGCGGGGCACGCTCTCGCTGGCGCTGCGCGCCTCCTATGCGCTCCCCGGAATTTTCCCGCCGGTCCGGCTTGGCGGGCGCTGGCTGGTCGATGGCGCGCTGGTCAATCCGGTCCCGGTCACGGCGGCGCGCGCCTTTGGCGCGCGCGTCGTTATTGCAGTCAACCTCGACGCCGATCGCTTCGCCCGCGGCGCCACCATCGCCAGCCATGGCTCGGACGAGACGGACGAACCGCTCGCTGCGCTATCGGGCAAGCCTGGCAACGGATTTCCCGGCTTGGGCGGCTTGTTCGGCGCCGAACGCGCGTTACGCCGTCAGATCTTCGCCCCCATGGTGCGGCCAAGCTTCTCCACTGTCATGATCGAAGCGTTCAACATCATGCAGGACCGGCTCACCCGCATGCGGCTCGCCGGCGATCCGCCGGACGTGCACATCACGCCGCATATCGGTCATATCGGCTGGCTCGATTTCCACCGCGCCGAGGAAGCGATCGCAGCGGGGAAGGCGGCGGCGGAAAAGGCGCTGGAGCCGATCGCGGCAACGATCGAAGCCCTGGCCTGACCCCTTCGGTTTCCACCGCCGGCCGAAAGCACCGTTGCGCCACCCTGCCCGGGTCACACGCCCGCGCGGCGCCTTGAGCCGCGGTTGCGCGCAGACTGCGTCGCCGCAACCGACTCGCGCTTGCGCTCAGGCCCTGGTGCTCAGGCGGTCGCGATGTAATCGCGCATCGCCTCCGACTCGCGCTCCATCTCATGCAGCCGGTGCTTGACGATGTCGCCAATCGACACGATGCCGACAACGCGGCCGCGATCGACCACGGGCACATGACGAAACTTGCCCGCGGTCATGCGCTCCATGATGCTCGAGACGGTTTCGGTCGCATTGCAGGTCTCGACCTTGCGCGTCATCGTGCGGCTCACCGGCTCGTCGAGCGCGCTCGGTCCGCGCTCCGCTAGGACGCGCACGATGTCGCGTTCCGAGATGATGCCGGCGATACGGCGATCGGCGCCGAAGATGAGAGCCGCGCCGATGCGCTTGCTGGCGAGCAGCCGCACGGCGTCGGCGAGACTGGCGCTGGGTTCGACGCTGATTACCTCGCGGCCCTTGCCCGCGAGAATGGTGCTGACGGTCATCGTAGCCTCCCTCGCTTCACCGCGAATGGCGGCCCGCGCTCACGGAGCGGGTCGACAGACGTGTGAAGGTGACGTTCTGGGTCGGCGCCGAGTTCCACCGGCGGGCACTATTTGATCGTTTCGTCCTCGTCTGCCTGCGCCATGCTGCGGCGCAGCATCGAGCCTCGCTTGGGGTCGCCCGCAAAACCGGCGCTGACTTTGCCGCTAGCGTAGCGGACGAATACGGCAGCGTCGTGGTGCCCATAGCGGATCGGCGCGCGGATCAACCGCGCGGCTCGGCCTCGACTTCTTCGTGCGGCGCGGGTGGATCGAAAGCATTGAACAGCACGAGGCCCGCGAGGAAGCCACCGATATGCGCCTGCCAGGCGACTTGCTGCCCCTCCCCGGCGATCGGCAGCGTGCCCAGACCGAGAAGCAAATTCAACCCGATCCATACCGCGAGGAACATCAGGAACCGCGGGTCGCGCAGCGTCGCGTAGAGCGACGCCGCCGGCACGCGGTAGGATTTTGCGTCGCTCTGCCGCCGCCAGACCGCGAGCGGTCCGCCCTGCTGAAACACGAAGCGCATCGCCGCAGCCATGGTGCCGGAAATCGCCGCCGAGGCGCCGATCATCGGCACCATCCCGTGCGGATAGCTGATGAGATGGGCGAACGCGCCGGCCGCCGCCGTCACCAGCATGAAGGCCGCGTAGCGCCAGGCGCCGAACCGGCGCGCCAGCGCCGTGCCGAACGGCAGCAGCCAGGCCAGATTGACGGCGATGTGCAGAAGATCGGCATGGAGGAATGCATAGGTGAAAAAGGTCCATAGATCGGCGCCGAAGCCGCCGGGGAGCGAACCGTGAGCGAGACCGTCGGTGTCGTAGCGTGCCGGAATGAAGGCGAAGGTGAGCAGGAATTGCACATCCTCGCGATCGGTCAGCAGCAGCGTCCGCGCAGCATGCACGAGCACGAGCACAGCCACCGTCGCGAGCACGACCGGCGGCACGTTGAACATCGGCTCGGAGGACGGAGAGCGCTGCGTCACCGGGATGGTCCTGCGCCGCCCTGGATAGGCGGCACCAGCGGCGGCGGCAAGCATCCCGCGAAGCCAGCCCCGGGCCGCAAAAAGAACAAAAGGGAGGGCTTGTGCCCTCCCTTTGCGCCCTGCGCGGGGGTTCCGCACTCGACGCCGGCGATCCGGTCGCCCGGTTCGCGAGGCGGCACCCGTTTTGGCGCCGCCGCGGCGTCGGTCACATCCCCTCGCCTCCCGTGTCGAGAACGCTGCCGAGCCGGCAGCCGGTGAACATCGCTTGCTCTTACCGTAGGGGGGCGCGACCGCGCCGCCAACGTCAATGCTTTGTTAACATTAACCGCGCGCCGGCGACGGCCCGCTGCGGGGAATGCTCTGCGCGGCACGCGCCCTGCTCAACCCTCCGTAACGCGGCCGATCCTGCGCGCCGCTGTCCCATTCGGGGACAGACGCTCCGCAGCCGCGCGAGGGCGGGGAGCCGATTTTCATGAAACACGCGGCAAGCCGCGAGCTCTATGCCTATTGGGAAGAGCGGCGCGGCCGACGCGCGGCGCCAGAGCGCGCGGAGATCGAGCCTGGCGCCATCCGCGGCGCCCTGAGCGATGCCTTCATCCTCTCGCTCGACGCGGCCCGCGGCCATCCGCTCCGGCTCGCCGGTACCAGGGTATGCGCGCTGTTCGACCGCGAGCTCAGAGGCGAGCCATTTCTGCGGCTCTGGGCAGCGGACAGCCGTACCATCATCGCGGGCCTGCTCGCGATCCTCGGCGACGGAACGATCGGCACCGTCGCCGGCGCGACCGGGCGGAACCGTGCCGGCCATGTCCTCGATCTCGAACTCCTGCCGTTGCCGCTCGACGTGCCACGGCCGAGTTTCGCCCGTGCCATCGGGGTGCTGGTGCCCCCGAGCTCCGCCATGGCTGGCACGAGCCCGCTCGGTCGCCACGCTCGGCAGCCGCCGCCACGTCGCGCGGCCCTCGAAAAACGCCTGCTCCCGCGTCTCCTGGTGCCGCGGGCCGCCGTGGTCTCGTTGTCTACGATGGCGGCCGTTCCTAGCGGTTCCTTCGCCGGCGCAACGAGCGTCGGCGTTAACGCCGGCTAACGG
>CAWHZA010000020.1:0-161720 GCA_963833665.1 uncultured Alphaproteobacteria bacterium | reverse complement strand
AGCGGCACCTACCATCCGCAGCGTTTGGCAGCCTCGTGGTTTTCGAAGCTGTATTACAATTCGCCAATGCCTCACTCGATATTCTTTCACGGCGGGTATGCCATTCACGGCAGCTACGAGATCAACAGGCTTGGCGGACCTGCCTCACATGGTTGCATCCGCCTGCACCCCGCCAATGCCGCAGCCCTGTTCGAACTAGTGAAAGGCGAAGGTCTGGGAGCAACGACCATCGTCGTCTCTGGAGGCGGTCCTGCCCTCGCGAGGAGACCTGCGCCGTCACCGCAGCCTTATGCGGAATGGCAGACGCCTACTTATGAGGATCGCTACCGATCAGACTACGGACAGCCCTACTACTGGCGTCCGGAGCCGAGGGCGTTTCCGTTCTTCAATTCGCACTGAAGCGCCGTAGCGGTTGCTTTGTGGGGCGGTCCCGAATAGCGGCCCACCCGTTTGACGGTTTGTCCGTTCTCCGGACATGCGGCAGGCGGCTCGACGGGGCAGCATCGGAATGCTGGCGGCCTGCGTCGAGCGGATGCTTAGTCGGCTGACGGCCCGCACGTAGCAATTCGCATAGGAACGGTCGCGCAGTCCTTCGCATGCGGGTCGGTCGCCGATGCGCGCATTCCGAGCCTTGGCCGCCAAATGGGCGGCAGACGGCTTCAGAGAGTCGCGGGCGCGTTTCGGCGCGGATAGGCCACCAACCACCAGCTTCCGGTCTGTCGGGCGAATCCTGAGCCGGTTTTTGGGCCAAGGTGGCTGACGAAGAAGGGAGATCACGTCGATCGAGTTCTCGGGCGAATCGTGGGGCCGCTCGTGGGCCAGCGGCGGCATACGAGGGGCGAAGGGCCACTCGGGCGGTCAGTCCAGCCAGGATGACGCCCCGGACCTTGTCTCCCAAAGGGATGGCTGACCGCACCAGCAAGGCCAACAGCCCTTGGCGCTCGTACTGCAGTTCGGCCCCATGGCCGTTGCTTTCTTCACCCGCTACGATGCTTTGTCCTGAGCGTGCGGGTGGAGGCAATGAAGCGGCGCTCCAAAGCAAGCAGCAAGTCGGCTAAAGCGCGACCCAACAAGTCGTCGAAACTGCTGCGCCGTCCTCGGCAAAGACCCCTCGCCAAAAGCGGCTCGGCTCCAAGGGCCCCAGAGCCGGAGGTAACTCAGCTCAAGCAAGACCTGCACATAGCCTTGGAGCAGCAGGCGGCAACGTCAGAGGCGCTCAGAATCATCGCAAGTTCTCCGAGTGAATTGCAGCCCGTCTTCGATGCCCTTCTGGCGAATGCAACGCGGCTCTGCGAGGCGAGCTACGGTACCCTCTGGCTTCACGAGAATGATGGTCAGATGCGAATAGCGGCGCTGCACGGACGCCTCCCTGGGAGTTTTCGTGGGCAATGGCGCGTCGGTACCTTGTTTCGCCCGAGCCCTGCGGTCCCAACCGCGCGGGTCTTTCACACCCGCAAGCCCGTTCAAGTCGTTGATCTCAAAGAGGACGCTGCCTATTTGGCTCGCGACCCCTTGGCGGTGACCTCGGTAGAAGTCGGCGGTATCCGTTCGTTGATCGCCATCCCGGTGCTCAAGGACAGAACGATCGTCGGCGCACTGACTATTTATCGTCGGGAGGTACGCCCGTTCACTGAGAAGCACATTCAACTCGTCACGAACTTCGCCGCCCAAGCCGCCGTCGCGATTGAGAACGCGCGGCTGCTGAACGAGTTGCGCGAGTCCCTTCAGGAGCAAACAGCTACGTCGGAGGTGCTTCAGGTCATCTCAAGCTCTCCGGGCGATCTGCAGCCGGTGTTTGCAGCGATGCTGGAGAAAGCCGTTCGCATATGCGACGCTACTTTCGGCAACATCTATCGCTGGGATGGCGATGCCCTGCAACTGGTGGCGACCCACAAGACGCCACCTGCTTACGCCGAGCACCGTAAACACTCACCATTTCGCGCCGAGCAAAATAATTCAGTCGCGCAGATGATCACGAGCAAAAAGGTTGTGCACCTTTTAGACGCTGCGGCAAACGAGACCTACGCTACGCGACGTGACCCGACCGTTGTTGCAGCCGTCGAACTTGGCGGGATACGCTCCGCCCTTATCGTTCCCATGCTGAAGGAGGATGAACTCGTAGGTGCGTTTATAGTGTCTCGGCAAGAGGTTCGTCCCTTTACGGAAAAGCAGATAGCGCTGGTTACCAATTTCGCCGCCCAGGCGGTTATCGCGATCGAGAACACGCGACTGCTCAATGAACTGCGCGAAATCTCTACAGCAACAGACTGCGACTGCTGACGTGTTGAAGGTCATCAGCCGTTCGACCTTCGATCTGCAGACCGTGCTCAATACGCTGGTGGAATCGGCGGCGCGGCTTTGCGCAGCCGATCGGGGCCTCATAAACTACCTTGATGGGAAATTGATAAAGTTCGGCGCGAGCTATGGCTTTTCGCGCGAAGCAGAGCAGTACGCGCTCGAACACCCAGCGCGGGTGGGCCGAGATAACGCTTCCGGGCGAGTTGTGCTAGAGGGACGGACCATTCATATTCCGGACGTTTTGGCTGATCCCGAATACCAGGCGACAGAGCGTCAGAAAGCGCTCGGATACAGGACTCTCCTTGGCGTCCCGCTCTTGCGTCAAGGAACACCGATCGGTGTCTTCGCCCTCACCCGGGACGAAGTGAACCCATTTACCGATAAGCAGATAGAGCTGGTTACAACCTTCGGCGATCAGGCGGTGATCGCCATCGAGAATACGCGACTGCTAACCGAGCTGCGCGAGTCCCTCCAGGAGCAAACGGCAACTGCGGAAGTCCTTCAGGTCTTAAATAGCTCCTCAGGTGATCTTGAGCCGGTATTTGCCAGTATGCTGGAAAGAGCAGTTCGCATCTGCGACGCCAACTTCGGAAACATCTATCGCTGGGACGGCGAGGTTTTGCACCTACTTGCATCGCATAATACGCCGCCTGCTTTCGCCGACGCTCGCAAGCACTCACCGCTCCATCCCTATGCCGAAACGCCTGTTGGTCGCATGGTCCTGCACAAAGCAGCGTTTCACTTAGCCGATATGACAGTAATGCCGGGTTACATAGACCGCAGCGATCCGGGTGCCGTTGCTGCTGTCGAACTTGGAGGGGTGCGGACAATTCTGGCTATCCCGATGCTGAAAGAGAACGAAATGATCGGTTCGTTCAGTGTGTATCGTCAAGAGGTTCGACCCTTCACGGACAAACAGATCGCGCTGGTAACAAACTTTGCCGCGCAGGCTGTCATCGCAATCGAAAATGCGCGGCTGCTCAAGGAATTGCGCGAGAGAACAGAAGAGGTGGAGACGCTGAACCAACAACTCGAACGGCGCGTCGCGGACCAAATAGGCGAGATCGAGAGAATGGGTCGACTGCGACGTTTTCTCCCTCCCCAAGTAGCCGACCTAATCGTCGCCACTGGCACGGAAAAGCAGCTAGAGAGCCATCGGCGTGAGATCACGGCGCTCTTCTGCGATCTACGCGGCTTCACCGGCTTCTCTGAAAGCTCGGACCCGGAAGACGTTATGGCTCTGCTGCGTGAATACCATGCGGCGATTGGTGAGATCATTGTCAGGTACAGTGGCACACTCGAAAGATACGCAGGCGACGGGGTGATGGTGGTCTTCAATGATCCCATTCCCGTCGATAACCCCGCGCTGCAAGCTGTCCAGATGGCGCTGGAAATGCGTGTCGCTATCGGAGTATTGACCGAGAAATGGCGTCAGTTAGGTCACGAGATCGGCTTTGGCATCGGCATAGCGCACGGTTACGCGACCCTAGGCACCATCGGCTTTGAGGGGCGCTTTGACTACGCCGCCATCGGGACTGTATCCAACGTCGCTTCTAGGCTCTGCGACGAAGCCAAACCCGGTCAAATACTCATAAGCCCGCGTGTGCTCATGGCGATCAAGGACGCCGTCACGGTCGAGGCAGTTGGGGAGTTTGAATTAAAAGGTATTCGCCGACCCATAGCAGCCCACAACGTTCTCGCCGCCACGGCTCCAAATGGTTGATCCTTGCAAGTGGGCATGCCGGAGGCTCAGTTGTCCGTTCTCGTCAGGGCGTCGGTCGGGTAGAAGAGGGCTTAGCCGCGTGAGCCCAATCACCGCGTCGGAATCGCCGTCGCCAATCGGCAAACATGATTTGGATAGAGCACCACAAGAAGAGAATGAGTTGTTGTTGGCATACATGGCGAGGATAAGCTGATTTCGTTGCTCACTAGGTCGTGTGGACAAACTTAATCCAAATTCGGATGCAGGCAAGCAGCACGAAGGCGGCGAAGCTCTCGATCAGCTTGTCGTAGCGGGTGGCGACACGGCGTGAGTTCTTCGCACGATTGAAGAAGCGCTCGATGCGATTGCGCAGGGCATAGAGAGCCTTGTCGACGGCATGCTGTATTTTCCGGGTTGCAGTGCTGGGGATTGCGGCTTCACCACCACGTTCCTCAATGTCGTTGCGGACGGCTTCGCTGTCGTAGCCCTTGTCACCGAGCATCTGTTCCGGATCGCAGTCGATCTCCTGCATCAAGGCCGGAAACGCGGTGACATCGTGTGCCTGCCCGGGCGTAATCACAACGCCGATCGGCAGACCCTCGGCATTGGTGCGGGCGTTGATTTTGGTTGAGAAGCCGCCACGCGAGCGACCGGCGCGTTACGCTCGGCCCCCCTTTTCCACCGGCTGCGCAATGATGCGCACGGATGATGGTCGCATCGATCATCTGCAGCGCGGCGTCCGACACTCCGCTTCCCGCGAGCCCTTCCAGGATCACGTCCCAGACGCCACTGTCGGCCCACCGCCGAAACTGCCTAAAGATCGAATTCCAGTTGCCGAAGCCCTCCGGCAGGTCGCGCCATGGTGCGCCGGTTCGCATCAACCAAAACACCGCGTCGAGCACGCGGCGATGATTGCGTGGCGGCCGGCCGCCGCCGCGATGGATCAGGAACGGTTCGAAGTACGCCCACTCATCGTCGGTCATCAGTCCGCGAATCAAGGCTGCCCTCCGCAAAGAGCAGCCTTGAATCAATTCGCAATTCTTGCGTCAATAGGTTTGTCCACCCGACCTAGCTTGCTGAACGAAATTCGGCGATGATGTAAATGCGATGGTGAACGTCGTGCGCAAGGTCCTCTTCGTAATAGCAGCATGCGTTGCACTGATCGCCATCGCGTGGTGGACGGCGAGACCCGGTCAACCAGATGCGTTCTATAACGCTCCCGCAGAGCTCCCCTCTGCGCCCGGGACGCTGCTGAGGATCGACACATTCGCGAGAGAAATCCCTCCAGGAGCCCGAGGATGGCGCATTCTTTACACGACTAAACGCGCCGATGATTCACCTGCAATCGCGAGCGCGATTGTCGTTGTCCCGGAACAGCGTAGGCCCGGAGCGCTTCCGGTTATCGCCTGGGCACACGGCGGGACCGGAATCGTGCGCGGCTGCGCACCTTCGGTGATGGCCCATCCATTTGGTGATCGTACGAGTGGAGGTGCTTGGGCGCTGCTGCCCAGGCTTCTGGCCGAGAACTGGGCGTTTGTGGGCACAGACTACATTGGGCTCGGGACCACTGGCGGCCATGCCTTTTTGATCGGCGACGAAGAGGCGCGAGCGGTGTTTGACGCTGTGCGAGCAGCGCGCCATATAAACGAAATCGAACTGGACGATCGCGTCGTAGTCTGGGGCCATTCGCAAGGCGGCCATGCTGCGCTTTGGAGCGGCATCCGCGCTCAGGAGTATGCGCCCGACCTTAATATTTTGGCAATTGCCGCAATCGCACCAGCGAGCGACCTCAGAAAGTTCGGTGAAACCGCTCCATCGACAATCTTCGGCAAGCTAATCACGCCAATCGTGTGGTCACTCATCATACGTTCTTACAGCGCAGTATATCCTGACGTAGAAGAAGGCTTTTACATCCGAAAGCGTGCACGTCCTTTTGTCAACGATATGGCAGGGCGCTGCCTTGGAGAATTGGGGACGTTGTTTTCGGTGCTTGAAGGCGCTTTGTTCCCTGGTTTCGGAATTTTTGCCCATGCTCCGACTGAGGGGCCGTTGACAAACCGCCTGGAGCAGAACTCGCCGATGGGACCTATACCTATGCCTGCAATGATCACGCAGGGAGATCAGGACGATTGGATGGACCTTCAAAAACGCTTTGCCGCTGTGCACTGTGCAGCCGGACAGCGTATAGACCTCCGTGTTTATCCAGGGCAAGACCACGTATCCGTGGTGGCGTCCGATTCTCCGCTTGTGCCCGATCTTATCGATTGGACACGTGATCGAATGGCCGGTCGGGAAGCATCAACAAACTGTGCAAATAGGTGAACGCGAGCAAAGCGAACGAAATTCCATGGAATGCCGCGCAGCAATGAGCATGACGCCTTTCTGGCGCGATCAGGGCAAGCGGAACGAGGCGCGCGATCCCCTCGCGCCGGTGTATGGCTTGTTTACCGAAGGGTTCGACACGCTCGATCTGAAAGTGGCCAAGGCATTGCTCGACGACTTGTCGTCGTGAGAGCGTCGATCGCTCATTCTTCCGGCAGCCCCGCCTTACGCCAGCCATCAACAATATTTGTTGGCGGCAGGCCTCCTAAATGCTCTGCAAACCATTTGATCGTGAGTTGTGGATTGAGACGGCGCGCCTCCGCCAATGCGAGTTTTGCCTCGGCGTCGTTCCCCTTCGCGGCCTCAGCTCCCGCCAAAAGGGCGTAGGAAAAATAGGTCCGGTACCCTACGTCTATGGCTCGTCTCAACTCCAAAATGCCCGCATCAGATCGACCCCGGCAAACCTCACTGACGCCCAGTATCGTGTGCCAAAGGCCGCCGACTGGATCGCGAGGGCTTAGGGCAAACGCCTGATTGATATGCGCAATCGATTGTTCGCAGCGTCCGAGCCGGGACTTCCACCTGAGCCATCGCGTAATACCCATACGCCGCATTGGGGTCGAGAGCGACCGTCGTCTGGGCCGCCTCGATCGCTTCCGGAAACTGCTTTGTGGCGAACAACGCGAGGGCCTTCACGTAGTAGGCGAAGGCATAACCGGGATTGATCGCGGTCGCCTTAGCCACAAGCTGCAACTCCGGTGCGTAGGTATCCTCGGCTGTGATGCTCCACCCATAGACTGTGGCGCGGTGACGCGCGTAGGCCAAGCCGACCATCGCCTCGGCGTTTTGCGGATCGATCTTTATCGCGCGCTCGAAGTAGTCGCGGGCTAATGCAACGCTTTCCTTCGTCGGCTGCTGCCAGAGCGCTGACCAGTCGCGCATCATCAGATCGATGGCGTCGGGATCGGTGGAATGCGCGCTCTTCTGTGCCTCGGCCTTCGCCAGTTCGTAGCCCAGGCTGTTCGCAAGCCGTGCCACGATTTCGTCCTGCAGCTTGAATAGATTGGCGATGCTCTCCTCGAAACGGTCGGCCCAGAGATGCGCGCCCGTCGCCCCATCAATAAGTTGCGCGTTGACGCGCACATGGTTCTCGTCGCGCTGGACCGAGCCTTCGAGGACATAACGCACGCCCAGTTCCTTGCTGATCCCCTTGGTGTCGATGTTTTTGCCCTTGAATGTGAAAGCAGTGTTGCGCGCAATCACGAAGCTGCTGCGGATGCGCGACAGGTCAGTCGTCAGGTTCTCGGTGATGCCATCGGCGAAATAATCCTGGCTTAGATCACCTGAGAGGTTCCTGAAAGGTAGCACCACGATGGAAAGATGCGCTGCTGGTGCATTCGAGGTGACGGTCGCAGGTCGGTTCGCGCCGAGGAAATACCAAGCGCCGCCCCCAATCGCGATGAGTGCTGCGACGATCCCCGCGCCCAGCAGCAGGAATATTGGACGCCGATTTCGTACGGCGGGCTTGGTCGGCTTCGCAAGCGCAGGCTTGCCGACTGCGAGCGAATAGACCCGGACCGGCTCGGCGATGTTCTTGAGTTCGATCGGGCCAAGATCGCTCACGGCGAGATCGAGCCGCGACTTCACTTGCCGATAGGCATCTTCGGACAGGCAGATCGCCCCCGGCTTGGCGATCCCTTCTAATCGCGCGGCGATATTGACGCCGTCTCCCATCAGATCGCGGTCGCTCTCCTCGACCACATCGCCAAGGTGGATGCCGACGCGAAACTCGATGCGACGCTCGGGCGGAAGCCCGGCGTTGCGCTCGACCATCCCGTTCTGCATCTCGATGGCGCAGCGCACGGCATCCACGACGCTTCTGAACTCTATGAGGACTCCGTCACCCGTCCGCTTCACTACGCGCCCATTATGCACGGCGATGGTCGGATCGATCAGATCGCTTCGAAGCGCACGCAGCCGCGCCAGCGTACGATCCTCCTCGGCACCGGCAAGCCTGCTGTATCCGACGACATCCGCCGCGAGAATAGCTGCGAGCTTCCGAGTCTGTGGCATAGCTGCCCCTTAACCACCCGCGAGACTAGCACGATTGGTCCTCGGCCTGGACAGCTTGTTCATTGCTCGCCTCGAAGGTAGCCGACTTGCGGAGGCTATTGCCCCAATTCCGCAAGTGCCGTATCGACGCGCGCGAGTATCGGGGTTTGTCCGAATTGCGAGAGAATGCGCTTTGCCTCAGTCAGATGCTGAAGCGCGAGGGCACGCTTTTTCTTGACCTTGTAAAATAGACCCAGAATCATTTGTGCGCGGCCAATATGATGCCCGGCAGGATCGAAATGTGGATTCGCCAGGACTCGCTTCAGCAGATCGGGAATGCGCGAAGGAGCGGTCACCATTACCCTCACAAGAATTGGGAGGTTCCTTAATAAGGTCGGTAAGGGCGAGTTTTTCATTTCCGGCGATGATTTGCAAATAGATCTCTGCCAAGTTGAGCCGGGACCAATCCGCCATGAACCGATAACCCTCCTTCTCGCGTCTCAAGATTGCTTCTTCAATCAAACGGAGTCCGTCCCTTATATTTCCCTGAAGGATTTTGCACACGCCAAAAATCGTGTCAGTGCTATTAAGCAGCTCAATTAGACCATCTGCAACACAGCGGCGGCGAAATGCCTCCAACAACATCGCTCCCTCTTCGGTTCGCCGAAGCGACACCAGGGCGACTAGCTTGAAGAAAGTACAAAAATTTCGATCCACTGGAGTGACCGCGATCGCCAACGATTGCTCGCTGTACTCAAGCGCTTCGGCGTAGGAATCCGACCATAGAGCGATTATGGACAACAACCACAAGCCGAATACGGTGGAACGGGGATCGCTTAGCAGCCGACCAACTTGCATAAGCTCGCGAGCCGCATCGCGAGCATCGTTCATGCGTCCTCGGACGGCCTCTTCAAACCCGATCACCCACCAAGTCTGTCGGAATAGGCTGCTTGCCCACGCGACCTGCAGCGGCCCATCGAATTCGCGAGCAGACTTTGGAATGATATGCCACAGTCGCATCGGAAGCGGCCTTGATTGCTTCTGTCTTGAGTATCTCAAACTCATGCAGCGGCTTTGGCTCAACTATGGTAGAAACCATTATCTCGTTAACCAACGCCCACGCCTTCGATCCAGCATCTCCGAGACGGTCTGCCATCCGCGAAGTTTCCCGCTGCATGGCAGCCGCTTCTCGATAGCGGGCGTTAGTGACAAGCGCGATTACATAGAGAATTCGGATGAGAACGGCTCTTGGGTCGTCGCCTAGGCGGTCAATACGCGCCAAATAGCGCGTTACGACATCAATTTCTCGTTTTACTTGTGTGCTCAGATCCAACAGAGCCAAATAGGATAAGAGGAAATCAGCGACCTGAGCGTCCGATGCGCAATCCGGGTTTTTGTCGAGGAGAGCAAGAGCGGCGGTGAGGTGGGTCGCGGCCTCATCGAGGGAATAAATGCTGAGACTTTTGGTACCAGCTAAGGAGAGGTAAGCGAAGGCTTTGCCGACTCGGCTGGTGTGGCTGTAATGATATGCGAGGATTTCGGCTACTTCGGCCAAGCGGTTGCCGCTGCGGTGCTCGATTTCCTCCGCGATCCTCGCGTGCAGCCCCTGGCGGCGTTCAGTTAATAGGCTTTCATAGAGCGCGTCGCGCACCAGGGCGTGCTTGAAGACATAGTCGGTCGATCCGCCATCGGTATGGACCAAATCGAGCGCCTGCATCGCCGCGAGCCGGTTGTCGATGTCAGTCTCTTCTGCCGCGACCGCCAGCAATTCCGAATCGAAGCGCCTTCCGATCACTGAGGCCGCTTGCAACAGTGCCCGGTCCTTTGGCGAGAGGCGGTCCACACGCGCGCTTAGGATACTTTGCACACTTGCAGGCAAGGCCGCCGCCACCGCACCGGGGTCAAACTCTAGTTTGCCACCCTTAGCGTGCAACAGTTCCCGCTCGGTGAGGAAGCTCACGATTTCCTCGGCGAACAGAGGATTGCCTTCAGCCTTCTCCGCCACCTGTCGTGCCAGGGCCTCAGGCAAAACCTCGACCCCCAGCCGCGCCTGGACTAAACGGCGGATGTCGCCAACCGGCAGGGGCTCCAGGTGTAATTGGGTGACAACCGCACGGTCGAGCCAGGGCGGCGCGAATTCCGGCCGGTGGGTGGTGAGGAGCAGAAGCTTCAGCTTGCTTTCGCTATCTACAATCTTGCCCAGCAGTTCCTCTGATACGCTGTCGATCCAGTGCAAATCCTCAATCACCATCACAACCGGCGAGAGACTGCACCGTGCGTCCAGCAACTGCTGCAAAAGTTCGCGTGTGCGCAATCCGATCAGGACACCATCAAGCCCCGTCAAAGCGCCTTCCGGGACTTTGAGGCCGAGCAAGTGCAGCAGAAGGCCGAGGTTTCGGGTTGAATGCAAACCAAGCGAAGTCAGGCCAATCTCCAGCTTTTGCGCAACGTCCTTCTCAGCCTCACCGGCGCTAACCCGGAATAAACCACGCACCACTTCGATGAAGGGCAGGAATGGTGTCTGTTGGCCATCCGGCGAGCAGTTTCCTGACAAGACAAAGGCTCGCTCCTTGCCGACACGTTGGCGGAACTCGTGCAGCAGGCGCGACTTTCCCATGCCCGGTTCGGCGGCGATATCGATGACACGGAGTTGGGAGCGTGCCTCGGCGAGCCCGCGCTCCAGCACTTCCAATTCGTGTTCACGCCCGACAAAGGTGCTGAGACCACGGCTCACCGCTGCCTCGAACCGCGTAGCACCATGGCGGATGCCGTCGAGCCGATAAACCTTTTGTGCCTCGGACTTCCCTTTGATGGAATGTTCGCCCGCGAAGCTCGCCTCAACCATTCCCTGTACCAGGCGATGCGTTGCCTCACTCATCAGCACCGAATCAGGCTCAGCGAGCGCCTGCAAACGTGCCGCGAAAGTTCACCGTGTCGCCGAGAACCGTGACCCCAGCCTCAGCACCGTCCTCCACCTTGCCGACCACGGCCGCGCCGGTGTTGAGACCGATACGCATCTGCGGCCGGACGCCGTGCTTTGCTTCAAGATCAGGCCCGGCTGTCTTTGAGACGTTGCAGGATCGCAGAGCGCAGCTCGACAAGCTCGTAGGGGCGCATCCTCGAACGCGACCGGCGCGCCAAAGACCGCCATGATGCCGTCGCCGGTAAAGCTCTGAACGACGCCGCCCTGTTCGCGCACCGCATTCGTCCATCAGCTTCGACAGGCTTCGCATAAGCGTGATAAGCGGCTTCCTCTCCCGACCGCTCGGAGAAGGTCGTGAAGCCCACCATGTCGGTGAACAGGACCGTGACCTGTCTGCGCTCTGCTTCCATGCCGCCCGTCAAAGTGAAAGACAAACTTGCAATATCAGAATGCTGGCCGCCGAGATTTTACCACGGGCCCATGATCTAGTCTCGGGTCGATCAGATCGCTCCTGAGCGTTCGCAACCGCGCCCGCTCCTCGTCGGCACCGGCAACTGTGTCCGGCCATATCCGCCGCAAGGAGGGCTGCGAGTTTCCGGGTCTCCGCCATGGCAGTCCCTTCCTACACGCCAGAGTAAGAATCCCCCGGCAGAGCCGGGGGCCTTAGTGATGTGGCCGCTCGAAGCGGCTGTTGGGGCCGCTGACGCGGCCCCGTAGTGTTGGAGCCACCTGACGGTGGCTGGTCAGCGCCACAAATTCATCTGATCGAGGCGCAGGTCCTCCTGCTCTTGCTTCTGGATGTACTCCCTGATGACGGCTTCGTCTCGCCCTATCGTCGAGACGAAGTATCCCCTCGCCCAGAAGTGCTGTCCCACAAAATTGCGTTTCCTCTCGCCATAGACGCGAGCAAGATGGATCGCACTCTTGCCCTTGATAAATCCTATCACCTGCGAAACCGCATACTTGGGAGGAATGGAGATCATCATGTGCACATGATCAGGCATCAGATGACCTTCCTCAATCTTGCTCTCCTTTTGCACCGCCAGTTTGCGAAATACCTCCCCGAGATGCCGCCTCAACTCTCCGTACAATGTCTTTCTGCGGCACTTGGGAATGAACACTACGTGATATTTGCACTCCCACCTTGTGTGGCTTAGGCTCTGATACTCGTCCATCGTGAAGCTCCCTTCCGTGTGAGTGATGGCTCACGTCGGGGAGTTTCATCGGTGGACGACTGCCTTAAACGTCAAACTGTTGCTGCCACCCCGGCAGAGCCGGGGGGCCTCCCTTGGTAGGCTAGCACGATTGCTCCTAGGCCTGGACAGGTTGTTTCGCCTAGCTGATCATTGCTCGCCAGCGGCAATCAGGACGCCATCATGGATATCGGGGGTTGGCTGCGGAGCCTGGGCCTCGAAAGGTATGAGGCGGCGTTGGACATACTGGGGTTGGGTTAGCATGAACAATGCAAATCTGGTTCGATCGCGCGAATGATAGAGTTTGCGCTGGCGCATGTCACTCTCGCGATCATGCTGGCGCTGATCGGTGCGATATTTTATGTCGCCACACTGACGGTACGTACCATTGTGCCGCTCCGGATTCTCGCCATCGTCAGCATGTTGTTCTTTATCGTCCATTATGCGGTAGTAGGAGCAGTTGCAACATTCCTTGGGCTTTCATTGTTGTTGCTGATCAACGTCGTCCGCCTCGGTCAGACGCTGACTTTGACCAAAAAGGCACGACTGTCAGCGCAAGGCGATTTGTCGATGGACTGGCTCAGGCCGTTCATGGCCCCTAGAAAGTTTCGCAGGGGCGAAGTGCTGTGTCGCAAGGGCGATGCAGCTAAGGAAATGTTCTTGGTGGTAACCGGCAAATTCGTGGTTGCCGAACTCGACATCGAAATTCGTCCTGGCATTTTCATGGGGGAACTCGGCTTTGTTGCTCCCGACAATCGCCGTACACAGACGATCAAGTGCATCGAGAGCGGCAAGGTCCTTAGTCTCACCTATGAAAAACTTCTTGAGCTTATTTTTCAGAATCCGGAGTTCGGCTATTATTTTGCACAACTGACCAGCGGGCGCCTGCTGGAAAACTGTTCACGCCTCCAAGGCCTCATCGATGCGGCCGAAGCCAATTCGCAGTGATACCTTCCCGTCTGATGCTTGCGGCGGATCATCCGGCAGGTTCCGGGTGGGCGCGCTGTTTCCGTTCCCGACGCCGAGCTGCGGAGGAGGGAGCACTCACCGAGGCCGAGCTACTCAAGAGCCTCATGGAATCGGCCAAGGGCGAATAGCGGCAAAACAAACTCCTCACTCGAACACCTTTTTCGGCGCCCGCGAGTAATGTCGGGGGCAACGGGCACTCGCACACGAACTCTGTGCACTGGCGGACGAAAAGGATGTCCCGTTTTGGAAGGTCAACGGATCGCTAAACCAAGGTTGCCTATTTGCGCTGAGTGGCGACGCCTCGAACGCAGTCCAGATGATCACGGCCGGGATCACAGCATTGCGGCCAATGGGATTCACATTTGGGAAGCCGTGGTCGTTATCACATTTGGCGATTGCGCACACCGATCTCGGCGAACTTGATGATGCTTGGCGCTGTGTTGACGAAGCCACGAGCACGATCGACGCAACCAAGGAAAGATGGTTCGAGGCCGAGGCCAATCGCATTGCCGGTGAGATCGCCATGATGTCATCGGCACCGGACGCCGCGAAAGCGGAAGCGTATTTCGAGCGCGCGCTCGCTGTGGCGCGCAAGCAGCAAGCAAAGTCCTGGAAGTTGCGCGCGGCAATGAGCATGGCGCGGCTCTGGCGCGATCAGGGTAAGCGGGATGAGGCCCGCGATCTTCTCGCTCCGGTCTACGGCTGGTTCACCGAGGGCTTCGATACGCTCGATCTGAAAGAGGCGAAGGCACTGCTCGACGAGCTTGGAGCTTGAATTAGATCAGATGGTGCCGCGCGCTCGGGCAACTAGGGATGCGGCCCCCATGGGGCAGCCTGGAGCAGCTTTACTTCCTGCGTCATCAGCAGTGGGCGAAATCTTGACGCGAAGCTCTCGACGAAGTCCTTGTTCGCATATACAGCGGCCCAGTGCGCCCTACGATCAGCATCATCGTCGAACTTCCACAAATGCAGAAGCTGGTTGATCGTTCCGGTATCGGCCTGGAAGTACCCCACCAGTTTCTTGTCATGCTTGCCCTTCTGGAGCGCCGGAAAGCCAATCTCCTGATAGAGCGTCACCGCCTCGGCCATTGTGCCGACCCGGAGGGTATAGGTCCTCAATTCATAAAGGGCCATCGCGCGCTTCCTTCTCGTGAACGATTTTTCACGTCAAGCGACGACGCGGTGATCGCGACTCTCAACGCAGCATCACTGCTTTATGGATTCGGAGTGAGTTACGCCATCGGTGGGCTTGGCTGGAACCTGCGTTGAATCTGAGGGTTTGGTAACGCCGCTTTTGCCTGATTCAGTTCCGCCGCCTTTGCCAACGACTGCGAGAACAGCGGCGAGTACTTGTCTATGCAATCGCGGCGACTTTTCGATGTTCAGGTGGTCGATGCTGCTGTCGCGGCTTACGTCTACATTAGACAGCGAACCTTGGAAGCCGACCCCGCGCGACATGTAACCATAGCCCGCGTGGGTCAGGTTGAGGAGACGGCCAACGTTACTCGGCGTGGCGTAGGATTGCTTGGCATCGAAGGGTACCGCGAGAGCGACCGGAACACCTTTCCGGCCGAGATACGCCGACATTTCCATCACAGCATCAGCGCCAAGCGAATGCCCGATGATGATGATCGGACCTTCTTTCCCGGCGTGATAGGCGGCGGCAGCGTGGTCGGCGAGCGTCTGCCATTCCGCATAGTTGTGCACCGTCGCGTAAATACCGTAATGCTGAATTTCCACGGCAAGGCTATCCATGCCGAGCGAGAATATGTTCATGAGCCCACGCAGAAGGTATGCGTGGGCGCGCGACTGCGCCATGCTCGGGCTGGTACCAAAGCCGATCATCATCAGCACAATGAGAACGCTGACCACCGGGAATCGTCGTGTGTTTCTCATAGCCGTACGCGCGCTAGATTCGCGAGAAGCAAAGAAGCCTCGACCGTTTCGCAGCGGTCGAGGCTAGCTAAGTGCATTTGCGGCCGCGAGGAAGAGGCCCCCGCGTCGCCTAATCGTACAGGATGCGTTCGGCTTGGCAATGGTATGAAGAGCTCTCCTTGGGCCCCACATGGGCCGGAAGCTTCGGTACGATCGCGGGCGGCCAGGGCGGCGCGATGACTTCCGGCATTCCCGAGGCGGAGCGGTACTCACTGCTGACGAAGAACCGGGCGAGACTCACGGTCGGAAGCGCCCGCATCCGAGCCTGGAGAGCCGCTAGGCGGCCTTTCCCCGCGAACTGGGGTGTGTGCCGTATTTGTCAGGTAGTCTGGCGAATGCGGGCGGATGAAGCCCGAATAATCCGGGGCGCTGCCGCGATGCAGCAGGTCGCTGATCGGCTGGAGAAGCTCGGTCTTGGGCAGTACGCAAAGAGCTTTGCGAGAAAGACATCAGCTTTTCCGTCCGTCCTACCCGATCTCGCGGATCAAGACCTTAAAGACATCGGGGTGTCGCTCGGCCGCCGACGCCAGTTGCCCAGCTTCCATTCTTTTCCGGTCATTCCGTTTTTTGGTCCGCCTCTCCGCGCGCGGCATTCGCCAACTCCGAAAGGAGCAATCGGGCGATCAACTCCGGCGGAGAAGAGCCAACCCGCCTCTCTTTATGCCGGCCATATCCGCTGACGATCACCATTCCGCGGTCAACCCGCATGAAACCATGCAGCGGCTCTTTGCCTTCGCGCTCGAATACCACTTCCCGATAGTCGCTTTCACTTCGGCCAGCCATTTTTTGCGGCTCCGTATAAACTCGTAACGCTGAATGTTTCGGCCCATATTGGTTGCTTCTTTGGCGCGGGGATAGCAGTCACCGGTCTGGAGTTCCGGCGGCGGTCGTTTCCAATGGCGCGTCGGCGCGGTATGCTGGCGCGTTTGCGCTTTGGGCGTAGTCAATATGTCTGACGTGGATTGGCTTGCATTGTGGGTTGAGTTTGCACAAGCCACAGATAACAAGCAGATCGAAGTTGCCGAGCGCATTGTTTATTTTGACGGCCGATTGGATTTTTCTCAACTGAGCAGATCAACGCTGCTTGCGGTCGCACGACAGATCATAAGAGAGCGAGTTGAGAAAATCTAAGTCAGGTCCTTCACCACTCCCGCCGCTTCGAGCAGAGGGAGCTAAAGACCGGCTGCGCAGCGCATCGTAGGACGCATTCAAACGGCAGCGTTCAGGTCCTACCCCTCGTTTGGCCGCGAGCCGCAGGGGTCGAGGATCGAGGGCGGCTTGACCGTAACGGGTTGAATGATCGAGCACGGGTGGCGCTCAGGGCTTAGCCCGGCCTGGGCCTGCCAAGGCCGCCGGTGCGCTTTCAGCGAGGACGCGGTCATCCGTCCGGCGCGTGGGCGGCCCTCGCCAGGGCGCGCAGCGGTATCGCAAAGCTCTTGAAAGGTCCTCCGCAGTCAGCGCGCCGGTGCGTCTACTGCGCTTGGGATTTGTCGGGTAGTCTTGCCGATCCGGGCGGATGAAGCCCGACAATCCGGGGCGCTGCCGCGATGCAGCAGGTCACTGACTGGCTTGAGAAGCTCGGCCTCGGACAATACGCCCGGCGGTTTGCCGAGAACGACATCAGCTTTTCAGTTTTGCCCGACCTCACGGATCAACACCTTAAAGAAA
This sequence comes from uncultured Alphaproteobacteria bacterium, assembly GCA_963833665.1. Taxonomy (GTDB): domain Bacteria; phylum Pseudomonadota; class Alphaproteobacteria; order Rhizobiales; family Xanthobacteraceae; genus BOG-931. The sequence continues at coordinate 144,658 of CAWHZA010000020.1, read as the reverse complement.
TCGGGGTGTTGTTGGGTCATCGGCTCCAACTGCTACGCGGCGGTAGCTGAACTCAGCAGCGGCGAGAAAGCGGGCTCCGAAGCCCGCCGTCGCGAGTGCGGGGTCCGACGCGCCGCAAGACACTGCTGAGCGTCGCCAAGTTACGGTGATGTTCTCCGACCTCGTCGGCTCGACGGCGCTCTCAGCGCGCATGGACCCTGAAGACCTGCGCGAGGTCATTGCAGCCTATCAGAAGGCCGTCGCCGCGACTGTGCAGCGGTTCGGCGGGTTCGTAGCGAAATATCTAGGCGATGGCGTGCTGGTCTACTTCGGATACCCGCAGGCCCACGAGGATGACGCCGAGCGAGCGGTGCGTGCAGCGCTTCAGTTGATCCAAGCGGTGAGCAGCCTGAAGTTTAGTGCCCCACTGCAAACCCGCGTCGGCATTGCCACCGGATTGGTCGTAGTCGGTGATCTGATCGGATCGGGAGAGGCGCAGGGACGCGGCATCGTCGGAGAGACGCCGGACCTTGCAGCGCGTTTGCAAACGATAGCCGAGCCGAACACGGTGGTCATCGCGGAGAGCACGCGCAGGCTTCTCGGCAATCTGTTCGATCTTGAGGACCTCGGAGCCAAACAACTCAAGGGCATTGCGGCGCATATGCGAACCTGGGCGGCGCTGCGACCGAGTTCGGTGGAGGGCCGCTTCGAAGCTCTTCACGCGAGCGGATTGACCGAGCTTGTTGGTCGAGAGGAAGAACTCGAACTGCTGCTGCGGCGATGGTCAAAGGCGAAGGCCGGGGGCGGCCAAGTGGCGCTCCTGTCCGGCGAGTCAGGTATTGGCAAATCGCGGCTTACTGCTGCGCTTATGGAACGCCTAGAAAGCGAACCGCACACGCGCCTGCGCTACTTCTGTTCTCCGCAGCACACTGACAGTGCTCTTTATCCGGTCATCGGTCAGATGGAACGGGCAGCCGGACTAGCGCACGGCGATACCGCAAAAATAAAGTTCGACAAGCTCGATGCACTGCTCGCTCAAACTTCGACCTCTGCTCAGGACGTGTCACTCTTTGCCGACATGTTGTCGCTGCCGAACGATGGACGTTACCCCACGCTCGACATGACGCCCGAGCAGCGCCGACAGAAGACTTTGGAAGCACTCGGGTCACAAGTGAAGGCATTGTCACGCTCTAGCCCAGTGCTGATGATCTTTGAGGATGCGCATTGGACCGATCCCACGAGCCTAGAAGTTGTCAGCAGGATCGTTGACCGGCTTCGGAATTTACGTGTGCTGTTGATTGTGACGTTCCGACCAGAGTTCGATCCCCCCTGGATTGGGCGACCTTACGTGACTGCTCTCACCCTCAATCGGTTAGGGCAGCGGGAAATCGAGACGGTGATCGACAATGTTCTCGGCGACAAGCTCATTCCTGCGAGCATCCGGCAGGACATCATCGAGCGCACGGATGGTATTCCTCTGTTCGTGGAGGAAATGACCAAAGCGGTATTGGAAGCGGGAAGTGAAGGAGCAGTACAGCAGACCGTCGCCTCCTTTCCATCACCCGCATTGGCAGTTCCAACAAGCCTTCAGGCATCCTTGATGGCGCGGCTCGATCGGCTTGGGGCGGCCAAGGAGTTGGCACAGGTCGGCGCCGCCATTGGCCGAGAGTTTTCACACGCCCTCCTGTCTGCTGTTGTGAGCAAACCGGAGCCAACGTTGGTGTTAACGCTAGACCGTTTGATTGCTGCTGGGTTGCTGTTCCGGCAGGGTGTACCCCCGCATTCTAGCTACTTGTTCAAGCACGCGCTGGTGCAAGACGCGGCGTACGGCACCTTGCTGCGCGAACCCCGCCGTGCACTCCACGCTCGCATAGCTGAAACGCTGGAAGTTCAATTCCCGGAGATTGCTGAGAACCAGCCTGAACTGTTGGCGCATCATTGCACCGAAGCTGGCTTGATCGAAAAGGCCGCGCGCCTTTGGGGCCGGGCGGGACAGCGTTCACTGGAGCGCTCAGCGCTGGTTGAGGCTGTAGCACAGTTCACTCGTGCTCTGGATCAGATCACGAGCCTACCCGCTTCGCCAGAGCTACGTCGCGAGGAAATAAAACTTCAGATCGCGCTCATAGCCCCACTGATCCATGTAAAAGGATACGGCGCGCCGGAATGCAAAACGGCTATGGAGCGGGCGCGTCTGCTGATCCAGAAAGCGGAAGCCTTGGGTGAGCCTCCTGAAGACCCCATGCTATTGTTCCAAGTCCTCTACGGCTTCTGTGTCGCAAGCTACGTAGCGTTCGACGGCGACGTGTTAGGCGAGTTTGCGGTTCAATTCCTGGGGCTGGCCGAGAAGCAAGGGGCGACGGTCCCGCTCATGATCGGCCACCGCGTGATGGGCGCTTACCTGACGGGTACGGGGAACCTCAAGGAGGGGCAGGCACATTACGATCGGGCAATCGCGCTTTATGAACCTAGCCAACATCGTCCATTGGCGACGCGTTTTAGCGCGGACGCACGGGTGTCTGTTCTGTCCCTTCGGTCGTGGTCACTCTGGTGTCTTGGCTATGCGGATGCCGCCCTGGCGGACGCCGACCGAGCGCTTGGAGACGCACGCGAAATCGGCCAAGCCGCCACCCTGATGTATGCGCTCGGTATAGCGGCGCCCCCGTATCTTCAGTGTGGAAATTACGCGCAAGCGAGCGCGATGACCGACGAACTTGTCTCTTTGGCGGAGGAAAAAGGCGCCTTGCACTGGAGGGCGCTTGCAATCGTAAATCGCGGGTTGCTTGCTGCCCTGAAGGGCACAGCCTCGGAAGCAATTCAAATGCTCACCTCTGGTATCGCTGCACGGCGGTCAGTTGGGGGAACGCACTGGCTGCCACTGTATCTATCGAATTTATCCGCTGCCCGTGCGGAGTTGGGTCAATTCGATGACGCTTTGCGCTGCATAAGCGAAGCGATGACAGCAATGGAAACAACCAAGGACAGGTGCTGCGAAGCAGAGGTCTATCGAACCGCTGGCAAAATCTCTCTTAAATCGCCGGAGTCGGACGCGGCCAAAGCGCAAATATATTTCGAGCGTGCTCTGGCTGTCGCGCGTCAGCAAGAGGCGAAGTCCTGGGAGCTTCGCGCGGCAATGAGCATGTCGAGGCTCTGGCGCGATCAGGGCAAGCGGGATGAGGCTCGCGAGCTTCTCGCTCCGATCTACGGCTGGTTCACCGAAGGATTTGACACGCTCGATCTGAAAGAGGCGAAGGCGTTGCTTGACGATTTATCGTCGTAAAGGCGGAAGCGATGAACGTGATATTAGATTGTTCCATGAACATCAGCGAGATCGTCGAAGCTCAGCCGGCCGCGAGCGAATCACACGCCCTTTAGGGGCACCCGCGATAAATCAGCACCACGGCCTCCAGGACCGCGCCGCCGCGACAGACTGCCAGAACAAAGTAAATCCTATCCCCGCTGGCTTTGGGAGACCACCTGGGGAGGCTGTGAGTTCTCCGCGTCCCTTCCAAGGAATTTCTGTTCAATTTCCACCGAGATTTGGTACAGCCATTTCTCGGCGCGGTCGGCGCGGTCCTCATGGTATCTCGCCTTGACCTCCAGTTCGCTTATACGCTGCTCGGCGGCGCGCAGTTGAGTGGCTAGCTTGCTGTTTATTTCCAGCCCCTGCCGGTAACTCGCCTGAACAGTCGTGGCCGCTCGGTTGATCGTGCCCAAAATCGTTTGTGCGGCCTGGTCAACAACTTCAGCCCTAGAGTTCAATTTAGGTTCTGACGAAATCGGAATGACGGATTCTGCCGCGCCCTCACCACGATTGCTCATGGCTACACTCCACTAGTTCGAAATCCTGAGGATTTTCACCCGCCCGGCGAGGGCATTACAATTCGCTCGCCTGTGGATAACTCAGTTTCCTAGCGCGTGTGGCTTCCTGGCACGGCTGTCCGGTCACCCTTCGCGACTGAGTACCCGACCGTCTCGCCGGGCTTGTTCGTAGAGAGTGAGCATCGAGCACGGCTGCGTTCAGCGCCCTGCGCCGCGGTGACTTCAAGCGTTGTGCTGCGGCTGCGGAGGCCGCTGGCGTCTCGGAGTGGAGGACCTTCTCCGGTACAGGCCGCCGGCTCTGGCGTATGGGCAGCCCGCGCCGGGCGGCCAGGGCGTCATTGAGCACGAGGGGGCGACACACGCGCCAGCCACATGGCTACCGGCTAGTGACCCGCACCATGGCTTCGATATGCTGCGCCAATAGCCGGCGCATCTCGGGATCGGCCCTCTCAAATGCCGTCACCACTTTTCTGCCCTCCGCGGTGCCGCCGAAGCGGATGAGCGGATCGACCGCGGCGACCTCCTTGTTGCCGCGCCGGCCAGCGACACCACCCAGGCCATCGAAAAAGAACTGCACCGGCGTATCTAACAAGCGCGAGAGTTCATGGAGCGTGCCCGCGGAAATGCGGTTCGTGCCCTTCTCGTACTTCTGCACTTGCTGGAAGGTGACGCCAAGGGCTTCCGCCACTTGTGTCTGGCTCTTGCCGGCCTCCAGGCGAGCGGCACGCAACCGCGCGCCGACGTGCTTATCGACAACGCTGGGCTGTCTTGGCATGTAGGAAATACCTTCCGGTGATGCAGGCTATTGCCTTTGTTTCTACACGTAAACCCGAGCTATTTTGTTCCACATTTCGTTTCGAGGACATCCCCTATAGTGCCGCCGGAAATAACTTCGCCTTGCACGGGATTGCCCCGGAAGATAATTTTGGTGTCCAGCTTGTATGCCTTCGGTCCTGACCTTTTCCAAGCACTGCACGGGGCTTCCATGAGGCACTCGTTAAACGTTTTGGCAGTGCAGGTGAACGTTTGGTTAGGCCCTTCCTCAGCGAGGCTGGGAACGGTAGCTCCAATCAACAATATCAACGCTGTCAATACGGTAGAATGCAGGGGCATAATGATCTCCTATGAAGTTGATGGCTCAGAAAATAACGAATGTACGGCTTTTTCGGGGGCCCTAACTCCGGAGCAAAATCCCGCACACAGCGCCGTTTTGCGCGATCAGGGCAGGCGGGAGGAAGCTCGCGAGCTTCTCGCTCCCGTCTACGGCTGGTTCACCGAAGGGTTTGACACGCGCGCTCTGAAGGAAGCTAAGGCGCTGCTCGACGAACTGGTCGCCTGAAACCACTTAGGAAATCATTTTGGCGGCGGTGGCATCCGTTCGAAGTTGGGAACATCCTCTGGCGTCTTGTCCCAGGTAGCCCGGCCCTTGGTGTAGACGACAGCTTGGGGAGAGAACCAGTCGTTCTTGTCCAGACAGCCCACCGTTATGCCTATCACACCGGGACGCGCTGAATTTTCCCCATACACGCGACTACCGCATGTCGGGCAAAAATGCCGCGTGTTGATGTTCCCGCTGTCGGCAGTTGAGGGATAGCTCGCAGTGTTTCCGACAATGGCGACATCATCCTTCTTAAAGAAGACTAACGACATATGGCCTGTTCCTGATGCTCGCTGGCAATCCTTGCAATGACATTGGGCCATTCTGATCGGTTTCCCATGAATTGTGTAACTCACCGCCCCGCACAAGCAGTGGCCGTTTGCAAAGGGTTCATCGGACATCGTGGGCCTCTATTTCACTCTGGGTGGTGCAACTTGTGCTCAATATTACTGCACTTAGCCGATCTATCCATCCCTGACCAGCGCAACGACAATGCGCGGGCATCGGTAGCCGACGCTCGGATGCGGTGTGTCCGCCGTCCGCCACAGCCGCGGCCGCGAGCCGTCTACTTCGAACGGGAGGGTTTCGGTCGGGAGCCGACGTGCACTTGGATGTGCGCTTCAGTTTGGATTTGGGCGGGGCTGACCCCTCAATTCATGGCGGTAGGCTCAAACCATGGCCTATTACGTGTCGCACATAACGCCGCATAAGCGCGCCCGTATCCATGACGGCGATTGCGTGCGTTGCCGTAACGGCCAAGGCCAGGAAAACCAGCAAGACTGGCAAATGCCGTTTTTTGTTGCAGCAGGTCGAGGTACTCGTCGGGAATCGTGGTCATGCTCTGGTTCCTGGCGCAGCAACCCGTGAAATCCAATCGTGTTCGGCGCAAACGTCAAATGGTCCGCCCTTAAACACCCGCCGAGCCACTCTGACCTGTTACAATCCAGGTAGCAGCGGGCATCACCACCCCACTCGGTGTCAAATGCGCCGACAGCATATCTCTAACTGCATCTGCGACAACCACCGTAAGCTCTGGATGCTCACGCAGCACAGCGCCCAAGGGACCAATTTCCATGCTCAAGTTCAACGTCTGCTCGACGTCCGCTCCGCCAATACGAGCGTCCAGGGGATTGATCGCTACTGAACGGAAGCCCGCATTTGCCAGTATCCCACGCACGCGGTCGGGGGCTGCAAACGAAAACGGTCCAGGCGCCGTTGGATCGGGCGGCACAACGGGTGGAATGAATGGAAGCGCGGCTAGTAGCGGGGCTTGCATCCATGGGTTCTCTGCGAGAGATCGCCAACAGATGAAAACAAGACGCCCACCGGGTTTTAAGGACTTGCGGATATTGGCGAAGGCAGCCTCGGGATCGCTGAAGAACATCACTCCGAAGCGAGAGAAGGCCGCATCGAACAGACCTCGTCCGAGATCGTCCGTCTGTGCATCCACCTGTCGGAAGGTCACCGCCAAGCTCGGATTCGCGCGCGAGCGATGGAGCGCAACCTCAAGCATCGGGGCCGAAATATCAACGCCGACCACGGAGCCAGTAGACCCTACCCGGTCAGCGAGAGCCAGCGACGTCTGACCGCAACCACAGCCAATGTCGAGAACCTGCTCGCCCTTGGTCGGCTCCAACGCACTGATGGCCGCAAGTCCCAGGGCTTCGATCTGGCGGTCGAGCAACTCGTGAAATTGAGCCCAGGTCTTGCCAGCTACCGCGTTCCAATGTTCGATCTGTGCGGCGTTCGCCGTGGGCTTCAGGGTATCAGGCATGTCAACGTTCTTGCGCGGGAGTTTTTCCAGCGCTCTTTAGGAACATGTCGTATCGGCGAACACTATAGAACGGCTGGAGATTTTCTCAGGGAACGCCCGCATGTCGGGCCATTGGGCTTCACCGGCCCCCTGTCGGCACGTTCGTTCCTGGCGTTGTCTCGAGAGGCGGCTCCGTAGTCGGAGGAAGAACAAACTGCGATGGTGGAGGACGCAGATTGGTAGGAAGCATTGTCGGATCGACGGGGGTGAAAAACGCATCCCCTTGGGCAGATTTTCCGCCAAAGGCCATGAGCCCTTTCGCCGTGGAGACAAGATCGCCCGGTCGCAACGTAGGATCATTTTTCACACCCAGCGGAGCCAAGCCAAAAGGATCTTTACCGTTACAAGTGCAGTTTGCCACTAGTTCCTTGCGATAGAGGAACGCGGATTCGAGCTCGATATAGTGTTGACCGTCTTTGGCACTCGCGCTTCGAATCTCACTTCCGAAAAAGAGTTTGGTTTTGCTGTAAGGACAGATCGCCGTGCATGTATCTTGCGGCGTCCCATAGACTATTTGCCCAATGGGAAAGTGCTGCCCATCGCACAAGCGTACACAGAAGCCAACGGTACGGCCGATGCTGCTAATACCACTCACACTCTCGTGACCCAGAGCCGGCGGAGCCACTCGACCGACCGTAGGTGTGGGAGGCGGTGCGTCCGGCGGCGGACTAGGCCGCTGGAAGCCACCAAACAGAAAATCGAAGAGCCCTTCGGCACACGCCCCGTCCGACACTACCGTGCGTGCCAGAACTGTCAATGCGCTAACCAGAAAGGCCGTGCGCCAAATCGAGCAGCTAGTAGCGCGTAGTTTAAGGCCCATAAAATCCGTCTCCTGGGCGTGCCACCGCTCTTCCCTATCGCCACGGACGCATCGAAGTATGGCACACCATCGGGTTTCGGCCGAGTATCGTGATGCGCTACGCCACACCGGGCGCCAGGGTTCGGTTAGACTGCGTCGTCAAGTCGGCCGTTACACGATGAGAGGCTTTGGACATGGTCACGTCGCGTGAAATCCGCTTGAAATCCCGTCCCATCGGCATGCCCAGTGCCGAAAATTTCGAGCTCGCCACCGTAACGGTGCCCGACCCCGCGCCCGGCTACGTCCAGGTGAAGAACATCTGGATGACAGTCGACCCGTATATGCGCGGCCGCATGGTCGATCGCGCGAGCTATGTTCCCCCCTTTCAGTTGGGCGAACCGATGCAGGGCGGCGCGATCGGGGAAGTCGTCGCTTCCGACGATCCCCGGCTCAAGCGTGGCGATCTCGTCTCGACGATGTTCGGGTGGCGGGAGTCGTTCAACGCGCCGGCGGCAAACTTGCAGAAGCTTGAGACCTTTGGGCTGCAGCCCCAGGCCTTCCTGGGTGTTGCCGGCATGCCTGGCCTGACGGCCTGGGTGGGCCTGTTGAAGATCGCAGCGATGAAGCCTGGAAACGTGGTGTTTGTCTCAGCCGCGGCCGGCGCGGTTGGCTCGGTCGTGTGTCAGATCGCCAAGATCAAAGGGCACACGGTCATAGGATCGGCGGGCGGCGCCGACAAAGGCGCCTTTCTAAAAGAGATCGGCGTCGACCACGTCATAGACTATAAAGCGGCCGGCAATTTGGCCGAGGCCGTGCTGCGGGCGGTCCCCAACGGGCTCGATGTGTACTTCGACAATGTCGGGGGCGCGCACTTGGAGGCCGCGCTCACAGCGGCCAACCGGTTTGCCCGCTTCGTCCTCTGCGGGATGATCTCACAATACAATGTGGCCGGGATGCCAGCCGGGCCGCGTAATATCATGCTCGCCGTCGGTAAAAGCATCCGGCTCGAGGGCTTCATTGTCTCAAACCACTTCAATCTGTTGCCCGAGTTTCAAAAAGACATGTCGGGGTGGATACGTGAAGGCAAACTAAGGTGGAAGGAAACCGTCGAGCATGGCATCGAGAATGCGCCGACGGCCTTTCTCAAGCTGTTCACGGGCGAAAATTTGGGAAAGATGCTGGTGAAGCTAATCTGAAAGATGAAGCGTCATCTACGCCGGCGGGCAAGATTTGCGCCAAGAACGGAACCAGATGATCTCGACGTTCATGGGGACCACCAATGGCGAAGACGGCAACTGAGCGTTCCCGCGTACTGCGCGAGCGATGCAAAACGACGTGCTGCAACGCTAGCCGGTTCATCGCCCCAGCGCTTCCTGCCAAAATCGCGGTCAAGGTGCGCGAAGCGTGACGGCGTGCGCGGTTTTCCTTGCTCTTTGCGGAAACGGCCGTTTGACACGCCGGCGGCACAATGATCGTTGACGCAGTCAAACCGCGCACTGGAAATGGCGCAAGCCGCAATGACATGATCTGAATTTCACGTCACCATTTCTCGTTTCGGTTCGGGGTTCTCCTGATAGCCGGCGGCAATGATCAAGTTGTCTATAATTTTGAATGGGGATGAATTCCAAGGATATTTTTTCCGGTCTCCCATCCAGTTTTTTGCGTGGGTAGCAAAGTTGTTGTCCGTGGCGATCGGTATAAAGAACTTTTCAATGATATTTCTCATGAGAAGCCATTCATGTTCGTGCCCGTTTTTCACATTTTCTTTCAAATAGCGCAGCGTGTAGGCTCGGTCAATCGGCGGCACAATATTTGGCATCATATGCGCCATGACCTTTGAGTTACCTACGAGGCTGGTGCCAGTTCTCATGATTGTCAAGTTTTTGAATATCTTTTCAAGCAAGGCCCAATCGGATTCCAAGATGTCTTGAAAGTTTATATTCCGCGCCGCACGTATTTCATCGTTCAAACCAGCGACGCTGTTCTTGAATTCCTCGAAGGTCAGCATTTTCGATCCGCCCGATCCCATTCTGTGCATTCCCCATGACACGAGCGTGGCGTATATATATTCAAGGTACCGCTCATTGTCGGCCACGTCGCTTGCATCAAGAGCCTTCCGATGAAAATACAAACTCGGCCCGGTAAAAACTTCCTTCGCATAGAAGATATTGTGCAATGTTTTCAGATTGTTGATCAGATTTGAAATCTGTATTTGATAGTCTTTTCTTTGTTTCCGACTTTCGACTGTAGGGACTTGTTTTTCTGACCAGATTGGGGATGGGTCGTTTTGCGAATCAAACAAGCGAAAATTATTGCTGTCGATTTTGAAAAGAAGGTCGTCTTCTCCACGCACTGCATTGTAGTGAAGGCGGCTTGGCGCGTTTGTAGACATTCTGGTAAGATGGCATTCGACCGTTTTCTGGTCGATTTCCGGATATTTCATCTTGAACCAGTCGATGGCTTTTTTCTTGGATAGAATTGCTTTCTTGTCCATACCAAGATCGTTGACCATATCTTTGATCAAAAACCGTACTGCCTTTTCGTATTTTGGCATGTTCTGTTGGCCTTATATTTTAGACTGATCATGCTGGAGACGGCGAACGCGGCTAATCTGTGCGGCAGAAGCAGCGCGGCGATCGCCCGCAGTAGCTTGCGGCGATGGCCGAGAGGAACGCCGAGCCTCTCCAGGTCTTGTCGGTCAGATCGTGCAGAACCTCGGCGTCGACGGCGTTCTGACAGAATGCCCCTCATACTGTTCGAGGCCAAGGCTCCACAGCCAACCCCCGATGTCCCTGGTGCCTGTCCTCATCCTTCGGGTAGCCAATTTCGTCCAGCCGAAACAACCTGTCCAGGCCGATGGCTGTGAAAGGTATCCGGCCGGAGGCGCGAAGACTCGCGCCGTTCTGCGGGCGGCCGGCTGCAAATTGATTTCGGACGCGCCTCAAGACCGAGACAGGACGGCTGTCGCATCCGCCTCACGGGTGATCGCTCGGGCCTGGCGAGCCACCGGGAGCCAGCACTGCGACGTGCCGCCCATGCCAGCCTGTGCCCATATAGCGAAGGCGCCGCAAGCACCGATCTCGATCTGTAGGCGCTGCCGTCAACCCCCTTATCACCGACATGCTCGCCGTCTCGATCGGCCGAGTGTAACGGCGTTACGATAGTCGCAATGCCGTGGTTCGTCCCAAAGCTCCCCGAGCCCGGTGAGATCGACGTGGCAGCCTGCCGGTCAACGATAACGAAAGGAAGATCGGGCAAAGTCGCCGACGACAATCTCGATCATGGATTCACCGTGGCGACGAGTAGAGAATGGCGGCACACCGGGAACGGCGCCGCAAAAATCTGGTTCAGTTTACCGTGGCGGTCGCGGCCGACGAACTCGCCGTGATCGCCCGCTCTGGCTATCCGGAAGTCCAAGCCGAAGATGAGAAGCGCGCCGTCGAGGCGATCAGCCTCTTCATCACCGATACGCTCGCCGCTCGATCGGCCAGGGTAACGGCGTTACGACGTGCAACGCCGTTTCAGTAACGACGTGACCATCGCTGCAACATCGTTTCAGTCGCCCGGAAAATAGCGTCGAAGCAGTTCCGCTGCCGATCTTGGGCCCGCGGGCAGGTGCGGAGCACCCACCGACCGCTCTTGACTGCGACCTCGAGCTTGTCGCCCTCGAGGAAACCCGGTTTTCATCCCAACCGCTTGATTCGGGCAGTGAATTCCCTCGCGCCCAAGTACGAGGATGACGTTTGCGCTCTTCGGTTTTGGGGATGATCTGCGGTTCGCGCTTGTCCATGGTGTCCGGTTGGCAAGAGCGAGGACGGGGCGTTCTATCTGACGCAGGCGATGGGCGGCGGTATGATCCACGGTCTCATCGCGTTCGGGCTGCTTGCGGCAGATCCGGCCTTGCGTTCTAGACTCTCCGCGTCTCCTACGCACTTCGTGGAGGGGGGAGGGACTCGAAGATGCGGGCGTTTACGCTAATTCAAAAGGAGGCAGCTTAAATCAAGGTGCACGGTGCACTTCACGAGCCAGTCTGCCCGCGCCATCGGGGCGCTGAAGTTTGTTGCGAGGTTGAACGAGTAACTCGCGCCAATTCATAGGACAGAACCGAACATGGCGCCGCAGGCGAGCAAGCCACAACCGAGTTCCAGGAGCACGCCGGCAGGAGAGCCCGAACACTCGGGAGCCGGTGAACAGCATGTCATGCCCGGCGCAGAACAAATCTCAGACGCTGAGCTTGCCAAGCGACGAGCCGAGCAGCCTCTAAAGTCGAAGGCCGAGCAGAAGCCGGCGGACGAAGGCTTGTTCTCTGACCAGAGCAAGCAGGCTGATCTCTTCAATCCCGCGATCGTCGTGCCGCTGAGAAGGGAGTAGCTCGCTTTACCGTTCCAGTTGTTGCCGGTGACGCGCCCTGAGTGCGGTCGAATCGGAACCTGTCTTCAAAAACTTTCCGATGGCGACCAAAGGGGAACGGGATGTCGGTGCCCTTGTTCAGCACGTTGAACCCATCCTTGAGCAACTTGGGTTCCAACAATTCACACACGTTTTTCTTGATCAGGATCACCGGCACACGACGATCCGGCGTCAGTTCGTTCAGGTCGGCCACGAGTAGCGGGTAATCGCGCAGGATTATTTGGTCGGCAATCTTACGAGTTTTGTTCACCGGCTGGTACGTGGCGTCAATGAGTAGCCATCCTCGGCGTTGAAACTCACTTAAGCCGTCCGCTTTGGTCAACGGCTTTTCAAAGTCGATTTGTTTCATCAGCGCCGAGAATAGGAGTTCGCCGGTAAATCCGGTCGGCTTATAAAAGTATTTGAGGTCGGGATTTGGTAGGGGCGAGGATTTGGCAATGATGATCAGCCGAAGCGGTTCGCCCGCTTGCTTCGGGTGATATTTCTGTCGGAGTTCGTGGTATGCGTCATGGATTTTCCCTCAACCCTACCTTAATCTAAAGCCCCGGAGGCCCCAAATACCCCTATCCTTTGGGGCGTGTAAGTACGCCCCCCCCCCCCCCGGCCGGAACCTTTGCTAACGCACCCACGGCCTCGGCTGGCCGATCTAAGGCCAGCTTGGCCGGGGACTTTCCGCCATGAGGTCCGCGATACCCGAACCTTCCCGCCGCTTCCCGCCGCCGAGGGCACCTAAGATTCAGCCGGTTACACTCGCGTCATCGGGTCTTGTTTTCATATCTAATTTTCAGGCCCATCAATTTGCAACGCGCCAACATTGGCGCGGTTGCGCCGGGCGGGTTGGGAGAGGTCATGTTGCAAGCAACCCGTTAGCCTCTTGCAATCGCGCGTGCCAAACACCTTCAGTGTACCAAGCCATGCATATGAGAAGATTGATCACAGTCAATGATCGGATGCAGCGGGGTTACCGCTACGAACTCGTCGAGCCGGTCGGTCGCAATTTCGATCTGGAGTTCAAACCTGATCTAACGCCCGCCGAAATGCTTTGCCTCGGCGTGTTCGGTGGTAAGTACATGACCGATTGCGGCGATGAGTTTCCGGCAAGCTGGTTTAAGCATGCCAGGCTGGCAAGTGGATCGCGCGACAACTCACTCAACTACTTCGGTGTCGAAGCCAGTCAGCCGCTCTCGGAATGGCGCCGGAAAGGATGGATACATCCGGACGATCCACGTGGCTGGTTCCAATGGTACTGCCGCTACTATGTGGGGCGACGAATGCCCGACGAGGACGTGCGGCAGGTCAAACGCTGGAAAGCAATCCGTCGTCACGTCCGACAGCTTCAGCTTGCGTGCGAGCCTGGTGATCTGTCGTGCCGCAGACGGCAACGGCAGGCGCTCCTGCATTGGGCCTACGACAGCCGGAAACTGTAGGGAAACTTCGCGTTCACGCGCTTTATGGCCAGAAGTTTTTTTGTCGCCGTCGCCGACTGCCATGGCGGGCACGCTGATCAATGGAAGCGTCAGAACCAGCGCAGCCGTTGCTGGCACAGCGGCGGTATGGCTAGTGGGTCTCAGATCTGCGTCGTGGCCGGTATGTGGCGAGGCCACACCCGCATAGCGCCCCTCGGCCCTTCAGGGCGCACGAACCGTTTCGTATGCAATCCTCGCCGTGGTGGGAGAGCACGCCGAGCGAATGAGCGCTGCGGGAACGGGAGCGCCGCGGACTTCGCAGATGACGATTGGCGTGAGCGAGGACGATCTCCGCGTGATTGCGGAGCACGGTGGTCGAGCAGCGCACTGCTCGGCGAGCGCGGAGAGGTGTATGAGATTAGGATGACCCTCTATAGTCTGTAGCGGCATGTCACAACACCTAGCCCTCGCTCGCGCCACCGCATTTTGCGAAAAGTACAGTCTGCGGGTCCCGATCTTGATGGCGCCGATGGCCAGCGCCTGTCCTGCCTCACTCGCGATTGCAGTCGCCAGTGCCGGCGGTCTCGGGGGCTGCGGTGCACTCCTGATGCCACCAGATGCGATCCAGAAATGGGTGTCAGACGTGCGTGCGGGAACTAACGGCGGCTTTCAACTCAATCTCTGGATGCCCGATCCGCCGCCCAAACGCGACTCCGCCTCGGAAGATGCGGTCCGGCGTTTTCTCGGCAAATGGGGACCGGCGGTCCCGGCAGAGGCCGGTGATGTCAAGCCGCCCAACTTTGAGGCGCAGTGCGAGGCAATGCTGGAGGCTGGACCAACGATCATTTCTTCCATCATGGGCCTATTTCCTGAGCGATTCGTAGCGCGCATGAAAAGCAAGGGAATTAAGTGGCTGGCGACAGTGACGACCGTCAGCGAAGCCAAAGCCGCTGAAAGTGCCGGTGCGGACATTATTGTCGCTCAGGGCATGGAAGCAGGCGGTCACCGCGGCGCGTTCGACGCCACTCAGGCCGAAACCAGAATGGTCGGCTTGTTCAGCCTTCTTCCCACGGTCGTCGATGCCGTCAAACTGCCGGTCGTTGCAGCGGGAGGAATTGCCGATGGTCGGGGCGTCGCCGCTGCGCTGCTCTTGGGAGCATCGGCGGTCCAAATAGGGACGGCGTTGCTAAGATGCCCTGAGGCGAGGGTCGCCAGCGCCTGGGCAGACGCGATCGGACGAACAGCACCTGAGGAGACGATGGTTAGCCGCGTGTTTTCAGGGCGTCCGGCCCGGAGTATTGCGAACGCCTACGCGCGAGCAGCAACGTCTCCGAGTGCTCCGCCCCCTGCTCCATACCCCGTGCAACGTGGACTAACTCAGGCCATGCGAGACGCCGCGACCAAGGAAAACGATATAGAGCAAATGCAAGCCTGGGCTGGTCAATCCGCCAGCTTGGCGAGATCAATTCCCGCCGGAGAACTCGTTCGTCGCCTCTGGGACGATGCTCAAGCGTTACTCAGGTAAGGTGCTGGAGGGAGATCCCAGGCTTCGGCCTGTTCATTAGCGACACGTTGCCTGTCTCGACCGCAACGGGTGACGGCGCAACGCAACGGTGCAGCGCCCTCGTGCCGTTCACGTCTGACGAACGGTACCCGGCACCATCTTCGCGCCACTGAGGGAAAAACCGCGGCGACGATTGGGACTGAGCGCATGCGCCAGCATCGGGAGCGCGATCGCGGAGATTGCCCGCTCGGGCAACCCGGAGGCGACGTCGAGCGATTCGGCTCGCGCCTTCGAGGCGCTCGGCCTCTTCGTCGGCGACACCGTTGCCTGCCTCGATCGCAACGGGTGACAGCGCAACGCAACGGCGTTTTCGCCCGCTGTTGCGGTGTCACTCAGTCGTCGGGCCAGTAGTGCAGCACCGGTTTGGGCGCCGCCGGCCGGGCTGGCACATGGCATAGGACCCAGCGGCCGCCCTTGACTTCGATCTCCAACCGGTCCCCTTCGAGGAAGACCCCGTTTTTTCGTCCCATCCGGTTGATTTCGCGGCGAATTTGCCTTCGAATCTCGATGTTCCTGGGGCACCACCAATGGCGATGACGGCAACCGAGCGTTCCCGCGTACTGCGCGAGCGACGCGCCCACTGCAAAATCGTACTGACCGTTGTCGTGGGTGAGGACGAGCTCGCTGAGATCGCCCGAGCCGGCTACGCCGATGCCGCGTCGACGAATCGCAAGGACCGGGAAGCCGCCGTCAGCTTGTTCCTGAGCGACGCGGTCTGGGGACTGATGCAATGACTGCGAGGACGGTTCAGGATCTCGGGTCGCGCTCGGTGATCGGCGGGGCTAAAGAGTGAAATCGGCTTGGGCGCGTTGCACCGTCACAACGGCCTGTTCACCCTCATCCGTCGGCGTTGGACCGTAATAATCCGCTCGTGAGCCTATCGCGCGCAACGGACCGGGTGATAAAAGCAGGCTGCGGATGAGGTGATCCGCCGCCGGTTACACCACGCTCCGGGACCCGATCGCTGCTTAGTCTTCATTTCTAGCAACCCAATAGGCGTTGAGGGATCCATGGGCGGCGAACTCATCAGTACCGAAGAGCTTGCGCAAATTCTGCACGAGCCCGACGTTCGCGTTTTCGATTGTACGACCCGTCTCGACTACCAACCACCTGGAAGTGACATCCCGTACATCCCCGTACCCGGGCTGGACACGTTCGTGGCCGCGCATATTCCCGATGCGGACTTTCTGGACATCCAAGGAGAATTCTCAGATCAACACACCAAGCTGCGCTTCATGATGGCGGGAACAGCTGAGCTCGAAGGCGCATTCCGACGACATGGGGTCTCCAACGACAGTCGGGTCGTCCTGTATAGCCTCGGGAGCCCGATGTGGGCGACACGGTTCTGGTGGATGCTTGAATCGCTCGGATTCAAGCGCGCATCAGTGCTTGATGGCGGCTTTGAAAAGTGGTCCGCTGAAGGACGCCCGACCGAACGCGGGCCGCCAAGAGGCTATCCGCGCGGGACCTTCACTGCGACGCCGCAGCCCGGATTTTTCGTCGACAAGCACACCGTCCTTGCGTGTCCACCGTCAGCACTCGTGGGACAAATAAGGCAGATTGAAGAAGGGAGTGTTTCTGGCTCATCGTAGCGTTCACAGGAGCGAAGATGAGACAGCATTCCAATTTGGAGAAGGATACGGCCGAGAAGGTCGTCAAGGACATCCGCCGGGCGACACGCAAGCAGTATTCGGCGGAGGAAAAGATCCGGATCGTTTTGGAAGGCCTGCGCGGCGAGGACAGCATCGCCGAGCTGTGCCGCCGCGAGGGTATCGCGCAGAACCTGTACTATCGCTGGTCGAAGGACTTCCTGGAGGCTGGCAAGAAGCGCCTGGCCGGTGACACGGCTCGTGCCGCAACTTCGGACGAGGTCAAGGATCTGCGGCGTGAGGCGACCGCGCTCAAGGAGGTTGTCGCCGATCTGACCCTGGAAAACCGTCTGCTCAAAAAAAGCGTGACGGCGGATGGGGAGGACGAGGCATGAGATACTCCGCCTCGGAGAAGCTGGAGATCATCCGGCTGGTCGAACAATCCCACCTGCCGGTTCGTCGCACGCTAGGGCAAATCGGGATCCCGAGATCGACGTTCTATCGTTGGTACGATCAGTATCAGACCGGCGGGCCAGAGGCGCTGGACGATCGCAGTCCCCGGCCTGATCGGGTGTGGAACCGTATCCCCGATGACGTCCGCTCGCGGGTCGTCACCTTGGCCCTCGACGAGCCGGAGCTCTCGCCACGGGAGCTGGCCGTGCGCTTCACCGATGCCGAGCGCTACTTCGTGTCGGAAGCCTCGGTTTATCGCCTGCTCAAGACCCACGACCTGATCACCAGCCCGGCCTTCATCACGATGAAGGCCGCGGACGAGTTCAAGAACAAGACGACTGCGCCGAACCAGCTCTGGCAGACCGACTTCACTTACCTGAAGGTGACTGGCTGGGGCTGGTTCTATCTGTCAACGATCCTCGACGACTTCTCCCGCTACATCATCGCCTGGAAGCTCTGCACCACGATGAAAGCCGAGGACGTCACCGACACGTTGAAGCTGGCTCTGCAGGCTTCCGGGTTGGATCAGGCTACGGTGATGCATCGACCTCGTCTGCTATCGGACAACGGGTCGAGCTACGTCTCCGGCGACCTGGCCAAATGGCTCGAGCGGCAGGATATGCGACATACGCGTGGTGCGCCTTATCATCCGATGACGCAGGGGAAAATCGAGCGCTGGCATCAAACACTCAAGAACCGCATCCTGCTCGAGAACTATTATCTGCCCGGCGATCTCGAAGCTCAGATCGATGTATTCGTCGCGTACTACAACCACCGGCGCTGTCACGAGAGCATCGACAATCTCACCCCGGCCGACGTCTACTTCGGGCGCGGTCAAACCATCCTGCTGGAAAGAGAAAGGATCAAACGCAAGACCATCCAAAACCGTCGGTTGCTTCACCACAAACAAGCCGCGTAACATCAACCATGATGCGCCAGACTCTCTCTTGGTTCAGGCCGCCTCCTGTCTCAAAATCTCTGACGACGGACAGTCGTGCTAGTCGGTCAGAAGAAAGCCGTCGCCATCGCGGTGCGCAACGCCTCAGGCAGGCTTCGGTGGTCGAAGCTGGCGGAATGGCTGAGTACGAAAAGCGTTGAAGCTTTGCCAGCATGACACCGGAAGATTCACTCACCCTGGCAAGAGCTGTTCAGTCTCTCGAACATCCGGGTTTTGCTGCGCGCCTTGCCAATATGGTGGGTAAGCCCATCGAACTCATCGGAGATGCCCTTCCAACTCCGGCCCGGCACGCCATCTCAACTGCCACCTCCAAAGCTCTTCAGGCAGCTCTTAAGGTAGCGCTGAGGACGATGCGAGGCGGTCCTCAAGGTGCATGCCGGCTCATGCACAAGGTCTTAGCTACGGCATCCGGCGCCGCTGGCGGCGCGTTTGGTTTGGTGACGCTTCCTATTGAGCTTCCCGTCTCGACCATCATCATGTTGAGATCAATCGCAGAGATTGCCCGGAGCGAGGGCGAAGATCCTTCCGACCCGGAAGCGGCGCTCTCATGCATCCAGGTTTTCGCACTAGGCGGACGGGCAGGCTCGACCGATGCTTCTGAAAGCGGTTATTTCGCCGTGCGGGGCATGCTCGCGAAGAGTGTAGCTGAAGCCGCCCGATTTGTCGCCGAGCGCGGCCTTATCGAGGAAGGTGCGCCAGTTGTCGTCCGCTTTATCTCGCAGGTGGCTTCATGAAGAAGACGGGGGCTTTGGTCTGCATGCTTGCGGGGTTCAGCTCATTTAGTGCAGCTCACGCCGAGCAATTCGGCACGGCCGAGGAAGCGCGAGCGATGCTCGATCGCGCAGTAGCGGCCCTGAACGCTAATCAGACCAAAGCACTTAGCGAGTTCAACAATACCAGGAATACGCAGTTCCATGACCGTGACCTTTACATCTCCTGCTACAACATGGCCGACGGCAAATTCACGGCGTTTCCAAGCCGCGCAATGATCGGCGCAGATATCCGGGAGATGAAGCTGGAGAATGACTCGGTCGGGCAGCGGGCCTATGACGCCATTAAAAGCTCAGCCGAAGGAAGTGTCGCTACGATGGAGTACAATTTCCCGAAGCCTGGGGCGGACAAGCCAGCTCCAAAGGAATCCATCGCGGTGCGCGTCGGCAATCAGGTTTGCGGCGTAAGCTATTACAAATAGCCTCCGAGGAGAAGTGCAAACAAGCAAGTGATTGGGCGACCTCAATGCCAATGGTTCGGACCACCATCACATCATCAACGCTTATGTGGATCGACGCGGAGCCGTTCAGCGCTCGAGTTACCTCAAGAATAACCCTGGGGGCTGGCATCCAGTTGCGAAACCATAACACCATTGCACCCTACCGTCCCGACAGTGCGCGATCGAGAAGCACGAACTCACGGCGACTAGGAAGGTGTAGGGTGCAGCGAGGGGCGCGCTGACTGTACCTGTGCGGATAACTCAGCTCAATGACCATCCAAGATGCCATTTTTTTACGCGCAGGTCGGGCGCAGAACATTGAATGGTCGTCGTGGTCACGCGGACGGACGCAGGCGGCGCTCCTCCCAGGTCTCGAGTACAAAAAGAGCCATGGTGTGGGCGGCATGTACCGCAAGACGCGCATGCCGCGGAGCGAGCCGGTAGCTCTTGCCCTGCGCGTGGCCGTGAGCGGAGCCCGTATGGGAGCGCAGCGCGGCGATACCGTCGCCGATGCTGTAGAGGCCCTGCAGGATCCGCTTGAGATCATCGTTGGCCACATCCTTAGGTCCCAGGCCGAGATGGCTTGCGACTAGCGGCCACAGTGCTCCCAGGACCTGCTTACTGGGGACGGCGAGGCCCTGGGCTTCGAGATACGATTTGCACACGCTTTCTAGTATAGCGCACGCGGCGGTGACCGCTGCGCCCGGATCACTCTCGATGGCCTTGTAGGCACGCTCGTATTCAATCTCGACTGCCGGTATGCCCTCAGCCTCGAGGCGCTGGGCGAGGGAGCGGGAAGGCCCCGACAGCGATGCGCCATGTATGTGGCCGCCGCGGCTGTAGCTCAGGCCCTCTTTCCCGAGCGCGCCGAGGATGCGCTCGCGCCCATCAATGCCCTCAGCTGAGGTGCCCCACATAGTGTTCTCAGCGTCCATGAACTCGGCGATGAGGGCGCCGAATATCCTGAGCGAGTCCCCGCACTCAGCATTGGCGCGCCGCAGCCAGCTGCGGCACTTTTCGATCTTGTTGCCGTCCGGCACGTCCCCCGGAAACCCCGCCGACATGAACAGCGCATTGAGCTGCGCGTGGGTGTAGGCGTGGGCCAGGATCGGACTTGCCGTTCCAATGACCGAAGGCGGGATGGTCGTCATGCAACTAGACCTGCGGCATCACACCAGCAAAGCGTCGATAACGGAGGTCAGGTGGTTACCTTGCGGGTAACCAGTCACTACACATCCGAGCACCCGAGGTACTGCCATATGGGAGAAATGTCGCGCATTCGGCTTTCCCGCTGAAAATCTAAATCGCATAGGCCCCCCAGGCTGCTCACCGCGACGGTTACCTCTGGGGTAACCCTGAGCCCGAACCCAAACTGCATTATCCAAGCATGACAGGCGTCTAGCCGCTGCCGTTGCTAACTCGACGCGGCGCAATCTAGGTCAAATCCCGTATCACGTGTTCCAGCGCGCCGACAGCGGAGTACGCGGTCGCGCGGTCGCAAACTTGGCCCAGGCGGGCTGCGCGGCCGGGATGAATTAGGTTTCTAAAGTTTCGCGCCAATCGCGCTGCGCTGCAAGTGTCGGTCTTGAGTAACCGAAGATGTGCGGCCACTTCAATGAAGTGATGCAGCTCCCAGCGGTCAATGTTGCTGTCTGGCTTAGTTATCGTTGCGCTCGCCGCTAGAGTGGCCAACGCGGCGTCGACCGCGACTTGTCCCGGCGAAGGTTCTTGCAGTCGCCAATGCAAAAGAGCCTCGATTGTGGCTCCGGCCAGCACGGTCGCGGCCTTCCATTCTGCGTTGCCGAGGGCTCGGTTGGCGGCGCCTAGATCGCGACGGATATTGTCCCGCAGCGCTGTGTCCGTGATGAACAAGAGTTCCGTTGTTGCCGGAGGCGGATATTCGTCTGGGCATTTAGCTAGTGCCCGCCTGATCACCGTGACCGCATCAAACCGCTTAATGTTCGCCATATCCCTACAGGGCCCCTTGACCTCCAATGCGCTAGGTGTTCCTCGATGGTGCTTTTAGCGAGGATCAATTCCGAGTAGTCGACCGGCGCAAGGACTATCAGCTCTTCCGGGACTTCCTTCAGTAGGTTCAATATGCCGAGCAACTGTGAGCCATGTCCGGCCGTCAGCATGCCGTCGGGGACGTTTTTCACTGCATGAGGGAATAAGCTATCGATCGTCTGCACCACCTGGCTTGGCACTATGCGAGCCATGGCCAACCTCACCGCCCGTATACGCCCACGAACTTTTTTGCTCGTTCGCCCACAGCGGACTTACCTGCAAAGGTAACCACCCCGCGGCAATTGCTCTATGTCCCCGCACGACACCATAACACCACGCCATCGCGCTCTCAAAAATGAGCGTTTTCAGAAGCGCTCGCTCCAAAGCGCGCGCAACCTCGCGAGCGTCCTCTCTTCGTCAGCGCCAGCGAGCTTGCTGTATCCGGCCACATCTGCTGCAAGACAGCGAGTTTCCGGGTCTCCGCCACGGCAGTCCCTCCACCACACGCAAGACTAGCACGATTGCTCATCACCCTAGACAAGTTGTTCTGTGTGGACGATGATTGTCGCGCCAGCGAGGGAATTTGGGGCGACACATGGACCTCGGCGGTTGGCTGCGGAGCCTCGGCCTCGAGAGGTATGAGGCGGTATTCCGCGAGAACGAGATCAACGAGAACATTCTGCCGAAGCTGACGGCGGAAGACCTTAAGGATATGGGCATCGGCATCGTCGGGCACCGCCGAGTGCTACTCGACGCTATTGCCGCCATGCGCACCGGCACGGATGAAAAGGCACTGCCCCCCGCGCCCTCATCCCCGCAGTTACAGGTAGCACCGCCTCCGACTGGAGGGGCTATTTCGTCGTCAGCTAGCGAAGCGGTCGGGGAGCGCCGCTATCTCACGGTGATGTTCTGCGATCTAGTCGACTCGACTGGCATTGCCGCGAAACTCGATGCCGAGGAATGGCGCGATCTTGTTGGCGCGTATCTCGATGCCGCTTCGGCGGCAGTAACGGAAATCGGTGGCAAAGTCGCCAAGAAGCTTGGCGACGGCCTGATGGCGCTGTTCGGGTACCCAGTGGCGCAGGAGAACGACGCCGAGCGGGCGGTGCGCGCGGCGCTGTCGATCCAGCGCGCGCTGGTGCAGTTGAACCGCGGGAATGCTGGAACGAGCAAACCAACGCTCGCCGCGCGTATCGCGATCGAGTCGGGTCCAGTGGTCGTGGACACGGCAGGCGAGATTTTCGGTGACGTACCGAACATCGCCGCGCGGGCACAGGCGCTCGCCGAACCGGGCGCGGTGGTGGTCACGGCCCGGGTGCAGCGCCAAGTCGCCGGCTTGTTCGTCGCCGAGGAGCTTGGCAGCCATGAACTCAGGGGCGTACCGGAGCGCGTAGAGTCTATTCAGGATCGTGCGCGCAAGCGGCGGCGGTCGCCGCTCCGGACAGCGCCAACTAACGCCCCTCGTTGGCCGCGACGAGGAAATGGCGATCCTCATGCGGCGCTGGGATCGGGCGCGTCACGGCGATGGGCAATTGGTGCTAGTCGTTGGCGAGCCGGGACTCGGCAAGTCCCGTCTGATCGAGGAATTTCACGCCCGCGTGCGCGACACACCGCACACCTGGGTCGAGTGGAGTGCCTCACAGCTCCTGCAAAACACTCCGCTGCATCCGGTCGCCGAATGGGGCCGTGTGCGCTTTGGCGGCGTCGACGTTTCTGGCGAGCGGCGCCTCGCCGATCTGGAAAATACGCTGGCGCAAGTCAAACTTGACCCGACGGAGAATGTCCCATTGCTTGCGCCGCTTTTGGACATTCCGCTACCGCCAGAACGTTCGCTGGTTCTGGCGCCAGAAGAATTGCGACGCCGGCAATTGGCTGCACTAGCTGGATGGGTGATGGCCGGCGCCCGAGCGCAACCGGTGGTGTTGGCCTTCGAGGACCTACATTGGGGCGATCCGACAACTATCGATTTCCTGCGGGGCATCGCGGAACGCGGGGCGCTGGTACCCCTGTTTTTTCTTACCACCACCCGGCCCGAGTATCGGCCGCCCTGGGGCATGCGCTCGCATCACAGCACGATCTCGTTAGGGCCACTCGATCATCAGCAAGTGTTGCATATGGTCCAGGAACTGGCGGCTCGTCACGCACTGCGGCGGGAGGTTGTAGAGGACGTGTGGGCTCGTACCAGTGGTGTGCCGCTGTTCATCGAAGAAGTAACTCGAACTCTTGTTGGAGCGGGGTGAGCAAGGAGGTACCCAAGCAATCCCGCCAACCCTCCAACAGTCGCTAATGGCGCGGCTCGATCGCCTCGGCCCTTCACGCGAGGTGGCGCAGGTCGGCGCGGTGATCGGGCGCGGCTTCTCCTACAGCCTGCTACATGCGGTCGCCGGCATGGACGATGCACCGCTGCAAGCGGCGTTGGAAAAGCTTGCCGATGCCGACATCGTGCTGGTCCAGGGCCTGCCGCCCGACAGCGATTATCGTTTCAAGCACGCGCTCATTCAGGACGCCGCCTACGAGAACCTGCTCAAGAGCCGGCGCCAGGCCCTGCACCGCCGAGTCGCCGGGATTTTGCGCGACAAATTTCCGGGTATCGCCGCCGCCGAGCCGGAAGTGCTGGCGTATCACTTCACGCAAGCCGGACTCGACGAGCCAGCGATCGAATGGTGGGGCAAGGCGGGCGACCAGGCACTAAACCGCTCGGCTTATGTGGAAACCATCGAGCACTTCGGTAAAGCGATAAGCCTCGCGAATGGGCTGGCCACTTCCCCTGCGCTGCGCCGCGAGCAAATCAGGCTTCAAGTCGCGCTTATAACGCCACTCATACACGTAAAAGGGTATGCCGCACCTGAAACCAAGTCCGCTACCGAGCGGGCGCGGCTGCTAATCGAACAAAGCGAAGCGTTGGGAGAGCGTCCCGAAGATCCGCTGCTTCTGTTCTCGATCCTCTACGGCTTTGCGATTGCGAATTTTGCTGGTTTCAATGGCGATGCCTTGGGTGATCTTGCCAGGCAGTTTCTTGATCTCGCTGAGAAGCAGAAGGCGGTGGTTCCGATCATGATAGGACATCGTCTCATGGGGCACGCGCTGGTGATCACGGGACACATAGCGGAAGGCCGTTCACACTATGATCAAGTCATTGCACTTTACGATCCTGCTGAGCATCGCCCGCTTGCAATGCGTTTTGGTCAGGATGTATTGGCGTCAATCCTGCCATTTCGTGCGTTAGCTCTATGGGCACAAGGCTATCCTGACGCTGCGTTCGCCGATGTAGATCGTGTTGTGAAACATGCACGCGAGATCAACCACGCGGCCTCTTTGATGCTTGCGTTATCCATCGGGTCGTTGACATACATCTACTGCGGGAGATACGCAGAAGCCAGCAAGCTATCTGATGAAGTTGTTGCGCTGGCGGACGAAAAGGGCATCGCGGGCTTTAAGGGGTTGGGAATGGCCGATCGGGGTTGGATATTAGCTTCGACGGGTAGGCCAGCCGACGCAATCGCAACGACGATCTCTGGCATAGACGGATGGCAGTCGACCGGGGGCACGTTATTTTTGCCGGCTTATTTGTCCGGTTTGGCGAGAGCATATGCAGACCTCGGCCAACTGGGTGATGCTTGGCGCTCAATTGCTCAGGGCATGGCGTTGATGGAAACAACCAAGCAGTCCTTCTTCGAAGCCGACGTATGTCGAACTGCCGGCGAAATTGCACGGACGTCACCGGACCCTGATATTGCGAAGGCAGAAGCCTACTTAGAACGCGCACAAACTGTTGCGCGTTCACAACGGGCCAAATCCTGGGAACTATGCGCAGCGATGAGCATGGCGCGAACTCTGGCGCGATCAGGGTAAGCGCGCTGAGGCTCGTAATCTGCTCGCGCCGGTCTACGGCTGGTTCACGGAAGGATTTGATACGCGGGATTTGAAAGAAGCGAAGGCGCTGCTGGACGAGTTGTCCTCGTGAGTGGCCGAGCAAGCATCGGTGCTCACATCATCACACCACGTCACTGTTACCTCGCGGGGTAACCTCGTTGAGGGATTGCCCCGCTGAATGTTGAAATAGGAGGGCAGGCGTTGCCGACCTTGAGCCGCTAGGCTCGGGGTGACGAATCCGCGAAGGAGAGCAACGCCATGGCAAACACTACCACAGCAACATGCCTTCCGCTTTTCCCAAGTCTCGAAATGGCTTGGCGAGATGTGGACAGCTCATTTGAGCGCTTCTGTCTGACGGCTGGGATCGGGGCCGTTGAACAAATGCTGCGCCAGGACGCGCAGCAGCTTACCGGCGCGCCGCACAGCCGCGGCGGAGGCCGCGCCGGCCACCGCTGGGGTACGACGGAGGGCAAGATCGGCTTCCACGGCGGCAAAGTTACGGTGCACCGGCCGCGGGTACGCAGCTTCGATGGTCATGAAGTTGCGCTGCCGAGCTGGACGGCGGCACAGGCCGAGGACTGGCTTGGCCGCTGGGCCATGAACCTGATGCTGATCAACGTGTCGACGCGCAAACTCAGGCGGGCTGTCCGGCTTCCTGAAGGGGACCTGCCGATCATGGCCGGGGACGGCACCTCGAAGTCGGCGGCCTCGCGCCGGTTCGTGGCGCTGTCGGCCGAGCGGCTGGCCAAGTGGATGGCATCCGACTTATCCAAACTCGACCTGCTGATCATCCAGATCGATGGGCTGCATATTGGCAACGACCTGGTGCTGGTCGCCGCCCTCGGCATCGATGGCAACGGCGATAAGCATCCGCTCGGCCTGGTCGAGGGGGCGACCGAAAATACCGCTGTGCTCCAGGCGCTGATCGACAATCTGATCGAGCGCGGGCTCGACCCGACGGTCTGTCGGCTGTTCATCATCGACGGCGCCAAGGCGCTGAGCAAAGTCATCCGCCGCACCTTCGGCGGCCACACCCCGATCCAGCGGTGCCAAATCCATAAGGCCCGCAATGTGATCGAGCGGCTACCCAAGCCTCTGCATGCGTCGGTCCGCCGGGCGCTGCGCCAGGCCTGGGAGCTCGACGATGCCGACAAGGCCGAGCGGCTGCTGCGCAATCTCGCCCGCAGGCTCGACCAGGAGGCGCCCGGCGTTGCCGCCAGCATCCTCGAAGGTCTCGACGAGATGCTGACTGTCAATCGCCTGAAGCTCCCGGCAAAGCTGCGGCGGTCGCTCGCCTGCACCAACTCGATCGAGAACATGATGGGGACGGTGCGTCGCGTCTGTCGAAATGTGAAGCGATGGCGAAATGCCGCCATGGCGCTCCGCTGGACGGCGGCAGGCATGATGGAAGCGGCCAAGGGCTTCCGCCGTTTGAAAGCCTACAGGCTGCTCCCAATCCTCAGAGCTGCCCTTGTCGCTCACGCGACCGAACACGTCGCCACCAAAAAGATTGAACCGCAAACCGATGCCGCATAGCATCAGTCACAGCGATGCCTGCCTGCCTTATTCAACAAAAAGTGGGGCATCCCCGGCCCTGGGCGATCGGATCAGATACTACTGCAAACACGATGGGAATTGTCGACGTCGCGCGCTGCATTGCCAGCGAGATGCTGCTCGACCGCCACAATGGCGGTCGGCCGTAAGCCCGCAATTTCTGCGGCAGCAGCAGCCGCGCGTTTAGTAAGATCGTCAGTGCCCAGCCAGCGATAATCGAGACGCATATTGACGCCGGCTTTCGGGGTTCACGTCCGTGGTTTAGATGTAACTCTCGATCAGTTGATCGCAACCGGCGTCGTTGGATTGTTGATATTGATTCCGTTCTTTGCGTTCCGTGCGCTCGGAGAAGTCGTTGGTGAACGTAATCTTGTTCGCCTCTTCTTCGCGCAACGTCGTCGACTTCCTGCTCAGGATATAGCCACTGCGCCGACAGCCATGCCATCCGCCCCCGCTACGTCCTCAGCTCGCTGCATCTGGCGGGCTGGACTGGACCGCTTCCAATTCCTCCACAATCGCCCTGAGCGCCCCAGCAATGGCCTGATTGTCGGCGCCCAACTCTTGCGCACGAGCGACAACGGGCGCCATTATTTTAAATATCGCAACAACTCGCTTATGGTGGGCATCGTATTCGGCACGTTCGGCCTCGCGAGCCGCTCGCCTCGATTGAAAGTCGATCACGTCTTTCGCCATCACTACCCCCGCACTAGTTTCTCTACGCGGACACTGTTGCGGCCTCGACCAAGCGATCTGCAACGGCGTCGGCTGAACTGCCATTCTGTGGCCCGGCCACGCGTCGTAAGCGCCTGCCGTGGGAGTATTCGTTGCCACGATCCCGAAGCGATCAACGTGATCGTGATCACAGAATGACGAATTGGCGTATGCGTCGGGGAGCACGAACATAAAGCGATGCACCCAATACCAATTCGGATCGGGCCGCGATCAACCCTGCCGCAGTGGGAAGCCCACGCGCCCGAAAGTGCAAATAGTGTTGCGCCGATCCGGGGCGGGGAAAAATGGCTGGGCGAAGTGAAAGCGACTATCGGGAAGTAGTATTCGAGCGCGAAGGCAAAGAGCCGCTCCACGGTTTCATGCGGGTTGACCGCGGAATGGTGATCGTCAGCGGATATGGCCGGCACAAAGAGGCTCGGGTCGGTTCTTCCCCGCCGGAGTTGATCGCCCGATTGCTGCTTTCGGAGTTGGAAAACGCTGCGCGCAGAGAAGCAGATCAAAAAACAGATGGAACAGAAGAGAATGGGAGCTGAGTTACAACTAGACAGCCAATATGGTCCGTTAGTCTCAAGCGCGATTTGAGAAAGACTTTATCCACGCATCCGCTTGTCCCCCGATTTTCGACATCACAACTTTGCCTGCTGATTGGCGCGATTGCCCGGCAAGGTCGAGCTGTCCAACGCAGCCCAAGTTCGTTCCCTTTGCGAGCGACCTCAAGCGGCGTCCCAGCTCGGCACAGAAACGCAGCCGTTTCCTCAAGCGTGGCACCGCGCGCGATGTTCGCTTTCATGTCGGCAATATCCGCCTCGCTCCACGGCTTTTGATCGTTCGTGTCGTGTTCGTGGTCTTAGTAGAAGCCGCCGCTCATGTGCCCGCCCGGCTCGCCGGCACTATTGCATCTGGCCATTGTCTCCGTCATCGCGAGGCACGAAGCCGGGCGGCAGTCGCCGGCGTTCGCCCGGCGCCGGCCGATTGCAGATAAGGCACGGCATGCCGGCAGCACCGCAGGTGCAAAAGCGCGGGCTGTCTGCGCAGTCGCTCGGGCGATCAATGCCCCCCTGGCCAGGGCCGGCACTGAAGCCGCACTAGCGGCCTCCCAAAGCCCGGGATGGGCCTGATTGGGGCGCACCTCTTCAAAACCCGCCCGGCGCCCAGGAGGCCGGCAGGATAACTTGCAAGGCTACGCCAGCCGATGTCGTCGCCACCGTGCCGGCGGGCCGCGAGCAGCCCGACCCCAGGCACATCAACAATACCGATGAGGCTGTGGGCGCCGCTCGGCGAATAGCGTGCCGGAGTTGGTTAAGGCCACTCAGAAAGGTGGTGCCGCCATTCAGGCCCACCGAAACGCACCAACGACGACCGCAGGGCACCATGGGGAAGGCGGGGCTCCAGCCCTTTCCCAAGGGACAGTCTCGCCGGGCACGCTTGACGAGTTGTTGCAGCGGCTCAAGACGCAGTTGATGAAGCTCGCCCCGATCATTGACCTGGAGATCCTGCGGGAGCCGGAGGGGGCAAGAACGGAGCGCGGCGTGACCGTTGGGAGCCAAACCATCGAGCACGGCCGACGTTCAGGGGCTTGAGCAGGCGACCCTCTGTTGCCCTTACGGAGGCCGCTGGCGCGGTTTCGAAGCGGGGAGGCGTCGACGAACCGGCCGCCAGTCCTGGCGCCGTGCGCAACCCGCCGCTGGGCGGCAGAGCCTACCCGCCGCCGGCAGCAGGGGCGGCCCGCTTAGCCCGCTGGCGCGTTTTCGGTGCGGAGGTCCTGCGGGGGCACGGTACACCGACCCTGGCGCATGGGCGGCCCGCGCTTGACGGCTGGCGCTTCACTGAGCGCCGGCTGACTGAGCGAACCTGACGGACAATGCCTTTGGGGGGGTCGGTGAGATTTCAACCGAGCAGGAGCAGTTCGCTTACTTCCCGGCGCGGCTGAAGATCAAAGGCGGGGCGCGCCGGCACCGGCGGTCGGGGATCTCTTCGAATACCGTGACCTGGGCCTGATCGACCTCAAGGGTTTGCCGCAGCCCGTCCGCGCCCTGCGGATCGTGGGCGAGAGCACGATAGAGAGTTCGGTTCGAAGCCCTGCATTCGAGCGGGCGGACCGCGTTTATCGGGCGGGAAGAGGAAACTGAGCTGCTGCTGCGGCGGTGGCAGCGCGCCAAGAAACGAGAAGGGCAAGCGGTTCTCATTTCGGGCGAGCCAGGCATTGGCAAGAGCCGGCTTGCGGTCGCGATTCTTGAGCAGATCGCAGCCGAGCCTCACACTCGGGTGCGCTATCTTTGCTCCCCAGACCGTACCGACAACGCGCTTTATCCGATTATCCAGTGGCTGGAGCGCGCCGCCGGGTTCGCTGCCCATGACGACACGCGGACTAAACTCGATAAGTTCGACGCATTGATGGGGCAGACATTAGCCCCGGCGGAGGACCGGGCGATCCTCGCGGATCTCCTGTCGATGTCGGTGGCGGACCGCTACCCCAAGCTCGATCTGAGCCCCGAGTTGCGCAGAAAGCGAACGATCGATGCAATGATGCATCGCCTCGAAACGGTGGCGCGCGAACACCCGGTGCTGGCTATTTTCGAGGATGTCCACTGGATCGACCCGACCAGCCTTGACGTGCTTAGTCGCATGATCGACCGAATCCGGGACCTATCGGTCCTGCTGCTTGTGACCTTCCGGTCCGAGTTTGCGCCGACCTGGACCGGACAAGCGCACGTCACCACACTGGCCCTAAATCGACTAGCACCGCGAGCGACCACAGAGTTGGTCCAGCGCATCATCGGCAACAAAGCACTGCCTAAAGACATCATCGGCGAGATCGTCGCGCGCACCGATGGAGTTCCGTTATTCGTTGAGGAGTTAACGAGCGCGGCAATCGAGACAGGGATAGGTGATGCGGCTCGCAAATCTGTTGCCGCCGTTCAATCCTTTGCACAAACTGTCCCGGCCACGCTTCAGGCATCGTTGATGGCTCGGCTCGATCGCCTCGGTTCTGCTAAGGCTGTCGCGCGGCTTGCCGCCGCTATCGGCCGCGAATTCTCGTACGAGCTCCTGTTTGCTGTTGCAGGCCTGACGGAGAGCGAACTCACCGCCGCGCTCGACCGCCTCACAGGCGCGGGCCTATTATTCCGAGAGGGAACGCCGCCCCACGCGAGCTATCTGTTCAAGCACGCTCTCGTCCGCGACGCCGCGTACGGTCTGCTGTTGCGGGACGCGAGAAAGGAGCTTCACGCCCGTATCGGCACCAAGCTCGAAGAATTGTTTCCCGAACTTGCAGATACGGAGCCCAGCCTCCTGGCGTTTCACTTTACGGAAGGAAGCATAGCGAAAAAAGCGGTCGAGTACTGGCTCAAGGCCGGAAAGCAAGCGGTGACGCGCGCGACCATGACGGAGGCACTTTTGCATCTGGACAAAGCCTCTGATCTGTTCTCGGGCATACCGGACGATGCTTGGCGACGCGAAACGGAGCTCAATCTGCAAATTGCCCGGGCATCGGCATTGCTAGGAACGCTAGGGGCCCCTGCGCTTGAAGTGCGAGCTGCATACGAGCGAGCGCGCGCGCTATGGGACGCGGTGGGGCGTCCGTCTCATTTCGAGCCCGACCTTGCTTTGTTCTGGAGTCATTTAAGTCGAGGTGAATTGGAGTTAGCGGACCGAATTGCAACGGACGTTGTGCAAGCTGGGACCTCGCGCAACGACCTGGCGGTGAAGTTTCTTGGTCGTCTGTTTCAATCGGAAGTTTGCTTTGACCGAGGCGACTTTGCAGCTTCGCGCGAGCATTCCGAACACGCTCTGATGATTTATGATCCTGTTGCTGTATCCCGTCGCGCATTGTTCAACGGTTATATCGGCGTCCTCACTGTGCAGTCACGTGCGCTCTTGGGTCTCGGCTATCTCGATAAAGCTCGCGCGAACGTGGACCAGATGCTCATGGAAGCACGCCGACTGTCTCACTCTTACACGCTGGGCTTCGCTCTGCTGAGCGCCATCTTCATCGAACGTGAGATCCAGCCGGCAGATCTCGTGCTGAAGCATGCAGATGAGCTCATAGCGCTAAACTGGGGCTGGTTTGGCAAAGTAGGTGGCGTCTTTCGGAGCTGGTGCCTCTCCGCGCTCGGGCAAGAGCTAGGGGACGCGGGGTTGGCGGACGCTTTGTCCGATTACCGAGGAACGGGAGCACAGCGGTTCGTGCCATACTTCATGATGCTTCAAGCTGACGCATTCGAGAGAATAGGGCGACGCGCGGCCGCGCTGCAGCAACTCGCCGAAGCCATCGGCTTGGGCAAGAAGACGCAGGAAAGATGGTGCGAAGCTGAATTGCACAGGCTTAAGGGAGAGCTCCTGAAGGCCGATGGTGAATGTGACCAGGCCGAGGCTTGTTTCCTCGATGCTCTTGCCGTGGCACGCGATCAGAGCGCTAGGACGTGGGAACTGAGCGCGGCGACGAGCTTGGCGCGGCTCTGGCGCGACCAGGGCAAGTCGCAGCAAGCCCGCGAGCTCCTCGCTCCGGTCTACGGCTGGTTCACCGAAGGCTTCGACACGCTCGATCTGAAGGAGGCCAAGAGCTTGCTCGATGAGTTGCAGCATGCACCCGCTACACAACTCGGCATCGCCTCCTCACAGACGTAAGTAGGGTCAGCAAATGCCTTTGGACCTATGTCATCCCACCGCTCCGCATGAGAAACTCAAACTGCCCGAGTGGTACGTCTCAAGTCTGATGATGGACCGCGCGCTGGATGCTATCTGCCGACGAGTGAAGAAGTTTGATCGCAAGCACGACATTCCTTATCTTGCCGGCTATAGCCTCGACGGTAAGACGATCTACATCGATCGCCACATGCCGGCATCGTTCAAATTCAAAGGCCGCACGATCAACACCGACCGTTTTCTTGTCCTGCACGAGGAGGTCGAGAAGACACTGATCGATCAGCTTGGGCTGCAGGCACCAGATTGCGACGCGCGCCGAAGAGGCAGCTGTGCGCGCTGCTGGCCTCGAATGGCGCGACTACGACCGGTTCATGCAGAAATTTGTCAAACGCATCGGCGATGAACGCCTTAGCAAGATACCCCGTGACCTCGACACGAAGCCCTATCGCGACGAACACGATGACGACCTATTGAGGCGGATGCTCGCTTGTGTTGACAAGGGTGAGGTACCTAAGGGCTTTCGTCGGCAACAATTAAAGAACGCCGCCAGCACAATCCGCCAATACCTTCGCAGACACCATGCGCCGGGCGCTCGCCGCGCCGAAGCCATCAGAGGCAAAGCACCCGCCAAACGCAAGGTGAGCGGTAGTAGCAAGGCCGGGCGACCGAAAAACCTACCATTGAGTCCTCCCGCGGCAGGTCCTATCGCACAGAGGCGCTCGGATGGCGGTGAACTTCGCCAAGCTGCCGGACCTGCTGCGCCGGCCACTGCCGACAAGCGAGGCGTGACGAGGATGCAGCCGCACATTCACGAGTCCGTGCCATGTCGGCTTGTGTTCCAACTGCAGACATATTGCTGCATCGCGGTGAACCGCCGCTTCGGGCCCAGGCTGTGTGGAAAGGGGTCGGTATGAGCACCATTGTCAGTGGGACGTTGGCTTCGGCGATCGTGGAGTACCGATCTGAACAGAATCGGCTGCCTGACCGCTCCAGACGCTCCCTGGGGCGTTTGTTGGCATTGATTTGAACGCGCGGTGCCCCTCGGCTTAGGCGGCCAAGGCCTGCAGCAGCCCGGCCACGCCGATGATCGCCATCACGCGCTTCATGTTGTAGGCGAGCACATTGAGCGCCATCTCGGTTGCTACTTTCGGCAGCCGTTTCGTGAGAAAGTGCGTTGCTCCCATCCAGCACTTGATGGTGCCGAAGGGATGTTCCGCTGTCTGACGACGCATTGTCATTTTTTCCGGATGATGATCGAGACGTGCCTGCACGGTCTCGAGCACGGCCTCGTGCTCCCATCGGGAGATCAGTCTTTCGTTGCCGGTCGTGCAGCTACGTTTGATCGCGCAACTCTGACAGGCATTGGTCCGGTAGCGACGTAGCACCAAACCTCTGTCCTTGGTCGTGAAGGAATATGCAAGCCTTTGTCCGGCAGGACAAACGTAAGCGTCCTCCGCTGCCACGTAGCGGAAGTCCTGCTTGCCGAAGCGCCCTGCCGCCTTTGAGTTCGAGGTCATAGGCTTTGGTAGCGTGACGGTGATCCCCGCCTCCTCGCACGTGCGAATCTCCTCGCTCGCGTAGTAACCGCGATCAGCCACAGCATCGAGCGTCTCGACGCCCATCTCGGTTCGCGCCTGCTCCGCAATATTCGACAGTTGATGGCGGTCCGTGCCGACGTTCGTCACCTCGTGGGCCACAATGAGATGGTTCTTGGTATCGACCGCGGCTTGCACGTTGTAGCCGACGATCCCGGTGTCCTTGCCGCTCGTTGCCATCGAACGCGCATCAGGATCGGTCAGCGAGATTTGCTTGTCCTCGCTCTTCATCATCTCGGCACGGATCGCATTGAGCCGCGCGATCTCTTCCCTCAGTTTCACGATTTTGTCCTTGAACCGCACAACCTTTGCCTCTGGCACCGCATCACCACGGCGGTCGGCAGTCTCCAATTGCGCCATATAGCGCACGATGCTCTCGTCGATGCGCTCAAGACGCCGCTTCATCTTGGCCTCGGTGAAGTTCTTATCGCGCGCATTGACAGCCTTGAATTTGGAACCATCGATGGCGACGCTCGGCACACTCAGCAAATCAAGCTCGCGGCACAGCGCCACGAAGGCACGACAGACCTCACGAATGGCCTTGCCGTTGTCCTTACGGAAATCCGCAACGGTCTTGAAGTCCGGCGCCAATTGTCCGGTCAGCCAGATCAGCTCAATATTACGCTGGCACTCACGCTCAAGGCGTCGGCTCGACGGAACACGATTGAGATAGCCGTAAATGTATATCTTGAGCAGCGTCGCCGGATGATAGCTGGGCCGTCCTCTTTCAAGCGGCACAACCCGACTAAAGCCAAGCTTGCCAAGATCAAGACCTTCAACGAAAGCATCAACTGCACGAACCAGATTGTCCTCAGACACGTAGTCGTCAAGCATGGCAGGGAAAAACGTGCTTTGGCCCCGGTCAATCCCTTCCACAAAGGCTGACATCCGTCGCTCCCGCCTGCCAATTCAAAAAAAAATCATAGCATCCGTGCGACTTTTCACACAGCCTGGGCCAGTAGCGACCAAAGTGCAGCGCAGCAACACGCGGCACCCGATCGGGCGGGCCAACCTAAGCACGCACGCATCGATTGATCGCCCTTAGCGGGCGGTCTGGTCCCGGAGATCCGCAATGTCCTTTGCCGTGAGCTTGGACGTGGCACTGCCAAAACGACCGGTAACGTAGTTGGCGACCGCCGCGATCTCCGTGTCCGTGTAAGTGCTGCCGAATGCCGGCATCGACATCGCGCCAGACGCGGTGCGTTGCGTGCCGGAAATGACGATCTGCGCGACATTGGTCGCAGTCGGGTCATTGACCGCACGGCTGCCCGAGATCGTAGCAAAGGGCGAGAGTGCGCTTATGCCAGTCCAACTGTGGCAGCTGGCGCAAGCCTGCTCGAACACCTTGCGCCCGAGCGCATCCGCGACTGCGCCGCCCTCTTTCGGCGATTCAGGCGCCGGCCGTGCAATCGTTGCCGGCTCGGGTGACACAACGGCAGGAATGCTTCGCAGGTAAGTCACGAGCGCCCTGATATCCGCTGGCTCCATCTGGTTAAAGCTGCGATCGACCGCTTCGCCCATAGGCCCGGACGCCGTGCCGCGGCCCATGGCGTGACCTTCTGCGAGATAGGCAAAGACCTCCTCATTGCTCCATGAACCGATGCCCGTGCCTTTGTCGGAAGTGATGTTATAGGCGCGCCAACCGGCAGCGACGGCGCCGCTAAATTTCCAGCGGTTGTCCAGCGCAAAGGCGAGATTGCGGGGGGTGTGGCAGTCGCCGCAATGCGCAAGCGCCTCGGCGATATAGGCGCCTCGGTTCCACTCGGCGCTTTTCGCCGCATTCGGCGCAAAGCGCGTGTTGGGATTGAATGCCCATGACCAGAAGATCATTGCCCAACGCTGGTTAAACGGGAATCGTAACGTATCGCGTTGGTTCTGCTTCTGCGCTGCGGGCAGGCTGAACAGGTAGGCCTTGATCGCTAGCGCGTCGGCGTCCGTCATGAAGGTGTATGACGTATAGGGCATGGCCGGATAAAGCCGCGCGCCGTCCTTGCGGATGCCCTGCCGCACGGCGTTGAGGAAATCCTGATCAGTGTAATTGCCGATGCCGGTTTCGTTGTCGGGCGTGATGTTAGTCGAATAGAGCGTGCCGAACGGCAGCGGGAAAGCGAGGCCGCCAGCAAAAGCCTCACCGCTTGGCATCGTGTGACAAACCATGCAGTCGGCAGCCTTTGCGAGGTATTCGCCGCGCCTGATGGCGTCGGCTTTGGCGAGATCCGCCGGAACGCCGGTCGGATTAGCTTCCCGATAGTCAGTAAGCGCCACCGTCGAACCGCCCGCAAACGCGAGCGGCCCGGGGCTGAAGATGCGCCAGACGAACACACCGATGGCAAGGATGACGATAGCGGCAATAACAACAATGACGTTGCGGCGCATGGCAGCTACGCCTTCTTTATCGCAATGGCGGCGCGGTCGATCGGCAGTCGACGGAGGGGCACGCCGGTTGCCGCGTAGATTGCGTTGCGTAGAGCAGGCGGACCGGCGGTAGCGCCCGTCTCGCCGATACCACCGGGATGCTCGGCGCTCTTGATCACGTGGACGTCGATCGGCGGCGTCTCGTCGATGCGCAGCATTCGGTAGTTGTTGAAATTCGACTGCTGCACTCGGCCTTTCTCAATTGTGACCTCGCCCCATAACGCCGCAGTCAGACCGAAAATCAATCCACCCTGGAGTTGCGCTATGATGGTATCGGGATTGACGGCGATACCCGTATCGACCGCGCAAGTGATGTGCCGCAGATGGACGTCACCGACGTCATCGACTTCGGCCTCGACGACGGTGGCGATGAAACTGCCGAAGGACGGCTGTACGCTGACGCCGCGGCCGACGCGGGTCGGCAGCGGTGAACCCCAGCCGGACTTTTCGGCGACCAGCTTGAGCGCAGCTTTAAGTCGCGGCGTACCGTCGAGCATACCGAGGCGGAAGGCGACAGGGTCCATGTTCGCCTTGCGCGCGAGCTCGTCCACGAAACTCTCGATCGCGAAAACATTATTGTTCGGTCCTACGCCGCGCCAGAAACCGGTCGTCACCACCGGTGTCTCGGCACGCATATACTCGACGCGCTTGTTCGGGATGTCGTAGGGCATGTCCACGGCGCTATCGACGGCGTCGATGTCAATGCCGTCCTTGAATGCCGGCGGCATCCAGCGGGCCATCACCGACGAGCCGGTGACACGGTATTTCCACGCGATGATTTTGCCGTTCGAAAGGGAAGCCGAAATCGTGTCGCGATAGGCCGGTCGATAGACGTCATGCCGCATATCTTCTTCGCGCGTCCATACGACCTTGATCGGTGTCGGAACTTCCTTGGCGACTCGAACTGCGCTTGCGACCATGTCCGCTTCGAGCCGGCGGCCGAAGCCACCGCCGATGTAGTGGTTGTGGAGCGTAACGCTGTCGATTGGGAGGCTTGCGGCCTTGGCAGCATATTCCTGAGCTCGGCTCTGCACCTGCGTGCCAGTCCAGATTTCGCAGGCGCCCGCCATCAGACGCACCGTGCAGTTCTGCGGCTCCATGGTGGCGTGGGCAAGAAACGGCAGCTCGTACTCTGCATCGATGCGCTCGCCTTGCGTGAGGCCCTTGTCGACGTCGCCTTCGGATTTGGCGACGACCCCGTCCTTTTGGCTTGCCGCACGCAGTTCGTTCCATACATCGGCCGAATTGATATTCGCGTTCTGCCCTTCGTCCCAGGTCACTTTAAG
This sequence comes from uncultured Alphaproteobacteria bacterium, assembly GCA_963833665.1. GTDB lineage: Bacteria > Pseudomonadota > Alphaproteobacteria > Rhizobiales > Xanthobacteraceae > BOG-931. The sequence continues at coordinate 107,174 of CAWHZA010000020.1, read as the reverse complement.
GGCGTTGAGCCCCTGCCACGCGGCCCACATGTGATCGCCGACGACGGCCACGAGATCATCGAGCACGACGATCTGCTGCACGCCAGGCAACCTTTTTGCCGCGCCGGCGTCGACATGCCTGACTTTGCCGCCGAGGACCGGACACTGCGCCAACGTGGCAAACTTCATGTCCGGCACGATGACGTCGATACCATAGATTGTCTTGCCATCGGATTTGTTAGGCGTGTCAAAGCGTTTCAGCGGCTTGCCGATCAGCGTAAAATCATTCGGATTCTTGAGCTTCGGCTTTTCCGGCACCGGGAGCTTGCCGGCGACATCCGCAAGTTCGCCGTAAGTCAGCGTGCGATTGCTCGCGGCATGGGTGATCTTACCGTTTGAAGAGCTGCAGCTTGCCGCATCGACCTGCCATTGCGCAGCCGCGGCCGCAATCAGCATCGTGCGCGCAGCAGCGCCGGCATTGCGCAGCTTGTCCCAAAACGCGCGGATCGAGTTGGAATTGCCGGTCACCTGCACGCCGAAAATCGGATTGCCGTAGAGCTTGTCGCTCGGTGGCGCATGCTCGAGCACAACCTGCGCCAGGTCGGCGTCCAGCTCCTCGGCGAGGATCATGGCGATGGCGGTGTAGACGCCCTGCCCCATCTCGGCCTGCGGTATCACCAGGGTGGTCTTGCCGGTCTCGTCGATGCGGATGAAGGCATTCGCCACGAATTGACTGTCGGGATGGTCGGGAGACTGTCCTCGCTCGTTTGCCGGCGCTGCGTGCAGCGGCCACTGAAAAGCGAGCACTAGGCCGCCCACAAGGCCGCTTTGCAGTGCAGCGCGACGCGAAAGGCCGAGGTGCTTCATCGACATGACCGCCTCCCCTACGTCTGGCTCGCGGCGCTCTTGATGGCTTCGCGGATGCGCACATAGGTGCCGCAGCGGCAGATGTTGCCAGCCATAGCCGCGTCGATATCGGTGTCGTCCGGGTGCGGATTCTTGGCGAGCAGAGCCGCCGCCGACATGATCTGCCCCGATTGACAGTAACCGCATTGAATCACTTCGTGATCAAGCCAAGCCTTTTGCGTCTTGGCGCCCGCTTCCGTCGCGCCGATGCCCTCAATTGTGGTGACGGCGCGACTGCCAACCGCTCCGACCGGCAGAAGACACGAACGCACCGGATCGCCGTCGATATGTACGGTGCACGCGCCACATTGCGCGATCCCGCAGCCGTACTTCGTGCCCGTCATGCCAAGCACATCGCGCAACACCCAGAGGAGCGGGGTGCTGCCGTCGACATCGACGTCATGTGCCGCACCATTGATTCTGACGGTAAGAGCCATGGTGAACCTCTCGGCTTCGAGGAAAGCGGATTAGCCAAATGTGAAGCAAAGCCTGCACGGCCGGAACCAAAAAACTCACAGTTACCAACAATACGACGAGCGGCAATGAAGGCCCGCACACGTTTGCGTGTTGACTGTCGCCGTTCGGTGTGTCCGCGATTGGGGGGCCAAGAGCGGTCGCTTACGCCGATTGTGCAGTTAGGTAGTGCGGAGCAATCATTGCAAAGTCATGCCGCTCGTGACCGCTGCGAGGCAATCGAATAGTGCTGCGGATCGCGGCGCTCGCTCCTATTCGTGAAGCAGCGTTTGCCAGTTTGAAGGGACCGCTCCGGCCGGTCCCGGTGCCGGTTGATCCAACGGATGGCAGTGAGGAGCGGGAAGCTTCGGACCGGCGAAGGATTCTTCGGTACGGTAGTCGTAAAACCAGTGCTCGCCCGGCTCGAAGCTCGTGATTATCGGGTGACCCGTAGCGGCGTAGTGTTTCGATGCATGCTGACTTGGTGAACTATCGCAGCAGCCGATGTGACCGCATTCGGCGCATCTGCGAAGATGCAACCACCATCCGCCTGGAGCCGAGCACTCGACGCAACCTGTTCCGCTTGGCTTGGCCGCCGGGTTGATACCATCCCTCTCAGACTTCACAGGCTCCTCTCTGACTTCCTTTTGCTTTAGTTGCTGTGCATCGACGCCGTATTCGGTAGCAAACTCACCTGCCGATACCAGGGAGCGGCGTAGGTCGTGGCGCGGCTCACTTTAGGCGAGCCGCCGCGCGGCCGGCACGGCGGCTTCGTTTTCGTTTCGTAGTAGAAGCCAAAACATGAGTCCGTGCGTGATCAGAAAGAGCGGCACGATAAACGTTGGGAGAAAGTAGGCAGCCCCAATTGACCGGCTTGGACGCCTAAGTGAATGCCTTCGTAATTGGCATGGAGGATATCGGCGCTGCCCCAAAGATTGAATACCCAGGCCGCGACGATGCCAAGCCTGCCGGGCAGTAAGGCCAGCGTTAACAAAGCGAGCGCCGCGGCGACGATATCGCCATAGGCGGCGCCTTCGGCGAAAGCCGCCGGCAAATCGGGGGACACGACGCCGGGGACCAGGAACGCCAAGCCGACGAAGCGGAAAGAATGAAACATGAGCAGCGGCCGCAAGGCTTCGTTGCGGCCCCGGCGGCGCAGTTCCGGCAAGATCAGGCTACCAGTGACCGCACCCCAAGCAACGAAACTGAAGACGATGCTGACAAAAAAGCAGATTTGCGCCCGCATGACCCATCCTCCGGATGCCTTCACGTGTCGTTCCGCTTAGCCGTACGTGACGCCCGGGTTGCTTTGCCCAACTTCTATGATGTAGCCGTCGGGATCGCGGATGTAGCAGCGCGTCTCGCCGTATTTGGGCTTTGGTTCGGTGATGAACTCGGCTCCTCGACTTTTCCATAGTTCATAACACGCATGAATATCTGCAACACGGATATTCATGAAGCTGCTGACTTTATCGGGATCGGGGGGGACGCTGAGGATTACCGTTGGTTTGTCCGGTGTCGGACCGCCCCCGGGGTTGACGAGGAGCCACGTGTTCGCGATCTGAAGGTAGCCCGGCGCGCCTTTGCTGTCGCCTCTGCTCAGAATGCGGCCGTCGAAGACCTTTTCGTAAAATCGGAGCGATCGTTCGACGTCGGCGACGGTGAGAAAGTGTGCGACGGTAATCCCGTCCTTCGGCGGCATCTGATAGGTTTTCTGGTCAACTTCTACTTGGGACATGGAGGACTCCTATTTTGATTTGGCGGATATAAAGTTGAGAGGCGCGTGGAACAATCTACCGATCACAGACGGACTGCTTGGCCAAGAACGAAAGAATGAGACTGGCGATCTCGTCGTTCTTCTCGTCCAGGGCGAAATGGCCGGCGTCGAGCAGGTGGATTTCGGCATCAGGCAAATCGCGCTCGAACGCCTCCGCGCCGGGAGCGATGAACGACGGATCGTTCCGCCCCCAGACTACCAGAATCGGCGGCTTGTGCTTGCGCAACCATGCTTGCCACGCCGGATAAGACGCGACATTCGTCCGGTAGTCGTACAGCAGATCGGCCTGGATCTCGCGTTGGCCGGGTCGCAAAAGGTCGGCGTACTCGTCAGTCCAGGTGTCCGGATTATAACGTTCGGGATGCGAGGTGCCGAGCGTGTGACGCTGCTCGGTCGCTGTGAACGACACGAACGCATCGAACACTTGAGGATGCGCTTTCGGATCGGCCCAATATTGCGCAATGCCGGCCCACTTGGCGCCCAGGCCCTCCTGATACGCGTTGGCATTCTGGATGATGAGCGCCTGCAGCCGTTCCGGATGCGCGGAGATGATGCGAAAGCCGACCGGCCCGCCATAATCATGAAGGTAGAAGGTGTATTGGTTGATCTTGAGTTGCTCTAGAAGTCGGTCGATCGTCCCGGCCAAGTTGTCAAAAGTGTATACATACGACGACGGTGGCGGGGCGTCACTCTGACCGAATCCTGGAAAATCCGGCGCTATCAGATGATAGCGTGTGGCCAGCAAGGGGATGAGCGTATCGAACTCGCGCGAGGAAGAGGGGAAACCGTGCAGCAGCACGATGGTCGGCGCGTCCTTCGGACCGGCTTCGCGATAGAACACTCCGACGCCGTCAACCGTCATGCGGTGATAGGTCGTTGTCGCGAATGTCGACTCCAGCAAGACGGCCTCCCTGGCATCACTGACGATAGACGCAGGCGCAGCGGCCAGAGAAGTTGCTGTTATCATAATTTCCCTCCATGTCGGCCGAGCGCTCGCTGGCGTCAGCGCAGAAGCCGCGCGTACCGATGAAAACATCAGTCGTAGAATGCGGGGATCAGTCTTAGAGCGTCAGACTCCGCCTTGTCGTGATTGATAAAAAACTTCGCTTTGTACGTTGTAATCATCCGCCTAATCCTTTCCATGGAGGCGATTGAGGCGGTCTTATCCGTATTCAAGGACGGCACCGTGTCCTTTTCAAAATTCTCTTCCAGATGAACCACGTCACCGGACAGAATGATGAAGCCTGAATTCTTGAGATGCACCATCAATGATTGACTGCCGGGAGTATGTCCCGGTGTGGACACAAAGGTAACGCTGCCATCACCGAATACGTCTGCATCGCCATCGAGCAGTCGAAAATGTTTTGGAGTGCCCATAAGCTTGCGTGCGAGAGCCTTCAGTTGATTGACGTTGTCGTTCGGGCCATCGGGAGAGCTGATCCATTCATACTCGGCCCGCTGTATCAGAACTGTTGAGTCCGGGAACAAGCGGACGTTGCCAATGTGGTCGCCGTGAGTATGGGACAGCGCAACACAGGTAATGTCGGTTGTCTTGAGGCCGATCTCAGCGAGTTGATCAGTCAGTGTCTTATCCAAATGGTAGACGATCAATTTAGGCAGGGTAGACCAGCCTTTGGGGTCGTTCAACGCCGATTCAGGAACACCCGTATCCCAGAGTAACCATTGGTTTCCCCGCTGTATCAGCCAGCAAGTCGACGAGAATCGGATGCTCCGCCCGACATTTTCGCCGGGGGTCCAAACCGACTCGTCGTTCGCAAGGGAGTGACCGCCATCCAGCCGATAAAGCTTATCGGCGAAGCCAGCCCTGGTCGGGTCCGGCAGCCTCGAATTGGCGGTTGCAATCAGCGTGCTATCTAGCGACATATTCGGCGCTCCGATCGGCAACCTAGTGGATCGAGTTCTGACATCTGGGACCGTCTTCCGATCAAGCCCGCGGATTATGGCGCGGCGACGCCCAGCAAAGCATCGATCGAATATTTTGCCCCGCCAGTAATGCACAACAGCAGGAAACCTCCCATAATGCCAAGGTCTTTGTAAAAGCCCTCCAAGCTGTCGACGTAGTCCGCACCTTTCACCATCCAGTAGCGATGCCCGACAAGCGCTGTTCCCAGCGAGTACAAAGCCATGAGTGCAGCCGCGGGACGCGTGAACGCGCCAATGGCAATCGCGAACGCAACCGGAAGCTCCATGAAGATCGATCCGATAGTCGCCAGGACCGGCATCGGTAGGCCAAGCTGCACCATTTGAGCTAGTACCCACTATCGCTGATGAATGAGTCATGATTTCAAGGATGCATGCGAGGCATCCCTGAAGCGACGGTTATCATTCTGATGGCGGAGGAGCGTGCGGAGCTTGAGGGCTTGGCGCGTTCGACGAAGGCGGAGCACCGGCTGCGGCAGCGGGCGCGGATTGTGTTGCTGGCGGCGGACGGCGTGGCGAGCCGAGCGATCGGACGGGCGGTTGGATGTACAACCGGCACGGCGTCGAAGTGGCGGGTGCGTTACGCCGAGAAGCGGCTAGCGGGTCTCGACGAAACGGGCGAGCGGGGCGCTGAGCCGAAGTACACGACCGCGACGAACAAGCGCATCCTGGCGCTGCTGGATCAAACGCCGCCGGAGGGTTATGCACGCTGGACAGGGCCCTTGCTGGCGGCCGCGCTCGACGATGTCGATGTCCAATATGTCTGGCGTTTCCTGCGCGCGCAGAAGATCGACCTCGCCGGGCGCAAATCCTGGTGCGAGAGCAACGATCCCGCGTTCGTCGCCAAAGCCGCCGACGTGGTCGGGCTCTACATGGCACCGCCCGAGAACGCCATCGTCATCTGCGTTGATGAGAAGCCCTCGATCCAGGCGCTGGAGCGGGCACAGGGCTATCTCAAGCTCCCGAACGGCCGGGCATTGACCGGCCACAGCCATGATTACAAGCGCAATGGCACCAGCACCTTGTTCGCTGCCTTCGAGGTGGCAACCGGCAAGGTCACCGCCGCGCACAAGACGCGTCGGCGGCGCATCGAATTCCTCGACTTCATGAATGATATCGTCGCCGCTCACGCCGACACGGCCATTCACGTCATCCTCGACAATCTCAACACCCACAAGCCCAGGAACGATTGCTGGCTAAGGCGCCACCCCAACGTTCATTTCCACTTCACGCCAACCCGGGCCTCCTGGCTCAATCAGGTGGAAATCTGGTTCTCAATCCTGCAGGGCCAGTCGCTGCACGGCGCTTCCTTTACCTCGGTCAAACAACTCAGGGAGCACATCGATGCCTTCATCAAGGCTTACAACACCACTGCCGCTCCGTTTGCCTGGACCAAGTCAGAGGTCCATCAAAAACGCCTCAAACCACGTTTCGCGCATCAATGATTCCGGGTACTAGGGTGCCTGAATAGTCTCTCACCTTTCTCCAGCCGAAGACCAGAAATAGCGTTGCGAGAAGGAGACGCGCCGCGAGAATGAGTTCATCGTTGATGCCGTTCATCATATTTCTGTCCCCGCTCCCGATCGTGCAATCAGACCGCTCATAAGAAATCCCGGGGCATAGAGCGATCCCAGTCGCGACGGCACACTTCATTATCGCCTTCAAAGGCACGCAAACGTCCCTGTAGCAGGAAGGCATTCCCTGTGGACGACATCCGCAGCTGCGTCTCGATCCGGATTTGCCATTCGTCGCGCGACAGAGTTCTGAGTATTGCTCAGCTCGGCAACGGCACTGAGCGGATCATTGTCCTCGACGTGATACTGCGTTTTCCACTGTGTGCCCAATTCCAGACCGATGCGGTCGATCCGCTCAATCCGGACGCCATCGCGATGAATGACCGTTGGCTTTTCGGGCGACGCCGTCTCCGGTTCAGGAAAAGGCGAGAGCTTGGAGTTTGCTACGTTGGGCGAGCGTTGCGGCAGATCGAGGGTGCCAGAAAGGATCTGCACAGTCACGGTCTCCGGACTCGGCCAGATCATCGGCCAGCAAGCCGTGGATATCGCAAGCCGCACCTTGTGGCCGAGTGGAAATACCGAGCCCACATCGTTGAGCTGGATACGAATGCGGTAACGCTGTCCTATCGCCAGAAGGGCCGGCTGTTCGTGGCCATTGCGATGCGTGAGGTTGAGTACACCGTAGCTGACACGAAGCGATTCACCGGACGGGTGAACATCGCATAACCGAACGACCAAGTTCGCAATTGGCCGGTCGGACGCGACATCGAGCGTCACGATCGGAGCGCCAAGGATCTCGATCGGCCCATCGAGCGGAGGCGTTTCGAACGTCAGGGAGCGGGCGTCGTCTTCCTGCTGATCGCCGGCCTGGTCGCGCCCACGACCAAATGGCACCCACTCGCCCGAAGACTTACCGACCGTCTGCGGCGAGCATACGGCCTGGGCCGTCAAGGTTGCCGCGGCTTCTCGCAGCCCCTCATCGGTCAAGAACAGCCGCCGCCGCATTAGTCCCGGCGGTGGCCAAGACGCCTCCGCAATCCACCGGCCAGGTAATGTGTCGTGGTGGGTCGCCGGTTTCACACTTTCCGTCATCCACCCGCGCAGCATGGGTTCATCCATCACGCCGGTATCGACGCCCTTCAACCAGTGATCCCACCAACGCAGGATTTCCTGCAGGAAACCGATCTGGGGGCCGGGAAGTGCAAAGTGCGGATAGGCGTGTGCCCAAGGCCCGATCAGACCCTTGCGAGGTACCTTTAGTCCCTCGAGCAGACGCGGAATTGCATTCTTGTAACCGTCGGTCCAACCACCGACGGCGTAGACCGGGCATTGGATCGCGGCGTAATCCTCGCATACCGATCCGTGCTTCCAATATGCATCGCGCCGTTGATGTCGAAACCAATTTTCCTGAAACAGTGGTATTTTTTGTAGGCGCTCCAGCCACATCGCTCGCCAGCTGTCGCCGACCAGCGCCGGATCAGGCGGAAGGCACATCAGGCTGAAAAAGAAAAAAGCCCACTCAAGGCCAGCCTTGGTCAGAAACGTGCCGCCCATATAGTGCGCGTCGTCGGCGTACCGATCGTCGGTCGAGCATATGGTGACGATTGCCTTGAGCGCCGGGGGACGGCACGCCGCAATTTGAAGTGCGTTGAACCCACCCCAGGAAATTCCCATCATCCCAACCGACCCATTGCACCAGGGCTGAGTTGCCAGCCAGGCGATCACCTCCACGCCATCGTCTTGCTCCTGCGTTGCGTACTCGTCGAACAATAAACCAGTCGATTTGCCGCTCCCGCGGAGGTCGACGCGAACGCCCGCGTAGCCGTGACCTGCGAGATAGGGATGAGTCAGCGCATCTCGCTCGTAAGTGCCGTCTCGTTTGCGATAGGGCAGATACTCCAGGATCGCGGGGACAGGGTTTTTCTCGGCATCCTCCGGCAACCAAATGCGCGCCGCCAGCATCGTACCGTCTTTCAACGGTATCAATGTGTGCTCGATGACCCGCATAGCTCTTGGGAAGGTCGTGACAATCACGGGACACTCCGTGGGCAAAGGTCAGGGAGCAAGGTCAGAGCAGTCACGCGCCGTGTTTGCGGAGCAGGGGCAAGATCAGGGCATCAAGGCTGTAGGGTCCGGCGCCGGCCGAGACGACCGTGATCAGCATGAAGACATAGAGGATCTCAGGCAGATAGAGCCAATCGTCGATCCGATCTGCTTTATCGATCGGCTTGCTGAGTTTGATCCGCTGCGGTCCCGTCGTGGCGATGGCGACGAAGCTGATGAAAAGCAGACCAAGCGCGGCCAGCGGTGCGAGAAAACCGATGACGACAGCGAACCCGGCGGCGAACTCGACTGTCGGCACCCACCATTGGTTAAAGCCCACTGCATGAATGCCAAGCCTCCTTAGTTCCTCGGCCAGCACACGATGACGTTCTGCGTTGAACAGTTTGTGATATCCCGACAGCATAAAGAATGCCCCAACCGCGATGCGACTGAGGGTGAGTGCGATGTCGGTCCATCCGATGCCAGCGAACAGTATATCTATCATAGTGCATCCTCGCCGCGATTTCGCATTTGAAGTCAATAACTTTGAGTGCGTCGCCGATCAGGCTGCAAGATGCCGGCGGTCCAACGGACGTCGACCTGATATCGCACCCCGGCGTCTAACCCGCTTGCTGCAGGCCTTCCAGAGTCCCAGGAACGCAGCATCGTAGCGGGTCCAACTGTCCGACTGGTAGGGCCTAATCGGAAATCGGCAAAGTCGGCTAATGGGATGGTCCGGCCGTGCTCCTACCTGGCCAGTCGTATGCTGGCTAGCGGCACGCAGACAAGGAGCACGCCATGTCCCAAATTCTCAGCACAGTTGCCGTCATCGGCATTGATATCGGCAAGAACTCGTTCCACGTCGTCGGCCTGGATGGGGACGGCGCCATCGTGTTGCGTCAGAAGTGGTCGCGAGGTCAGGTCGAAGCGCGGCTGGCCAATGCGCCGCTGTGCCTGATTGGCATGGAGGCCTGTGTCGGTGCGAATCACCTCAGCCGCAAGCTTAAGGCGCTTGGCCACGACGCCCGGCTGATGCGGGCGAAGTATGTGCGGCCGTACTCCAAGGGGCAGAAGAACGATTTTCGCGACGCTGAGGCCATTGCCGAGGCAGTGCAGCGTCCGACGATGAAGTTTGTGGCGACGAAGACCGCCGATCAGCTTGACCTGCAGGCGCTTCACCGGGTGCGGGAGCGATTGGTCAGTCAACGCACCGGCATCATCAACCAAATCCGCGCCTTCTTGCTCGAGCGCGGCGTTGCGGTGCGTCAGGGACTTCGGTTCTTGCGTGCGAGCTGCCGCGCATTCTGGCTGCGCCGCCCGAAGTGCTGTCGCCTCGCATGGTACACCTCATTGAGGGTTTGGCCGAGGACTGGCGCCGGCTCGATGAGCGGATCGATTGCTTATCCGGCGAGATCACGGCCGTAGCGCGCCTGGATGCTGGCTGTGAGCGATTGGTGAGCGTTCCTGGCATCGGACCGATCATGTCCAGCGCCATTGTGGCCGCGATCGGTACTGGCGACGCGTTCTCTAAAGGTCGCGACTTCGCAGCCGGGCTGGGTCTCGTACCTATGCAGATCTCGACCGGCGACCGCACCATACTCGGCAAGATATCGAAGCGCGGTAACCGCTATCTGCGCGTTCTGTTCGTGCAGGCCGCCTGGGTGGTGCTGATCAAACCGCAGAGCTGGGAGCGCCATGGGCTCAAGCGCTGGATCGAGGCGGCCAAGAAGCGGCTGCACCGCAACGTGCTCGCTATCGCGCTCGCCAACAAGCTCGCACGCATCGCCTGGGCTGTGCTGGCTCGTGGTCGAGCTTTCGAGGTAAGGCCAGCCGTTTCTGCGTGAGAAGCTAAGGACTTCCTGCCGAGGTCTGCGAGAGATGAGACGAGATGGAAGTACGGTCTTCCCGGCGCATGCGAACACTGGTGACCCTATAATGGTCCAGTTGAGACCTTTCGGCTAATGAGGTCGCACGCGCGCTGATATCCATGATGGCCAGGAGCATGCCTCCAATCAAAGGCCGGATACATTGATGCAAGACCGCTTACCGCCAACTCATCAAAGTTCTCTTGCAACGCACGGCCGGACCATACATTGGGGTCACGAGCAACCGATTGACGGTGGTCTCGATGAGTCCGCTTATCCCCCGATAGCGACGGTATCGTTGCATTGCCGCGAGTGACGTTCAGGGCCACAAGCGGTCATTAGCGCACTACTCGATCACCTCGTCAGCGCATAGACACTTCGCCGCGCTTAAGACCTGAGTGGCCGCGGTCAATTGAGGCTCTCAACACTGCGCTCGTTTGCTCGATATGCCGGGTGAGACCAGAACCGGGCTGGCGCTTAGCAGCGGTCACGAGCGCTTCGGTCACGCGGTCCAATTCGGCTTGTAGCTCGCCCAGCCGAGCCGCGGCTTCGGCCTCCTCCCGCGCCAGCCGTTCACGCTCCCGCTCTGCAGCGCGAAGCGGATCAGTATCTCGGGCGCCGGCGCCGGCTGTCAGCGCTTGGTGCAGGCTGTGCGCATGTGAACGATATAGGCGAATGCAGCCCGGCTCGTGCAGGCGCAAAATCCACTATCTAGTAGACCGTGTAGTCATTGATAGGCCGGCGCCGATACCGGCTTTCGCAATGTCCGCGACTCTTCCAACAGCGGCGCAGAAGCGGAGATCAATTCGCCTGGCAAACGCTGTCGGTAACGTTTCTCACCGAGTGCCACCGATGGATTGACCCCTTATCGCGCCAACAAGTCCGATCACACCAAACGCGACTGCTACAATCCCCAGGATATTGACGAAGATGTCGCCAATATAACCCGGGTTGCTGGGACCGCACCGGATACAGAGGACGCCACCGGGAGTGATGAGCAGGCCTCCGATGAGAATCATCCAGGCCCAGGCGAGGTAGTAGTAGATCCGCGAGTACCAGGGCAGCCGTGAGATGATCGCCTGCAGGTTGGGCATGACGCCGATAAGGTCGGTGCCAGGATTGGCGCTTGCGGTGTTCAGCTTGCTGTCGCTCAGCAAGGCACGCATGTTGGATGGGGTGAGGCGGGGCTGACCGTGGGCAACCTGCCACGACTGCACGATGAGCGCGCAGCCAGCTACGATGGGAGTTGCACCGGAGGTGCCGCCGAAGGAAGAAGTGTAGAGGTTGGTGGCGTTGCCGGTCCAACCGTCGCCGGTGGTATCAATGTCCTCCCCCCAGGCGTAGCAGTCGATGCGGCTGCCGTAGTTGGAAAACGACAGGCGGGTGTGCGGCACGGCCGAGCTGGCGGCACCGACAATGATGGCGCCAGAATTCGCGGAAATCAGCGTTGCTGCGGTTGAGAATGAACTTGCCGTTGATGTCCTGGAAAGTGTCCAGATCGACGGAGCCGTTGGCCCCAGCTTCGACCACGATGATGCCCTGGGAGGTGGCGTACTGGATAGCGTCGAAGACTGCCTGCTCGACTTCAACGGGAACATAGCCGGAAGCCGTGGAGTAGGTAGTCTGCGCTTCCAGCAACAGAACGTCGCCGGAGCTCATGGCCGAGACTGCGCTAAGAATTGCTTCGGCGGTGTTGTAGGTAGTGGCACTGCGCCACTGCGAAACGACGCGGGCTCTAGTGTTGGGAGCGATACCGAGGTCCCCAATGGTGTTGTCCACAGCTAGGATTTCACCGAGGACGGCAGTGCCATGACCGGAATAGGCATTATTCACGCCCGAGATGATGGTGATGCCAGCAGCGACGAGGTCTTCGTGGTTGAGGGTCCACCCCTGCTCCATATCGACAAAACCGATGCCACTGCCGTCAGCCTGTGACCACGCGTAGCGAACGTCGATGCCGTTGGGGGCAGCGTCCTCATAGTGCTGATTGGCGTTGCGGGGGTTGGCGGAGGGATCGAGCGGGGGCGGCGTAGGTCCGCCTTCGACGTAGGCGGTTTCGACATTGGACCAGGCAGCGACCGTCCTGGCGATTGCTTCGGGGTCGACGCCGGCGGGACATTCGATAGCGTAGTAGGAGGTGAAGCTGGGCGGAAGCGGCGCCTGCCCGGTTTGGGGTGGCCGTCGCGCAAAGTCGCGCAACAGTCCCTCATCCATGGTGGAGAAGTAGGGAACGAGAGTGATACCGGGGTGGGCGGCGGTTAGCTCGTTCCACTCGCGGGTGGCCGCCGCTAGTTCCTCCGCTGCGGCGGCTGAGTAGGAGAGGCGCACGTCGGGACGAAATTTCACAACCACACGTCGTTTGTAATCCACGGGTACCCCCTCGGAGGGTGGTGCCTGACCAGAAATGATCGCCATTGGGGGCCTCCTTTCGGCGGTGGCGCATGAGGGAAAGATGACATGTAGAGCCGTCGCGCCGCCGACCAATGAGATGAAAGTGCGCCGCCTCATGTAAATCCGGGGCCCAAACGTACCAGATCGTCCAGGAGGCCGACACTGCGTTGTGCAGCACAGCAAATTGGTCGTCGAAAGGTCGAGATGGGTCATTTTCGACCCAGGCGGCGGACTTTGCCGCACGGCCCACTTCCGCTTCGCCCCGAAAGCTGACGTCAGGTTCTTATAAGAAATTGGTCGCGATGGGCTGCGACATCAACCCCCACAACCACGAATGCCCGACTATGAGGCGAGCTCGTCGAGCAGCGCCTTGGCCTCTTTCAGGTCGGGCGTGTCGAACCCCTCGGTAAACCACCCGTAGACAGGTGCGAGAAGCTCGCGGGCCTCATCCCGCTTGCCCTGATCGCGCCAGAGCCGCGCCATGCTCGTTGCTGCGCGCAGTTCCCAGAACTTAGCGTTCTGTCGCTGCGCGACGGCGAGCGCCTTGTGGAAACTGTCCTCGGCTGCTGCCTGGTCATGAATGGAAAGCAACAGCGTTCCACGTATCCGATACATTTCGGCCTCGGCCCAGCGCTCTCGCGTCGTCTCGACTAACTTGGCAGCCTTGACAAGCTGCTTAAGCCCCTCTTGCGGCTGTCCTGCGGTCCCGTACACCTGCGCGAGTACCATAAGAAACAACGGTATCAGGATGTTGCAACCGGTAGCACTGACATCATCGATGCCTTTGAGCATCAGCGGAAGACCCTCCGCTGCCTGCCCCACAAGGCCCAGAGACCAGCCGCGCATAATATTTCCAACCGGGGACCACATTGCGAACCCCTGCTCGGCGGAGATAGCCGCAACTTTCTCCGCCGACTGAAGCCTAGTTGGTGCCGATTCCGCCCCTTCGCTCGCCCAGTCGCCGTACCAAGCAAAGCACAACGCGAAAACCAGATTGTAGGGTGAAAGCCGTCGCGCCTCGGCCAGCGCTTCGTCACGCCGCAACCGGGCCTGGTCGACATAGCCGAGGTAGAGCAACGTCCGGGAAAGAAATATCAGAATCTGAACGTACGTATCTTCTGGTGATGGTGAGAAACGGCGAAACGTCGGATCCCACAAGGAGAGAGCATTTTCGAGGTAAGCACGAGCATCAAGTAAGTTGCCAGTGAAGTGGCGTGTGTTCCCGCTGGATAGCGAGCCGAAACATGCCCACATCGCGTCATTCCGCGCCTCACCCAGGTGAAGCATCTCCTCGGCGTGTTGTTCAGCTTGGTCCAACTCCCCTCGCACGACGCCAAACAGAAATTGCCCCCTCAAAACCATCCCTAATTGTTGAGGTCGGGCTAGGAGTTCGCATAGGTACCGTGCGCGCGCCAATGCCTCGCCCGGCTCCGGCGCCGCGAGTCCCTTGGCCGCCATGAGGGCGGGCCCAAGCGTGATCTGCAAATCCAGCTCCTGCTCCCGGCGCGCGGTTTCGTCAGCGATACTGGAAAGGAGGTCAAGCCCTTTGCGGAGTTGAGCAACCGCTTCGGTCATCGCGCACCGCGCGATTGATTGTTGGCCCGCCTTGAGCCAATAACTGATCGCCTTCGCAGCCAAGCCAGCTTCTGTGCAATGCTGCGCCAGGATTGATGGCTCGGCCGCGGCAATTTCGGGGAAATGGTTCTCCAACGTCGTGGCAATACGGGCGTGCAACTGCTGGCGGGAGCTGCGCAGTAAGGTGCTGTAAGCCGCGTCCTGAACCAATGCGTGCTTGAAGCTATATTCCGCGTCGGGCGGCGTTCCGCGCCGGAAGATGAGCTCGGCAGTCACCAGTTGCCCTAGCGCATCATCGATTCGCTGCTGCGGTATTCCCGCGACGGCGCTGAGCAGATCGTGCGAGAACGAGCGCCCGAGCGGCTGCGCCGATCTGGGCAACCTCGCGGGTCGGTGCCAGGCGGTCTAGCCGCGCTAGGAGCGATGCATGTAGCGATGTCGGGATCGCCAACGGTGCCATCGGCCGCGCCACCGCGTAGCGGCCACCTGCTTCGGCGACAATGCCGCTCTCCACCACGGTTTTGGTCAGCTCCTCGATAAACAAGGGAACGCCGTCCGTCCGATCCACGATCTGGTCCGCGATCTCCTTTGGCAGCGCCTTGCCGCCGGTTACGAACGCGATCATCTCGGCGCCCTGCCGGCGGGGCAGACGATTGAGCGTGAGCATCGTCACATGCGAGCGCCCGATCCAGGGCGCCGTGAACTCTGGCCGGAAGGTGAGGATCACCAGTACCCGCAGCGTGGGCACCCGATCAATGAGAAGGTCGAGGGACTCACGCGTGGTGGGATCGCTCCAGTGCACGTCCTCCCACACCATCAGCACTGGTTGACGCGCCACCAGGCCTTCGAGCTGCGCAAGTTGGGCGTGAAGCGTCTTCTCCTTGCGCTTCTGGGGCGTGAGATTGAGCGCCGGATAGCGGTCGCCCGTCGGAATCGACAGCAGATCCGCCAGCAGCGGAACGACCTCGCTGAGATCATTGGTTCCCTGGGCTAGGACTGCCTCCAGCTTGGCGAGTTGCTGCTCGGCTGCATCCTCGCGCCGGAAGCCGGCTGCCCGCTCGAGCTGGGCAATGCTTGGATAGAGCGCGCTGTCCTGGTGGTACGGCGAGCAGAAATAACGTAACCGAGTGTGTGGCTCGCCGCCGAGCCGTTCCACGATGGTCTCGGCGATACGCGACTTGCCGATCCCAGGCTCGCCCGAGATCAGCACCACCCAACCCTCGCCACGCTTTGCCTGCTCCCATCGTCGCAGGAGCAGATCAACCTCTTCGTCGCGGCCGACTAGCGGCGTAGTAGGGGTGCGTAGCGCCTCGAAGCGGCTCTCCACCGCGCTCGGCCGCAGCGCCCCATATGCGCGTACCGCTCCCTCGACGCCCTTGAGCTCGTTGGCTCCGAGGTCCTGAAGCTCGAACAGATTACCGAGCAACTTTCGCGTGCTCTCAGCGATGACGACCGTGTTCGGCTCGGCGACCCCTTGCAGGCGCGCCGCGAGGTTGGGTGTCTCGCCGACGACCGCCTGCTCCTGAGCCGAACCCGTCCCGATCAAGTCGCCTACGACCACGAGCCCAGTAGCGATGCCGACACGGGTTTGAAGTGGACTGGCTGCCTTCAACGCACCGACCGCTGCGATCAGCGCGAGTCCGGCTCGTACTGCGCGTTCGGCGTCGTCCTCATGAGCCTGCGGGTAGCCGAAATAGACGAGCACGCCGTCGCCCATGTATTTCGCTACGAACCCGCCGTAACGGCCCACCGTCTCGGTGACGCATTTCTGATAGGCCGAGATGACCTCGCGCAGGTCCTCCGGGTCCATGCGGGCGGAGAGGGCCGTCGAGCCGACAAGGTCCGAGAACATCACGGTGACTTGGCGGCGCTCGGCAACGTCCTGCGGCTTCGCTTCCATCGGAGCAGCAGGTTGAGGTGTTGTTGGCGTGGGAGGGCTAAGCTCTTTGATGGCGGCGAGTATTTTCAGTCGATGCCCAAGGGAGACACCGAGTTCTTTCAGGCTCTGATCTGTTAGGTGGGGCAGGACCGATGCGTCGATGTCGTTCTCGGCAAACCGCCGAGCGTATTGTCCGAGGTCGAGCTTCTCCAGCCAGTCAGTGACCTGCTGCATCGCCGCAGCGCCCCGATTTTTGGACTTCATCAGCCTGTACGTGAGTTTATCCGAGAAATCCGCAACGCTATAGGCGGAACCAATCCTCGCAACCACGTCCGCGGCGCCCGCTCGCTGTTCGGATGTGGGCACCTTTCCAGAGTTTTGACTCGCCGCTGCGGCGGAGCGCGGTCCGTACATGCGCCAGAGCCGGCGGCGAAATACCCGACTTCCTCTCCCCGCGAACAAGCGTCAGCGGCCTTTGTAAGGGCAACACTCTGTCGCCGGCCCACACCGTGCCCACCAACTCGGTCGGCCCAGGCCGCAGGGCATTACGGGCGCCCTTAATGTATGCGCTCACCCATACCGGCTTTATACATGCAACTGCGGGAATTATCGCGTAGCGACATCGGAATTTGATGAACTTGCTGCTTCGGCGGATGAAAAGGCTTCGCCGTTTTGGGCTGCTGTCGGCCTGCTGAACCGAGGTTACCTGTGCGCGCTCACCGGCGAAGCCTCGGATGCTGTTCGCTGGATCAGTTCAGGGCTCGCAGCACTTCGGTCTACAGGATCAAGGCACTTGGCTCGCGCATACGGGCAGATGAGGCCCGCTAGTTAGGGTCCTGCCCGCGATGCGCAGATCACGAATTGGCTCTTTGATCTGCCCTCGCTAGTTGGGGAAATTGGCGGATTGTGAGCCTTAACACCTTGACGGTTCCGCGCCGAGCGCCACATCGTGGCCACGACCTTTTGCAATGAACTTCATCCGAATTTGTATCCGCGCGCGGGTGCGCGGGGCGGCCTTAGACGATCCCGGTCCTTGCCAGGGCATCGCGGCGGCGTCACTGCCAACCGCGCGAGCGCTCAAGATCATCCGGGGGGTTGGGAGTGAGAGCCATGAACATGAAAATCTGGGAAGTAGAGAACTGGGATACCGCCGAATTTAGGTCGGGTGGACAAACCTATTGACGCAAGAATTGCGAATTGATTTAAGGCTGCTCTTTGCGGAGGGCAGCCTTGATTTGCGGACTGATGACCGACGATGAGTGGGCGTACTTCGAACCGTTCCTGATCCATCGCGGCGGCGGCCGGCCGCCACGCAATCATCGCCGCGTGCTCGACGCGGTGTTTTGGTTGATGCGAACCGGCGCACCATGGCGCGACCTGCCGGAGGGCTTCGGCAACTGGAATTCGATCTTTAGGCAGTTTCGGCGGTGGGCCGACAGTGGCGTCTGGGACGTGATCCTGGAAGGGCTCGCGGGAAGCGGAGTGTCGGACGCCGCGCTGCAGATGATCGATGCGACCATCATCCGTGCGCATCATTGCGCAGCCGGTGGAAAAGGGGGGCCGAGCGTAACGCGCTCGGTCGCTCGCGTGGCGGCTTCTCAACCAAAATCAACGCCCGCACCAATGCCGAGGGTCTGCCGATCGGCGTTGTGATTACGCCCGGGCAGGCACACGATGTCACCGCGTTTCCGGCCTTGATGCAGGAGATCGACTGCGATCCGGAACAGATGCTCGGTGACAAGGGCTACGACAGCGAAGCCGTCCGCAACGACATTGAGGAACGTGGTGGTGAAGCCGCAATCCCCAGCACTGCAACCCGGAAAATACAGCATGCCGTCGACAAGGCTCTCTATGCCCTGCGCAATCGCATCGAGCGCTTCTTCAATCGTGCGAAGAACTCACGCCGTGTCGCCACCCGCTACGACAAGCTGATCGAGAGCTTCGCCGCCTTCGTGCTGCTTGCCTGCATCCGAATCTGGATTAAGTTTGTCCACACGACCTAGTGAGCAGGCTATGGCTGAAATTGCCTTTGCCAAAGCCATGAACATCCAGCACGATTTAAAAGGCGAAGACCTTTCCGGAAGCGTTGCCGGTTATCGAGTGCGGCGCGCTCCCAATGGTTTGGTCTTGATCCCTTCGGACGATGACGACGACATATTCGTGGCCGTGAGGGTGTTGAGAGATGGCGGTGGGGCCTCGTGTTGCATAGAAGGTTGGTTGCGCGGATCGGAGGGCAAGCGTTCACAATTCTTTCAGAAGGGTAGGAATTGTTGGGTCGTTCCTCCGGAAGCTTTGCACGATGATCTGGAAAAGCTCCTCGGCAAAGAAGCGCTCCGGCTATTGCCCTCATGAACTAGGACAGTCTGCGAACGCTCAGTCTCCGGTTGGTGCATTTCGCGGCCCACGAGATTCACGGCGGAGGCGCCCCCACCGGGTGCGCCGATTGTCATCGAGGCCGGCTCCGCTGCCCTCTCCGAGTGGGCCCCATGCTTCAGCGCGACGATCACGCAGTCGTCCCGCCGGTGCCGGCGCGCCCCGCCTTTGATCTTCAGCCGCGCCGGGAAGTAAGCGAACTGCTCCTGCTCGGTTGAAATCTCACCGACCCCCCCAAAGGCATTGTCCGTCAGGTTCGCTCAGTCAGCCGGCGCTCAGTGAAGCGCCAGCCGTCAAGCGCGGGCCGCCCATGCGCCAGGGTCGGTGTACCGTGCCCCCGCAGGACCTCCGCACCGAAAACGCGCCAGCGGGCTAAGCGGGCCGCCCCTGCTGCCGGCGGCGGGTAGGCTCTGCCGCCCAGCGGCGGGTTGCGCACGGCGCCAGGACTGGCGGCCGGTTCGTCGACGCCTCCCCGCTTCGAAACCGCGCCAGCGGCCTCCGTAAGGGCAACAGAGGGTCGCCTGCTCAAGCCCCTGAACGTCGGCCGTGCTCGATGGTTTGGCTCCCAACGGTCACGCCGCGCTCCGTTCTTGCCCCCTCCGGCTCCCGCAGGATCTCCAGGTCAATGATCGGGGCGAGCTTCATCAACTGCGTCTTGAGCCGCTGCAACAACTCGTCAAGCGACGCGCTGTCGATCGGCTTCTTGTTGAGTTCACCGGCGAGGCGGACGGCTGCCAGCTTCGGGTGTCGGAAGGCGGCTACTTTCTCGGCGAGGGCGGCAGCCTGCGATCGTTCGCTGCACCCGCTCCGCTGACTGGGCGCGGCGATGTTCTGCGCGCGGCGCGAATAGATTTCGATAGATTTGGAACAGCGGAAGCTCCGGTAAGCGTCTGATCCCGTTAATGGAAAGTGCGGAGTCTCAACACAAGACGATAAAAATGACCTTTGTTTTGTTGCTGATCGGGAGTCGGCAAGTAGTCCCTAAATCATTTGGGCACCAAAGGTCCGTAATCCGTTTCCCGATCTCGAAAGCGCGGATTGTCGCGTAGGTCTTCCTCAAGCCGCTCGCCGAGACGACGCAAACGCGCATAGGTCTTGCGGTGCATGCGCTTTGGTCGGGCCGGGAAAGGCTCCCGCAGGTTCGCAATGCCGTTGAGGCGCAGCCGCAGCTTTAATGCTCGCAAGTACCGCCGGCTTTTTGGGCCTCTACGCTGTGAGGCGTACCACAGGTCAAGACAGCGCCTGCAATGCAGAGCTACTCCCGTGGAATATAACTTGCCAACCCTTTGGCTACAGCGGCCACACTTGAACCACGGCCGCCAACCCCCGAAATGGCAGGGCGTCCATATGATCGGTATCCGCTGCATGGCGCCGTGCCGAAATTCGATGTCCACCCGCCATTTATTCGCAGTCAGGTGGACCAATCCCGGCCATCTGAAACTGACCATCGGGTACGTGACCAGCGATTCCTGAAGCGCCCCCATGCAGTGCAAAACACGCACGTCGAAGGCTTGATAATTCTCAACAGTGCCGTGGGTAGCCATAAGATGCGATAGCCCTTTCGTCGGGAGCGAGCATTAACCTGATTCTCCGAGTTCCCGGTGGACGTTAGATCGCCATGACCTCCGGCTCGGTGATCTACTCGGCCAACCCTAATCCGTAGCCCAGGAGGTCGGTGCCGCCGATCGGGTCGAGCGGCTTATACCCGCTAGGCTTCAGCTTCATCTTTTATCGTTGTTGGGTGGTGAAGCGGAGTGGGGGCACACTTCGCCCCCTCGCGGGGGCGGAGGTGTCTCGCCGACTTTGTTGGTTTGGAGCCAGCATCGGAGAGCACACCGGACTTGCAAGTATGGAAATGGGGTTGGCCTGTCATTTCACTTGCAGCTTCGCACCGCTCGTGGCGACACCAGCGGCGCGTCGACGTTGCTAGTCCGGCAACAACGTCGACGGTGCTCGTCCTCCATGAGGCGAGCGTCCTTTGTGCATCATCAAGGTCAAGTTCGGTGGGAAAGCAGATTTATCTGCCCTCCCACCGGCGCGCGTGATGCGACCGAGCTTCCGACGTGCTGCTTCGTGCACGATTTATCGAAGTCCCGGCCGGACGTTTTGACCGTCCCAGCACGGCTGCCGAATGCCTTTTCGGCGGATGACCACGCCGGTCATGTTCCCGGCGATCGGCCCTCACTTGGGCTGGCTATGCCCGCGGAAGCGATGGCTGTGGCTTGGAGCCGATGGCTAACGCCACACACCGCCGACATCCGCGAGTAGTCGCGGTGTCAGCAGCCGAGGTTTGCCAACGCAGCAAAAAAGCATTTAGCGTCAATGGACGCCGTTAGAGAGGTTTGCCAATTTAACCCTTTGAGGGCATTACCCTGTGGCACGTCTCCCGGGCCCACCACGCAGTCCCGCGTTCGCGGAGATTTCCTAAACAGACGACAAATGCCCGCAATTGGCGGGCTTTCTTTTTGACGCTCGGTCTCTGCGACAGCGCACTTCCGGTTCTCAGGTGCGGCTCGGGGGCATTTGTCTCTGCACCAAAATTCCTGAGTTCCCGGGACACAGAGACCGGTTCGACGGAGACGCGGTTCGACGTGGCGCTAACGGGGAGCGAGGCCAAGGATTTGCCGCTGGCGAGACCATTCGGCCGGCAGATCGGCAAAACGGGTCACGCCCATGCCATGGGGAAGCCGGCCGTCAATCGCGGCCTTGACGAGATCGGGGGCGAGGAAGGCGAGCGAGAGTGTCCGGTTCACGTTTCGGATGCTGGACTGCTCGCGCTTGGCAATGATTTCCTGACTCGCTGCTGGATCGCTGGTGAGCTCATTGAGCCAGCGGCGGCTGCGGGCGATCGATGCAACGAGGGTGGCTCGATTCTCTGACCGTATCCGGCGCACTCGCTGCGGCGATGTGCCTTCGGGGATCAGGATCTCACGTCGCCGCGTCGATGCCATTTTCTGCCATGGCACAGAAAGAACGGTTTCCGGTCGGGTGTCGTCGTCCGCTGATTCTGTTCGAACAAGCTTGACGATCAGGTGATCGGTATGGACCTCCACACGGACGACATGAGCCTCGATCAGGATACGGTCATCGATCGCCTGCTGCGATCTGACATGCTCGCGAACCGACTTGACAACCACCGTCTCGACCTCGGCTGCGGGCACGCGCGCCACCGATCCGACACGCTCAGCTGCGCCATTGAGCAAAGCGGACGACAGATAGTAGCGGTACTTGACGCCGGCCTTGCGGGCATGGGTGGGGCTCATCGATTGCCGGCATCATCGAAGATGCGGCCGGTCAGCGGAGCCTCTGAACGCGTGCGTGTCCTTTTTTGACTATTGGCCTGCTCGTCCAGTTTGGCCTGCACAGCCTCGAACAGGTCGTGGTCGAGAATGGCCTCCTGTTCGCCCCGGAAAATCTCGCTCTTGAAGGACACCTCGCCGATGTAGAAGCGATTGCGCAGGAGGTGGGCGAGCGGCCCGCGGGTGAAAGCAATGCCGCCAACGGTCTTGCCGGACTTCAGGGTGCGGGTCTTGCTGACGATGCCGTGCCTACGCAGCTCGGCCATTAGCAGGTTCAGACTGCCAAGCTTGAGATAGAGGCGGAAGATGGTCCGGACTGTCTCGGCCTCACCTTCATTGACGGTGATCTTGCGGTCCTTGGTGTTGTAGCCGAGCGGCACCATCCCGCCGACCCAGAGCCCCTTGCGCTTGGAGGCCGCGATTTTGTCCCTGATCCGCTCCGAGGTGACCTCGCGCTCGAATTGGGCAAACGACAACAGCACGTTGAGAGTGAGCCGTCCCATCGAGGTGGTGGTGTTGAACTGCTGGGTGACCGAGACGAATGACACGTTGTGCGCATCGAACAATTCGACCAGCTTGGCGAAATCGGCCAGCGACCGGGTCAGGCGGTCCACCTTGTAGACCACGATGACGTCGACCTTGCGGGCCCGCACGTCCGCAAGAAGCCGCTGCAGGGCAGGGCGGTCGGTGTTGCCACCCGAGAAGCCGCCGTCGTCGTATTTGGCCCGGAGCGGCGTCCAGCCGGCATGGGCTTGGCTCCGAATGTAGGCCTGGGAGGCGTCATACTGTGCGTCGAGCGAATTGAAGTCCTGCTCCAGGCCGTGGTCCGTCGAGACCCGGGTATAGATGGCGCAACGCACAGGTTTTTTGGCCGATCGGGACTTCATGAGGCCGATGATTCCTTGCGTGGGTTGTCGCGCAGGCCGAAAAACCTTGGCCCGCTCCAGCGGGTGCCGGTGATCGCCAGGGCGACCTTCGAGAGGCTCGCATAGGTGTTGCCGTTCCAGGCGAAGCCTTTGTCAAGAACCGCCACGCGATGCATCTGCCCATTCCATTCGCGGCTCAGAACGGTGCCGGGGCGAAGCTCGATGCTTTGCCGGCTCGGTGCAACAGCACTTTGACCAGCCTGCTCGGGAGACTTCAGAGCGATCGAGCAAGCGCTTGCTGTCAGCATCAAGGTCGCCCCAATGATCCGCCTGCAGGCGATAGGCCAAGATGCGGAATAGGAGATGACGGGGCAGGTGCAGGGGCGCCGGTCGTCCCCAGACCGAATGCCACCTGCTGTGTAGTCCGCCGATGTCGAGATCGCGCAACCGCGCGATCTCGATGTCGAGTGCCTCGCGGTCCGGCGCCGGAGCGATCCGTACGCGGTGCATGCTATCTATGCGGCTCGCCGCTTAGGTTGCCGGGAATGGGCCTTGGCATCAGTGCCACCGGCGATCTGATAGACGCGGGTGCCGTCCATTTTCTTCGAAGTGAGCTTCAGCTTCAGACGCTTGCGCACCACGCCGGCAAGAAAACCGCGCACTGAGTGCTGTTGCCAGCCTGTGGCCTGCATCATCGCCGCGATCGTCGCCCCTGTGGGCGATCGCAGCATCGAGAGAACGCGCGCTTGCTTCGACTCTGAATCGGGCGGCTTCGTAGGGCCCGCTGGCTCCTCGCGGCCAGGCCAAGCATCCCGGGTGGCTGCAAACGTCGGCTTCGCCGCCTTAGCATCCTTGCCCGTGGCCAGCGGCTTTGCGGCAGCAACGGGGACCCTTTGGGACCCGGCAGGCGCGGGCTTCTTTGCTGAGTTTGCCATGAGATCCTCCATTCGGTTGTGCGGTTATCCGCACGACCGAAGCCCCACCACAGCAATGACGCCGGCAGGGCAGGATCTCAGAGCGTGACAAGCGCCCTAAAGTGAGCGCAGTACTGCTCGGTTCGGAGCCGAAATCCAGTCCTTTCTGCGGGTCTTACCAAGAGCGACGTTTGATCGCAGACAGCGAGCAATCGCTTTGTCATAGGTCGAGATCTCTGCTGCGCGCGGCCCGGTAAGGCTTCCCGGCGACGTCCCGGCTACTCAGGCGTTCAGTACGCCCGCCCTCCTGTTTCCAATCGAATCAAAAACTAGGGTGGTTTTGCCAATTGATCCTGTGGCCTTTCGCTTTAGCTAGGGTACACAATCAGGTACACGACCGCGCTAGCGTGCGCACGCGAAGCTGCCGACAACTGGTGAGGTCATCTGCACATTGCGCGCTGCGCAGATTCGCTCTGCGTAAACGCGAATGTCGAGGACTTGACGATCGGGGCGTTGTTAACGTCCTCTTCTTGTCGTTGTGCTTCAGGGAGAGTCTCGTCTCGAACGGCCCCGCTCAGCTTGCCGCGTGAATTTTTACGCTCCTACCTTGCGTGGGGTTGTTCTCAACTTTTTCCCGAGGGGCGCCTGCCATTGCCGCGGAGGGGGGCTCCGGCCGGACCCGACCCGGGCAAGCGACGCCACCGGAAGCCTCGCGAACCAGGAAGTCGCGTATCTGTTGCAGCGGATCGAGTGCTATGGCGGCCTGGTTATTCTCGCCCCGAACCGGCGCGCCAATATCGATGACGCCTTCGTGCGCAGGCTGCAGGCGATCATTCCCTTCCCGATGCCGAGCCCGGAAGAGCGCTACGAGATCTGGCGCAAGACTTTCCCGCCGCAAATTTCGATCGCCGGAGATGTCGATTGGCGCGGCGTCGCGGCTCGCCACGAGCTAACCGGCGCCAACATCCTCAACGTGACTCATTTCTGCGCCATCGAGGCGCTGGCAAAGGAGACGAGGCATCTCGATTTGAAATGCCTCGAAGCGGCGATCCAGCGCGAATATGTCAAGGAAGGAAAAGTTATATAGGCGGAGAGCAGCGAGGGGCGAACCTGAACCATGATCATTTTTCTGTCGGAAGCATTTATCGTCACGCCGCGGCACGGTCTCGTGTGACGGTCGCGAAACAGCGTCACCGTAGCCGACGGTTGGCTGCATCGTGGCCGCCGGCAAATATCGCCCCTAGAGCGAACGTTGCCCGCTGTAGCCTTTTCTTTGGAAAAGCTCTATCGAGCACTATTTGGAAGGCTTCCGTCGCGCGGGCATGGAGTAAGTATCCCCCCGCAGAGCCGGGGGCCTTGGTGATGTGGCCGCTCGAAGCGGCTGTTGGGGTCGCTGACGCGACCCCGTAGTGTTGGAGCCACCTGACGGTGGATGGTCAGCGCCACAGATTCATCTGATCGAGGCGCCCACAAAATTGCGTTTCCTCTCGCCATAGACGCGAGCAAGGTGGATCGCACTTTTGCCCTTGATAAATCCTACAACAGACACCGTTAGTCGCGCCGGAGCGGCTTAGAGCCGCCTCAGCTGGCGGCTTCGTCACTGTTGGGCCCCAGAACGGTGAAGGTCGCGGGACGCCTGAAGGGAAGACACTCATCCAGCTTCCCGCGCTTTACAAGCCGGTAGCTCCCATTATTGTCGGGCATCCCAAATCAATCCCAGCGGCCGTCCCGAGAAAAGAGCCGGAAATTCGCTGGGTCGGATCGTAACAGGCCGCCAGCCTGGCCAATGAACGTTGGCCAGGCGAAAGCAGGTCCGATGAAATGAGGACAATTTCGCTATCCAAGATCTACCAGTTGCTTGAGCCAGGACCGGTGGTGCTGTTGACCACCGCGCACCGAGGCCGCGCCAATGTCATGGCTATGTCCTGGCACATGACTGGTTGAATTCGAGCCGCCACAGCTCGCGTGTGTCGTTAGCAATGCCAATTACAGTTCCGCGGCCCTTCGCGCCACGGGCGAATGCGTGATCGCCATACCAGCGCGAAAGCTCGCGACTACTGTGGTGAAGGTTGGAAATTCGTCGGGGCGGAACGTAACTGATAAATTCGCGGCGTTCCGTTTAACAAAAGCTCCAGCCAAGCGTGTAGTGCCGCCGCTGGTCGCCGATTGCTTCGCCAATCTGGAATGCAAAGTGATCGACACCCGGTTTGTCGCCCAATACTGCCTTTTTGTACTTGAAGTGCTTCAAGCCTGGATCGATCCTGCGCCAAAGAATGCCAGGACCATTCACCACCGTGGCTACGGCACATTCGTGGTCGATGGTGAGACGATCAAGCTGAAGTCGCGGATGCGGTGAATGCGGAATTGAGCGGTAGAATATCGAACCGGGTACCGGGATGCTACGTTTGGACGCCACGGGAGCTTCACAAGCAGCATTGATCGTGCGAAGAAATGCAAATATTACTTGCTCAAGCTCCCAATGGGCGAACTGAGCCCATAGATGAGGAGGATACGCAAATGAAAGTAGATTCGGTCGCGATGGAACGTGCAATCGTGCCCAAACGACGGCAAAAGCACTATTCATACGATGAAAGTGTGGATGAAGCGGGAAAGCTCATTGCCGATGAGCCGGTCGAGATCGAACGCGAAGTTCCGGCAGAAGAGAACGAACCCGTGGAAGGAACGGAAGCGAATAACTCGACGGAATCGCCTGCATTTGAAGAGTAACGTTGGCAGGGTGAGGGGTCGCTATGCGGCGGACATCAACGTGGCTTGTCGCCCTTTGGATCGGCATCTGCTCAGCCGCGGGTCAAGAAACCACTTCGGCAGACGATATACGCACAGGCCATCGGGTGGCAATCATAGTGTGTGCGTTTTGTCACGTGGCAGCGCCAGACCAGGCCCGTATCCCAATCCTGAACCCACCAGCACCATCGTTCGAGTCAATTGCTCAACGTACGTCTATCAGTGCCGAGTGGCTGGAAAACTGCGGCACGCAACGTGCTCAGGGGAACTGCTTGATATATGCTCGATCAAACCCACGACAGGGCTTTATCGCGACGGCTGTTGCAACTCCGGGCGAGAGGATATCAGTAGTCATACGGTTTGCGCGGTCATGACTGCCGAGTTTATCAATTTTTCCAAATCGCGCGGCAACGATCTCTCGACGCCGATGCCGGAATTCGGCTTTCGGGGCCTCGAACCCGGTGATCGGTGGTGCTTGCGTGCGCCACGCTGGCAGGAAGCGTTCGACGCAGGTCAAACGCCGCGCGTGGTTTTGCGTGCCACTCACGAGGGCGCCTTGGCTTACTGCTCGCTCGCCGATCTCAAACCGTTGGCAGTGGACCTAGCGTGACCGGGGGAATGATGTCCGACCAACAATCTTTATCCCTGGGAGAACGAGGACGGGGATTGTCGGACCGCTCCCTCCCGAGGTTACGCGCGACTGTGTGGGGTGGTCGTACGCCTCAAGTGGCCCGTCGTTGCGCGAGAAGCTGATCGACGTATCGCGACGCCTCAGTAAGAGCGCCCTGTCGCTCCAAGTGCGTGCCGGTCGAGGCGATTCGATTACCCTTGGGATCGAAAATCGTGACCTGATAACGGTCATCACTCTCGTGGTGAAGTACAAGCTCGTATCCGTGATAGCTATGTGTGCTGGTTGTCATCTCGATCTTCTCGATGAGACATAGGTAAGATCACAGCGGCCCGGTAGCTATTTGGCAGGGAGTGCGACGTTAGAGGCTTCCACCCCGGATCGGCCGAATCTTCTGAAACGCAGATCCTGCTCTATAGCCTCGCATTGATCGCTACCTTTGCATCTCTCGGCACCTGTGGTCTCCCGCTTTCAGTGGAGGGCCTCGACCAAAAGGCAGGTATCGTGCCCAGTAACGTCAGCTTGGTCTGACATGGAGGCGCCTGTTGCCGCCTTGCAGCTACCCAATAGCATGAGTCGAGCCGTGGACGGATTTCGTCGTCCGCTGGGGCCGGTGAAGCATAGGGCTTATGGAGTAAACCGGTACTAGATTCATGCACTCTTTGACCGACCTCAATTTTCATTCCGACGACGAAGGCAGCCGCTATTCGATAAACCGCTGCCGGTAGACTGGACACTGTACGATGTGCTTCTCTGTGATTTCCGCATTCAACCCGGACAAATTGCATAGCGACCTTGCTCATGCCGCTGCCCGACATCGACTTCGATCCGACGGAAAGCGGCGTCCCGTGGCGCACGATGCGTGATCACGGACATCGCGTCGTGTTCGCGACGCCGTCCGGCCGGACGGCACGTGCCGATCCGAAAATGGTGACCGGCGAGGGGCTGGCATCCTTTCACCGCTTCTGAAGGCCGATGCCAACGGGCGGAGCGCCTATCTGGAGATGGAGCAAGGTGACCCGGGTTTCCGGCGGCCGATCTCCTACGGGGAGATTCGGGCAGCGGATTTCGATGGGTTGATCCTGACGGGCGGACACGCGCCCGGTATGCGGGTCTATCTCGGCTCAGGCGTGCTGCAATCGGCGGTCGGGGATTTCTTCGCGCGGAAGAAACCCGTCGGCGCGATCTGTCATGGCGTCCTGTTGGCGGCGCGATCCTCGTTCCATCCGGGCAAGTCAGTTCTGTACGGCAAGAGGACGACCGCTCTCACCAAACAGATGGAGCTTATCGCCTGGAGGCTGACCCGTCTCTATCTCGGCGATTATTATCGGACTTATCCGACCACCGTCGAGGACGAGGTTCGGTCGGCGTTGGCGCGACCTGAAGACTTCATCACAGGGCCGCTACCGCTGCGCCGCGATTCGGCGGCGCAGCTTGGCGTGGGCTTCACGGTACGCGACGGAGAGTACTTATCCGCACGGTGGCCGGGAGACGCACATCGCTTTGCCGCCGAATTCGGCGCGATGATCGGCTGACGGCATTCGCTCCTGGCGTCGGTGGCATGCTGATTAGCTTCATTTCTGACGGTTCCAAACGCGGCCGGTCGCCATTAATGTGACCCGGCCGTTATATCGAAAATCTGTTGGCCGTCGCTTAGCCTCGCTCGGCGAAAAGGTGTTGAGCTTTGCCAGTAAGTTTGTATTTTGCGGGCGGCTCTTGCTCAGCAACCACGACAAAACCCTAGGGAAGTGAGTCGCTCCATAGTACGAAGGCAATCTCCCAGCCTTATTCAGAAGAGAATAGCGATGAAGTTTCAAGCGCTCGTGCGCATGGCGACGACTCTGGCGCTGTTATACGCAGGGATTTCGGTTCTGCCAGGGAATGTCTACGCTCAAGTAATTGATTTCAGTCAGATCGATGCCTTTGAATCCATGGGGACGGGGACGCTACGAGGTGCGTCACCACCGAAGACTATTGTCGATGACGACGAACGGCACACAATTTTCGTTACGATCTGGGAATCAGATACTGACGCCAAGGTTTATTGGAAATCGCTCGACGAAAACCTTCCTCGAACAACGATCATAAGTGGACCGGGCGTCCATGCATTCCAGACTGCTGGGGAATTTAGGCTAGAAGCCCGGGGTGACCCAACTCACACCGTGAAGTACGGATAAGTGTTGCTCCGCCTGAGAAAACAATAGCAATATCAACGATAGTTTGATCGCCACTATCGACAGTCCAGATTCGGCGTATGGCGAGCCGACTTACCATTTGGGCCGTCGCACGTCGGCGAGGGATAGGTACGGTAACCTCGACGTCTGAAGCCGCGCGTATGAGCTTACTGAACTCCGGTGGTGGGCTGCACGGTATTTTTGTACTTCCCCGAGTAGCGCGCCCCATAGGCTCCCACGATATCCACAAGCGCGGGCAGCTCCTACCCTGGAACTACCAGTGCCAGGCTGCCAAACTAAGCGCATGAGGCCAGCCAGGATGAACACTGCGTCCGACAGCGTCAACGAGATCGCAACCGTCCGAATCGAGTTGCGGCACACTGATCCGCTGATTTGGCGCCAGGTCGAGGTGCCGACCTCAATCACGCTCAAGGTCCTTCACGACATCATCCAGGCCGTCATGGGGTGGTTTGCAGGACTTCCTCTCGCATACTGATGGGGCGCCGCTGCCGCCTGTCAATCTCAATGTTCGTATCGAGTACAATCCTAACCTGACGACGGCGTGGTTCACCAGCGTAATGGGCATCATCAACAGCATCAGCATGCTGGCGATCATTCTTGCCGGCGCCGCGATTATCCGCGAGCGGGAGCACGGTACCATGGACCATCTGGTCGTGATGCCATTGACACCATTCGAGATCGCCATGTCCAAGGTTTGGGCGAACGGACTAGTGATCACTATCGCTGCCGGTCTTTCCCTTTACGTCATCGTTCGCACGATACTTGGCGTTCCGATCGCGGGGTCCATTCCATTGTTCCTGCTCGGCTCAGCGGTCTATCTCTTCTTTGCCTGTGCCATTGGCATATTTCTAGGAACGATAGCGCGCTCCATGCCGCAGCTCGGTTTGCTCTACATGTTGGTGTTCTTGCCCATGAACATGCTTTCCGGCAGCAACCCCCCCTCGAAAGCATGCCGCCTTGGCTCGCAACCGTAATGGAAGCGTCGCCATCGACGCATTTCGTGTCATTCGCCCAATCGATCCTCTATCGCGGCGCCGGGATCGATGTAGTGTGGCCGCAGTTTCTTTTCGTTGCAGGCGTCGGCGGCTTGTTCTGTTGCTTGCCGTCCTGCGCTTCCGCTCCACGGCCGCGCAGGCCACATAGCCTCGCGCTTGCGGGCGAAGATGAAACTCACCTGGGCGCAAACGACTGATCGCTAAGGGGCGAGGTCATAATGGGCGACAGCCGTGGCACTCTTATGTCGATGAACTCGAGACCTACGGCTTCATGGCAACTATTGCAAGCCGACGTAAATCTTTCAAAGGCCCTCTCGAATCTAGTCCCATCCTTCGTCTTGATCGCGTCGCGAAACTCCTCGGCTGACTGCGAAATCGCGCTAGTGTCGGCTTTGGGGTCACTCGGAAAGAGGCTTCTCGCATCCTGCAAAGTCGTCTTCATCTGCACCAATTCATATTCGGCTAGCCGCCAGTTTCTGAGGTTGCCCGCCAGCCACAGCTTAAAATGACTCAGTTGAATTAATTGCATGACGACGGCAAGGCTTGGGATGTAGGGCCGTTGCTGGCTCCCTGGTGCTTGTTCAAATTGCTTTTCTGCCGCAACAGCCGAATATGACAATGCTAAAGCGAGAATGGTTATAACCGGGCGGCACTTCATGTCGGTGGCTCCCCCAATCGTTCGAACGCGCCGAGACATCTTTCACCAGTCCGCCTCTTTTGTCGAAGGGACACCCACCAGCGCGCCTCCGATTGCACTGGTGCGGACCCTTTGGCGGACTTGCGCTTGCGTGGCGACGGCACGTTTAGTCATACTCTTACTCGAGACAAGTCTCTTGAGGCCCCTATAGCCGCTGAGCGTCGTCTCGCAACTGACGATGGTTATCCACGATAAAGTTGATGCCAGGTCTCACATTTCGGTGCGCGGATCGGGAGAAGTGCGATGAAGGCTTCCGAGGTCATGACCAAACGCGTGATTTCGATCCAACCTCAGGCGACGATTGTCCAGGCGATTAAGCTGATGCTGAAGACTCGAGTAAGCGGACTACCTGTCATTGATAAAAGCAGTAAATTGGTTGGCATCATCACTGAGGGAGATTTCTTGCATCGTTGGGAAATCAGGACAGAACTAAAGCGCAACGCATGGCTTGATGCCATTTTTGGGCCAGAACAAAGCGCACGATTATGTTCACGCGCACAGTATGAAGGTCGCGGACCTGATGAGTCGTCAGCCAATCACAGTCGATGAAGATACGTCGCTCGATCGCGTAATAAATCTGATGGAGCGGCACCACATAAAAACGGATTCCCGTCCGGCGAAAAGGCAAGGTTATCGGCATAATCAGCCGCGCAAATCTGATGCGTGCGCTGGCGAGCCTCCATCGCTCGGCATCTAAGACGACACGCAATGACCAGGAGCTTCGCAAGCGGATCGTCACCGACGTCAAAAGGCAGAACTGGGCTTACGGTTCTGACATCATGGTGCTGGTACGCGGGGGCGTCGTCGATCTCTGCGGGACAGTTAGTGATCCATCGCAGCGCGCAGCTTTGAGGGCTCTCGTGAAGGAAAAGTCGGGCGTGCGAAAGCTGTACGATCATTTGCGATTGAAAGATGAAGTGCATCTCCGTGACCTAATCACTCGGCAAATTCAGCAAGAAGGCCGAAAGTTGCGATTGCGAAGTTAATCCCATGATTGGACTAAGACCAGTGCCGCGAGCGATCGCCGCCCCGAAGGAAGATTCGGTGGCCGATGAAGGCGCGGCGAGGGAGCAGCCGAATCCGGTTTTGCCCAAGACCATGAGCTTATCAGGCCTGGCTCCGGCCCGCGTAAGCCCGCCGGAAGACCGCGACACTTACAGTGTGACAGCGCTGGCGGACATCACCGATCGATCGCTGCACGCCGCCGTTGCCCGCTTTAACGGCGGATGGCCGCGGCGGCGCAGGCGCGAGGCGCGCGACGTCGGCTGCCATCTTGAGATCAACGCCCAACCGGGCCGGCTGGTGAAACCGTTAGACCGGTCAGCATCGTCCGCACGCCGCAGGAGATATCGAAACCGACCCCACCGGCCGAGACCCCGCTCGCCTGCGCACAATTTTGGTCATCGGCGGCTCAGCCGTGGGCAAGAGCAGCTTCTGCCGTTTCATGGCGCTTGGTTGATAGGGACGGCAAGCCGTGCACTGAGGGCCTATTCGTCATCTTAGGGCCTTGCCGGTCTTGGGATTGATTAGGTGAAACCACGAGCAAGCTAGTCTTAGGCACGTCACCGATTGATAAGTACGGTAGAGGAAGGGTGCGATTTTACGGCGCCGTCTCAGTTTTGAAAATCGTAATAATAGGGACCCAGCATGAGCTACCAAGTTCGCTCCCATATTGGTATCCCATATGACCATGTGTGGCGGGGTTTCCCTATCGCACTATTGCTGTTCGGCTTAGCAACCTCAGCATCGCTGACAGCACCTGACCTGCGGAGTGGCTTACAGGCCGCTACAGCCGAGGTTGACGCGATCGGAGCGCAAGTACCCACAGGCTTCGCCGACGTTGTCGCGCGGGTCAAACCGGCGGTAGTCGGCGTGCGCGTTAGGATCGAGAAGACAACTCGCTCGAAACAGGGTCCGTCTTCTCGCGCTCCTCATTCGGACCATCCCGCTTCTGAGTCAGGCTTCTCGTTGGGGTCCGGGTTCTTCATCTCCAGCGACGGCGATGTCGTCACCAACAATCACGTCGTCGCCAACGGAACGAGCGTCGAGGTTACGACAGATACCGGCATAACCTACCAGGCCGAGATTATCGGCACCGATCCGGAAACGGACCTGGCGCTTCTCAAAGTGAGCGCGAGCACGGACCTCCCATATGTGAGACTTGCTGCCGACCTACCGCGCATCGGCGACTGGGTGCTTCCAGTCGGAAATCCCTTTGGGCTCGGCGGCACAGTCACCGTGGGAATTGTCTCAGCGCGCGGGCGCGATATCGGTGCGGGCCCTTATGACGATTTCATTCAGATCGACGCGCCGGTCGTGCTCCACCATATTGCGGACATCTGCGGGCGTGTTCACTGCATGACGGTCGACTTCCAGAATGACGTCCAAGAACTTCTTTCCAGTCATTGAGCCGTCAATTGTCTGCGATGCTCTCATGCCATGCCGACGCAGAGCAGCCACGAAGGTGATCGTCTTCCAATGCCGTGTGGGACATGATCCACCAAACGCTCGCCGCGGACGCACCGGCCATGCTGCTTCGCCGGAGAGCAACACCATTGGCCTTCGCCACTCTTTGCTCGCGACCAGCGGCGTGAGAGCAATTCGAGTTCTTCCTCCCTCCCGACGAGGGCGGTCAGTCCAGCCCCATGCAGCGCCTCGAAGCGGCTTTCGACTGAAGACGGCCGCAATGCGACCCAGGCTCGCACTCGACCGCCTATGCCCTTAAGATCTTGTGCGCCGAGGTCTTGCATCTCGAAGAGGTTGCCGAGCATTTTTCGTGTGGTCTCGGCTATAATGACGGTGTTCGGTTCGGCAATCCCCTGCAGACGTGCCGCGAGGTTCGGTGTCTCGCCAACCACCGTCTGCTGCTGTGCCGAACCCGGTGGGCCGCGGTTCACCCGTCCCGCATTCGCCCCGCCGCCCGATCGCCGACGTGCTATGGTGACCAATGTTTTGGGGCGCAAAGTCTCGGTTCTAATGATCTGCTGTCGATCGATCCGGAGGCAATGACCGCGTGTCAAAATGAGCAATCGGCGACTTGCAATTTCGGTGGAGAGGCTGGTCGGCATCGTTTTGTTCCTGCTTCCAGGGACAGTGATTGGCATCGCGGGCGAGTGCCCAGGCAATCCCAATGCTCCGGGAACGAGTTCGCGTAATTGTCGTTGAGCCCGCCGAACACCCGCGCGTCGGCACCTCGCAATATCCGGAGACGCTTCCCCTCAGTGACCATGAGGTTGTCTTCACCTTTGATGACGGCCCGTTGCCCCCGTACACGACTCGCATCCTCGATACCCTTGCCTCGAATTGCGTGAAAGCAACCTTTTTCGTCATTGGGAGCATGGCACACAGCTATCCTGACCAAGTGCGCCGTACCTATGGTGAGGGTCATACGATCGGAACTCATACTGAAAATCATCCTCTCAATCTTGCATCGCTCTCCGTAGACCGCGCCGAGAGGGAAATACAGCAGGGCATTAGCTCGGTCGCGAAAGCACTGGGCGATTCTGCAATGCCTGCACCCTTCTTTCGATTTCCGGGTCTCGGCCGTACAGACGCAATTGAGAGATATCTCGAGCGGCAAGGGATCATGATTTGGAGCGCCGACGTCATTCCGGATGACTGGAAACAAATTACACCGGATCAGGTAACCGAGCGCAGTTTCGAGGGACTTAAGCGTAAGGGGAAGGGGATAGTGCTGCTGCACGACATTCATGAGCGGACCGCCGAAGCATTGCCAATGTTGCTTAACAAATTGAACTCGGCTGGTTTCCGCGTCGTCCATGTCGTTCCGGCCAGTCCGGATCGCCCGAAGACTGTTACGGCTCCGACACAGTGGACGTTGCACACTGAGGAGACGGACGCCGATCCGACCTCGCCTGCCGAATGACACCGTGTCGCCGCGACACGCCGCAACCTGACGGCAAAGTCGTGTGTCTGGAAAACGGCAGCGCCGAGAGAGCGGCACCGACTATCCCCAATTCGGCGAATGCAAATGCCTGAAAAGGCTATTTGACGCGTTATTTCGGCATTCAGTCCGACCAATCCAACAGCGGTTAACAGATGCGTCTGGCCATGTTCGGTCTAACCATCCCCGCGAGCCGTTGTTCCGCTTCTTGATAGGTGTCCCACATAGCGCAGCCGCGTCGGCAGGAGCGGGTAGATGCGTCGAACCCATGCGAGGAGTTGCCGTACAGCTTTCTCTGGGATTGCCCCGCTGAATGTTGAAATAGGAGGGCGTTTGAAAGCCTACAGGCTGCTCCCAATCCTCAGAGCTGCCCTGGTCGCTCACGCGACCGAACGCCTCGCCACCAAAAAGATTGAACCGCAAACCGATGCCGCATAGCATGAGTCACAGCGATGCCTGCCTGCGCTTATTCGTGAAAGAAAATGGGCGTTGTAGCAGGAAAAGCAGTTCTCGTGACAGGTTCAGGAGCCGGAATTGGCCGTGCTGCCGCCATCAGATTTGCTGAAGAAGGGGCCAGAGTCGTTGTATCGGACGTGAACACTGATGGCGGAAACGAAACCGTTGCTCTCATAAAACAAAGCGGCGGGGATGCTGTTTTCGTCAGGGCAGACGCGGCAAAGGCAGCAGAGGTCGAGGCACTGGTCGCCAGTGTCGTGGATAGTTATGGCCGCCTCGACTGCGCGTGCAACAACGCGGGCATCGAAGGCAAGATTGTTCCCATCATGACCAGTCAGAAGACAACTTTGATCGGGTCATGTCTGTTAACGCCAAAGGTGTCTTTCTATGCCTAAAGTACGAGATCGCGCAGGTGCTTAAGAATGGAGGCGGCGCAATTGTAAACCTTGCCTCCGTTGCTGGTTTGGTCGGATTTCCCGGGCTCGGCCCCTATGTGGCGTCGAAGCACGCCATCAACGGCTTGACCAAGAACGCCGCTTTTGAATACTCAAGACAGGGCATTCGGGTGAATTCTGTATGCCCTGGAGGCATTGAGACGCGCATGCTGGACTCGCTGGTCGCTCAGGCGAGCGGTGGGCGGACCACCACTCGTGAAATGATGGACCCTCTGCATCCTATCGGGCGAATTGGCAGGCCGGGCGAAGTGGCAGAACTGATCGTGTGGCTCTGCTCATCCCACGCATCCTTCGTGACCGGAGCGAACATTCCGATCGACGGCGGCTTCGTCGCTCAGTAGACCGTGAGAGCCTGTAACGGGCCGTCTCGCACAACCAAGACTAGAGGGTCGTAACCGGCCAGCAGGTAGGGCGTCGGGGCGCTGACGTGTCAGCACTGATGACTTCAGCGGGGCCGGATCAGTCGGGGTTTGCCGCTAGCCGCTATTGGACCGGCTACCTACCGGCCGACATCGCGTTTCCGCGTTGAGATCGCAATGCCCGACAGAGCACGTCGAGGCCATCCAGCAGCGCAGTGATGTCGGCGTCCAACGAGTACGGAGCGAGGCTTGCCCGGGCCGCGCCTTCGAACTCCGAATGCGCGCACGAGAGGCTGCGCGCAGTGATGGCCACCCCGCAGCGCGACGCCGCGGCGATCGAGAAACCGGCAGACGTCCTCAGCGGAGACGCCTTCTACCGAAAAGGTCACTACGCCGCGCCGTTCGTGGGTATCCAGCGGGCCCAGTACCCGCACACGCGAAATCGACGCTAACCCGTCGAGCAGACGGCGCGTCAGGCGTCGCTCGTGATCTTGCGCGGCGCACCAGTCGAGCGACTGCATCCATTCGAGCGCGGCCCCGAGCCCGACGGCTGCAGCGATAGGTGGCGTCCCGGCTTCAAATCGTCGTGGCGGTGGCCGAAAGGCGGCATCGACCGAGGTGACCTCCGCGATCATCTGTCCGCCGGTCATGAAAGGTGGCATTGCGTCAAGCAGCTCGCGGCGGCCCCAGAGCACACCGATACCGGTTGGTCCGTAGGTCTTATGACCGGAAAATGCATAGAAATCGACGTCGAGCTCTTGCACGTCGATAGGGCCGTGGGGCGCGCGTTGCGCGCCGTCAAGCATAACCTTTGCTCCAATGACGCGGGCGGCGGCGGTCAGCCGTCCAACGTCAGTCACAGCGCCCGTTACGTTCGAGCAATGGGTGAGCGCAACCAGTCGACATCGCGGCGTAAGCTCAGAATTCAACCAATCAAGGTCGAGGCGACCTGCCGGGGTGATGGGCAGGAACCGCAGAATAATCCCCTTTTGCTTGGCGAGCGTTTGCCAAGGCACCAGATTGCTGTGGTGCTCCAGAACCGACAGGAGGATTTCATCGCCGCTTTGCAATAGCGTCCCGAAGCAATGAGCCAGCAGGTTGATCGATGAAGTAGTGCCGTAAGTGAACAGCACCTCCTGGTCAGACCGGGCGTTGATGAACCGTGCAACGCGCGCCCGCGCTTCATGGTAAGCATCGGTCGCCGCCCGCGCTCGCTGATGCATTCCCTCGTGCACGTTAGCACGCGCCTCTATCTCGAAACGACGCAAGGCCGCCAGCACCGCCTCCGGCATCTGGGCCGTCGCCGCGCTGTCGAGATAGTGCAGCTGCGGATCGGCAAGACCGGGAAATTGTCGCTTGACCGCCGCCGCATCGAACGACGCAGTACCCATTGGCATGGCCACGGACTCACTTTGATTGCGAGAAGACCCGGGCACATCCTGCAGGGACTGCCGGTCGTCCCGTTGATATGCATCAAGCGGGGTGCCCGGGGATTGGTGGCCGAAGTAAGCCGCGCGCGGACTGAAACTCGCCTTCAAATCATGCGCCCGCGTGCATAAGGTGGGCTAGGCATCGCAAATATCGAGCTTCCATTGTCAAACTTTCGAAACGGCCTCTAAGTCGTCATAAACCGCGATGGTTTTGACGATCCGGGCGACGGCTTCGGGCCCAAGGGCGGCGATGCCAGCGGTCATGACGGCATGGCCACTGGGCAGAACCCGGCAATTGGCATTGGTAAGCTTAGCGGGTGAAGCGCGGCCGCCGATCCTTCGTGCGCTCGCGTTCCAAAAGTAGCAGCCGATGGACGATATCCAATGCCCAGCGCCGCTGCCGAGGCGTCACCGCGTAGCGTTCCACGATCCGCTTCATGCTGACGATGAAATCCGCGTCGCGACTATTCAGCAGATGACCCGCTCATGATAGTACGCGATCAGCCCGCGCAGCTCCTCCTGCTCGGCATCACGTTCGCCCGCGATGAGATGGTCGATCAACTGTGCCCACGCCCGCTGTCGCCGTGACCCGCTCTGGGCCGCTTCCTGCAACAGAACGGTGAAGGTCGCGTCCGCTGGTTCCGGCAGCGGCTTGGTTGGCCGGGTCCTCCGTGGCATGGGATTAGGTCCCTCTCCCGTCTCGGAGCGACCGATTCTAGCCGCGACCCATTCGGAGGCGAAAATGCGCCGCATATTTGGACAAATTTAGCCGGGTGGACCAACGCGCTGGGTTCCCGCAACATAATTCCGCCTCAGTTTCGATCGTCACTATCTGTTGGTGTCGGGGTACCTGAAAGGGAGGTACCCATGTCGAAAGTGCCGATCGTCGTGGGCTTCGACGTCGCCGAAATCCTGATGCTGACAGCTAGCGTCCTCCTGATCGCCGCCCTTGTGTACGCGATCTGAGACCGGATTTCATGTCGATCACGGCCATCACCGTCCTAGCGGCTATCTTCGTCCCGTTCGGATTGATCGGTGCGGCAGTGATTTGGTGCGCGCGAGAAGACGCTGTCCGGGCTAGGCTAACGCACCATCAGAACCCACGTACCCGGTTTAGGGCGTTCTGAGTTCCAGACGTCATCTGCACTCGCTTCGTCGGTCCCCAAAGCCACCTGCGCTCGTTATCCCCACCTCCTCGCGGCACCCCCTGGCGGACAATTTTTCTGTTCAACCGAAAGCCTTCACTGGAGCGGGCGCGTTGGTGGCAGCGGCCGGTAGGCTGGTGAAGCAACTCAACCATGCATGCGATTGAGCGCCGAGCGACTACGCAGCACAATGCGCCGTGAGCTTGGTACGTCGATCGCGGCGCAGATTTCCAGGGCGGTGAGCGTTCGCGAGACCGTCTCGATAGTCAGGCCGAGATAGTCGGCGATGTCCTGTCGCGACATCGGCAGTTCGATGACGTTGCTAGCGAGGCCGCGTTCCGCCATTTCCAGGAGGAAGCTGGCGACGCGCTCCTGCGCGCTCTTGATCAGCAGTAGGACGCGCTCCTGAGTGCGACGCAGCTCGCGGGCGGTCAGGGCGAACAGCTCGCGGGCGACTGCGGCATTGCGATCGGCGAGCGCCGTCAGCGCCTTGCGCTTGATCACCAGCACTTTCGCGTCGGTGATCGCTTCGGCCGAGCAGGTGTGCTCGTCGGCAAATTCGAGACCGAAAATGTCGCCGGGCAGTCCGCTGATCTGTCGGCGCCCGTCGCGGAGGATCTTGTACGTGCGCACACCGCCGCTCACCACCTTGTACAGGTAGTCCGCGGCCTCGTTCTCGCCGAAGATTTCGGTGTTGCGCGGATACCACATGACGACTCCCATCAGATGCATCGTCTGGGCGAGCGGTTCGCGCCGCTCGCGCTGAGAGCGCGTGCTGCCACTGGCGGGTCGGAGCGGGTGAGCGGGACCGAGGTGCGAACTGCGGTTTGCGTGAGCATGGCCCTTTTTCTCCGGGAGTGTTGGGAGGCCTTGGTAACCGCTGGCCGCCAACGGAAAAATTCAGATGTTGCCCCTAAGGGTTTTCCCGGAGGTCTTCACAGCGAAATTGGGGCTGTTGTCAGCCATGCTCAGAGCTATGCGCAATACGATTACCGGTCCGTCCGGCGAGCCTAAGGGCTTACCTTAGGGAGATCATCTGAATTTTCCGAAGGGCTGAAAGCGCTTAATCCAACGGCCGGCGAGCTCCATGTCGCTGGATCGTTACTTACAAACAAGTTGCCCCGGAGAGGACGGTCGGGGTCATTGCCGGCGTTTGGTTGGTTACTGTTGCCATCGCAGCAGCGTGGATGCTTGCCCTGCTGTTTCCGTTTGAGCCATCATTCAATTTTCAGGCTGCTCGACACGAATCGGCGTCGGTTATCTCGAACGCCGGCGCCCAGGCCGTGAAGGGCGACCGCCTCACAAGCGCAAAGCCCTGGGAGCGCCGCGCAGTTGAGCGTATCGGGCCGAAATCCGCACCAGTATCAACAGGTGAGCAAAAAATCCCGGTCGGATGTGAACCGGCGTTCAGCCGAATCGTGAAGTCAGGGAATTTCACGGCGCGTTGTGTCACCTGAATCGAGTTCCTCCGCAACTCGCTTTGAAACTGGTTCAAGCGAGCTGACAAAAGCCCCCGAGGAAAATATGTCGGTGATGATGATAACCGCCCTTCCCAATAAGATGGCTGGCCGCGGTCACCTCGCTTGGCCTGCATTGGGGGCTAGCCCGTATATCTCACACTATCTTTGCATGATCGGGCAGCTTTGCGATGAGACTCGTTTGCTTTTTTGCAGATGCGGTATGCCGTGGCATCTGGAGACGCGAGAGTGCTTGGACGATTATCTGACTACGAAAGTCGCGAAGCGGTCTCGGTGGGCCCGGGGGTGATGCCGATCACAGCGGGCTCCTTGCCGTCTTTCTTCACCCCGTCATAGTGCGGCGTATGCGCGACGCGCCGCACGCCGGACATCCGCCCTGGCACACCAGCCGAGTTGAGCCGCAATCGGGGCATGGCCGACCAATGTCCCCTGCTTCATCCGCACCATCGACGTCGCATCGTCGCGCCGTCGCCGATATAGAGGCCGATCCCCCGCAGTACACGGCGAACATTTTGCAGCTTGGCGACATCGGGCAGGTAGAAGAAGGAGCGGCCCTTGGTCGACACGCGATATCCCACAGCCGGCGCGCGAATGGAATGCTGAACCGGATGGGCTTTAAACCTAAGTCCGCCAATGACTATTGATCTCTCCAACTGTATATGGCGTCGATCACGAATTGGAAAGCGACGCAGCAGGCGCAGCGTTTCTTTAGTCGCGTACACTGGGCATGGGGCGTCTTGTGCAAGGCCGCCGGCGTGGTCGAGATGGGCATGCGTGAGCACGATCGCCGTCGGTGAAATCGCGTGCAGCCGACCGAGCCAATCCGCGCCGCAATCGATCATGATGCGAGCATCTTTGTGTGCGATCAGCAGAGCGCTGTGGCGTTGATGCCGGCGCGAGCGACTGTCGATCTCGCCCCGCGTGCCCCAGAAAAGTCAGTTCGAGCGCTTCGCTCGTTGCTGCCACATCGCGCCACCATCCAAACCGGTTTGCCATCAGTCGCCATTGCACACAGTCGGGGATCATCTAGATCAAATCATTCGCGGTCGGTGTCAGCGCCTCGCGCACGCATATTGTCGGTTTTCGACCCGAAGTTCCAGCAAATGGCAATGAGGCGATGACCCGATAGCCGCTCTCCAGGCGGTGGCGATTGAAAGAGTTCGATCGACTCGACGCGCTGCGTCAACCATACTGGCTGGTCGATGGGATGCTTTCGCGTGACGCCGCGAATTCGAGGTGTCATGTGCGGTAGTCGGCCTGGAGCGCGGCGCGTAATGCGGAAATTTCGTCAGTGGGCGCGCACTCCGCCCAGAGTAAACGTGACCGCGCTGGTTGCGGACCGTAACGGACACTCTGAATAACCTGCCGGCGACGCGCCCACGCTTGGCCATCTCCTCGGAGATTGAGGCCGCATGCGCACATCGCCTTATTGGATTCGATTCAACGGTCGAACACGGCGCGTTCGCTTGACAAGAAATACTCAAATTGCTGCGCTGACCGTGGCCCATCTGACGGATTTGCGGTCGAGCACCTGCAAAATCCGCCTTTGGACATCCAGTAACAACGAAGATGCTAACCCGTGGCTTATCTACGCCGCCGTGATGCGGTTTATGGAACAATGATCACGCTGCATGGCGCGAGGCTCGCA
This sequence comes from uncultured Alphaproteobacteria bacterium, assembly GCA_963833665.1. Taxonomy (GTDB): domain Bacteria; phylum Pseudomonadota; class Alphaproteobacteria; order Rhizobiales; family Xanthobacteraceae; genus BOG-931. Next base: position 65,264 of record CAWHZA010000020.1, on the reverse strand, counting down.
AGTTTCTGGGACACGCTGCCGAGCAGCACGCCGGCCAATCGACCTTGGCCGCGTCGCCCAATGACGATCGTGTCGATGCCCTCACTCATGGCCGTCTTGATGATCGATTGCGCAGGATCGCCCCAAACAGACCGCAGCTGCAGATTGGCCACGCCTAGACGTTGCGCGCGGTTCTTCGCCGCTGCGATGATTTTCTGCGAAAGCAGCTCCAATGCATTGCCGATATCGCCTTTGGCGCCCGCAAACTGCCGGATTTCCTTACCCGAAAGAGACCCGCTGACAGTGACGATCAACAATTTACCGCCCAATGTCTTTGCAAGCTTTGCCGCAACGTCAATCGCACGGTTTGCGGTCTTCGAGCCGTCGGTTGCCACCATGATGTGTCGCATTGTCCAGCCTATGGTCCGTTGTTACCGCGACCGGACTACGGACCCCCTGCTACCTCACCAACTCAAATCATGGCATGTCTATTGGGCTTTTGGAAACATCAAACGCCCGCGCAGAGCCAATGACCACGGGCACTGAAAAACGCCAGTTGATCAATTGATCGCCGCTTTGAAGGAGATTTCCGGGGACAGCACCGCCGTACCGCAAGACTGTGTCTATTCATCCGGATCGGCTTTGAACCGCCTCTCGGGTGGATAGCCACGCGGGTCAATCCGGTCGCAGCACGCGGTGCCGAACGAGACTTCACGAGCCCATAGCCCGATCCCGGCGCGATCATCAATTGTGTCGATTGCGACGACCGCGTCCGGATCTGTGAACGAAATCGTGCACGGCGCGCGTGCTGCTTGTAGGAGCACATCATCGAACAAGCGCTGATATCCGGCGTTCGTAGTTTGTCCCGATCTCCGCGCCAAACGGATGTGCAGAGAATCCTCGCCTAGCCGGTCGAGCTCGCGTAAGGAAGCAGGACAGCCCGCCTGAGTTTGCGCGTCGACACGTTGATCAGCATCAGGTTCATGGCCCAGCGGCTAAGCCAGGCCTCGGCCTGCGCCGCCGTCCAGCTCTTCAGCGCAACTTCATGACCATCGAAGCTGCGCACCCGCGGCCGATGCACCGTAACCTTGCCGCCGTGGAAGCCGATCTTGCCCTCCGTCGTGCCCCAGCGGTGGCCCACCCGGCCTCCGCCGCGGCTGTGCGGCGCGCCGGTGAGCTGCTGCCCGTCCTCGCGCAGCATTTGTTCGACGGCTCCAATTCCAGCCGTCAGACAGAAGCGCTCAAATGAACTGTCCACATCTCGCCAAGCCAATTCGAGACCTGGGAAAAGCGGAAGGCATGTTGCTGTGGTAGTGTTTGCCATGGCGTTGCTCTCCTTCGCGGATTCGTCACCCCGAGCCGAGCGGCTCAAGGTCGGCAACGCCTGCCCTCCTATCTCAACGTTCAGCGGGGCAATCCCGTGAGGCAGTGTGGAAAACGACAGTCACTAAACGCCTTCCTGATGAAACCGCAAAGTCACCAGGGCATTTGACCAGATCGGCAGGAAATATGCGAAGTGGACGGGACCAAATGCCCGACGTCATTCGTGGCCGCACGAATGGATGGAATGTCCGGAATGTAATGCCGCCTGACCCGGCTGTAGGGCCCGCATCCGATGCGTTGAGAACGGTTAGTTTACGACAAGCGGTACCTAGCGGTATGAAGGGGCACACGACGCCCAGGTGGAGTCTGGAGGTAACAGGCGCCGCTCCCCCCATGAGGCAAACATCGGCCGTCGCTGCCGCCAGGTCCACGCATGATGTCGACATTTTATTCGCTCTACTCCCACGATTTCATTCGAGTTGCTTCCGGTGTGCCGCGCACGCGGGTGGCCGATGTACCAGCCAACCTTGCCGAGACAATTCGGCTTGCGCGGCAGGGCGATGCGTTGAAGGCCGCCCTCATGATTTTTCCGGAACTCGGCTTATCCGCTTATGCAATCGACGACCTGTTGTTCCAGGATGCCCTACTTGATTCTGTCGAAGAAGCCATCGGGCAATTGGTGGAGATCTCGCGGGGGCTCTATCCCGTATTGATCGTCGGAGCGCCGATACGCCGCGAGGGCCAACTCTTCAACGCCGCCGTCGCCATCCATCGCGGGAGCATTCTTGGCGTCGTGCCGAAGACCTATCTGCCGAACTACCGTGAATTCTATGAGCGACGGCATTTCACTTCAGGAGCTGGCATCCGCCAGCGCGAGGTGAGGCTGGCGGGTCAAGCAGCACCCTTCGGCACTGACCTCCTCTTCCAGTCGACGGGGTCGGTTCCCTTCACCTTCCACATTGAGATTTGCGAGGACTTCTGGGCGCCGCTGCCACCTTCGACGATCGCGGCACTCGCCGGCGCCGAGATCCTCATCAATCTGTCGGCGAGCAACGTCGTAATCGGTAAGGCCGATACGCGGCGCCTACTATGCGCGAGTCAGTCGGCGCGCGCGATCTCCGCCTATGCATACTCAGCAGCAGGACCGGGCGAATCAACGACTGATCTTGCCTGGGACGGCCAGGCGGCGATCTTCGAATGCGGTGACCGGCTCGCTGAGGGCGAGAGGTTCGCCCGCGATTCCGCGCTGGTTACGGGCGATGTCGATCTCGGGCGGATCCGCCAAGAACGGATGCGCTTCAATACCTTCGGAGATTGTGCACGCGAGGAGTCGGTACGAGCGGCCACATTCCGCACCGTGGCATTATCCCTCGAATCTCCCACCGAAGCGGTAGCGCTTCGACGCCTTATCGACCGCTTCCCCTTTGTATCATCCGACCCGACACAACTAAGGGAACACTGTTACGAGGCCTATAACATCCAGGTCCAAGGGCTGGCCACACGGCTTAACGCTGTCGGGATCGAGCGAGCGGTCGTGGGCGTCTCGGGCGGGCTCGACTCTACACAGGCCCTGATCGTCGCTGCCCGAGCCATGGATTGGCTCGGACTACCCCGCAAAAACGTGCTTGCCTACACTTTGCCGGGCTTCGCCACTACCGAGCAGACCAAGGCCAATGCGTGGTTACTCATCCAGGCGCTCGGCATAACCGGCGCCGAAATCGACATCCGTCCGGCTGCACGCCAGTTGCTAAGCGATCTCAACCATCCCTTCGCTCGCGGTGAGGCGGTCTACGACGTCACCTTTGAGAATGTTCAAGCCGGATTACGCACTGATTATTTATTTCGCCTTGCCAACCAAAACGGGGCCCTGGTGGTCGGCACCGGAGATCTATCCGAACTTGCGCTGGGCTGGTGCACGTACGGTGTGGGCGATCAAATGTCCCACTACAACGTTAACGCGTCTGTTGCGAAGACCCTCATACAGCATCTCATCCGCTTCGTTGCCAGCTCTGGCGAGGTTGATGAGAGCACCGCACGTGTCCTTCATGCGATCCTGGCTACCGTAATTTCACCCGAGCTCATCCCGACGCGCGTAGGCGAAGCGCTCCAATCGAGTGAGAAGACCATCGGGCCATACGCCCTGCAGGATTTTAGCCTCTATTACTTGACGCGACATGGATACCGGCCATCGAAAATCGCGTTTTTGACGCATCATGCCTGGAGCGACGCCGAGCGCGGCCTTTGGCCGTCTGATATTCCGCCAAGCGAGCGTAAGGCCTATGACCTCGGTGAAATTCGACATTGGCTCTCGGTATTTCTTGTTCGCTTTTTTGCCAACCAGTTTAAACGCTCCGCGTTACCCAATGGGCCGAAGATTTCATCGGGTGGATCGCTGTCTCCGCGGGGCGATTGGCGCGCACCGTCGGACGCGAGTGCGAATGTTTGGCTAGCCGAGCTTGCCGAGAATGTCCCCGAGGCCTGAGAACGGCGCAATTGAGTAATATCGGTCAGCTTTATCGATCGGCATCGGCGACCGGTCGTGAGTATTTAGACGCGACAGCTTCAATCACAACTGATGCGGAGGAGAAACGTTGGCCGCGAGGGCGAAGGAAGCTCTCGCTGCATTCGAGGCGCACGACCGATTTCCGCTGATCCTACTGTCCTGTTAGGCCGCCGAGCGATGAGCCGGAGCCGGAGCCGCCAATTCACGGCCGTCCCGTTGCCGGTGCTTTGGGATGGATCTCGGCGCAGGCCGTAATGCAACGTCCTCAATTACGCGCTGAATCATGGATCGAAGGTCTTGAGCAACCCGTGTGAGCTCAACGTGGTTGAGTGTCCCCACTGTCGCATTCGGATCAGCGGCAGAAATTTTAACACGACCGTCTGTCTGCTCTTGAATAAGCACGTTGCAAAACACGATTGAGCCGGTCTCCTCGTCGGCCTGCATCGCCCTTCGGGTCAATTCCGGGCTGTATGCGCTGAGTATGATGCACGGACGGAAATTGGCTGCAAGGCGAGGTTTCAAAGTCTTACCTGGATCGAGTTGGGCAAGGACCGTGAGCCGATGGCGTTGCAGGACTTGTCTTGTTGCTGCAACGGCGTCGTCGAGGCTCATGTTGACGTACCCGGAAAAGAAATACATTTGCGCCTCCTACTCTGGGCACCGCGTGCAGCTATCGGATCGAAATTGCGCACAGGTGCATGGGTAAGGCGCGCAAGAATATGCGGCATTGACATGGATCAAATGTCGCAGTCGCAGGATAACGGACTTCCGCGGCGGCCCCTTCTGTGCTGAGCACTGAGCATTCCGGCGGCTCTGTAACGCGGGTCACATGTATGTGCGTGAGCAATTTCCTGATTTCGCCTTACCACGATCCCAGTTGGCTCCTGATTGAAGAAGGCATTGACCTGGCGCGCGAGCGCGAAATCGAATCGATCCTTACCACTGCCAATGGATATCTCGGCATCGGACTTCTGTCGCCGAGAGGGCGGCATTCTCGCGTCCTTCGATCTTTATCGCCGGCAATTACGTTGCAGATGAGAGCCTTGGACCGCGACTTGCGGTATTCCCGCATTGGCTGCATGTCGAAGTTATCGTCGAGGGCAGGCAACTATCGCTGCAGGCTGGTCGGGTGCTGGAGCACAGGCGGCTGCTTGATTTGCGTCAGGGCGTTCTATTTCGCGAGTGGCGGCAGCAGGATCCGAGCGGACGTATCACCCGGTTGAACTATCTGCGGCTTGCCTCGCTCGCTGATCGTCACGTTATCGTCCAATCAATGCCGTACGAGCGGAAAACTATGCAGGGAACATCACGCTCGCGAGCGGTCTTGGTTGGCGGGATGGCGGCAAGTGCGGGCTGCTTCGACCGGCAGGTGCTGGTGGATCGCCCCGACCGCAAGGGCCGCCTGGAGATTCTCAAGGTTCATGTGCGCAAAGTGCAGCTTGAGCGCGCTATCGATCTCGACACGGTTGCAGCGTTGACGACGGGCTTCACCGGCGCCGATATTGCCAACCTTGTCAACGAAGCCGCAATCGTCGCCACCCGCCGCAATGCCACCGCAGTAAGCTTGAAAGATTTCACTGAGGCGATCGAACGCATTGTCGCCTGACTGGAAAAAAGAGCCGCGTGCTCAACGAGGAAGAGCGCTGCCGCGTCGCTTACCACGAGATGGGGCGCGCGCTGGTGGCGGCTACACTACCCAGCGTCGATCTGGTGCAAAAGGTCTCGATCGCTCCGTGCCGCGTCGGAGCTCTCGGCTACACCATTCGGCATCCGACAGAGGATGGCTTCCTCCTCGGCCGGACAGCCGCGCCGCAGCCGTTCCTGACGGCGCCCAGCTGACCACGTGCCGGCAGCCGAAGCTACCACCCGCGAGATCGACATTGCCGTGGGCGATCTGATCGGGAAAGCGTTCGACCGCGCGGACCAAATCTTGCAAGTGCGGCGAGCGGATCTCGACGCCGGCGCTAAATTGCTGCTTAAGCGAGAGACGCTGACGGCCATGATTTCCCTGCCATTCGCTCCGCAAGAGTCACCGGCGAGCCGCGGCTACCGGTTGTTCCATTGACCGCTTTGCAGGTCGAGAGGCGGGCATGATCAAAGCAGATTGATAGGATTGCCGGCCACCGTCTCTTCGATGCCCGCGCGGCCTCCGTTGCCAGGGGTGATTGCAGCGGTGCTATGAAACGCCGCAATGACATCCGTCAGGTCGTGCATCAGTTGAGGGGTGAGCTTGTGTCCGTTGGCGAGGTAATCAAATAGGTCGCTCTGCGAGAAACGGTGCGTTTCCATCACCCAATCAATGATGGTGCCGTCATTGAAAAGAAGATTGCCATGCGCTCCGCGTCCGATGGCGCGGACGCGAAGGTGAATGGTCGGGCAGTTCGTCGATTGAGGTCGAGTGCCGCCTTGCGGAATTTTTCGCGCAAGGCAGTCGTGGAATAATCCAGATAAGAGAAGGAGACGGCGCGCTTGAGCTTATAGGCCCGATTAGCGATCAGAAAGACGATGGAAATATGCGTGTCGACGCGGTCCACCGCAATCCCGGGTTTGCCGTAGCTTGCCCCATCGGACAAAAAAGCGATGACATCTTGCTGATCCATGAGCGCACGCTCTCACGTCCGGATCGCGACCTTGACGCGCCAATCAAGCGCCGCCGCCGATCGGATCATGGGGGAAACGGCGAGGTCGGTCTGTGGAGTTATCACACAGCTTTCTTAGAAACGCACGGGCAGCGACGCCGATCTCGTCCCTGCGGACCTTCGCCGTGAAAGAGTTTGCATCGCTCTTTGATCTACGTCAAAGCTCGACTCGTGTAGCTTGGGTCAATTCATGGCTGTTTCTCCTCATGTCCTTGGTCGAGGCGAGGTCGCAGGGAGGCCGGTGGTGCGGCTTTCGTTCTTTGATCCACGTCAATGCGAGGCGCACACTCGAGTACTTGATATCAAGGCGTACTGTAGTCGAAAGGAGAGGTCTGCCATGGACGATAGGCAATTGCAGCAAGAGATCCTCGATGAGCTCGACTTCGATCCCAGCATCGATGCCGCACATATCGGGGTCACCGCGGACAACGGCGTCGTCACATTGACCGGGCACGTGTTCAGCTACGCGGAAAAGTTGGCTGCCGAGCAGGCTGCTCGCCGGGTCAAGGGCGTACGCGCGGTCGCACAAGAGATCGAGGTCCGCTATCCAAGCGACAAGAAGACAGCGGATGACGAAATCGCGAAGCGGGCGCTCAGCATTATCAAATGGGACACGATGATCCCGCAACAAGCGGTCCAAGTGACCGTTCAAAAAGGCCTCGTCACGCTCGCTGGCCAAGTCAACTGGCAATATCAAAAGAAGGCCGCTGAAGACGCTGTTCGAAAGCTTTCCGGCGTCACCGGTGTGGTCAACAACATTTCCCTCAAGCCGGCCGTGATCGCGTCAGACATCAAGAGGAGGATCGAAGACGCATTGACTCGGCGTGCGCAGATTGAGGCGGACACGATCCGCGTCGATGTGCTCGACGGGAACAGGGTCAAGCTCGAGGGCAAGGTCGACTGCTGGGAGGAGCGCGAGGCTGTCGAGAACGCAGCCTGGTCGATCGCTGGCGTCCGGTCGGTCGACAATCGACTGACGATCGTACGATAAGGCGATAACTCGAGCGAGGCTAAGATAGGCCTCACGTCACCAGAATCGAGGACTAGCTGCGTGGCAACGCGGATTGCCTTGCTTGCTGATCGCCTGATCCTGCGGAGCAGACCTACCGGTCCCGCGCATGAAATCATGCATCTCCTCCGGATCGTGTCTTCACCGTCGGCTCGATCAGATGGGATTCCTACTCTCGACGTGCGGCCGGTCTGTCGCGGCATCGCGCGGCGCTGACAATCCCCCCACGGAAGGTCAGGACTTCGAACGCGCCCGCTCGGCTCCGTCCAGCACTCACGGCCCTGGTGGTGGTGCTGGTGGACGAGTGGCCGTGGGGGAGGCGGCTTAGGCCTGGGTCTAGGGGGCTGAGCGAAGTTGTCTGCTAAGCACGACAGATCGCGCACCCGGCAAATCTTATGATCGTACCAGCCCACCTGCATGCGACCACAACAGCCGCATGCCGTTTTTTTTACCGCCGATTGAGCCCGATCACCCGCGCTTTCGGATCACCGAAAATGCCGCGCACCGTCGTTCCGGCCGAAAACCCGGGAAGCAATATGCATCCCAAAGTCGCCGCCTTCGCTTCGCTGTTCCCGCCATTCATCCGGCATGCCAAAACAGACCCGCTTCGTAATGCAAAACCTCTGCGCAATTCACAGGTTTTCCGGCCTTCCCCTATCTAATTTACCCACTTAATCCCACGAAGACCCCTCAATAATTTGCATCCGTGGTGGTGATCGGCGAAGGGAGGCTCCAGTGCCAAGGAGGCCTCGGTTGGGCGGCACCGAACGCTGAATATTGGGGCGCCGCCGCACCCGCCGACATGACGGTGACCTCTTTCGCAAGAAGCCGGGGCTTTCCAGGGACGTTTCCTTGGCGGCCCCGTCGTGTTGACGTCGCCGCAGACAGCGCAATGCCCATGATGATGAACCAGACGGGGCGTGCGGGCGGGCGTCATGGCGCTAGATCGCCGGCGGTGCGCCGGCGCCTTGAAGAGTGGTTCACTGCTACGCGCACGGCGAACGATTATGGGCGGGTGTACAATTTATTCGAATGTGCTAGCCCCGACCTGTGCAGACGACCGCCGCGGAGCTTGCCAACGAGCGGAGTAGGTCGGTTCATTGATTATCCGGTGCCACGGACGTATGCGAGCCAGCTGTGAGCTTTCATATGCACTTCTCGCAAGTCTTTGATGACGACATCGGCGCCGAGCTGTCGTAACGCCCCGCGTTGGGCCGTGATCGATGCCGACCAAGCATCCGAAGCCGCCCCGTTTGCCGGCTTCGACCCCAATCAGCGAATCCTCGAACAGCATTGCGCGCGACGGCTCCGCCCCGAGGCGGCGTGCGGCTTCGAGATCAGTGCCGGATCCGGCTTTCCCGGTAGCTTGAGCGCCTCGGCCGCAACCCGTCGACGCAGACATCGAAATGATGTTCAAGTCCTGCAGCGTGCAGAATGGCACGGATGTTCTTGCTGCCACGGCCGTCCTGAAGCGCTTCGGTGTCCCCTGCCGGATCGATCCCCTTTTGCAGTGCTTGTCGAAAAAGCCGCGTCTTACGCTCACCGAGCGCATACACTGTATTCGCGTCCTGAGGGTCATGCTCCGATCCTTCCGGAAGGCTTATGCCCCGGGCGGAGAAAGGCTTCGAATGCCGTCGTAGCGCGGTCGCCCATCGACATAATCGAGGTAGTCGGCTTCGATATCGAATGGCTGAAAGGTCAGACCACGCTGTTGCGCCCATCTCTGCAGAAACGCATTAAAAACCGCTTTCCACGCAGTCGCGTGCCGTCTCGGTCAGCACGCCGTCAAGGTCGAAGATCGCAGCGTGGAAGTCGCGCCGGCTTATGGTGATTGATTCAACGAGCATCTCTTCTCGAACCGTTGCGCTCCGATTTCCCTAGAGTTGTATGGCGCGTCATGGGTTCACGTGCGCACCACCATTATAGGGCAGTGCGCCTCGCGCAGAATGTCCTTTAGAGTCCCCGCGCGACGGGCTTCCCATATTCCTCTCCAAGCGAGGACGATGAGGTCCGTGGATTGTCTCTCAGACAGGTGCAGGATTTCCGCGGCGGTATTGCCATGAGCCAGGGACATCCGCACATGCAAGTGGCCGAGCGGGCAAATGCCCGTAAGGCGGCTGACAAACTCGCTGGTCCAGGCGGGCCATTCGTGCTGCGGCTGATCGACATAACGTGGTGTGGTGAAAGAGCCAGCCTCTGCCGGCGCAGCTCTGATGTCCGTTACGTGGACCATCAGGAGTTCGGCGCGACCATATTCGGCAAGCTCTGCCGCGGCTTGCAGAGCCGCGCTGGTGGAGGGTGTTCCACGTGGTATTCATCGGGTCCGATGACTCCACGAATATGGTAGCGGCCATCTTCTTCGCGTTCGGCGCCGCGTCGCAGGTCGCTTTCGGCCAAGACCACGCGCACGCGGTCTGCTTTTTTGGTCGAGCACCAGAACGGGGTCATGACGATCCCGGGTCCAAATGAACCCGCGGTGAACGCGCGAGGACCGCATACCTGACGATCTCCGGAAGCTGGAGATAATGATCCAATGGAAGGACGCTCAAAAACAAGCCCGCCGCCTTGGTCCGTCGAAGAAAGAAAGCTGGCTTTACGAAAGGCGAGCGGCTAGGGGCAGAGCTCTGAGCGGGAGGCTTTGTGATGGCTACCACATTCGACACTGAACCTGAGGCGCAAGCCGTGGCGGCCGAACTAAACGCTGCTGCTGGGCGGGAACCGCACGTCCGCTATCATGTAGAACGATACCGCGAGAAGTGGGCGATAGCGCGCCAGAGCGTGCGCGCATACTGGGGTTGGGACGAGTTCATTACGCGAGAATTCGAACTGCCGAACTTGCAGCGGCAAAGCGAGAGGATTTAGAAATTCTGGAGTGTCCAAGTTCTTCTCGTGTCGATTAGAGGAGGTTTCCATCTCGTAGCAGCAGCCCGCATTGTTTCAGCGCATTACCAAGCACTTTGCAGCAGGTACTGTGGTGTCACCGGCATATCACCGCGGCGGCTATCGCGAAAAAAGTAAGTACGCATGATGTCTCCTCTCGTCTTGCCACAGCAACTACAGGGGATGTGAATTGTTCCTGAGGGGCTTTGGCGGAGCCCACGGTTTGGGAACTCAGCGCCGCCGGCAGCGCCGCGGCGCCGATGCGGTCAGCGCCGATGACTTCACCCGGGCAGTCGAACGCATTGTAGCCGGCATCGAGAAGCGCAGCCGCCTGCTCAATCCGCACAAACGGCATGCGGCACGCAGGCTCAAGCGGGCGCAGATTCTGCTGGCGGTGGATGCCGACGCCAGCGATGAGGACATTGCCCGCGATGCTTGCCGCCGCTTAGCAGGGCGGTCAGTCGGTCGCGTTCGCATTGGTTCAGTTCGAACCCGATAACGTAAATTCATGCCTGCCTCCTCGTCGTGAGGCACGGATGAACAATCGAATCGGATGGCCGGCGTGAGTCGCCTTGCAAAAATCTTCACGCCCAAGCAGGGCCAGTACTGGCGTTTATCCACCTGTACATGCGTCTGCACTGCCGGCTGCCGGCCGCCGGCCGAACCCGACATGCAGGAGTACTTCCGTGTCAGCCCGCCCTCGATTCACCAGATGGTGCTGACCCTCGAATGGGCGGGCTTCATCCGACGGCAACAAAGCACACCTCGCAGCATCGAAACTGCTCGTTGATCCCAAACAGTTGCCGGGGCTACTTTGATCGCTGGTTCAACCCGTCAAAATCACAGTGGAGAGGTACTAGACGGTCACGTTCGGAGACCGTGCTTCCCAAGAAGCTTGACGGTCGTGGCCTGCGGACCCTTGTCTCCCGGTTCCTCGGCAAAGGCTACGCGCGAACCGACCTCCAGACGCGAGAAGGCATCATCCAGCACGCTGTTGCGGTGGAAATAAACCTCTTGCCCGTCGCTGGTCTCGAGGAAGCCGAAATCGCCGGATGGATCGATTTGCACGACCGTCCCAATCGGCGGGCCCTCGTGATGCTTCACCTGTCCCTGCGCGCGGCGAACCTGATCCTGGAGCTGCCTGCGTGCGTGCTTGAAGGCATCGTTGATGGCGAATGTCAGATCGGAATGCCGTCCATCCGCCGGCGGCGTCCTTTCCACATTAACCTCGCGTCCGTCCGGAAGCGCGAGACGAATATGGACCTCGTAAAGTCCGCCTTTGCGGTGATGCCGCCCCGCCCCCTTCAACACGACTCGGCACGCGGTTATGCGTCCCCACCGCTGCTCGAGTTCGGCCACATGTTTCTCGATGGCATCTTGGATTCCCGGGGGTGCGGTCATGCCTTGAAATTCGATTTCAGGCGGCGTTTGCATTTCCTGCCCTCACTTGTTCGTTCAGCGATGAAATGTTTGACATAAATTTCGTACTGATTGCCTAGAACGCCGTTTCTGGCTCGGCGACTCGCTCTTTCTTATCCTCACGAATCTCGGTCATCGTCGCTTCGGTAAGCAGCAGGACGCTTGCCACCGAGACGGCATTTTCGAGCGCGATGCGGACCACCTTGGTCGGATCGATGATGCCGGCCTCGATGAGGTCGACATACTCCTTGCGTGCGGCGTCAAAGCCGTAATTGCCTTTTCCTTCGAGCATGCGGGCGACCACGACACCACCGTCGATTGCAGAGTTCTCTGCGATTTGACGTGTTGGTGCTTCGAGCGCGCGCTTGATAATCTGCGCGCCAGTTTTCTCATCGCCCTCGCATTTGGCTTCCTCCTGCGCCACGGCGTCCACACAGCGCAGCAGCGCCAAGCCCCCGCCGGGTACAATCCCTTCGGCGACGGCAGCCTTGGTCGCGCTGATCGCGTCGTCGAAGGCCTCCTTCTTCGATTTCATCTCTGATTCGGCAGGGGCGCCGACACGGATCACGGCGACGCCGCCGGCCAGTTTTGCCAGCCTTTCCTGCAGCTTCTCCTTGTCGTAGTCGCTGGTCGTCTTTTCGATTTCACGGCGGATCTGCTCAATGCGACCGTCGATCTGCTTGCGTTCGCCGGCCCCGCCGATGATGGTAGTGTTGTCCTTGTCGACGACCACGCGCTTGGAACGGCCGAGCTGTTCCAGCTTCGCATGCTCAAGCTTTAGGCCCAATTCTTCGGCAATGACTTGGCCGCCGGTCAGCACCGCCATGTCCTGCAACATGGCCTTGCGCCGGTCGCCAAACCCAGGCGCCTTTACGGCGCAGCTTTTCAGGGTACCGCGGATTTGATTGACGATCAGGGTGGCAAGTGCCTCGCCTTCGACGTCTTCGGCCACCACCAACAGAGGCTTGCCGGCTTTTGCGATCTGTTCGAGCAACGGCAGCATGTCGTTAAGCGAGCCGATCTTGCGGTCCGACAGCAGGATCAGGCAGTCCTCCATCACCGCCTCCATCTTGTCCGGGTTGGTCATGAAGTAGGGCGAGAGAAATCCCCGATCGAACTGCATCCCCTCCACTACGTCGAGCGCGGTCTCGGTTGTCTTCGACTCTTCGACAGTAATAACCCCCTCGTTGCCGACCTTCTCCATTGCGTCTGCGACAAGTTCGCCAATCGCAGAGTCGTTGTGTGCGGAGATTGCACCAACCTGCGATTTTTCCTTCCGTGTTGCCACTGGCCTGGAAAGGGCGCGCAACGCTTCGATCGCCCGCTTGGTCGCACGATCCAACCCGCGTTTGATGTCGATCGCGCTGGCGCCGGCAACCACATTACGGACACCGTCAGCGAAGATTGCATGGGCCAGGATCGTCGAGGTGCTGGTCCCGTCGCCGACCATGTCACCGGTTTTTTCGGCGGCCTGACGCAGCATCCGCGCGCCCAAATTCTCTTCGGCATCCTTGAGGTCGAATTCCTTGGCGATGGTGACACCATCGTTGCAGACGATCGGTAAGCCCCATTTCTTCTCGATCAGCACAGATTTTGATCTCGGCCCCAGGGTGACACGAATTGCATCCGCGAGTTGGGTCGTGCCTCGCAGAATCTTTTCGCGGGCGGCTGAGCGGAATAGGATTTGCTTATGGGGCATCGCGTCACCTCGTCATGAATGGAACAGGCACAGTCCGTTGTGCTATCGGATTGGCGGCGGTTCTTTTTCCTGGTCGGCGGTAAGGATATCGAGCACTTCTGCGGCGGTGCCGGTCAGCGGATGGCCGCCCTTGGCGAGTACATCGCCGTCGCCCGCAGCCCATAGCGCCGCTTGTTCGATTTCGGCGACAGTGGGGCGCAGCGCCAGAATATCGAGTACCTTGCGCTCGTCGACATCGCCGACCAGACGCAGCCAATCATCGCGCGTGGCCATGGCGGGCTTCGCGCTGGTTCTTGCTTCCGCCGATATCATCGCATTCTCCTTATTTTTCCGACGCGCTGAAGCCGTCGCGCGGAAGCCGTCGCTGCTAAAATTCAATAGTCTCAATGGAAAGCGGCGCCTTGAGCCAGATCAAAGTGCGTCCACGAGGTCCGATCGATAAGTCGGGGCGCCGCCAGTGGCTGCCAGTGCGACGCCGAGGGTGCGGGCTGTGAATGATCGCATGATCGTGCGGCCGTCTACACGCGTAAGCACCCCCTACCCCAAACTGCAGCCGGGCCACGGCAGCCATCTAAACCACTCCCTAAATTAGGCAAATGCTCACGGCGCACCGCAGATGTAATTGCGAGCCGAGGAAAACATGCGCAAGTATTTGACTGGTAACGTATATCTGATTGCGACACTCGCTGTGATCGCCTTCGCTTACGGGCTCTCTATTGGCGCGCTTGCCGATGAGCAGGATGCAAGACAGCCGACGTTGGGCGATCTTATGACTTTGACGCAGCTAAAGACACCTCAAGCTTTGGTATGCTCAAAAGGAAAACAACTGGAAGCTTGCAGGTTACGAATTGGATCAGTTCGAAAGCACGATTGGCAGGATCAAGAAGCTGTATCCCACGACATCGTAAATCGCTCAGGCCAACTTGAATACACGAAAAAACAGACCCCGCGATGTCCGAAACTGCGCCGGGCCAATAAATATACGCCTAGCCATCAAGGCGTCAACAAAGTGCACCGTTTTAGATGTACCCTATCCTATTAAACTACCCACGAAACCTTGATCGAGATCAATCCCGAGCGCCGCAATCGAGCTTCAATCACTACCGTCGGCGAGAGCCGCTATCGAGTGCACCTCTTTGACGTTGGCTGTGACTGCTCCGAAGTCGACAAGGTAAAGTGCTAAGCGCTTTCAGCTGTCTATCGGCGATTTGATCTAGATCAGTCCCGTGCCAGCGATGTTGTGATTTGCTTATGCTAACTTTTTCCGGGCGTGACTAGCGATGCGGAATATTCTGGTAGCGACCGACGGTTCGGAAGACGCCAACCGCGCGGTGGATGTCGCAGCCGAGCTCACCAAAGCCTTTGGTGGTAAATTGTTTATTGTGACCGTCGCCGGAGACCTTTCGGGGGAGGAAATGCGGGAACTCGCACGCGCCGAGCAGAATTTCGCCGAGGCGCTCGAGGATCGTTCGATGCAGGTCCTCATCGCATCTGAAACATGTGCACAACGATTCGGCATAACAAACATCCAGCTTCAAATCAGTTGGGGTGATCCGGCAAAGTCGATTATGGAAATTGCGGCACGCGAAGTAGCCGATGCGATTGTGCTTGGAAGGCGTGGCCGTGGCCGATTAGCCGGATTGCCCCTGGGTAGTGTGTGCCAGAAAATTGTGAGCCTCGCGCTCTGCTCCGTAATCGTCGTTCCAGAATTGGGAGAACGTTCGCCTGATGATGCACCCTGGAGTTAGTTTCACCTAGCCTGAGGCGCTTTCGCCTCACGGTGGTAGTAAACGCTGAGGACGCTAAAGCCGTAACCCCAAGATCCTTGTGCAACCTGCGGCCAAGCTGAAGCAACGCTCAGCTCTTTGCGCTACGCCCTCTTACGGCTCGGTCATGGACATTGATCCAATGTTTGATAGTGGTTGGATTTGTGCTGCGAGGTAGGTGCTATCGGCTAGTCATGGATCAATGGCAGCAAAGAAGAGAAAAACGCGGCGTGGCGGCCGACGGCGCCCCGCTGGACCCACGTTGGCCTTCATCCGTGCTTCGTACCTCGACGCGTCTGCGACTGCCCAAGTAGCGCTGGCGCCGCCGTTCGATCTCGGCAAGTTCGCTGTCGCAGATGCCCTTGAATTCAGCCTCGTCGACGCCCGCGAGCCCAATCACGTCCTCGTTGCGCACCATTATCGGTGCGCCGCCGTCGACCACGGCACCCATGGCGAGCTCGGGTTGGATAGGCGCGCCGATCTTGCGCACAAGGATTAAATCGAGTGGCGCATTGAGCGCGGCAGCCACCTCGGCCGCAACAGGCACGCCGCCGCGCGGCAGGCCAGAATCACGGGGTGCTCGTCCTTGTATGCAGCGAGCGCTTTAGCCAATTTGCGGCCGGCATCAGTGCGATTCCTGAATGACATGGCAGCTTCGTTGGCTCTTGTCAGGTTTCGCAACGCGCATCCGGCTGTTAGAAGCAAGCCCGAGATGGCGCTCAAACCATATGGCGGCGTGCTCGATCACCGCCTCGAGTGCTCCAGCCTCAGGAAACAAATGACTCGCCCCGGGAACGATCTCCAGCGCCTTGGTGCCCGGTAGCCGGGCCAACGCCTGCTCATTGAGCTCGATGACGTCGAAGTCGGCGCCACCAACAATCAACAGGGTTGGCGCGTACACGCTATCGAGCGCGCCTCCCGCGAGATCGGGGCGCCCGCCGCGCGAAACCACCAATGCGCCGAGGAAGTTTTTGGACCGCGACCAGCGCCGCCGCTGCTCCGGTGCTGGCACCGAACAGCCCAAGCGGAAGACTCGAGATCGAACTCTTGGCCATTGAGCCAAAGGATGGCATCAACAAGCCGGTCCGCCAGCAGACGCCTGTGGCTCGGGGGCATAGGCGGTCGATTAACGCGGCTGGGCGAGGCCGCGCGCGAATATCTCTACGCTGCTTGGTGGTGGGGGATTCTGGTCAAAAGGGAGCTTTCCAGCCAACTTTTCGCTGGACCGCCTCCGCGCGACGGGAGCACATAGCCTGGGCGGCCCTCTACGCGAACATTCAACTTGCAAGACAACACCGCAACGTGAAGACGAGGTCAAGGTAGGAATGCGAAACGGGCAGTCGACTATATCGACGTCTTTGGTTGAGGCCCGCTACAGCGTCACTGACGAGTCGACTTCAGCAGTTAGCCCTGCGATTGATATGGATCAAGCCTCGCCGACGCGGCTTCCTTTATCCGCTATTCGTGACTTACCGTAGTCCTGGAGGACAACATGAACAGATTCCCAATCCCGCATGATGCGCTCGTGTTCGTCGGCGACGGGCAAAGGGCACTGTTCCTGCGCAATGCCGGCGACTCGGCGCTCCCGAATCTCACCACCGAACGCGTGTTGACCGATGCGAATTTGCCGACGCATGAGCAGGGTACCGATCGTCCGGGACGGGTCTTCAAACGCGCCGGCACAAACCTGCGCAGCGGTGTAGACACGACCGATTGGCATGAATTGGAAAAGGAACGTTTCGCCAAGCGCGTGGCCTCCGCCCTGGAGCAGCTGGTGCGCACAGAAAAGGTCAAAGCGATCATAATCGTTGCCCCGCCGCGTACGCTCGGGGAATTGCGCAACGCCCTTCATGCCGACGTGAAAAGCCGGATCGTCGCCGAAATCGACAAGGACCTGACCAAACTCCCGATCGGGGAGATCGAGAAACATCTCGTCGGGTGACGGGCAAGCATATCGTGCGACGGCCGGGTTCTTAGCTACATTCGCCGGATCAAGGCAACAGCTCAGTCACGCGGCATCAATCAGGGGGACTTCCGGTCGTGCTCGCAAGATTCCCTCAATGCGACATAAGGGTCGGGATTGTCATTGTGGCAAGAATGCCACGCGTGGCGCCGCCAAGAATGAATTCACGCAATCTTGCGTGCTCGTATCCTCCCATCACGATGAAGTCGGCCGAGGTATCAGCGGCATGAGACAGAATTGCATTTGGCACGTCCAAGTCAGCCGCGGTGATGTTCTCGACTTCCACTTTCGGGTAATGGCGGGCCAAGTGGCGTGCAATATCAGCGTCGCCCATTTCGTCGCTCTTGATGTCAGCAGAGACGACGGTCACTAGCTCGACGGCTTTCGCACTCGTGAGAAAAGGCTGCGCGTCCGCGATAGCGCGCGCGGCGTTGCGACTGCCGTCCCAACAGATCATGACACGGTTCAGTCGAAGGCCGTCTGTCTGAACGTACGGCACGATCAGCACTGGTCGACCTGAGTCGAAAATAGCGGCCGTAGTGATCACGTTTTCATGTCCTGGTTGTTCCGGATCGCTTTGCTGCAACAGCGAAAGATCGAAGCGTCGCGCGATCTGCGCAAATAGATGGGGGGCCTTACGCGCTGTCGCGTCAAGCACGCGCGAATCCGCGGACAGTCCCTCGCGCCGTGCTGCTGCTTCAAATTTCGCAACCGCGGCCTTCGCGCGTTCCGCTGCTCTGCCGCGCTCCTCTTCAATCCATCCTGGCAGCATAACCTCGCATCCGCCGGCGATGGCGGGAACGGCTGGATCGTAAGCGAAGGCAATTCCACTGAGATGGGCATTGAAGGCGTTCGCCACCGATACTGCGTAGTCGCAAGCGGGGTCGCGCCTATCCGCGACCGATAAGTTCACCAGGACATCTTTGAACATGGTCGACGCTCCTATCGTGAGGTCATTTCGGCACGCCGAATCCGTCTAGGCAGCCGACGATGGACGTGGGCAAAGCGCTCTGATATCCGCAAGCGCTTCATTGCCAAACGACAAAAAACCATTTTCAGTCAATCACGCGGCGGAGGTTTGATCCAAATCAAAACAAGGCTACGCCTCGTTTGGGTATTTCTTCTATCGGCTCTTCTTGCTATTGTTTTTGACGGGGACGGAATTTCGAAATGTACAAGCGCATTTTGGTGGCCGTCGATGGAAGCGAAACCGCGGATGCCGCACTTCAAGAGGCCATTAAGCTGGCCAAAGATCATGATTTGCAGATACGACTTGTCCACGTTGTTGACCTGACTATGGCCTATTCAGCCGCGGAGGCACCGTATATTTTTGAGTACCGAAAAGCGATGGAAGATGCGGGCAAGGCAGTCCTCGCCGGCTGCTCAACATGGGCACGTTCGGCAGGTGTTCAATTCGATACTAAATGCGTAGTGATGTTTGCCAAGCACGTCTATGATGTTATTGAAGAGGAAGTAACGCGGTGGCCGGCCGACGTGGTAGTGATCGGGACACACGGACGCAGAGGTATCCGCCGGTTGCTGCTCGGCAGCGTGGCGGAGGGCCTTACACGGATCTCCAGCAAGCCGATATTGCTTGTTCGCGGTACATAGACGTCATCATGAAGTTGCGGCTCGAAAGGGCTCGGAGCTAGGCCACCTTATCCACGCGGACGCATGATCTGAAGGTCAGTTTTTGCGAGGCACGCTCGTCCGTTCTGGGCGCGCCAAGCTCGGCAGATTGATTGGGTCGATGACGCCGTCGACGCGTTGGGGGTGAATGGATCGGGGCTCGGCGGGGCATCATCGCCCCGCTGGCTTGTGGTCCGGACGGTTGCAGCTTGTTCGCCTTCATCATGCCGGCACGCCTGGCGAGCTTCATCGCCCGGCTCTTGAGCGCGCCGCCTTTGATCGGCCGCGTCAAGATGACGTGGGCGGCCTCATGGAGGGCGGTGCGCACCGAACCGTCGCCCATCTTGCTGATCCGGCCGCTGACGTCGGTCTCACCCGATTGATACTTTTTCGGAGTGAGCCCAAAATGCGCCCCCACCGACTTTGATGAGGTGAAGCGCGCCGGATCGTTGATCGCCGCCACATAGGTGAGCGCCACCACCGGGCCGACCCCCGGCGTCGACATCAACAGCCGCACCCGTGCGTCGGCGCGGCTGATCTGGCGCACGCTCTTCTCAAGGCTTTTAAACTCGCGCAGCGCAACGGCGTGAAGCGAAAGCAGCGCCGCCGCCACCGCTTCTAAGCTCGTTTGGCCGTCGACCAGATGGTTGATCCGTGCTGCAAAGCTCTGCGACGTGGTTGGCCCAACCTTAAGCCCGAAGCCGCGCAGAATGCCGCGCAGGCTCATCTCGATGTCGTACAGTTTCGATTGCACTAGCTTGCGCGCCGTCTCCACCGCCAGCCCCGCTTCCCGCAGCGCCCCATAAAGCCATTGCGACAATAACCGGCGCGCCGCATGTGTCTGCAACGTCTTGTTCATGCAATCGCAATTCCACGCGATAGCAGGCCTGATTAGCGATCGCCCATTTCCTCTGCCACTCGATTGGGAAGGCCTAAGCTGCGCAGATTTCCAGGCGTCCCATTGATCTAAATCAACTGGGCAAAGTCAGTACGCTGATAAATGTCGTTGTCCAAGCAGGCAATTTAATAGGAGGGCCTGAACATGGCCGAAGTTGCAACCAAACTGCCTGTTAAGACCGAGAAAAAGGCGGCGGAACCCACTTCTGCGACACAAGCGTGGTGGCCCGTCGAAGGCCTTCGCCGGGAGATCGACCGCCTGTTCGACGATTTCGGCATGCGCTCCTGGAGCTCCCCGTTCCGCCGTTCGATTTTCGGGGTCGAGCCATTCTGCCGGCGCGAATTGAGCTGGACCGGCGCGCCCGCCGTCGACATCACCGAAAGCGACAAGGCCTATGAGGTCACGGCCGAGTTGCCCAGGATGGACGAGAAGAACATCGCGGTGAAAGTTGTCAACGGCAATCTGACGATCGAGGGCAAGAAACAGGAAGAGAAGGAGGAGAAGAAGAAAGATTACTATCTCCACGAGCGCCGCTTCGGCTCCTTCGAACGCTCCTTCCAAGTTCCAGAAGGCGTCGATGCCGATAAAATCGAGGCGAGCTTCAAGAAAGGGGTACTCACGGTAGTACTTCCGAAGAAGCCCGAAGCGCAGAAGCCGGCGAAGAAGATCGACGTGAAGGCAGCGTGAACGCTTTCAGGTGGCTCGGCTAGACATAAGTGAGGCGGTATCATGGCAATATGTGAGACCTGTGGGAACGATTACGACAAGACGTTTCAGGTAGTCCAGAGCGGCAAGGCCCATACCTTCGATAGCTTCGAATGCACGATCCATGCCCTGGCGCCGACCTGTGCGCATTGCGGCATCCGCATCGTCGGACACGGTCTTGAAAAGGAAGGCACCTTCTTCTGCTGCGAACACTGCGCCGAAGGCGAAGGCGTCCGCGGCCTACGCGATCGGATGTAATTAGTTACAGCCGCCGGAGGGGCGAGTTCAGGCCTTTCCTCCACCCGCTCCTCGACACTCACTTCGGTATCATCAGGGAGCGCGGGTGCTGCAGATCCGTGGCTAGGGAAAGCTAAAGGCCCAATAAAAGAAGAGGGGAACACAGATGTCCTCCTACCATTACTCCAAAATAGTAGACATGAGCTTTGACGATGCCATAGTCTCTGTAAAGCGAGCCCTCGAACGACATGATTTTCGCGTGCTCACGGAAATCGATATGAAGGATAATTTCAAGAAGGGACTTAACATCGATTTCCGTCCATACCTGATCCTCGGCGCATGCAATCCACAACTGACTTATCGAGCGCTCCAGGCGGAAGACAAGGTTGGAACGATGTTACCCTGCAACGTCGTTGTGCAACAGAAAGAGGACGGGAATGTTGAAGTCTCCGCGGTCGATCCCGTTTTTTCCATGCGGCCAATCGACCATATCGTAGTGGATGAAGTCGCGCGAGAGATCAGCTCTCATTTGCAGAAGGTGATCGACGAAGTATAGGGCAATAAAGACGGAGGGTGCGCACCAGGCGTTGGGACGCCGGCGGCGCAAATTCTGCGGGTCGCGGGGGAAATAGAGCCGGGACTGATCGTCATGTGCAAACACAGCGGGGGCGAGCGGGGAAAGATGATGAGGCGCACGGCGATGCAAGTGCTACACGATGCTCATTGTCCCGTAGGGCTCGTTCCGCCGCAGCGCGGCGCAACGCCCTGGCATCTCCATCATGTCTTGGTACCGCACGATGGCAACCCCTCGACCAGCTGCGCACTGCGACCCGCAGCAGAGCTAGCCGAACATGGTCGCGCCGAACTCCTTGTGGTCCACGTAATGGATGTCGGGGCTGCTCCGGCCGAGCTAGGTTCTCTCACCACGCCACGTTATGTCGATCAGCCGCAGCACGAATGGCCCGCTTGGGCTAGTGAGTTTATCGACCGGCTCGCATGCGGTTGCCCGCTCGGCCAGCTGCACGTGCGGATACTCCTCGCCCATGGCAATGCGGCCGCGGAAATCTTAGCTTGTCCGAGAAGCAATCCACGGGTTCGACGCTGCCATTTTCGACCTCGATGGCGTGCTAACCGATACGGCGCGTGTCCACGCGGCGGCTTGGAAGACGGTCTTTGATCAGTTTCTGCAAGCGTGGGCTCAACAGCATGCTCTGCCCTTCCGGCCGTTCGATATAGACGCCGACTACCTGAACTACGTCGATGGCCGACCCGCATCCGCCACTTCCTCACTTCCCGGGGCATAAGTCTACCGCAGGGATCGGGGCACGATCCTGAGGACGCAGATAGTGTCCATTCGCTCGGAGAGCGAAAGACGCGACTGTTTCGACAAACGCTGCAAAAAGGGATTGTTCCTGCAGTGGGCGCTGAAGCGCTTTTGAACGAGCTCCGAAGGGCGGGCATCAGGACAGCCGCGAGGATGCTTTGGCCGGGGTCGAAGCCGGCAAACGAGGCGGCTTTGGATGCGTAATCGGTATCGATCACGGCAAGCAGCGTGAGGCCTTAACTTGCGTCAACACGGTGCCGACATCGTCATCGAAAGCTTGCAAGAGATACAGTAGACTAAAGTTACCTACGCAGTCCATAAACTCGGATGAGCCTAAAGTCCCGTGTTTCACATATCGCTGTTTTCGGAAACCCAACTTAACCTGATTCGCGTGCGATCCGGCGAATTGCAGAGCAGTTCGGCTGCCCTGCACCGGGGGCAGACAAAACAATGAAGCGGCTCCGTCTGCTTTCAGCACCGAGAAACGGCCGTTTGATCGGCTTTAAGGCTTTCGAGATTGACGACGATAACCGCCCACCTCGTCCTAAGCGTTGAGCGTTGCGTCAGTGGACCGAGTGGGCTTGATGGCTTGTTTCCTCCTACCTTCTATGTTTGTCACTTTGTCTCCCTGACAGTTTCCGCGCGTAGGGCTAAACAAGTCTGTTGACGCGGCTCTCGCGCATTGGGTTGAAGACGGTGTGGCGCCGGATCAGGTCATCGCGACACGCTATCGCGACAATGACCCGACAAAGGGAATCGAGGCGCAGCGGCCATGGTGTGCCTATCCGGCGACCGCTCGCTATTCGGGCCAAGGCGACCGCCGCGCAGCCACCAGTTTTGTTTGCACGGGGCCGCCCCAGTGAGGCCGGCCGGCCCAGCGTACGCACCGCTAGCTGGCTGGGGACAATACCGGTCTGCCCGGCTGGTCCTCCACCTGTCTATCTCGCCGGTCTCACCTTTTCGGAGCGGGATCGCTTCGGCCCGCTGGTGGCGATGCGCCGGGCCTCGTCGCGGGTGAGGAGGTGCGCCGCCGAGCGACGGTCCGGCTCCCCCTCGAAATAGACGTAAACGAGCGCCTGCCTGTGGGCGTCGCGAACGATGAAGCAGGGCAAGCCAAACTATGGCGGCTGCCTGGTGGTTTATTTGCCCGGTCTTGGGCAAATGCAACGGCGCCGCACCGCCGGGAAGTTCTATCTTCCTTTCGGTGCAAAGTATTTCGGGAGCCGCGATACTTTGGCAGCCGCAGCGAAATCCAGATACGACCTCGGCCCCAGCGAGTTCATACCATGCGCGAAACGTTCTTCAGTGGGGGACTCAGATGGCTGATTAAAACAACCGATGCACTATTGCGACGCATAGGCGGCATTACGGAGTTTGAGACCGAGGTCAAAGGCCTGTTACGCATCGAGCTAAGCCATGCAACCCGCACACTCACGCTGCCCGATGGAACCCGCGTTCAACGTGGTGTTCCCATTATGGACTTGCATTTCTGGAACGAGCACCTGCCACCCTTTCTATCTGAGGTTGATAACTTCGACTGGGCGTCGCGCGTCGAACAGCAAATCCAGACGAGCCTGCATCGTTTGGTCCTCTTCATTCACGCACGCCAGGAGCCAGATAAGGTGCAGGCGCTGCGCGTGACGTTGTCCATCGCGAAACATGGCCCTCCTAGCGTACTCGCCCGTCTCCTGATGAAGGCTGGGTTCGAACCGATCGAGAGTCCGACATCAGGAACAGTTTGTTTTATGCCCATTCTCGAAGGTATCTGGGCGTGGCTATTGACGTGGACATACAACCCCCGCGGCCTGATCGATTGGCGATTTAACCGGACCCGTCGCGAATTCTGGGTTTCCCGCCAGCAATTGCTTGCACGATATGCCCGCGCGATATCCTGAGAGACCCGCCTGCGCTGATTGCCGTGAGGCCGTCGGGGGGAGCAGCAATTGATACCCCGTGCGCCCATCGTAGCGCGTTAGTCATTATGTTAGAGTCGGTTCCATGATTTCGATTGGTACTTACGTGCCGCATTGGCGAGCGCTTCAGCCTGGTCCGGCGTGGGCGGATCGGACGGATCGGGAAGCCCCTCACGCGTTGGCTGTCGACCAAGAACACGTACGAACTGCTCGAAATCCTGCCTCGTGCCCTGGAATGGTTGACGTTTTCTAATCCTACCCGGCCTACGCTGCGGAAGCCAGCGCAGCAAAATCCAACTTCGGATGGACGCTTTTGCCCAGCCGGATTACAGCTTTGATTGGCAGGTGGTCAGAGGCAACCCGTGCCAGGGGCGTGTCATGAATCTCGATGCGTGAGACCGCACTATGCGGATTTGCCAGGATTCTATCAAGGCACCAGAGCGGAAAGCGCGACGGGAAGCTCGCGACTGTTGCGTCAAGAGGGCCAAATGCCGGCTCAAGCTCGCGCAAGGACGACCGCTGACCGACCCGCCATTCATTGAGATCGCCCATAAGCAGAGTGGGACGTCCATCCTTCGTCTCCGCGGCTGACACAAGCGCCTTAACCTGATGGGCGCGGGAGCGGCGTAGCAATCCCAGATGCGCGGCAATGATTCGCAGAGGCCCGATGGGGAGCGCGAGATCGACGATCAGAGCACCACGGGGTTCAGCCCCGGGCAAAACAAGCTGGCGAGTAGCGGTCACCGTTCCGTCCCGAACGAGCACCAGGTTACCGCGCCAGCCATGATTGCTTCGTACGCCCCTCAGCGGGATAGGGACCAGCCCGCTCTCCTGTTCAAGCGCATTCAGATCCAGAAGACTGGCGCGATTTCCAAAACGCTGGTCGACTTCTTGCAACGCGATTACGTCCGCGCCGATCTCCTTGATGACTGTCATCGTCCGCTTGGGATTGAACTGCCCGTCCATCCCAATGCATTTATGAATGTTGTAGGATGCGATGAGTGCATCCCCGCGACCGTCGAACCCATCTCCGGCGAAGTAGGCTTTTCGCTCTTGCCGTAATGTCGAAGCCACAAGCGGGCTGAGGATCTTCGGCCCGAAATTACGGCGTTTTTGCCGCATTAGGAATGGATCTCCACAATTTGCCGTCAGCGCCATCGGTGTACGACGTTCACGAGACGGGTACTGGCGCCTGTTGCATTCCCTATATGGTACTGGAAGAAGGTTACTGCCATAGATACTGGTGCCAGTGTTCACCCCACTAATAGCCAGCTTAGCCAACAGTGTTATTCTGGAAGACATGCTGAGCAGACGTCTCACGCGCCGAGCACAGCTGTGCGTGTTGCGCCAAGCAGTGGAAGCAAGGTCAGAGAATGAACCAATCCGGCACTCCTCGACGAAGCACCAGCGGGTCCTCATCCGAACGCTCATCGCCGCGACGCCAGATGAGCCGCGTCGGGGATTCCCAGACATCTCGCAAGGCAATGAGCGGCGAGGCCACGGCGTACCACGAGGCCGGACATGCTGTTGCGGCGTGGAAGCTTGGCTATCGACCGATAATTGTATCGATCGCCGCAGCGAATGAATCCGTTGGAGAGGTGAGGCACGAAAGTCCCTTCCCCGGGGACAGTCTGGAATTCGACGGCTCGGATCTTGCGCGCTTACGGGTGGAACGAGCGATCATCATTCGCTTGGCCGGACCGATTGCCCAGAAGCGATATCGCCCCACGTCATGGCGGCGCTGGCAAGGCGGCGCCGACTACGCAGTCGCGGCTGATCTTGCACTTCGGGTCTGCGGTTCGGGAAAAATTGCAAGCGCATTCCTGAAATGGCTAGACCTTCGCGCCCAAAAGTTGATTGAGGAGCATCATTCCGCCGTCGAACGCCTTGCGACCGCGCTGATGAAGCGGGGCATGATGAACCAGGAAGAGGTTGCCGCATTCATGTGAAGACATGCTCGACGAATGCTACTGCCTCGTCTCACCCCTTAATGCAAATCAGCGGCCGCAGCCTCGCTACGCGTCGGGCGAGGCCCGCTTGCTCGGCCGCGGCTACGACCGTACTCACGTCCTTGTAGGCGCCGGGCGCCTCCTCGGCGACGCCGCGCATCGATGGGCTTTTGATGATGATGCCACGCTCGGCAAGCTCATCCACGATCTTGCGGCCGCTCCACTGCTTGAGCGCGGCGTGCCGCGACAGCGCCCGTCCGGCGCCGTGGCACGCCGAGGCGAACGCCTTGCTTTCAGCCGTCGCCTCGGCGACCAGAATATACGAACCGGTGCCCATGCTGCCGCCGATGAGCACCGGCTGACCCACCGCGCGCAATGCGTCGGGCAAGCTTGGGTGCCCGGGACCGAATGCCCTGGTCGCGCCCTTGCGGTGAACGAACAGCTCGCGCTGTTTACCCCCCACTGCGTGCGATTCGACCTTGCAGGTGTTGTGGGACACGTCAAACAACAGACGCAGGTCGCAATTAGGAAAGAAGTGAGCGAAAACGCGCCGCGCGTAATGGCCGAGGATTTCGCGGTTGGCCAGCGCGCAATTGATCGCCGCCCGCATCGCTCCGAGGTAGCGCTGGCCGACTTCCGAATTGATCGGCGCGCAGGCGAGTTCCCGGTCAACAAGTTCGATGCCTAATGATTGCGCCGCCACCACCATTTCCTTGAGAAATTCGGTGCCGATCTGATGACCGAGGCCGCGCGAACCGCAATGGATGGTGAGAACAACGTCGTCGACAGCAAGTCCGAAGACTTCGGCCGCCTTGGCGTCGAAGATTTCCGCAACGCCCTGAACCTCAAAGTAGTGGTTGCCCGATCCCAGCGTGCCCATCTCGCGGCGCTGTCGTTCCTTGGCGCGCTCCGACACGTATTCGGGTTGCGCCCCCGCCATCCTGCCCGCTTCCTCGATGCGATCGAGATCGCGAGCTTCGCCCCATCCGCGCGCGAGGGCCCAACAAGCGCCTCCGGCAAGCATCGCGTCCATGTCGATCGCATCGAGCGTGATCGCGCCCGTGCTGCCGACGCCGGCCGGGATTTGGCGGAACAACGAATCGGCAAGCGACTTCTGCACCGGAAGAACGTCGGAAATCTTGAGCCCGGTCAGCATGGTGCGCACGCCGCATGAGATGTCGAAGCCGACCCCGCCGGCCGACACCACGCCGTCCCTATCGGGATCGAAAGCGGCCACGCCGCCGATGGGAAAGCCATAGCCCCAGTGGGCATCGGGCATGGCATAGGAGGCTTGAACGATTCCCGGCAGCGTCGCCACATTGGCCGCCTGCTCGTACACCTTGTCGTCCATGGCGCGGATCAGGTTCTCGTCGGCATAGATGACCGCCGGCACACGCATCGCGCCGTGAGGGTCTATGCGCCAGGTCGTGGCATCGATACGCGTGAAACGGTTTGTGTCCATCTGTCGGCCCATTCATACGTCTACGACACAGCCTGCCGACCACGAACCGCCCGCTTCCCGGGCGACCCGTAAGGCGGTGTAGGTCGCGCCCTTCGGCTCACAGGCGGGCGCATGCCGCGCCACATCGACAGGCTCGCCCCGCAACGTCGCTTGCAGCCGGGTGCCCTCGATCGTCACGGCAAAGCGCGCGAACAGCATCTTGCGGACCGCCATCTCGTAAATGATCGTGTTGAGCCAATCGACAAACAAGAGCTCAACATCTGGCGCCTGGCAGCTCACCTCTACTTCAACCAACGGCTCAACCCGCGCATGAGTCACAACCGCGGTCAAGGCGAGTGCTCCCTGCTCAAACGCCTCTGCGGGTGTTGCGCCAAAACCGCGCACGCCGACATCGGCCTCGTGCGGAAAATGCTCCCATCCGGTGCGGCTCATGACAGCTGGACCAGCATGCTCGCAGCCATCTAACCGACACGCTCGTTGCGTCCATCTATCAAAGCGCCATTTTATCTTTCCGTTAGCACCCACACCACAGTACCGGCCTTATCGACTGGAAAATTCTCCGCAACTCGCCAAGCGGGCGCTTCAACCGCCTTCTGCCGTGGCGGTCCAAGCAGCCTGCGAAGAATGCGGCCAAAGGGCTCTGATGTCCGCCGGCAAGGCGTGCCGCACTTTTTCAATTTCACCGGCTGCGACCTTTTCCGACAAAAGCTCAAACACAGCCGCAATCCCATCCGCCGTGAAAAGCAGGGGATCGGTCTTGAAGGCGCTGTCGATGCGCGCGACGAAGTCAGCTCTGTGGCGCTGCTTCACCGGCGTCGCGGCCGGCCGCCAGTGCTCGTAATAGATTCCACGAATTAGCTCGGGCAGCTGTGCTCCAAAACCTGCTGCCTCGTTGACCGGCAGCCAGTCGCGCACAGCCTGCAGAACGGTCCGCAGCAGGCGGTAAGAACGGTGTTTGTTCTCCCAACCAAGACGGGCGTCGAGGTCGTTGATCCAGATATGTGTCAGCTGGACAGTGTGATCGATGCTTTCGAGACCCACGGCGCTCATGGCGAACCCTCCTAATCAATTTAATTGAAATTGATGCATTCGCCTGAGGGGGTCTTGAGCTAGATCAAAAATCTCCAATTTTCGCTCGGTTGCGGCTCTGAATGAACGTCATGTGGCGGTAATAGAGCGGACCCTTCGCCGTTCCCCCTTGATGTGCATCAAAACGCATCAGTTTTTTGGAAAGTATCCTTTGAAAGTGGAGTGAATGCTCATGAGCGATGTCGCCTCACCGCTACTGACCGACCTTTATCAGCTCAACATGATCGAAGCCTATCTAGAGCATGGCCAGACGCAGACGGCGGTGTTCGAATTCTTCGTGCGGAAGCTTCCGTCGCGGCGCGGATTTCTCGTCGCAGCCGGTCTCGAACAGGCGCTGGATTTTCTCGAAGGTTTGCGGTTCTCAGCCGAGGAAATAGATTGGCTGGAGCAGACAGGTCGCTTTGACAGAAATCTCCTGGATGACCTCGCGCGCTTTCGCTTTACCGGCGAGGTTCACGCAATGCCGGAGGGCACTGTCTTCTTTGCGAACGAGCCGATTCTGCGCGTCACTGCACCACTGCCTGAAGCACAACTGGCGGAAACACGGCTCATTAACATCCTGCACTTCCAATCTCTGATTGCGTCGAAGGCGGCGCGAATATTGCTGGCGGCCCCCGGCAAGCTGCTGGTCGATTTCGGGTTGCGCCGCGCACATGGCGCCGAAGCAGGGCTCTTGGCAGCGCGGGCGAGCTACATCGCGGGATTTGCCGGCACCGCGACGATGCTGGCAGAAAAGCTCTATGGCATCCCAACCTTTGGCACCATGGCGCATTCCTTCATTCAGGCCCATGACGACGAGAGCCAGGCGTTTGAAGACTTCGCCAGGTCACGCCCTCGAAACCTGACGATTTTGATCGATACGTATGACACCGAAGCTGCCGCCAAGAAGGTCGTTGCGCTTGCGCCACGGCTGAAGCTGGATGGGATCATTGTCCGCGGCGTTCGCCTGGACAGCGGAGATCTGACCGCACTGTCCAAGAGCGTCCGCCGCATTCTGGACGACGGCGGTCTCAAGGATGTAAGCATCCTGGCGAGCGGGGGTCTCGATGAAGATAACATTGGCGAAATGCTCCATGCCGGCGCGCCTATTGACGCTTTCGGCGTTGGCACAAGCCTGACCACGTCGTCCGACGTTCCAGCACTCGACTGCGCCTACAAGCTGCAGGAGTATGCGGGATTGCCGCGCCGCAAGCATTCTTCAGGCAAGGCGACTTGGCCTGGGCGCAAACAGGTCTGGCGTCAATACGGTCCCGACGGCCGGATGGCCGGTGACATAATCTCCGTTGAGACGGACAAACAATCTGGCGAGCCGCTGATCGAGACGGTGATGCAAGGCGGACGGCGCATCAGGGCGTCGCCGGCGCTGTCCGACATTCGCGCCCGCGTTGCGCGCAATCTTGCGCTGCTGCCTGAACCATTGCGCCGACTCGAAGCGAACGTTTCATATCCGGTGAAAGTGGCCGACGCCCTGATTGAGCTCACCAAAGAGGTCGACAGGCGGCTCGTCGGGCAGAAACTCGTTTACGCCTGAACGCCGCCGAATGACCACCACGCGGGTTACGTGAGCCACGTAACTCGCGGCTGTTGAAGTTGAGTAATGATATACGGAGAGAGAAAGAAATCGTTTCAGGCGGCAGATTTGACTTCGATCTTCTTCGCCGGCTTCTGCGCCTCGGGCTTCTTCGGCAGCGTCACCGTGAGCACGCCCTTCTTGAAAGTCGCCTCGATCTTGTCGGCGTCGACCCCGTCCGTCACCTCGAAGGAGCGCTCGAACGAGCCGAAGTGGCGCTCGTGTAGATAATAATCCTTCTTCTTCTCCTCCTTCTCTTCCTGCTTTTCGCCTTTGATGATCAAATTGCCGTTGACCACTTTCACCTCGATGTTCTTCTCGTCCATTCCCGGCAAATCGGTCCTCACCTCATAGGCCTTGTCGCTCTCGGTGATGTCGACGGCCGGAGCGGCGGTCCAGCTCAACTCCCGGCGCCAGAATGGCTCCGCCGCGAACATCGAACGGCGGAACGGAGAGCGCCAGAAACCCATGCTGAAATCGTCGAACAAGCGATCGATCTTGCGGCGAAAACCTTCGACGGGCCAACACGCTTGCATGCAGACGTGGGTTCGGCGGGCCTTTTTCCGGTTTTCACGGGCATGTGCCTGCGCGGATGTTTCCGTGTCGCCAACCGATACATATCATAGACCTCTCGTACAGCTGTCGCTTGCTCGCCCGCTTTGTCGTCACGAAACCGGACAAATCGAGGAAAGCGGAGTCGCAAGTCCTCCGCGCTTTACCAGGTAGTGCCCACCGTATGGACCGGGCTGACGGTGAGCTCTGCTCCGCCGACTTCAACGACCTTGACCGGCTCGAACCATACGTTTGCTTGCTTCCTTCGATCCTGCTACGAACAGATATTATTTCCTGACCAAGGTGGGCGCAGGAGTTTCCGATAAGCTGTTGCGAAGCCTTCCCAGGTTTCTCAAGCCCTATGTCATCCGAGAGGAGCATGGAATGACAAAGAAGCAGCGATCCATAGCTTCCCGCCCGGTGGCCTTTGC
Organism: uncultured Alphaproteobacteria bacterium; assembly: GCA_963833665.1. GTDB lineage: Bacteria > Pseudomonadota > Alphaproteobacteria > Rhizobiales > Xanthobacteraceae > BOG-931. Next base: position 34,325 of record CAWHZA010000020.1, on the reverse strand, counting down.
CGCGGATAGCTCCGACCACGACCAGATCGAAGGTATCGGCTAGCGGTTCTTGATATTCTCTTTTGAACTTGATCCACAGCCACCCCCGCTTGCCGGCCTGGTAGGGGCCGGCTGCCGACTTGATCACGACGCCTTCGGCTCCATAGCCAAGAGCTTGCCGAAAGTAGCGCTCAACGCCGGCAATATCCGAGCTCACGGTGTAATTCGACAAACGAATGAGGCGTAATGGCTTGATGCAGTTCTCGAGCAGCCTTCGTCGCTCCGAGAGCGGCACACCGAGCAGATTTCGATTCTTGATGAGCAGCAAGTCGAATAGGAAGAGCGCAATCGAAACTTCTTCGATAAACGCGTAACCTCGTGTTTTCGCCACGCGCTGCATGAGCGTTTGAAACGGCAGCAAATGAATTGTTTTAAAATCGAAAGCGACGATCTCGCCTTCGAGAATGGTGTTGTTGGGGACGCCGGACCTATTGAACGCCTCGATGATCTTGGGATACTGGTGCGTGATCCGCTCCAGCTTGCGCGAAAAGGCCTACACATCGCCATTTTTATCGCTGTGAATTTACTCGCGCTCGCCGTCATACTTGTATTCGACGAACATCTCGTCGCGCATATGTCGCGGGACTCCGTCTAAATCTTGAACACGCGATGTCAGCATCATGCGCACCGGCGTTCCGGGAACCGGTGTGAAACGTTGAAGACCGACCAAACCCGAGCGCGCGATGCGACGGCTGACCTCGCCTAAGTCCGAACGGACGTTGTAGGCGGCTTCGGCGCTGCGCCTGTTCTCCGCGCTGCCAGTGAAGGCTTTCACCAAGGCGCGCAAAAAGGTCATGTCGGCGACATCAATGCGATGGGTACCGAGGACTGCGCGCAGGATGTATTTTGCTTCGATACCCGATGCTGCTGAAAGCAATTGCGTCAATCTCACGCACTTTTGCTTTTGCGAGCCTTTTTCTCGAGATCGCAGCGATTTTTAGCAGTTCTTTAAAGACGTGAAGGATCGAGATTGCGCGCCTCGTTTGGCCCGAGACAGGTCTTCTGAAACCGTTCTAAGATCGCCGGCGGCTGCCAGGAGTTTCTCCACACGCTGTTGCGATACGGGCGTCCACTACGGCGCGCACCACCATGCGCTCCGCAATCCCGATCTCTCCCGATTCGAACGGGGCCCCCACTTCGCCGCGCAGAAGTTAGGCCACGGCTCTCGCTTCATCCGGAGTGAGCCTTGCTAGGAGTGCCGCAAGGATGGCGACGAGCGTAGAATTCGAAGAGGTTTGCTCCAGCTTCTGGATGACCTCTGCAAGTTCGCGAAAGAGGTTCATCTTATGATCGGAGCCCGCTGACATCGCCTGCTCAGGACAATTGGTATCTGCGCAGTGACGTTTCCTATTGATGCAGATCAATGGGCGCGACTAGAAATTGGCGCAGATTTGCAACCGTTGATCAGGAGCTGTCCGAACCCGTCGGTAGCGGAACGATTGAAGATCAATCTATTGTTACGGTTTTCAGAGCTAAGTCTCGTGACCGATAGGAAGTACAGCAATGGAAAGCAGCACATTCCGAAAATGGCTCGTCGAGCAAGGCTGCCGCATCGATCACGGTGAGCATCAACAGCGACATGCAGGGCAGGTCATGGTGACGGTGCATCGAGAAGGCCGCAAGGCGGAAGTTCCACTCGGCGGCTCGCGCCAAGCCATCGACCCGCGCTCAGTGCGCCGCGCCTGTGAAGAACTCGGGCTCGATCCGGCACAATTGCCGGGGCCGACCAGCCGCGTCTAACGGGAGACGCTGTCATGATGGACCACACGATTCGGGCTTTTGACACAGACTTGCAGGAGCTTGCGCGCAACATTGCGGAGATGGGCCGCCTCGACGGCGAGCAGATCGCTGACGCGATCGATGCCTTGTTTAAGCGCGACGCTGCGCTCGCCGAACGGGTCATAGCGGCAGATGATCGGGTCGATGCGCTGCAGCGCGTGATTGAGGAAAAGGCCGTCGCCACCATTGCCCGCCGGCAGCCGATGGCGGTTGATCTGCGCGAGATCGTCGGAGCCTTGCGCATTGCCAACGATCTTGAGCGGGTTGGCGATCTTGCCGAGAATATCGCCAAGCGGGTGCTGCTGCTGACCGAGGACTACCGCGTCAACGAAGTCGTGCTTCAGCTCCAACACATGGTGGATCTTGTGCGCGACCAATTGGACGCGCGTGCTGCAAAGCTACGAACGCAGGGACGTCGCCTTGGCCATGGGCGTGTGGCGCAAGGATCAAGAGATCGATGCCCTCAACAATTCGCTGTTCCGGGAACTCTTCACCTATATGATGGAGGACCCTCGCAACATCGCCTTTCGCAGTCATATGTTTTTCTGCGCCAAGAATATCGAGCCCATGGGCGATCACGCGACCATTATCGCGGAGACCGTTTATTACATTGTCGAGGGCCGCCAGCTCACTGAGGAGCGCCCTAAAGCGGACGTGACCAGCAAGAAAACGCTGCCGCTGCCTTCGTGATTGAAAGAAGCGGCCGAGGAAGTGCAATTATGAGCGGTGCCAGTGAAAATCCCTCTTCTCAGACCGACGCCGGACATGCGAGCGAAAGCCGCGATATCCGCATTCCGCCTATCGGGCTTGCCGGAATCTTGCAGATACCGAAGAACGCCTATGCGCTCGTCGCCTTCGCGCATGGCAGCGGCTCAAGCCGTTTGAGCCCGCGCAACACGATCGTCGCCCGCGCGTTGAACGATCGGGGCATCGCGACGGTGTTGTTCGATCTGTTGACTCCTGCGGAGGAAGCCGACCGCGCCAACGTGTTCAACATCCCGTTGCTGGCGGACCGGCTTGCCAACGCTGTCCATTGGATCGATGGCCAAGCGTCGGTTGCCAAGCTTCCACTTGGGCTGTTCGGCGCCAGCACCGGAGCCGCGGCGGCACTGGTTGCGGCGGCTAAACTTCCTCGCCGTGTCGGCGCAGCGGTGTCGCGCGGCGGGCGCCCTGACCTCGCCGGCGATGCGCTCGACAAGGTGCGGGCACCCACTCTTTTGATCGTCGGCGGCGCCGATTTCGGCGTCATCGAACTGAACGAGCAGGCCCTGGCCCGGTTGCGAGCACCCAAGGCGCTGGAGATCGTTCCCGGAGCGAGCCATTTGTTTCCCGAGCCTGGCGCACTCGAGGCGGTGATCGATCATGCGGGAGCATGGTTTGAGCGCCATCTCGGGTCGGCGTCTACTGAGCGAAAACGCACGGCGCGGGCCAAGGACTAGCTGGCGAGGGAGCCATGTCATTCAAAGATCGCTCCGATGCCGGTCGCAAATTAGCAGCGGCGCTCGCCGGTTACAAGGATCAGCAGCCGGTGATTCTCGCGCTACCGCGCGGAGGCGTGCCGGTTGCGGCCGAGGTTGCCGCCGCCCTCAAGGCGCCGCTCGATTTGATACTTGTGCGCAAGATCGGCGTCCCCTTCCAACCCGAGTTGGCCATGGGCGCCGTGGTCGATGGTGGCACACCGATCATCGTCCGCAACGAGGATGTGATTCGGCTCGCCGGTATCGAGGAAGTCGAATTTACGGTCATCCGCGACAGTGAGCTTGCCGAGATCGAGCGGCGGCGTCAGCGCTATTTGGGCAGCCGCGAGCGCGTCGATGTCGCTGGCCGCACGGCAATCGTGATCGACGACGGCGTCGCCACCGGCGCGACTACCCGCGCCGCCTTGCGCGCCACCCGCATGCGCAACCCGAAAAAACTCATCCTCGCGGTGCCGGTAGCGCCGACGGAGAACCTTGCAGAATTGCGCAGCGATGCCGACGAGGTCATCTGTCTTGAAGATTACGAGTTCTTCGGCGCGATCGGCGCCTATTATGCTGATTTTAGTCAGGTAGCGGACGAGGAAGTGATCGAGCTGCTTCGGCGGTTTCCGGTGCAGGATCAAGGATCGGGCCATGGAAATCGAAAGCACCGAATTCGGCACTATCACCATTGACGGCAAGAATTATGAGCATGACGTCGTCATTCGCCTCTCGGGCGACGTCGTAAAGCGGAAGAAGAAGCTGTCGAAGAAGTACTACGGCACCTCGCACGTACTCTCGAAAGACGAAGCGAAGTTCGTCTTCGAGAAGGGATGCGAGCAATTCATTGTTGGCTCGGGCCAAATCGGCAATGTGCATCTATCGCCGGAAGCTACAGCCAGCCTATTTCGCGAAAAAGGGCTGCAAGGTCTTGTTGCAGCCAACTCCCGAGGCGATCCGTGTGTTCAACAAATCACATGCGAAGAAGATCGGGCTTTTTCACGTGACTTGTTGAAACGGACCGGCACTGGCCGCGACTGCGCTATAGTCCAGCGGTCGACGTTCGTGGCAATTGGTCGGGTAGGATCGTGGCGCGGACCGGGCTTCGAATGATGCCGACGTTTCCACGATCCCCCCTAACATTCCGTAAGGCGAGTTTTCCCCGTTACGGCTGAAAGGCTGGCGTATCAGGCGGGACCTTCCCGAAGCGTCAATCAGCTTAAGCCTGCTCCCGGCATACGCTGCCCTACGATCGGTTTGTCTTCGCCCTTCGTGCTTCAACGTTGATCCGCCCAGAAGTCGGATCGGTCGACGCGATACTGCACCGCCATGCGGTGGAATACTCCACCTACCCCAGGGGCCCTCGCTCGGGTCCGGGTTATAGTGTCCCGGTCCGTCATCACTTAATCGGCCCCATCCGCCCCACTCGCGGGCACATCGTGATTTCACCGTTTGGCTTATACGCGATGCCTTCGCTGTGCCGGGAGCGCCTAGGCGACCCGCGAGTGGTTCCGAGCTTTCGCTGCACATTCTTTCCTGGCATGCCGTCCCCTGCGACCCCGGGGAATCCGAACACCGTCAGTTCCAGACAGCGATGTCGGCATGGCCTTCGCCGCGAATAAACCGGCTCGGCACTCCCAATGATCCCGCAATCCGTTTCACGCGGGAGGTGAATTTCGGGGCTACTTAGTTCGCACATTCGCTACGGCCTGCCAGGTTGCTCGCCCCCCTGTACGGATCAGACCGATATTCAGGTTGGCCCCGGGGGCTTTTACTTCCAAGGCTTTCAACAGGTCGGTCTCCCTTCCCGTTGCTGGATATGACTACAACAGCGACTGGACATCCTCTGTTGGCGGGACTCTCACCCGCTAGAATGACAGCTAGCTTCGCTGCACTTATTCGATCCGCCACACGTCGACCCGTGCCGAGGCTGACCACTATCGCGCGGAGCCATACGTGCTCGCGGCAGACGTAGCGAGCGTTGCACCACATGTCGGCCGCGGGGGCTGGACCTGGTACACGGGGTCAGCCGCCTGGACCTGGCGGCTCGCTGTAGAAGGAATCCTGGGCTGCGGCTGCGGAATGGTCACCTATTGATTGACCCGTGTTTGCCGAGGGATTGGGGTTCCTTCGAGGGGGAGCTGAGGCGCCCTGAAGGGACGCTCGCGATTCGGATCGAGGACCCAGAACGGATCGGCCGGGGCTCGGTGGAAGTCACGGTCCACCGAACGCCACGCCGGCAAGCGGCCATTGCATTTCCGACCGACGGTTCGATACGTCGCGTCCACGTGCGACTGAGGCCTCTGCCAGCCGCCGAGACGGCGGCCGCCCATCAGTCTGCTGGTTGCCCGCCTTGGCGAGTTCAACCACGCTCGTGAGCCTGTTGCGGAACCACTTATGCATCGGCACTGAAATACGGCTGCTTAGTTAGAGCCCATCCGGGAAGTTTGGATTATAGGGAGACACTTGCAGCAAGACGCCTGAGCATGATGCGGTATCCGCCATCAGCAAAAATGATTTCGATGAACGGGAATAGTCGTCGCGCCCGGCGCAGCAAGTGGAAAGTACCATCGCGGTCCTGGACGTCGGCAGGATGAACGACGACGTTCAACAACAGTCCCAGTGTGTCATTTCGTCGCCATTTTTGAAACACCTGAATCCCGTTGACGATCGATCTGCGAGATCGCCCGACGCATGAAACCGCGCTAACGCCACGAAAGGAACGCGAGGTCAAGCTCGAGCTCGCGCCGACAAGCCTGCCGTTGCTTAACAAGATTCCACTTTTGCGCAGCCTCAAGGTGACGCCAAAGCGCGCAGCCGAAGTCTCGGTTTATTTCGATACCGACAAGCACAAGCTGCTAGTCGGGTCTCGGAGGCTCATAAATAGCCGATTCCATTTTCATCATGAGGCTCCGTTGCGTACTTCCCGGCACATCAAAAGGGTAATCGTTATCTATGTTGCGCAAGTAATTGATTTCGCCAACGTTTGATCTGCGCCAACTCTGCTTCTGGCCGATCGACCGCAATGTTGCCGCGGCCGAGATAGATCGCTCCTGACCCGCCGTCGATCGAAAGCCAATCCCCCTCTTTAATCGCAGCCCCCGCAAGCAGCGCATTGTGGCTGGCCGTGTCGATACTGAGCCCGGCGCACCCCACTATGCACGGCTTTCCCATTTGTCGCGCAACCAGAGCCGCATGTGCCGTTCGACCGCCGATTGCGGTCACAATTCCTTCCGAAAGCGCAAAACCCGCCACGTCGGCCGTGCTGGTTTCAGGTCGCAATAGGATAACAGGTTGGCCGCTCGTTGCCAGCCGTTCGGCACTTCCGGAGTCGAATGCGGCGCGGCCAACCGCGACCCCCGCAGCTGCGCCGATGCCGCGCCCGGCCGCCTCATGCACATTGACAAGCCGTCGGTCGACCAAACCGTCCAAATCCACGCCGTTCAGGCGCCGCAGGGCCTCTGCCGGCGTGATCAGTCCCTCTTCGACGAAGTCAATCGCAAAGTGCAGCGCCGCCTGCGGCGTCCGCTTTGCCGGGCGGGCCTGCAAGATCCAGAGCTTACCGTCTTCGACAGTGAACTCGACGTCTTGCACGTCGGCAAATTCTTGTTCCAGCCGTTTGAGAATTTCGCGCAATTGCCTCGTCGGCGCCGGTGCAAAACGGGCCATCGCTTCTTCGGTTTCGGGATTGCGCGCGCCGGATACGACGTCTTCACCCTGCGACTCGAACAGGATGTCGATCACCGGCGTGGCCGAACCGGTCGAAGGGTCGCGCGAAAAGGCGACGCCGCCAGCCGAGGAGAGCCCGCGATTGCCAAAGACCATCGCCTGGATTGTCACTGCGGTGCCGCGCAGACTCTCAAGGTGCTCGATTCGCCGATAGGTGCGCGCGCGATCACTCGTCCACGAGCGGTATACAGCTTCGGCCGCGGCCTCGAGCTGCTGAATGGGATTTTCGAGAAGAACACCATCCCTATCGTCAATCATCGCCTGGTAATTTTTCGCGAGACGCTCCAGCGCTTCGCTGTCGAGTTCCCGCTCGCGCTCGACGCCTTCGGCGAGGAGCAATTGGCGGCGTCGTCCTTCCAACGATGCCGAGTCGACGCCAAGCACCACGCCGGCGTAGCTTTCCAGGAAGCGGCGTCGGCAGTCCCAAGCGAACCGTGGATTACCGGTCAATCGCACGAGGCCGTGCACCGCAGCCGAGGTGCAGCCAACGTTGAGTACGGTATCCAGCATCCCAGGCATGGATTGCGCGGCGCTCGAGCGCACCGACACCAGCAGCGGTCGCCGACGGTCACCCATCCGCTTGTTGGTGGCGTGCTCGAGGAAACCGACGCCCTCGGCGAGACCTTCGATCAACGCTTGCCTTGCCCCGTTTTCGTTGCAGATGATCGCCGCACCGAGCTCAATCGGCAGAACGAAAGCGGGAGGCACAGGGAGCCCCAGCGCGGCCATGCGCGCGAGATTGCTCGCCTTCGCGCCAATCGTCTCAGCGGAGTGCTGCCCGGTCGATTCGCCATCAATGCGCACGATCTGCATTGCCATCCGCCCGCTCAGCTTGAGAGTTCAGCGAGCACGTGCTCGCGAAGCAGATGCCCGAAGCCGGCGAGCCGGTCGGTTGCCCGTTCAAGCGTACGTGCCAAATCGAGAACGCATAGCGCCGTCTTGAAGTCGAATTCACCTTGCATGACCATAGCCGTGACCTCGCGCTCCGCCGCGTCGGCGTCGTGCTCAGCGTCGATGAGCCGGCCGACCGCTGCGAGTGCATCTTCGGAATCGGCGCGCTGCCCTTCGGGCACGTCAGCGGCTGCGGCTACCCCAGATGCGGCAGCCTCTGTGCCTTTAACAACCGTAGCACAAAGGCGGACCAACGGCTCCAGCAGCTCCGGTGCGACCACGCTCGGGATAACCGAAGCGACGAACGCGGCTTGCTCAAGCTCATCGATCGCCTCTTCGATGCGGTCAACGAGGTTCTTGATTGTAGGATCCGCATTGAACCGCGCGATCTCGCCGCGAGCTTCCATTGCGATCCTGTCCGCCTTCTCCTCGATACGCCGTGCCCGGCTTGCCAATGCCGCGCGATTGTACGGCCTGCCTGCCTGCTGCTCGGCGATGCAACAAGCGATGCCGGCTGCGATCTCACGCGCAAGGCCCGCTTGACGCATCACGATGGTCAACAGCGCGGTATCGACCCGTTGGAGGTGGCGGATGAGGTCCGCCTCGATGCGATCTCGCGCGAGCCGCACTGAGCTCCCCTGCAACAAGGCTTCAGTGGAGACGCGCAGAACGGCCTTGAGGAAATCGACTGAAGCGTCGCGACCAAGCGCATGGTCAAGGCGCTCACCAAATCCTATTCGGTTCGGTGCCGCACGACGCACGGCCGACGCAACCAGCTCGCCACCGCCCAGCTCGAGCAAGCCGCGGTGACCAATTCGGTTGCGTGCCGCCCAGTCGAGCACGTCGACCGCGCCACCTTTGGAGACCCAGGTTTGCAGAAGCTTGCGCGCCCTGTTCCAGTCGATCAAGAAGACGAGCGAAGCCCCGACCGCTTCGAGAAAGGCCTCGCGGCGGTCATCAGTGGGGTAGCGGCCAGTGACGAGATAGAACGCCCCATCGTCACCGAGCCCCTCGGCACTCTTGCGGTCGAGCCCGCTCCATTGAACGGGAAAATCCCGCAGCAGACCCATAAAGAACTTCGCCCGCGGCAAATGCACATCAGTATAGGTCACCGTCACCGCGTCGGATTCGACAGCGATCACCACCACATGGGCGTCGGTTTCGCCGATATCGTTCTGAAGGGTGAGCCGCGCGCCTGATCGCATTGCGGTTGTCGCCAGCCCCGGATGGTCGAATTTCAATCGGCGGGTCGATTCGACGCCGCGCATGAAAGCCTCGATCACAGGCCGGTCTTGCGGCAATAGCCCATAGACGCGAGCGCTCGCCAGCACCTCCTCTGCGTGCTCCGCGGCAAGTCCGTTCAAGCTCCTGTGCAGGTCCATCACCAAGCGATGCAAGCCGGGACCGCCGCCGTCGGAAATTCTTGTAAGTCCGGCGATCTGCGCAAGCGCCAGCGTGTCGGAGGAGTCCGGCTCATTGGCCGATCTGATCACGGAAAGGCGTTCGCGCGCCGCCTCGCCCGGGACTTTGTCTCCGGCCTCGACAGCTAGGATCATGGTCGCCACGTCGTCCCAAATCGCGCTTCCGAGGCTGTCGAGGCCGGGCGCCGTGACCAGGTCGCCGGCCAGCAGGCGGGCGCGATTGACAAGGGATTCCATCGCCACGGCGTCGAGGCCTGCAGTACGGCACTCGTCAGTTAGGTCGAACTTCGCGCTGCCGGGATCACGTGCATGGCGCCCGGCCGCCTGCAAGACGCTCAGGCGGGCCTTTACCCGATCGTTGGCAGCCAAGCCCTCCGCGATGAGGGATGGCAAGAGAATATCGGTCTGACCAAGCCGCGCGATGATCTCGGACTTCATGGGAGCCTCACACGGCGAAACAAGCACAGTCGAACGAACCCGTTATTGAGCCAGATCATTCATCGAATTGTCACATATCGCTTGGAACCAGGGCCAACTCATTTTCGGCAGATCCTCAGCCGGCGTCGCCACCGTCTACCATGGGCTGCTGCCGCTCGATCTCCACCCGCCGACTTTCAATCCGCGTGGCGGCTATTCACCGGAGAAGGGGTTGCGCCCTCGTAGCCGCGAAGCTCAATCTCCCTGAGCTCGGGACTCGCTTACTCGAAGCGGCAGCAGGGTTTCGCCGCGGCGGCGAGGCGCGGTGCTCGCGCATATGCTGAGCCGAAGTCGTCGCCATCGTGGCTTCAGCCACTTCCTTACCTCCATGACTGATCACCAGCGACCGTCAGCCGGGTTCTGCGGGGCCAATCAGCGCAAGGAGAGTGCGGTTGCCTTCCTGGAGGCCGCGGTCGCTTATTTTGCAACGCTTGGCGTTCGGATCGAGCGCGTGATGACGGACAACGGCTCGTGCTACCGATCAAAGATGTTCCGAGCAGCCTGCAAGCGCTTTGGCCTCCGTCAAATCTTCACCAGGCCGTACACTCCGAGGACCAACGGAAAGGCAGAACGCTTCATTCAGACGGCGCTGCGCGAATGGGCCTATGCTCGTGCTTATCAAAACTCGCAGCAACGATCTGCCGAGCTGCTGCACTGGCTACATCGCTACAATTGGCATCGGCCACATGGTAGCTTGAGGGCCAACACGCCCATCAGTCGCCTCGGTCTATCTCGGGACAACCTGTTGAGGCTCCACAGCTAGGCATATTGACGTCGACCACCACCCCGCCGTCGACTCTTTTCCCGGGCGGCGGCGAGAGCTCCGAAAGCGACCACGGCGCTCACGTTCCGGCTCTTTCCAACTGAGTGCCCGATGCTGCATCGACAGCCGCTGCTGCATTGTCTGGCGGGAAGGCTCGAGCACGCGAATACACGCGCATTCGGGAGTTACCTGGCGAGCTTAGACACATGACCGACCCAAAAATCGCTTTGCCGCGGGCGGGCAATCGCGTACCACTCTGGCTCAAGCTCGCGTATACGACCTTCATGGCGTTTCTGGTGCCCGTCTATTGGCACTATTATGGGCCAACCAATTTTCTTTATTTTTGCGACGTCGCATTGCTGATTACGCTAGTCGGTATCTGGATTGAGAGTCCGTTTCTCGTCTCGCTGTGCGCGGTGGGAATCCTGGCACTGGAAGCGCTTTGGGTCGCAGACTTTCTTTCCACCCTCGTCGGATTTTCCCCGATCGGCGTAACCAGCTACATGTTCAACCACGACAACCCATTGTTCCTGCGCGGGTTGTCATTGTATCACGGCTGGTTGCCATTTCTGCTGGTCTATCTAGTTCGGGCGTTCGGATACGATAGCCGAGCATTGCTGGCGTGGATACTCGTAGCCTGGCTGCTGTGGCTGGTGTGCTTCTTCTTCATGCCGCCCCCAAATCCCGAACCCGGGCTGACGCCGGTCAACATCAACTACGTCTGGGGTCCGAGCAGTCATGCTGCTCAGAGCTGGGTTTCGCCTGCCGTCTGGCTCATCGGATTGATGATCGGAATGCCCTTGCTGCTGTTTGTTCCGACCCACCTCCTGCTGCAGCGCTTTGCCGCGAAGCCCAAAAGGGCGACATGATGACGCTCGGCCATCTGGATCGCTCGTGATCATGTGCAAGTACCATTGTCGTCGAAGGATCTACCGTTGCGCGATTTGCGCAAATCGCGCCGCGACTGTATAGCAATGCGCCCGCCAGGCGCTTGCATCTTGGCGCTCGGGAGAAGACGGTTCGCCTTTATGGACCCAGCGACTTTATCGAAAATGTCCATCACAAGCTCGCCGCCTACCGTTGGAACCTCATCGATCGCTTCGCAGTCCACCTGATTTTCATCGTGACGGAAATCGACGCCGACCAGGACGAGCGCCTTGCACGCCGGGCAGCGATAGGCCGCCGTCTCCGGGTGATCGGCCTGCCACTCGATGTCGCCCCAAGTGATCTCATGGAAACGTGCCGCACTCGGGGCACGGCACCTCGAAGATGCGCGCGTCGCTCTCGCCATAGGCGCGGAGGACGTGGCTTCTGTCCTCGGCAAGCGGGGTGCTGCCGACGACGATCTTGCGGTGCTGTAAGACATGGTGCGCCGGCGGATGGGGTTGCCCTCGGCGGTCACTTCCATGGCGTCGGCCTCGTCGATCAACAGGATGCGGGCGGTGACGCGGCGGAGGTTGCGCGGTGCCCTGGCCGCAATGACGCGCAGCGAGCCGTCCGCAAAGCGTGTCGAGGTGATCGTGTTGCGCGCCCGCCCTCGTCGCTGTCGCTCGCCAACCCGCAGGGCCGGTGTGGCGCTGAAAATTGGCTCAAGCTCGCTGACGACGTAGTCGCGCGCATCGCTGTCCGTCGGTAGGAGCGCCAGGATCGCCGCGTGCTCGTTGGCGACATAGCCGCCGATCGCGCCCGTCAGGAGCGTGGTGAAGCCGAGGCGCACGCCTTTGACCAGCGTCACGCGCTCGAGCATCGGGTCGCTGATGGCGTCGGCAATTTCCCTTTGATACGGCCAAAGCCGCACCCGGCCCGGCAGCGCCGAAGTGCCTTCGGGCGGAGTTCGCCTCGATCCAGTCGGAGAGCTTGAGCCGCGGCGGCGGGATCAGCGAGCGCAGCGCGCGGGCGCGGACCTCAGCGAGTGTGGTCACCGATGAAAGTTAGTCCCTTGTCGGCGGTGATGGTGAAACGGGCAGCCTCGGCATTACGATCGGTGACCATAATGTTGATCGGCGGGACGATACCGGCTCCAGTCGTACCGAGTGCTGGTTCTATGTGTTCGGCCAACTCCTCAGATGGTCCACCGGGACCAGCAAACCGGATCGCCAGTAGGTAACCGTTCATGCCAACACAACAAACAACGTATGGGTATACCATGCCCTCCGCTTCGCAGTATGCGAGAACATCTGGCAAGTGCTTTTGTAGTGCAGAGATTTTGTTGGTCATTGGATATAGCTCGTCGACATGCTGATCCAGTTCTTTTGTCCCGGCCTCGACTTGCTCAAGGGCCGCTCCCGATCTCACTGAGCACGCCGTGCACGTCGGCGTCGATCTCGGCAACGTCGTGCGGCAGCCGCGCACCGGCTCGGCTCGGCACCGCGAGCATACCAGCACGCACGGCGCGCAGCACGCTTGACCACTCCGCCTCGAGGGCGATCGCGTCTAGCAGCGTCCCCCGTAGCTGCGCGTTCTTGATCTCCGCGAGATCGGCTTGCGCCTTCGCCAAGCGCGCACGCTCGGCGGTTGCGGACACTTCGGCGGTCGCAGACACTATAGCGGCGTCGCCGTACGGCGGTTCTCGATCTTGGTCTCCCTAAGGTCGCCAGTGCTACAGTTTTGCACGCACGTTACCAGAGGCTGACGATCCATTTTGCACCGACGACCGTCTCCCAGACCACCGCCAACTCGATCGTCAGCACGACGACGGCGACCAGCAGAGCAATCAAGAGCAGGAGCCCGTCCTCCTCGACATAGGCGAGCGAGATCAGGGCGATCACCAGGGCAAGGACGACGTTGCTCAGGGGGATCGGCGTGAACACCATGGTGGTGTTCAGTATCAGACGCGCCAGCGGCCGAAGAGGCCGGAGCAGGCGTCATCTGGGCGAGGCGTGTCGGCGCGGCCGCCCGGTGCTGCGGCCTGACGGCTAGTGAGGAAAATGGGCCGTTCGCCTTCGGCGGACGGCCCAACTCATGAGGATGGCGCGATGACCTCCCTTGCGAATGAACTGGCAGCTTAGCCCTTCTTCACGGGGATGCTTTTCTCCTTCTTATGCGCCTCGGGCGACTTTGGCAGGGTCACCGTGAGCACACCGTTTCTGAAGGTCGCGTCGATCTTCTGGGCATCAACGCCATCGGGCACTTCGAACGCGCGCTGGAATGAGCCAAACCGGCGTTCCGACATGTAATAGTCCTTCTTCTTCTCTTCCTTCTCCTCTTTCTTCTCGCCTTTGATCGTTAGCACGCCGTCCGAAAATTTGACGTTGATGTTGCTTTCGTCCATCCCCGGTAGCTCTGCCGCAATCTCATACGCATTCTCCTTCTCGACGACGTCGACTGCCGGAGCATTGCCCCAGCCCATCTCTCCGCGCCAGAACGGCTCGGTATCGACCATCGCTCGCCCAAATGGCCTGCGCCAGGCGCGCGGGGAGAAATCGTCGAACAGGCGATCAATTTCCCGGCGCATGGTCTCGAATGGCCGCCATTCGGCGAGCGCCGTCGGGCGGTTGGTCTGGTTCTCTTCGGTTTTCACAGGAAGTCTAGTTACAGCTTCTGCCATGTCACTTCTCCTATCCAACACCCCAATTTGAATTGATTGAGTACTATGAGGCGGAACGTGCGCTAGGCGCTCGTAACGAGCCGACGGATGCCTGCTCATGGCACCCTCGTCAAAACCCGGCTAAATTTCGAGCACTATTTTGCCTGCCGACGGCGGCAACAGGTGCTGCCAACTGAGAGAACGGAGACTTCGGCAGGTCCCGGTTTGATGGGCAGCTTTCGGACAAGCCGCTGCTTGCCTTCCAAATGACATGGCTACTCGAATTTAAAGCACAATAGGGGTAGTGCTTAACTTGACCTTTTTGTTTGCCCACACGCGGCTAATCTAAAAGGCTGCGCGGAAATTGTTCCGCCCGCCCGGCATACCGATGGCGGTCGCCGCGTTGAACTTTGTGATGATGATCGGCGGTTTTCCAGCCGTCACGATGATTCCACTTTGGCGGCACTTCTTGATGACCGGTAGAATATCGTCCGTCCGGGTAGTGCTTTGCCGATTGCCTCGGCGTAAGGCGCGATTCAATGCGGCAATTCCAAGGTCGCTGTTGTGCTGCGCAATCGCATTCAAATCATGTGTGAGCAGGTTCCAAAACGCATGCCCTGAGTAAGCCGTTCAAAAGCATTCGATCCAGTCTGCTGCCCCCGTAGCGCCTCAATTTGAAAGTGGTCACAATTGGTCAGACTGTCTTGGCCAACTCGTTCAGCCTACAAGCGAGGGGTTCCTGTGAAGGAGACCAACATGGACCGTTTCATCAGAAGCCAGAATGTTAAGCGGTACCGTCGTCTTCTTGAGCGCGATACTTTTGTTATATTTTGTATCAATTCCGCGGCCACGGTCCGTTCGCCACGATTTGTCTGCGTCTCTTGATGATCGCCGGCCGTATCATCGAGCGCGCGAGCCGCATTCGTATCGCGCTCGTCTCATGCTGCCCGGAGGCCGAGACGTTCAGTCTTGTCGCGCTCAAGCTGCAACCGTCTGGACCATAAGCCAGCGGGGCGATGATGCCCGCCGAGCCCCGATCCATTCACCCCCAACGCGTCGACAGCGTCATCGACCAAACCAATCTGCCGAGCTTGGCGCGCCCAGAACGGACGAGCATGCCTCGCAAAAACTGACTTTCAGATCATGCGTCCGCGTGCGTAAGGTGGGCTAAGCGTCTACTTGTGGTAGCCGACGCCGCAGTAGAGGTCTCCCACTCTCGTGACGAAGCTTACCTTCGGCACTGGCGTCTTGTCGGGACCCGGCTTTGCAAACACGTAGCTGATCTCGGTGATTTGGCCTTCGGGCTTTTGCCCGGCAGCAAAGAGTTCTTCGCCGTATGCCTTGCCACTCACGTCCTTTAGAGTTCTGGCATCCGTGCCGATGAGTTGTTTTGCGTTAGGGTTGCCAATGGCAATAGCCTTCCCGTCGCTGACGTTGCCGCAAAACGGATAGAGGTCGCGGTCGAGGAACCCGCCTTCACCCTTGTTGATTAATGGCTGCGACGCCATGTTCACGCACGTCGATGCCCGCTTTGACGTTGCGCGCGACGATCAAAGCGATAGTGTTGGCCATCGACCCGCCGCTTACCAGCGTTCCGCTGGCCGACGCCGGAAAGCCGACCATCTCCTTGCACCAGTCAATGACCTGCTCGTCCATCAGGGCGGCGGCGTGATTCCCACCGCCGAGGTTGGAACCCTGTACCGCTGCCAGAAAGTCGCCCAGTGCTCCGGTGAAGTTGCTCGACCCCATGTACCAGGCCCAGAAACGGGGATGGATGTTCCCCATCGGGTAGGGCATCAATGTTTCGACAATTTCGCCGTAGACCTCCGATAGTGGTGTGGGCGAACGGGACAAGGGCGTGTCGAACCTGCGCCGGACCTCACCGGGCATGTCCTGCCACACCGGACGATCGCGAATGTCGCGCAGGGCGGATCCGTGGGGGTTGCCTTCGATATTCCGGCTGAAACCGTTAAATTTGTAGTCCAGCAGCTCAAGGACCAAGGATACGTCACCCGCGGCTGGATCGGCGTCCAGATTCAATCCGTCACGCCTATGATCGCCGACGCTATTGGGATGAAGAATGCGGAGGGTGCTCTCGTTGCTCGGCTTGAGCCCGATAGTCCGGCCGGCAAAGGCGGCGTCGAAATCGGCGATGTCATTACTTCGGTGAACAACGAGGCCGTGAAGGATACGCGCGAAGCAGGAGAACCGCCGCAACGGCGCCGGGCACTGCGACGAAACTTGGCGTCTTCCGCAACGGACACGAGAAGACGATCACAGTGACAGTGGGAAAGTTTCCCGGGACGTCCTCGGACGCCAAGGCCGAAAAGAAAGTGATGCCGAGCGAGACGCCGGTTCTCGGACTTACGCTCGCGCCGGCAAAGGCCGTTGCGGGAGCTGAAGAGGAAGGCGTCGTTATCGTTGACATCAGTCCAACTGGGCGCGCGGCCGAAAGCGGTCTGCAAATCGGCGACATTATCCCGTAAACACGCCTGCGGATGTCCGCAAGAGCGTCGAAGAAGCGCGCGCACAGGCGAAAACGGCAGTGCTGCTGCGCATCAAAAGGGGGGACGAACTGAGTTTTGTAGCCGTTCCTGTCGCCTGACAACGTTTGAACAAAAGAGCCAGCCGATTTGCCCCTCAAAAGCCCGTTCATTTCTGCATTCACTGTCTTGGGGAAACGCAGTGGTAAATCATTACGAGCATGCGATGAAAGCACGGGATGTAATGACCTCTCCCGTGATCACTATAAAGCGAACGGCTCGGTTAGGGAGGCTGCCAAGCTTTCCTTGAACGCCATATCAGCGGGGTGCCGGTCGTGGACGACCTGGGGAAGTTGGTCGGCATGGTAACCGAAGGTGACCTAATACGCCGTTCTGAAAGCGGAACCGAACAGCAACGCCCGTGGTCGCCCGTTCTGATGATTAGTGATCAACGTCTTGCGGAGGATTACGTTAAGTCACACGCCAGCAGGGTAGCCGATGTGATGACGGCTAAAGTGATAACCGCCACGCCGGATACCCCTCTGAATGAGATTGCCGAGAGCCTCGAGAAAAATGGGATCAAGCGCGTCCCTATTGTTCACGATGGTCAAGTCGTCGGAATCGTTAGTCGGGCTAATCTCGTTCAGGTGATAGCAACCAGCGGCAGCAAGTTGGACATCCCGCTATCGGACCTCACGATACGTGACAAGGTCCTCAAACATCTAAATTCACAGCGGTGGGCGCATACTGCCCTTCTGAACGTGACAGTCAACGGCGGCGTGATCGATTTGTGGGGCCTTGCAGCTTCCGAGGCCGAGCGACACGCGATCCGCGTTGCCGCCGAAAATACACCGGGGTGCGGGCTGTAAACGACCGCCTGACCGTCGGAGCGATATTCGTCAAAAATGACCGGGCGTCGCGAGTTGCCGGCAAACAATGAAAACAGCTTCGCTGTTCCCGCGGTGTGGCACCGGCAGGGCCGCGGTATAAAAGGCAAAACCTCCGCTTTGACTTAGATCAAATTTATCTCTGTCGACTGTGCAATTGATGATAATTAATTGGTAAGTGTAGTTCAATGAAAATCGCGCAGATCGCCCCTCTAATTGAAAGCGTGCCGCCCCGTTTCTATGGCGGCACGGAACGGATCGTCTCATATCTTGCGGAGGAACTCGTCCGTTTAGGTCATGACGTGACCCTGTTCGCAAGCGGCGATTCCGTGACCTCTGCGCGTCTCGTCAGCTGCACCAGGACCGCACTGCGGCTTGATCGGAATGTGCGCGATCCGATTCCTTATTACATGCTGATGCTGGACCGAGTCCGCAAATGTGCCGACGAGTTCGACATTCTGCACTTCCACATCGACCAATTCCACTTTCCGCTGTTTCGGCCGCTTGCTAGCCGCACCCTGACGACGCTGCACGGCCGGCAGGATCTGCCGGACTTGCAGCCACTCTATGTCGGCTTCAACGAGATGCCGTTGGTCTCGATCTCCGACGGTCAGCGGGCGCCCATACCTAATGCCAATGTGGTCGCCACCGTCTACCATGGGCTGCCGGTTGATTTGCACCTGCCGACATTCAATCCGGGGGGAGGTTATCTGGCTTTCCTCGGACGCATATCACCGGAAAAGGGCGTTGATCGCGCGATCAAAGTAGCACAGACGGTCGGGATCCCGCTCAAGATTGCGGCCAAAGTGGATCGCGCAGATGAAACCTACTTCCGCGAGCAGATCACTCCTTTGCTGGATGAACCGGGCGTAGAATTCATCGGCGAAATCAACGAACAGGAGAAGACCGATTTTCTTGGCCAAGCTCGGGCCCTGATGTTCCTCATAGACTGGCCTGAGCCGTTCGGGTTGGCCATGATTGAGGCTATGGCCTGCGGCACGCCTGTGTTGGCGCTGCGTCGCGGTTCGGTGGAGGAGGTCGTCGAAGAAGCGTTGACTGGGCGCATCGTCGACAGCATCGAAGAGGCGACCATTGCATTGGCGGATGTCATGGCGCTCGATCGCCGGGTGGTGCGCCGGCGCTTTGAAGAGCGGTTCACTGCGGCGCGTATGGCGAGCGACTATGTGCGGGTGTACAAGTCACTGCGTGCGCGGGCCGATATGAGGCTGCTCTCCGAGCAGGCCGAGGCTGTGCACACCACGGCCGCCGAGCTAGCCAACGAACCGAGTGACTCGGTCCATTGATGACGCAGGCGTGCGGGAGTCGCTCCTACACGTCCAGCGCGGCGGCTTGGGGCTCGCGGCTACGATGGTATTCATTCATACCCCGGTCGCAAGCCTGTTTAGGCCTGTAATTTGGTCATGATCAGCCACGCGGCAAAGGTTCGTCCGAGTTTATGGACTGCGTAGGTAAGTTTAGTCTACTTGTATCTCTCGCAAGCTTTCGATGACGATGTCGGCACCGTGTTGACGCAAGGCCTCACGCTGCTTGCCGTGATCGATACCGATTACGCATCCAAAGCCGCCTCGTTTGCCGGCTTCGACCCCGGCCAAAGCATCCTCGAATAGAATAGCACGTGATGGCTCGACGTCGAGGCGGCGTGCAATCTCAAGCAGCACTGCCGGATCCGGCTTGCCGGGTAGTTTGAGCGCCTCGGCCTTAAGACCGTCGATGCAAACATCGAACTGACCTTCGAGCCCGGCAGCATGTAGAATGGCGGCAGTATTCTTGCTTGATGAGGCTACCGCTGTCCTGATGCCCGCCCTTCGGAGTTCGTTCAAAAGCGCTTCAGCACCCACTGCAGCAACAATCCCTTTTTGCAGCGCTTGTCGAAACAGTCGCGTCTTTCGCTCTCCGAGCGAATGGACAGTCTCTGCGTCCTCAGGATCGTGCCCCGATCCCTGCGGTAGACTTATGCCCCGGGAGGCGAGGAAGCTGCGGATGCCGTCGTCCCGGGGTCGGCCATCGACATAGTTAAGGTAGTCAACTTCTATATCGAACGGCCGGAAGAGCAGAGCATGCTGTTGAGCCCACGCTTGCAGAAACTGGTCAAAGACCGTCTTCCAAGCAGCCGCGTGGACACGCGCCGTATCGGTTAGCACGCCATCGAGGTCGAAAATGACAGCGTCGAACTGGCGACGGCTTATCGTGACGAAATCGGGAAGCATCTGTTCTCGCGCGTGACTTTCCGAATCATCGAGCAAAGCTCGTTATGACTTCAGAGTCCGCACCACCATTATGGGACAGCGCGCCTCGCGCAGAATGTCCTTGATGGTCACTGCGCGTGGCACTTCCCATATTCCTCTCCAGGCGAGGACGATGAGGTCCGTGGATTGCTTCTCGGACAAACGTAAGATTTCTGCGGCCGCCTTGCCATGGGCGAGCAGTATCCGCACGTGCAGCTGGCCGAGCGGGCAACCGCATGCGAGGCGGTCGATAAACTCACTAGCCCAGGCGGGCCATTCGTGCTGCGGCTGATCGACATAACGTGGCGTGGTGAGAGAACCTGGCTCGGCCGGAGCAGCCCTTACATCCGTTACGTGGACCACAAGGAGTTCGGCGCGACCATGTTCGGCTAGCTCTGCTGCGGGTCGCAGTGCGCCGCTGGTCGAGGGTGTGCCATCGTGCGGTACCAAGACATGATGCAGATGCCACGGCGTTGCACCTCGCTCAGGCGGGACCAGCACCACGGGACAATGAGCATCGTGTAGCACTCTCATGGCGGTACGGCCCAGCATCTTCCCCCGCTCGGCACCGCTGTGCTTGCACATGACGATCAGTCGCGGCTCTATCGCCCCTGCGGCTTCCAGAATTTCCGACGCTGGCGTCCCAACGCGGGTGTTGATGGTGACGCCACCCAGTAGCGGCGTCTCGCGTCTCATTTGACTGAGCGACTCCTCACTTGCCAGCTCATGCTCGCCTACATGCAGGATGTGGAGGGCCGCTCGCTCGATCTCACCGAGCACCATTGCCACGGGCAGCGCCGCCAGCGCTTGCTTGGTGCCGTCGAGCGGAACGAGGATGACCGGTTCGCTCATGCATTCTTCTCGGTTTTCCGGCGCTCCACATCCTCGCCAAGTGTGAGCTCGTGCCATTGGCTGCGCCACTGGAAATGCATCGACAGGCTCCGCCAGCCTGCCGGCAGGTTCGGGCGAGGCTTGGGATTTTCGTCACCACGCAAGGGCAGGCCAGCAAAACCTAGCGCTGCGGTTTGCCACAGACCGCCGAGCGCCCCAGTATGAACGCCACCGGCTGCGTTTCCCATATTGTCGGCCAAGTCGATCTCAGCCGCTTGCCGGAAATAACGTTCCGCTAGTGCAGTTTCGCCAAGACGTGCGGCTACGAGCGCATGAATTGCCGGACTCAATGAGCTTCCATGCCCGCAGCGTGGCTCGTAATAGTCAAAATTGGCCTTGCGGACCTCCGGGGGCATACGGTCCCAGAGAAGATATATCAGCATCACCACATCGGGCTGCTTGATGATCTTGGACCCCTGAATGCGGTGACGACCGAGCAGCACGTCGATCGGTGCATTTCGCGGTACGTAGGCCGCTAGGTCGATATCTTCCAAGCCGAAATAGCCGCGAAACTGCTCGAACAGACCAGTCCGTTCGTCAAACCCGGTGTAGAACTCGCGCGCCATATCCTGCCATCGGCGCGGCTCCTCCGGTTCAATGCCGAGGCGGCGCGAAAGTGTCTGCCACGGTTCGGGCCAGCGCTCCGAGATCAAGTTTGCAATCTCAGCAGCGACCTCCAAGTTCCATTGCGCGACGCCATTTGTGTATGCATTGTCATCTACGCCCTCGTGATATTCATCGGGCCCAATCACCCGTCGAATATGGTACCGGCGATCGTCTTCGCGTTCGGCGCGGCTCGCCCAAAAACGCGCAGTCTCGATAAGGATTTCTGCACCCGCCTCGAGGAGAAAACGATCGTCGCCGGTAGCCTGCCAGTAATTCCACACGCCAAATGCCACGTCGGCGCTAATGTGCTGCTCCTGCTCTCCTGTGAGGATACGTGTGACCTCACCATTGGGAGCGAGCCCAAACGGGGGCGTCACATCTTCACCGCTATCGGCGGATTCCCAGGCGTAGAAGGCGCCCTGATAGCCAAGCCGTGCCGCTTTGGCGCGTGCCCCAGAAAGGGTGTGGTAGCGGTACATAACGAGAGCGCGCGCTGCCTCTGGATAAGTGAAAATGAAAAACGGTAACATAAAAATGTCTGTGTCCCAGAATACATGTCCCTTGTAGGCGCTTCCGCTCAGACCGCGGGCGCCGATTGAAACGCGATCGTCTTCCGGGTTCGCCGCACTCAGCAGATGGTAGATCGCAAAGCGCAAAGCCCGCTGGGCCTCTGGATCGCCATCAATCCGAAGATCAGAAACCTGCCATCTCGCCAGCCAGGCATCTCGATGCGTGCCGACCACGCCGGCCACGTCCTCGATAGCGCGCTCGACATGGGTGCGCGCCGCTTCGCGCGGCTCGCACGTATCTCTGGAGGTGTGTAAGGCAACGACGCGATCAAGTCGGTATGTTTCGCCTTGCCGCAGTTCAAGGCTTTGCCGGCCATCAACAATTTCAGGTGTGGGTGTCCAGGAACCGGTGGAATCCGTGATGCGACGCGCCATCGCCATGGCGACTGTCGTGCCGCTGCTCGTGACCCTGACGACGGGGCCGCTCAGCGTGGCATCAATGGACACCCTTCCGCTGTAGTTTTCGGGCGTGATCTCCACACATTGAACCAGGAGATGGCGGTCGGCCAAAGAGGCTAGGCGCAGCGCCCGCAGCCGGGTGATCCGACCGGCTCCGTCCTGGTGCCGCCACTCCCTCCAAAGGATGCCGTGCCGCATGTCGAGTATGCGACGATGCTCCAGGTTCTGGCCGCGGTCGAGCCGAAGCGGCTGGCCGTCGATTGTAGCGGACAGACGAGTCCAGTCGGCAGTCGGCGCCAGGCTTGGCACGGTCCCGGCCTCCGAATCGAATACTCCCGCCACAAAAGTCGCAGCTGCAGAGAGCGCGCTGCCCTCCGCCAAAGACCCTCGCGATCCGGCATAGCCGTTCCCAATTGCGAACAATGATTCCAGTTCGTGCTCGCGCTCCGGCGTGAATCCTTCCCCGACGATGATCCATCCGGGATCCTCAGTGCGCGCCAGCGGCAATTCCGCGCAATCTAGAGCAGCTTGCCGAACAGAAACTTCTGAAGAACCCTTAGGGCTTCCGCTCAGAGGATCGACCATGTCGCTCCGTCCCCGCAGCACGGTCTTCCAGTCTCGTGAGCCAAAGTCGCCGGTACCGTACATCGTCAGCTCCCAAGCAGCGCGAATTTCGTCGTAACGAACCATGTACAGGTTGCCATCACTGCCCCGGACCTTGAAGTAGCGATAGTCGGCGCCATGCCACTGATCGATGTTGTCGGTTATTTCGATCCGCCGGGCATCGAAACGAATTCGGCGGAGTTTTTCGACCCCTCCATCCAAATAAGTTTCTACCAGGAGCTGCATGGACGATCCTTCTGTCGTCTTGCGCGACGGATTTCGCCCATGCCGATGCAGAGGGCGGATAATCTGGCGTGAACATGCGCAACCGGCACGCCACCAATTACCGCGGCAAAAGGCACGGTTCCTCGCCAAAAAGGCCTAGAGTTGTGCATTTGCGGTTCTGCTTTCTATGTGCCGCGGATCAGCAATACTGGTTTGCTTGAAACCCGCGTAAGGCCCTCCGCCACACTGCCGAGCAGCAATCGGCGGATACCTCTGCGTCCGTGAGTCCCGATCACTATCAAGTCAGCAGGCCACTGCGCCGCTTCTTCTTCAATCACATCGTAAATGTGCCTGGCGAACATCACCACGCATTTCGAATCAAACTGAACCCTTGCCGAACGCGCCGACGTTGAGCAGTCGGCGAGGACCTTTTTACCTGCCTCCTCCATCGCTTTTCGGTATTCAAAAATATAGGGCGCCTCTACAGCCGAATAGGCCATGGTTAGGTCGACAACGTGTAAAAGTCGAACCTGCGAATCGTGATCTTTCGCCAGCCTTACAGCCTCTTGAAGCGCAACATTCGAGGTTTCGCTTCCATCGACTGCTACCAAAATGCGTTTATACATTTTTTGCCCCCGGCAAGCTTCGATCGGCAATGATTGAGCAAGAGAGGTGGCGTTATCTTGATTTGGATCAAAGCCGACTAAGTTGCGAGGTCTTAAAGACTTACTTTGGAGGACCGTCATGAGTGCCACTGGTCTGGAAAGCATCGATCACACCGTCCAGCTCACCCACAAATGGATTAACGATCTCGACGCGCGGCTGGGGTGGGAGGACAAACACCGTTCCTTTCGCCTGCTTCGGACCGTGCTGCAGGCTTTGCGCGATTGGCTTTCGGTTAACGAAGCAGCGGGCCTTGGCGCTCAGCTTCCGGAGCTCCTGCGGGGCGTCTATTACGAGCATTGGCGGCCGGCCGCGACACCGGTGAAGCAACGTCACAAAGCTGACTTCATCGCCCGTGTCGACAAAGCATTCAAAACCGACCCGATCCTCTTTACGTCCGAAGCCGTCAGGGCTGTGTTTGAGCTTCTGTCGGATAAAATCACCGCCGGTGAGATCGAGGATGTCTGTCATGCCTTGCCGGCGGATATCAGAGCGCTTTGGCCGCTTCCGTCGCAGGTCGCTTAGAGCGTTTACGGCCCGGATGGTCTCGGATCGAGCGCCGAATTGACCTGCCCCGCGATATTGCCGTCAGTCGGCTGAGGCAACGTTGAGACGTCACGCACGCGACAGAAGCTCGTTGAAAGGGCGACGGTACCAAGAATTCTGTCATGAGCCGCGCAGGATGGGCGCATTTTCCTCACGATGCTGACATTGGCGTACGTGGCTTCGGAGCAACATGCGCCGAAGCGTTCGAGCAGGCGGCAGTCGCCTTGACCGCCATCGTTACGCACGCCGAGGTGAAGGAACTCGTCTCCATGGAGGTGACGTGCGAAGCGCCGGATCTCGAGCTTCTGTTTGTCGATTGGCTCAACACGATTATTTACGAGATGGCGGTACGAAACATGCTGTTCGCACACTTTGCAGTCAGCATCGAGGACACCCGGCTGCAGGCGACGCTCTCGGGTGAAGCTGTCGATGTGGCGCGGCATGCGCCCGCCTGCGAACCGAAGGGCGCGACCTATACGGCGTTACGCGTAGCACAAGACAGCGATGGGGGGCTGGTCGGCGGCTTGCGTCGTTGACGTATAGGGGGACCCGACAATGGATACGAACCGCCTTACCCGTCTCGACGCAACCACTTGGCGCATTGAGCCGCACGGCGCGATGCGCGTGCTGGCAGTCATCTATGCCGATGAACACTTGATCCGCGAGATGGATGACAAGGTTTACGAGCAGGCCGCCAATGTCGCGACCCTGCCGGGGATCGCTCAAGCATCGTATGTGATGCCGGATGCCCAGTGGGGCTACGGTTTTCCGATCGGCGGAGTGGCGGCTTTTGATCCCGATGAAGGCGGCGTGGTCTCGGCCGGCGGGGTCGGTTTCGATATCTCCTGCGGCGTCCGGACGATGCTGACCGGCCTAACGGTTTCCGCCGTTCTTCCGCAGCAGAAAGTGCTGGCCGAAGCGCTGTTTCGCCAAATACCGGCCGGCGTCGGCAGCAAGGGTGCGAATATCCTCGATGTGACCGATATGGAGGCGATGCTGGCCGGAGGCGCCTGTTGGGCCGTCGAGCGCGGGTGGGGCGAGGCTCGCGATCTTGCGCGCATCGAGGAAGCCGGAAGGATGATTGGTGCCCTGCCTGAATACGTTTCCGAGCGCGCCAAGGAGCGACAGCGGCGCGAGATGGGCACGCTCGGTTCGGGCAATCACTACCTTGAGGTCCAGGTCGTAACCGAGATTTTCGACGCCATGACCGCGAAAGCATTCCAACTTTCGCTTGACGACGTCGTCATGAGCATCCACTGCGGTTCGCGCGGGCTCGGCCATCAGATTGGCACCGAATTCCTTCCGAACCGGAGGCTCGGCGGGCCACCCGGTTTTTCGGGTCCCTCGTTCGCCCAGCCTCCGCATTGGGCGAGGGCGGAAGCGGAGCCGACCCGAGGGGGGCATTGTTGCACGCGCTCCAGCAGATGCGCGCTGCGGCGCAGCGGCGAACGGCAATATGACCTATGACAGAGCAATCTCCGTGCCTCTTTGCGTTGCACGCGACCGCCAAGCTCGGCGCGGCGGTCGCCGCTGCACTTGATCGCCCTTTGGCAGCGCACGAGGAGCGGGAATTTGAGGATGGCGAGCACAAAATACGTCCGCTCGAAACTGTGCGCGGCGCGGACGTGTTCGTGCTGCAGAGCCTTCACGGCGAGGCCGAGCAGAGCGCAAACGACAAGCTGTGCAAGCTGCTGTTTTTCATCGCCGCGCTCAAGGACGGTGGCGCCGCGCGCGTCACCGTACTCGCGCCCTATCTGTGCTATGCGCGCAAAGATCGGCGCACCAAGCCCGGCGATCCGGTGACAACACGTTACCTCGCAAGCCTGTTTGAAGCCGTGGGCACCGACGCCATCGTCACTCTCGATGTGCACAATCCGGCCGCCTTCGAAAACGCCTTCCGCTGTCCCACGACAGCGCTCACCGCTGCGCCGCTCTTCATCGACTTTGTCAAAGGCCTGGCGGAGGAGAGGCTGTGCGTCGTCTCTCCCGATCCGGGGGGCACCAAGCGTGCCGACGTGTTTCGAGAGGCAGTGGAGAAGGCGCTTGGCCGACCTGTCAGCAAAGCCTTCGCCGACAAGCGCCGCAGCGCCGGTATTGTTTCCGGCGACCTGTTTGTCGGCGACGTGGACGGGGCAACTGCCCTGGTCATTGACGACATCATCAGCACGGGCGGCACGCTCGTGCGCGCCGCCAGGGCCGCACGCAACGCGGGAGCTAAACGGGTTCTGGCATTCGTGACCCACGGTTTATTCATGCCGGGCGCCGAAGCTGCGATCATGGATCCAGCGATTGAGCGGATCGTGGTGACCGATGCGGTCGCTTCATTCCGCCTCAGGGCTGAAGCAGCCCGCAGCAAGGTCGACGTCCTCGCCGTGGCGCCGCTGTTTGCCGAGTGCATTCGTCGCCTTCACGGCGGAGACACCCTCACCGACCTGCTGGTCTTCTGAGCGCTCTTTCAAGCCGCACGGCATCCACGGCTGCAAGCTTCAGGTAAGTGCGCGCCATCGGTTCCCATTTCTCGGGCGTGCGCGGATAAGGTTCCAGCAGATGCGCGACGGCGAGCCGGGCCCGCAGCGTGGCGCGATGGCAGCGATAGAAGATGAAAAGCTCTTCGGCATGACCGTCATGGAGCGCGTGCATGATGCGGCGGCGCAGATATTCGCCCGCCCACGCTGCGCCGAGCCGTTCGCATTCGAGGCAGAGGAACGCGATTTCGTCGAATGGATCCACCATTCTCAGGCGCGCATTGAATTCCAGGCAGTCGATGATGCGGACCGGATCACCGAGACAGATGTGCTCGGGGCGCAAATCGCCGTGGCCATCGACGATGCGCCGCGTCCGCACGCGTTCGGCCAGATCCTTGGCGCGCTCGGCCAGGAACCGGCGCTGCACGGCGTCGACGTAGTGGACCAACCCCGAGGGAAGCCGATAACGCGCATCGAGCAGGATGCGACGGTTGTAGGCAAGGTTGCGCCAGAAGTCCGCGGCCTGCACCGCAGGCGACACAAGCACCGCGCTGGTACGCCGATAAAACTGGATGAGAACTGCAGCAAGCCGGTCAAGGTGCCAGCGATGTAGGCGCCCCTCAGCAATCACGCGATCCAGCATCAGTCGCTCGTCGAGGCGATCCATGACGACGAGCCAGTCCACGATATCGCCGCTACCGCCGATCGAGAGGCCGGTCGCCGAATGCACCAGCGGGACCACGTCGCGGTACACGTCCGGGGCGAGGCGGCGGTTGAGTCTGAGCTCGGCACGGCACGCCGCCTCGCGGCGGGCGAGGGTCGAGAAATCAAGGTATGGAAATCGGACTGGCTTTTTCAGCTTGTAGGCCCGATTGCCGGCAAGAAAGACCTGCGACATGTGCGTCTCGTGCCACGTGACTTCCGAAACCGGCGGCCGGTAAGCGTCGCCGCACTGCAGGAATTCGATCTTATCGGCGAGCGAAGGTGAAGAGGTTGGAACTGACCTCGGCGCCGGATCGTGTATCCGCTTCTCGACCAGCATGAAACAAAGGATAAGGCCAATTGCAGGTGGAAGCCAATTGAGCGGATCATCGTCCATTATCGAGCCGACCACGTGGCCGAAAGGAATGCGCGGTGTACCGATCTAGTCGGTACCTAAGTTTGATCGTCCCCGCCGGGCGGCCCCTCTTGAGCTTGATCTGGGCGCCGTCGATGTGGAGGGCGATCGATTAGCACAAGTTCTGCTTAACCCGAGCGGCAAGGCTCGATATTGACCCGAAGGAGCTGGACGAGTGGTATGAGTTCGTGAAACGCGCTGCCGTGCCGGAGCTGATGATTTCCGGTAAGTTGACGATCATCGGGCGGGCGACATAGGCCAGCCTGGTGCCGGTCGCCAAACCGGGCATTATAAACACACACTCGCACGGCCGGTTATTTGAACAGAATGATCTCGAAGCTCCTCCCGTTCCTCGCCTTGTCAATTGGTCTGGGGCTGACCGCATGGCTAGTCTCGGCCGCGACCTTGGCCGCTATTTTTCACAGCTTCGCTGAGATCGGGTGGGGCATAGCAGCCATCGTGACGGTACGCGCCATTGTGATCGCAACCAACGGTCTGGCCTGGGCCAGATTGCTGGCGGAGCTCAGTAACGTCCCTAGCCGCATCTTCATCCTCTTGCGTTGGATACGCGAGGCCATCGATGTCACGTTGCCGGTGGCGTACATCGGTGGCGGACTGGTCAGTGCGCGCATGCTGTCTTTTTGGGGGCCATCGGGCTCCATGGCAACGGCGGGTCTGGTCGCCGATGTTTTCCTACAGACGATCGCCCAGGCGCTGTTTGCCCTATTCGGCGCCACGCTCTTAGCGCGAATTGTAGGGCCCTCGACTATCCTGCCGCCAGTTCTGTTGGGGGCGGCAGCAGCCTGCATCGTGCTTGGCGCTTTTTATGTCGTGCAACGCCATAAGGGCGCTCGCGCCATTGAGCTGGTGTTGGCGGCACTGGTGGCGCGGATGGCGTCGAAAGCCCACAAAGGCGTTGCCGGGTATCAGACGGCCATCGACGAAATCTGGCGTCGGCCCCGGTATGTGCTGATCGCCTTGCTCGTACATGCTCTTGCTTGGGCGTTCGGCACCCTGGAAGTTCTGCTCACATTCTATTTCCTCGGAAAGCCGCTGTTGCTCGAACAGGCCGTAATCCTCGAAAGCCTGGGTACGACGATCAGCATCGCGGCATTTTTCGTTCCCGGAAGCTGGGGCGTTCAGGAAGGAGGCTACATTCTGGTCGGCCAAATGCTCGGTTTGCCGGCACACCTCTCGCTCTCATTGTCATTTGTCAAGCGCGTTCCGGATTTTGTGCTCGGCCTTCCCGGCCTTGCCGTTTAGCAGCGTTGATTGCGCGTGCGCACCTCGCCGACGCTGATCTCAAGGGGAAATGTCGAATGATCCTCGCGCTCGCCGACGACGATGCGGCCAACGCCAATTATCTTGCGCTCTCCGGTGCGCAAATAGCGGTCCGACCTGATGGCGATGCGCGCCGCGATCGCGGCCGCGATGGCACGGTCCAAGCGTGAAATACCGCATTATTACCTTGATCATCAGGTCGATGTGACGGGATGTGAGGAGTTCCTCTCGCGCGTCAATGCCGGACGGCCGCCCGAAAATCGGCTGCTCATGGGCGCCGTTGCCGTGAAGGCCGTCGCCCTGTCTGCGCACCGGTTTCCGCCGTTCAACGGATTTTTTCAGAACGGGCAATTCAAGTCATCTTCGGACGTCCACGCCGGAGTGGCCGCTGCCATTCGTGGCGGCGGCCTGCCACTCCGGCGATCCACAACAGCGATCAGCTCACGCTTGATGAATTGATGGCGCGCATGCGCGATCTGATCAAACGCGTGCGCAGCGGCCGTATCCGCAGCTCGGAAATGACGGACGCGACAATTACCGTCTCCAGCCTGGGTGAGCGCGGGTAGAAGCGCTCTATGGGTCGGGTAGGATCGAGGCGCGGATCGGGCTTCGGATGATGCCGACGTTTCCTCGATCCCCCCTATCATTCCGTACGGTGAGTTTTCCCCAGTACGGCTGCAAGGCTGGCTTTCCAAGCGGCGCCTTCCTGAGTGATCAGCGGCTTAAGCCTGCTCCCGGCATGCGCCGTCTGACATCCAGTTTGCGTCCGCCCTTCGTGCGTCTCGTGGTCACGTCGATTTTCCCGTACTGCGCCGGGTCAAGGACTCGATAACGCACCGCCATGGTGGGCGACTACCCCACCGCCCCAGAGGCCCTCGCTCGGGTCCGGGTTATTCTGTCCCGGTCCGTCATCACTTAATCGGCCTCATCCGCCCCACTCGCGGGCGCATCCCGATTTCACCGCATGGCGGCTTATACGCGATGCCTTCGCTGTGCGGGAGCGCCTAGGCGACCCGCGAGTGGTTCCGAGCTTTCGCTGCTCATTCCTTCCTGACATGCCGCCCTCTCCGACCACGGAGAGCCCGACATCGATATTTTCCAGAACTTCGATGCCGACATTGGCCTTCGCCGAATGACCACCGGCTCGGCACTCCCAACACTCCCGCAATCCGTTCCACGCGGGCGGTCGATTTCGTGGCTTCACTGGTTCGCTTCCGCTACAGCCTGCCAGGTTGCTTGCCCCCCTGTACGGATCAGACTGGGATACTTCCCCAGCCACCGGGGACTTTTACTTCCAGGCTTTCAACGGATCGGTCTTCCTCCCCGTTGCTGGATATAACTACAACAGCGACTGGACTCCTCTGTTGGCGGGACTCTCACCCGCTGGAATGGCAGCTAGCTTCGCTGCACGGTCATCTATCCGCCGCAAGTCGCGATCGTCGGCTTCGGCAAGGTCGTGGTCCGCCCGTGGGTCGTCGAGCACCAAGTCGTGCCGCGCTACGTCGTTACCGTCACGCTTGCGGCAGATCACCGGGCGAGCGACGGCCACGCCGGTGCACTGTTCCTTGCCGAAATCGGCAAGCTGTTGCAGGAGGCTGACAAGCTATGAGCAATATTGACGTCGCTGTCGTTTTGCGGGAAGAACTCGGGAACATCGCTCCTGAAATCGACCTAAAAACCATCGATGCCGACGCAGATCTGCGGGAAGCGCTCGACATCGATTCCATGGATTTTCTCAATTTCGTCACCGCGATCCATCATCGCCTTGGCGCCCCAAGCTGGTCACGCTGGACGGTGCAGTTCACTATCTCGAAGCCAAACTGATCCGCGGTCTTGATTAAATTTGCGATTTTGCCCAATGGATTGTATCGACTTTGTCGAGGCGTTCACGTTCGCTTGAGAGCAGCGTGGACCTGAAAAAGGCGGCCATCCTTTGCTCGCGATGGTGAACGGGTTTACCTGATGCGTCATTCGGCCCTGCAAACTCGCATCGTGCGCGCCATCATCATCGGCCTCTCGGCCGCCGTTTGTCTTCTTCTCGCAGGCGAACTGGCCTCGGCTGCGACTGGTTTCGCCAACCCCGGTACTTCGGCTTCCCCACCGCTGGTGGTTTCGGTTCCGCATCGCCTCAGCAGGTGGGAAGCGCTTCGTCGCGTGAAATCAGGCCTTGAGAGCATCAAAGCGAACTACGGTTTTCTATTCGCCATGCAGGAAGAGACCTGGACTGGTTACCACCTGAACTTTCGTGTGAACGTGCTTGGCCAAGCAGTCTACGGCAGCATCGACGTGAGGGAACACTTCGTGTCGCTCCGGGCATTCCTGCCTTGGCTGCTGGCGGGGCTTGCCGAGGCGGCGGTGCCGGCTATTCGCAAAAAAGGCGCATCGATTTCTGGAAAGAAAGTGAGAATGCGTCGTCTCCGCCGATTGGCGACCGCGCCGCTCAAACTCGGAGCTCATGTTTGCCGAGCAACCTTACGGTCGTCGCTTGCGCGCCCTTGTCTCCGGCTTCGTCGGCGAACGTCACGCGCGAGCCAACCTCCAGGTGGAAAAACGCGTCGTCGAGCACGCTGTTGCGGTGGAAGTAGAGTTCTTGTCCATCGTCGGTCTCGAGAAAACCAAACTCGCCGGATGGATCAAGCCGCGCGACCGTAGCGGCGGGTGCGCGTTCGTGATGCTTCGCCTGACCTTGCGTACGGCGAAGCTTGTCCTGCAGTTGCCGGCGGGCGCGTTTGAACGCGTTGTTGAGCGCAAAATCTGGGTCGGCGTGGCGCTCATCCGCCGGCGGCGTCCTTTCCACATTCACCTCGCGGCCGTCAGGCAGGGCGAGCCGGATATGGACCTCGTAAAGTCCGCCCTTGCGATCACAAGGACCGGGCCCTTTCAGCACAATGCTGCACGCGGTTATACGGCCCCAGCGCTGCTCGAGTTCGGCAATATGTTTTTCAATGACATCTTCGATTTGGGCGGATCCAGCCATCTCTTGAAATTCGATCTCAGGCGGCGTTTGCATACGATGCTCCATCTGAACTTTTCACCCACAATGGTGAACTATCTGACGTGCGGGCGCACGAAACGACGCCCCTCTCATCGATCACGATCATGGCGTCCGGAATGGTATCGAGGATGGATTTGACGTGCGCTTCTCGCGCCAACGCCTCCTCAGCGCTCACGGCCGCAGCGCGACGCGAGCGGCGCAAGAGTTCGCCGCGCCATGAGGCGCCCACGCCGACGCCAGCGAAAGCGAAGGCAGTGATCATGTCTCCAGGCAACATCGCTCGAGACTCAGCAACGAAATATACACCGAGGAACAAGCCAAGGATGGTGGCGAGAATGCCGGGGCCCCATCCGCCGAGCGCTGAAGCAATAAGAATGGCGGGGACGAAGAAGATGTGGGAAGCCTGGCCTGGGAGGATCGTGTCCAGAGAGAAACGAATCCCCCCGGCAATCGCAGTCGCCAACACCGCAATCCCGTAAGGCGTGCGGATCAAGCGTTAGGCGCGCCAAGCCAGTAGCTGCCACCCCATTTTGGGGGCGTCCGACCGTGAATGGGGCAGGGCTGTCGTCATCGCCAAAGCCGTCGGAATCGTTGAGGTTTCGCCGTTTCGTCCCCAACTAGACCAGCCCTCATTGCCCTCCGGAATAGCCCTTACGGAGATTATCTGAATTTTTTCCTTGCTGGTCCACGCGTACCACTACCTCCCGACAACGCCGGAGGAAAGAGCCATGCTCACCCAAACCGCTATTCGCGTCACGCCATCTACTTCCCGAAGCCCCCGTGCAGCAGGCCGCGAACAGCATGGGTCAAGGGATATCAACAACCCGCTTCTCGAAACCATGCATCTCATGGGAGCTGTCCTATCGTACAAGCGGAACACGGAAATCTTTGGCGAAGACGAACCGGCTGACTATATCTACAAGGTCATCCGCGGCAGCGTGCGCACCTACAAGATTCTCAGCGATGGGCGCCGCCAGATCTGCGGGTTTTATCTCCCCGGCGACGTCTTCGGGCTGCAGTTCAACGAAGAGCACATCTTTTCGGCCGAGGCAATTGCCGATGCGAAAATCCTCGTGGTCAAGCGCAGCATGCTGACGGCGCTTGCCGATCGTGATGCCGCCGTCGGTCGCGAACTCTTCGCTCTCACCACTCGCGAGCTGCGGCGCATGCATGAACGAATCCTTTTGCTGGTGAAGAGCGCGCAGGAGCGCGTCGCGAGCTTCCTCGTAGAAATGTCGGAGCGCGCTGCGGCAGGAAACGCGATCGAGCTGCCCATGTCGCGCCAAGATATTGCCGACTATCTGGGGCTGACGATCGAGACCGTCTCGCGCACACTCACGTCCTTGGAAAGCTGTGCTGCAATAGAAGTGCCGACCTCGCGTCATATCGTAGTGCGCGATCGGTCCGCCCTGAATTGTTTGAATGGGTAAGTCGATCAACTGCGTCTCACACGATACTGATCAAAGCGCAAGGCGAACGACCATGCAGGTCCGTGATGTCATGACCCGGAAAGTGATTTGCGTGACCGTCGGCGATTTGATCCTCGCAGCCGCGGGTTTGATGCTGCAGAACAGGATCAGCGGTCTTCCCGTCGTCGATGCCGGTGGCAATCTCGTCGGTGTGGTGACCGAGGGAGATTTCCTCCGGCGCGGCGAACTCGGCACGCAACGTTCGCGGCCAAAATGGCTCGAATTCCTGCTCGGACCCGGCCGACTTGCCAATGAGTACGTACATGCCTTCGGCCGGAAGGTGAGTGAGATCATGACGGCCGATCCCATCTGCGTCACCGATGACGATTTGCTGCAAACTGTCGTCGAGCTTATGGAGCGGGGCCGCGTCAAGCGGCTCCCAGTGATACGCGACGGACGGCTCGTCGGCATAGTCAGCCGCGCCAACCTCGTCGACGCGGCGCTGCGTCTTGCGCGCGATACGCAAGCGCTGGCCGGCGATGACGCGGCGATCCGCAGCCAGGTGCTGGAAACCATCGGCAAGCAGCCCTGGGCACGTCAGGTGAATGTCGTCGTCAAGAGCGGCATCGCGGAATTGTGGGGCACGATACTAGACGAACACGAACGCAAAGCATGCATCGTCGCCGCCGAGAATGTTACGGGCGTGAAAGAAGTGCACGATCATCTGGTCTGGGTCGAACCTATCTCGGGCGTCGCAATTCCTTCCGCAGAAGACCAGGCGCGACAAAGCGAGCGCACGATGATAGAATAATTCACTAGAATGCATGGTTTCACGAACGCACAAGAGAAATCTAGATG